>NZ_SOEJ01000001.1:0-1318067 GCF_004366495.1 Methylosinus sp. sav-2
GAATGTGGGAATCGTCGTCGGCGACGAGAATGCGGTGGGCCACGGAAGCGCGCCTATCATTTGCCGGAGGCGTCGTCGCTCGTCGGCGTCGCGCCCTGCGGATTTGTATCGAAATATCGTTTCAGGCGCCATCCTCGGAAGGTCCAGCTGCGCCAGTCGATATCGGCGATGGTGGAGGAGCGGGCGAAGACCTCCTCTCGCGGCGGGCGGCGCCCTGTCCGCTCGGCGTAGAGCCGGACATATCGTTCATAGGCGGGGATCGCCTGCGGCCCGAGCGAAAGAAGATAGTCGACGTCGAGCGCCGGGCCGGAGCCGCTCGTCTCGGCGCAATGCGTCACATTGTAGGTCGCGACGAGATGAGGGAAATTCAGGAAGCAGCAGAGGTAGAGCGTCGCAGCCGCGGCGAGCGCATTGGCGTCGAGCAGCCATTTATTGGTTTTTTTCGTGGCGATCTGAATGGTGATCAGCATAAGGCCAACAGCGACCAAACCCATCCAGATCAACGCCGCAAGCCGCAGTTTGCTGAGGGAATAGGCGTCGACATAGAGTCCTGTGCGAAACATCGACGACAGGACGAGCATGAAGTTCTGCGCGACGAAGATCAGCACCAATGGTTTTATGTGTCGCGACCTTTCGGCAGGGCCGCCCGGACGCATCGCTATGAGGACGAAGCCGGCGGCGAGCACTGCCGTCGCCAGCAGCGGATAGGCGCCGTGATGCGCATAGGCGGCATAGGTGAGGCCATGCGGCAACGTCAAGCCGCCCCAGAGATAGGCGACGTCCAGCGACGTCTGTAGGGCGAACAAGGCGTTGAACAGGAGCAGTGATCGCAGCACCGCATCCGCGCCGAGCAGCGCGCCGTCGTCTCGCTGGCTCGCAGATGCGGGCGACGATCGCTGCGGCCGCTTACGTGGGCGGCGCAGATGAGCCAATGGCCAAATGAGGCACGCGATCATCATCCAGAATAGGATTCGCATCGTCGAGATCAGCTCGAATCCGCGCCTCGGATCCAATAGGCGCACCCATTCGTCGATCACAGGATTTGCCGCTGCAAAGAGCGACAGGAATATGAGAAACAACCCGACCGGCGCGATCCAGGCGACCAGCGTTCCTACAGGCCGGATCGTCTTGCGCCTGCTCCTCGACAGTCTTCGCGCACGAAGAACATCGCCGATCAGCCAGAACGGGCCGACGAAGGGTAGACTGCACGCGCGGCGGAGTTGTGAGGGCCAGACGCCGCCGCCGCCGAAAGTCATGACCTGCGCAAACATCAGTGTCGCTCCGGTGGCGACGAGAAACGACAGCCAGGAGATGTCCTCCATAATGGCCAGCAGAGCGAGAATAAATGCCGCGGCGGCGACGCTCCGCAGTCGCATGTTCGCGCGAACCGGATTGGCGACGATCGTCAGCAGACCAATTGCGCCGAGGAACAGGGCGAGCGACAGGCCGACGGCGGCACGATCGACGAACAGCCAATCGGCCAGAGCCGCTGCCGCGGCGGCGAGAGAGAGCCTGAGCGCCAGCCATTGCATGGGCGGGCGATGGGACAGAGAAAATTCAATCATCGCGTGCTTTCCTTTGGCGATGGGCAATCGGGAAAGGAATGACGTTGCAGAGCCGCAGGCGGCGGACCGGGAATGGTGCGATTTCCGCAGGCGGTTGCTCGGTACGGCGGGCGAGCCACCAGCCGTCATTTACGAGCCGGGGCGGCAGGCGTTGGGCGCAGAGTGGGAGGGAGATGACGTCAGCCATGCTCGGACAATGCGCTTCAGCTTTGCAGTGCTGTTGCGGGCCGATCGCAGAATTCGAGTATTATCGTGCAGTTTTTGTGCAATCGGCGGTGGGACCGGGAGCGGCGCCGATGCGATCAAGGCTGCGAGGAAGAGAGATGACCGCGTTCGGAGAAGACCTGATACAGTCTCTTGGCGAAGCGCTGGCGCACATGAAGGGCGAAGGGCCGGCCGTCGTTCACGCCTCGCTAGATCGGCGCGAGGTCCGCAAGCACGGTGGGCTGACGCAGGCGGACATGGCTCGCCTCATGGGGAAGAGTCTATCCGGGTATCGCAAATGGGAGCAGGGTCAGCGCGCAGTGGCCCGGCCGCCATGTTGCAGCGCGTGATCGCACGGGAGCCGAAAGCCGTCAAAAGGACGCTTGAGGCTTGACGCGCGCCGATTTCTTCGCGGCGGTTTTATTGGCATTTCCGTGCTGAAAGCGCCGGTGCTGTCGCGCGAGTTTCGATGTCCG
Source organism: Methylosinus sp. sav-2 (assembly GCF_004366495.1). Taxonomy (NCBI): domain Bacteria; kingdom Pseudomonadati; phylum Pseudomonadota; class Alphaproteobacteria; order Hyphomicrobiales; family Methylocystaceae; genus Methylosinus; species Methylosinus sp. sav-2. The sequence goes on from NZ_SOEJ01000001.1 coordinate 2,246, forward strand.
ATAAGGTTGGTTTATCGGACATATCGCGGCGGCCATGGAATTCTGGGCGATCAGCGCCGGTTTCCGCGCTCGGCAGCCTCCCGAGGCGTCGGATTTTCGGCGCCGCGGGACCCCGGCCAGCAGACAGAGTTTGAACGCTTCCGACGACGCCCCTCCCCGGCCGACGCCGCTCCGCCCGCGCCGGCGCATTTCGCCGCGTTCGGCGTCAAGGCGAGCGAGGACGCCCGCAACGCATGCGCCGATATCACCTGCCCCGCTTTTCCGGATGATTGCGTCGGCGAGGGCTCGCCCCCTGCCCTAACTGCACCCCCCATCAGTTGCGGTCGACGCCGTCTCGGAGCCGCCGACGACCAACCCTGCCTGCTCATATCGAATCATCTCGTTTCTAAGGCAAGGGCGATGCCTTGGCCGCCTCCGATGCAGAGCGTGACGACGCCACGCCTGAGTCCGTCCCGCCGCATCGAATAGAGAAGGCGTGTTACGAGGATCGCGCCGGTCGCCCCGATCGGATGGCCGTGCGCGATCGCTCCTCCCTCCACGTTTACGAGGTCCAGCGGTATCGCAAGTTCGGCGGCGAAAGCGAGAGGCACGGCGGCGAATGCTTCGTTGATCTCGAAACGCTCTACGTCCGCCAGCTTCCAACCCGCACGCTCCAGCGCCTTTCGGACAGCGGGCACAGGACCGATGCCGAACAGGCCTGGCTCGACCGCAGCCACAGCCGAGGCTGCCAGCCTGCCCATGGGCGCGATCCCGTTCGTCTCCGCGAATCCGCGTTCGGCGACGACCATGGCCGCGGCGCCGCTGTTTAGACCTGGCGCGTTTCCGGCCGTGATGGTCCCACCGTCTCTGAACGCTGGCCGAAGCTTCGCGAGTATCTCGATCGTGGTGTCGGGACGTGGGGCTTCGTCGACAGCGAACCGCACGCTTCCCTTCCGACCGGGCGCCTCGACCGGCACGATCTCGTCCTTAAGGAGACCAGCTTCGCGCGCGCGGGAGAACGCCTGCTGCGAGCGGACGGCGAATGCGTCCTGCTGTTCCCGCGTCAGTCCCGCGCGGGCAACGAGGTCTTCGGTGTGCCAGCCGGAATGTTTGCCGGAGAATGCATCCTCGAGGCCGTCTGTCACCGCGCTGTCGAAGATTTCGGCCGCCCCCATCCGGTAGCCCCAACGGCCGTTGCCGAGAAGGTACGGCGCGCGGTCCATGCTCTCCAATCCGCCCGCGATCGCAATGTCGATCTCACCTGCGACGATTTCCGTGGCGGCCGTGGCGATAGCTTGGGCGCCAGACCCACAGACACGATTTACGGTCATTGCGGGAACGCTCACCGGCAGCCCGCCGCCGATCGCGGCCTGCCGAGCCGGGTTCATGCGGTTGCCAGCCTGGATGACATTGCCCATCACGACGCCGCCGACTCGGTTCGGGTCGAGACCCGACCGACGCAGCGTCTCCGCGACGACCGTCGAGCCGAGTGTTGTCGCCGAGACCTCCTTGAGCGCACCCCCGAAGGCTCCGATTGCCGTCCGGACAGGGCTACAGATGACGATCTCACGCGTTTTCATAGTGTGTCTCCGTGTTGACGGACCTGATTCCATGCAACTTCACGGATCCGGCCCGTGGCCCAGACTATCGACAGTGTTCGAGCATCGCGTCGCGCTGAGAGCGCAGCGGCCTATCGATCGTGACGCTGACGCTGCTATTCGCGGCGGCGCTTCAGGAAAACAGCGCCCGCAATAGAAAGATCGCCCGGAAGATCGCCGGTGAAACCAAGCGTCGCTTCCGTCGCTCGATCGCCTTGATGATTGCATCCGCAGCCTGGTCCGTCGTCAACGGCGGAATGGCTTTCGAAGCATGTTCTCTGCTTCCGGGGTTATGCTCCCAATAGCTGCTCTCCACGACGCCGAGCACGACGAGGCTGACGAACACGCCTTTCGCTTCGACTTCCGTGCGCAGGGCATCCGAAAAACCCTTCAATGCTTGGCGTGCGGCAATGTAAGCGGCTGCATTCGGCCACACCATATAAGACGCTGGAGATGTCACGTTGACGATATGGCCGCTATGCGCCGCCAACAATCGCGGAAGGAAGAATCTCGTTACGTCGAACGCGGCGAGATAAGGCAGCTCGATCATCTGTCGAGCTTCCTGCGGAGTTGTTTCGACAGTCGGGAGCCAGCGGCCAGAGCCGGCATTATTGATGATAATATCGGGCGTTCCGGCCTTTTCGAGCACTTGTTCTCCCATGCGAGATATTTCATCAGAGTTCGAGAGATCGCACTCTACGGCGAGCGCGCTGCCTCCCGCCGCTTCGATCTCTTGCGCCAATTGCGCCAACTTGTCGCCTGAACGCGCGACCAAGATTACGCGCGCTCCTTTGCCGGCGAGCGCGCGTGCGGTCGCGGCGCCGATGCCGCCCGAGGCGCCAGTCACAAGCGCAAGTTTTCCAGCGATTTCCATTGTCATGGCTCCTTGTAGATCGTGCTTGAGCTGGGCGAGTTCATCGCATTGAGCGGGCCATTATGCTGCCGGCGCTTTCGAGCTACGCTCTCGAGTCGACATCCAAACTCATGTCATGAGATGTATGGCGGCGGGTCGGCAGCCCGACGGCGTCATGTTCATTTTCAGTCGGCCTCGCGCCCGCAGGCTTCACTTTGAACCAGATCGCGTAGAGCGCTGGAAGGAAGAGCAGGATCAAGACAGTGCCGACAGCCGTCCCTCCGATCAGCGTATAGGCCATGGAGCCCCAGAACACCGAGTGGGTCAGCGGAATGAAAGCGAGGACGGCGGCGAGCGCGGTCAAGATCACAGGGCGCGCGCGTTGGACAGTCGCCTCGATAACCGCGTGATAGGTGTCTAAGCCCTCGGCCTCATTGGTCTGAATCTGACCGATCAGAATTAAGGTGTTGCGCATCAGAATGCCGGAGAGGCCGATCAGTCCCAGGATTGCATTGAAGCCGAAGGGCTGCCCGAACAGCAGCAGGATCGGAACCGTGCCGAGCAATCCCAAAGGAGCTGTCAGAAACACCATTCCCATTGCCGGCAGGGACCGAACTTGAAGGACGATGACGAACAGCGTGAAGAGAATCATGATCGGGAAGATCGGAGCCAACGCTGAATTAGCCTTGTTCGATTCCTCGGCGTTGCCGCCCATTTCGATCCGATATTGATCGGGAAGGCGCGCGATGATCGGCGCCAGCGCTGTCTGGATTTCCGCCGAGACCTGCGGCGGTTGAAGCGCCTCGTCGATGTCACATTGAACCGTGATCGTCGGTGTCCGATCACGCCGCCTCAGAACGGGCTCTTCCGGGCGAATCTCGACCTGGCCGATCTGGCTGAGCGGAATCGAATTCCCGCTCTTGCCGGTCAGGGTGAGGTCCCCGAGCTTGACCGGATCGAGACGCTCCGGCCCCGCGCTGCGCCCCGCCACGTCGACGATTCGAATATCCTCGCGCACCTGGGTGGCGGTGACGCCGGTGAGAAGAAACTGCAGCTGCTCCGCCACGTCGATGGAGGTGAGACCGATCAGCTGGAGACGATCCTGATCCAGAACGAAGTGAACCGTCGGCGCCCGCTCGCCCCAGTCCTGATTGACTTGGCGCGTATTCGGATTGGCTCGCATCACCGCCAGCACCTCATCGGCGATGGCGCGCAACTTGGTCGTGTCCGGCCCCATCACTCGAAACGAGACAGGAAAATGCGTGTAGGGGCCGAACACCAGCTGCGACACGCGAATGCGGGCCTCGGGCGCCAGCCCTTCGGCGACACGCTCTCGAAAGCGTATTTTGAGGCGGTCGCGGGCCTCCGCATCCGGCGTCAAGACGATCAGCTTCGCGAAGGATGCATCGGGGAGCTCGGGACTATAGGAAAAGAAGAAACGCGCCGCGCCCTGACCGATATAGGTCGTGACGATTTTCGTTTCCGGCTGCTGCTTCAGCCAGCTCTCCAGCTTCGCAGCCGCGGCGCTGGTCGTCTCTATGCTCGAGCCTTCCGGCATCTGGACTTCGGCCAGAACTTCCGGTCGATCCGAGGTCGGGAAGAATTGTTTCTTGACGACGGCCATTCCTGCACCCGCGAGGACGAATAATCCGAGCACGATCCCCGCGACCTTGAATTTCTGGTCGACCGCCGACGTTATGAAGCGTCGAAGCTTTTGATAGTTCGGCGTCGCATAAATCGCATGGTGTCCGCCTTCGACCGGCTCGATGTCGGGAAGCAGCTTCACCCCCAAATATGGGGTGAAGACGACCGCGACGATCCAAGACGTGATCAGCGCGAAACCGACGATCCAGAAAATATTGCCGGCATATTCGCCGGCCGTCGAGCGAGCGAATCCGACGGGCGTGAAGCCGATGATGGTCACCAGTGTGCCCGACAGCATCGGCGCGGCGGTGTTGCTCCAGGCATAGGCCGCCGCTTTGACGCGATCGTAGCCTTCTTCCAGCTTCACCACCATGATCTCGATGGCGATGATCGCATCGTCGACGAGGAGTCCGAGCGAGATGATCAAGGCGCCGAGCGTGACGCGATCGAACACGCGATCCGTGACCAGCATGATGACGAGAACCGCCGCGAGAGTGAGCGGAACTGCGGCCGCGACCACGATGCCGACGCGCCAACCGAGACTGACCAGGCTCACGACGAGGACCACGCCGAGAGCGACAAAGAATTTGAGCATGAACTCGTCGACCGACTCCGCGATGTTGACGGCTTGATCGCTGACCTTGGTGAAGGAGAGCCCGGCCGGCAGTTCCTGCGCGATCTTGGCCTCCTCCGCATCCAGCGCCTTTCCCAGCTCGAGGCCGTTCACCCCTTCTTTCATGACGAGGCTGAGCGCCATGGCCGGCTCGCCATTGTGACGGATCAGATAGGTCGCTGGATCTTCGTAGCCGCGTGTGACATCCGCGATGTCGGACAGCTTCAGCACACGGCCGCCACTGACCAGAGGCGTGTCGGCGATTTTTTGCGGGCTGTCGAAAGCTCCGTCGATGCGAATGAAGACCTGCGGCCCGTTGGCGTCGATCGATCCAGCGGGGGTAACGGCGTTCTGACGCCGGAGCGCATCGACGATTTCGCGCGGGGCGATCCCGAGCGTCGAGAGCCGCTCATACGAGAAGTTGACGAAAATTCGCTCCGGGCGCTCGCCGAGAATATCGACCTTTTTGACGCCGGCGACATGCAACAGCCGTTGGCGCAACGCTTCCGCCTCACGCGTCAGCTCGCGCGGCTGCATGCCGCGGGCTTTCACGGCGTATACGGCGAAACTCACATCGGAATATTCGTCGTTCACGAATGGACCGAGCGCGCCGGCAGGCAGTTTGTGAGCCTCGTCGCCGAGCTTCTTTCGGGCCTGATAAAACTCCTCCTGAACGACCGACGGCGGAGTCTTGTCCTGCAGCGTCAGGGTAATGAAGGCCAAGCCCGGACGCGTGAAGGTCTCGACGCGATCATACCAACGCAGTTCTTGCAGCCGCTTCTCGAGGGGCTCCGCGACGAGATTCTGCATCTCCTCGGCGGTCGCCCCAGGCCAGGCGGCGGTTACGATCAGCGACTTGATCGTGAAGGCCGGATCTTCCGCTCGGCCGAGCCGGCTGAAGGCGAAGACGCCAGCCAGGGTGACTGCGATCAGAAGAAAGAGCGTGATCGCTCGTTCGCGGACCGCCAGGGCGGAGAGATTGAAGCTGCTCATTTCGCCGCCTTCTCGTTCCGAGCCTGTCCAGCCTCGATGTGCGCGCCATCGATACGAACGCGCTCGCCTTCGTGCAGAAGATGGGCGCCCAGGGCCACGACATGCTCGCCGGCGACGACGCCCTTCAGGAGAATTGCTGTTTCCGCGCCGAGGCGTGCGATCTGGACCGGACGGAACGAAACCGTGTCGGCATTCACAATCCAAACGCCAGGCCCGTCGCCCTTGTCGAAGATCGCTCCGAGCGGCGCCGAGGTCGCCGAAGCCGCATCGTCCTTGGCGAGGTAGACTGTGACCGTCGCGCCGAGCGGCGCTTGCTGCGCCGCTCCTTCCAGCACATAGCGGGCTTCGAAGGTCCGGGTCTGTGGATCAGCGGCGTCCGAAAGCTGCCTGAGACGCGCGACCGAGCCGATCTGGCTCCCGTATACAGTGGCCCGCGCCGTCGATCCGATCGATGGACGTATTGTCTCAGGCAGATTGACGGCCGCTTCGCGCGGCCCCGAATGCGCGAGCTTCACGACGATTTGGCCTGCGGAAACGACTTGGCCGGGCTCGGCGAGCGTCTCGACCACGACGCCGTCGGCGTCCGCGAGAAGAGTGGAATATTCGAGCTCGTCTTTTGCGACCTTCAGCTGCGCTTCGGCTGCCTCCAATTGCGCTCGCGTGGCGTCCGCCGTGGCTTTTGCCTGATCATATGCCGATTTGGATACTGCGCCCGAACCGACCAGCTTGCGATAGCGCGCTTCGTCGGCTGCCGCCTGAGCGTAGCGGGCCTTCGCAGCGGTGACATCGCCGGCTCGAACGGTGATCGCATGCTGATAATCGATAGAATCGATACGCATGACAGGCTGGCGAGCTCGCACTTTCTGGCCGGTGTCGACCAGACGTTCGATGACCTTGCCTCCGACTCGGAAGCCGAGATTGCTCTGCACGCGCGCGGCGACAGCGCCTGTGAAGGCCCGCTCTGGCGCGCCGGCCTGCTCTACGGTTGCGATCCGGACAAGCTGCTGCTTGGTTCTCGGGTCTTGTTCAGACCTGCCGCAGGCTGCGAGGCTCAACGCGGCGAAAACAGCAGCCGCAGCAACAGTCGATTTTTCCAATCCGGGCATGTTCGGGGTCCCAAGCCAAGCTCGAAACCCAAATTAGAAACATGTGACGATATTGTCAATCCGTCACTCGTCACCAAACGCAAGCTAAGGGGCAAGGCTCCGTAACACCAGATTCGCCATAGCGGCCGCGCGCTCCTCGATGTCATCGAAGTGCCGCTCCAGAAGGCGTGGATTCCAGCATAGCTCCATCGTCTGGAGGATGGCGCGACATGTTTCCTCGATGGGCGTCTTGCGCTCGAACTCGCCCTTCTCGCGTCCTTCTGCGACGAGTTCGCGGATGAGCCCCAGCATTGCGTCCTCGTAGTCCGAGATCGGTCGCCACGCTTCCGAGCACGCCGTGATCACGATTTCGTGGAGCTTTCGCTCATTGAAGAAAAGCGCCGCGCTTTCGCGCGTGAGGCACTGGTACATAGCGCGAAGCCTTTCTGCGGCGGACTTCTTCTGACCGACGATTTTCTTCAGAGCGGCGATGATCCCGCCCAGAGACTCGGCGCAAGCGGCTTCGCCGATCGCCTGCTTCGAGTCGAAAAATTTGTAGATATATGCGGTCGACAAGCCGATCGCTCTGGCGAGGTCCGCCACTGTCGTCTTGTTATAGCCGTAACGGCGGAAATGCTCGTTCGCCGCGCTCACGATCTGCTCGCGCCGCTCATGTTCAGCCGGCCCGCGGCGCCCCGGAGGTGAGTCGGAAGAACGGTTCTTGTGGCTCTTGTCAGTCATGGAGCCACCATATGCCAAAATTGTGCGCTCAAATCCAACTCGGCTCGCGCCGGGAAAATCTTCCGGATGAGAGGTCTGGCGATCAGCGTCCATTCGAGCCTCCTGTATGGCGGGTCCTGCCGACCTTCGACTGAACGGCGCGATCGCGCATCGAGCTCGGCCGCACGAAGGTCGACAGGACGCCCGTTCGCGAACCTGCCAAATCTTACGCGCTTAGTTATGAGTTGACAATATCGTCACTCGTAACCTATTTCTCAGCCACTGAGCTGGAGCGACAGCGGGCGTTGGTCACGCGCGCGACAGCGCAGTGTCGCCCCGCCCGATAGAAGAGGCCCAGCCGATGAAATTCGCCTCCACTCCGAAGCCTCCGCTCGCGCGAGATCACAAGGCGCTCGCTCTGGCGGCGACACTATTCGGGGCGAGCGTTTCAGGGTGCGCCGTCGGTCCCGACTATGTGGCCCCGACGATATCGCTCGCGGATTTTCATAGCATCGGCGCCCTCCCGGCGCGCCGGGATGATTCTCCGCCACTGGATCGATGGTGGACAGGGTTCGATGATCCGACGCTGACACGCATCATTCGGCGCGCCCTGGACCAAAATCTCGATCTGGCTGCGTCACTCGCACGGGTCGAGCAGGCTCGCGCCGCCGCGCGGGAAGCCGGCGCCAAACTTTTGCCGACCACGGATACGACCGCGCAGGCGGTGAAAATCCGCCAGTCGCTCGAAAGTCCGGTCGGCGCAATCGGAAGAAACCTGCCCGGCTATGATCCGAACCAGGCTTTATTCGACCTCGGAATCAGCTCGAGCTGGGAAATCGACGTCTTCGGCGGCTTGCGTCGCGGCGCCGAGGCGGCGAGCGCCGAGGCCGAAGCCGCCGAGGCGGCTCGTCTCGGGACGCGCATTTCGGTGGCGGCCGACGCCGGCGACGCCTATTTCCAGATACGCGGAGATCAGGCGCAAATCGCTGCGACGGAAGGGCAGATCGCTACTGACGCGCATCTGCTCGACCTCGTTCGCCAACGTTCCGCCCTCGGCCTTGCCTCGGCGCGGGAAACGGCGCAAGCCGAAGCGCTTCTCTATCAGGCGCGCAGCGCTCTTCCGCCGTTGCGCGTCGATTTGGAGGCGCAACTCAATCGCCTCGACGTTCTCATGGGCGCGCAACCCGGGACCTATGCCGTGGAGCTGAGAGCGCCTGCGAACATAGCAGCGGTTTCTCACGTTTTCGGAGGCGACAAGCCGATAGACGTCTTACGCCGCCGGCCGGACGTCATCGCCGCCGAACGGCGACTCGCATCGTCCAATGCACGGATCGGCGAAGCGATCTCCGGCTACTATCCGAAAATTTCGATCTCCGGCCTGCTCGGCTTCGAAAGCATGAATGTTTCGCATCTCTTCAGATCCGCCACATTCCAGCCCCAAGCAGTCGCGGGCTTGCGTTGGCGGTTGTTCGATTTCGGCAAGATCGACTCCGAGGTGACGCAGGCTGAAGGCGCGCACGCCGAGGCGCTCGCCAGATATCGGCAGTCGATCTTGCACGCGGCCGAAGACGTCGAGAACGCGTTCACCGCCTTCATGCAGGCCAAGGCGCAAACGAAAGAGCTGGAGGCGGAGATTTCGGCTGTGAAGCGAGCTCTCACTCTCGCGCAAAGCGCCTACCGCGCCGGCGGGATACCGCTCACCGACGCGCTCGACGCCAACCGACAATTGTTGGTCGCCAGAAGCGAGCTCGCCCGCAGTCGCGCAGACACGGCGAGGGCCACTGTCCGCGTGTTCAGGGCATTGGGCGGAACGCCCGATTCCGCGCCGTGAACGAGCGACGTGGAGTTGAAAATTGGGCGAGACACATCGCCTGCCAACTGATGCAATCGGCCGTCCAACCAGTGTAGTCGTGTAGCGCTCAGTTCCGGAGGAGGCGAAGCTATAGAGGTTGGAATCGCCACCGCCATAGCCGAGGGGGATCCTCGGCGAGGAAGCGCCCGAGCGCCGGATCGTAGAAGCGCGCGCGGTTGTAATAAATATCCGGACCCGGAATCCGTTCGCGCCTCTTCCAGCCATAGGGCTGCAAGGTGAGGCTCTCCAACACCGCCAGCCGCCGGCCGAAACTGTGTCGTAGCGGGTGCAGACGGTCGAGCCGGCGTTGGTGATCAGGCGGATCGAGCCTTCGCCATCGGCGTGGTAGTAGAATTGCGATCCCCTCCCCGGCGTCGGCGCGGCGCCGTGCGCATAGACTTCCGTCGCCAGACGCCCGTTCGAGACGTTGAAGGCATGGATGGGCGCCGCCCACTTCCTGACCCGAACCCAGGAAAAGGTCAAAACCGAGATGAGTCTTCATGTGCTCGCCTACAATATGAAGCGGATGCTCAACATCTTCGGAGTCGAGCCGCTCATGGAGACAATCGCAGCCTAATCGCGATAGCCAGACGGCGTCCCGATTCCTCGTTCGTTCAAAAGCAAAAAATCGTCACGCGTGCCTTCGAAGAGGCGTTTTCACACGGCCTCGGTCTTGGTTGTGTGAAAACGGCGCCGCGCCATTTATGACAACGCGATACCATGGCAGCGCGCTCCGGCGCTCGCGCTTTGGCGAGTTTTCGCTATTTTTCGGGCCGACGGCGCGTCAGCCGCTTCTATGAACCGCTCTGTGGAGGCTCAGGGGGCGGGAGCGAGGATCATAGGGCCGCGATTATCCCTGTATCGCCGCCATCAGCGGCCTGACGCCCATGATGTTGAGGACACGTGTGAGGTTGTAGGCGAGCACGTGCAGCGCCATCTCAGTGGCGACGCGCGGCTTGGTTTTCATCAGGAAGTGGGTTGCTCCCATCCGCGCCTTGATGGTGCCGAAGGGGTGCTCGACCGTCTCGCGTCGCACGCGCATCTTCCCCGGGTCTGCATCAAGTCGGCGTTGCACGGCTTCGAGAAGATGCTCGTGTTCCCAGCGGGTGACGCGCCGCTGCACGCTCGGCGTGCACTGAGGCTTGATCGCGCAAGCGCCGCAGGCGCTGGTCCAATAGCGGCGCAGATTGAGACCGTTTTCCTCGCGCGTGAAGCGATAGATCAGGCGTTCGCCGGCGGGACAAATATAAACGTCTTGCTCCGCGTCGTAGCGAAAGTCTTGCTTGCCGAAGCGTCCTTCGGACTTTGCCCCGGAGGTCATCGGCTTGGGCAGCGTGACCGTGACACCCGCCTGCGCGCACGCCAGAATCTCCGCGCTATTGAAGTAGCCGCGGTCAGCGACGACGTCGAGGCTCTCCGTCTCCAGCGTCGCCTTTGCTTGCTTGGCCATGTTGGCGAGCTGAGATCGATCCGCGCCGACATTGGTCACCTCATGGGTGACGATCAAATGATGCGTCGTGTCGACCGCCGTTTGCACATTGTAACCGACTACTCCGGAGCCGCGGCCGCTCGTCGCCATCGAGCGGGCGTCGGGATCCGTCAACGAAATCTGCTGGTCCGGCGCATCGAGCATTTGCGTCTCGAGCGCCTCGAGACGCTGCATCTCGCCCTTCAGCTTCGCGATCTTCTCTTTGAGGCGGCCTGCTTTGATCTTCAGCGCCTCGGACGGCTCCTGTCGGTCGGCGCTGTCGAGTTGCTGCAAATAGCGCGCGACGCTCTCCTCGATCTGCGCCATGCGCCGCTCCATCTTGGCGCGCGTAAAGTTCTCGTCCCGGTTGTTGACCGCCTTGAACTTGCTGCCATCGATCGCGACGCTGGCTTGTGTGAGCAGGCCCATCGTGCGGCACAGCGCGACGAAGCGGACGCAAACCTGCCGGATGGCGAGACCGTTGTTCTTGCGGAAATCGGCAATCGTCTTGTGATCTGGAGCCAGACGCCGAGTCAGCCACATCACCTCGACGTTGCGTCCGGCCTCGCGCTCCAGTCGCCGGCTCGATTGAACCCGGTTGAGGTAGCCGTAAATGTAGAGCTTCAGCAGGCAGGAGGAATGATAGGAAGGCCGGCCCGTCGCCTTGGGATCGACCCCGCCGAACCCGAGCGTATGCAGATTGAGCTCATCGACGAAAACGTCGATCACCCGAATGGGATTGTCCTCGCCGATCCAATCATCGAGGCATTCCGGAAAAAGCGCGCCCTGTCCACGATCCGCCCCTTCGACAAAGCGCTTCATGAGAACCCCCGGCAAATCACTAGAAAATCATAGCATCAACGACGTTTTCACACAGCCAGGGTCACTCGCCGCCCCCATTCCCGTCCCGGCCTCCTCGTATTAGACTCCCCCCATGACCGACGCCCCCATCCGCTATGTCGAGCCCGTCTTTCGTCCGCCCAGCGAGGCGGAGTCGCTGATTCTTCCCGTCACCGATGGATGCTCGTGGAATCGTTGCAGCTTCTGCGAGATGTATACCGCGCCGCAAAAGCGCTTCCGCCCGCGGGACGAAGCCGAGGTAATGGAGAACATCAAGCGCTGCGGCGAGATTTATGGGGCCTCTGTCGCGCGCATGTTTCTGGCCGATGGCGACGCCATGACATTGTCGACGCGGCGTCTCGCCGCCATTCTCGAGGCGATCCGCCGCGAGCTGCCGGGCGTGCGGCGCGTGTCGAGCTATTGCCTGCCGCGCAATGTCAGCCGCAAATCCGTCGCCGAGCTGCGCGATCTCGCCGCGCTCGGCCTCTCGCTGGTCTATGTCGGCGCGGAATCGGGCGACGACGATGTGCTGGCGCGGGTCCAGAAGGGCGAGACTTTCGCCTCCACCCGCGACGCGCTGGAGAAGCTCGGCGCGGCCGGGATCAAGCGCTCGGTGATGATTCTCAACGGGCTCGGCGGCGCCGCGCTCAGCGAGGCGCATGCGGAAAATTCCGCCGCGCTGCTCAACGCCGCGCAGCCGGAGTTTCTGGCGACGCTGGTGGTCAGCTTCCCCAAGGGCGAGGCGCGATTTCGCGCCGATTTCCCCGATTTCGCGCCGCTCGACGTGCCGGGGCTGCTGCGCGAGATGGAGCGCTTTCTCTCACGGCTGGAATTGAAGCGCACCGTTTTCCGCAGCGATCACGCCTCCAATTGGCTGGTGCTGCGCGGCACGCTCGGCGCCGACAAGCCGCGCCTGCTCGAGCAATTGCGCGCCGCCATCGCCGCGCCGGAGGACGCCCCGCTGCGGCCCGCCTGGGCGCGGGGACTGTAGAGACGTCCTTTCCGACGCTCGCAATATGCGCCAGCGCACAGCGCCCCCTGCGAGCAGGACCTATGCTGCGGCTCGGTCGATCGGAATCGGCCAGTCGATGAGGAAAGATGCGCGCATGATCAGAATCGAGCTCGAGCCGCAGATCGCCAGGGAGCTGCTGATCGTCCTGGAGCGGCGCCTGATGACGATTCACGAGGTGGAGCAGCGGCTGAAGTCCGCCGAGTTCGGCTCGGCCGAGCAGGAGAAGGAGGCGCTCATTCCGATCATCATCGCGCTGGAGAGCGCGCTGAAGATCCCGCCGCATCAATAGGGCGCGTGCGTCGGCGCGAGGGAGCGGCTATGCTCGCCGCCTCTCACCCCCGCAAGAGGCGCCAATATGCAATTTCTCCACACGATGATCCGCGTCGGCGATCTCGACGGCTCGCTGGATTTCTTCTGCGGCAAGCTCGGCCTCGCCGAAGTGCGCCGCACCGAGAATGAGAAGGGCCGCTTCACCCTCGTCTATCTCGCTGCGCCGGACGATCTTCCGCAGGCGAAGGAGGCCGGCGCGGCGCTCGTCGAGCTCACCTATAATTGGGACGAGCATGATTATGCCGGCGGCCGCAATTTCGGCCATCTCGCTTTCGCGGTCGACGACATCTACGCCGTATGCGCGCGGCTGCAGGCGGCCGGCGTGACGATCAACCGCCCGCCGCGCGACGGCTATATGGCCTTCATCCGCTCGCCCGATCAAATCTCGATCGAGCTGCTGCAGAAGGGGGCGCCGCTGCCGCCGGCCGAGCCCTGGAGCTCCATGCCCAACACCGGCGCCTGGTGAGCGCTCTAACTTTCTTTCGTTGGAGCGAATTCTGATCGATCGAACGGGTCCGTTCGATCGGAAAGCGCTCTAAAAAGCGCTCAGTAATAATAGTAGCGACGGCGACGCCAGTAACGCGGCCGATAATACCGGCGCCAGTAGCGGCGACGCCAGCGCGGCCGCCAGACGCGGCGACGATAGTACCAATAGGTCTTTTCGACCTGCGCCCGCTCGAGATCCTCCGGCGTCGCCACAGCGGCCTCGGGAGCCGGCTCCGGCGCCCGCGGCGCCTCGAGCGGCGCGACCGAGGTGAGGGCGTGAGAGGGGCCGGCGACCAGCGCCGCCGCCGCGCCGATAACGAAAAATCTCATGAAAGAGCGACGTTCCATCGACTTTCCTCCATAGAAGCCGCCACGCCCGGCGCAGGACGCGCCTTTTGCGCGTGCGGCTCATCCCCAAAGAAATCGGGCCGTCCCGGCGGCCGGCAAGGCCTTCGCCGCTTTTCCGCCGCGCGCCGAGCGTAAAAGGGCGGATGGCGATGAAACCTTTTCGGAACTACGGCGTTTTGCTTATGCGGCGCCGGGCGGGAAGTCCGAATGACCGAATAGATTCAAATGTAACCCAGTTTTTCGACGATAGAGCTGCGGGAAAGACGAGGGGGCTTTTGAAAAATCTGGTCCGGCTTTTGCGTGACGGCGGAGGCTCGGGCGGCGTTTCGGACGGAAGCGGACAAACAACGCCGCAAGAAGACTGCCGCGAGAAGACTATGGGAATTCCGAAGATGCATTCCATCGGCGCAGGAGAGTTTCGTTCGCAGGACGGAGAAAAGGTCATGCTCGTCACCGATCTCATCCATTCATGCTCGAACGACAAGGTCGCGCAGGCGGCGACTTTCTGCATCGGAGGCGTTTTCGCCGAGAGAGTCCGCGCCGTCGCGCAGGAGAATGGCGTCAGCGAGGGTCGTTTCGTCTCCGTCGTGGTGCGCGATTTCGCGCTGCGGGCCGATGAGGCGGAGCGCGCGCAGCTGGCGCACGAGATGGCCGGCTGCGATCAGCCGATCCTCAGCGGGCTGCGCAGGGTGGTGGAGAAGGCGCTGGAAGGCGGCGCGCAATTCGCCGATGACGTGAAAGGCTTCGGACTGCCTTTCCTGCGGCGCGATGGCGGCCTCACCTTCGAGGGCGTCGTTCCCCTGCGGCGCGCCGCGCGCTGAGACGAGCTCGCGCCTTTCGGCGGCCTCTTTTGCCCGAGGCCTCTCTTGCCGGCGGCGCGCCCGGCGGCGACAATGCCGTCGCTCGACCGTCTCTCGGTCGAATCGGCAAAGGCGGGGCATGTCGGGACTGATCGACGAAGCGCAGATCGTCTCCATTCTGACGACCTATGGCTATTGGGCCATATTCGTCGTCGTGGCGCTGGAGAGCGCCGGCATACCGCTCCCCGGCGAGACGACATTGGTCGGCGCGGCCATTTACGCCGGGCACTCCGGCAATATGGACATTCGCTTCGTCATTCTGGCCGCGGCGGCCGGCGCGATCTTCGGCGACAATATCGGCTTTTGGATCGGACGCGAGTTCGGCGTGAAGCTGCTGATGCGCTATGGCTCGCATGTCGGCGTCGGGCCGCCGCAATTGCGCCTCGGGCAATATCTCTTCATGCGCTGGGGCGGCTCCATCGTGTTCTTCGGCCGCTTCATCGCGCTGCTGCGTATATTGGCCGCCGTGCTCGCCGGCGCCAATCGCTTCGATCCGCTCAAATTCCTGTTCTACAACGCCGCGGGCGGCATTTGCTGGGCGCTGGTCTTCGGCCTCGGCGGCTATGTTTTCGGCGCGGCCATCCATCGCATCGCCGGCCCGATCGGCTGGCTGGGCCTCGCCGGCGCGATTCTCGGCGCCTTTCTGCTGTGGCGCTATTGGAAGATCCACGAGGAGCGGCTGACCAGAGAGGCCGAGGCGCATTTCGAGCGCATCGATCATCGCCGGCCGTGACGCGCGCGGACGCGCGAGCTGTCCTCCGCCTCACGCCTCGCTTTCGGCCGGCCGGCGCGCGACACGCCCCGCCTCCCAGCCGATGATCGCCTGCTTGCGCGTCAACCCCCAATGATAGCCGGTGAGCGCGCCGCTCGCTCCGAGCACGCGATGGCAGGGTACGACGAAGGAAACGGGATTGCGCCCGACGGAGGCGCCGACCGCCCGCGCGGCGCCGGGCTTGCCGAGCCGCCGCGCGATCGCACCGTAAGTCGTCGCCCGGCCCATGTCGATGTCGAGCAGCGCCTCCCAGACCGAAACGTCGAATTCCGAGCCGATCAGCACGAGGCGCAAGGGCCGGTCGGGCCGCCATTCCGCCGGATCGAAGGCGCGCCGCGCGAAATCTGCGGTCGCCGCGTCGTCGAGCGAAAATCGCGCCTTCGGCCAGCGGCGGCGAAGATCGTCGAAAGCCTCCGCGCGCGCGCCATCGACGAAGCCGAGCCCGGCGAGGCCGCGCTCTGTCGCGACCAAAATCGCCTCGCCGAAAGGCGAAGGGTGGAAGCCGTAGCGCATCTCCAGCCCCTCGCCGCCGCGCTTATATTCGCCCGGCGTCAGCGCCTCATGAGTCACGAAGAGATCATGCAGGCGCGAGGGGCCGGAAAGACCGAGCGAGAGTGAGGCGTCGAGCAGGCTCGTCTCGCCGCCGAGCAGCGCGCGCGCATGGCGCAGCGTCAGCGCCTCGAGGAAGGCCTTGGGCGAGAGTCCCGCCCAGCGCCGGAACAAGGCGCGCAAATGCGCTTCGGAAAGGCTCGCCGCTCCCGCCATTTCCTCGACCGAGGGCTGCCGGCGCCAATTCTCGCCGATGAAGCGGATCGTCTCCGCGACCTTGGCGTAATCCTCCTGCGGCCGCGTCTCGGCGAGAGGAGGGATCGTGTCGGAGCGCAGGGTCATGCGGCGCATCATGGCGCGCGCGGCCGGGCGTCGCCACCCGAAAACGCGTCAGGAATAGACCGGTCCGCGCTTGGCCGTCGCCAGCGCGCGGGAAAGCTCCTCGGCGAGCGCGGCCTTCTGCTCCGGCGCGAGAAAGCCGCCGATCTCGATGCGCTCGCCGCGCGCGACGAGCAGCACGCGCTGCATGCCGAACTCCTCGTCCTCCTCCGTCTCGAGCCGCAGCCAGTAGGTGTCGAAACGCCGCTCCCGCCGCAGGCCATAGGCGCTCTTCTTGACGATAACGAGCTCGAAGGGGGTAAGGGTGAGGGTCTCGAACGCCCGGGCGGAACGAAAGCTGACGCGCAGCGCGACATAGAGCGCCAGCACATCGAGCCCCATGAAGCCGACCACCGGCCAGGCGCCGAGAATATAGAAGGGAACCGACAGCACGCATGTTCCCGCGCCGAACAGCAGGATGAACACATGCGCCTGCCGCAGCGTCATCGAGCGATGCGGGATCAGCCGCGTCTGATAAATGGCTTCCGCAGAAGGAGCGCTCGCCGTCACGCCGCCGCCTTTCGTTCTCCAGAACGCCGAGTTATAACGCCTTTATGCCGAACGAAAAGAGCTCGCTCGCCAAGGCGCGGCGCCCTGCATCGCCGCGCAGCCGCGAGGCTGCGCGCATCGATGAGATTTTCGCGCGTCTCGAGGCGGCTGATCCGCATCCCAAAGGCGAGCTCGAGCATGTGAATATCTTCACTCTGCTCGTCGCCGTGGTGCTCTCCGCCCAGGCCACCGACGTCGGCGTCAACAAGGCGACGCGCGCTCTTTTCGCGATCGCCGACACGCCGCAGAAAATGCTCGCGCTCGGCGTCGAAGGGCTCCGCGGCTATATCAAGACGATCGGCCTCTATCCGACCAAGGCGAAGAATGTCATCGCCCTCTGCGCGCAGCTCATCGAGAAGCACGGCGGCGAGGTGCCGTGCGATCGCGAGGCTTTGCAGGCGCTGCCGGGCGTCGGCCGCAAGACCGCCAATGTCGTGCTCAACATCGCCTTTCATGTGCCGGTGATCGCGGTGGACACGCATATTTTCCGCGTCTCCAACCGGTTGCCGCTCACCAAGGGCAAGACCGTCGAGCAGGTGGAGGCAGGCCTCGAGAAGCTCGTGCCCGAGCGCTTCAAGCTGCATGCGCATCACTGGCTGATCCTGCACGGCCGTTACGTGTGCAAGGCGCGCAAGCCGGAATGCGAGCGCTGCATCATCGCCGATCTCTGCCGCTTCGAGGGCAAGACGATCTGAGAGGGCAAGACGATCTGACGGCCGCAGCGGTCGAAAGCCGCGCGGTAGAGCTTCTTTCCGCGCCGGAATGTGCGCCAGCGCACGAACGCCGCCCCACTCTCCCGCTAAACCGAAGCCATAGGCCGGCCGCGTGGAGGGAGGGGTCATGGGTTTCGAATTCTCCGCCCCTCGCGCGCGCCGCGCAGCCGCCACGAATCAGAAACCATTCATTAACGCAGCCCATAAAAAAGGCGGCTCGCGGCCGGTTTCGCAGGCGCCCGCGCCGGTCGGCAGTACGCGTATTATTTTCAGACAATTAGAGCGAAGCCCGACGCCTGCCGAGCACAATCTCCGCGCTTGTCGCGCCGCGCGCTCCGACTTATACGAACGTCTCCGCTTTCGCGCGGCCAGGCGCAGTTTCCGGCGTTTCGCCGTCAAATCACGGCTCCATGCCCACTCTCTATCATCACCCGCTCTGCCCCCATTCCCGATTCGTGCGGCTGATTCTCGCCGAATACGGGATCGAGACGACGCTGGTCGAGGAGCGGGCGGCCGAGCGGCGGCGGGAATTTCTGACGCTCGATCCGGCCGGCAAGACGCCAGTGCTGGTCGACGACGACGGGACCGTGGTTCCGGGCGCGAGCGTCATCGTCGAATATCTCGAGGATTGCCTGCCGCCGGACTTCCGCGGCCTGCGGCTGATGCCGGCTGGTCTGCACGAGCGCATAGAGACGCGCCGGCTGATCGAATGGTTCAATGTCAAATTCTTCGAAGAGGTGACGAATTATCTGGTCACCGAGAAAGTCTACAAGCGCTTTCTCGCGGCCGAGATCGGCGGCGGCGCGCCGGACATGGATCTGCTGCGGGTCGCGCGCGCCAATCTGCGTCCCCATATCCGCTATATCGGCTATCTGACCGAGGCGCGGCGCTGGCTGGCCGGCGAATCCCTCACCTATGCGGATTTCGCCGCTGCGGCTCATCTCTCCTGCGTCGACTATCTGGGCGACGTGCCATGGGACGAAGACGAGACGGTCAAGCACTGGTATCAGCGGATCAAGTCGCGTCCGGCCTTCCGTCCCCTGCTGGCCGATCGCACGCCGGGCATGACGCCGGGACCGGTCTACGCCGAGCTGGACTTCTGAGCCTCGAGCAGGCGCTGCGCCGCCGCGCTGCCGAGTTCGGCTTCGATCTCTGCGCCATCACGACAGCGCAGGCTCCCGCCGAGGCCGGCGAGCATCTCGCGCAATGGCTCGAATCCGGCGCCCATGGCGATATGGAGTGGATGGCGGAGACCGCCGACCGCCGCGCCGCGCCGAAGGCGCTGTGGCCGCAGGCGCGCTCCGTAATAATGCTCGGGGTCGATTATGGCGCTTCCGGCGATCCGCTGGCGACGCTGGCGAAGCCCGATCGCGGCGCCGTCTCGCTCTACGCGCGCCGACGCGATTATCACGAGGTCATAAAGGGAAGGCTGAAGCAGCTCGCCGGCTTTCTGCTGGCGCAGGCCGGCGGCGGCGAGGTCAAGGTCTTCGTCGACACGGCGCCGGTGATGGAAAAGCCATTGGCGCAAGCTGCCGGGCTCGGCTGGCAGGGCAAGCACACCAATCTCGTCTCGCGGCGCTTCGGCTCCTGGCTGCTGCTCGGCGCGATCTTCACCGATCTTCCGCTTCAGCCGGATGCGCCGGAGGAGGACCATTGCGGCTCCTGCCGCGCCTGTCTCGACGCCTGCCCGACCAAGGCCTTTCCGGCGCCCTATCGGCTCGACGCGCGGCGCTGCGTCGCCTACCTCACCATAGAGCACAAGGGCCAGATTCCGCGCGAGTTCCGCGCGGCCATCGGCAACCGTATCTTCGGCTGCGACGATTGTCTCGCCGTCTGCCCCTGGAACAAATTCGCGCGCGCCACGCGGGACGCCAAGCTCGCCCTGCGCGAGGAGCTCTCCGAGCTTCCCCTCGCCGATCTCGCCGCGCTGGACGACGCCGGCTTTCGCGCGCTCTTCGCAGGAACTCCGGTCAAGCGGCTCGGCCATGCGCGCTTTCGGCGCAATGTCGCCATAGCGATCGGCAATTCCAAGAACCGCGAGCTCGCCGCCGCGGTCGAGCCGCTGCTCTCCGATTCGTCGCCGCTCGCGCGCGGCGCGTCCGTATGGGCGCTGGCGCGGCTGCTTCCGCCGGGAGATTTTTCCGCGCTCGCCGGGAAGGCTCTCGCTGAGGAAGAAGACGTAGCCGTGCGCGAGGAGTGGGCAAAAGAGACACACCCAGCGAAAAAGTGACGTCGCGACACAGATTGCCGCGGCGCAATGCCGGCGCATCCATGGATTCGTCGGAGCACAAACAGTAGAGTTCTCCGCGCCGCCCTCGGGCGCGCGCCTCACGCCGAACGCCGCCGCCATGCCCAATGTTTCGCGACGCACAATAGATGATCCAGCCGCCGAGGCGGCGCGCCTTTTGGCGCGTCTCAGCATTATGCTGCTGTTCATCATCTCGCAGCTGGCGCCGATCCTGACGCGGCAGACCATCTATATTCTGCTGCCCGTCGGCGCCGCGCTGCTGCTGCTCTCGGCCAGCCTCACGCCGGAGACGCGACGCTTGCGCGAGATCGCCGTGCTGGCGCTGACGCCGACCGCCCTCGCCGCTTTCTTCTTCGTCGGCTGGACGGGATTGTCGCTCGCCTGGACGCCCTTCGGCGCCGGCCCGGCCGAGCGCTACGCCAAGAGCGCCGCGACCTTGGCGCTGGTCGCCGCCGCCTGCGCGCTGCTGCCGGCGCGCACCAAGACGTCCAACCTCAATCTGCTGCCGATCGGCACCGGCGCCGCAGCCGCTGCCCTCGCCGCCGTCGCCCTGCTCTCGGCGAGCGGCGGCGATCAGCCGGTCGATCTCGACAGCAATGCTCTGCAACGCGCCGGACTCGGCCTGGCGCTGGCGATCTGGCCGGCGCTCGGCGCGCTGGCGCTGCGCGGACGCTGGGTGTCGGCCGCCCTTTTCGCTCTCGTCAGCGTCGCCGCCTGCCTGCTGGCGCGCGCGCCCAATGCGCTGCCCGCGCTGATGGCCGGCGCGCTGGCGCTGGCGCTGTCCTTCGGCAAGGCGCGCCGCGCCGGCTCGCTGCTGGCGATCCTCTCGGCGGCGCTGATCCTGCTGGCGCCGCTGGCGCCGATTCTCGTGCATCTCGTCGCGCCCGAGCGTCTGCCGGCTTTCGCCGCCCCGCTCGAGACCTGGGGCCGGATCATCGCCAATGATGGGCCACGGCTCTTCATCGGCCATGGCTTCGGCGCGGCGGTGTTCGGCGTCGCCGGCCATTATCTCTACCCGGACACGCCGCGCAGCCTGCTGTTTCAGGTTTGGTTCGATCTCGGCATTCTCGGCGCG
Organism: Methylosinus sp. sav-2; assembly: GCF_004366495.1. Taxonomy (NCBI): domain Bacteria; kingdom Pseudomonadati; phylum Pseudomonadota; class Alphaproteobacteria; order Hyphomicrobiales; family Methylocystaceae; genus Methylosinus; species Methylosinus sp. sav-2. The sequence goes on from NZ_SOEJ01000001.1 coordinate 23,211, forward strand.
CTCGGCCTCGCCGCCGTCGTCGCCCGCGCCTTTTATGTCATCGGACGGACGCGGCCGGTGCTCGCGCCGTTCCTGCTCGGCGGCTTGGCGACGGGTCTGACGATCTGCGTGCTGGGCCCGGCGGCCGAGCAGCTCTGGTGGCTGACGCTCGCCGGCCTCAACGCCATTGCCTACGCTCTGGTGCTGAAGGGGCAGTTCCGCACGCGCCGCCCGCGCCTCGAGCCCAATGGCGGAATGGGGCGCCTCGTCGTCCGATGAAGTTCGTCTCTTATTGCGGGCAGGCGATTCCGCGGGCGACGCTGACCTGACCGTCCGAGCCTTCGACGCGGGTGACGGCGAGCACGCAATCCTCGTCATCGGCGCCATAGGCGCGACCGATCAGTATCGCCGGACCATCGCCGAAGGGACGCAGCGCCGTCACGCTGTCGCCGAGCGTCGCTTTCGTAATTGACGATGGCGCGGCCAGAGCCTCGAAACGCGCGCCGAGCGACGGCGTGGCGGCGACAGACGCGCCGAAGCTGGCCGCGACCGTCACGGCGAGAAGGATTCGCGAATTTTTCGATAGGCCCATGATTCGACGCTCCCGGCGAAGGGCCGACTGGAGCGAGGAATTCTCCCCGAAGCGTCGGCCGCGCCTCTCATTGGCTGTAACGCGGCGACGTCGTCATGGTTGCAGGGACCGTAGAAACCGAAAAGGCGAGGCCGAAGCCTCGCCTTTCGCCTCACTCGCAGACGCGGGTGGGTCGATAGCCGACGACGTCGCCATATTCGTCGAACACCGGGCGACGCTCGCGCCAGCAGCGATAGGGCGGCGGCGCTTCATAGACGGGCGCCGGATAATAGGCCGGCGCGCCATAATAAGGCGGGGGCGGCGGAACCGGACGCGCGGCGCCGCCGGCGAGCGCGCCCAGCGCGAAGCCGCCGATGCCCGCGGCGATGGCCGCGCCCGGATCGCCCGCAGCGGCCGGCGCGGCCGTCACGATCGGCGCGACGCCGAGGCCGAGCGCGACGAGAGCGCCCGCGATTTTTCGTGCCGAAATCTCCCTCATGACTCTCTCCATCACCCTCCGGGGCGGCGCTCGGACGGCCTGTCCCCGAGTCACGCCGCCAGCCGCGCGCCGAGCGCGTCGATGAAAGCCAGAAAACGTAAATGAACGGCGAAAACGTGGCCGTCACGCTCGCGCTTTTTCAAATTTCGGCGAGTGATGCGTTCACGCCACAGCGTCGCGGCGCGGCTGCTCCGGAATGGGAAAGCGCAGCACGATTCGCGTGCCCTTGCGGCGGATGGCCGGGCTCTGCGCGACGATAGAGCCGCCCATCGCCTCGACGAGGCCGCGGCAGATGGAGAGGCCGAGGCCGGTGCCGGCCTTGCGGCCGTCGACGCGCCCGCCGCGGTAGAATTTCTCGAAAATGCGGTCGAGGTCGGCCGGCTTCACGCCCGGCCCTTCGTCGGTCACAGTGAGCAGCAGCTCGGAGCCGTCGCGGCGGGCGTAGACCGAAGCCTGGCCGCCACCGTATTTATGCGCATTGTCCAGTAGGTTGAACACGATCTGCCCCAACAGGCCGGCGTCGCCGCGAATCGCCGGCAGATCGGGCGCGAGGCTCGCCGAGACCTTCAGCTGCGGAAACTCCTTGCGGCTGCGCTCCATAGCGGCCCGCACGGCGTCGCCGACATCGACGAGCTCGCGGCGCGGCGCCAGCGCGCCCGATTCGATGCGCGACATATCGAGCAGATTGACGACAAAGCGCGACAGACGCGCCGCCTCCTCCTCTATGGACACGAGCAGATCCAGCCGATCCGTATCGGCGAGCCGATCGCCGAGCTGGCGCAGGCTGGTGACGGCGCCGGTGATGGAGGCGAGCGGCGTGCGCAGATCATGCGAGAGCGAGGCGAGCAGCGTGGTGCGCAAGCGCTCATTCTCCTCGAGCGCGGCGGCGCGCACAGATTCGCCGACGAGCAGCGCGCGATCGACGGCGATGGCGGTCTGCTCGAGAATCGCCGTCAGCATTCGCTCATTCTGCGCCGAGGGCGTCTCTTGCGCATTCTTCGGCTCGAGGCCGATCACCGCCACGACGCCGCGCGTCGTCGCCAGCGGACGAAAGGCGAAACGTATGTTGGGCAGCGTGCCGCTGCGCAATCCCGCCGGCTCGGCGCGCTCAAAGGCCCAGCGCGCGGCGCCCGCCTCCTTCGCGTCCAGCTGGTCGATCGGCGGCCAGGCGGCGGCGATCGTCAGCTCACCGTCGTCCGGCGCCAGAAGCACCGCGCTCTTCGCGTCGAGCGCCTTTTGCGCATGCATGGCCGCGGCCCACATCACCTCGTCGAGCGAGGCCGCGCTCGACAATTTGCGCGAGAACTCGAATAGAGATTGCGCCGCCTCCGCCCGCGCGCGCATAGCGCGCGATTGCTCGCGCACGCGGCCGGCGAGCGTGCCCGTCACTATGGCGACGAAAGTGTAGACGAGCAGCGACAGAAACTCATGCGCTTGCGAGACGGTGAGCTCATAGCGCGGATCGACGAAAAAGAAATCGAAAGCGAAGAAGGAGAGAATGGAGGCCGCGACCGCCGACCACACGCCGGCGGCGAGCGCGCAGAACACGACGGAGGCGAGAAAGATCATCCCGAGATTGGGAAGATGCAGCCATACGTCGAGCGGCCAGGCGATGAGCGTGGCGCAAGCGACGGAGGCGAGCGTCGCGCCGACGCCGCGCCAGAGCTCGCCATTGGCAGAAAGCGCCTTGCGCGGCCGCGGCTCCTCCTCGGCCTTCGCGCGGCTCTCGGTGATGACCTGCACGGCGATATCGTCCGAGCGCCGCACGATCTCGTCGGTCAGAGATTTGCGCCACAGCCGCGCCAGCAGCCCGGCGCGCGAGCGGCCGACGACGATCTGCGTGATATTCTCGCGCCGCGCGAATCTCAGCGCCTCACCGGCAAGATCATGACCGGAGATGCGCTCGACCGTTCCGCCGAGACGCTCGGCGAGCCGCAATGCTTCGTCGACGCGCCGCGCGCGATCGGCGTCCTGCTCCTCTTCTCCCGCGCGCTCCAGATGCAGCGCGATCCAAGGCGCATTGAGCCCGGTCGCGAGGCGCGCGCCGGCGCGCACGACGAATTCCGACAGACGATCGGAGCCGACGCAGACGAGCAGCCGCTCCGACGTCGCCCATGGCCCTTCGATCGCGCTCTGCCGCAGATAATCGACCATCTGATCGTCGACGCGCTCCGCTGTGCGACGCAGCGCCAGTTCTCGCAACGCCGTGAGATTGCGCGGCGTGAAGAAATTCTGCACGGCGCGGCGCGCCATGTCGGGCACATAGACCTTGCCCTCTTTCAAACGCTGCAGCAGCTCGTCCGGCGTCACATCGACGAGCACGACATCGGCGGCGTCCTGCAGCACGCGATCTGGAACCGTCTCGCGCACGGCGACGCCGGCGATGCGCGAGACGACATCGGCGAGACTCTCGAGATGCTGAATATTGAGCGCGGTCCACACATCGACGCCGGTGTCGAGCAGTTCCTCGACATCCTGCCAGCGCTTCGGGTGGCGGCTGTCCGGCGCATTGGTGTGCGCGAGCTCATCGACGACGATGAGCGCGGGATGACGCGCGAGCGCGGCGTCGACGTCGAACTCCTCGAGCGTGCGGCCGCGATACTCGATCTTGCGGCGCGGCAGAATCTCGAGGCCTTCCGTCAGCGCCTCTGTCTCGCGGCGCCCATGCGTCTCGACGAGGCCGATGACGACATCGACGCCATCGGTCTTCAACGCGCGAGCGCGGGCGAGCATGGCGTAGGTCTTGCCGACGCCCGGCGCCGCGCCGAGAAACACGCGCAGCTTGCCGCGCTTCTCGCGATCGGCGAGCGCGAGCAACGCGTCCGGATCCGGCCGACGTTCGAATTCGCTTCCCGTCTCCGCCATTTTCCTTAAGCTCTCTCGCACGCTGCGTCGTCATTAGAGCCTTTCCGGTTCAGCTTGAACCGAAAAGACTCTAAATTCCCTTGTTCGGTCGTGTTTTCTTCACGCGAACCGGTTCCCACTTCGCTCGAAAACACTCTAAATGCGGGAGGCGCGGCGCGCACGCAAGCGCGGACACGGCGAAATTTCGCGCTCACGCCCGATCTTTACGAAGCCCTTATGCGCCTCCCGCAAATCGCGAATGGCTTCCTTACGGCGAGGAGACGCATCGTGCCGCCGTCCGAGCTTGCAAAGGAGACGAGGCATGTTTCAGATCATCAGCGCGGCGATCGCCGGCTCTGCGCTCACTGTCGCCTATGCCGCGGCCTGGCGCATCTATCGAAGCGCATGGGAGCGCAAGGCGACGCCCGCGCTCGTCCGAAGCCCCGCGACCCGTGCAGGGGCGCTCATCCTGCTGCTGCGCCGCCGCCGTCTGATGAAGGCCCGCCACGCCGGCCCGCGCGGCAGAGATCTCGCAAAGGCATAATATCGCAGAGCGCAGGCGGCGCGATGCGCCGCCCTCTTCCGTCCGGAGGCGCGAGGCCCTATTGAAGGGCCGACGTCAATTATCCGGATCACAGGATGAATGTTCTCCTCATCGGCTCCGGCGGCCGCGAGCATGCGATCGCCCGGGCGTTCTCGAAAAGCGCGCTTCTCTCCCGACTCTACGCCGCGCCGGGCAATCCGGGCCTCGCAGAGATAGCGGAGCTCGCGCCTCTCGATGTTTCGGATCACGCCGCCGTCGCGGCCTTCTGCGCGCAAAAGAGCATAGAGCTCGTCGTCGTCGGGCCGGAGCAGCCGCTCGTCGAAGGACTCGCCGATTTCTTGCGCGCGAAGGGCGTCGCCGTTTTCGGCCCGTCCAAGGCCGCGGCGCAGCTCGAAGGCTCGAAGGGATTCGTCAAGGATCTCTGCCGCGCCAACGCCATTCCCACCGCGGACTATCAGCGCTTCGACGATGAGGAGAAAGCGCTCGCCTATTTGCGCGCGAAGGGCGCGCCGATCGTGGTGAAGGCCGACGGCCTCGCCGCCGGCAAGGGCGTCGTCGTCGCCGAGACTCTCGAAGAGGCGGAGACGGCGGTCACGGCCATGTTCTCCGGCGCCTTCGGCAAATCGGGCGCGGAAGTCGTCATAGAGGAGAAGCTCGAAGGCGAGGAGGCCTCCTTCTTCGTGATCTGCGACGGAGAGCGAGCGCTGCCTTTCACATCCGCGCAGGATCATAAGCGCGTCGGCGACGGCGACACGGGGCCGAACACGGGCGGAATGGGCGCCTATTCGCCGGCGCCCGCCTTCACGCCGCAGATAGAGGCGCGCGTGATGCGCGAGATCGTCGCGCCGACGCTGCGCGCGATGCGCGAGATGGGCGCGCCGTTTCAAGGCGTGCTTTTCGTCGGGCTGATGCTGACGAAGGATGGACCGAAGCTCATCGAGTTCAATGTGCGCTTCGGCGATCCAGAGACGCAAGTGATGCTGCCGCGCCTCGAGGATGATCTGCTGGCGCTGATGCGCGCCGCCGCCATAGGCGCGCTGCCGGAGAAGCCGCTGCGCTTCTCGCAGCAGACCGCGCTCACCGTGGTGCTGGCGGCGAAAGGCTATCCAGGAACGCCGCTGACGGGCACGGCGATAAAAGGCCTCGCGCGCGCCGGCGAGATCGACGGCGTCATCGTCACCCATGCGGGCACGCGGCGCGAGAGCGACGCGCTCGTCGCCGCCGGCGGACGCGTGCTCAATGTCACGGCGCTTGGCGACACGGCGAGGGCGGCGCAGGCGCTCGCCTATCGCGGCGTCGACGCGATCGACTGGCCCGAGGGATTTTGTCGCCGCGACATAGGCTGGCGCGCGATCGAGCGCGAAACATAAAGCGCAAGACTATTTGCGAGGAGGCCGCATGGACAAGATCGCGCCCAATCTCACCGGCGTGCCGGAAACCATGTTGTGGACGCTGCACAATCGCGCCGGCGAGGCGTTGCGGCCAAACGGACTGCTGCATGATCCTCGGCTCGTCGAAATCTATCGCGCGCTCGACTATGACTATGAGGCGAGCTTCGGCAAGGCGCAGCCCTCGCACGCCAATCGCGCCGTCGTCTTCGACAATGCGCTGCGCGCCTTTTTGGCGGCGCATCCCGATGGCGTGATCGTCAATCTCGGCGAAGGCTTGGAGACCCACAGATTCCGCGTGGCCGATGCGGGCGAGGCGCTGTGGATCACCGTCGATCTGCCGGAGTCGATCGCCATACGCGAGCGCTTCATAAAGCCCGACGCGCGCCATCGCCACGTGGCGCTGAGCGCGCTCGACCGCCGCTGGTTCGACGAGGTTCCGCGAGGACGCCCCGTCTTCATCACGGCGCAAGGGCTGTTCATGTATCTTCCGCCGGAGGAAACCGCATCGCTGCTGCGCGACATGGCGCAGCGCTTTCCGAAAGCGAGCCTCTTGTTCGACCATGTGCCGCGCTGGCTCTCGAGAGAGACGCTGAAAGGCCGCAAGCTCACGCAAAATTTCACCATCCCGCCCATGCCCTGGGGAATCGACCGCAGCGAGATCACGCCCACATTGCGAAGCTGGGCGGCGATCGAGACGGTGGAGCATTTCGACTATCGATTCTATCGCGGATGGCGCGCGCTGCTGTTCGGAGGGCTTTTGCGCCTTGCCTTTTTTCGCGAGCGCATGCCCGCGATCACGCGCGTGACCTTCGCCTGACAAGCTGGCGGGGCGGACGAAGGCTTGACAGTCGTGAGCCGCTGCCGATTATGCCGCAATGATGAAGCAAAGGCGGCGATTCAGCGACCGACGGCTCCCGATTCTCGGGCGCATCGCGGCCCTATTGGCCGTGCTGCTCGCTCTCGTGATGAGCGCCGCGCCGGGCGTCGCCCAACGCGCAGCGCATGCCGACGAGGCGTCGCTCACCGCCGCGACGCAGGAAATCTGCGAGCTCTCTCATCACGCCTCCGACCACGGCGAGGAGCACGCCGGCGCGAGCTGCTGCTGCCTGCAAATCACGGCGCGGCGCGACGCGACAGGCTTCGTCGCAATTCTGCTCGGATTCGTGCAATTCCCCGCTCCCGACGCGCCGTCCTTCGCGGCGCGCTCCGACACGTCTCATCGCGCCGGCGTCGCTCTGCCGACGACGCCCTGGCTCTCGCGCGCGCCGCCTTTCTTCTCCTGATCGGTCCGATGCGGCTTTGCCGCCCCGCCCTTTAGACCCGCGCGCGCTCATCGCCGCGCCAGGAGACAAATCGTCATGACCAGAACCATTCTCTCGCGCGGCGTTTCCGCCGGCGCGCTCCTCATCGCGTCTCTTTCCTCCGCAATGGCGCAGGAGGCGCTGCCCTCCATCGACGTCGCTGGCGAGGGCGCCCCGCGCGACGCGGGACAAAAAGCCGCCGCGCCGGGATTTTCTCCCGAGAAAAAGGCGCTGCCCGTCTATCGCGATCCGACCGGCCAGACTTTCACCACGGTGAAGCGCGAGGATTTCAAGACCTCGCCGCTCGTCACCATCGGCGATCTCGTCGAATACAGCCCCGGCGTCTCCTTCAAGCAGGGCAATGGTCCGCGCGACATGACGCTCTCCATCCGCGGCTCCGGCGCGCGCATCGGCGGCGCCATGCGCAATATCGTGCTGCTCGAGGACGGCTTCACCATGACGCAGCCGGACGGATTCTCGCGCACCGATTCCACCGATCCGCACGCCTATGCGGGCGTCGACGTCTATCGCGGCCCCTCCTCCGCGCTGTTCGGCAATTGGGCCAATGGCGGCGCCATTAATTTCCGCACCCGCAGCGGCGCGGAGATCGACGGCGTGGAAACGGGTCATGAGGCCGGCAGCTTCGGCTATCTCACCAATTACACCGCCATCGGCAAGAAATACGGCGATTTCGACATCGCCCTCTTCGCCAGCGACGCACGCGGCGAAGGCTCGACGACGCATACGGAATTCAACACGCAGACGGTGAATCTGAAGGCGAGCTACGAGGCGACGCCGACCGATCGCTTCACCTTCAAATGGGTCCATAATCAGCTCTACGGCAATGTGCCGGCGCGCATGTCGCTCAACCAATTCTATTTCAATCCCTATCAGCGCGGCTGTTATGGGCTGCCGACGCCCTCCACCGCGGTCAGCCGCAGCCTCTGCGGACAGACGGCCGTTTTCCTCAACGGAACCAATGGCGCGACGGCGCAGGTCTCCGCGCAGCAATCAGGCTGGCATCGCAACGACCGGCGCGACATGCTGGGCCTGCGCTGGGAGCACGACATAGACGCGCAGACGGTGCTGCGCACGCAGTTCATCTATGACGACAAGGATTTCTACCAGCCGATCGACACGCCGGTCACTTATGGCGACGCGCCCTCGATCAACATATCGACCGATCTCACCCATCACGGCGCGCTGCAAGGCCAGCAGCTCACGAGCAATTTCGGCGTCTGGTACAATCGCGCGCGCTTCACCACCTACTCGCAAAATCTGCTCGGCTGGGGCAATGGCGATCTCGGGCCATTGCTCACCAATAAGCAGGAGATCATGCATTCCAATCTCGGCGGCCGTTTCCGCGAGGAGCTGGAGCTCGCGCCGGATGTGACGGGCGTCATCGCCCTGGCGACCGAGATGAGCAAGGTCGCGGCGCTGTCCTCTTCCGTCTCCTATCCCTCTGGCGCGCTGACCACCGTGCCGGCCAATCGCACCTATTGGAATTTCGCGCCGGAAGCCTCGGTGACCTGGCGGCCCGATCGCGAGTGGAAATTCTACGCGCGCGCCTCGAGCGGCTATGGAACGCCGCAATATGGCTTCCTCTTCGTCAATCAGCAGGGGCTCGACGGCAATAACACCGGCCTCAAATCGCAGCGCAACTCCGGCTTCGACGCCGGCTTCGACTGGACGCCGACGGAGACGCTGAAGGTCACGCTCAACGGCTTCTACGAATGGTATCAGAACGAGATGCTGACGCAGTCGCCGGGCAATGGCCTGAAGAACTACACCTATAATGCGCCGGGCTCGGCCCATCGCGGCGCGGAGTTCCTGCTCGACTGGCGGCCTATCGACGGATGGCGGCTGCTCGCCAATTACTCCTACAATAATCAGATCTTCACGAGCTTCACCGAGCAGCGCGGGCCGAGCTCGTTTTTCAACCGCGCCGGCTATAAAATCCCCGGCGTCGCCCCGCATGAGCTGACGACGCGCATCGGCTACGACATTCCGCAGGGAGATTTCAAAGGCGTCGGCGCCTATTTGGAATATGTGCTGAAGAGCTCCTATTTTATCGACAATGGCAATCAGCTCACCATTCCGGGCTATGGCCTCGTCAATCTCAATCTGCATTATGATCGCGACGTCTCGATCGGCTTTCTGAAGAACATCTCCGCCTTCGTCGAAGTGCGCAATGTGTTCGACCGGACCTATGTCGCATCGGCGACGGTGATCTCCAACTCGCTCACTTCGGGATTTCAAAATCCCGGCTTCGTGCTCGCGCAGAATGGGACCAGCTCGATCTATGCGGGCCAGCCGCGCGCGATACAGGGCGGCGTGAAGTTCAAGTTCTGAAAGAGCGGCGGCGGGAGAGGCGCGACCGCGCCACTCCCCTGCCCGCTCATCAGCCGCTGGGCGCGCGGCCGGCGGCGAAGATCATGCAGGTCGTCGTCGCATGGGCGAGCAGACGTTCGCGCGCGTCATAGAGCCGCGCCTCCGCCGTGGCGATGCTGCGGCCTTGGTGCAGCACCTTTCCCTCGGCGCGAATCTCGGCGTCGGCGGAGACCGCGCGGGTGAAATTCACCTTCAGCTCGAGCGTCGTGTAGAGCTGGCCCGGCGGCAGCGTCGTATGGACGGCGCAGTTCATCGTGGAATCGAGCAGCGCCGAGATATAGCCTCCATGAACCGTTCCGAGCGGATTATAATGTCGCTCGTCCGGCGTCGCCGCGAAGACGACGCGCCCACTCTCGATCTCGACGGGACGAAAGGCGAAAAGGAGCATGATCGGCGGCACGGGCAAGGAACCTTCGCCCATGGCTCTCACGACTTCCAACCCGCTCATCGAGCCCAGGCGCTCCAGCGGCAAGGCTCCCGCGACATGGGTCTGCGTTTCGTCGGACATGAGGCGATCTCCTCTAGCCTTTCGAAACTGAGGCATATATTTGGTTTCGTCAAGATACTAAATAAACGGCGAAGCGATGAGAAACAATCAATTCCCCTCCCAGACCTGCTCAGTGGCGCGCGCGCTGGAGATCGTCGGCGAATGGTGGACGCTGCTGATCATTCGTGAGGCGTTTTTCGGCGCGCGCCGATTCGGCGAGTTCGAGCGCAATCTCGGCGTCGCCAAGAATGTGCTGAGCGAGCGGCTGTCGAAGCTGGTCGCCTGCGGCGTGATGGAGCGCATCGACGTGCCGGGACGCGGCAATCCACGCGACTATCGCCTCACCGAGAAGGGTCGCGATCTGTTCCCGGTTCTGGTGGCGCTGATGCAATGGGGCGACCGCTGGGCGGCGGCGGCGGGACCGCCGCTGCGCCTGCTGGACCCGGCGACCGGCGCGGAGATCGCCCCGCTGCGCGTGACCGGCTCGAGCGGCGCCGCGCTGGAGCCGCAGGAGCTGCTGATCGCCCCCGGCCCCGGCGCGGATGAGAAGGTGCGCCGCCGTTTTCCGCCGGCTTCGGAAATACTCCCGAGATGACGCGCGCCGCCGCGCCCGCTATTCTCGCTGCGGCGCAACGAACGCCCCCATTCGAGCGGCGGAGCCGGCTCGAACGGGGGTTGAACCTGCCGCCGGTTTCGTGTGAATGCTCTCTCGTCTCTTCTGGATCGCCGGCTCGATGACGCGCAGCTTTTTCATTGTCGCGCCCGGCGTCGCCGGAACATCTCGCGGAACGGAGGCGCGCGGCGCGTCCATCCTCGCAGAATCGCGCCTTTCAGGCTCGAGCGCGAAGCTCTCGCCGTCGTTTTTCCGCAATGCGGCGTTCGAATGTCGCTTCTGACATGAGCTTGAGAGCGGACCCGACCGAACGTCTGACAACGCCGCCCGCGAGCGAGGCGCCTGCGAAGCGCCGGCTCGCGCCCATCATCCTGTCCGCGCTCATACATATTCTCGTCCTGGCGGCATTTCTGCTCGAGCAATTGCTGCTGTCGAGCGAGAGCCCGACCACAGAGCAGGAAATTCCGCTGGAGGTCGTCGCCGAGGCGCCGCAGCCTCCGCCGCCGCAGGAGCCGCCGCCGCCGGAGCCCGAGAAGGAGGAGCCGAAGCCGGAGGAGAAGCAAAAGCAGAAGCCGCCGCCGCAAAAGCTCGTCGACGACGAGAAGCCGGCCTTCGACGCGCCGCGCGCGCCGAACCAGGAGAAGGCCGATCGCGACGCGCCGGATCAGGAGACCAAATCCGCCCGCCGCGAGCCGCCGAACGAGCAGCACGCCGCCAAGCCCGCGCAGGAGAAATCCGCCGATCCGCAAAAGCAGCAGGCGGCCAAGGCCGAGCCCGCGCCGGCCGCCCCCAAGGCGGAGGAGGACAAGGCCGACGCCGAGATCGTCGAGCAGGCGGAGCCGCAAAAGGAAGCGCGGATCGACGACAAGCAGGGCGAGGTCGAGATCAAGGCCTCGCCGGAGCCCAAGCCCAAATCCATCGCCGATCAGCTCGCCTCGCTGGAGCCGCTACCGGACTTCAAGCTCTCCGGCTCCTCCAAGCCGGCGCCGGTCAGCGGCGGCACGGCGAAGACCACCTATCTCTCCGTGCTCTTCGGCCTCATCATGCGGCATATGAATGTGCCGCCGTCCCTGCGCAACAAGACGACGCCCAATCACGGCGTCGTCGTGTTCTTCATCGACGAGGGCGGGCATCTCACTCACCAGGCGGTCTATCGCTCGAGCGGCTTCTCCGAGCTCGACAACGCCGCCCTCGCCGCCGTGCGCCGCGCCGCGCCTTTCCCTGCGCCGCCCTACGGCCATCCGCGCGGCATTCAATTCCACTTCGATCCGAAATGAGGGCGTTTTGAGCGTGATTTCGGCGCCCGCGCGTGATGCGGCAGTAGAGGGCGCGCTGCTGCGCGTGACGGGGCTTTCGAAATCCTATCTCGGACCGCAGGGTCCTCTGCCCGTGCTGCGCGGCGTCGATCTTACGCTCGGCGCCGGCGAGAGCCTCGCGCTGATGGGCGAGTCGGGCAGCGGCAAGAGCACGCTGCTGCATCTCGTCGCCGGTCTCGACCATGCCGATGGCGGCGCCATTCACATCGACGATGCGGAAGTGACGAAGCTCGACGACGAAGGCCGCGCGGCGCTGCGCCGCAAGACACTCGGCGTCGTGTTTCAGCAGTTCAATCTCGTGCCGAGCCTCACCGTCGGCGATAATCTCTCTCTGCAGGCGCGGCTCGCCGGGCGTTACGATCGCGATTGGCGCGACGCGCTCGCGGAGCGTCTCGGCCTCTCCGCTCTGCTCGATCGCTATCCCGAGCAATTGTCGGGCGGGCAACAGCAGCGCGTCGCCGTCGGCCGCGCGCTGGCGCCGCGCCCGCGCCTCTTGCTCGCCGACGAGCCGACCGGCAATCTGGATGAAGCCACAGGCGACGCCGTGCTCAATCTTCTGCTCGAGCTCTCCGCCACGGCGGGCGCGGCGGTGCTGATGGTCACGCATAGCGCGCGGCTCGCTGCGCGGCTCGACCGTCGCGCCACTCTGGCCGGCGGAAGGCTGGCGCCGTGAAGCAATTCTTCTATACGCTCACCACGCTCACCAGCCATTGGCGGCGACGTCCCGGCCAATTCGCCGCGCTCTTCGTCGGCCTCGCCGTGGCGACGGCGCTGTGGAGCGGCGTCGCGGCGCTGAACGATCAAGCGCGCCGCAGCTATGATCGCGCGGCCGGCGCGCTCGGCCTCGGCGGCTCGCCGAGCCTCGTTGCGGCGAGCGGCGGATTTTTCGCGCAGGACGCTTTCATCGCTCTGCGGCGCGCGGGCTGGAAGGTCTCGCCGATTCTCGAGGGGACGATCCGCCTCGGCGACAAATCCTATCGCCTGCTGGGCGTGGAGCCGCTGACGCTGCCCAAAATCTCCAGCAATAAAATGCCGGAGGGCGACGATCTGAATGATTTCCTCGGCCCGCCCGGCCGCGCGCTGATCGCGCCGCAGACATTGCGCGCGCTCGGCCTCACGGAAGGCGCGACGCCGACGATCAGTGAAGCGGATCGCCTGCCGCCGCTCGCCATCGCCAGAGATCTCGCGCCGGGGATGGTCGTCGTCGACATCGGCGCCGCGCAGAGGCTGCTGCATCGGCCGGGGCGCCTGTCGCGCCTGCTGCTCGCCGAGGAACCTACTGCGGACGCGCCCACGCTCGAATCCGTCATCGGCGAAACGCTGCGCCGCGTGGAGGCAGATGAGGCGCCGGAGCTCGCCAAGCTCACCGAGAGCTTTCATCTCAACCTCACCGCCTTCGGCCTTTTGGCCTATGTGGTGGGCCTGTTCATCGCACATGCGTCTTTCGGCCTCGCCTTCGAGCAGCGCCTGCCGATCATCCGCACGCTGCGCGCCATCGGCGCCTCCTTGCGTGCGCTCTCATTGGCGCTGGTCGCGGAGCTGACGCTGCTCGCCCTGCTCGCCGGCGCTGCGGGAATGGCCGGCGGCTATCTCATCGCCGCCGCGCTGCTGCCCAACATGGCCGCCAGCCTCGAGGGACTCTATGGCGCCGAGCTCGACGGCGCGCTCGGCCTCGCGCCTTCCTGGTGGCTATCCGGCATCGGCATGGCGCTGATCGGCGCCGCGATCGCCGCGGCGAGCGGGCTGGTCAAGACTCTGCGCCTGCCCGTGCTCGCCATCGCGCAGCCTTTCGCCTGGCGCGAGGCGCAGCGACATTGGCTCTACCGCCAGGCCGCGCTCGCAGTACTCGCGCTCATGGGCGCGGCGGCGGCGCTGCTCTTCGGCGAGGGGATGGAGGCGGGCTTCGCCTCCATGGCCGGGCTGTTGCTCGGCGCCGCGCTCGCATTGCCGCTGCCGCTCGCCGCAATGCTGCGGCTCGGCGAAAGACGCGCGCGGGGACCGCTCGCCAAATGGTTCTTCGCCGATGCGCTGCAGCAGCTTCCCGGCCTCTCGCTGGCGCTGATGGCGCTGCTGCTCGCCCTCTCCACCAATATAGGCGTCGGCTCCATGGTGGAGGGCTTTCGCCGGACATTCACGCAATGGCTCGACGAGCGCCTCGTCGCGGAAATCTATTTCGAGGCCGCGAGCGATAAAGACGCGCAGCGTATAACGGCATGGCTCTCCCATCGCGAGGACGTCGCCGCCGTTCTGCCGCTGTGCAAGGCGAAAACGGCCATCCGCTCCACGCCCGGAAGTTCTTGGCCCGTCGAGATCGTCGGCGCGCCGCCGCATGAGACCTTCAGCGCGCATTTTCCACTGCTCGAAGCGCACGCCGACGCGTGGAACAGCATCGCACGCGGCGATTCCGCGCTCATCAGCGAGCAGCACGCGCGGCGTCTTCGCCTCGCGCTCGGCTCGACCTTGGAGATACCGACGCCAACCGGCGATTGGCGCGTCGAGATCGTCGGAATCTATCCCGATTACGGCGCCGCCAAAGGCCAGCTCCGCGTCGATCACGACGCGCTCTCGTCGCGCTGGCCGGACGCGCGCCGGCTCGACTATATGCTACGCGCGCGCTCGGAGACTGCGCCGGAGATCATGCTCGCGCTGCAAGCGGAATTTGGCGCGGGCGTCGCGCGCATCATCGATCAGGCGGCGCTGAAGCAGCGCTCGACCGACATATTCGAGCGCACATTCGCCGTCACCGCTGCGCTCGACGCGCTGACGCTCGTCGTCTCGGCGATCGCACTTTTCGCCAGCCTCACCACGCTCGCCGCCGCGCGCGTCCCGCAGCTCGCGCCGCTGTGGGCGGCGGGCGTCTCGCGGCGCAGCCTCGCTCTGCTGGAACTCGCGCGCGTAACGCTTTTCGCGGGGGCGACGGCGCTCGTCTCCGTGCCGCTCGGCCTCGCTCTCGCTTATGATCTCGTCGCCATCGTCAATGTGCGCGCCTTCGGCTGGCGCCTGCCCTTTCACATTTTTCCGTCGCAATGGCTCGAGGTATTCGCGCTGGCGCTGCTCACCGCCGCGCTGGCCGCGCTCTTGCCCATTCGCCGTCTCGCGCGCATCGCGCCGGCGTCGCTGCTCGCGGTCTTCGCCAATGAACGCTGAAACGCCGCGCGCCCTTCTCCTCGCTCTGGCGCTTCTTTCCACTGCGCCGGCGCGCGCCGCCGGCTTCGCCGGCCTCGGCGACGAGGCGCAAGGCTTCGCCGAGCCGCAGCCGGGCCATACGCTCGTCTTTCCGCGCGATCATGGCGCGCATCCAGAGTTTCGCATCGAATGGTGGTATCTCACCGCCAATCTGACGGATGAGACAGGCAAAGCCTATGGCGCGCAATGGACCTTGTTCCGCCACGCGCGCGCGCCGCATGGCGGCGAAGGCTGGGACAGCCCGCAAGCTTTCGTCGCGCATGCCGCCGTCACGACCGATGCGCTGCATCTCTTCGCCGAGACGCGCGCACGCGGCGGCGTCGGACAGGCGGGCGTCACAGCGGCGCCATTCCGCGCCTTTATCGACAATTGGTCCTTTTCCGCGACGGAGCCCAATCTCTCCGGCGGAACCATCTCCGCAATCGCGCCGCGCTTTCGCTACACGCTCGCGCTCACCGCCGAAGAGCCGCTCGCTCTGCATGGCGAAGCAGGCTTCAGCCGTAAATCGGAGAGCGGACAGGCTTCATATTATTACAGCCAGCCCTTCTTCAGCGTCGAAGGCGCGCTCGCCATAGACGGCGCCGAGCGCAAGGTGAAGGGCCGCGCCTGGATGGATCACGAATGGAGCAGCCGGCCGCTCTCAGCGGATCAGAAAGGCTGGGACTGGTTCTCGCTGCATCTCGACAGCGGCGGCGAGCTGATGCTCTTCCGTCTGCGCAGCGACAAGACGCTTCCCTTTCTCTCGGGAAGCTTCATCACAGCCGATGGCGCGACGCGCATGCTCACGCGCGACGATATTTTCCTCGAGCCGCTGGAGCAGGGCCTCGTCGCCGGTCGCCTGCTGCCCCTGCGCTGGCGCGTGCGCGTGGCGAGCCTGCATCTCGACATAGAGACGAAGCCCCTCAATTCGCAGAGCTTCATGGGCGTCGGCATCGGCTATTTCGAAGGGCCGATCTCCTTCGCCGGCGCGCAGAGCGGCGTCGGCTATCTCGAGATGACGGGATACTGACGGTTCGGTCTCGCTTCGCCGCCGAAGCTTGATCCGAATGTCATCGGCGCTATCCATACTGGGATGCTTTCTTCTGACGCAAGGCTTGCGCTGGACCCGTTCCGGCGACGCTCCGCCGAGGGGATTTCCCACCATGTATCTGTCGCCGACCTTTTTCCTCGATCTCGGCCTGCGCACCATCGCGCGCAATCCTTTCTTCAGCCGCGACCGTCCCATCCTCGTCGAAGGCGAGAGCGATTTTCGCTTGCTGGAAGGACAGGAAGGGCTCGTCGTCACGCTCGGGCCGAACACGGCCTTCTTCGATCGTCCCAATCGCTCCGTCTGCCGCTGGCCGGGCGTCAAGACGATCCCGCGCCAGAGCCCGCACGAGATTCCGCCGCGCTCCTTCATCGCCAATGAGGGCAGCGCATTTTTACAAATCTTTTGCGGCGGCGGCGACGTGCGGCTCAACCGCGTCACCACGCTCGCCGATCAGCGGCAGATTCTCCTGTCCGCCGGCGACGGCAATGTCGTCGAGAAGATCGATCTCTCCGAGCTGGCGCGCGACGGCGCGCCGCCGCTGAAGTTTCTGCAGCCCGCCTATCTCTGCTCCTCGGCCGAGGTGGCGATACACTCGACGCCATGCGACGCCGCCACGATGAGCTGGGCGCGCGCGCCCTATGTCTATCGCGCGGAGGAGACGGAGAATGCGGGACGGCAGGCGATTCTCTGCCTCTCCGGCCGCACTATGGTATGGTGCGAGCGACTCGCGCCCGGCGACAGCCGCGATTTCGCGCTCGGCAATGTCATCGCCGCCACGGAGAACATCGACTCCAAGCTGCGCCCGACGAGCCTGCGCCACCCCGACGATGCGGAGGCGAATGACGAGGAAACGCCGATCGCCGTCGCACCAAAGCCCGTGCGCACGCGCTTGCGTGAGTTCGCCGAGGCGACAGGCATTTTATTCGAATCGATGCGCGCGCGCGAAGGCTTCCTCGTGTGCGAATTGACCAATCGCTCCGACCGGCCCGCCTATGTCTATGTGCAGCTCAACAAGACCGGCTTCTATGGCGGCTCCGGCTTCGTCGGCTTGATGGTGAAGCTCGTCTCCGCCTTCTTCCGAATGTCGCATCTGCCGCTGCGCGCGTGACGCCTTACCCGCGATCACGCGCCAATGGCAGGCCATTCTCCACGAGCACGCTGCGCAGATCGAGGATCGCCGGAAATATCTCCTGATTGCGATCCTCTCCCTGCGCGTCGAAGGCCGCCTGCTCCAATTCGCAGATCCAGCGATCTTCCGCGAAAATGCCATTGGTGAACCAGACGATCGCGGGCCAGAAGAGATCGAGCAGGAAGGAATGTTTCGCCGGCCGCTTGATCATGATCATGCCGAATGTGTGATTGATCTTCTGCGCGCGATCGACAGGAATATAGCAGTTCCACAGATCGAGCGCCGGCTCGCTCGCGCCTGCGGTCCAGAATTTCAGCGTCTGATAGGGATAGTCGGTGCGGATCACCATACGATCGCCCGGCGGCGTCGCCAGCGCCTCGGCCGAAAGCGGCGCGCGCTTCAAGCGCCATTTGCCGCGATTGAGAATGAAATTCTCGCCGAAGGGCTGCCGACCGCTCACGCGGCGAAAGCTGTAGGTCGCTTCCGCCCAGGCGTCGCCTCTGCGGCTGCCGAGAAAATAGGTCTTGATCCCGCCCATCAGCCGGCGATGCAGAAACTGATGATTCATATCCATCAGATTCTCGTGCATGAAGCTGTAGTGGCAGCCGGCGCGGCGATTGAGATAGCGGATCTTGTAACGGCTGTCGGTCGCCGAGGGCACAGCGGGGAAAGGCGTCAGCTCCGCGCGCGCCGCATCGCCCGGAAAGACGAAGACGAGCCCATAGGCCTCCCGACACGGATAGCTGCGCACGCCGGTTGCGGCGCGGCTGCAATCGGTCGCATAGGGCAGCGACACGCAGGCGCCGCTCGCGTCATAGGCCCAGCCATGATAGCCGCAGCGTATCGTCTCCTCCTCGACCACGCCGGCGCTGAGCGGCACTTGCCGATGCGCGCAACGATCCTCGAGCGCGAACACGCCCTGACGCCCGCGCGCCAGCACGATCGGATCGCCGGCGAAAGAGCAGCGATGCGTCTTGCCTTTGCGCACCTCCTCGCTGCGCGCGACGGGATACCAGAAATTCGGATCGAGAGCGGTCTTGCGTATATCGCGGGACAACGCCGTATCGGCATCGGTCGCCATCATCACCGCCGCGTCGTCAGCCATGCCAGATTCCATCGACCCGAGATCTCACGCAGCACGCCTCATAATAAAAAAGCCGGCCCGGGTAAACCTCTCGCGCCCATATCGAAAAAGCGAGACGCCTCGCTCATTCGATCGTCACTTCCACGGTGCGGGAGGCGCCGGGCCGCAACGGCAGGCGCGCTTGAATGCGATGCGTTCCCGGCTGCATGGGCCAATAGACAGGCTGGTCGGCGTCGGCGAGCCGGAACGGCCGGCCGTCCACCACCCAGAGTACCTGCTCCACAGAGCCGGGCGCCGATGCGCGCAGAGCGAGACGATTCAGCTCTGCCGGCAGCTCTGGATTGCGCCAGACATGCGTTTTATGCTCGGGCGTCGTGATCGCGAGCTCGACATTCTCGTCGCCGCGCGGCGCCGGCCGCGCGGCGATTTCCATTGCGCTGCGCGTCGGCGGCGCCTTCTCTGGCCTCACCCATTCGACCAGCGTCTCGCCGCAGCGTCCGTCGCTGCGTCCACCGGCGAGACACATTTCCACAGGAACGCGTCCCTGCGGCGCAGGAAACGACTCCGCCTCTATCTCCCCCGCCTTCGCGCCATGAATGAGCGTCAACGCCGCATGCGCGAGCCGCGCGCTGGATGCGGCGCCGCTCAGCCGATTCATCGCGCCGGCGTCGCCGCGCCCGATCCATACGCCGACGATGGCCTTTCGCGAGTAGGCGATGGTCCAGGCGTCGCGATAGGCCTGCGAGGTGCCGGTCTTCACCGCCACGGCGAAAGGATATTCGAGCGGCCCATAGCGCGGAAAGCTCGGCAGGCGCGCGAGCGGATCGGCCAGCATGGAGGTGACGAGCCGCGCCGTGTCGCTCGACATCACGCGAATGGAGCGGCGCCGCTGCTGCTCTTTCGCAAAGAGAAGATCGGAGAGCACGCCATCCTCGGCGAGCGCGCCATAGGCGCGCATCAGATGCTCGAGCCGCGTCGGCAGCGCGCCGATCGCCATGGAGAGGCCGAAGGATTCCGCCGGGGCCTCGAGATCATGCAGGCCGAGATCGTGCAGAAATTGAAAATTGGCCTCGAGCCCGACGCGGCGCATGAGATTGGTCGCCGGCACATTGCGCGAATTGGCGAGCGCCTGGCGCGGCAGCATCGGCCCGAGAAACGCGCCATCGGCGTTGTTGACGCCGGATGCGCCCTCTGGAACATCGGCGACGAGATCCGTGGGCTCGAGCGCGCCGCGCTCGAATGCGAGCGCATAGACGAAAGGCTTCAGCGTCGAGCCCGGCGAGCGCAGCGCGCGCGTGAAATCGATCGCGCCATCGCGCCAGTCGCGATAATCGGATGAGCCTATGTCCGCGAGCACAGCGCCCGCGCCGCGCTCCACGACCATGAGCGCGACTTGCCGCGCGCCGGCGGAGCGCCAGAGCGCGAGATAGCGCCGCGAAAGATGCGCGAGCTTGTCCTGCAATGAGAGATCGATGGTCGCGCCGATGCGCGGATCATGCGGCGAGGCCGGCGCGATGAGGCCTTCCCGCGCCAGCGCCTCATAGCGTAGCGAGAGATGCAGCGCATCCGGCCGCCGCGCCGCGCCGATGGGATGCAGCGTCGCGAGCTGCTTTGTCGCGAGCGCGATCTGCGCGGGCTCGACGAGCGTCTCGCGCGACAGATAGGCGAGCGCGCGAGCGGCGCGCGCCCTCGCGAGGACGAGCCCGCTCTCGCGAAAGAGATTCATGCGGCCGGGCGATTGCGGAACAGCGGCCAGCAGAGCGATCTCCGCGAGCGAGAGATCCTCGACCGGCTTGTCGAAATAAAAGCGCGCGGCATGCGCGATTCCATGGCTGCCATTGCCATAGGGCGCGAGCCGCAGATAATGCGCGAGAACCGCCTCGTGACCATGGCGCGCGACGAGCGCGACCGCCGTCGCCGCCTCCGTGATCTTGGCCGAAAAGCTGCGCGGCGCGGGATTTTGCATGCGCGCGACCTGCATGGCGATGGTGGAGGCGCCCTCGCGGCGCTTGCGTCCGACAAGATTGCGCCACGCCGCGCGCAGCAGAGCCCGCGCATCGACGCCTCCATGCGAGGCGAAGCGGCGGTCCTCGAGCGCGAGAGTCGCGAGCGCGACCCGCTGCGGAATGTCACGCAATGGCCAATAGCCATAGTCGATCCGCGCAGCGTCACGCGCGCCGATCTGCGTGAGAAAGCCGCCGTTGCGGTCATAGACCATGGGCGTCGGCCGCGGCGCGACGAGCTGCGCGCGCCCGATGGCCGTGCGAACGAAGAAAGCGGAAGGAACGAGTAGCGCAACAATGAAGAAGAAAAATAAGAACAGAGCGGGCGACCTCCTTCTCCCGAAAAGCGGGAGAAAGAATTCGCGAACCTTCTTCACTTCGCGATTTCCACGCGCTTGCCGGCGCTCTGCGCTTGCAGGCCTTTCTTATACATCGTCTCGACGACGCCCGGCGGCTCGGTGAAGGCGCCCGCCGTCTGCGCCTTGGCGCGGAAGGCGAAGCGATATGTTCCCTTCGGCAATTGGTCATAAGCGTAGAACACGCGATCGTCGCCGAAGGAGACGCTGGTCGGCGCGAGCGTCGGCGCGCTCGACGGCTGCGCCTCGGCCGGCGCCGTCGCGAGATGGGGATTCAAAGGCTCGAAGCCCGCCGGCAGCGGCAGCGAGATCGCGACATGGGTGCGATCCTGCGGATTGACGAGCTCCGCCGTCTCCTCGATCACGTCGCCGATGGCGAGCTTCACGACGCCATTCTCCGCCGCGATTTTTTCCAAAGGCGCATCCGCCTTGCCGACGCGCAGAATGTCGCGCGTCAGCGCGAAGCCTTCGCTCACCGGCAGAGCCTTCGCGCCGCTCTCTTTCGGCTCGTATCGCGTCTCGACCAGCGCCATGATCGGCGCCGGTCCGCGATTGACGATCGTCAGCGCCGCAGGAGCCGTGCTCGTCTCGCGCAGGACAGGATTATTGGCGTCCAGCGTCAGCATGCGCGGCGGCGCGCCCTCCTGCGAGAGCGCGATCTGCAGGGGCGTTTGCGGACGACGCCAAATCTCGGCGAGCGCATCGATCGCGGCGGCGGTGGCGTTGGTCGAGCCCCAGCCGTCGCCCTCGCCCAATCGCAGCAGCGCGTCGCGCAACAGCCCCGCGCGCGGATCGGAAGGCGAAGCGATCGTGACGGCCCGCAGCATCTCCGCGAGCGAGCGCGTCTCGGAGGGCAAAATCACCGGATTGCCGCCGTCCGCCGCCTGGCCCGCATAATATTGCGCGCCGTTGCGAGAGAGAATCTTCACGCGGCTCCACAGAGAATCGAGCAAGGAGTCGACGTTGCGCCGATCGCCCGATTGCGTGCGCGCGGCGGCGCGCGTCAGCTCCGCAACGCTGGCGTTGGCCATGAAATCGGCGTGCCGCGACAGCTCGGCGACATAGGATTCGTCGAGCTTGCCGCCCTCCGCGAGCGCGATCAGCGCCTCGACGCGCTCGCGCAATTCCTCGCCGGAGAGCAGACGCGGATAATCCGAGCGAAGCGACAGCTTCAGCACATTGGCGAGACGATCGGCGAGCGGCTTGTCGATCGGCTCGCCCGCGCGCTCTGCGCTGACGAGGAAGGAATAGGCCCAGGCGGTGAGCGACACATTTCCGCGCGCGCGCGGCCAGAAGGCGACGAGCCCATCGGCGTCGACCGCTTGATCGATCGCGCGGATCGTGTTGCGCACATCGCTGGAAAGACGGCTCTCGAGCCCCGCAGCCGAGAGAATCGGCGTGAAATTCTTGAGCGCCAGCGCCGAGCGCGCGAGCGAGAGGCGCTGCTCCGTGCAGCCATAAGGATATTCGACGAGCGCGTTCAATCCCGCGACGAGCCGCACCAGAGCGGGATCGCCGGCGATCGTCACGTCACGGCGGAAGGAGCCGGGCCGCGCGGCGTCGGTCGCGGCCGCGAGTGTCTTGCTCTCGCCGGGCGCGATCTCGACGATCTCATAGCGCCGCACCGGCAGACGATCCGGCCTGATCGGCAAGTCGATCTCCACCGCATCGCGCGCATGGTCGGCGTCGCGCTCCACACGAAAATTCAGCTTCACGCTCTCCTTGCCGGGCGCTGGCTCCGGCACGCTGGCGGCGACATCGATGCGCGCAGGCTTGTTCGCGATCCAGCTGAAAGCCTGCGACGCATTGCTCGCCAGCATCAGCCCCTCCGCGGCGACGGAGGCTCTGCCGCCGCCGCCAGGCCCCTCGACGATGCGCGCGAGGACGGAAACATCGAACGCATCGCCCGGCCGCAGGAAACGCGGCAACACGGGCTGGGCGACGAGCTCCTGACGAATGAGCATCTCGCCCGTCGCATAGCCGAAACGATCGGCGCCGCTCACCGCCTTGGCGCGCAGCTTGAACACGGTGAGCGAGTCGGGCAGCTTCACCTTGATCTTTGCGACGCCGTCGGCGCCGACTTTCACGCTCGGCAGATAGATCGGCACGGGCGTGAAATTCTTGCGCACGCTGACATTGGTTTCCGCGCCCCATTCGTCGAGGCCGGCGTCGCCGCCAGGAATCTCCTCCAGCGGAATCTTGCCGAAGGCGAGATTGCGCGTGTCGCGCGCGGCGAGCCTCGTCTCGCGCTCGACGATGAAATCCGGCAGCGGATCGAGCGGCCGCTCCTTGGCGAGCGACAGCACCGCCTGATCGACCATCCAGAATGTCGCTTCTCCGGCGAGCGGCTTGCCGAGATCATCGGAAAGACGCAAGCTGACCTCCACCTCCTGCCCCGGCCGCGCCTTCGTCGGATAATCGAGCTTTGCGGTCACGATATTCTTGACCGGCGTCACCTCGATCCATTTGGTGGCGGCGATCGTCACCGGCTTGCCCTGGTCGATATTGGAGGCCGCCGCCGGCGCGCTGTCCTTCAAGCGTCCGCGCATGATGAGGAAATGCACGGCGAGCTTCGGCGTTTGCTCCTTGCGCAGCGTGAGCGTGTAACGCCCAAAGCCATTGGCGATGTCGATGAGCTGATAATCAAACACGCCATTGGGCTGCTCGACGATGGCGAGCGCCTTGGCGCTCTGGAACGGCGATTGGACGATGAGCGTCGCCGTCTCGCCCGGCGCATAGGATTGCTTGTCGGTCGTGATCGTCGCAGTGGAGGCCGGCGGACGCTGGAAGGTCACAGGCGTATTGCCGCCGACGAAGAAATCGACGCTCACCTGCTGACGACGGCCGATGCGATCATAGGCCTCGAGCTGCACGACATAAACGCCGGCCTCACGCGCCTCCAGCTCTATTTTCTGCGCCTCTTTCGCGCTCGTCAGTCTGCGCTCGAGGAGCGTCTCCTCCATCACCTGCGTCACATATTTCGCCGCGCCCTGCGCGAAATCGGAGGCCTGCAGCGTCGACACCCAATTGCGCTTGATGAAGCGCATGGTGACGGGAAGTCCTTCCACCGCCTCGCCCTTGCCATCGAGCGCGAGAAACTCCGGCGTCACCGCGCCGGGCCGCTCGACATAGCGCGGCAGCTTCACGCCGAGCGCGAAAGGCGGAACGGCGATGACATTCTGCACATTGCGCACCTCCATTCCATCGTCGCCGGTGACGGTCGCCTCTATCGAATAGCGTCGCGGCTGCGCGGTCGGCTCTATCGTGGTGTCGAAGGTCATACGCGAGGCGCCGCCGGTGTCGGTGCGCGCGTCGCGCTCCAGCACCGGCGAAGATTTGAACTTGCCCTCGCCCGAAAAGCGCGCGTCGCTCGAGAACAAAAAGCCCTCGCGTCCCGGCGGCTGAAACACATGCGGAAATTGCACGGCGCGCCATTTCACCGGCCGTTCCGCGACCAGCCCGCCGGCGAAATAACGCGCGATGAGATCGACATTGAACTCGCCGTCGAGCGGAACGATCTGCGGCGCATTCAGCACCACCTCGAATGTGGGCAGCCGATAGGCCTCTTTCTTGAACGGAAACTGTCCGCAAGAAATCGTCTGCGGAGCGTCGCCCTCGGCCTCTGCGGTCTCGCTCGGCTCGGCCTCATCGCCTTTCGTGTCGCTCTTCTTCGGCTTTGCGCCATCGGGCTCGAAGCGCAGCGCGTAATCGCCGGTCGCCGGCGTCTGCGCGTCGAATTTGTGATAGAAGCTCCCGGCGGCGTCGAGCTTCACCGGAATGCGCCATTCCTGATTGCCGGGGCCGGAGACGACCAGCGTTCCGCCGGCTTTCGCAATGGCCAGAGCGCCATCACGAAAGGCGCGCACGAAGCCCTTTATATGCACCGGCTCCTCGGGCCGATAGATCGGCCGCTCAGCGAAGACATGGCAGAGCGTGCGCGATTCGTCCTTGCGCGGCTCCTGCGGATTCGCGGTCCAGGCGAGCCAGGCGCCGTCCGGCTTCGTCCAATTCTCGCGGGCATATTCGGAGGGGCCGTCATTAGCGTCCAATACGAGCGTGTCGAGGCCCTTGGTCACGACGATGCGGCGCACATCGGCTTCCGCGCGCTTGCCGGGATCGAAAGCGAAGAAGCCGGAATTGTCAGTGGTCCCGCGCGCGAGCGTAACGAATTTCTCGCCCTTCACGCCTTCGAGCCGCACTTCCGCGCCGGAGACGGGCTGCGCGGTGGCGAGCGAGGTGACGACGAAGCGCACACGCGCGCGCTCCTCTATCGCGCTCAGCGACAGATCGGTCACTTGCGCGCGCAGCCAATGGCGTTTCTTCTCATCCACGGCGCGCAGGCCGATGAGATAGGTTCCCGGCTGTCCAGCGCCGGCGATCTTGGCGAATTCGCTCGAGAGATCGAGGCCGAATTTGGCGTCGGCGCCATTGCGGCGGATCGGCAGATCGAGCAACGCGGAAACGGCGGGCGAGCCCAGCGCCTTTATGCGCGCGGCGATCGCATCGGCCTCCGGCGCATCGGTCTCGCCCCAATGCGCGGGCTCATTGCCGGGCAGCGGCGGCGCGGCGCTGTCCTCCGTCTCGATGCCGCTCTTGGGGAAAGGCCAGAAGTCGCGCGCGAACGGATCGATCGCATGAATGCGAATATCGGCGCGATCATAGCCGCGTCCGCGCAGCGGCAGCAATTGCGGGCCGAAACGTTCGACGAGCCCTTGCGCGGCGTCCCATGCGAGCGCCGGCCGGTCGCGATCGAAAGCAAAGCGCAGCGCGAAGCGCGAGGCGAGCGCGCGCTTTCTGACGTCGCGTAGAGCGCCTGGCGCCAGCGTCAGCTCATAGACGCGATCGGAGAGAAACTTGCCATAGACATTGAGGCGCTTGCGATCGATCTCGACGGAGAGATCGTCGACCGGCGGCGAGATGCGCAGCGCCTCGCGCGCGCGCAGAATGTCGATCTCGTCCGGCTGCTCGGTGAAGCTCAATGTCAGCCGGCGCCGATTGGCGGGCTGATAATTGGAGACGGGCGCGGATTCTTCCTCGCCCTCCGATGAAGCCGACGCCGGCGCGACGGCGTAGCCGAAAGCGCAGCGCAACACGCCGTCCTGCTTGTCGTCGCTCCAGCCGCGGCCGCAGCTCGCCTCGCTGACGGCGAAAGGCGCGGCGGAGCGTGCGCGCAATTCGAAAATCTCATCGTCGAGACCCGGCTCGTCGGCGAGCTTCAATCGCAGGATCGCGACGCGTCCGTCGTGAATCGACTCGCGCAAGCGAATGGCGACGCTCTGCGCGGCGTTGCGATCGGCGCGCTCGAGCGGGCGAATGTCATAGTCCTTCGGCGTCAGCAATTGTCCGCCGAGCGGAGAAATTCCCGGCGCAGGACGCAATTCGATCGTCAGCAGGCGCGCCAGCGCAGCGATATCGACGGGCTCGGGAAAAGTGAGCGTTATCTGCTCGAGATCGGCGATCGGATCGGCGCTCTCGGTCGGATTGGTGGAAGAGGGCGTCGGCAGCAGCGCGACGAGCCGCGTCGCGGCGGCGCCCGCCTCTATATCGACGCGCTGCAGCGGCTTCCACGGCTCGGCGGGACGAAATTGCAGCGCGCGCGCGCCGATCCAGCGCCATTCGCCGGCGGGCTCGCCGGAGAGCTTCGCGAATTTCTCATGCACGTCTTCCGGCCCGCCGGCCTTGGGGCCGATGTCGCGATCGAAGAAGATGGTGATGGGATCGAAGCTGCGCAGAAATTTGTCCGGCACGATGCGCGCGCCATCGGCGCGGCGCAATTGATCGAAGGACGCCGTCTCGGCGCGCAGCGGCGCGGAGCCGGAGAGACCAGCGAGAAAAAGCAATGCGAGCGGCGCGCGCAACAGCGCGCCTCTGCAAAGGAGGCCCGTCATCGCGAGGAGCGAAGCCACCAAGCGATCCAGTGGCCGCCCTGCGACGCTGGATCGCTTCGCTCCGCTCGCGATGACGGCGGTGAGACTCGAGAACAGAAAAAGAATGCGTTTCATCGCCGAGCCTCGAATGGGACTGAGGGCGTTTGTCGAATGAGGAAAGCTCATTTGCCGCTCTTCCTTCCGGCCTTTTCCAAAAACTCCGCCGCTACTTCCTGCGGCGGCCCGGAGGGCGGCGGCGCGAGGCCGCGCAGAGCGAGGCGCAATGTCGTCGCGGGCGCGTCAGTGGGCGCGCGCGCCTCCACGAAATAACGGCCGGGCTCGAGGCGCAGAATCTGCGCGGCGCCTTCTCCGAGCGTCTTGCCGGCAACGTCGAGGAGACGCAGCGCGGCGCGATCCGGCTCGGCGCGCAGGCCGAGGCCGATCTCGCCCGCCTTCGTCACCTCGAAGGTGAAGAGCGCGGAGCCGGCGGGGCCGAGCGCGATCGGATCATTGACGCCGTCCGTCACCGGAATGACCGGCGTCGTCGCAATGCTCAGCACGCCGGAGAGCGCGCCGTCATGCGGCGAAAAAATCTCGATGAGCGCGCGGCCCGGCGCGGCATAGCGATGCAGCTCCACGCCAGCGGGGAATGTCTCCACCTCGCGCGCGCCATTCTGCGTGAAAGCAAGAATCGCCGGCGCGCTCGTGCGAATGTCGACGACGATGGGCGCGGTCACATCGAGCGCGAAAGCCTGCGCTTCTCCGCTGAGCGTGGCAGCGAAAGGCGCGCTCACCTCGCGCGGCGCGGCCGCGGGCCAGGGCGATTTGCCGGCGCGCTCGATCCAGGCGGCGACGAGGCCCGGCGCATGGGCGATCGTCGCCTCGCCCGGACCG
The DNA here is from genome assembly GCF_004366495.1 of Methylosinus sp. sav-2. NCBI lineage: Bacteria > Pseudomonadati > Pseudomonadota > Alphaproteobacteria > Hyphomicrobiales > Methylocystaceae > Methylosinus > Methylosinus sp. sav-2. Next base: position 50,696 of record NZ_SOEJ01000001.1, read on the forward strand.
GCGAGCGCGAGCGAGCGGCCGCGCAGCACGCGTCCATCGACGCCGATGAAGACGGCGTCGCCACCCGCGACGACGAGCCGATCTCCCGGCTGCGCCTCGACGAGATGCGCGGTCTCGCCGGCGGCGCCGTAGAAGCGCTTGATCGCCCTCCCCGCCGTGATCGGCTCGTGGCGTTCAGACGAGGATGTGACGCGCGCTGGCGCGGGCGTGTCGGTGAGATTGACGAGCCATAGCGCGCGGGCGCCCTCGAGGCGACGCGACAGCGGCGCGCCATCGGCGAAAGCCGCGAAGGCGCGCGGCTCCTCCGGCGCGGAGAACGCGGCGAGGCCGCTCGCAAGATCGAGCGCCAGCGCGCCGGCGCCGTCGAAGGCGAGAGGCTGCGCCGTGAGGGGCGGAATGACGCCGGAGAATTGCGCGCCGGCGCGAAGAGGCGCGGCTAGAGCGACATCGATCGCGCGAGCGGTGAAACGCAAGGATTGGGCGTCGCCGGCGTTCCACAGGCGCGGCGGCTCCTTGCCGGCGAGCGCCAGAGCCGCGCCCGGCGCGACGGCGAAGCCGTGTCCGGCCGAGACGCCCGGCTGGCCGAAGGCCGAGCGCGCGAGCCACAGCCGCGCCTTGCCGGAGGGCGGCCCGGCGGCGGGCAGAATGGCGCGCTCATTCTCGCCGAGCGTGAGCGGAATTTCAGCGCCGCTGGGCGCGAAGGCGGCGACGCGCGCCTTGGCGGCGCAATCGCCCTGCGTGAGCAGCCACAGGCTCTCCGATTGCGGCGCCAGCGCGCCGGCCGCAGCCGGAGCGAGCAGGCGACCGGCCGCCGAGCCCGCGGCGAGCGAGGTCGGCGCAGCGCCGATGGCGACGAGCGCCGAGGCGGGCGCAGCGACGAGGCCGACGCAGATTTTTGTCGCGAGCCCTTCGATCGGCGCCGGCTCCAGCGCTATGTCGCCGAAGCCGCGCGGGGTGCGCGCCAAGCTGCGCGCGGCGAGGGTGACGGGTGCGTCGGCGCCGCCGATGGTCCAGACGCTGGCGCGCCATTCGCCGCTCTCCGCCGGCCAGGCGGCGACAGGCGCAAGGCCGCGCTCGCGGCCAATGACGCGCCAGCGTCCATCGGCCTCGCGCTTCTCGATCGACAGCGCCGTCTCGCGCGTCGATTGTGCGGCGACGATCATCAGCCGCCCCTCCTGCGCAGCGGGCAGCGCCAGCTCATGCGCGCCGGCGCCGGAGACGGTCTTCACGCCCGCGAATGTCAAAGCCTCGGCCGGCGCGGAGGCAGGCAGAGCGAGGCTCACCTCGACGCCCTCGGGCTCGGCCGGTTCCTCCGCCTCCTGCGCGACCGTCTCGCCTTCCGTGGCGGCGCCTTCGTCTTCGTCATTCTGCTCCTCGGCCGCGGCCGCGGGTTGCGGCGCGCCCTTCAGCTCGTCGAGCCGCAGGCGATAGGCGCCCGCGGGCAGGCGCCGCGAGAGCGAGACGTTCCAATCTTCCGCGCGTCCCTCGAGCCGCTCGATCACGGCGCCATTCTCGTCCTCGACCGCGCCGATCAGCTCCTTGTCGCCGAAGCTCGCAATATCGACGACGCCGTCGCGCGCGATGGAGAATGGCAGAGCGGCGGGCAGAGCGACGAAGCGCGGCGCGCCCGGCTGCAATTGCGTCGATGTGAGCGCGATGCGGTAATCCAGCCGATCGTCATGGGCGAGGCTGCGCGCCTCGACGCGATAGGCGCCGGCGGCGAGCCTGCCGGAGAATTTGCGGCCGGCGGCGAATTTGCCGACGCTCTTGCGCGCCGAGTCGAAAATCTCCGCGACCATGCCCTCGCTCACATCCAGCGCAATGTCCGAGTCGCCGGCGAGCGCGAAGCTCCACACATCCGGGTCGCGCGGCGCGCTTTTGGCGAGAGGCTCGCGCCATTGCAGCTTCTGCGGCGCGTCGAAAGGCAGCGCATGTGGGCCATGGCCCTCGAGCGGCGCCGGCGTCACAATCCTGCGCAGGCGCGCGACGAAGCGGCCCTCGACATCCTCCGGCAGCACGACGAGGCGATAGCTTCCCTTCTCGAAACGGCGGGTGAGGCGCGTCAACGGGCCGGGCGTGGTGAGCGGCCAGCCGTCCGCCTCCTCGAGCCGCGCGCGCCATTCCTTGCCGAGCCCGGTGAGATCGAGCCGATAGAATCCGTCCTCGGGAATATCGATCGGCACGACGGCGCCGTGGCCGCCGTCGAGCGCGGCGCGCGCGGCGCCTTGGCCGGCGATGGGCGCCGTCGTCGTCATCGCCACGCTCTTCACCGAAAGGCCGAGATGGCCGGCGGATTCGCGCGCGGTGACGGCGACGCGATAGGCGCCGGCGCGCAAATAGCTCGTCACCAGCGCATTATGGCCGGGGCCATTGTTCTCGCCCTCGCCGAGATGCGGCGCCAGCGCGGCGCCGAGCGTGAGGCGCGTCTGCAATCGGCCCAAGGTCTCGACGCGATAGAGCCCGCCTTCGGCCACATCGAAACGAAACTCCCGCGTCTCGTCGCGGGAGAGATCCAGCCAAGCGGGCTTGGCGGCGGAAATCGTCGCTGGCGGGCGCTCCTTTACCGCCTCTGCGGCGGCCGTCTCCACATCATGCGCATAGACGAGGGCGAGCGCGCCCGGCTCCGCTCGCGCCGGAAGGCGAATGGTGGCGAAGCGATTGTCGTTCTCGATTTTTTCTTCCGTGATCTGCGCGGGCGCGCTCGCGCCCTTGTCGTCGATGACGAGAATCCTGCCGCCGCGCGGCGTGCGCACCGGCAGAAGATATTCCGTCGCGGCCGGCCGCGACAAAGGCGCGGCGCCCTTCTCGAGATCGGCCGGCAGAGCGATGACGCGCGGACCCGTCAGCAGGCCCGGCGCGCTATTGGCGAGAATGAAATGCGAGGCGCCCCGGTCGAGCTTGTGCTCGCCGAAGGAAATCACCGCGCGGGCGGAGGGCCGCGGGGGCAGCTCTGGGGCGAGGCCGGGCGGGCCGAGCGTCACATCCACGATTCCAACGGCGCCTTCCAACGGCTCGAGCGAGAGAAAATAGAAGCCCGCCTGAAGATCATAGCGGCTCGGCAGGCGGCCATCGGCGCGCGCCGCGGCGGCGCCGAAAGCGGGCTCGATGATCGCGCGCAGGCGCGGGCCTTTCACCGAGATCGCCACCGGGCCGCTGTCGGTCGCCTCGAACAGCAGAGTGGTCGGCCCACGCAGATTGAACTTGCCGCGATAGGCGCGGCCGCCGCCGATCTTCGGGAGGTCCGACGCCAGCACGCGCGTCTTGCCATTTTCCGTGCGCGCCAGCAGCGCCGTGGCGGGGACCTCGTCGGCGCCCTCGCCGGCGACGTCCATGGCGACGAGATTGGGTCCTTCCGTCTCGATCGGCGCGCGGCTCGCCCGGCGCAATGCGCGCAGCGAGAACGCCTGCCCCTCGAGGCCGGAGACTTCGATGAGGCCCAAAGTCTTGCCGTCGCCGCCGAGCGAGACGATCGCGACCGGCTCGCGGCTCGTCTTGTCGATCGCGGCGGACCCCGGCGCGCCAGCGCCACGCCGGGCCTCGAGGCGGGCGGCGGTCGGCTTGGGCAGCTCCAGGCGGAATGTGTCATAGCTCGCCGGCGCCTCGAAGCGCGCCGAGCCGAAAGCGCCGATGACGCCATTGGCGACGCCCGCGGCCAGCGATGCGGGATCGATGAGATGCAAGAGGAAGGGCTGCGTCGCGCCGCCCTCCGGCCAGACGATGGGCTCGCCGCCATAGGCGATCACGACATAGCGGCCGGGCTCGACCGCGCCTTCCAGCCGCAGCCGCGTCATCTGGCGCCCGGGCCGCGTCTCGATTGTCGCGCGCGCGGGTGAAAGATCGACGAGCTCGCCGCTCGCCTTCCACAGACGCAGATCGCGCAATGCGCGGCCCAGCGCCTCCACGCCGACGCGGCCCGAGGCCCCCACCTCGAGCGAATAGCTCCTCTGGACGAGATCGCCGAGCTCGGCGGAGAATGTCTTGCCGGGCGCCAGCGCCTCGCGCGCGCCCTGCTCCTGAAACGCCTCGGCGGTGAGGCGCGCCTTGCCGGCCGCGCTCTTGTCCATCGCGCCCTTGGCGCCGAAGAGCCGCAGCTTGTAGACGCCGGCGTCGAGCAGCAGATCGAGCCGCCCGTCGCGCTGGCCCGCGGCGCCCGCCGTCTCGCCGGGGCCGGTTATCATATCAACGAGCCCAATGGCCACGCCCGAGGCGCTATGCGCTGCGATGGCGTAGCGGCCCGGGGCCGGAATGGTCAGAAGCGAGAAGCCGTCGCGATCGGCGGGCAGCTCGCTCACAGAAAATCGGCCGGGCGCGGCATGCTGCTCGACGCGCGTCGGCTCGACGCGCGTTTTGGCGGAAGGCGCGGGCTCCGACGCCGCATAGGAGACGAAGGCGCCGAGCGACAGGCAGGACATCGCGAAAGCGATTGCGATCTTCAGAAGCAAGGCCCCGATCATGCGCAACATGACACCCTCCGCCGCGATGCGCCGCAAGACGCCGCGCTCGAGCTTACGCCGCCGCTTGTTTCCGAGTCGAGCCGGACTGTCGCGCGACGTCTCTCCATGGGCGGAAGGAAACGCGCTTTTTCGAGGCGCCGCCGTGCGCGACCGCACAATACGACGCCGATATGACGCTTCGCTAAGAGTTCGCGCGCGACCGCGTTAACCTCGAGGGAAAGTGAATTTGCGCCGCGCCCCTGACGCCGGCCGGGCGCGCGCTACTTGCGCCGTCGTGAGGCATCATGATTGCCGAACGGCATGCCTATTACGGAGGTCTTGAATGAAATCGAAAATCGCATCCGTCCTCGCCGCCGCCGCTCTGCTCGGCTCCGTCGGCTCGGCCGCGGCCTTCCCGCGCGTCGTCACCGACCTCGCCGCCTTCCGCACGGGTCCCGGCCTCGACTTCCTGCCCATCCTCGCCGTCCCCCCGCAGGCGGTGGTCGATGTGCACGGCCACATCGGCGGCTGGTCGCGCGTCGCCTATGCCGGCAAGATCGGCTTCATCGCCAGCTCGCTGCTCGCGCGTCCGATCGTCGTGAGGCCGGTCGTCACCTCGGTCGTCGTGGCCCCCACCCCGGTGGTCGCCGTCGCGCCGGCTCCGGCCGTCGCCATAGCGCCCGCTCCGGTCGCGGCTCCGGTCGGCCTCATCACGGCTCCGCTGCGCATCTTCGAGTAATCGAGACGCGGCGAGGCGAGCAGACGCGCGGAACATGTTTCCGCGCGTCTTTCGTACGTGCGCCGCGCGAGCGAGTTTCGCGGACAGAAAGCGAGCGCGCCCCCACTCTTTCGATGCTAGAATTTTCGAGTCGAATCTTTTTGGAAAATTCGTTTCGAGCGAGGCTCCATGCGCTCCTTCTTCCTTTCCTGCCTCTGCGCGCCTTTTCTTCTCTTTTCGTCGCAGACGCAGGGAAAGCCCGCCAAGGTCGGCGAGCTCGTCAACCTACGCTCCGGCCCGGGCCTGAGCTTCGCCGCTCTTCTCGCCATTCCCCCGGACGCGGTGCTCGAGGTCGCCTCCTGCCGCGCCGATTGGTGCCGCGTCACTTACGCAGGGTCCGCCGGCTATGTCGCGCAGCCGGCGCTCGTGCCGATCGCCGCGCGGCCGGTGGAGACGCCCATCCTGCCGCCGCTCGGCGCCTATGTGTGGCGGCGCGACATTCCGCCACTCTTTGATCCTTACGACTCCGCCGGTCCCTGGTACACCGGCCCTTGGGCCTATGAGGGAGCCAACGCCGTGCAATGGCGCTACGGATTTCCCGGCGGCTATGTGCCTTGGTATCGCAACGCCATCTGGCGGCCGGGCTTCGGCTGGTTCTGACATCCGCGAATTGCGACGCGAAAACGCCGCTGCGCGCAGCGCGTATCGACGCGCGCGCAGGCGCCGCGCATTGCGACAAATAAGCGCGCGTCTCGTTTTTTGACGTTTGCGCGCTGCGAAGCGCATGCGTGAAAGTCCCAGAATTCCAGGGAAAATAACGCACGATTTTCATTCGCCTGTGACATTTGTGCGCAGCGCGGGACGCACGCCGCTTTTCTTGATCGATATCAAATCGCATCGCCGCGCGAGCGATAGACTCTTACGCGTGATCAAAGACGAAAGGCAGGGCGCGCGACACGCGAAGCGCCCCGCGCCTTCCCGCCAGTCCGCGAGGATCCCGCCCATGGCGCCGAATGACGCTCCCGCAAAATCCGTCACCTTTTCAGAAGCGGCGATGACGCTTCTCTTCATCGCCTTCGCGGCGTTCGCCGGCTTCGTCGCCTCGCGCGCGCATACGCCGGCCTATGCGTTCCACGCCGCTCTATTCGCGCTCGGCTCCATCGTCGCCGTCTTCGCACTGCTGAAGCGCTACGAGCTGCGCGACGCGGAGGCGCCCGCGCCCTTCATCGACGGACGGCCCAATTACAATTACGGGCCGATCCGCTTTTGCGCACTGGCCGCATTGTTCTGGGGCGTCGCCGGCTTCGCCGTCGGACTCTATATCGCGCTGGAGCTCGCCTTTCCGGCCTTCAATCTCGATCTGCCCTGGATCAACTTCGGGCGCCTGCGGCCCTTGCACACTTCGGCGGTGATCTTCGCCTTCGGCGGCAATGTGCTGCTCGCCACCTCCTTCTATGTCGTGCAGCGCACCTGCCGCACGCGGCTCGCCGGAGATCTCGCGCCTTGGTTCGTCGTCCTCGGCTATAATTTCTTCATCCTCATCGCCGGCACCGGCTATCTGCTCGGCGTCACGCGCGGGCACGAATACGCCGAGCCGGAATGGTATGCGATCCTCTGGCTCGTCGTGGTCTGGGTCGTCTACCTCATCGTCTTCCTCGCCACTTTGGCCAAGCGCGAGGAGCCGCACATCTATGTCGCCAATTGGTTCTTCCTCGCCTTCATCGTGACGGTCGCGGTTCTCGTGCTCGGCAACAACACCGAGATTCCGATCTCCGTCTTCTCGCCGAGATCGGTGATCGTCTGGGCCGGCGTGCAGGATGCGATGATCCAATGGTGGTATGGCCATAACGCCGTCGGCTTCTTCCTCACCGCGGGCTTTCTCGGCATAATGTATTATTTCGTGCCCAAGCGCGCCGAGCGGCCGATCTATTCCTATCGCCTGTCCATCGTGCATTTCTGGGCGCTGATCTTCCTCTACATCTGGGCCGGCCCGCATCATCTGCACTATACGGCGCTGCCCGATTGGGCGCAGACGCTCGGCATGACCTTCTCCATCATGCTGTGGATGCCCTCCTGGGGCGGCATGATCAACGGCCTCATGACTCTCTCCGGCGCATGGGACCGGCTGCGCACGGACCCCGTGCTGCGCATGCTCGTCGTCTCCGTGGCCTTCTACGGAATGTCCACTTTCGAAGGGCCGCTGATGTCGGTGAAGGCGGTGAATGCGCTCTCGCATTACACCGATTGGGGCATAGGCCATGTGCATTCGGGCAGCCTCGGCTGGGTCGGCTTCGTCTCCTTCGGCGCGCTCTATTGCCTCATCCCCTGGGTTTTCGGCCGCAAGCTCTATTCGCTGAAGCTCGTCGACTGGCACTTCTGGATCGCGACCATCGGCATCGTCTTCTACATATCGGCGATGTGGGTCGCCGGCATAATGCAAGGGCTGATGTGGCGCGCCTACACGCCGCAGGGATTCTTGGAATATTCCTTCATCGAGACCACCGAGGCGCTGCATCCCGAATATGTGATCCGCGCGGCGGGCGGCGGCCTCTTCCTCATCGGCGCGCTCATCATGGTCTACAATATCTACAAGACGCTGCGCGCGCCCGCGGCGGCGAGCGCCACAGAATTCTCGCCCCTTCCCGCCCCCGCGCAATAAGAGGAGAGAGACATGTCCGACATTGCGCGCAACGCGCCGACGGGCGGCCTGCAGAAGCGGCTCGAGACCAATTCGATCCTGCTTCTGCTGGCGATCCTGCTGCTGGTCTCGATCGGCGGAATCATCGAGATCGTGCCGCTCTTCTATCTGCACAACACGATCGAGAAAGTGGAGGGCGTGCGGCCCTATTCGCCGCTCGAGCTTTCCGGCTACAACATCTATGTGCGCGAAGGCTGCTACACCTGCCATTCGCAGATGATCCGTCCCTTGCGCGACGAGGTGGAGCGCTACGGTCATTACTCGCTCGCCGCCGAGAGCATGTATGACCATCCGTTCCAATGGGGCTCCAAGCGCAACGGGCCGGATCTCGCGCGCGTCGGCGGACGCTACTCCAATGATTGGCAGCGCGACCATTTGCGCGATCCGCGCTCCGTCGTGCCGGCGTCGATCATGCCGGGCTATCCCTTCCTCGCGCAGACGCCGCTCGACGCCGAGCATATCGTCGAGCAGATGAAAACGCTGCGTCTCGTCGGCGTGCCTTATTCGGATGCGCAAATCGACAACGCCAAGGCCGATCTTTCGGCGCAGAGCGCGCCCGACGATCCGGGCGCCGAAGCGCTGCGCCGCCGCTATCCCAATGTCGTCGTCAATGACCAGACCGGCAGGAATGGCGTCACCGAGGAGGATGCGCTCATCGCCTATCTGCAGCATCTCGGCGTCTCGGTGAATTTCAAGCTCTATGACGACAAAGCCGCAGTGAATGTGAGGTGAGCCATGACCACTTACGAATCGTGGCGAGAGCTCTCAGCGAGCTCGGGCCTTTTCTTCTTCGTCGCATTGTTCGCCGGAATCCTGGCCTATGCGCTATGGCCCTCCAATCGCGAAAAATTCCGACGCGCCGCCGAGACGCCATTGCGAGAGGACTGAAGACATGTCGACGCGACAAGCTCACAGCGACGCGGCCCGCATCGATCCGCATTCCAAGACCAGGACGACCGGCCATGAGTGGGACGGCATAGAGGAGCTCGACACGCCGCTGCCGCGCTGGTGGGTCATCACCTTCTATGCGACCATCCTGTGGTCGATCGGCTATTTTCTCGCCTATCCGGCGCTGCCGACTCTTTCTGGCGGCACGCAGGGCCTCATCGGCTGGCATTCGCGCGCATCGGTCGCGCGCGACATGGAGCAGCTGAGCGAGATTCGCGGCCCGGTGCTGGAGCGCCTCGCCAACGCGCCGCTGGAGGAGATAGAGGCGCGGCCGCAATTGCTCAGCGCCGTGCGCGCATTGGGCGCCGCCGCTTTCGCCAATAATTGCGCCGGCTGCCATGGCGCCGGCGCGCAAGGCGCGAAGGGCTATCCCAATCTCAATGACGATGATTGGCTGTGGGGCGGCAAGCTCGCCGATATTCGCCGCACCATTGAGCATGGCGTGCGCTGGGACGCCGATAAGGAGACGCGCAGCGAGACCATGCCCGCCTTCGGCCGCGATGGAATGCTCGACGCGAAGCAGATTTCCATCGTCGCCGATCAAGTGCGCGCGATGGCGAAGCTTCCCGGCGGCATAGCGACTGCGCAAGGCGCCAAGCTATTCGACGATAATTGCTCCGTCTGTCATGGCGTCGACGGCAAGGGCAATCATGACATGGGCGCGCCCAATCTCACCGACGCTCTGTGGCTGTTCGGCTCCGACAAGGAGACGATCTCGAGCCGCATCGCCAATGGCGGCGGCGGCGTGATGCCGGCGTGGAAGGATCGCCTCGACGAGCCGACGATCAAGGCGCTCACCATCTATGTGCATACGCTCGGCGGCGGCGAGTGAGGGAGAGGAAAATGACGAGCGCCGATATGGGCAAGGCGAAGAGCGGCTCGCTCTATGCGCCACGCAAGACGATCTATCCGAAAGAGGTCGAAGGCGAGTTCCGCCGCATCAAATGGTGGCTGCTGGCATTCACTCTCTCGGTCTATTATCTGCTGCCTTTCGTGCGCTGGGATCGTGGCCCCGACGCCCCGTCGCAAGCGGTGCTCGTCGATTTTCTGCATCGACGCTTCTATTTCTTCTTCATCGAGATCTGGCCGCAGGAGGTCTATTATCTCACCGGCCTCTTGATCCTCGCCGCGCTCACCCTCTTTCTGATGAACGCGCTCGCCGGGCGCATATGGTGCGGCTATCTCTGCCCGCAGACTGTGTGGACCGATCTCTATCTTTCCGCCGAGCGTTGGATAGAGGGCGATGCGCGCGAGCGCGCCCGCAAGGACGCCGGCCCACGCACGGCGAAGATTTGGCGCGAGAAGATCGCCAAGCATGCGCTATGGCTTCTCATCGCCTGGTGGACGGGCGGCGCCTGGGTGCTCTATTTCGCCGACGCGCCGACGCTCGTCTATGCGCTCGCGACCTTCCAGCCGGGAATCTCGGAAGCCTATATTTGGATCGGCATACTCACCTTCACCACCTATATGCTCGCCGGCCATATGCGCGAGCAGGTGTGCCTCTATATGTGCCCCTGGCCGCGCATACAGGCCGCGCTCACCGACGAATATGCGCTGAATGTCACCTATCGCTATGATCGCGGCGAGCCGCGCATGTCGCTGAAGCAGGCGAGCGCGCTTCGCCTCGCCGGCGCGCCGGCCGGCGATTGCGTCGATTGCGGCCAATGCGTCGCCGTCTGCCCGACAGGCGTCGACATTCGCAAAGGCGCCTCGCTCGGCTGCGTGCAATGCGGCCTGTGCATAGACGCCTGCGACGCCGTGATGGCGAAGATCGGCCGCTCGGCGCGGCTCATCGCCTATGACACGCAGATGAATTGCGAGCGCCGTCGCAAGGGCGAGGCACCCGTCTACAAGCCATTGCGCGCGCGCACCATCATCTACGCGGCGCTCATCGTGGCGATCGCCGGGCTCATGTCCGCAAAGCTGGCGACGCGCGAGGATGCGCGCCTCTCCGTGCTGCATGATCGCAATCCGCTCGCCGTCACGCTGGCCGACGGCAGCATTCGCAACGCCTATACGATTCGCTTCGCCAATATGAGCGCCGAGCCGCGTCGCTTTCTGCTGGAGACCAGCGGCGTCGAGGGCGCCGAGGTGGAGATCGTCGGCGTCGAGCCCGACGCCGAAGGCCGAATGATCGTCGGCGTCGGCGCCGATCAGACGCGCGAGACGCGCGTGCTCGTCACATGGCGCGGCGCGCGCAGAGCCAAGGGACAGACGCCGATCCTCTTCACCTCCAAAGAGCTGGAGAGCGACGCATCCGTCACTATGAGAGACGTATTCGTGACTCCATGAGGAAAAAGCCATGTCGCACACAAATCTGATGCGCGCGGCGCCGCAGCGTCGCCTCGGCGGTTGGCAGGTTCTTTCGCTGCTCGTTCTGTTTTTCGGCGTCATCGCCACGGTCGATGGCGTGATGATCTACGCCGCCATCTCCACCTTCCGCGGCGAGGAGGTGAGCCGCGCCTATGAGAGGGGCCTCGCCTATAATCTCGACATCGCCGGCGCCCGCGAGCAGAGCGCGCGCGACTGGAAAGTCGAGGCGACGATTTTGCGCCGCGGCGCCTGGGAGAATCTCGTCTCGGTTACGCTGCGCGACGAAAATGGCGGCCTGTCGGGGCTGAAGCTCATGGCGGAAATCCGCGCGCCGGTCGATGGCCGCAAGGATGTCGCCGTCGATCTCGCGGAGATCGCGCCGGGCCGCTATGAGGCGCCGATCGTCATCGAATCCGGCTTCCGCGATCTCGTGCTGGTCGCGACGCGCGACGGCCATGAAATGTTCCGCTCCAAGAGCCGCATTCGCATCGATTGAGCGCCCCATGACCATGGACGTCGATTTCTCCGCTCTCGCGACGCGCGACCGCAATGGCGCGCTACGCGTGGAGCTGGCGCTGGACGGCATGACCTGCGCCGCCTGCATTTTCGAGATCGAAGCGGCGCTGAAGGCCGTTCCCGATCTCGTCGCGGCGCGCGTGAATTACGCCGATCGCCGCCTCTCGCTGGAATGGACGGCGCCGACATTCGACTTCGCCGCCGTGTCGGAAAGGCTGCGACGCATGGGCTATCGCGCCCGGCCGTTCGAGCGCGAGAGCGGCGAGAGCGCGGAGCGCGAGATCGCGCGGCGCCTGCTGCGCTGTCTCGCCGTCGCCGGCTTCGCGACGGTGAATGTGATGATGCTGTCCGAGGCCGTCTGGCTCGGCGGCGATATGGACGAAGCGACGCGCGACTTCTTCCATGGCGTCTCCGCGCTGATCGCTCTGCCCGCCACGGCTTTCGCCGGCCAGCCCTTCTTTGCCAGCGCCTTCGCCGCGCTGCGCGCGCGGCGGCTCAACATAGACGTGCCGATCTCGCTCGGCGTGCTGCTGTCGCTCGCAATGTCGGTCTATGAGACGCTCACCCACGCGCCGCACGCCTATTTCGATTCGGCGACCATGCTGCTCGCCTTTCTGCTGCTGGCGCGTTATCTCGATTGCGCCATGCGCCGCAAGACGCGCGCCGTCGCCGCCAATCTCGCCGCTCTGCGCGCGCCCGCCGCTTGTCGCATCGCCGCCGATGGCGCGCAAAATTACGTTCCGCTCGCCGCGCTGGCGCCGGGCGATCGCGTGCTGACGCGGCCGGGCGAGCGCATTCCCGCAGATGGCGTCATCCTTTCCGGCGAGGCGAGCCTCGATGAGAGCCTCGTCACCGGCGAGACGCGCCGCCGCTGCGTTTCTGCAGGCGATACGGTCTATGCCGGCGCGCTGAATTTCGACGGCGCGCTGACGATGCGCGTGCAGGCCGCGGCCGGCGATTCGCTCATCGACGAGATCGAACGCCTGGTGGAGAAGGCGACGGCGGCGCGCTCGCGTTACCTGCGCCTCGCCGATCGGGTCTCGCGCCTCTATGCGCCTCTCGTTCATCTCGCCGCGCTCAGCGCGCTGCTCTCATGGCTCGCGGCCGGCGCATCGCTGCATGATGCGCTGGTGACGGCCATCGCCATGCTGATCGTCACCTGCCCTTGCGCGCTGGCGCTCGCCGTGCCCGCCGTGCAAGTCGCGGCGAGCGGCGCGCTGTTTCGCGCTGGCGTGCTGCTCAATTCCGACGATGCGCTGGAGCGTCTCGCCGAGATCGACACTGTCGTCTTCGACAAGACCGGCACGCTGACGACGCCGGAGCCGCGCATCGTCAATGCGCAGGAGATCGAGCCGACCTTGCTCGAGCTCGCCGCGCGGCTCGCTCATTCGAGCCGTCATCCGCTCGCTCGCGCAGTCGCATGCGAATATCCATATGCCGCGGCGATCGAGGGCGCGCGCGAGGAGCAAGGCGCCGGCGTCGTGGCCATGGTCGACGGCGTCGAGGCGAGTCTCGGCGACGCGCGCTTTTGCGGTGTCGAGCGCGACTGCGCAGCGCTGGCGGCGCGCGGGGACGCATCCGTCATCGCCTTCCGCCATGGCGAGCGCACCGCGGCGCTCATCGTGCGGCAGAGCTTGCGTTACGACGCGCGCGAGACCATCGAAGCGCTCGCGGATCGCGGCTTGCGCGTCATCATTCTGTCTGGCGATCGCGTGGAGCCGGTGGAGGCTGCGGCGCGCGCGCTCGGCGTCGCGGAGTGGCGCGGCGCGATGAAGCCGGCCGATAAGGTGGCGCGTCTCGAGGCGCTGCGCGCGCAGGGGCGCAAAGTGCTGATGATCGGCGACGGGATCAATGACGCGCCGGCGCTGGCCGCCGCGCATGTGTCGCTGTCGCCGATCGACGCTGCGGAAATCGCGCAAGCGGCGGCCGACGCCGTCTTCCTCGGCGAAGGCCTCGCGCCTATTGTGACGACGATCGATGCGGCGCGACGGGCGCGCGCGCTGATGCGCCAGAATCTCGCGCTCTCGCTTCTCTACAACATGATCGCCGCGCCGCTCGCAATAGCGGGACTGCTGACGCCGCTCATCGCCGCCATCGCAATGTCGAGCTCCTCGCTCATCGTCACGCTCAATGCGCTGCGCGCCGGCCGCCGTCGCTCCGACGAGCCGGGAGCCCTGGCGCGCAAGGACCACATGCATCACATAGCCGTAGAGAAGGAGTCGCCCGCATGAATGTCCTTCTCTTTCTCGTTCCGCTCGCTCTGCTGCTCGGCGCGCTCGGTCTCGCGGCTTTCGTCTGGTCGCTGAATGCGGGTCAATATGAGGATCTCGAAGGCGCCGCCGCACGTGCGCTCGCCGACGATGATGTGGAGGATGCGCGAGCATGAGCCTCCAATTCGATCCGCTGCTCGCGCGGCCGAGCGAGACGCTCTGCCTATGCCCACGCATGGGCGAGACCGACGATGCGCCATCGACGCTGCGGCTCGCGCTCGGCTTCGGGCTCGGCGTGCTGGCGCAGGCTTTGGCGCTCTCGCAACTGCCGCAAGCGGCGCTGCTCATCGCGCCGCGCGCGGAGGAGATCGGCTGGCCGCTGGCGCTGATGCTCATCGGCGCGGCGCTCGCCTCCTTTCCGGCGGCGCTGCTCGTCGACGGCTTCGGACGACGCGGCGCCTTCGCGCTTGGGGCGAGCCTCGGCGTCGGCGGCGGGCTGCTCGCCGCCTTCGGCATGACGCGCGGACATTTCCCGGCGCTGTGCCTCGGCGCGCTGTGGCTCGGGCTGGCGCAGGGCTTCGGCCTCTTCTATCGCCATATAGCGGCCTCCGCTCAGGGCGGAGTAAGCGTGCTGGCGGGGGGCGCGCTCGCCGCGCTGATGGCGCCGCTCGTGGTTTTTTGCGCAGAGCTCGCGGGAGGCGGAGCGGCGACCTTGCTCTGCGCATCGCTGCTGCAGATTTTCGCGCTCGCTCTGGCGGTGCGCGCGCCGCATGGTTTCGCTGACGCGCCTTCCTCTCCTTCGTCCTTCGAGACGGTCTCTACGAGACCTCCTCAGGATGAAGGAGAGGAATACGCTACAGCTCACGATCGCGATTCGGTCAAAGTCCGATTTGCGCTGCTGACGCTCGCCGGCGCGGCGGCTTGGGCGATCATGGCGGCGGCCATGCTGCGCGGACCATTGTCGCTCGCCCTCTGCGGGGCGGCGCAGAGCTTCGTCGGCGCAGCGATGGCTTGGCATCTGCTCGCAATGTATGGCCCCGCCGCGCTGGCGGCGCGCTGGCCGACGTTCTTTCCCGCGCTGAAGACGCTTTGCGTCGGGCTCATCGCTCTGGCGGGAGCTTTCGCGCTGCTGCGCTTTTCCGCCTCGCCCACGCTTCTGGCGGGGGGAATGGCGGCGATCGGCGCCGGCTGGTCGCTCGCCAATATCGGCGCGCTGCGGCTGTTGCATGAGAAAGGGCCGGTCCCGCCGGCTGCGCTGGCGCTGCATGACCTCTGCCTGCTCGGCGCGGCGGCTGCGGGCGCGCTGGCCCTTTGACCCGATTTCGCCGCATGCTTTTCGCAAATTGCTGAATTCGGCGTAGACTCCCCTCCGGGACGGGCCTGCGCGGCCGGCGCTCGCGCGCTAAATTGCCCGGCGAGGACGAGAATTATGAGCTTCTGGCGCAAAAAAGAGAGCGGCCGCAGCGAGGCTTCGCCCACGCTGGAGGCTCTGGTGCGGCGCTCGCTGGCGGCGCTGGCGCTCGAGCGGCTGGCGCGCGTCGCCGCTGGGCTGGCCACGCTGCTTCTCATTTTCCTTGCGGTCACCTTCGCTGGCCTCTGGCTCGAAATCGGCGCGAGCGCGCGGGCGCTCGGCGTCGGCGCTTTTGCGCTGGCGGCTTTGTGGATCCTCGGGCGCGGCCTCGTCGCCGGAACGCCGCGGCGGCGCGAGGCTCTGGCGCGTCTCGACGCCTCGCCCGGCGCGGAGCATCGGCCCGCCGCCTCGCTCGAGGACACGCTCGCCGGCGGCGCCGACGATCAGACGACGCGCACGCTCTGGGCGCTGCATCGCGGCCGGCTCGAGCGCAAGCTCGCGGCGATAGAGGTGACGCCGCCGGACCCCGGCCTGCCGCAGCGCGATCCTTTCGCTCTGCGCGCGGCCGCGCTGGTCGCCGCCGTGGCCGCGGCCTTTGTCGCCGGGCCGGATCGCGAGACGCGGCTTCTCTCCGCCTTCGATTGGGAGAGCGGCCCCGCTTCCGCGACGGGGGCGAGGGTCGACGCCTGGTTCGAGCCGCCGGCCTATACGGGCCGGCCGCCGATCGTGGTGCCGCAGCGCGCCGAAGGGCCTTGGGCGCAGATCTCGGCGCCCGTGAATTCGACGCTGGTGCTGCGCAGCCTCGGCGCGCGCGGCGCCGCGACGACGAGCGGCGGGCTCGCGCCGATCGAGGGCGGCAAGCAGAAGCAGGCGAGCGGCGAGGCCGAGGAACGCTTCAAGCTCGCCGGCGACGCCGCTCTGGCGCTGCGCGGCGCCGGGGAGTTCCGCATTCAGGCGATCCCGGATCGCGCGCCGACGATCGAGATCACGCAGCCGCCGCGCAATAATGCGCGCGGCACCATGACGCTCGGCTTTCGTACCGATGATGATTATGGCGTCATCGCCGGCGAGGCGGTCGCCGCTCTGCCCGCCTCGGCGCGGCCGAGCCGCTCGCTCTATCCGCCGCCGCGCCTCGCCCTGCCCGTGCCGCCGACCCGCGGCGGCCTCGGCGAGGCCAAGGCGACGCTCGACTTCTCCGACCACCCCTGGGCCGGCGCGCGCGTGGCGCTGACGCTGGTCGCCCATGACGAGGGCGGCAATGACGGCTTCTCCGCGCCGCTGGACGTCACTCTGCCGGAGCGCCGTTTCGCCAAGCCGCTGGCCCGCGCGCTCGCCGAGCAGCGCCGCAATCTGGCGCTCGACCCCGACCATTCCGCCCGCGTGCTGACGGCGGTGGACGCTCTGTCGCTGGGCTCGGCGCTGTTCGAGACCCCCTCCTCGATCTTCCTGGGGCTGAGCGCCGCCAAGGCGCGGCTGCAAGCGGCGCGCGACGACGCCGATCTGCGCGAGGTCGCCGATCTGCTCTGGGCCATGGCGCTCTCGCTCGAGGAAGGCGACGTCGCGCAGGCCGAGCGCGATCTGCGCGCGGCGCAAAAGGAGCTGCGCGAGGCGCTGGAGCGCGGCGCGAGCGAGGAGGAGATTGCCAAGCTTACGCAGGATCTGCGCGCGGCGATGGAAAAATTCCTGAACGGCCTCGGCCAGAAGAACGGCAAGAACGCGGAGCGCTCCGCGCCGCAGCAGGGCGATCAGCGCGTGCTGACGCCGGACGATCTCAATTCCATGCTGAGCGAGATCGAGAAGGCCGAGCGCTCCGGCGATCTCGCCGAGGCGCAACGCCTGCTCGACGATCTGCAGGATGTGCTGGAAAATCTTCGCCCCGCGCAGGCCGGCCGCTCCGACCCTCGCGCGCGGGAAATGTCGCGCGCGCTGGACGAGCTCGACAAGCTGACGCGCGAGGAGCAGCAATTGCGCGACGAGACCAATCGCGGCCAGCAATCGGGCGGCCAGCAGTCCGGCGGCGACCCGCGACGCGGCGGCAAGGGCCAATCCTCTTCCTCCGACGATGCGCGCGGACGGCAGAAGGCGTTGCGCGACCGCTTGGAGCATGAGCAGGACCGGCTGCGCCGCGCCGGCGAGGCCTCGCCCGATCTCTCCGACGCCGACAAGGCGATGAAGGAGGCCGAGAAGGCGCTCGGCCCCGGCGGCGAGGGAACCGGCCGCGCCGTGGACGCCCAGGGCCGCGCGCTGCAGGCGCTGCGCCGCGGGGCCGACCAGCTCGCCTCCCGCATGCAGGGCGAGGGGGAAGAAGGCGAGGGCCAGAACGGCCGCACGGGCCGCCGCGCCGGAATGCGCCCCGGCGAGGGCGCCGATCCGCTCGGCCGCCCGACCGGCCGCCAACGCGGCCAGGAGGCCGGCGCCCATTACGATCCGCTCGGCCTGCCGCCGGCCGTGCGCGCCCGCCGCGTGCAGGAGGAACTGCGCCGCCGTCTCGGCCAGCCGGAGCGCCCGGCCGAGGAGCTGGATTATTTCGAGAGGTTGTTGCGGCGGTGAGGGGGGTGCGCTGTGGTGGGCCGTCACGCCGCTGACGCACACGACGAGTCGTACACGATCCAGTCGAACTGAGCGCGAACGCCCGTTCAGTCGTCCTCCCCCGCACGGAGCGAGGCGGCGGCGTCAACGGCGCCTCTGCGTATCGACTTGGCGATTTGCTCCGCCAGCCGATTGCTCTTCATAGAACGCACCAGCGTCAATCCGCCGATCAAAATGCCGAGCATCGACCAGGCGCGAGAGAGTCGCTGCTCCTCGTCTCCGCCCGGCAAGCCGTCGGCGACGAGGCCTGCGATCTTTTTCATTTTCGTTTCGAAAAGGGCTTTGACGTCCGGTCCCGATCGCGCGACCTCGGGCGAAAGGGTCGTCATCGCGCAGCCGCATGCGAGATCGTCACGATGGGCCTTGCCGAGATAATAATCGGCGAAGGCTCGCACCCAGTCGGCGCCGTGCTCGCTCTGATACTGCGGAATGGCTCCGATCACCTCGTCGAGTCCCTGTTCCAGCGCATCGCGAAATGCGCCGTCCTTCGAGCCGAAATGGGCGTAAAAGGCTCCCGACGTGACGCCCGCCGCCTTGGCGATGGCGTCGACGCCGACCCCCGCGTACCCATGGCTGCGGAAGCTCCGACTCGCCGCATCGCGCATGCGCTCGCGGGTCTGCTCCTTCTTCGTAGACATCCGCCCTCGATGGCTTTTTATCACGATCGCTATATTTCTCGTTGACAAGATAGCGATCGTTATCCTATGTCTGATATACCGATCGTTATATTTATAGAGCAGCCGGGGCGCAATGCCCCGACCGCCGATCGCCATTTGCGGAATGGCCACGGCGTTCCAGCCGCACCAATCAGGAGAAAAATCTCATGCTCGAGAAAATCCGATTCCGATCGGCCGTCGCGGCTGTGATCGCGCTGACCGCCGCGTCAGGAGCCCAGGCAGGAAAAGCCCAGGCAGGAAACCAAGCCTGCATGACGATCGGCGGCGT
Organism: Methylosinus sp. sav-2; assembly: GCF_004366495.1. Lineage (NCBI taxonomy): Bacteria > Pseudomonadati > Pseudomonadota > Alphaproteobacteria > Hyphomicrobiales > Methylocystaceae > Methylosinus > Methylosinus sp. sav-2. The sequence goes on from NZ_SOEJ01000001.1 coordinate 69,417, forward strand.
AGCGATACCGAATTTTTTTGCAGAAGGAGACAATTCGATGATCATTTCCGCCGCGCTGACCGGGAGCGTGAACACGGCGGCTGGAAAGATCATCGCGCAACGACAAACCCCGACCGGTCTCGAAATGGATATGGAGCATTATTTCGGTCGAGACGACGGCGGCGCCTTTCAGACCAAGGATCTGGCAGTTCTTACCGCCGTGCCGGGAAAACCCGGTCGGTTCATGATCGAGATTTCCTACCACATTCAGGAAAATGTGACCCGTGGGACGTTGAAGGGCTACAAAGGGCAGTTCAACAGTTACGGGCTCGTCGACTTGCGTGATCCAGAAAATTTGGTCGGCCTCGTCCGCTATGCCGGCGAGATCTGCAAATAGGGCGTTTCAAAAAAAGCGCCGCCGGGCGACGCTTTGCGGCCCGGCGGGTTCTGTTGCAGCGAACTGATCGACTCCATGCGCTCCACGCGCGCAAAAAGTCGAATGTCCCCGTTCGCATCAGAGGTGAGAAGTCGAAATGAGGCTTTCGCACGCATCCGAGATCGCGATCACGAAAATCGAGGCGGACATCAAGAGACGCTTGTTCCTAGGAGGGATGCTGGGCGCCGCCTTTGCGTTTTCCACCAAGCCGCTGAGCGCGCAAATGAAAACGCTCAGCGATACGATCGTCTCTTCGGACGGGATCAGCCGCACGACTCTCGAACGCTATGAAAACAGCGCGGGGGAAGAGTTTCGCTTGGTCCTCACCAGCTATCCTGCGGGCGTGGGATTACCCGCTCACCACCATCCCTCGGTCGCCCACAACTACATACTGGAGGGCGTAGCGGAATCGCAGTACGCGGGCGAGGAGCCGAGGAGGTTTGCGGCAGGGGAGAGCTATCAGGACAAGGCCGAGGTTCCGCACATGATTTTCCGAAATCCAGACGCCTCTTCACCACTGAAATATCTGATCGCCTACACGGTCAAAAAGGGCCAGCCCTTTCTCATCATTCCGTGACATGCGAGATCGAAGCGGGAACGGACCGACACCGAGCCGAAATCCCCCGGCGCGCCCCGCCTCGCGCTCCCCGCTTGCCCATCGCCCCCCGCTCCATTAGTCATTGAACCGTAACAGAGCGAGCGCCTCTGGGAGGAGCGGCCCCCATGATGTCCAGCTGGTCCAACATCGCCGTCATGGGCGCGGTCGCCGTCGTCGCCATTGTCGTGCTGCTCGGCCTCGGCAATGTGCTGCGCGGCGGCGACGGCAATCTCTCGCAAAAGCTCATGCGCTGGCGCGTGGGCTTGCAATTTTGCGCTCTGCTGCTGATCCTGGCGATCCTCGCCTTTCGTCACTAGAGCAAGAGCCGCCTAACATGGTCCGCCTCGACAAGATCTACACGCGCGGCGGGGACGCCGGCGCCACTTCCCTGGTCGGCGGCGAGCGTCGCCGCAAGGACGATCTGCGCGTCGAAGCCTATGGCGCGGTGGACGAGACCAATGCGGCCATCGGCCTCGCGCGGCTCGCCACGGGCGAGGACGCCGCGCTCGACGCCATGCTGGAGCGCATACAGAGCGATCTCTTCGACCTCGGCGCGGAGCTGGCGACGCCGCTGAAGCCGGGTGAGGCGGCGTCGGAGAACAGCCTCGCGATCGTGCAATCGCAGGTCGATCGGCTGGAGCGCGAGATCGACGAGCTGAACGCGACCCTCGCGCCGCTCAAATCCTTCGTGCTGCCGGGCGGAACGGCGGCGGCCGCGCATCTCCATCTCGCCCGCACGGTGAGCCGCCGCGCCGAGCGCATAATGGTGGCGCTCGCCAACGCCCCGGAGGAGGCCGTCGGCGCCACGGCGCTGCGCTATGTCAATCGCCTCTCGGATTTCCTCTTCGTCGCCGCGCGCTATGCGAACAAGGACAGGGGCGACGTGCTGTGGACGCCGGGCGCGACGCGCTGAGACGACCGCCATGCCCGCGCCGCTCCCAGTCGTTCTCAGCGCTTATGATCCGCGCTGGCCTCAGCTCGCCGCCGCGCATGCGGAGCGGCTGAAGACTCTCGGCCCGCTGGTCGAGGCCATTCATCATATCGGCTCGACCTCCGTGCCGGGCCTCACAGCCAAGTGGTGAGCGATCTCGCCGAGCTCGATGCGCGGCGGAGCGAGGTGGAGGCGCTCGGCTATGAATGGCACGGCGACTACGGAATAGAAGGTCGGCGCTTCTGCACCTGCTCGGACGCCGCCGGTGGGCGCCTCGCCAATGTGCATTTCTTCGCGGCGAATTCGCCGGGAGTGGCGCGCCACCTCGCCTTTCGCGATTATTTGCGCGCGCATCCAGAGGCGGCGCGCGCCTATGAGCGGGAGAAGCGCCGCGCCCGCGCGCTGCACCCGGACAATTCGCACGATTATACCGATGAGAAGGCCGCCTTTGTGAAGGCGATGGAAAGCGAAGCGCTCGCATGGCGCGAGAGGAATCGGCGCGAACGGACCGAGCCGCTCGCGGAGTGAGGCGCCTCAGCGCTTGCCGTCGATCCAGCTCGCGAGCTTCAGATCGGTCAGCGCGCCGATCTCCGTCACCAGCGCGCCACTGGGGGCGACGAAGGCGGTGAAGGGCAGCTCGCCCTCCCAATGGCGATCGGCCTCGAAATAGAGCCGCTCGACAAAACGATCGGCGAAAGCGAAATTGACGGCCTGCTTCAGCCCCGCCTTCTCCATGCGGGCCAAGGCGCGGCGCCGGTCGCTCTCGGGATCGGCGTTGACGAAGACGAAATCGACACCCGGCGTCTCGCGGGCGAGCTTGCCCCATTCGGCGAGCTCCGAAACGCAGATGACGCAGGTCACAGACCAGAAATGCACGATGAGCGGACGGCCGACGTGAGCCTTGCGGATGGCCTCGAAAGAGCCGCGCGCGTAAGGCGCGACCTCCTGGGCGCGCGTCTCCTGCGCCTGCGCGGCCTGCGGCCATGCGAATTGCGCCAGGGCGCAGGCGGCGACGCCGGCCGCGGCCAATAGCGCATTTCTCATCGTCGGCCGCATCTTCCACGTCTCCTTCTCGCGCCCCTCCTTATTACCCTTAGCGGAAATCCGGCGTGGAGGCGAGCGGCGCCCGGCGGGCGGAAAAGAGGCCGGAAGATTTGCGCCTGTCGCATTGTGTTGTTAAGGCTGGGACCCGCGGCGCGGGGGCGCGCCGACCAACCGATCCCGCCCATGTCCGACACAGCCGACATCTCGACCGACGCGGCCGCGCGCAAAGCCTCGGCCGCCAAAGCCTCCATCGCCGCCAGCGCCGTGCTGACGGTCGCCAAGCTCGCGGCCGGCCTCGCCTCCGGCTCGCTGGCGCTGATCTCGGAGGCCGGTCATTCGGCCGCCGACGTCGCCGCCACAGTGCTGACCTATGTCGCCGTGCGCCAGGCCGAGAAGCCGGCGGACGAGAAGCATCATTATGGCCATGGCAAGGTCGAATCGCTCGCCGCGCTGATCGAGACCGGGCTGCTCTTCGGCCTCGCGCTGGTCGTCGCCGGCCAGGCCGCGCAGCGGCTCGGCGACACGGATGTCGAAATCGACGCCGGCTGGCCCGTCTTCGCCGTGCTGTTTCTCTCCATCGTCGTGGATTTCGCGCGCGCGCGGCGGCTCGGCGCCGTCGCCGAGGAGACGCAGAGCGACGCGCTGGCCGCCGATGCGCTGCATTTCACCAGCGATCTCGTCTCCTCGGCGCTGGTCATCGTCGGCCTCGCGGCCACGCGCGCCGGCTTTGCGCAGGGCGACGCGCTCGCGGCTTTCGGCGTCGCGGTCTTCATCGCCATCGCCGGCTATAGGCTCGGCCGCCGCACTGTGGCGACGCTGCTCGACGCCGCGCCGCAGGAGCTGGTGCCGCAGATACAAGATATTCTGCGCGCGACCCCCGGCGTCATAGCGGTGGAGAGCCTGCGCCTGCGCACAGCCGGCCCCATGGTGATGGGCGAGGCCGTCATCGGCGTCGCGCGGACGCTGCCGCTGGAGCGCGCCGCGCGCATAAAGGAAGACGCCAACGCCGCCATCATCCATGCGGTCCCCGGCGCGCAGATCACCCTCGCCACGCGCCCCATCGCGCTCGACGACGAGACCGTGCTCGAGCGCATTCTGCTGGTCGCCGCCCGGCGCCGCATACAGGTGCATCATATCATCGCGCAGACGGTGGGCGAGCGCCTCTCGATCACGCTGGATCTCGAGCTCGACGGCGGCATGTCGCATGGGCGCGCGCATCAGATCGCCTCGGACCTCGAGCAGGCGATCCGCGAGGAGTTCGGCGAGGCGATCGAGATCGACACGCATATAGAGCCTTCCGAGCCGCATCTGCTCGCCGGCCAGGACGCCGAGCCGCAGACGCGCCGCGCCATCGCCGATGCGCTCGCGCGTCACGCCGCGCGGGGCGGAAAAGTGGTGAATGTCCACGACGTTCGCGCGCGCGAGACGGCCGAAGGGCTCGTCGTCAATTACCACTGCTGCGTCGATCCGCAGCTCTCGGTCGACGCCACGCACGCCGCCGTCGACGAGGTGGAGCGGGCGATGCGCGGCGAATTTCCGAACATCCTTCGAATTGCGGGACATGCGGAAATAAACGACCATTCTTGAGCGCGTCGGAGCGCTCCGCGCCCAGCGTCCATATTGTCTTTTGAACGGAATGCAGCTATCCGTAGCCGGGAATAATGGAATAGTTTTTTCGAGGCCCGCGATCATGTCGAACGTCACCGGCAAAGCCTATGGAATGAACGTCATTACACCGATGAAACCCTGGCGGACATGGTTCAATCGCTTCAGCTTCATGATCTCGCGGTCGATCCCTTCCTCCCTAGGCGGCCTTCTCGGACTCCGCTTCATCCATTTCGCGCGCTGGGCCATCATCAAGCGCGACCAATGGCCCGATCTCGGCCAGGGCAAGCAGCAGATCTCCAATGACTATCTGCTGTTCTGCAGCAATTTCAACGGCACCTGGGACCAATATATCGACGCCTTCGCCGACGGCCTGCCCAACGGCCTCGATCTGCTCTGGTTCACGAGCACGAAATATCCGCATTCCGTGCCGATCACGCCGTTCAAGAATTACATTCGCGCCAATCAGATCGACACGAATTACTATTACAATTCCGTTCCCGGCGCCGCGCAGCGCGATGTGACGGCCGCCCTGCGCGTGCGCGAGGCGTTGCTGAAGCTCGAGGCGAATCTGCAGGGCTCGACGCCGGAGCAGTTCCGCGCGCTCTTCGTCCGCTATCTCAGCACGGTGCAGAACGACCTCGGCTATGAAGGTCGCGCGCCGGTCGCCAGCAATGATACGGAAAACGCCGAGATCAATCGCGAGGACTATCTGCACTTCGCCGGCGAGCTGGCGACGAGCGCCCGCTGACGCATCCGTCCGCAAGACAGAATTCACGTTTTCAAAGAGGCCGTCATGCCGACCTTCGATAGCGGAGCCTATTTCCTCACGACGCTCATTCCCGTCAGCACGACGACGATCGTCGAGGATGGCGTCCCGACCTCGCCCGTGCATGCGCTGCGCAAGCATTTGTCGCTGATGCCGCGCGGCGAGAGGAGCCCTTTCGCGACCAACACGACCAATCATTTCGCGCGTCTCGTCGTCATCGACGACGTCGCCTATAATGGTCGCGAGCAGCCCAACACGCTACTGGTCGCGGCCAGCCCCGAGCTGCCCATCGACCAGAAATACAAGGACATGCTCAATCCGGTGGTCTCGCAGCCGCAGGATCACCTCTCTTGTCCCTTCCTCTTCTTCTCCGCCGATTTCGACTCCAAGACCGGCTCGGACGCCGAGCGCGACGCCTATCTTCGCGATCTGTGGACGCAATCGGAAGCCGAGCTGCGAAAAGTCTTCAAATATTGCCTCGGCTTCGAGGCGCGCGTGCGCGATGCGGCGAGCTTCGCCAAATATGTCGCCGACTGCCAGATCGAGACGACCATGCCCTTCCATGATTATTGGGCGCATGGCGTGCCGGCGGACAAGCTGCCGAACGTGTCGCTGAAGACGGTGGGCCTCGGGGGTCTGGCGATTTTCGCGGTCGCCGCGGCGCTGGTCTATTTCTGGCTGCTGCCGCATTTCCTGCACGGCTTCATCGGCGCGCTGCTGGCGATCGGCGCCGGCGTCGGCGCCGCGGGCCTGGCGATCTATCTCTACATTCTCGACTTCGGCAAGAAGCCCTTTCCCGCAGCGCCCGACTCCACTTTGCCGGATGTGCTGAAGGCGCTCTATCTGCGTCGCGAGTTCACGCGCTTCGCCATCGATCAGCAATTCGACGCCGCCGGCTCGGATCCGGCTTCGGCGCAGCGCCTCTATGACGCTTTCAAAGCTTTCATCGACGCCAACAAGCCGGGCGATGTCGAAGGACCGACGCAAAAGCCGGGCGCAATCGGAATCTAGGGGCGGAAAATGTCAGTCGTTCTCGACCTCGCGGATATTCAGGGCAATATTCTCGAAGCCTATCCCAAGCAGGGCTATTTCAAAGGCCGCACAATTCTGCTGAACATCGGCGGCGACTCGAAGACGAGCCGCGCCGCCAATGGCCGTCATTTCGTGACCAGGCTGCTGCCGCGCGTCACCACGGCGCTGGCCGGCGCGAGCGCCAGCGATGCGGTTCAGCCGCCGGCGATCGCCGTCAATATCGCCTTCACCTTCTATGGGCTGCTCATGCTCGGCGTGCCGACGCGCACGCTGCGCGGCCTGCCCGACGAGTTCATCGACGGCATGGCCGCCCGCGCGCGCATGCTGGGCGATGATTTCAGCGGCGATCACTGGCAAGACGGATGGGACACCGTCTGGCAGAACAAGGGCAAGCCGCCGGAGGCCGCGGTCCATATTCTCATCGTGCTCAATCAGCATTATACGGCGAGCGCCGCCGATCTCGACGCGACGACGGAGGCGATCGTCGCCCTCGCCGCAGAGAATGGCGTGAGCGTGCTCGCCGGCCATAATCCGCCCGGCAAGGAGCAGACGCTCTATCAGGATATTACGGCGCTCTTCGACGCGAATGGCAAGCCGACGCCCAAGGAGCATTTCGGCTTCTCCGACGGCATCAGCGATCCTGTGTTCGAGGGGCAATATCCCGCCGACAGGCTGCAGAACGCCGCGATCGGCCAAGGCGCGGTCGATGGCAATGGCGTTTGGCGCGCGCTGGCGGCCGGCGAGTTCCTGCTCGGCTATCCAGACGAGGCGCAGGAGATTCCGGGCTCCGCCATGCCGCTCGCCTTCAGCCGCAACGGCACGTTCATGGCCTATCGCAAGCTGCATGAGAATGTCGGCGCATGGAACAAGTTCATCGGCGAGCAGGCGGAGAAATTCGCCGCCTTCCGCGGCATTCCGGTGGATGTGGCGCGCGAGACTCTGCTCGCCAAAATGGCCGGCCGCTGGTCGGACGGCGTGCCGCTGATGAAGGCGAAAGACTACGCCGAATGGCAGGCCTTCAACGAGAAATTTCCGGTCGACTCGCCGGAGCGCGAGCGCGAGCTCGTGGACTTCACCTATCGCAAGGATATCGACGGCGAGCAATGTCCGATGACATCGCATACGCGCCGCGTGAACACGCGCGACGCGCTCGACCCTTGGGTGCAGACGGATCCGAAGCAGGCGTCGGGCTCTGTGCTCAATAATCGCCGCCGCATCCTTCGCCGCGGCCTGCCCTATGGCTCCTCCGACCCGGAGGCGACGGATGATGGCGATCACGGCATTGTGATGCTGGTCGTCTGCTCGAGCCTCGCCCGCCAGTTCGAATTCGTGCAGCAGCAATGGATTCATTATGGCCTCGACGCCAATGCGGGCAATGACACTTGCCCCATCGTCGGCAATCATTCGCAGGGCGACGCCCGCAACGGCCCCAAGGCGAAATTCGTGGTGCCGTCCGAGCAGGACTCGGGCAAGCCGCCTTATATCGCCGAGGGTCTGCCGCAATTCGTGGAGACGCGCGGCGGCGAATATTTCTTCGTGCCGAGCCTCACAGCTCTGCGCATGATCGGCATGGGCACGGTCGATCCGACCTGAGGACCCCAGCGGGAAAAAGACGATGACCTTGTTGAAGAACATCTTCGCCGCTCTGCGCGCCTATGCGCTGACGCTCCTCGACGCGGTCGTCGCCCTTTTCTCGCTGATCGCGGTGACGGCGCGCGCGCTCGTCACCGGCAAGGGAACGCTGAAGGAACGTTTGGTCGGCGCGCTCACACGGCCGAGCTCACTGATCGAAATATTCGCGGTCTTCCGCGCCGTGCTGCCCAATTTCGTAATCGGCAAGCAGCTGATCACCAGCTACGAGAACAATGGCACGGCCTTCGTCTTGCGCGCCACGGATGTGATCGAGGTGCTCGACCGCGAGGAGGATTTCGCCGTCGTCTACGAGCCGAAGATGCGCGCCATCACCGGCGGCCCTAATTTCTTCCTCGGCATGCAGAACACGGCGCAATATCAGCACGACACCTCGCTGATGAAGCTCGCCATGCGCCGCGACGATGTGGAGGCTCTGGTGACGCCGCTCGCCCGCGCGCGCGCCGAGGCCTATGCGAGCGCCTTTCCGACGCGCATCGACGTGCCGCAGGAGCTGACGCTGCGCGTTCCGGCCGCGATCGTCTCCGACTATTTCGGCGTCTCCGCCCAGGCCGAGACCGACGCCATCCAATGGGCGACGAGCTTGTTCTGGTGGCTGTTCGTCGATCTCAAAGGCGAGCCGGCGATCGAGACCAAGGCGCTGATGGCCGCCGACGAGCTGCGCAAGGCGATCGACGCCGCCATCGCCGCGCGCAAGGCCAGCGGCGAGACGAAGGACGATGTGCTCGGCCGCGCGCTGGAGCTGCAGAAAGGCGCGCCGGAATTCGACGATCTCGCCATTCGCAACAATCTCATCGGCCTCGTCATCGGCGCGATTCCGACGATTTCCAAAGCCTCGGTGCAGGCGCTCGACCAATTGCTCGATCGGCCGGAAGCGCTCGCCGGAGCCCATGCCGCGGCGGTGGCGGGCGACGAGGCGCTGCTCGGCGCCTATCTCTTCGAGGCGCTGCGTTTCAACCCGGTCAATCCGGTCATCTACCGCCGCGCCAACCGCTCGACGGTGATCGCCGCCAACACGTTCCGCGCCCGTAAGATCCCGGAGGGGGCCATGGTGCTCGCCTCCAATCTCTCGGCCATGTTCGATCCGCTGCAGATCGACAAGCCGAACGAGTTCCGCGTCGATCGTCCCTGGGGCAATTACATCCTCTGGGGCTATGGCATGCACACTTGCTTCGGCGCCTATATCAACCGCGCCGTCATCCCGGCCATTCTGCGCCCCGTGCTGGCGCGACCCAATCTGCGCCGCGCGGCCGGCGCGGCGGGCCAAATCGACGCCTCGACGCCCTTCCCGCAGCATTTCGTGGTAGAGAGCGACTGACGGGCGGCTCGAGCGCGGCGCCCGTCGCCCTTCTCCCGCGAGGAGGGGAAATGAGCTCCGCCGCGCCGAAGGAAATCTCACGTGTCCGACGCCAATGCCGATATAGACGCCCTGCCCTTCGAGAAGGCGATACAGGAGCTCGAGGAGATCGTCGGCAAGCTTGAGAAGGCGAGCGTCTCGCTCGATGATTCGGTGAAGCTCTATGAGCGCGGCGAGGCGCTGAAGAAGCGCTGCGACACGCTGCTGCGCGAGGCCGAGGCCCGCATAGAGAAGATCACGCTCGGCGCCGATGGCGCGCCCAAGGGGACGGCGCCGCTCGACATGGAATGAGCCCGCCGGCGCTTCGCTTCTTTTTAAACTACAGGGCCGTCATTGCGAGGAGCGCAGCGACGAAGCAAATCCAGGGGCCGCCCAACGGCTCTGGATTGCTTCGCTTCGCTCGCAATGACGAGCGAGAGGCGAGGGTTTCGCGCCCGAATCGCTCACTTGCGGATCGTCACCTTGCGGCCGTCGCGAATATCGGCGGGCGGATCGAGCGCGATGGTCTCGTCGCCCGTCAATCCTTGATCGACATCGACATTGGTGCCGAAATCGCGCGTGATGTTGATCTTCGCGAGGCGAACGACATCGTCCTTGCCGATCACCGCGACGCGCGGCCCCTCTGCGCCGAAGAGGATCGACGGCGCCGGAATATTCACCAGCGGCCGCGGACGCGGAATATCGAGCACGACGCGCACGAACATTCCGGGCCGCAGCTCGCCGGTGGGATTGGGCACGTCCACCTCGGTGAGCAGTGTGCGCGAGGCGGCGGCGAGCGAATTGGCGTTGCGCGCGATACGGCCCTTGAAGCTCTTGCCGGGCATCTCCGGCGCCTCGACCTTGGACTCGAGACCATCGACGAGACCCGCCGCCTCCGATTGCGGCACCGACACTTGCACGCGCAGAATATCGTCGCGCGCGAGGGAGAAGAGCGGCGTGCCGCTATTGGCGTCGGCGCTGACGAGATCGCCCACCTCTATGTTGCGCGCCGTCACCACGCCGCGGAAAGGCGCGGTGACGTCCTTGAAGCCGACGAGCTGCTTCAGCCGATCCACATTGGCCTGCGCCGCGGCGATATTGGCCTGCGCGACCTCGACGCCCGCCTGCGCCGATTGCAGATTGGCGTTCTGCGTCTCGACGTTTGCAGCGTTGATGTCGTTGTTCTGCTTGCTCTCGTAATTATTTTTGACGAGTTGCGAGCTGCGGCCGTAGGTGAGCTTGGCGAGGTTGAGATTGGCCTTGGTCTGCTCCACCTGCGCCTTGGATTGCAGCAGTTGCGCCTTGTTGAGCGCGAGCTGCGCCTGCGCCTGCGCATATTGCTGGTCGAGATCGGGCGCCGAAATGCGAACGAGAAGATCGCCCTGCTTCACCTTGCTGCCGATATCGACGCGCCGCTCGGCGATATAGCCCGTCGCGCGCGCGAAGAGGCGCGCCTGCTCGAAGGCGAGCGTCTGGCCGGGCAATTCTATATGCACGGGGCCGGCGACTTTCGTCACCTTGGTCGCGCGCAGGCTGAGCGTCGCATTGGCCTGCTCCTGCTGAAACGCCTGCGCGTCATGCTCCTGCGCCGCATGACGGCGCAGGCCGATGAGCAGCACCAGAGCGAGAAGCGCGAGAAGAAGAAAGAAGGGGAGCTTGCGCAGACGCGGCGGCGGCGCCTCATGCACGCCGACGCCGGTCGAAGCGAATCCGCGTCCCTGCGGCTGCGACATCTCGGTCATAGATAATCCCTCGGAGGCTGAACCTCTCCGCGCCGCAGCAGCGAATAGAGGAAAGGCACGAAAAGCAGAGTCGAGCATGTGCCGAAAGCGATGCCGCCCATCACCGCGCGGGCGAGCGCGGCGTTCTGCTCGGCGCCTTCGCCGAGCGCGAGCGACATGGGCAGAAGGCCGACGAACATCGCCGTCGCCGTCATGATCACCGGACGAATTCGCGTCAGCCCGGCCTCGATCGCCGCCTCTTCCGCGGAGACGCCGGTCGCCTCTCTATGCTCGCGCGCGAAAGTGACGAGCAGGATGGAATTGGCCGAAGCGACGCCGACCGACATTATGGCGCCCATCAATGACGGAATGGAGAAGGTCGTGCCAGTGACGTAGAGCGCGAAGACGATGCCGCAAAAGGCGATGGGCAGAGCGAGAATGACGACGAAAGGATCGCCCCAGCTCTGGAAGTTCACCACCATCAGCAGATAGACGAAGATCATGGAGGCGACGAGGCCGAGGCCGATGCGCGCGAAAGCCTGATTTTTGCTGTCGATCTGGCCGCGAATGACAATGTAGTTGCCGGGCTTCAGCTCCGGCTCGATCTCCGCGATCGCCTTGCGCAAATCCCGCTCGACGCCGCCGAGATCGCGATCCTGAATATTGGCGTAGACGTCATAGGTCGGCTGCGTGTTGGAATGATCGGCTACGCTCTGCTCCACGCCGCGCTTCCATTGCGCGACATTGGTCAGAAGATCGACCTGCGCCGAGCCGGAGCCGCTCAGATCGGAGATCGGCGTGTTGGCGAAGGCGTTGAGCGAGGCGATGCGATATTCCGGCGTCTGCACCGCGACCTGATAGGGAATGCCCGTCACCGGATCGGCCCAGAAATTGGGCGTCACCTGGAAGGAGGACGACAGCGAGATATTCACATTATTGGCGATCTGCTGGACGCTGACGCCGAGCTGCTGGCCCTTCCAGCGATCTATGTCGACGAAGAATTCCGGCGCGTCGAGAATCTGGTGAATATGCGCGTCGACGACGCCGCGCACTTGCGTCACGCGATCCAAGAGCTTGCGCACGATGATCTTATTGCCGGGCGCATCGCGCCCGACGACGCGCAGCGCGATCGGCGCGGGAAGGCCGAAGTTCAAAATCTGCGTGACGATGTCGGCCGGCTGGAAATAGAAGATCGAATCCGGAAAGCGCTGCGGCAGGACTTGGCGCAGCTTGCGCATGTAGCCCGCCGTCGGCGCATGGCCATGCGCGAGCGAGATCATGATCTGCCCGTCATTATAGCCGACCGTTGTGCCGTCGGAGAAAGCGTAATTATAGGTGATCTGCGGCAGGCCGATATTGTCGAGGATCAGAGCGAGATCATGCGGCGGGATCGTCTCGCGAATGACGTCCTCCACCTTTTGGAACAGGCGCTCGGTCTCCTCTATGCGCAGGCCGGAGCGGCCGCGCACATGCAAGGTCATCTGTCCGGCGTCGATCTGCGGATAATAATCCTCGCCGACCGAGACGAACAGAAAGGCGCCGAAGGCGAAGACGCCGGCGACGGCGGCGAGCGTGCGGCCCTTGTGGCGCAGCACCGCGACCAGCAGCAGCGCATATTGGCCGCGCAGCTTCTCGAAGGCATGCTCGAAGCCGAGCTGAATGCGCGTCAGAATAGCGGCGAAGCCGGTGCGGCGCGCGTCGCTCTCACGCTCGCGCTCCGCGTGATGCTCATGGATGAGCAGCTGGTCCATCAAAATCGGCACCAGCGTTCGCGACAGAAAATAGGAGGCCAGCATCGCGAAGACGACGGCCAGCGCCTGCGGCACGAAGAGAAAGCGCGCGGCGTCGGTGAGGAAGAGCACGGAGACGAAGGCCGCGCAAATGGCGAGCGTCGAGATCAGCGCCGGCTTGGCGATGCCGGCGGCGCCCTCCGCCACCGCATAGCGGAAATCCTTGCCCTCTTCGAACAGGCGATAGGTATTCTCGATGGCGACAGTGGCGTCGTCCACCAATATGCCAACCGCGAGCGCCATGCCGCCGAGCGTCATGATGTTGATCGTATGTCCGAGCGCGCTGAGCGCGGCGAGCGAGGCGAGGATCGACAGCGGAATGGAGATGACGACGATCAGCGTGGAGCGCCAGGAGCCGAGGAACAGAAGGATCATCAGCGCGGTGAGACCCGCGGCGATGACGCCCTCGTGCAGCACGTCCGATATTGCGTTGGAGACGAAAACCGATTGGTCGAACAATTCGGCGATCGTCGTGTCCTTGGGGATCGACTCGCGCAGCTTGGCGATGCCGACCTTCACATTCTCGACGACATTGAGCGTCGAGGCGTTGCCGTTCTTCAATATGGTCAGCAGCACGGCGCGCGAGCCGTCGACGCGCACGATATTCTGCTGCGGCGGGTTGCCGTCGCGCACTTGCGCCACGTCGCGGATCAAGAGCGGCGCGCCATCGGCCACGCGGATCGGAATGCTGTTGAGCGTCGATAGCGCGTCGGGCGTCGAATTGAGGCGCACGACATATTGCAGATCGCCCAATTTCACGAGGCCGGAGGGCACCACCAGATTGCCCGCGGTGATGGCGTTGACGACATCGAGCGGCGTGAGGCCGCGCGCCTGCAGCGTCGACGTGTCGAGATCGACCATGATCTGGCGCTGCTTGCCGCCCCAGGGCGTCGGCAGAGTGACGCCGGGCGTCGTCGTCAGCTGCTGGCGGACGCGATAGAGGCCCATGTCGTAGAGCTGCTGCTCATTGAGGCTCTTGCTGGAGAGCGCGAGCTGAATGACCGGCACTTGCGAGGCCGAATAGCGCACGACAGTCGGCGGATTGATGCCGGGCGGCATCAAGGCGCGAATGGAGTTCATCGCCGAGACGACCTGCGTGATGGCGAGCTCTATGTTCACATCCGGCTGGAAATAGATCTTGATGACCGCGACGCCTTGCAGCGTCTGGCTCTCCATATTGCGAATGCCGTTGACGTTGTTGGAGGTGGAGAGCTCGGCATAGGTGGTGACGCGGCTCTCCATCTCGGCGGTGGAGAGGCCAGTGTAGGACCAGATGACCGTCACGACCGGGATGTCGACATTGGGGAACACGTCCTTGGGCGTCGAGACGATCGCCGCGCCGCCGAGGAACGTCATCAAAATGGCCAGGACGTAGAACGTCAGCCGAAACTTGAGCGCATATTTGACGAGTTCCATGGACGTCTTCCACTCTCACCACGCTGCGGGCGGCGCCGTCCGCATCGCTTACGCCTCGTCCGATCCCGGACCGTCGATCAGCCGACCGCGCTCCGCGCCTTCGGCTTTTTCGTCGAGCAGCTCATTTTCTCGATCAGATTGCCGCGCGCCGTCTCCAGCACGCGCATCAATGTCGCGCGGTCCTCGTCGCTGACGCCGGCCAGCGCCTCCTGGCGGGTCGCCTCGGAGATAGGCGCTATGGCCTCGATGAGCGGCCAAGCCGCCGCGGTGAGGAACAGCAGCCAGACGCGCCGGTCGGTCTCGTGCGGCCGGCGCTCCACCAGGCCCAGCGCCTGCAGCCGATCGACGGTGCGGCCGAGCGTGATCGGCTCGAGATCGAGCATTTCGGCGAGCACGCACTGGCTGACGCCCTCATTGCGCGACAGATAGGCCAGGGCCTGGGTCTGCGCGCGCGTCAGGCCTAATTCGCGGGCATTCTGCTCGAACCGCTTGCGCATCAGCCGTGCTGCATCATGCAGCAGAAAGCAGAAGGTGGTCGGCGGCGGCGAGGGCATTAGGCGCGCTTTCTATAGCAGTGCTTTTGATGAGCATGCTTATTAAATAGGTGCGGCGCGGCGAATTCAAGCCCCGCCTGAGCCGCCCCCGCCCTTCGGAAGAAAATTTCGGCCCTATTTAGGATGAAGGCAGGAGCCGATTGCCGCGCGGACCGTCGCGCCTATCGTAATTATGGCAATTCGGCGCCGAGACGGTCCCGAGCCATCACGGCTGGGAGACAAAGGGAGGATGACGGGAATGAGGCTGCTTTTGGCTTGCACATTCTTGCTGATCTGCGCGGCCTCGGCCGACGCCGCGCAGCGCGGGTCGGCCCGCCAGCGCTCGGCCTGCACGGACGACGCCTATAAATTCTGCGAGCGCTACGTGCCGGACGCCGCGGCGGTGGAAAGCTGCCTGAAGGCCAATATCG
Organism: Methylosinus sp. sav-2; assembly: GCF_004366495.1. Lineage (NCBI taxonomy): Bacteria > Pseudomonadati > Pseudomonadota > Alphaproteobacteria > Hyphomicrobiales > Methylocystaceae > Methylosinus > Methylosinus sp. sav-2. Next base: position 84,688 of record NZ_SOEJ01000001.1, read on the forward strand.
GCGGGCTCAGCCGCGCCTGCAAGGCGCAGATCCAAGGGGCCGCGGCCGCCAAGAAGCGCGGCCGCCGTCACTGACGCGCAGGCGTCAGAGCCGCCGCGCGAAACGGCGAATGTCGACGCCGTTCTGGGCGAGAAGATCGCGCAAGGCGGGCGGGAGATTTACCACGCGGGTGGCGTTGCCATCATATTGGCAGGCGCTGCGCAGGCTGACGTAATGCCCATAGATGCGATTGGTCTCCTGATCGCCGATAACCGAGCGCGCCTCGCCCAGAAGATAACCGACTTGATCTTCGCTGTATTGAGACACCAGCTGGCAGCCGACGGCGACCTTTTCGGCGCATGCCGGAAAAGAGACCAAGGTGACGACGGCCGCCGTTACGAGAATCTTCATGCTATTTCCTCGATATTGCAGGGTAAGAGCGACCTCGTGTCGCGCTGATCTTCGTATCTGACCTCCTCTCTCTTTCGGAGCTTCTTGGCCGAAGTTTGGCCCGAGGCCGCAGCGCGCCGCGCGCAACCACGCCCGCGGCGCGTCGAAAAGCGAAAACGCGACTATGTTCAACGGAATGTTTACGCTTAACGCCAATGTTCAGGGCCAGATAAGTCCTTTCCGGGACATTTGGCCCGATCGTAATGTGTAAAGCCCGCTCGAGACGGGCGGTTGGAGTAGCGTCATGAGTTTGTCGGTTTCCGGCGATGACCTCCCCTATGGCTCCGGCCCGCTGAGGGCGCGTCCGCTCGGCAATCTCGCCGCAGTGTCGATGGGCGTCGCGGCGCTTCTGGTGCTGCTGGCCTCGCTCGCCTTCGTCCGCACGCCGCAGCAGGAGGCCGCGACCGCGCCGGCCGCTGCGCCAAAGGCGAGCGCCGCGCCCAGCTACGCGTCCACGTCTGCGCCTGCGGCCGCCGCAGAACGCGTCGCCGCCTTCCGGCTCGAGGCGCCCGAGATCGACAAGGATCCGCGGATCACCTTCGATCAGCCGCTTCCTTCGGGCGGGCGCCAGGAAACGCACGCCTTCGGCGCCTTCGACACGGGCCGGCCCTATCTGCGGCTCGATATTCTGCAGCCCGCCGGCGAGAAGCTCGGCAATTCCGACTTCTTCCTCGATGTGGCGCGCCACGCCGCCCAGGCCGGTCTCGGCGTCGTCCGCATCGGCCAGCCGACGCCGCTGGTGACGCGCGCCGGCGCCTTCGAGGCGGCGGAGATCAAATTGTCGCTGCGCGAGGGCGGCGTCGCGGCCGCGGCGGCGGGCGAGCGCACCTGCCTCGCCATGCGCCTCGTCAACGCCAGCCTGTCGATGGAGATCGCCGGCATCGCCTGCGGCGCCGGCGCCAAGCCGATCGACCGCCGCGCCATGGGCTGCCTGCTCGACCGCATCTATTATCTGCCCGCCGGCGACAACAAAGCGCTGGCCCGCTCCTTCCCCAAGACGGAGGGGCCGGGCTGCCTCGCCCCCGCCCCCGCGAGCGACGCCGAGCCCGCCAAGCCCGCCGCGAAAAAACGCGCGGCGCGCCACTGAGCGCGCCTACCTAGGGGCAGTCCGGCGCTTTCGTCGGACCGCTTTCAGCTTTCATGAGGCGCCATTCGCGACGGCCGGTATCGCCCGGCGACGTGATTGGTTATGATCCTGTCGATATCGGAATCAGGAGATGAGGATGCGTCATTTCGTCAGTTTGTCGGCCGGACTCGCCTGCCTTCTCGCCCTCGCGACGGCGGGCGAGGCGCTCGCCAAAACGCATCGCTCCGCGCATCGTCATTTCATTCCCGCGGAGGGAATCGTCGTGGCGACAGGCCCCATCCCCTATGTGCGCCAGCCGCTGGTGGTTCCGCGCCGCAGCTGGCTCGATCCCGGCCCGGTCGTCCCGGTCGGCTCGACCAATCGCTACATGGTGGAAGCCACCTATTTCGCCTATCAGCCGATGGAGGACAATCAGCGCAGCTGGTTCATGCAGGAGACGCTGCCGAACCGCCGCCGCTTCGAGGTTCTGCCCTATCGCGACGGCATCGCGCCGATCTGGTGGCCCTGAGCCCCGCCTCTCGGCTTCGCTTTTTCGGCCGGCCCGCGCTTCGCGAGCCGGCCTTTTTCTTGACTTCCGCCGCTCACGCGGATAATCACCCCCGGTCCGGCGCGGGGAAACCTTCGCCGGCCCGCACCCGTGGCCGTTCCTGAACGGCCTGTCGGCCGGTTTCCGGCAGAGGAGGGCGCGTTCTTTTGACGCGAGAGGCATGCCTCGTCGCGCGGGAACGTGGTTCGGCGACGCTCGCCTCTGACCGAGGCCGGGCGCGGCGTCTCGTTTTCGCGCTTTTGCGAGGCTGCGAAAAGGAAGAGGACGCCGGCAAGTGACGAAACGCGCCGAAGCCAAATATAAAATCGATCGCCGTCTCGGACAGAACATCTGGGGCCGCCCGAAGAGCCCGGTGAACCGTCGCGAATACGGCCCCGGCCAGCACGGCCAGCGCCGCAAGGGCAAGCCCTCCGACTTCGGCACGCAGCTCAAGGCCAAGCAGAAGCTCAAGGGCTATTACGGCAATATCTCCGAGAAGCAGTTCCGCAAATATTATGCGGAGGCCATCCGGCTGAAGGGCGACTCGGGAGACAATCTGATCGGCCTGCTCGAGCGCCGTCTCGACGCCGTGGTCTATCGCGCCAAATTTGTGCCGACCGTCTTCGCCTCGCGGCAGTTCATCAACCACGGCCACATCAAGGTGAATGGCCGCCGGGTGAACATTCCGTCCTATCTCGTGAAGCCGGGCGATGTCGTCGAGGTGAAGGAGAGCTCCAGGCAGATCCTCATCGTCCTCGAGGCAGTCGGCCTCGCCGAGCGCGACGTGCCGGAATATTACGAGGTCGATCATCAGAAGATGACGGCCAAGCTCTCGCGCGTGCCGCTTCCCTCCGAAGTGCCCTATCCGGTGCAGATGGAGCCGAACCTGGTCATCGAGTTCTACTCGCGCTGATCGACTTTCGCCGGCCCGGAGCTTTCGGGCCGGCGTATCTTTATCGTCAGGCCGTGGCGCTGGGCCGGGCGGACGCCGCGGGGCGGAAGGGCGTATCGTCCTCGGGCGCTATCGGCGCATAATGGCCGAACCGTAGATTATGGCTCGCGCGCCCTTTGGCCAGCGCGCTCAGCGCATCGCCATAGCCGAGCAATTCCGCGAGCGGCGCGGTCGCCGTGATCCGCGTGGTCTCGTCGCCCTGCTCCGCCTTCAGAGCCTGCGCGCGCCGGCCGCGCAAATCCTCGATCACCGCTTCCGCAATGTCATTGGGCGCGACTGTCTCGACGCTCATGATCGGCTCGAGCAATTCGCTGCTTTTGGCCAATGCCTCCCGCGTGGCGGCGCGCGCGGCGATCTCGAAGGCCAGCACCGATGAATCCGAGCCATGGCCGGCGCCGTCCACCAGAGCCGCTTTCAGCTCCACGACAGGCCGGCCGAGAATGACGCCGCTCTCCACCACAGAGACGACGCCGCGCTCTACCCCGTCGACGAATTCGGCCGGAACGGAACTCTCCGGCGCACGATTCTCGAAAATCTCGCCGCCCGCGCCATCCGTGTCGAAGACGAGCTTCACGCGGGCGTATTGGCCGGGCCGCTTATGGGTGAAATCGATTTCCTGGCGCCGCGACAGGCGCTCGCGATAGGCGACGCGCGGCGGGCCGATGATCGCCTCGACGGGCGACAGCTCCTGGAAGCGCGCGACAATGTCTCGCAGCCCCTCCTCGCTCGCCGCCTCGAGCAGCGCCTGCGTTCCGCCGATCACATCCAGATCGGAGACGCGCAGTCCGGGCGCGCCGGCGGACAGCCGCGCGAGCGCCTCGACGAGCTCCTCCCAATCGCGTTCGAGCTTGGGCTCTATCGTCACCGAGACGAGCAGCGGCGAATTATTCATGACGGCCTCCCCACATCTCCCGTCGCCGGCGGCGAATCGGGAGTAGGCGAGGCTAGCGGCGGCGTATGACAGGACGTCATACGCCGCGCCCACGCCCGCTCAATTGCGGCGCGCGAGGGAGCGCAGAAAGCCCTCCATATCCTCGGTCAGCTCTTGATCGATCGCCGGCGCCAATTTCAGCAGCAGATTGGCGACGAATGCCTGATCATTGCGCTTTTCCTCGAGCACTTCGCGCAGCACGGGGACATTGTCCTCGATATGGGTGAGGAAGGAAATGCCCTTCTCCAATGTGTCCGTCCAGCGCTCGCGGCTCCACAGCGCCAGCGGATACATGATCTCATGGACGAAATTGGATTTGCGCGCCTGCTCGAAGAAGCGAATGCCGGTGTTCCAATTCTCCTTGGCGCGCAGCGGCGGCGGCGGAATGTCGCCGAGCAGCAGCTTCTTGCCGGCGGCGCCGACATGATCCTCGAGGCTGATGGGCGGATCCATCGGCGTGCGGAAGCTCCACAGCGAGGTCGCGCCGGGGAAATCCTTGCCCATGCTCTCGACGAGCGCGGCCTCGACCTTGTCGGCCGCCGCCTTGTCGCCCTTGAGCGCCGCCGTCATGAAGAAGGCGAATAGCGCATCGCCGCCGTAAGTGACCGCCGCGGCGGCCTTCAATTGCTGGTCCGTGAGCTTGGGCGTGACGCCGTCGGCGGGAACCGTCACATCGCCGGCGCGCAGCGCGGTGATGAAGGTCGTGATCTCCAGCCAGCCCACATAATTGGCGATGAAGGCGTCGGGATCGACATAGACGATCGCGAGATTGAGAGGCTGCTTGCGCTTTTGCAGTTCCGCCATGTCCGTCATGGGTTATCCTTCCTGTCCCCAGTTTTCGCAGTCCCAGGCTATGCTTGGGCGCTCGCTTCCCGAGCCCCTCTCTCGGGCGCGGCGCCCGTCTTCATTCGTCGGCCAGCAGCACGCCGGTGATGCAGACGTCGCCGTCGTCGATCACGAGCGAAAGCGGCGTCAGCTTCCCGCCCTGGCACGGGCCGATGAAGCAATGGCCGGTGTCGAGGTCGAATTGGGAGCGATGCTGCCCGCATTCGAGGAAATTGCCCGACTCGTCGAGGAAATTGCCGGGCGAAGTGTCGAGACGCATCTGCTCATGCGGGCAGGAATTCTCGAAACCGTAGAAGTTGTTGCCTTTGCGCGTGATGATGATCGGCCACGGATTGCTGTCGCCGTTCTCATAGGCGCGCATCAGGACGAAGCCGGTGGCTTGACCGTCCTCTATGTGGCCTGTGCGACAAATCACAAACAGATCGTCCATGGGCTGATCCCTTTCGAACAAACATCCACGCTCCGTGCGACCCGGAGCGGACCCGTGAAATCGGGTAGCAAGCGATGAGCCAGCCTGATCCGGCGCTTGACGATATGGTCAAATCACCATACCAACCGGTTCTGATACGACTTCCGGCGGAACGGTTCGGCGCGTTCCCCCTCTCCCCGCGAGCGGGGAGAAGGAAGGCGGCAAATGCCGCGCGAACCAATCAGCCGGAAGCCGTAGGAGAGAGTTGATGGTGCGCGCTGCGCTCCTCCCGAATTTTTTGAGGACCCGGACCACATGAACGCGCCCGAGCCTGACGAAGCCGCCGCTGGCGCGCGCGAGGACAATGCGCTCAAAGCGCAGCTCATCGGCAAGATCGGCCGGCTGATGAAGGAGCGCGGCCTCAAGCAGGTGGAGGCCGCGGGCCTGCTCGGCGTCAAGCAGCCGGACGTCTCCAAAATGCTGCGCGGCGATTTGCGCCAATTCTCGGTCGAGCGGCTGCTGCGTTTTCTGGTGGCGCTGGGGCAGGACGTCGAGATCGTCGTCAAGCCGCCGAGCGGCGCGGAGGCTCCGGCGCTGCGCGTCGCGCGTCTGTGACGCGGATAGACCATTCTTTTGAAAAAAGAGACGAAGGGATCGTGATGACCGAACTGCGAAGGAGCGCGAAAATATGACCGCCGCCCTTGCGATCGAGCCGAAGCGCGATGACGCGCTCGACCAGAGCATCGCGCGCGCGTCCGGCGCGCTGCGCGCGCTCGCCAGAGGCGACGGCCATTGGTGCTTCGAGCTCGAGGCCGACGCCACGATTCCCGCCGAATATGTGCTGATGCGCCATTTCCGCGACGAGCCGATCGATCACGCGCTCGAGGGCAAGATCGCCGTCTATCTGCGCCGCATTCAGGGCGCGCATGGCGGCTGGCCGCTGTTCCGCGACGGCGCCCTCGATATGAGCGCCAGCGTGAAGGCCTATTTCGCGCTGAAGATGATCGGCGACGGCATAGACGCGCCGCATATGAAGCGGGCGCGCGAGGCGATTCTCAGCCATGGCGGCGCGGCGCGCACCAATGTGTTCACGCGCGCGCTGCTGGCGCTCTATGGCGAAATTCCCTGGCGCGGCGTGCCGGCAATGCCGGTGGAGATCATGCTGCTGCCGAAATGGTTTCCCTTCCATATCGACAAGATCTCCTATTGGGGCCGCACCGTCCTCGTGCCGCTGCTGGTGCTGCAGACGTTGAAGCCGCAGGCGGTCAACCGGCTCGGCGTGCATATCGGCGAATTGTTCACGACGCCGCCGGACGAGGTGAAGGAATGGCCCAAGGGCGCGCATCAGCATAAGGCGCTGATCGCCCTCTTCGGCGCCATCGACGATCTTCTGCGCGCCGCCGAGCCTTATTTTCCCAAAGGCCCGCGCCAGCGCGCGATAAAGGCGGCGGAGGCTTTCGTCACCGCGCGGCTGAACGGCGTCGACGGGCTCGGCGCCATCTTCCCGGCCATGGTCAACAGCCTGCTGATGTATGAGGTTCTCGGCGTCCCCGCCGATGACGAGCGCATCAGGCTCGCGCGCGAATCGATCGAGCGTCTGCTCGTCGTCAAGGAAGACGAGGCCTATTGCCAACCCTGCGTCTCGCCCGTGTGGGACACGGCGCTCGCCTGTCACACGCTGCTCGAGGTCGGCGGCGAGGAGGAAGAGGCCCGCGCCCGCGCCGGCCTCGATTGGCTGGCGCCCTTGCAAGTGTTGGATGTGAAGGGCGATTGGGCCGTGCAGCGGCCGAATGTGCGTCCCGGCGGCTGGGCCTTCCAATACGCCAACGCCTATTATCCCGATGTCGACGACACCGCCGTGGTGGTGACGGCGATGGATCGCTCCTACGCCGGCCGCGCCGAGCGTCCCTATGACGAGCGCATCGCCCGCGCGCGCGAATGGGTCGAGGGGCTGCAGAGCAAGAATGGCGGCTGGGGCGCCTTCGACGCCGACAATGAATATTATTATCTCAACCACATTCCCTTCGCCGATCATGGCGCGCTGCTCGATCCGCCGACCTCGGACGTCTCGGCCCGCTGCGTCTCCATGCTGGCGCAGCTCGGCGACACGATCGAGACCGGCCCCTGCATGAAGGCCGGCGTCGATTATCTCCTCGCCGAGCAGGAGCCGGACGGCAGCTGGTTCGGCCGCTGGGGAATGAACTATATATACGGCACCTGGTCGACGCTCTGCGCGCTCAACGCCGCCGGGCTGAAGCCGGAACATCGCGCCATGCGCCGCGCCGTCGATTGGCTCGTCGCGATCCAGAACGAGGACGGCGGCTGGGGCGAGGATGGAGATAGCTATAAGCTCGACTATCGCGGCTATGAGAAGGCGCCGAGCACTCCCTCGCAGACGGCCTGGGGCGTGCTCGCGCTGATGGCGGCTGGCGAGGTCGGCCATCCGGCGGTCGCCCGCGGCATCGCCTATCTGCAGGCCCATCAGGATGCGGATGGGCTGTGGAAGGAGGAGCGCTTCACCGCCACGGGCTTCCCGCGCGTCTTCTATCTGCGCTATCACGGCTACGCGAAATTCTTCCCGCTCTGGGCGCTCGCGCGCTATCGTAACCTCGAAAGGGGCAACAGCAAAATTGTCCAGACCGGACTCTAATCGTCGCTTGGACGGCCCGGATGAGGTGGAGCCCCCGCGCTTCCTCATCATCACGGGGCTGCTCAGCGAGCGCGCCTGCGCCGAGGGCGAAGGTCTGGTGCCGATTTGCAGCGGCGCCGACACAGAGGGCCTGCGCGCCGCGCTCGAGCGCACGCAGGGCTTCGCGCTCGCCGGCGTCGTCAGCTTCGGCATAGCGGGCGGGCTCGATCCTGCGCTGCGGCCGGGCGACGTCGTCATCGGCGCTTCCGTCGTCGCCGAGAACAAGCGCTATGAAACGAGCGCCGAGCTGTCGTCCATATTGAGCGAAGGTCTCGGCGCCTCGGGCGGCAAGATCGTCTCGGGCGTTATCGCCGGCGTCGAGGCGCCCGTGCTCGACCCCAAGGCCAAAGCCGCGCTGCGCAAGAGGACCGGCGCCGCCGTCGTCGATATGGAGACGCATATCGCCGCGGAATTCGCCGAGCGCCGGCGCCTGCCGCTGGCCGTGGTGCGCGTGGTCAATGATCCGGCGGCGCGGGCGCTGCCGCCGCTGGCCACCTCCGCCGTCACGCCGGACGGCGGCGTCGATTTCCGCGCTGTGTTTCGCGATCTCGCCCGCGAGCCGCGCCAGATCGGCGATCTCATTCTCGCCGGTCTGGATTTCCGCAAATCTTCGGCGACCTTAGGCCGCTGTGGGCGTCTTCTCGGCCCGCTCCTTAGCCTCGGCCTCTCGGAGCTCTGACAGCGTCGCGATATTCTTGTCGAAGACATATTGCGCCGGCCGCTGATTCTCGAGCGAGATGTCGGGCGCAAAATCGCCTTCCGTCTTCACGCCGCGCAGAGCGACCAGCGCCGCCTTCCACGGTCGCGCGACGGCGTCCTTCACCGCCGTGGCCTCGAAGCCGCAATGGACCATGCAATCGGCGCATTTCTCGTAATTGCCGACGCCGTACGAGTCCCAATCGGTCTCGTCCATCAGCTGCTTGAAGGTCGGGACATAGCCCTCGCCCAGAAGATAGCAGGGACGCTGCCAGCCGAAGACGGTGCGCGCCGGATTGCCCCAGGGCGTGCAATGGTAGCTCTGATTGCCGGCCAAAAAGTCGAGGAACAGGCCCGACTGCACAAAGGCCCAGTCGCGTCCGCCGCGGCCGCGCTTCAGAATGCCGCGGAACAGCTCCTTGGTGCGGGCGCGATTGAGGAAATGCGCCTGATTGGGCGCGCGCTCATAGGCATAGCCCGGCGACACCGTCATGCCGTCTATGCCGATGCGCTTCACCTCGTCGAAGAAATCGGCGACGCGGGCCGGATCGGCGTCCTGGAAGAAGGTGCTGTTGATGGTGACGCGGAAGCCCTTGGACTTCGCCAGCTTGATCGCCTCGACGGCGCGCTTGTAGACGCCTGTCTGGCTCACCGCGCGATCATGCATCTCCTCGTCGCCGTCGAGATGGATCGACCAGGTGAAATAAGGGCTGGGCTTATATTGATCGATCTTTTTGGCGAGCAGCAGCGCATTGGTGCAGACGATGGCGAATTTCTTGCGCGCCATTATGCCTTCGACAATCTGCGGCAGCTCCTTGTGCAGCAGCGGCTCGCCGCCCGCGATGACGACGACCGGCGCGCCGCATTCGTCCACCGAGGCGAGGCAGTCCTGCGCCGAGAGGCGCTTGTCGAGAATATGGTCCGGATAGTCGATCTTGCCGCAGCCGGCGCAAGCGAGATTGCAGCGAAACAGCGGCTCGAGCATCAGCACCAGCGGATAGCGCTTCCGACCGGCGAGATGCTGGCGGAGGATATAGCCGCCGATCGACATGATGTAGCGAAGCGGAATGGACAAGAAAGCTGTTCCTTCCAGGGACCGGCTCTTCGACAGAGCGGCGCGGAGGCCGCCCGGCTTCGACGCGCGAGAAACACAGCGTCGGAACGTTCCGTCTAACACGAAAGCTCGACTGCGCAAACCGGCGGCCGAGATCGCCGGCTGCGGCGACTTCGCCTCGAGGATATGGCGTTTTTCAGGCCCGAGCGGATCATGATAGGGTCGCCGCCCCGTTACGGAAGGCGCGAGAGGGAAGCTTGGCCGGCGTGATCGTCAAAATCTGCGGCTTGTCCACCCTGCCGACGCTCGAGGCCACGATCGCCGCCGGCGCGGATATGGCCGGCTTCGTCTTCTTCGAGAAGAGCCCGCGCCACATCACGCTCGAGACGGCGCGAGAACTCGGCCGGGTCGCGCAGGGACGCATCCGCAAGGTGGCGCTCACCGTCGACGCCGGCGATTCCACGCTCGACGCCATCGTGGCCGCCCTCGCGCCGGACCTTCTGCAATTGCATGGGAAAGAGACGCAAGAGCGCGTGGCCGCCGTGAAGGCGCGCTTCCGCCTGCCGGTCATCAAAGCGATCGGCGTCGCCGGCGCCGCGGATGTCGCCAGCGCTGCGGCCTTTCGAGAGGTCGCCGACATTCTCCTATTCGACGCCAAGCCCGCGCCGAATGCCGCCGTCCCCGGCGGGGCCGGGACCGTCTTCGATTGGCAGCTGATGCGCGGCTATAGCGGCGGCGACTGGATGCTCTCCGGCGGCCTCGATCCCGCCAATGTGGCGGAGGCGCTGCGGCTCACCGGCGCGCCGGCGGTGGATGTGTCCTCCGGCGTGGAGCGCGAGCGCGGCGTGAAGGACGAGGCGAAGATCGCTGCCTTCGTCGGGGCGGCGCGCGGCGCATCTGTCTGACGATCTACGCCGCTTTCATCGGAGCGGCGGAGGGTCTAAGAGTGCGCCGCAGCCGAGGCGAGGAGGACCGACAGTGAACGAGCAGACCCCCAATTCCTTCCGCAACGGCCCGGACGAGAACGGCCGCTTCGGCCTGTTCGGCGGCCGCTTCGTCGCCGAGACCTTGATGCCGCTGATCCTCGACCTCGAGCGCGCCTATGGGGAGGCCAAGGCCGACCCCTCCTTCCAGGCCGAGCTGGACAGTCTGCTGAAGCATTATGTCGGCCGTCCGAGCCCGCTCTATTACGCCGAGCGCATGACCGAATATTTGCGCGGCCTCACGGCGGCGGTCGGCGGCGAGGGCGGCGCCAAAATCTACTTCAAGCGCGACGAGCTGAACCACACCGGCGCGCATAAGATCAATAATGTGCTCGGCCAGATTCTGCTCGCCCGCCGCATGGGCAAGAAGCGCATCATCGCCGAGACCGGCGCCGGCCAGCACGGCGTCGCCACCGCCACCGCCTGCGCGCGCTTCGGCCTCGATTGCGTCGTCTATATGGGCGCGGTCGATGTCGAGCGGCAAAAGCCCAATGTCTTCCGCATGAAGATGCTGGGCGCCGAGGTCCGCCCGGTGCAGTCCGGCGCGCGCACGCTGAAAGACGCGATGAACGAGGCGCTGCGCGACTGGGTCACCAATGTCTCCGACACTTTCTATTGCATCGGCACCGCCGCCGGCCCGCACCCCTACCCCGCCATGGTGCGCGATTTCCAATCGGTGATCGGCAATGAGGCGAAGGAGCAGATGTTCGAGGCGGAAGGGCGCCTTCCCGATTCGCTGGTCGCCTGCATCGGCGGCGGCTCCAACGCCATCGGCCTGTTCCACCCCTTCCTCGACGACGCGTCGGTGGAGATTTACGGCGTGGAAGCCGCCGGCCACGGGCTCGACGTCGAGAACGGCCACGCCGCCTCGCTGGCGGGCGGACGGCCGGGCGTGCTGCATGGCAATCGCACCTATCTGCTGATGGACGACGACGGCCAGATTCTCGAAGGCCATTCGATCTCCGCCGGCCTCGATTATCCGGGAATCGGCCCGGAGCATTCCTGGCTGCGCGACATCGGCCGCGTGACCTATCTGTCGGCCACCGACAAGGAGGCGCTCGCCGCCTTCCAGCTCTGCTCCAAACTCGAGGGCATCATCCCCGCGCTGGAGCCCTCCCACGCGCTGGCCAAGGTGATGGAGCTGGCGCCGCAGAAGCCGCAGGATCATCTGATGGTGATGAATCTGTGCGGACGCGGCGACAAGGATATCTTCGCCGTAGCGGAGCATTTGGGCGGGATGTGAGCTAGCCGGCGGGGCCGGCCGGGAGGGGATGCAGATGTCCAAGCCCTTTGACGACAACTCCACTCGCAACGCCGAGCGGGTTTCGAAGCGCGATCGCGGGATTAGCGCGCCGAAGCCCGAGCGCCGCTACATGCTCGATGAGCTTCTGACGGAATCGTCATTTGACGCCTCACCGGCGACCGAGGATTGGATGCGCTCGCCGCCAGTCGGCCGTGAATTGCTCTGAACGCGCGAGGCGACGATCACGCCGCCTCGACTTCCGCCTTGATGCGTTCGCCGAATTCGCGTTCCGCGATCTCGAGATCATATTTCGTCTGCAAATTCATCCAGAACGCCGCACTGTTGCCGAAGTAGCGCCCCAGCCGCAGCGCCGTCTCCGCGCTAACGCCGCGCTTGCCGGCGACGATCTCGCCGATCCGATTGGCCGGCACGCGCAATTTCAGCGCGAGCGCGTGAGCGCTCAAGCCCCGCGCCTCGAGTTCCGCGGCCAGCGTGCGGCCGGGATGGATCGGCCCGAATCGGAAACCGCCCGCGGGCGCTTCGAAAACGTCTTCGCCCTTCTTCGCCATTACGACCTCAATGATAGTCGACGATCTCGACCTCGAAGGCGTCGCCGCCCTCGAAACGAAAGGCGATTCGCCACGGCCCATTGACCTTGATCGCCCATTGGCCCTTGCGGTCGCCCGACAGCCTATGCAGCCCGACGCTGCGCAGTGGCGGCAGATCGTCGAGCGAGGCGGCGCTGTCGAGTTCCGCCAGACGCTGGCGCGCCAGTTCCGCGTCGAGGCCCGAGAACTTCGACTTGCCGGTTTCGAGAAACTGGCGCGTCGCCGTTCCTTTGACGGATCGTATCATATGTGGAGCGTATGACGCTATCCGCAAGCGAGCAACTCCGCCCCCACCCCGCCATTCCCCTTCGCCCTCCCCTATGCTATCGCCTGCGGCCATGAGCACACGCATCGACGCCCGCTTCGAAGCCCTGCGCGCCGAGGGCCGCGCCGCCCTCGTGACCTTCGTCATGGCCGGCGACCCGGACCTCGAGACCTCGCTCGCTCTATTGAAGAGCCTGCCCAAGGCCGGCGCCGACGTGATCGAGCTCGGCATGCCCTTCACCGATCCCATGGCCGACGGCCCCGCCATTCAGGCGGCCGGCCTCAGGGCGCTGCATGCGGGCATGACGCTCAATAAGACGCTCGAGCTGGTCCGCGCCTTCCGCGCGCAGGATCAGGCGACGCCGATCGTGCTGATGGGCTATTACAACCCCGTCTATGTGCATGGCGTGCCCGCCTTCCTCGAGGAGGCGAAGGCGGCCGGCGTCGATGGGCTCATCATCGTCGATCTTCCGGCGGAGGAAGACGCCGAGCTGTGCCTGCCGGCGCGCGCGGCGGGGCTGAACTTCATCCGCCTGGCGACGCCCACCACGGATGACAAGCGCCTACCCAAAGTGCTCGAAAACACGAGCGGATTCGTCTATTATGTGTCGCTCACCGGCATCACCGGCGCGGCGCTCTCGGATTATTCGGGCGTGTCGGAGGCGGTCGCGCGCATCAAGCGCAGCACGCCTCTGCCCATCGCCGTCGGCTTCGGCGTCAAGACGGCGGAGAACGCCGCCGCGATCGCGCGTTACGCTGATGGCGTGGTTGTGGGAACGGCGCTGGTCGATGCGCTGGCGAAATCGCTCGACGCGGAAAATCGCGCCGGTCCGCGGACGGTGGAGGCGGTGACGAGCCTCGTCGCCGATCTCTCCCGCGGCGTGCGCGGCGCGCGGGCGCAAGAGGCGAAGAAGGACGAGCCCTTCTCGCTGAAATCGGCCTTGGGGGCGCTCGCGAGGCTTTGGTCATGAACTGGTATTCCAACGTCGTTCCGCCCAAGATCAAAGCCCTCATCAAGCGCGAGGCGCCGGAGAACGCCTGGGTCAAATGCCCGGAGAGCGGCCAGCTGGTGTTCCACAAGGACATAGAGGACAATCTCTATGTCGTGCCGGGCTCCGGCTATCACATGCGCATTCCGGTGGAGGCGCGGCTCGCCGGCCTCTTCGACAATGGCGAACATGACATCGTGCCGACGCCGGATGTTCCGAGCGATCCGCTGAAGTTCCGCGACATCAAGCGCTATGTCGACAAGATCAAGGAATATCGCCTCAAGACCGGCCATCAGGACGCGGTGACGATCGCCTATGGCAAGCTCGAGGGCGCGGCCGTCACTGTCGCCGTGCAGGACTTCGAGTTCATGGGCGGCTCGCTGGGCATGGCGGCGGGCGAGGCGATCATCGCCGGCATGAGCCACGCCATAGAGAAGCGCACGCCCTTCATCATTTTCACCGCCTCCGGCGGCGCGCGCATGCAGGAGGGCATGTTCTCGCTGATGCAGATGCCGCGCACCACCATCGCCGTGCGCCGGCTGCGCGACGCGCGACTGCCCTATATCGTCGTGCTCACCAATCCGACGACCGGCGGCGTCACCGCCTCCTACGCCATGCTGGGCGACATTCACATCGCCGAGCCCGGCGCGATCATCGGCTTCGCCGGCGCGCGCGTCATCGAGCAGACGATTCGTGAGAAGCTGCCCGAGGGCTTCCAGCGCGCCGAATATCTGCGCGACCATGGCATGGTGGATATGGTGGTGCCGCGCACGGAAATGCGCGAGACGCTGGCCCGGCTCTGCGCGCTGCTGACCAAAGCGCCGCGCCGCGCGGCCTAGAGCATGTTCCCGAAAAGCGCCAAGCGGCTTTCGGAGACGAACATGCGAGCTCGAATCTTTCCAGGAGCGCATTCGGACGTGATTCGTCCGAATGCGCAATAAGAAGCGAAAGCCAGTCCCATGGATCAGCGCGACGCGATTCTGACGCGCTTGCTGGACCTTCATCCCAAGAAGATCGATCTGTCCCTCGGACGGACCGAATGGCTGCTGGCCGAAATGGGCCATCCCGAGCGCCGGCTGCCGCCGATCATCCATGTCGCCGGCACCAATGGCAAAGGCTCGACGCTGGCCTTTCTGCGCGCCATTCTGGAGGCCGCCGGCCAGCGCGTTCATGTCTACACCTCGCCGCATCTCTTGCGCTTCAACGAGCGCATCCGCCTCGCCGGAACGCTGGTGGACGACGCCCGCCTGCAAAAGGCGCTGGAGGATTGCGAGCGCGCCAATGGCCAGCGGCCCGTGACCTTCTTCGAGATCACCACCGTCGCCGCCTTCGCGCTCTTCGCCGAGGAGCCCGCCGATTGGCTGCTGCTGGAGACTGGCCTCGGCGGGCGCTATGATTCGACCAATGTGATCGAGAGCCCCAAGGCCACGATCATCACATCCATCTCGCGCGACCATCCTGAGTTTCTCGGCGATACGATCGAGAAGATCGCCTATGAGAAGGCCGGCATTTTGAAGCGCGGCGCGCCCGCGATCATCGGCTTTCAGCAGCATGACGGCGCCCGCGACGTGCTGGAGCGCGAGGCGCGGCGCGTCGGCGCGCCGCTCTCCATCGCCGGCGAGGATTTCCATATTCGCGAGGAGAATGGCCGCTTCGTCTATGAGGACGAGCGCGGCCTGCTCGATCTGCCGCTGCCGCGCCTGCCCGGCCGCCATCAGCAGGCCAACGCCGCCGGCGCCATAGCCGCGCTGCGCGCCGTCGCGCCGCATATTGGGCCTGAGCATATAGAGGCGGGCCTCACCCGCGCCGAATGGCCGGCGCGGCTGCAATTGCTCTCGCGCGGACGGGTGGCGGATCTGGTGCCGCCGGGCTCGGAAGTCTGGCTCGACGGCGGCCACAATGACGACGGCGGCCGCGTGCTCGCCGAGGCCATGGCGCAATTCGAGGAGAAAAGCGCCCGGCCGCTGGTCTTCGTCTGCGGCGCGCAGGTGACGAAGGACATTCGCGCGCTGATAAAGCATTTCGTCGGCCTCGCGGGCGAGGTCGTCGCCGTGCCGGTCGAGGGCGAGCATAAGAGCTGGCCGCCGGAAGAGATCGCCGCGCTGGCCTGCGCCGAGGGCATGAGATCGGCGGCGGCGCAGAGCGTCGAGGAGGCGCTGGCGATCATCGCGCAGCGCAGCTATGTGGTCCCGCCGCGCATATTGATCGCCGGCTCGCTCTATCTCGCCGCCGGCGTGCTGGCGCTGAACGGCTCCGTCATAGAGTGAAGCGACGCCTCTCCCTTCTCCCGCTTGCGGGAGCAAGGTGGCCCCGCAAAGCGGGGTCGGATGAGGGTCCGCGCCGGAAAGAGCCTCACCCTTTCGCGAGCGCTTCCAGCAGCTTGCGCGCCGCCGGACCGGAGGACGCCGGATTCTGTCCGGTAATCAGCGATCCGTCCCGCACCACATAGCTCGCCCAGTCCGCGCCTTTCGAGAAAAGCCCGCCCTTGGCGCGCAGATCGTCCTCCACCAGAAACGGCACGACCCCGGTGAGGCCCACGGCCTCCTCCTCGCTATTAGCGAAGCCCGTCACCTTTTTGCCCGCGACGAGCGGCCGTCCGTCCGGCGCGCCCACATGTCGCAGCACGCCCGGCGCATGGCAGACGAGGGCGATGGGCTTTCCCGCGCGGATGAAAGATTCCAGCAGCGCGATCGAATGCGCGTCCTCGGCGAGATCCCAGAGCGGACCGTGGCCGCCGGGGTAGAACACCGTGTCGAAATCCTCCTGGCGGACGTCGGCGAGCGGGACCGTCTGCGCGAGCTGCGCCTTCGCCGCCGCATCCGCCTCGAAGCGTCGCGTGAGGTCGGTCTGGAAATCCGGCTCATTGCTCTTAGGGTCGAGCGGCGGCTGGCCGCCCGCGGGCGAGGCCAAGGTGAGCGTCGCCCCTGCGTCCTGGAAGGCGTAATAAGGGGCGGCGAGCTCTTCCAGCCAGAAGCCGGTCTTGCGGCCGGTGTCGCCGAGCCGATCATGCGATGTGAGCACGATGAGAATTTTCATGGGGCCGCTCCGTCGTCTCGCTTTTTCGCGCAAGCGCTCGCCGGAAGATAAGGAGCCCACCGGCAGGCGCCCACTCCAATTCGCCTGCGGCGCCACTTGGATTTCGGAAGAAATTGCTCCACAAGCGTCCTGCCTCTCCCGCCGCGGGCCGAGGCGAGATCGAAAGAGCGCCTGATCGATGACCCTAATGTTGACGAGCGTCGCCAGCGTGGCGGAAGCCGAGATCGCCACCGCTGGCGGAGCGGACGTCATCGATTGCAAGGACGCCACCCGCGGCGCTCTCGGCGCTCTGCCCGTGGCCGAGGTCGCGGCGATCCTGCGTTCCGTCGCCGGTCGCCGGCCGGTCAGCGCCGTCGTCGAGCTGTCGCATGATCCGGCTGTGGCGCGCGCGGCGATAGAAGAGACCGCCGCGCTCGGCGTCGCTTTCGTCAAATTCGCGCTGCCGGCGACGCCGGACGCCGATGCGCTGATCGCGGCTCTGGCTCCGATCGCGCAGCGCGTGCGGCTCGTCGCCGTGCTCTTCGCCGATCTCGGGCCGGACCTCGACGTTCTGCCGCGCCTCGCCGCAGCTGGCTTTGCCGGCGCGCTGCTGGACACGGCGCATAAGGGCAAGGGCAGGCTCATCGAGCATTTCGACATTGGCGCGCTCTCTTCCTTCGTCGAGCGCTGCCATGCGCTGGGCCTCGAGGCGGGGCTCGCCGGCTCGCTGGAGGCGCCGGACGTTCCGCGCCTTCTGGTGACGGGCGTCGATGTGATGGGCTTTCGCGGCGCCCTCTGCCGCGACCACGACCGCAAGAGCGCGATGGACGCCACGGCCGTCGCGCTGATCCGCGATCTCATCCCCGGCGGCCCGGCGCGGGCGAGCGGCAAGGGGGCCGCGCTCGCCGCCAATGTCGATTGGTCGCTGGTCGTCGGCCGCGGCTATCTCGAGAGCCGCGAGCGCACGCGCGAGGTGGACCATGTCTTCGTGCGCGATCTCGTCATTCCGGTCGAGATCGGCGCTTATGATTTCGAGCGCGGCCGCACGCAGCGAGTGCGCTTCAATGTCGATGTCGATGTGACGCGCGTCTCCGCCGGCGGCGACGACATGCGCAATGTCTTCTCCTATGACGTCATCATGGACGCGATAAAGATGATCCTCGCCTCGGGCCACATAGAGCTCGTGGAGACGATCGCCGAGCGCCTCGCCGAGCTGGTGCTGCGGCACGAGCGCGTGCAGGCGCTGACCGTGCAGGTGGAGAAGCTCGATGTCGCGCCGGGCGCGGTCGGCATTCGCATCCGCCGCGAGCGCCAGGCCGAGACCGCCAAGGTTCACAACCTCTTTCCGGGCCTTCCCGATGCCGCCGAGCCCGAGCGCTGAGACGCGGCCTCTCGTCGTCAAGCTCGGCGGAAGCCTCGCCGCCTCCCCCGCCTTGCGCCAATGGCTGGCGGCGCTGCGCGCCTATCCCGGGCCTCTCACCATCGTTCCCGGCGGCGGCCCTTTCGCCGATGCGGTGCGAAGCGCGCAGGAGGCGCTGCGCTTCTCCGACGCGGCCGCGCATGACATGGCCATAATGGCCATGGAGCAATATGGACGCGCATTATGCGACCTCGAGCCGGGCCTCCTTCCCGCCGCGACGCCGCAGGAGGCGGCGGCCACGCATGCCCGCGACGCGGTCGCAGTGTGGAGCCCGGTTGCGATGACGCGCGCCGATCCCCAGATTCTAGCGAGCTGGGACATGACGTCCGACAGTCTCGCGGCCTGGTATGCGCATGAGGCGGGAACGCGCGCGCTATTGCTGATCAAGAGCGTCGATTTCCCACCTCCCCCTGAAGGGGAGGGTGGGGGCGCCGCATCGATCGTCGATCCCTGCTTCGCGCATTATGCGCGCGGGCTCGACGTCTACATCGCCGGCCCCGCGGCCTTGCGCGAGGCGCCTGAAACTTTCGCACGCGGCGGCCTTCCCGGCGCGCGCTTCGATTTCACCAGAGAGCAAAGCATCGCATCATGAAAAAGGTCGTCACGCCGCGCTGGGGCTGGGCGCTCACCGGCTCGGGACATTTCTTCACCGAATGTCTCGACATCATCCGCTCGCTCGACCATGTCGATCTCTTCGTCAGCAAGGCGGCGGCGGAAGTCATCCGCATGTATAAGCACAGGCTCGAGGACATGCCGGACCATGTGCGCGTGTTCAAGGACACGACGGCCAGTTCCGTTCCGGTCGGCGGCTTCTATCACAGCTATTATCACACGCTGATCGTCGCGCCGGCGACCTCCAACACGGTCGCGAAATTCGTCTATGGCATCTCCGACAATCTCGCGACCAATGTCTTCGCCCAGGCCGGCAAATGCCGCGTGCCGACGGTGGTGTTCGCCTGCGATACGGCGCCGGAGCTGGAGACGCAGGCGCCCGATCGCAAGGTGATGGTCTATCCGCGCCGCATCGACCTCGAGAACACCGACAAATTGAAAAACTTCGAGGGGACGCAGGTCGCCGAGAGCCTCGCCGCTCTGCATGAGGCCGTCGAGCGCCGGCGCCGCGAGCTTTCCGCTCGGGAGCCGATCGGGAATGTCTGAGCGCCTTTTGTTCCTCACCGGCCATCTCGCTCTGCCGCGCCTCGAGCGCATGTTGGCGGGCTTCGGAGAGGAGGCCAGGGACTGGCGCATCCACGACATAGGCGTGAAGGTCGCGGCGCTGATGACGCAGGAGATCATCCTGCGCCGCCTGCCGCGCCCGCTCACGGCCGATCGCGTCATATTGCCGGGCCGCTGCCGCGCCGATCTTTCCGCTCTCGCGGAGGCCTTCGGCGCCCCTTTCGAGCGCGGGCCGGAGGAGATCGCCGATCTTCCCGCTTTCCTCGGCAAGCGCGGCGGCAAGGCCGATCTGACGCGCCATGACATGCGCATTTTCGCCGAGATCGTCGACGCCTCCATCATGAGCGTGGAGGAGGTGATCGCCCGCGCGACGATGCTGAAAGAGGCGGGCGCCGACGTCATCGATCTCGGCTGCCTGCCGGACACGCCATTTCCGCATATGGAAGAGACGATCGTCGCGCTGAAAGAGCGCGGCTTTTCCGTCAGCCTCGATTCAGCGAAGCGCGACGAGCTGGAGCGCGGCGCGCGCGCCGGCGCCGATCATCTCTTGAGCCTCGACGAGCATACGCTCTCGATATTGCCGGATAATTCGCCGCTGGTTCCGATCCTCGTGCCCAATCCGCACGGCGATCTCGACTCTCTGCAACGCGCCGCGCGCATCGCCGAGCGACGCGGCATTTCCTACATTCTCGATCCGATCCTCGATCCCATTCACTTCGGCCTCGCCGCCTCCATAGAGCGCTATGTCGAGACGCGCCGCCGCGAGCCCCACGCCGAAATGATGATGGGCACGGGCAATCTCACCGAATTGACCGACGCCGATTCCTCGGGCGTCACCGCCGTTCTGCTGGGTCTGTGCTCCGAGCTGGACATTCGGCATCTGCTCACCGTGCAGGTGAGCCCGCATACGCGCCGCACGGTGCAGGAGCATGACGCGGCGCGGCGCATGCTGTTCGCCGCGCGCGCCGACGCCGCTCTGCCCAAAGGCTATAGCGACGCGCTGCTGCAAATCCACGACAAGCGCCCTTACGCCGCGACGCCGGACGAGATCGCCGAGCTCGCGCGCGAGCTGCGCGACGAGAATTTCCGCATAGAGGTCGCCGCGGACGGCATTCACATTTACGCGCGCGGCTTTCATCGCGTGGCGCAGGACGCAATGTCGCTCTTTCCCGAGCTCGGGGTCGAGAAGGACGGCGCCCATGCCTTCTATCTCGGCGCGGAACTGATGAAGGCGGAAATCGCTTTTCGTCTGGGCAAGCGCTATCGGCAGGACGAGCCGCTGGACTTCGGCTGCGCTTCGGATAGATCGCAGGAGGACGAGACGCGCCTGCGCGAGGCCGGACATACGCTGCGCAAGGCGCGGGAATGATGGATATCTCACGGGACCCGAGCGGGAGCAGCAGCCGATGCCGATGATCCGCGAATGCATCGTCACCACGGTCGGCCCCACGGGCCAACATCACATCGCGCCGCTCGGGCTCATCGAGCAGGACGGATTCTGGGTCATCGCGCCCTTCCGCCCCTCGACGACGCTCGCCAATCTCGAGGCCGCGCCCTTCGCCACGGCCAGCTTCATCGACGATGTGCGCATTTTCGCCGGCTGCGTCTGCGGCAGGAGCGACTGGCCGATGGAGCCGGTCCCCGAATGGCCGGCGCCGCGCCTTTCCACCGCCCTCTCGCACGCCGAGCTGGAGGTAGCGCGCAACGAGGGCGACCCTCAGCGGCCGCGCTTTTTCTGCCGGATAAGAAAAATCGTCTCCCACAAGCCCTTTTTGGGGTTCAACCGCGCTCAATCGGCGGTGGTCGAGGCCGCTATTCTGGCGACGCGGCTCGGAATGCTTCCCCGCGAAAAAATCGACACAGAAATGGCCTATCTCCGCATAGCGATCGACAAGACGGCCGGGGCCGCCGAGCGCGAGGCGTGGGAGCTGGTGACGGCCAAGATCGAGGCTTATCTTCAAACACAGTCGAAATGACCGATTCGCCCCTCGGGGGCGGAACGGCGCGGCGCGCCGGCGGCTCGCTCGATTAAATTTCGACACAAATTTTCACGAAGGATGGACAATGTCCGAAGCAATGACGACAGAGCATCTCGAGCACGCGGAGCATGCCGAGCATGTCGCCCATGAAGGCACGCCCTTCATGACGCAGGTCTCGATGACGATCGCCGTTTTCGCCGTCGTCGCCGCGACCATCGGCAGCCTGGAGACGATCGAGACCGCCGCCACGCTCGGCGCGCAGAACGCCGCCGCGCTCAGCCAGAGCAAGGCGAGCGATCAATGGGCTTTCTTCCAAGCCAAGAGCATCAAGAAGAGCGTGAACGAGGTCGCCGCCAAGCAGGGCGGCCCGCAGGCCGATCCGCTGGCCCGCGAGGCCAAGCGCTATGACGACGAGAGCAAGGCGATCAAGGCCGAGGCCGAGGCGCTCGAGCATCGGGTCGAGGAGCATTTGCACGAGGCCGAGCATCACGAGCATCGCCATCACATTCTGACGATGGCGGTGACGCTGGTGCATGCGGCGATCGCCATTGCGACCATCGCGATCATCACCCGCGGCCGCAAATGGCCATGGTATTCCGGCCTCGCTCTCGCCCTCTCGGGCGTTCTTCTCGCCGGCTACGCCTATATTTGAGCATAGCGCTTCGGCCGGGACCGCGGCGCAGCGTCGCGGCCGCCCCGGCCGAAGCCGGCCAAAAATCCGCGCATTGCCGAGTTTTCGGTCATTATTTCGTAGACTTGTCTCATTTTTAGCGACGACCGGCTCGCGCCGAGCCACCTCGCCGCCAGCGGAGCGCGGGTTGCTTTTTCAGCCGCCATCGCAATCTCTCCGCTTGTGGAGTGCCTCCGATGTCTGCATTGAGCGAATGGCTCTTCGGCGTCGACAATCTGACGCCGCATGGTTTCTGCCTCCTCTGGGAGCCGGGCCTGATCTGGCTCTTCGCGATCTCCGACGGCTTGATCGCGCTGGCCTATTTCTCCATCCCGCTGGCGCTGGTCATCATCGGGCAGAGACGCGCGGACCTCGTGTTTCGGCCCCTGCTATGGCTGTTCGCCGCCTTCATCCTGCTCTGTGGCGCCACGCACTGGCTCGATGTCGTGACCTTGTGGAAGCCGGTCTATGGCGTGCAGGGAATCGTCAAGGCGGCCACGGCGCTCGCCTCGCTCGGGACCTCGATCGCGCTATGGTGGTGGCTGCCGAGCTTTCTGGCTCTGCCCTCGCCCGATCAGCTGCGCAGGGCCAACGCCGCGCTGCTGGAGAGCGAGGAGCGGCTGGCCCATGCGCAGAAGATGGAGGCGATCGGCCAGCTGACCGGCGGCATTGCGCATGACTTCAACAATGTGCTGCAGGTGGTCATCGGCTCGCTCGGCGTCATAGAGCGGCAATTGGCGCGCGGGCGCGCCGAGGAGATCGGCCCGTCGGTGGCCGCGATTCGCAAGGCGGCAAGCTCGGCCTCCAATCTCATCGACCGTCTGCTCGCCTTCTCCCGCCGCCAGACGCTGCTGCCGCGCGTCATCGAGCCGGACAGGCTGGTCGTCGGCCTCGAGGATATGCTGCGGCGCACGCTCGGCTCCGGCGTCGAGCTCGATCTGCGGCTCGGCCGCTGCCGGCGCAGCGTCGTCTGCGACCCGTCGCAGCTCGAGAGCGCGCTGCTCAATCTGGCCATCAATGCGCGCGACGCCATGCCGGCCGGCGGCGTGCTCGAGATCGCGACCGCAGATCGCCGGCTGGACGCCGACCCCGACGATCCCGACGCCACGCCCGGCGATTATGTGGAGATCCGTGTGAAGGACAATGGCGCCGGCATGAGCCGCGAAGTGCTGGCGCATGTCTTCGAGCCTTTCTTCACCACCAAGCCGACCGGGCGCGGCACGGGCCTCGGCCTCTCGCAGATTTATGGTTTCGTGAAACAGTCCGGCGGCTTCGTGCGCATCGACAGCGCTCCGGGAAAAGGAACCAGCGTGCGCCTCTATCTGCCTGGACGCGACCAGCCCAGCCTCGCGCCGGGCGAGGCCTTCGCCGCCCTGGAGGTCGTGGAGCAGAAGCAAGATTACGCCGCGCCCTGCGGAAAGACACTGCTCGTCGAAGATCAGCTGGAAGTGCGCATGCAGATCGCCGACGCGCTCGAGGAGATGGGCTGCGATGTCATAGAGGCCGATGACGGAAACGCCGGGCTGAAGGTGCTCGAATCGGGCGAGAGCTTGCGCCTGCTGGTCACGGATGTCGGCTTGCCGGGCGTGAGCGGACGCCATCTGGCCGAAGCCGCTCGCGCCGCTCACCCCGATCTCCCGATCCTGCTCATCACCGGCTATGCCGGCAAATCGCTCGACAGCCTCGATCTCGCATCGAACATAGAAGTTCTGCGCAAGCCCTTCACGCTCGAGGAGCTCGCCGCCCGCGTGAAGATTTTGCTGGCGCGCGCCGCCGCCGCGGAATAGCCCCCGCTCAGCCGGAAGCGAGCAGAGCGACCGCGCAGGCCGGCGCGCAATCGGCGGCGGCCGTCGCGACCTCCGGGACCGAATCGATGAGATCGGCGATATCGCGATAGGCGCGGCCTTCGGCCAGAGCGAGGCGCGCGACCAAGGCGCGGCCGACGCCGGCGCCTACGATGGGCGCGCCTTCCGCCATTGCGGCGCGCGAGCGCAGCAGCGCGATCTGATCCTCGATCGAACGCATCTGCGCGCGCGCGAGAAAATCCGCGAAGGCGCGCCATTGCGCGGGCGAGGCCTCGGCGGCGTCGCGGCCGGCGAGGCGCGCGAGGCGGGCGATCGATTCGGCGACGCTCTTGCCGCGCCCGTCCGCGGTCGGCTCGGCGTCCTCTGCGACGAGATCGCCGGTCACGCGGCGCACATCGGCCATGGTCGCGAAATTCTCGCGCGCCGGCGGCGTCCAGCGGCCCGCAAAGGGCGCGAGCGTCACGCCGGCGAGCGGATCGCCGCGCGAGAAGCCCGTGTAGACCAGCTCGCCATTGGCGAGGCGCTCTGCGTCGCCGCCGCCGAGGGCGCCGACGCGGCCGCCGGAAATGGGGACGAGATCGGTCGTCGTCGAGCCCATGTCGATGAACAGCGCCTCGGGGAGTCGCCGCGCGACCAGCTCCGCGCTCGCCCGCCAATTGGCGGAGGCGATGGCCTGCGCCGCGCCGCGAACCTCGGCGAAGGGAAGGAAGCCGCCCTCCCCGGCGTAGAACAGAGTCTCGGCCCCCTTCACGCGCCGGGCGACCGCGGAGGCGATGGCGGCGACGCCGGCGGCGCGCGTCTCGAAAGCGTCGGAGAGCTCGGCCGTCATGGTGACGGCGAATCGATCCGCGGCGCCGAGGCGGGCGACCGCCTCCTCTATCGCGGCCTCGAGCCGCGCGAGGCCGTAATGCGGATTGCAGGGCAGCAGCAGGACCTCGACGATCCGCCCGTCAATGGCGCGCGCGGCCTTGAGATGCGCGCCGCCTATGTCGAAGCCGATGACGCTGGCCATGAGCCTTTCCGTTTCGATCGGCGCGTCGCGCGCGCCTTTAAAAAGCAAAAGGGGAGCCGCGAACGGCTCCCCCGATGATAAGTGATCCGGTCGAAGCCGTCAGTTGGCGCCGAAAGGATGCTTGACGTCGTTGCGCTTGGCGACGACCTCGGCGGCCTTCGGCTCGCCCTTGATGGCGCGGGCGATGGCTTCCTTCGTGGCCTGATAGTTGTACTCTTGGATCTTCTTGTCGTCGTTGGCGTCCCAATGGATGAACACGCCGACCGAGATGAAGACGTCATCGGCCTCGGCGAGCGGGATCACGCCCTCGGCGACCGAATCGGCGACCGCCTTGGCGACGCCGGCCTGCGCCGGTCCGAACATCTGAACGGCCTGCTTGGCGTTCTTGATGGTGACCTTGTTGAACAGGATCGTGTTGGGCTTGGCCAGCAGGTTCGGCGCGACGACGGCGAGCAGCGTCGTGAAGCCGTCCTTGTTGTTGACGAGCGCATTGGCGAAAGCGGTCTCGGCCGCGCTGCCGCGCGGTCCGATCAGCAGGTCGATGTGAGCGACTTCATTGCCTTCGCCGACGAGCGACTCGCCGATCATGAGCTTGTTGATCAGGGCCATTTTCTCTTCTTCCTTATCGACATGTCGCTTCGGAGACTCCGAGCCGTTCTCGGCGCCGCGCTGTCGAAGACGCGCCGCCGTCATCAATCATTTCCGCATGACAGCGGCAAGTCGGGAGGACACCTTCGGGAGGAAACCCTCGGGACCAGACCGAACTTGCGCGCTTCTCAGAGAAGGCTGCGCGCCAGCGCGAAAGCGTGGCGGAAATCGAGGCGCAGAGGCTTGTCGGAATTGGTCATCTGCCGGAAGAGGCCGGCCTCCGTTCCGTATTTGATGTCGCCGATGGCGAGCGCGCCTATGCCGAGCGCGCCCGACGGCAGCTCGACGCCCTTGTCGTGCAGCTTGACGCCCTCGACGCCGAGCGGCGGCACGGCGTTGACGTCCGCGGCGATGAGCAGCGATTTGGCGGCGGCGAGGTCTTCCGCGGACAGCACCTGCACGCCGGCGCGGGCCGCGCAGAGAGCGATCTCATGCTCGACGAGGAGAGCGCGCACCTGCTCGGACTTGCTGCCGTCGGCCGGCGTCACCTTCACGCCGAAGCGCTTCTCGATCTCCTCGGCCTGGACGGTCACGCGGTCGAGGCCGCTATAGCCGACGATCGTCACCTCGGCGCCCTCGAGCGCGGCGATGACCGCGGAGGAATAGCCGACGACGCCGGTCGCGCCATAGACGACGATCTTGGCGCCCTTGAGCTCGCGGCCCTTTTTCTCGCGCAGCACCTTCTCGACGAAGGCGACCATGGCGCCGGCGGTGGTGAAGGAGCCATAAGGGTCGGCGAAGAGCGATATCTCGAAGGGCTTCAGCAGCGCCTTCTCGGCGGCGTCCAGCATGTCGAGCGCGAGCACGGCGTCACGGCCGGCGAAGAAAATTCCGGTGCGCAGGGCGGCCGAGGGAGCGCGGGAGAACATCGCGTCCTGCACCAGAGCCGCCACCTCGTCGAGAGTGACATTCGTGTAGGGGATCGCCACGTCGAAGCCCGCGTCGATCGCCATGTTGACGTCGAACGGGCTCATATGCTTCAGCGTGCTCAACATATGAAGGATCGATTTGGCGGCCATGGGAAATTCCTAACCTTTCTGTCCTTGCCGGCGCGCGAGCGCGCTGCGCCTCGCGTGACGCCCGAGCTTAGCCAAGCTTTCGGATGAGCGATACCGGGACGGCGGGCGCGGGCGGAGCCCGGTCTCGAATGGCGAGACGCATAGACCGCAGAACGGGGCGAATGTCCAGCCTATTGTCCCGGCCCTGGACAGCGGAAGCGGGAGGCAGGCGGCCCTCAATAACCGAAGGGCGAGGACCCGAAGGAGGAGCCGGCGCCCGGCGGATCGAAGCGATAGCCGTCGGCGCCCCAGACCGGCGCGGGGCGGACCGGCGCGGCATAGGCGGGCGCGGCATAGACGGGGGCGGCGACCGGCGGCGCGTAGGCCGGGCGGCGGGAGGAGCGCTTCGCCTCGGCGGGAGCGGCGGCGAGAAGCGCGCCGGCGAGGAGGACGATCGCAAAGCCGCCGATTTTCATGATTCATCCCCTCCATGGACCGCAGATGCGGCTCCGCTGGGGAAAATCGGGCGGCGCCCGGCGGCGTCAAGGGTGGCGCGACGACGGCTTTCGCCCGCGTTTCCCCGCATCTCTTATTGCCATCGGCTCGAGCTGGGCGCATTCTTCGCGCCCATGTCGGACGAGGCGTCTCTACTCGCGGCCAACGCCGCTTATTATCGAGCCTTCGTCGCCGCGGACCTGGATGGGATGGCGGCGATCTGGGGCGATGAGGAAATCTGCTGCATCCACCCCGGCTGGCCGCCGATCTTCGGGCGCGAGCAGGTGCTGGCCTCCTTTCGCGAGATTTTGCGCAACCCCATGCAGGACCCGGTTCTGCGCCGCAGCGAGCGCGCGCTGCTCTGCGGCTCCGAGGGACGCATCGTCTGCATAGAGATGGTCGGCCAGACGGCGCTGGTCGCCACCAATTGCTTCCGGCTCGTCGACGGGGCGTGGCGGCTGGTGCATCATCAGGCGAGCCCGCTGATGGTCCAGAGCGAGCCGCCTCCGCCGCCGCAGGCGCCGCCGACGCGCTCGCTGCATTGAAGGTTCGCAGGATCGCCGAAGGTTCACATGATCGCCATGAAGGCGACATCCCCTGTTGACCTTTCGCCGCCCCTGCCTCTATAAGACCGCCCAACCAAGGGCTCGCCCCCCGGGGCGCGGGGTCTTTGCGCGAATTTCATGTCATACGGCCATCGAATGGCGCGGGCTCCCGCGCTCTGCGCCGATCGAAAGGAAAAGACCATGTCCCGCCGTTGCGAACTGACCGGCAAAGGCGTGCAGACGGGCAATCTCGTCAGCCACTCCAATCACAAGACCCGCACCCGCTTTCTGCCCAATCTGGTCAATGTGACGCTGGCCTCGGACGCGCTGGCGCGCTCCGTCCGCCTTCGCGTCTCGGCGGCGGCTCTGCGCTCGGTCGAGCATCGCGGCGGTCTGGACGGCTTCCTCGTCAAGGCGCGCGACACGGAGCTCTCCGACGACGCCCGCGCGCTGAAGCGCGAGATCGTCAAGAAGCTCGCCACCGCCAGCGCCTGATCTCGACGGCCACGGGATGCGAGCCTTTTAAGGCTCGCTCTCTTCCGAGAACGAAGACAAATAGACCCCGCGCCCTGGGCAAGAGCGCGGGGTCTTTCCCGTTTTGGCCGCCCTTGCCGACGCGAGCCCCCAGCCGCGCGCAGGCAATCGCTCCGGGCGGCGTGTCAGCCCCAGATCGACAAAGCTACGCTGAGCAGCAGGGGAAGGGTGGCCAGCGAGAAGATCGCGGCGACGCAGAGAACCCTCTGGACGTCGAGCGGCTCGTGAGACGCCGCGGGCAATCCCGCATTTCGAACTTTGCCAAAGGAAATCATACGCAACTCCCTCGTCACTCTCGGTCGGCCGATCGCTCGGACATCCGATCGTCACTGCACGCGCACCAGACGGTCGCGCCGAAATATTAATGCAACAGCCGCCCTGAAGGTTCCCCGCCGACTCGTTTTCGGCGCGGTTGAGCGCTGGTTGCGAAATTAACTCGACTTAAACTTATTCACCATTCGGTGAATTACGAGAGGCGATTCACGACGACGAGCGCCACCCCGAGCGCCCCCTCCCTCACCCTCCCCCGCTTCGCGGGAGAGGGAAGGCGGCGACGTGACGCGAAATGTCGATGAAGCGCGAAATCTGCTCCCTCTCGCGCGCAGCGGGGGAGGGCTGGGGAGGGGGCGCGGCGCAAACCCGTCACGGCGCCGTGGCGAGGACGCGCGGCCGCGGCGGCGCCGCACGTTGCGGGGCGCGCGCCGGAGCGGGCGCGGCGTTCTCGCTGAACAGCTCGGCGAGCTTTTCCGTCATCGCGCCGCCCAACTCCTCCGCGTCCACAATGGTCACGGCGCGGCGGTAATAGCGCGTCACGTCATGACCGATGCCGATGGCGATCAGCTCGACCGGCGATTTGGTCTCGATCTCCTGAATGACATGCCGCAAATGGCGCTCGAGATAATTGCCCGGATTGACCGACAGAGTGGAATCATCGACCGGCGCGCCGTCGGAGATCATCATCAGAATGCGGCGCTGCTCCTGCCGCGCCAGCAGGCGGCGATGCGCCCAGTCGAGCGCCTCCCCGTCGATATTCTCCTTCAGCAGGCCCTCGCGCATCATCAGGCCCAGATTGCGGCGCGCCCGCCGCCAGGGCGCATCGGCGGCCTTGTAGATGATGTGGCGTATGTCGTTGAGCCGGCCGGGGTTCGGCGGCTTGCCGTCGGCGATCCAGCTCTCGCGCGACTGGCCGCCCTTCCAGGCTTTGGTGGTGAAGCCCAAAATCTCCACCTTCACGCCGCAGCGCTCCAGCGTGCGGGCGAGAATATCGGCGCAGGTCGCCGCCACCGTGATCGGCCGGCCGCGCATGGAGCCGGAATTGTCGAGCAGCAGAGTGACCACCGTATCGCGGAAATTGGTGTCCTTCTCGCGCTTGAAGGAGAGCGGCTGCTGCGGATCGATGACGACGCGCGGCAGGCGCGCGGGATCGAGCATGCCCTCCTCGAGATCGAACTCCCAGGCGCGATTCTGCTGCGCCATCAGCCGGCGCTGCAGGCGATTGGCGAGCCGGCCGACGACAGAGGAGAGATGCAGGAGCTGCTTGTCGAGATAGGAGCGCAGGCGATCGAGCTCCTCGGCGTCGCACAGATCCTCCGCCTTCACCGTCTCGTCGAAGCGAGACGTGTAGGCCCTGTATTCGCCACCGGAACGATCGGCCGAGGAGGTCGGCGGACGCCGCGTCTCCATCGCCTCGTCCACATCGCCGGAGTCGATCTCCTCCAGCATCTCGCTGTCGAGAATTTCGGCGGCTTCGCTCTCGCCCTTCTCCAACGCCTCTTCAGAGGCGGTGGCGGTGTCCATCTCGGAGGAGCCGGACTGCTTGTCCTCCTCGGTCTCCTCGCCCTCGGCCTCGTCGGGGTTTTGCGGTTGGTCCTCGCTCGGCTCCTCGGCGTCCTCCTCGCCTCCCGCGCTCTCGCCCTCGAGCTCGAGCGACGCGAGCAGGCGATGCGCGAGCTGCGCGAAGCCGCGCTGATTCTCGAGCGCCGAGACGAGCTTGTCGAGATCGGCGCCGGCGCGCTCCTCGATCCAGGGGCGCCAGAGATCGACCGCCTTGCGGCCATGCGGCGGCGGCGCAATGCCGGTCAGACGCTCGCGCGCGATGAGCGCCAGAGCGTCCTCGAGCGGCGCGTCCTCGCGCGTCTCGATCTCGGAGAAGCGGGCGCGCTGATAGCGATCGTCGAGCATGGCGCCGATATTGGCGGCGACGCCGTCCATGCGGCGCGAGCCGATCGATTCGACGCGCGCCTGCTCCAGCGCATCGAAGGCGGCGCGGGCGTCGGGAGATTGCGGCTGCACGCGGCGATGGACCGCCTCATCGTGGCAGGCGAGGCGCAGAGCGATGGAATCGGCGTGGCCGCGCACAATGGCGGCGTCCTGGGCGGTGAGCTTGCGCGGCGGCTCCGGCAGGCGCGCCTTGGCCTTGTCGTCGGCGCCGAGCAGCATGGCGCGCTCCGGCGAGAAGGAGACTTCCAGCTCCGAACGCTTGGCCATGGCGCGCATCGCGCCGGCGACGGCGCGCTTGAACGGCTCTTGCGGAGCCTCCTTCGGCGAGGCAGGTTTGCGATTGGTTGCCATGGAAGTCCGTTCGATCGTGAGCTCTGCGCCCGCCTTCGGGCGAGCGAGCCTATATAGCCTATGCCGGATCGACAGTTATGAAAATCGCCGAAGACGAAATCACCCGCGGATTCCGACAACGCGCGAGTTTCTCGTTAACTATCAGCTATTTCGGTCGGCATATGACGGAGCGATGACATGATTTCAATCTAAGATGTTGAATTGTTTACTGTTTTTTCAAGGCTTCCGGTCAATTTCTCGCGCCGAAAGCCCCCGAATCCGAGCCGAGCCATGCATGAGACCGCCTCCCGATATGGAGTCGTCACCGAATTTCGCGACGTCGACGAGCTGTGCTTCAAATGGCAGGTCGAGGCGCCGGTCGGCGGCCTGCCGCCCTATGAGCAGATCGCGCTGGGCAGCCTCGGCCGGCTCGCCGACGATCTGGCGCTGGCCGGGCGCGACGAGGACGGCGGCTTCGCGTTCTTCTATGGCGGCGGCGCCTTCGAGGCCTGGCTGGGCGCGTCGCTGCGCGGCCTGCGGCTCGACGCGCTGGAGCGCAATTACCGCGACGCCATCGGCGAGGCTCTCGAGGCGGCCTGCGCGCGCGGAGCGCCGGCGGCGACGATCGCACGCAGCATTCGCGGCGGCCTGGTGCAAACTTGCGAGATCGTCGTCTTCCCGCTGTCGAGCCATTGGGGCGCGACGCTGTTTCTCGTTTTCGCGCGCGAACGGGCCTCCAAGCACGATCTCGTCGATGCGATCTATCGCGCCACCGACGGCGGGCTGGCGACGCTCGCCGCCGTCCACGCCGGCCGCGACATAATCGATTTCATCATTGTGAGCCTCAACGCCAGCGCCAGCCGATTCTTCGGCGGCGCCGAGCGCGATCAGCAATGGCGGCGCATCAGCGAGATCGTCCCGGCCTGGATGACCGACGGGACCTTCGAACGCTTCTCCGCCATTTTCCATTCGGCGCTCCCCGACACATTCGAGGTCGCGCATCGCTCGGCCGAGGGCGTCGCGATGCATTTGCGGCTCTCCGCCGCGCCCATGGGCGATCTCGTCGGCGTGACGCTCACCGACGTCACGCCGCTGAAGGCGCGCGAGGCCTCCTTCCGCCTGCTGTTCGAGAGCAATCCCATGCCCATGTGGGTGCATGATCCGCAGAGCCTGCGCATCATGGCCGTCAATGACGCGGCGGTCGCCCATTACGGCTATGCGCGCGAGCGCTTTCTCCGCTCCACCTTGCTCGATCTCTATGCGGAGGAGGAATGGCCGGCGGTGACGATCGCCCATGAGAGCGCGGCCAGTCGCCGTCCCTCGGACCGCATATGGATCAATCGCACAGCGGAGGGGCGCGAGATAAAGGTGCAGAATTACGCGCGCGAAATCTCCTTCGACGATCGTCCGGCGATATTGCTCGCCATCGTCGACGTCACCGAGCAGCGCGAGCAGGCCGCCCGCATCGCCCATCTCGCGCATCACGATCCGCTCACCGGCCTCGCCAATCGCGCGCTCTTCCGCGCGCGGCTGACGGAGGGGCTGCAGCGGCTCGAGAGCGGCGCGGAGAGCCTCTGCGTGCTCTATCTCGATCTCGACGGCTTCAAGGATGTGAATGACGCCTTTGGCCATCCGGTCGGCGATCGGCTGCTGATCGCCGTCGCCGAGCGTCTGCGCGAGACTCTGGCGCCGGGCGACATGGTGGCGCGCGTCGGCGGAGACGAGTTCGCCATCGTCCAATCGGGCGCCGGAGCGAGCGAGGCGGACCGTCTCGCCGAGCGCATCGTGAGCGCGGTGAGCGTCCCCTATGAGGTCGACGGCCATGCGGTGACAGTCGGCGCCAGCGTCGGCATTTCGGTCGCGCCCATCGACAGCGGCGACGCCGATATTCTGCTCAAGAACGCCGACATAGCGCTCTATCGCGCCAAGGCGGACGGGCGCGGCCTGCATCGCTTCTTCGAGCCGGAGATGGCGGCCTCCATTCTCGTGCGGCGCACGATGGAGGCCGATCTGCGCCATGCGCTCGCCGCCGGCGAGTTCGAGATCTATTATCAGCCGCTCGTCGACCTTTTGACCAATCGCATCGTCGCCTCGGAGGCGCTGCTGCGCTGGTTCCATCCCATGCGCGGCTCGATTTCGCCCAATGAGTTCATCCCGCTCGCCGAGGAGACCGGGCTCATCACGCCGATCGGCGAATGGGTGCTGCGCGAAGCCTGCCGCGAGGCGGCGAGCTGGCCGGAGCCGATCGGCGTCTGCGTCAATCTCTCGCCCGCGCAATTTCGCTCGCGCTCGCTGGTGGGCTCGGTCCTATCGGCGCTGGCGGCGAGCGGCCTCGCGCCGCAGCGGCTCGAGCTCGAGATCACCGAATCGGTGCTGCTGGCCGAAAACCACGCCAATCTCGCGGTGCTGCATCAGCTGCGCGGCCTCGGCGTGTGCATATCGATGGATGATTTCGGCACCGGCTATTCGAGCCTCAGCTATCTGCGCTCCTTCCCCTTCGACAAGATCAAGATCGACCGCTCCTTCGTGAAGGAGCTGCCGGAGAATCAGGAGTGCGGGGCGATCGTGCGCGCGGTTGCCGGGATCGGCCAATGTCTCGGCGTCGCCACCGTGGCCGAGGGCGTGGAGACGCATGAGCAATTGGCGCGGCTGCGCGCGGAAGGCTGCACGCAGATGCAGGGCTTTCTGTTCAGCCGCCCGGCCCCGGCGGCGGAGCTGCGGCGCATGCTGGAGAGCGATAATCAGAGATGGGCGGAGGCGATGAGCGCGGCGTGAGCTTTTCCGCCGCGGCGCGCCGTAGAATGGTGGGGGAAGTAGGACTCGAACCTACGAAGGCATAGCCAGCGGATTTACAGTCCGCCCCCTTTGCCGCTCGGGACATTCCCCCAGCTTCTCGACGGACCCTAGAGGATAGGTCCCGCGAGCGACGGCCCCGTGAAGGGCCGGTGAAGCAGGGCGCATATGGGGAATTTGCGTCCCCGCTGTCAACCCGAAAATGACCGAAGGCGTCGCCGGCCCGTCGCCGGCTCAGGACTGGCTCTGCGACTGACCCTGGGCGCGGGCGACGCTGACGCGCACTTCCGCGGTCTCGTCGCCGCCGCCGGAATGGGCGGCGCGAATGGGCGCGGCGCCCAGATGATCCAGCGCCACGGCCACGCGCACATAGCTCTCGTCCGGCGAGGCGCCGCGCGTCGGGTCGAAGCCCACCCAGCCGAGCCCCGCCACATGCGCCTCCGCCCAGGCGTGGACGGCCGCGCCGGCGTCGGCGCGCAGCGCATAGCCGGAGACATAGCGCGCCGGAATCTCGAGGCTGCGCGCGCCGGCGATGAAGACATGCGCCGCATCCTGCGCCGAACCGCGGCGACGCGCGAAGACATCGGCCGCCGCGACGGCGCCGCTCGTCGGTCCCTCCGCCACGACGAAGGCTTCGTGCAGCGCGCCGACCAGCGCGTGGAGCCTGGCCAGCGTCTCCTTCTCGCGCGCCGACGCCGCCAGCGCAAAATCGCAGATTGCGTGATCCGCCTCGGTCAGCGGCGTCTCGCGCAAATAGAGTTCCGGCGGAAAACGCTCGATCGCGCCGCGCGCGACGCCGGCCGTGTCGAAGGTCTCGACCGCTCCTTCGACGACGGTGGTGAGCGCCTCGAGCGGCCCATCGACATAGATGCTGTGCACGACATTGCCGAAAGCGTCCTCGCAGGCGCGCAGGCGGCAGTCGCGATCGACGTCGATGCGCCAGTCGAGAACATGCTGCCCGTCGTAATTGCGGGGGGTGAGCGCCAGCTTTTGAATCGCCGCCTTGGCCGGCTCCGCGTAACGATAGATCGTCTCGCGCCTGACTCTTATGTGCATCTTACACCGCAAAGGGAGCCGGAAACGCCGGCTCCGACACATTTCATTCTAGAAAAGATACTGCTCTGACACCAGAGCCCCCAGCCGTTGATTATCGGCGATGAAGCTCTGAATGAAATCATGCAGGCCATTGTGGAACACATTCTCGATGGTCGCATGCTCGAGCTGGCCGAAGACGGTGCGAGCGTGGCGCTGCGCCGGGCCTTGCTTGCCATGCGATTTGCCGAGGCGGTCGAGATTCTGCACCACGCTCTCATAGCAGGCGATGAGCGAGCGCGGCATCTCCGGCCGCAGGATCAAGAGATCGGCGACGAGCCAGGGCTTCAGACTGTCGCGATAGACCCAATGATAGGCGGTGTGCGCGGAGACGGCGCGCAGGATCGCCGTCCATTGGAAATAGTCGAGCGAGCCGCCGACCGCCTCCGTCTCCGGCAGCAGCACGTGATACTTCACGTCGAGCAGGCGCGCGGTGTTGTCGGCGCGCTCGAGATAGAGGCCGACGCGCGAGAACCAATAGGCGTCGTTGCGCAGCATGGTCCGATGCGCGCCGCCGTCATAGGCGGCGGAGACCTGCTTCACGAAATCGAGAAAGCGCGTCACCTCCTCGGCGGAGCGGCTCGCCTGCTCGAAGGCCTTGAGCTCGAGGAAGGCGCCGTTGATCGCCTCCCACATCTCGACAGTGAGCGCGGTGCGCACGGCGCGGGCGTTGACGCGGGCGAGCTCGATGCAATTGCGGATCGAGCTCGGATTGTCCGGCGAGAAGGCCAGAAATTGCGTGACATTGGCCTCGTCGACCGTCAGCCCCGCCGCGTGAAAGGCGGGCGCGGCGCCGGAGGAGAGCAGCGCGCTCTCCCATTCCGTCTCCACGCCGCCATAGGCCCGCGGCAGCGTGGCGAGGCGCCTGGACGCCTGCAGTATGCGCGCGAGAAAATCCGCGCGTTCCATATATCGGGCCAGCCAGAAGAGGTTGTCTGCGGTGCGTGAGAGCATGAGATCCCGTCGTTTCGGCGCGCTGTTCTTACTGTGAATTCGTCATGCGCGCGCGAGCGGCGCGTCGTCGATGATCCATGTGTCCTTGGTTCCGCCGCCTTGGCTGGAATTCACGACGAGAGAATTCTCCGTCATGGCGACGCGCGTCAAGCCGCCGGGCACCACGCTCGCACCATTGGGACCGTAGAGCACGAAGGGTCTGAGATCGACATGGCGGGGCGCGACGCCGCTCGCTACCGACACCGGGCAGGTGGAGAGGGCGAGCGTCGGCTGGGCGATGAAATTGGTGGGATTGTCGGCGAGCTTGGCCGCGAATTCCGCGATCTGCGCCTTGGTGGCGTGCGGGCCGACCAGCATGCCATAGCCGCCGGAGCCATTGACCTCCTTCACCACCAGCTCGCCCAAATGGTCGAGCACATAGCGGAGCGCCTCCTTCTCGCGGCAGCGCCAGGTGGGGACATTCTTCAGCAGCGGCTCCTCGCCCAGATAGAAGCGGATAACCTCCGGCATATAGGTGTAAATGGCCTTGTCATCGGCCACGCCCGTGCCGACTGCATTGGCGAGCGTCACATTGCCTGCATGATAGGCGCCCATCAGACCGGCGACGCCCAGAGCGGAATCGGGACGGAAGGCCAGCGGGTCGAGGAAGTCGTCGTCCAGGCGCCGGTAGATCACATCGACGCGGCGCGGCCCCTCCGTGGTGCGCATAAAGACGACATCGTCCTTGACGAAGAGATCGCGCCCTTCGACCAGCTCTATGCCGAGCTTGTCGGCCAAGAAGGAATGCTCGTAGAAGGCCGAATTATATTGGCCGGGCGTCAGCAGCACGCTCACCGGATCGGCCCCCGCCCCGCGCGGCGCGGCGGAGCGCAGAGTGGCGAGCAATTGATCGGGATAATTCTCGATCGGCGCGACGCGATGCAGCCCGAAGAGATCGGGCAGCAGCCGCATCATCACCTCGCGATTTTCCAGCATATAGGAGACGCCGGAAGGCGTGCGGGCGTTGTCCTCCAGCACATAGAAACCGTCGTCGTCGGTGCGGATGATGTCTATGCCGGCGATATGCACGAAGATGTCATGCGGCACGCGGCGTCCCGCCATCTCCGGCCGGAAGGCGGGATTGCGATAGACGAGCTCGGAGGGAACCACGCCCGCTTTCAAAATCTCGCCGGGGCCGTAGAGATCGGCGAGGAACAGATTCAGCGCCTTCACGCGTTGAATCAGGCCCTTCTCGAGCTGCGCCCATTCGGCGCGGGCGATGATGCGCGGCAGAATGTCGAAGGGAATGAGCCGCTCGGTCGCCTCCTGCGAACCATAGACCGCGAAGGTGATGCCGATGCGCCGAAACAGAAGCTCCGCCTGCGCCCTGCGGGAGGCGAGAAACTCTGGCTCCACCGAGGTGAGCCATTTGGCGAGCTTTTCATAAGGAACACGGGTCACGCCGTCGACGCCGTCCATCTCATCGAATTTCGCCACCTTCGAAAGCACGTTCTCGCTCTCCCTCGAGGTTTCGGCGAACGGCCGATCGCGCCGGACGATGCGCCTTTGTGGCAGAGCGTGGCAAGAAGCGAGCCAGACGGCTCGAGCGTCGCCGAAACCCTTATCGCTCCATCCCGCCTTCTAATCCGTTTGTCGTTGACAAGCCATGCGCCGCGCATCAAAACCAAAAGCGTCGGCGCGATTTTCGAGTCGCACGGCGATCCACACTTGCGAAGGACTCATGGGCAGTAGCCTCGGCAACAGCCGCCTCGGCGCAGCCGCCGCAGCCTCGTCTGCGCGCGTCGCGCCTCACACAGAAGCCCGCGGCCGAAAGGACCGCGTGAGAGGCGTCGCCAGAGCCTAGCGCTCCACCCGCCGCTCACGCCTTCGGCCGCCACAATGGCCAGAAGGACGAGAGCGATGAAGATGTTTTCCCGCCCCTATCTCAACCTCCGTCTGCGCTCGGCGCAGAGCGGCGTCATTCCCATCGTCGCGCCGGCGGAGCTGCGCGATCTGCGCCTCACCGGACGCCGCATGCGGCCGCGCGCCGCCTGGACGATCGACGCCGCCACACGCCGGCCCGTCTGCCTCTGGGACAAGGAGACGGACACGCCCGGCCGCGCCGAGGATGAGGATGCGCAGAGTCGCCAGCGCGGCTTTTCCCGCCGCCATGCGCGCCTCATCCGATCGATACGCGAAAGGCCCTTTGCGCGTCTCGCATCGCGCGCGATCGGGATATGATAGAGCGCTCTCCGATCGAACGGCGTTCCAACGAAGGATTATGAAAATCCGCGCAGTTCGTCCCGGTCGGCGCTCCCGCCGGGACGAACGGCCCAATGCGCGGCCATCGTCATCAAAACTTCACGACGCTGAACTGTAAAGGCTGCGCTCGTACGTTTTTCCCTTTCGCGCGTGCGACATGAAACTCTGCCAATATGCGAATCGCATAGAAGATCGAACGACGAGCCGATGCATTTCCGACTTCTCGCCGCACTGGCGACGCTGACGTTCGCGCTCCAATGCGCGAGCCCATCGACGGCCGCCGACAAGCCGTCCGAGACGCCCGCATTCACATCCCCGCCCGCATTCACATGGGCGGGACTGCATATCGGAGTGAACGCCGGCGGCGGCCTGCCCATTGCGAGCGGCGGAACGCTGCAGGCCGGCAGCGGCTTCACGAGCGGCGCCTTCGACCTCGCGGCGCCGAACCGCGACCGCGCCGGAGCGAGCTTCGGCGCGCAGATCGGCTATGACTGGCAGCATGGCCCTTGGGTCTATGGCCTCGAGACGGATTTGAATTTTCTCGGCCTGCGCCGCGCCTCCACCGGAATTTTTCCAGCGCCGGCCGCCTATCGGCCGCTCGGGATCACGGCCTATGGGCTGACCTCGGACGAAAATGGCGATTACTTCGCCAGCATTCGCGCGCGCCTCGGCTACGCCTTCGACCGCACGCTGCTCTACGCCACTGGCGGAATCGCCGCCGGCGGCTGGCGCGGCGCGTCCAATCTCGTCTTTTATGACGCGGGGGCGCTCGGCCTCTTCTTCGCGCCGCTCTCCAAATCCTCGCGCATGAAATATGCGATCGGCGGCGGGATCGAGCAGGCGCTCGACGACCATGTCTCGGCGCGGCTCGAATATCTCTATGTGAACCAGCAATTGCAGAACCGCGTCTACGACAATAATTTCTCCTTCCAATTCGCCGCGCGTCAACGCAGCGAGGCGCATGTGCTGCGTCTGGGCCTGAACTATCGCTTCGATCCGCAGGAGGAGGCGCGCGGAGACGCCAAGAGCGACGACGAGAAGACGTCCGACACGGCGAAGAGCGAGGACGCCGCGGGCGACGAAGAGAAAGCGAAAAAGGGCGGCAAGAAAGGCAAGCGCGCGGAAAAGGCGAAAGACAAGGAAAAGAAAGAAGAGAAGGACGACAAGAAGGACGAGGAAATCTACAGCTTCCACGGTCAGACGACCGCGGTCGTGCAGGGCTATCCCAAATATCCCGCGCTCTATTCGGGGACGCACAGCTTTCCGCCCAAGGGCCTCGCCGACGCCGGCTCGACCAGCAATCTGTTCGTCGGCATACGCCTTTGGAAAGGCGCCGCCGTCTATCTCAATCCCGAGGTCGATCTCGGCTATGGCCTCGCCAATTCCGTCGGCGCCGCCTCTTATGTGAACGGCGCCGTAGCGAAAGTCGGACGCGCCGCGCCCTATATGCGTTTCCAGCGTTATTTCCTGCGCCAGATCATCGGGCTCGACGGCGGCGAGAAAGTCGAAGATCCCGAAACGGGCTCCTTCAACGAGGTGCTGGAATCGACGCAGAATCAGCTGTCGGGCAAGGTCGACAAGGATCGGCTGATCCTCACCATCGGCAAGTTCAGCGTGCCCGATATTTTCGACGACAACAAATACGCCCATGATCCGACGACGGGCTTCATGAATTTCGGCGTCAACACGCTCGGGGCCTTCGATTACGCCGCCGATTCATGGGGCTACACCTATGGCGCCGCGCTCGAATGGAAGCAGGATTGGTGGAGCGCGCGCGGCGGCCTGTTCCAGCTCTCCGAAATTCCCAACGGCCCCTCTATCGAGCCGCAGATCGGCCGCCAATTCATGGGCGTCGCCGAATTCGAGGCGCGCTACGATCTCTTCGAGCAGCCGGGCGTGATCAAATTCCTGGCCTTCGCCGACAATGGCAATCTCGCCAAGGTACAGGACATCATCGACTTCGCTTATCTCACCGGCAATTTTCCGCCGGATGTGAATAACCCATGGATTCGCAAGCGCCATGTGAAGGTCGGCGGCGGCGTCAATGTGCAGCAGCAGCTCTCCAAGGAGGTCGGCGTCTTCCTGCGCGCCAGCATGTCCGATGGGCGCTTCGAGACGGTGGACTACACCGACATAGACCGCTCGCTCTCGACCGGCTTCACCGCCGCCGGCGCGCTGTGGGGCCGCGACAAGGACGAGATCGGCGGCGCCATGGTGTTCTCCGGCCTCGCCGGCCCGCGCGTGAGCTATTTCGGCCTCGGCGGAACCAGCGTCTATATCGGCGACGGCGGCCTCTCCTACGCCGGCGAGAAAGTGTTCGAGACCTATTACAAATACAATGTTCGCGACGGAGTCGAGCTGACGCTCGACTATCAGCTCATCGGCAATCCCGCGCACAATAGCGCGCGGGGGCCGGTCAATGTCTTCGGCCTGCGGTTGCACGCGCAATTTTGAGCGCGACGCTCGACACGCATCGAGGAGGGCGGCGTCAGTCTTCGGCGTCCGGAAGCGTCTCGAATTCGTAGTCGGGGACGCCCCAGACGAATTGCCTTTCTCCGAAGCGCACGTCCAGGCGGTAGGCCCCAGCGTCGCCTTCCCATAGGATGCGATAACGACAGATCACGGAACCGATCATGTCCGGCGATATGCCCATACGCCGTGCAACGACGGAGCCTGACCGGAAGCGAACTTTTTGCCCCGCACGCATGACTGACGAGAGGCAATTCTCGGGCCGCATCGATAGAGCGGATCGAAAAAGCCGACCCAACGCCCGACCAGCGCGATCGGTCCAGAGAGCAGGCAACAATTGCTTTCTGAGGTCTTGCGGCGAGCGCGACGTAGACATAAATTCGGTAGAATTATCCCTGCGGGCCAATCGCGGACGTCGCGGCTCTCCAAGAGCCTACCCTCGTCCTCGCGGGCTCGAATAATCGCAAGAGGGGGGCGGGAAATGCAGTCCGTCGAGGAATTTCTGGCCTATACGATCAAGCTCGAACAGGACGCCGCCAGCCGATTCGGGCAATTGGCGGATGCGATGGACGCATCGGGAAATCGAGAGGTCGGAAAGCTGTTTCACAGATTGTCGAACGCGTCTCGCGCGCATTTGAACGAAGCGCGGGCTCGTTCCGGCTTCCGCGAAATTCCCGTCATGGAGCCCCGCGACTTCATGTGGCCGGATGAGGAAAGCCCCGAGAGCGCGGCGATCTGGGCCGCCGACCCGCTCATCGGCCGCAGACAGGCGCTGGAGGTCGCGCTGGCAGCGGAAACGGCGGGGCTCGAATATTACAGGAATATCTTCGTCACGACGACCGACCCGGAAATCAAGATGCTGGCGAGGCAGTTCGTCGACGAAGAGAGCGGCCACGTCACGGCTCTGCAAAAGTCGCTCGCAATATAGGGGCCGGAGAACGCCGGCCCGGCCCCGCCACAGACTGGATCGGATCATAGTCGGGGAACCCCACTCACGCGGCGTCGCTGCAGCCGCTGCCGAACAGGATAACGCCGCTCCGCGAAACGGCACCTTCACTCTGCTCTGGCTGCAGGCCGGCAGCTGCGGCGGCTGCACGATGGCGGCGCTGGAGCGCGGCGCTTCCGGCTGGTTCGAGGAGCTGCGCGGCTTCGGCATACGTCTGCTCTGGCATCCGAGCGTCAGCGAGGAGACCGGCGAGGAAGCCCGCGCCATTCTCGCCCGCGTCGAGAGCGGCGAGGAAAGGCTCGGCGCGCTCTGCATAGAAGGCTCGATCCTCCACGGCCCGGAGGGCACCGGCCTCTTCAACAAGCTCTCCGGCACCGGACGCAGCATGCTGGATTGGGCGCGCGCTCTGGCGCCGCGCGCAGATTATTGCGTGGCGGTGGGAAGCTGCGCCGCTTTCGGCGGCGTGCCGGCCGGCGCGCCCGACCCCACCGACGCCAGTGGGCTGCAATATTCCGGCGTCGATATGGGCGGGGCGCTCGGCCCCGATTATCGCTCGGTCAAAGGGCTGCCGGTCGTCAATGTCTCCGGCTGCGCGCCGCATCCGGGCTGGATCATGGAAACGCTGCTCGCGCTGTCGCTCGGCCGTTTCACGCAGGCCGATATGGACGATTACGG
The DNA here is from genome assembly GCF_004366495.1 of Methylosinus sp. sav-2. Classification (NCBI taxonomy): domain Bacteria; kingdom Pseudomonadati; phylum Pseudomonadota; class Alphaproteobacteria; order Hyphomicrobiales; family Methylocystaceae; genus Methylosinus; species Methylosinus sp. sav-2. The sequence goes on from NZ_SOEJ01000001.1 coordinate 126,411, forward strand.
CCGGCCGCGCATTTTCGCCGACCATCTCGCCCATCACGGCTGCAGCCGCAATGAATTCTATGAGTTCAAGGCCAGCGCCGAGGATGTCTCCGAGCGCGGCTGCCTGATGGAGCATTTGGGCTGCAAGGCGACGCAGGCGGTGGGCGACTGCAATCAGCGCGCCTGGAACGGCGGCGGCTCCTGCACCCAAGCGGGCTCGACCTGCATCGCCTGCACCTCGCCCGGCTTCGAGGCCACGCGCGGCTTCCATCGCACGCCCAAGATCGGCGGCATTCCGGTCGGCCTGCCGCTGGATATGCCGAAAGCCTGGTTCGTCGCGCTCGCCGCCCTCTCCAAATCGGCGACGCCCAAGCGCGTGCGCGAGAACGCCCGCAGCGACCACGTCGTCCGCGCGCCGACGCCGGGGGCAGAGAAGAAGAAGCCATGAGCCGCATAATCGTCGGGCCGTTCAATCGCGTCGAGGGCGATCTCGAGGTGACGCTCGACGTCGAGAATGGCGTGGTGCGCGAGGCGCGCGTCTCCGCCTCGCTCTATCGCGGCTTCGAGCAATTGCTGCTCGGCCGCCCGGCCGCCGACGCTCTGGCGATCGCGCCGCGCATCTGCGGCATTTGCTCGGTCTCGCAATCTCTCGCCGCCGCCGCCGTGCTGCGCGCCGCCCAGCCGATCGCGCCCGCGCCCAATGGGCTTCTGGCCACCAATATCGCCCATGCGGCGGAGAATATCGCCGACCATCTGACGCATTTCTACGTCTTCTTCATGCCGGATTTCGCCCGCGCCGCCTATGCCGGGCGGCCCTGGCATGCCGCCGCCGAGGCGCGCTTCAAAGCCGTCTCCGGCGCGGCGCTGCGCGAGGCGCTGCCAGCGCGCGCGCGCCTACTGGAAACGATGGGGCTGATCGCCGGCAAATGGCCGCACAGCCTCGCCTTCCGCGCCGGCGGCGTGACGCGGGCGCTGGCGCTCGGCGACGAGATGCGGCTGCGCGCGCTGCTCGCGGATTTTCGCGGCTTTCTCGAGCGCACGCTCTTCGCCGCGCCGCTGGAGGCCGTGACCGCCCTCTCCACCATCGAAGAGCTCGATCGCTTCGCGGACAGCGCCGCCGGCGATTTTGCGGCCTTTCTCCGCATCGCCCGCGATCTTCGCCTCGAGGAGATGGGACGCGGCCCCGGCCTGCTGCTCTCCTCCGGCGCCTATTTCGGCCCGGAGGGCCATCGCTTCCCTGCCGGCCTCCTCGACACGAAGACGGGCGGCCTGCGCGAGCCGCCGCTCGATCATATCGAGGAGGATGTCTCCCACGCCTATATGCGCGACACCGCCGCCGATCCCGCCCTTTCCGACACGCTGCCGGATATTCACCGCGAGGGGGCCTATAGTTTCGCCAAGGCGCCGCGGCTCGAGGGCCGCGCCGTGGAGGTGGGGGCGCTGGCGCGTCAGGCGGTCGCCGGCCATCCGCTGATCCGCGATCTGCTCGCGGGCGGCGGCTCCACCGTCCTCGCCCGCATCGTCGCGCGCGTCCTCGAAATCGCGCTGCTCGCGCAGGCGATGGAGGATTGGACCCGCGCGCTGGCGCCGAGCGAGCCCTATTGCGCGCCCGACGCGCCGCTCGCCGACGGCGCCTTCGTCGGCTTCGTCGAGGCGGCGCGCGGAACGCTCGGCCATTGGGCGAGCTTCCGCGACGGCCAGATCGAGCGCTATCAGATCATCGCGCCGACGACCTGGAATTTCTCGCCGCGCGACGCCGCCGGCGCTCCCGGCCCGCTGGAGCAGGCGCTCGCGGGTCTTTGCGTCGGCGAAGACGGCGCGACCAATGTCGCGGTGCAACATATCGTGCGCTCATTCGACCCCTGCATGGTCTGCACGGCGCATTGACTGTCTAGACTCTTTCCGCGACTGGAAAGCCGCTTCTCCTCGCAGAGCCCTCCGCGAGCGAAGAGATTTTCGGCAATCGCCTGAGAGCCTGGAAAGATTCTCCTTATCCTCGCGCTGGCCCACAACTTGCGCTCTTTTGGGCAAGCGGCGCCGTCGCGCGAATGCCGCATTGCACAAGGGTGGGGAAAATATGGCCGCCATCGAAACCTTCTACGACGTCATTCGCCGTCAGGGCGTCACGCGCCGCAGCTTCACCAAATTCTGCTCGCTCACCGCGGCGAGCCTCGGCCTCGGTCAGACCGCCGCCACGCAAATGGCGCAGGCGCTGGAGACCAAGCCGCGCATTCCGGTGATCTGGATGCATGGGCTGGAATGCACCTGCTGCTCGGAGAGCTTCATCCGCTCGGCGCATCCGCTGGCCAAGGATGTCGTGCTGTCGATGATCTCGCTCGACTATGACGACACGATCATGGCCGCAGCCGGACATCAGGCCGAGGCGATACTGGAAGAGACGAAGGAAAAGTACAAGGGCAAATATATTCTGGCCGTCGAGGGCAATCCGCCGCTGAACGAAGGCGGCATGTTCTGCATCGACGGCGGCAAGCCCTTCGTCGAAAAGCTGAAATGGATGGCCGAGGACGCCATGGCGATCATCGCCTGGGGCGCCTGCGCCTCCTGGGGCTGCGTGCAGGCGGCCAAGCCCAATCCGACGCAGGCGACGCCGATCGACAAGGTCATCAAGGACAAGCCGATCATCAAAGTGCCGGGCTGCCCGCCCATCGCCGAGGTGATGACCGGCGTCGTCACTTACGTCACCACTTTCGGCAGGCTGCCGGAGCTCGACCGGCAGGGCCGGCCGAAAATGTTCTACTCGCAGCGCATCCACGACAAATGCTATCGCCGCCCGCATTTCGACGCCGGCCAATTCGTCGAGGAATGGGACGATGAGGCGGCGCGCAAGGGCCATTGCCTCTACAAAATGGGCTGCAAGGGTCCGACCACCTATAACGCCTGCTCCACCGTGCGCTGGAACGGCGGGGTCTCCTTCCCCATCCAGTCCGGCCATGGCTGCATCGGCTGCTCGGAAGAGGATTTCTGGGACAAGGGCTCCTTCTACGACCGGCTGACCAAGATCAACCAGTTCGGCATAGAGCATAACGCCGATGAGGTGGGCCTCGCGGCCGCGGCCGTCGTCGGCGGCGCCGTCGCCGTCCATGCGGGCGTCACCGCGGTGAAGCGCATCACGACCAAGCACGAAGGGTGATTTGAGCAAGAGATGCTTCGCAACGAGGAACCGATGATCGCCCCACCGTCATTGCGAGCGCAGCGAAGCAATCCAGAGCCGCGGGGCGACCTCTGGATTGCTTCGTCGCTTCGCTCCTCGCAATGACGGTTCTAGGTCCAGCGCACGCGAAGCGATCAGGCGGAAGTCGTATCAGACGCCGCCCGCACAGGGAGGGCTCCGAGAAGCCACGCTTCAGAGCCTTCCGCATCATGAACGAAACGCAAAGAGCGCCGACTGCAACGGCCGATCTCGAGGAAACGCGATCATGGGCATTCAGACGCCGAACGGCTTCAATCTCGACAATTCCGGCAAGCGCATCGTCGTCGATCCGGTCACGCGCATCGAGGGTCATCTGCGCGTCGAGGTCAATGTCGACAAGAACAATGTGATCCGCAACGCGGTCTCGACCGGCACCATGTGGCGCGGCATCGAGGTCATCTTGAAGGGCCGCGATCCGCGCGACGCCTGGGCCTTCACGCAGCGCATCTGCGGCGTCTGCACCGGCACACATGCGCTGACCTCCGTGCGCGCGGTGGAGAACGCCCTCAACATCAGCATTCCGGAGAACGCCAACTCCATCCGCAATATGATGCAGCTGGCGCTGCAGGTGCACGATCATCTCGTGCATTTCTATCATCTGCATGCGCTCGACTGGGTCGATGTGGTCTCGGCGCTCTCCGCCGATCCCAAGGCGACCTCGGCGCTGGCGCAGTCGATCTCCGATTGGCCGCTGTCCTCGCCCGGCTATTTCAAGGATCTGCAGATCCGCCTGCGGAAATTCGTCGAATCGGGACAGCTCGGCCCGTTCAAGAACGGCTATTGGGGCCATGCGGCCTATAAGCTTCCGCCGGAAGCGAACCTCATGGCCGTCGCGCATTATCTCGAGGCGCTCGATTTCCAAAAGGAGATCGTGAAGGTCCAGACGATCTTCGGCGGCAAGAATCCGCATCCGAACTGGCTCGTCGGCGGCGTGCCTTGCGCCATCAACGTCGATGGCAATGGCGCGGTCGGCGCGATCAATATGGAGCGCCTCAATCTGGTGACCTCCATCATTCAGCAGTCGATCGAATTCGTCGAGAAGGTCTATGTGCCGGATGTGCTCGCCATCGGCTCCTTCTACAAGGACTGGCTCTATGGCGGCGGCCTCTCCGGCAAGAATGTCATGGCCTATGGCGATATTCCCGAGCACGCCAACGACTTTTCCCCCGGCAATCTCGGCCTGCCACGCGGCGTGATCCTCAATGGCAATCTGAAAGAGATTTTCCCGGTCGATCACACCGACCCGGAGCAGATCCAGGAGTTCGTCACCCATTCCTGGTACAAATATCCGGACGAAACCAAGGGGCTGCATCCCTGGGACGGCGTCACCGAGCCCAATTACAAGCTCGGTCCCAACGCCAAGGGCACGCCGACCAATATTCAGGAGCTGGACGAAGCCGGCAAATATTCCTGGATCAAGGCGCCGCGCTGGCGCGGCAACGCCGTCGAGGTGGGGCCGCTGGCGCGCTATATCGTCGGCTACGCCCAGGGCAAGGCGGAGTTCAAGGAGCCGACCGACGAGTTTTTGAAGAAGCTCGGCGTTCCGGTCACGGCGCTGTTCTCGACGCTCGGCCGCACGGCGGCGCGCGCGCTGGAGGCGCAATGGGCGGTGCGCAAGATGGAGCACTTCCAGAACAAGCTGATCGCCAACATCAAGGCCGGCGATTCCTCCACCGCCAATATCGACAAATGGAACCCGCAGGCCTGGCCGAAGGAGGCCAAGGGCTTCGGCTTCACCGAGGCGCCGCGCGGCGCGCTCGCCCATTGGATCAAGGTGAAGGACGGCAAGATCGAGAATTACCAGTGCGTCGTGCCGACGACCTGGAACGGCAGCCCGCGCGATCCCAAGGGCAATATCGGCGCCTTCGAGGCCTCGCTGATGGACACGCCGCTGGCCGATCCGCAGAAGCCGCTGGAGATTCTGCGCACCATCCACTCCTTCGACCCCTGCCTCGCCTGCTCCACGCATGTGATGAGCGAGGACGGTCAGGAGATGACGCAAGTCAAGGTTCGCTGAGGAGGCGAGGTCATGACCGAGGCGACGCAAATCCATGGCGTGCTCGACGCTCACGGCGAAAAAGCCGCCGAGCTGCAGAGCGTCTATGTCTATGAGGCGCCGGTGCGACTCTGGCACTGGATCAATGCGGCGGCGATCATCGTGCTGGCGACGACGGGCTATTTCATCGCCTCGCCGCTGCCTTCGACTCCGGGCGAAGCGAGCTCGCAATTTCTGATGGGCTATATTCGCTTCGCCCATTTCTCGGCGGGCTATGTGCTCGCCGTGGCGCTGCTCCTGCGCATCTATTGGGCTTTCGTCGGCAATGAGCACGCCAAGCAGATTTTCTATCTGCCGGTGTGGGACCGCCAATGGCTCTCGGGCGTTCTCTATGAGGCGGGCTGGTACGCCTTTTTGGTGAAGCGGCCGAAGAAATACATCGGCCATAATCCGCTCGGCCATCTGGTGATGCATCTCTTCATGCTCAACCTGGCCTTTCTGGTGGTGACGGGCTTCGCGCTCTATTCCGAGGGCGCCGGCCGCGACAGCTGGCAGTACAAGCTGTTCGGATGGGTGTTCGCGATCTGGCCGAACAGCCAGGACGTCCATACTTGGCATCATCTCGCCATGTGGGGCGTCGTGCTCTTCGTGATCATCCACATCTACACCGCCGTGCGCGAGGATATCGTCTCCCGCCAGAGCCTCATCTCCTCGATGATCTCCGGCGAGCGCGTGTTCCGCGACGAAGCCGACAAGTGACGCCATTGCGTGGCGGCGACGCGGCTCGACGCCGCCTCGCCGCCATGGCTTGTGAGAAGTGACTGAGGAGACGCGATGCGCACTCTCATTCTCGGCATAGGCAATATTCTCTGGGCCGATGAAGGCTTCGGCGTGCGCGCGGTGGAGGAGTTCCATGCGCGCTATGAGACGAGCGGCGACGTCACCATTCTCGACGGCGGCACGCAGGGCCTCTATCTGGTGCAGTTCGTCGAGGCCTGCGATCAGCTGCTCGTCTTCGACGCCATAGACTATGGGCTCGAGCCCGGAACCTTGCGCATCGTGCGCGACGGCGAGGTTCCGCGCTTCATGGGCGCAAAGAAGATGAGCCTGCATCAAACCGGCTTTCAGGAGGTGCTCTCCGCGGCCGATCTGCTCGGCCGCTATCCCTCGCGCCTCGCGCTGATCGGCTGCCAGCCGCAGGACCTCGAGGATTGGGGCGGCCCGCTGACGCCGCCGGTCGTCGCGGCGATCGAGCCGGCGCTCGACGCAGCGGTCGCGACTCTGACAGAATGGGGCGTCGAGTTCCGCCCGCGCGCGGAGAGCGCGCAGAGCTTCCAGCGCCTGCTGGGGCATGACCTCGACCACAACGCCTATGAGAGGCGCCTCGGCGCCGCCGATGAGGAGACGAGACCATGAAGGCGATCCGTTTCGCGGCTGCGACCGCCGCTTTTCTGCTTCCGGCGACGGCTATGGCGCATCCGGGCGCGCATCCGAATGATCTCGCCTATGACATCGCCCATATTTTCACCGAGCCGGATCATCTCCTCGCCATGGCGATGGCGCTCGGCTGGGGCGCTATGGTCGTCGCTGTGGGCCTCTGGTTCAAGCCCTGGCGCGCCTCGTCCTGGCGCTGAGGGAATCGCGAGCATGTGCGTCGGCTTTCCCATGACCGTCATCGAAGGCGACGCTTTCGAGGCGCTGTGCGAGCGGCGCGGCGAGCGTCACGCCGTCTCCATGGCGCTGGTCGGCGCGCAGCCCGCCGGGACGCAGGTGCTGGTCCATGTCGGCACTGCCGTCCGCGTTCTGGACCCGCTCGAGGCCGCGCAGATCGACGACGCTCTGGATGCGGTGGAAAAAGCCCTCGCCGGCGAGAATGTCGATCACCTTTTCGCCGATCTGGTCGATCGCGAGCCGCAGCTGCCGGAATTCCTGCGGAAGTAACGGCCCTGGAAAGCTGCCGCACAAAGCGGTAAGCTGCTTTCCAGGCACAGCCTGTCAAGTCTTCGGCTCCGACTGGAAAGCTTCTTTCGACTCAGTCGCCTAGCTCGTCGCCGTCGCGAGCCGCCCATGGCATGACGATTGCGGCCTCCTCGGCAAAAATAAAATGGGAGGACCGCATGTCCGGGTCGTTGCAGCTCGCGCTGAGCGAAAAAACCGGCGTCGCTCTGCTGGACGAGACCAATATCGACGCTTTTCTGGCCCCGCCGCCCGGCGCGAGCGCGCATACGCTGCTCTTCTTCGGCGGCGATCCGGACCAGCGCAGCGAGACCCATGATGTGGCGATCATCTTTCCACAGCTGGTCAAAGCCTTCGCCGGAAGGCTGCGCGCCGCCATCATCGCGCCCGCCGCGGAAAAGGCGCTGGAAGGACGCTTCAGCGTCTGCGTCTATCCGAGCCTCGTCGTGACCTTTGGCCGCGAGACTCTCGGCGTGCTGCCGAAAGTCTATGACTGGTCCGAATATCTCTCGCGGATCGAGGCGCTGCTGCAATTGCAGGCCGCGCCGGCGAAAGAGCCGCGCGTGCGCATCACCTTCACGGAAGGGGAGACGAGCTCATGAAAGCCGGATTCTGGGTTTCGCCGGACGGCGCCGACGAAGCGATGACGGTCATGCCGATCGGCTATGACGCCGAGGCGGAGACCAAGCGCAGCGTCATCGCTTTTCTCGCGACCGCGACCGGCGAGCAGGCGGTGGCGGAATGTCCGCGCGCGGCGGCTCTGCTGCCGCAGCTCGCCGATGCGCTCGCCGCGCAACGCGCCGATGCGCCGAGCAAGCTCTTCGACATTACCGATTATGAGGCGAAAGAGCGCGAGCTGATCGGCCAGGTGCTCGGCGAGGGCGAGGTGAGCGGCGTCGCCGCCCTCCCCGACGGCGTCACTGCGCAAATCCTCGAGGCCTCCATGGCGGGCCTGTGGCGCGTACGCTTCACCGACGCACAAGGACGGCTCACCGCCGATTATCTCGAGATCGCCACCATTCCCCATGTCGTCGAGCGCGCAGCGGAAATCACCGCCGAGCGCATCGCCATCGGCGCGGAGCCGGAGGGCGCGATGAATGTGATGCCCATGCTGGCCGAGATCGACGCGCGCATGCGCGCGCACAAGCCCGGCGATCCGTCGCATGTCATCAATTTCTCGCTGCTGCCCGTGTCGGAGATCGACATGGAGCATTTGCAGCAAACGCTCGGCAACGGCCCCGTGCAGCTGATCTCGCGCGGCTATGGCTCGGCCAAGATCACCGCGACCGGCGCCCGCAATGTGTGGTCGGTGCAATTCTTCAACGCCATGGGCACGATCATCCTCGACACGTTGGAGATCGGCGACACGCCCGCCGCGGCTTGCGCCGCCGATGAGGATTTCCACGATTCGGCGGAACGTCTGCGCGAGATTCACGAGGCCTATTTCACATGAGCGATGAAACGCTTCCCGATATCGCCCCGGACGCGCGCATGGAATGCGGCGTGTGCTGGCATGTCTATGATCCGGCCGAGGGCGATCCCGTCTGGCAGATTCCGCCGGGCGTCGCCTTCGCCGATCTTCCCGCCGATTGGCGCTGCCCCGAATGCGACGCGCCGCAAGAGAAATTCTTGAGGTGCGAGAATTGAGCGACGCCGCGGCGAGAGGCGAGAAGCTCGCGGATTTCTACCGCCGCGTCCATGAGACGTCGATGCGGGACTCCGGCCTCTGCAACGAGGCGCTCGCCGTCGAGCCGGTGGGCTTTCGCGACTTCGGCCCTTATGCGCTGGGCGTGATCGTCACGCCCTGGTTCGCCAATCTCGTCGTCACCGCGCCGTGCGAGGGCGCCGATGCGCCCTTCCCCGATCCGGCGCGGCTGCAATTGCGCTTTCCGGCCGGCGACGTCGATTTCAATGTCAGCGAGATCGACGGCTTCGGCCGCATCGCCGCCTGCTCGCTGTTCTCGCCCATGGATGATTTCGCCGATCACGACGCCGCACGGACCGCTGCGCGCGCGGCGCTGGACGCACTGCTCGATCCGGCGATGAGCGAAGCGCCGAAGCGCGAGCCGGAGCCTGCCAGCGCGCTCGATCGGCGCGCATTGTTCGGCGGCCGTCGACGCGGCGACGAAGAGGCCTCGCCATGAGCGTAGGCGCCGATCTCGGAGGGCTCGGCCCCGGCGCGATCTCCATCGTCGCCGAGCTCGCCGATGATCGCATCTGCTCGGTGCGCGTGCGCTCGAGCCGGCCCGCGCATCTCACGCGTCTGTTTCACGGCCGCCCCGCCGCGGAAGTGGCGCCGCTCGCCGGACGGCTGTTCTCGCTCTGCGGCCTCTCCCACGCCTTCGCCGCCTCGCGCGCCATCGCCGCGGCGCGCGGAGAAATTCGCAAGCCCACGCCGCAAAATCTCGTCGCGCTCGATTGCGAGCGCCTCTCCGAGACATTGCGCGCGCTGACGACACTGGCGGAGGATGCGGTTCCGCCGACCGCCCTGCGCGCCGTGCTGACGCTGACGCGCGAGCTCGCGACAGGCGACGCGCGCGACCGCGGCGCGACGGCCGCAAAGCTACGCGCCGAGACGGCGAAGCTCGGCCTGCCGAACGACGTGAGCGGCGATACGCCATTCGGCAAATTATCGCGCGAGCTGGCGCGCAGTCCCGCCATAGCCGCGAGCGCGCCCGATACGCTGCGCGCAGAGGACGATGCCCTCGTGCATGAAGGAATACGGGCGCAGGGCGAGAGCTTCAGCGCCACGCCCAGCATCGCCAGCCGCGCGCCGGAGACCGGCGCCTTCGCGCGTCATTGGCGCGAGACCGATCTGTCGCGCGGCGCAATCTGCGCGCGCTTTTCCGCGCGCATGATCGATCTCGATCGGCTCGTGACGCGCCTCTCCAACGGCGCGGAAGACGCCTTCCGCAGCGAGGCTCCCGCTGCGCGCGAAGCCTATTGCGCGGTCGAAACTTCGCGCGGAGAGCTGTATCATTGGGTTCGACTCACACCGGACGATAGGATCGAGAATTATGCGATCGTCGCGCCGACAGAATGGAATTTCCATCCCGCCGGACCCTTCGTCGCCGCCCTGCTCGGCGCGCGAATTCCGCGCGCCGCGGCGGCGCAGACGATCACGCGCCTCGCGGGCCTCTTCGACCCCTGCGTCGCCTTTCGCGTCGAGCTTCGCGAGGCCACCTATGCATGAGATGGCGCTGACCGAGAGCATCGTCGAGCTGATCGAGGAGGAGAGCCGCAAGCAGGGCTTTTCCCGCGTGCGCGTGGTGCGGCTCGAGATCGGCGCGCTCAGCCATGTGGAGCCGGAGGCGATCCGCTTCTGCTTCGAGGCGGTGGCGCATGGCGGAATCGTCCAAGGCGCGCGGCTCGACATCGTGCGCATTCCCGGCGAAGGCTGGTGCCTCGATTGCGCCAAGACCGTCGCCGTCGAAGAAAGATTTGGTCCTTGCCCGGACTGCGGCGGATATCATGTCCAAGTCACCGGTGGCGAGGATATGCGAGTGCAGGAACTGGAGGTCGACTAATGTGCACGGTCTGCGGATGCGGAACGTCCAGCATCGAAGGAAAGCCAGAACATAGCCACGACCATCCGCATGATCATGCGCATGGCCACGCTCACGATCATCATCATGGTCATGACCATGACCACCCCCATGATCACGATCATCATCATGATCACGATCACGGCCATCATCATGATCACCAGCATCCGCACGATCATGACCATCCTCACGCGCATGATCACGATCACGCGCATGATGATCACGGCCATCGCCACGATTACGGCTCCGGCCCCGCGGGCGTTCATGTTCCCGGCCTCAGCCAGGAGCGCATCGTCCGCATAGAGCGCGACATTCTCTCCAAGAACAATGACCACGCCCGCGAGAACCGGGTGCGCTTCGAGCAGTCGGGCGTCTTCGCGCTCAATTTCGTGTCCAGCCCCGGCTCCGGCAAGACGCAGCTTCTCGTGCGCACGATCAGCGATCTGAAAGATCGCTTCCCCATTTCCGTCATCGAAGGCGATCAGCAGACTTCCAATGACGCGGAGCGCATCCGCGCGACCGGCGTTTCGGCCTTGCAGATCAACACCGGCAAGGGCTGCCATCTCGATGCGCATATGGTCTCGCGCGCGCTGGCCGAGCTCACTGTCGCGCCCTCCTCGCTGCTCTTCATCGAGAATGTCGGCAATCTCGTCTGCCCCGCAGCCTTCGATCTCGGCGAGGCCCATAAGGTCGTCGTGCTCTCGGTGACGGAGGGCGAGGACAAGCCGCTCAAATATCCCGAAATGTTCGCGGCCTCCGATCTCATGCTGCTGAACAAATCCGATCTTCTGCCGCATGTGGAGTTCGATGTCGGGCGTTGTCTCGCCAATGCGCTGAAGGTCAATCCAGACCTGCAGACATTGGTCGTCTCCGCGCGCACCGGCGAGGGCATGGCGGCTTTCTACGCCTGGATCGAGGCGCGCGCTGCGCGGGCCGCCGCGAGAAGCGCACGCGCCGCCGCGGCGAAGTGAGGAGAAAAGGCTTATGCCGTCCAGCGAGGCGACGAGGCTGAGGCTGCGCGTGACCGGCGCCGTGCAGGGCGTCGGCTTTCGGCCCTTCGTGCATTCGCTCGCCGACCGCTATGCGCTCGCCGGCTTCGTGCGCAATGATTCGCATGGCGTGCTGATGGAAGTGGAAGGCGCGCGCGTCGATGATTTCGTCGCGGCGCTGCGACGCGAGCCGCCGCCGCTCGCGCGCATCGACACGTTGGAATGCGAGACGATCACGCCGCTGCGCGACGCCAAATTCTCGATCGAGCCGAGCCGCGACGGCAAGACGCAGACGTGCATCACGCCAGACGCCGCCATCTGCGACGATTGCCTGAATGATCTCTTCGATCCGAAGAGCCGTTTCTATCTCTACCCTTTCGTCAATTGCACCCATTGCGGCCCGCGCTACACGTTGACGCGACGCCTGCCCTATGATCGCGCGCAGACATCCATGGCGCCTTTCGCAATGTGCGATGATTGCGCGCGCGATTACGCCGACCCGACCAACAGGCGCTTTCACGCGCAGCCGATCGCCTGCCCGAAATGCGGTCCGCAACTCGCGTATCTGGGGCCGCGAGATGCGAGCCTGAAGGCTCGCGGTCCAGGCGCCGCAATGGACCGCGAGCCTTCAGGCTCGCATCACGCCGCGCTCATCCGGCAAATCGTCACGACTCTCCAGAGCGGCGGCATTGTCGCGCTGAAAGGAATCGGCGGCTTTCACCTCCTCTGCGACGCGCGCGATGAAACAGCCGTCGCCGAGCTGCGCCGCCGCAAGGGTCGCGACGCCAAGCCCTTCGCGGTCATGCTCGCCGACGTGGCGGCGGCAACGCGCGCCGGCCTGTTCGGCGAAGATGAGCTACGCCTACTGCAATCGCGCGCGCGGCCGATCGTCATCGTCGAAAAGCGCGAGGAATTCGTCCCCTCCGTCGCGCCCGGCCTCTCACGCATCGGCCTCATTCTGCCCTATGCGCCGCTGCATCATCTGCTGTTTCACGCCGCCGCGGATCTGGCGCTCGTCGCCACCAGCGCCAATCCGAGCGGCGAGCCGCTGATCGTCGATGACGAAGAGGCGCGCGAGAAGCTCGCCTCCATCGCCGATCTCATCGTCGGCCATGATCGCGCCATCGTCGCGCGCGCCGACGACAGCATCGCCACCATCATCGCCGGCGCGCCTGCGTTGCTGCGCCGCGCGCGCGGCTTTGTTCCCGAGCCCATCGCTCTCGCGAATGACGGCCCCGACATTCTGGCGCTCGGCGCGCATCTCAAATCCACCATCACCGTCACGCGCGGACGCGAGGCTTTCGTCTCGACGCATATCGGCTCGCTCGACGATCGCGCGACGATCGATTTCTATCGCGAGACCATCGCGCGCATGCTCGATATTCTCGATGTGAAGCCCGAGCGCGTCGCCTGCGATCTCCACCCCGATCTCGCCTCGACGCGCTACGCCGAAGAGACGGGGCTGCCCGTCATTCGCGTGCAGCATCACGCCGCACATATCGCCGCCATCGCCGCCGAGCATAAAATCGAAGGCCCGATCCTCGGCGCTGCGCTCGACGGCTATGGCTATGGCGACGACGGCGGCGCCTGGGGCGGCGAGCTTATGCTGGTCGATGAAGGCCATTGGCGCCGGCTCGGCCATATCGCGCCTCTGCCGCTGCCCGGCGGCGACCGCGCCGCGCGCGAGCCCTGGCGCATGGGCGTCGCCGCGCTCGCCGCGCAGGACCGCTGCGGCGATGTGTTCGATCGCTTTCCCGGCATGGAGCTCGCCGGCAAGGTGGCGATGCTGGCGAGCGCGCCGAATGTCGCTCGAACGACGAGCCTCGGCCGCATGTTCGACGCCGCCGCGGCGCTGCTCGGCGTGCGGCTCGTGCAGCAATATGAGGGACAGGCGGCGATGGAGCTGGAGGCGCTGTGCCAAAGCCCGCGCGCGCTGGCCAATGGCTACAGCATCGAGAATGACATTCTCGATCTGACCAAGCTCTTCGCCGCGCTGCTGAAGCCGGGCCTCTCCGCCTCGCAAGGCGCCGAGCTGTTTCATGGAACGCTGATCGAAGCGCTCGCGCAATGGCTTCGCGCGGCGGCGCAGGCGCGCGGCCAAACGCGCGTCGCTCTCGGCGGCGGCTGCATGATGAACAAAATTCTCGCGGAGGGCCTCGTCTCGCGCCTTCGCGATTTTGGAATAGAAGCGCTGCTCGCGCGCGCGGCGCCGACGAATGACGGCGGACTCTCGCTCGGCCAAGCCCATATTGCGCGAATGAGAAAGGTCTAACGAGATGTGCCTCGCCATTCCCGCTCGCGTTGAGGAGCTGCTGCCCGATGATATGGCGCGCGTCAGCGTCGATGGCGTCGGCAAGCTGGTGTCCGTCGCGCTCGTCGATGGCCTCGCGATCGGCGATTATGTCGTGCTGCATGTCGGTTATGCGCTCGCCAAGATCGATGAGGAAGAGGCGATGGCGACGCTCGCTCTGCTGCGCGAGGCCGCGGCGCTGGGAGACGCACAATGAAGCATGTCGACGAATATCGCGACGGCGATCTCGCCCGCGCCATAGCGCAGCGCATCGCTGCAGAAGCGCAGAGCGATCGGCAATATCGCTTCATGGAGTTTTGCGGCGGCCATACGCATGCGATCTCGCGCTATGGCATTGAGGATCTGCTGCCCGAGAATATTCGCCTCATTCACGGCCCCGGCTGCCCCGTCTGCGTGCTGCCGATGGGCCGCATAGACGACGCCATTCGCCTCGCCGCACGCGAGGAGGTCACGCTCTGCACCTATGCCGATCTGATGCGCGTGCCCGCCTCCGGCGGCTCCAGCCTGATGAAGGCCAAGGCCGACGGCGCCGATATTCGCATGGTCTATTCGACGCTCGACGCCATCGCCATCGCCGAGAAGGAGCCGCAGCGCCAGGTCGTGTTCTTCGCCATAGGCTTCGAGACGACCACGCCGCCGACCGCGCTCGCCATTCGCCTCGCGCAGAAGAAGGGCCTGACGAATTTCTCGATCTTCTGCAATCATGTGCTGACGCCGGCGGCGATGCAGGCCATTCTCGACACCGATGATGGCGTCGAGATCGAAGGCTTCGTCGGCCCCGCGCATGTCTCCACCGTCATCGGCTCCGCGCCCTATCGGCGCTTTTCGACCGATTATCGCAAGCCTGTCGTCATCGCCGGCTTCGAGCCGCTGGATGTGCTGCAGGCGATCTTGATGCTGGTGAGACAGATCAACGAGGGTCGCTGCGAGATCGAGAATCAATATCGCCGCGCCGTGACGGAGAGCGGCAACGCCAAAGCCATCGACGAAGTCGCGGAGATTTTCGAGCTGCGCGAAGCCTTCGAATGGCGCGGGCTCGGCGAGATTCCGCACAGCGCGCTGAAGCTGCGCGAAGCTTACGCCGAATTTGACGCGGAGCGCCGCTTCCCTGTGGCGACCAAGCCGGCGCGCGATAATCCGGCCTGCGAATGCGGCGCGATTCTGCGCGGACAAAAGCGCCCGCAGGACTGCAAGCTGTTCGGCGTCGCCTGCACGCCGGAGACGCCCATGGGCTCCTGCATGGTCTCCTCGGAAGGCTCTTGCGCGGCCTATTGGGCTTATGGAAGATTCCGGCAATATCAAAACGAAACGCGGAAAGCGTCATGAACAAGCATGAGCCGGCAGGCCGCAAGCTCGATCTCCGCAATGGCCGCGTGGAGCTTTCGCACGGCTCCGGCGGACGCGCCATGGCGCGGCTGATCGGCGAGATTTTTCACGCCGCCTTCGACAATGAATGGCTCGCCGCCGGGAATGACCAGGCGGCCTTCGACATTCCCGCCGGACGCATGGCGATGACCACGGACGGATATGTCGTCTCGCCCTTGTTCTTCCCCGGCGGCGATATCGGCAAGCTCGCCGTGCATGGCACGATCAACGACATCGCCATGGCCGGCGCGCGGCCGCTGCATATGTCGGCGAGCTTCATCATAGAGGAAGGCTTTCCGCTCGCCGAGCTGAAGCTGATTGCAGAGAGCATGGGCGAAGCCTCGCGCGCGGCCGGCGTCGCCATCGTCACCGGCGACACCAAAGTGGTGGAGCGCGGCAAGGCGGACGGCGTCTTCATCTCGACGAGCTGCGTCGGGATCATTCCGGCCGGGCTCGCGCTTTCAGGCGACAAGGCGCGGCCGGGCGATGTCGTGCTGCTCTCCGGCTCCATCGGCGATCATGGCGTCGCAGTCATGTCGAAGCGCGAGAATCTCTCCTTCGATACAGAGGTGCTGTCCGACACGGCGGCGCTGCACGAGCTCGTCGCCGCTATGGTGGAGACGGCGGGCGGCGCCATTCGCCTGATGCGCGATCCGACGCGCGGCGGTGTGGCGGCGACGCTCAACGAGATCGCGCATCAATCGCGCGTCGGCGTGCGCATCGACGAGAAAGCCATTCCCATCGCGCCGCAAGTGGCCGCCGCCTGCGAGCTGCTGGGGCTCGATCCTCTGCATGTCGCCAATGAGGGCAAGCTGCTCGCCGTGGTCGCGCACGAGGCCGCCGATGCGCTGCTCGCCACGATGCGCGCGCATCCGCTGGGCGCGCAGGCCGCGCGCATCGGCGAGATCGTCGCCGATGAGCATTGCTTCGTGCAGATGACGACCGCCTTCGGCGGCGGCCGCATCATCGACTGGCTCTCCGGCGAGCAATTGCCGCGCATCTGCTAGAGTCTTTTTGTTATGAGGCGAGGCGTCGAGATGAACAAGCGCGAGGACAGCCGCGAGATGGAGAGCGAGGCGACGCCGATCTCCCGCGGCGCCACTGTGCTCATCGTCGATGATGAGAAGCGTTCGCTCGAATCGCTGCGCCGCGTGCTCGGCGGCGCGTTTCAGATCGTCTGCGCCAGCAGCGCCGCCGAGGCGGAAGCCGTGCTCGCCGGCGATCTGGTGCAGGTGATCCTCTGCGACCAGCGCATGCCGGGCGAGAGCGGCGTCGAATTTTTGACGCGCGTGCGCGAGCATTGGCCGGAGCCGGTGCGCATGATCATCTCCGGCTATACGGATGCGGAAGACATTATCGCCGGCGTGAATGAGGCCGGCATTTTTCAATATGTCACCAAGCCCTGGGATCCCGATAAGCTCATCCAATCGGTGCGTGAGGCCGCGCAGCTCTATGCGGCGCAGAAGGATGGCGGCGCCGCGCCGCCGCTCGAGGCCAAGCCCTCGCATGAGCGATTGCAGCGGCTCGCCAGCGACAGGCGCCGCGCGGAACGGCGCATGTTCGAGTTCGGCCGCATCGTGCATGCGCCGGAAAGCCCGATGCGCCAGACGCTCGCGCTAGCGCGGCGCGCGGCGGAATATGACATCTCCGTGCTCATCACCGGCGCCTCGGGCACGGGCAAGGAGCTGCTGGCGCGCGCCATTCATCACGGCTCGGCGCGCGGCGAGAAGAGTTTCGTCGTCGAGAATTGCGGCGCGCTGCCGGATGAATTGCTCGAGAGCGAATTGTTCGGCTGCAAGAAAGGCGCATTCACCGGCGCCTATCAGGATCGCGTCGGCCTGTTCGAGGTCGCCGATGGCGGCTCGATTTTTCTCGACGAGATCGGCGACACATCGCCTTCCTTTCAGGTGAAGCTGCTGCGCGTGCTGCAGGAGGGCGAGATTCGGCCGCTCGGCGCGCAGCGTCCGCGCCGCGTCGATGTGCGCGTCATCGCCGCCACCAATCGCAATATCGTCGCCGATGTGGAGGCGGGACGCTTTCGTCGCGACCTCTATTATCGCCTCGCCGCTTTTCCCATCCATCTGCCGCCGCTCGTCGAGCGACGCTGCGACATCGCCATCATCGCCGCGCGCATACTCGTCGCCGTGAACCAGACCTTCAATCGTCGCGTGCCGGGCTTCGAGCCGGAAACGCTGCGCCTGTTGGAGCGCTATGGCTGGCCCGGCAATGTGCGCGAGCTGCACAATGAGATTCAGCGCATGGTGGCGCTGAGCGACGGCGACGCCAATCTGCCTCCAGGCCTGCTGTCGCCTTGCATAGCCGATCATCGCGCGACGACCGCATGCGACGACCAGCAGCGATTCACGCTGAAGGAGCGCGTCGAGATGCTGGAATGCGCGTTGATCAAAGAATCGCTGGAGCGCAACGGACGCAACATCAGCCATGTGGCCGACGAGCTCGGACTGTCGCGCGTCGGCCTGCGCAGCAAGATCGCCCGCTATGACATCTCCCGCGTCGTCGATGACGAAAGCTGACGTCAAATCCTACGCCAAGCATGGCGATCTCATCGCGCTCGTCGCGGGCAAGGAGGAGATCGCGCTGTCGGAAGGCGGCGAGTCCGTCTGGCTCGAGGTCATCAAGAAGATGGACGAGGTCTATGCGGACCTCATCGGCTATGAGGCCGATCTCGAGCGCAAGAATGGCGAGCTGGAAGCGGCGCGCAATTTCATTCAGAGCGTCATCGCCTCCGTCTCCGACGTGCTGATCGTCTGCGACGAGCGCGGCGCGATTCTGCAGGTCAATCCTGCTTTCGAGGCGCTCGCGGGACGCGGCGAGGCGGAGCTGAAAGGCGCCTCCGTCGCGGCGCTGTTCGTCGCGGAGGACGAGGCGCGCGCCGCCGCCATCGTCGTCGGCCAGGCGCGCGATCCGACCAGCGTCGAATTGCGTTTCCGCACGAGCAACGGCCCTTCCGATCTCATGGCGATCAATTGCTCGCCGCTGTTCGACTCGGATGGACGAAGAGCCGGCGCCGTCTTCACTGGCCGGCCGATCGGCGAATTGCGCCGCGCCTATGAGGCGCTGCATCGCGCCCATGTCGATCTGCAGCAGGCGCAATCGCGCCTCGTCGAGCAGGAGAAGATGGCGAGCCTCGGCCGGCTAGTCGCTGGCGTCGCGCATGAGCTCAATAATCCGATCAGCTTCGTCTATGGCAATATTCATACGCTCGACCGCTATCGCAAGGGGATCGCCGCCTATCTCGAGGCGATTCATGCGGGCGCGAGCGCGAAGGAGCGCGAGAAGCTGCGCCGCGCGAGCGGCATAGACGAAATTCTCGCCGATCTCGAGCCGCTGATCGACGGCACGCTGGAAGGCGCCGTGCGCATCAGCGAGATCGTCAAGAATTTGCGTCGCCTCTCCTTCAGCACCAAGGCGCCGCGCGAGGCGGTGTCATTGTCGAAAGTGGTGGAGACGGCCGCGCAATGGGCCTCGCGCAGCAAGAAGGCCAAAGCGCGCATCGTCGCCGATCTCGAGCCCGAGCTCTACGCTTCAGGACAGAGCGGACAGATTCATTCCGTGCTGGTCAATCTCATCGACAATGCGCTCGACGCCGTGCGCGAGGCGGAGCAGCCGTTCGTCTCCATCACCGCGCGCGGCGAAGGCGATTGCGCGATCGTGATCGTAGAGGATAACGGCAAAGGCGTGCCGGAGGCGCTGCGCAGCCGCATCTTCGAGCCTTTCTTCACCACAAAGGCGGTCGGCGAAGGCACAGGGCTCGGCCTATGGATCAGCTATTCCATCGCCCATGAGCATGGCGGCTCGATCGAATACGACACATCGCCGGAGGGCGGCGCACGTTTTATGCTGCGGCTGCCGCGCGCGACGGAAGGCGAGACGCGCGACTTGCGAACCTGAATTGCGAACCTGAAGACCCGCGGCCCGAGTGGGGCGGAAGGCCGCGAGTCTTCGGCTCCGCATATCGTCGCCTCAAGAGGCGACGACGCGAATCTTATTTTCGGCGCGCGCGTCATGCGCGTCCTCGAGATCGATGGCGCTCGCCTCTCGCGTTTTCGAGTGATCCGCGGCGAGCACGAGATAGACCGCCGGCAGCACGAAGAGCGTGAACAATGTGCCGATCGACAGGCCTGAGGCGATGACGAGACCCATATTGTAACGCGAGGCCGCGCCGGCGCCGCTCGCCATGATGAGCGGCAGAACGCCGAGCACCATCGCCGCCGTCGTCATGAGGATCGGCCGCAGGCGGATCGAAGTCGCTTCTATGATCGCGTCATATTTCGACTTGCCGAGATGCTGCTGCTCATTGGCGAATTCGACGATGAGAATGCCGTGCTTGCTGATGAGGCCCATCAGCGTGACGAGGCCCACCTGCGTGTAGATGTTGATGCTCGCGCCGCCGAAGCCCAGCATGATGAAGACGAGCGCGCCGGCGATCGACATCGGCACGGAGACGAGAATGATGAGCGGATCGCGGAAGCTCTCGAACTGCGCAGCGAGCGCCAGGAAGATGATGATGAGCGCGAAGCCGAAGGTCCCTGCGAAGCCGCTCGATTCCTGCACGAACTGCCGTGAGGAGCCGGCATAGTCGATCGTGTAGGACGGCGGCAGCGTTTTCGCGGCGACCTCCTTCAACGTCTCCAGCGCCTCGCCGGCGATGACGCCGGGAGCGGCGACGCCGGAGATGGTGAAGGAGTTGATCTGCTGGAAGTGATTGAGCGACTCCGGCACGACCATGGTCTGGAACTTCGCCACCGTCGACAGCGGCACGGAAGAGCCGTCCGCGGTCTTGATGTAATAGTTCAAGATCTGATCCGGATTGAGCCGGAACTGTTGCGCCATCTGCGGGATGACTTTGTACGAGCGCCCGTCCAATCCGAAATATTGCGTGTAGCCGCCGCTCAATCCAGTCGTGAGCGCGCCGCCGACGTCGAGCATCCGCAAGCCGAGCTGCGCCGTCTTCTCGCGATCGATGACGAGCGACATCTGCGGCTGGTCGATCTTCAGATCGGTGTCGAGGAACATGAACTTGCCCGTCGCCAGCGCCTTGGAGAGGAAGTCGCGCGAGATATCGTTCATCTTGTCGAATGTGTCGGTGCTCTGCACGACGAATTGAATCGGCAGACCATTGGAGCCCGGCAGCGGCTGCGGCTGGAAGGTGACGAGACGCTGGCCCGGAACGGAGCGCGCGAGCTCCTGCTGCAGCGTCTGCTGCATCTGCTCGGCGGTAATCTTGCGCTTGTCCGGCGGCGTGAGAACGAGGCCGCCGAAGATGAGGCCGGGCGTGACGATCTGGAAGGAGCTCGTCATTTCGGGATGCTTGGCGAAGGTCTTGTAGACCTGATCGCCATAGAAGAGCTTCTGCTGCAATGTGGCGTTGGGCGCAGAGGTGGATTGCGCGAAGACGACGCCTTGATCCTCATTGGGCGCGAGCTCGTTCTTCGAATTCGAATAGAGCCAAAAGATGCTCGCGAGCACAATGCCGCCGAAAGCGAGCGTCACCGGCACGAAATGCAGGGAACGCGCCAGCAGATGCTGATAGCGATCCTTGACCCAATCCATCTTGGCGTCGATGAATTCGATGATGCGCGTTTCCAGCGTCTCCTCGCCGCGATGCGGCGCTTTCAACACCAGCGCGCAGCTCACCGGCGACAGCGTCAGCGCGATGACGGCGGAGACCGTCACGGCTCCCGCCAGAGTGAAGGCGAATTCGACGAAGAGCGCGCCGGTAAGGCCGCCCTGAAAGCCGATCGGCACATAGACGGCGATCAGCACGATGGTCATCGCGATGATCGGACCGGCGAGCTCGCGCGCCGCCTGGAAGGCCGCGTCGAAAGGCTTCATGCCGTCGGCGAGATGGCGATTGACGTTTTCGACGACGATGATCGCGTCGTCGACGACGAGGCCGATCGCCAGAACCAGCGCCAGCAGGGTGAGCAGATTGATCGAGAAGCCGAGCGCCAGCAGAATGGTGAATGTGCCGATGAGCGACAGCGGGATGGCGACGATCGGTATGACCACCGAGCGCCAGGAGCCGAGGAACATGAACACGACGCCGGTGACGATGAGTATCGCCTCGATCAGCGTGTGAATCACCTCGTCGATGGAGCTGTTCACGAAGTCGGTCGTGTCATAGACGATATCGCTGTTGAGACCCTGCGGCAGCGATTTCAAAATGTCGGGATAGGCTTCTTTCACGCCTTTGACGACATCGAGAAGATTGGCGTTGGGCGCGACGAGAATGCCAATATACACCGCCTGCTTGCCATTGAAGGCCACGGCGGATTCGTAATCCTCCGAGCCGAGCGTGACATTGGCGACGTCCCGCAGCTTCACATTGGCGCCGTTCACCTGCTTGACGACGAGATTGCGGAACTCCTCGAGCGAATGCAGCGAGGTGGCCGCGGTGAGCGTGACCTGCACCATCTCGCCCTTGGTCGAGCCGAGGCCGGCGATATAGTCATTGCCCTGCAGCGAGGCGGAGAGCTCGCTGGCGGTGAGGCCATAGGCGGCGAGCTTGACCGGATCGAGCCATGCTCTCAGCGCGAAGGTCTTGCCGCCGATGAGCTCCGCCGTCTGCACGCCCGGCACGGATTGCAGGCGCGGCTGCACGACGCGGATCAGATAATCGGTGACCTGGCTCGATGTCAGAATATCGCTATTGAAGCCGATATACATGGCGTCGGTGGTCTGGCCGATCTTCACCGTGATGACCGGCCGCTGCACAGCGGACGGCAGCTGATTGAGCACCGAGTCGATCTTGGTGCTGATCTCGGTCAGCGCCTTGCCGGAATCATAGTTGAGCCGCAGATTGGCGGTGATGGTGCTGGTGCCGACCTGGCTCGTCGAGGTGAGATAGTCGATGCCGTTCGCCTGCGCGATGGCGTTCTCGAGCGGCGTGGTGACGAAGCCGGCGACGGTCGCCGGATCAGCGCCGAAATAGGAGGTCGTCACCGTCACGACGGCGTTTTGCGTGCGCGGATATTGTAGCGTCGGCAAGGTGAAGAGCGAGCGCAGGCCCAGCACCAGGATCAAGAGGCTCACCACGGAGGCGAGCACCGGGCGACGCACGAAAATGTCGGTGAAACGCATGTTCGTCGTCTCCGTTCACTGATCCACGGGCTTGGGATTGGGATCGACCGGCGGCTGCTGCGTGTCGGAAATATTCAGCGGCGAACCGTTTCTCAGCTTCACCTGTCCGGCGGTGACGACGGTCGCGCCCTCCGTCACGCCCTCCAGCACGGCGACCTCGTCGCCGCGCGTCGCGCCGAGGCGCACAAAGGTCTGATGCGCCGAAAGGCCTGCGCCTTTTTCATCCGGCTTCTGCACGAGAAACACGGAATTGCCGAAAGGCGCATAGACGATCGCCGTCTGCGGCAGGGTGATGAGGCGCTCGGGCTTGCCGGTCGCAATGTCGATCTGCGCGAACATTCCGGGCTTCAGCTCGAGAGCGGAATTGGCGAGGCTGGCGCGCACCTGCACATTGCGGCTCGCCTGATCCACCTTGGAGTTGATCGCGACGATCTTGCCGGTGAATTTCTTATTCGGAAACGCATCGACGCCGGCGTCGATCGATTGGCCGACCTCTATGCCGTTCAGCGCCTGCTGCGGCAAAGTGAAGTCGAGATAGATGGGATCGAGCGCCTGCAGCGTCACGATGACGGAACCGGCGCCGATATATTGGCCGAGATCGACCGCGCGAATGCCGAGCCGCCCGGCGAAGGGCGCGCGCAATGTCTTTTGCGCGATCACCGCCTCCTGCTGCGCGACTTCCGCCTCGGCGCTTTTGAGATTGGCGAGATCGGTGTCGACCGTCGCCTGGCTCGCGGCGTGAATCTTCAGCTGCGCCTGATCGCGCCGCAGATTTATGCCGGCGAGCTCTGCGGCCGCCTTTTGCGAGGCGAGCTTGGCGAGATCGGTGTCCTTGCGCAATTCCAGCAGCAGCTGGCCCGCCTCCACTTGCTGGCCGGATTGAAAGTGGATCTTCTCGACGATGCCGGAGGCCTCCAGCGAGAGATCGGCGCCGTTCACCGCGCGAAACGTGCCGACTGCAGTGAGCTTGGGCCGCCATTCCTGATAGCCCGCGGTCGTGACCGAGACGGTCTGCGGCGGGTTGGCCATGGAGGCGAGAAAGCCCTTGATCATCGTGTTGCGAAACACGTTGAAGCCATAGAGTCCGCCGAAGACGAGCGCGACGATCGCGAGCATGATCGCCATCGGCTTCGCCATGGGTCCGAAACGATCCTGCAGCAAGGTTCTAGCGACCATCTCGAGCTTCCTCCGCCTGGGCTCTGATCGCCGCGGCGATCGGCGATGTAGCGATAATATCCGTGGGTTTGGCCTGCGAGGCCGGCGTCTCGTCGATGCGGTTCCACCAGCCGCCGCCGAGCGATTGCAACAGCGCCGCCGTATCGGCGAAGCGCGCCGCCTGCGCCTTCACGCGGTTGAGCCGCGCGGTGAGCAGCGTCTGCTCGGCGTTGAGCACGATCGAATAGGTCGTCGAGCCGGCGCGATATTGCGCGCGCGCGATCTCGAGGCTTTCCGCTGCGGCTTTTTCCGCCGCCACTTGCGCACGCAGCGTGCCGGCGTCGTATTTCACCGCCTGCAGAGAATCGGCGACATTTTGGAAAGCGGAGATGACGGTGGAGCGATATTGCGCCTCCGACTGCTCGAAGGCCGCGACCTTGGCCTCGCGCGTGTGGAACAGCGAGCCGGCGTCGAAGGCCTTCGCCGAGGCCTGGGCGGCGAGCGTGTAGACCATTGTCTGCGGCGTGAACAAAGTGGTGAAATTCGTCGCCTGCGCGCCGCCCGTCGCGGTGAGCGAGAATTGCGGGAGCATGTTCGCCGTGGCGACGCCGATCTCCGCGCTGGCCTGATGCAGCTGATTCTCCGATGCGAGAATATCCGGCCGCTGGCGCACCAGAGTCGACGGCAGGCTGACCGGCAATTCGCCGGGCAGGCGCAGGCCGGAGAGATCGACCGCCTCGCCTTTGTCGGCGTTGGGGAAGCGGCCGAGATAGGCCATCAGCAGATTGCGGTTCTGCGCACGCGCTTTTTCCAGCGGCGGCAGAGTGGCCTGCGCCTGCGCGAGCTGCGCGCGCTCGGACAGCACATCCGCCTGGCTGACGGCGCCGAGCTCGAAGCGCTTCTCGAGCAGATCGAGCTGCGTGCGATAGGCGGCGATGAGATCGCGCGTCACCTTGATCTGCGAGGCGTAGGAGGCGTCGGCGATGGCCGCGGTGACGACATTGGCGGTGAGCGCGAGATAGGTCGCCTCGAGCTGGAAGCGCTTCTGCTCGGCGGCGGCCGTGTCGCTCTCCAGCGTGCGCCAGGACTTGCCGAACACATCCGGCGCGAAGGACACCGACACATTTGCGTTGTGCAAGCCATAGACGAAGGTCGAGCTGGAGCTGGACGAGGAGGACGAAGACGATGATGACGACGAGCTAGAGGAAGTGAGGCCGGAATATTGCGCCGTCGTCGACTGCTGGCGCTGATAGCTGTCGCCGAGCGTCGCCTGCGGCAGGAAGGTCGCCGAATTGGCCTCTATCGTCTCACGCGCCTGCCGCAGCGCCGCCTCGGCCGCCATTATGTCCGGGTGATTCGCCACCGCCTCGGCGACGAGGGCCGATATCTGCTTGGAATGGAACAGCTTCCACCATTCGCCGGGCACATCGCGGCCATGGGCGAAGCGCTGCGAGGCGCCGCCGGCGGCCGCCGCGGATTCGGTGGAAGCGCCAATCTTGCCATAGCCAGCGCTCGCCGGAGCGGGAGGCGGAACAAAATCAGGCCCGACCGCACATGCGGACAGCGTCAGCGCTGCGAAAGCAGCGGCGCTGCGAGCGGCGGCGGGCGGGATTCCCACATGAGGCGCGGTTTTCGCTTGTCGGAAGCGGCGTCGCGAAAATTTCGGCATGACCCTCTCGAAAACTGAACCGTTCAGTTTTAATATTAATGCAGAGCCCGCATGTCAATGCTAAAACTGAACGGTTCAGTTTTTCCCGGGGATGGAAAAGCAACGCAAAGGCTGAGACAAGGCCTGCGTGGGACTGCTGCGGGAGGAGGGACAGAATGACGGGGTTGGACCTGAGCATATGACCGAGGAAGCGGAGGCGACCGCGACGGAGCCGGCCACAGACCATGTGCCGAATCGCAAGGAGTGTCAGATCCTCTCGGCGGCTCGGACTCAATTTCTGGAGCAGGGCTTCGCCGAGACGTCCATGGACGGAATCGCGCGCGCGGCGGGCGTGTCGAAAGCGACGCTCTACGCCTATTTCCCCAGCAAGGAAGCGCTGTTTCGCAATCTCATCGAGATCGAATGCAGCCAAAAATGCGTCGATGTCCCCAAGCCCGATTTCGACCTCGGCGCCGAGCAGGCGCTACGCGAGCTCTGCGCGCATTTCGTCGCCCGCTTCCTGACCCGGGAATGGGCCGCTTTTTTCAAGGCGGTGTCGAGCGAGCGCTGGCGCTACCCCGAGCTCTGCCATCTCTATTTCAACAGCGGCAAGCAGAATGTCCTCGATCTCGTCTCCGGCTATCTCGACGAGGCGAAGGCGAAAGGCCTGCTCGCCTTCGACGACGCGCAGATGGCGGCGGAGCAATTGCTGCATCTCACCGTCTCCGATTTGCCCATGCGCGTGGCGCTGGGATTGGAGCTGCGCAGCGAGGCGGAATATGAGCGGGTGATGGAGTCCGGCCTCGCCGTGTTCTTGAAGGCCTATGCGCCTTAGCGCTTCCGCCTCTCCCGCTTTCGCGGGAGAGGGGAGAATTGGCGCGGCGCGCATGGCCACGCATCGATCGGACGAGTCCGTCCGATCGGAAAGCGCTCTAATGCGCAGGTCCCATCGCGCGGCGACAGGCGCTCTCGCATTCCTTGCACACATCCGCGCAGATGCGACAATGCTCGTGATGCTTGGCGTGGCGTCGACACTCCTTCTCGCAGGCGCGACACATATCGACGCAAGCCTGTAGAACGGCGCGCATCGCCGTCTCATCCGTCGCGCTGCGCCGCGAGGCGATGGCGCCCGCCGCGAGGCATATGTCCGCGCAATCCTGATCGAGCCTTATGCAGCGACGAAGATCGGCGACATTCTCCTCGGTGAGGCAGGCGTCGGCGCAAACGGCGCAGGCCTGCGCGCAATCGAAGCAGGCTTCGACACAGCCGACGAGCGCGGCGTCGGCGCGGCCGCGCATTTGCGGATGGCTGGCGATGATGGCTTCCACATGCATGAGTCGTCTCCTTCAGGATTTGCTTCAGGATTTGGCCGCGTGCTCCGGCCTGCCCTTGCGTTTGGTGGCGGCGAATTCCTCGAGCTGCTTCTCGGTCATGGAGTCGAGCATCGAGCGCGAGGCTCCTTTGAGCTCGCTCTTTGGAATCTCGCCGCGCTTGGCCGCCAGCGCAGCGCCGGCGGCCATTTGCTGAGCCTTTGATTTGGCGGGCATGGGCTCCTCCCCTTCGACGTCTCGCGCCGCGGGAAGGCGACGCGGGGCGGAGGATAACCCCTTCGCGCCGGAGAGGTTCCTTCAGCCGCGCCACGACATGCGCAGGCGCGGCGCTCGGCCGCCGCTCGCGAGATAGACGCCGATGGACACGCAGAGCAGCGCGATCTGCTCTATCGGCGAAGGGATTTCGCCGAGCATCGGAACGGCGATCAGCGCCGCCATGGGCGGCACCAGAGCCGAAAAGGCAGCGCCCGCCGAAGCGCCGAGCAGCTCTATGCCTTTGCCGAAGAGAAACAGCGCCACGATCGACACCATGACGCCTTGGAACAAGGTCTGAATCACAATGTCGCGCAACGGCGCGTCCATTCCATGCAAGCCGTGAAAGGCGAGATAGAGCGGCCCATAGAGAATGAGCGAGCCTGTCGAGACCAGCGCCGCGGCATGCAGCGAATCGAGGCCCGACGCGCGCAGCACGATCGCATAGCCGGCCCAGACGAAAGCCGCGCTCAAAAGCAGAATATGCCCAATCTGCGTCTCGCCGAATGACAATGCGCCCGGACCCGCTATCGCGGCGCCGCCCAGAGCGATGAGCGCATAGCCGATGAGGCGGCTCGCGGTGAAGCGTTCCCGCGTGAGCAGAAACGACAGCAACGCGACGAAGAGCGGCATGGAGCCCGGTAGCAGCGCGCCCGCATGAGCGACCGGCGCGAGCCTGAGCCCGCTGGCGGCGACGAGAACATAAGGTGCGCCGGCGCTGCAGACGAGAATGAGGAGACGCAGAGGGCCGAGCCGCTCGAGCGCGAGCCCTTTGCGCAGCACGATGGGAAACAGCAGCACGCCGGCGGCGCCGAAGCGCAGCATTGTGAGATCATAGACCGAGAGCGTCGTCGTCACGCCTAGCCGCGTGACGACGAGCCACGTCGCCCAAACGGTGACGGCAGAAACGCCGAACATCGCGCCCGTGGCGTATCGCGCCGTCTGCGGAGCGCTTTCGGCGACACCATCGCTCATCTTCCTCATCCTTACACTCGAAAGCTCGCGCCTACAGCTCTTAATGGAGAGCGGGCGAAAGCGCAGCTTCTATCTTTCACGACGCCCACCTAGCTGCGTGGACATCACTTTATTCCCTGCTGAAATTGGTCCTTGCTGACTTTAAAAGCGTCAGTCCGCGTGTCGAGGTATACCCCATTTCCGAGTGGCCTCAGCCATGGAAAGGGACCATTCCACCAAGGTAGCAACTTATCGATCACCGGCGCATCGGTAATCTCGAAGATCGCGCGCGCAATCCGCACACCTGACCCGAATTTCTCCGCGAGGTCGTTCGGATCGACGCGCTCGACCGTCTTGGGATCGGCAATGTCGCGGAAACGCACGAGCAGGGGCAGCATGTCGAGAGGAACAGCGGTCGCGCCCCGCGCCTGGGCCATCCTGTCCATTGCAGCGGCGTCGATGCCGTATTCGCTCCACAGATCACGATGCAACCGCGAGAATACGTCGAACGGCTCGCCGCTTTCTTTCCGCTCCTGGTCGGGCGTCAGCAGAACGAACAAAACGCCACGCGGTCCAAGATCGATAGCGACCGCCTCTCCTTTCGTGCCAAAAGAGACGGCGTTGCCGAGACCTTTAAACATGCCGTCGTTGAAGCTTCCGACCGTCTCCATGACGCTCCAGCCAACCCGTCGTCCCTCGGGCGTTTCGACTTCAACGGTCAGACGATAGCGATTCCGGCGCAATGCGCTGCTGCATCCGCCCAGTCCCAGCGCACCGGCCAGAAGAAACATTCTTCGTGTCGCAAGCATGCCGCCCGCCCCATGTCAAAGAGAACTACGCTGGACCATCTGCATGTCGAACCTAAAGAGAGCTAACTTATCCCTTCCACTCGAAAGCTCGTGGCGACAGCTCTTAACGGAGAGCGGGCGAAAGCGCAGCTTCTATCTTTCGCCATATTTCATCGCGGTCCCGTTTGACCTCGCTCATCGCCGCGCCATCTCACGGCAATGTCTTCCTATCTGCCTATAGGCGAGCTGTTCCTGCTCGGCTTCCGCACGCCGCAAGTTCCGCCCTGGATGCGCGGTTTCGCGCGCGACTATGGGCTCGGCGGCGTCATCCTCTTCGATTACGACTGCACGGATCGCAAATATGAGCGCAACATCTTCTCACCCGCGCAGGTGAAGGCGCTCTGCGAAGAGATTCACGCGCTGCCGACGCGGCCGCTGATCTTCATCGATCAGGAGGGCGGCAAAGTGCGGCGGCTGAAGGAGGAGCGCGGCTTCGCGCCGCTGCCGAGCGCGCGCCAATTCGGCCGGCTGACAAAACAGGAGCGGCTCGACGCGCTGCGTCCCGCCTATGCGGAAATGCGCGATCTCGGCATTGACGCCGATCTCGCCCCCGTCGTCGATCTCGACATAAATCCCGACAGTCCCGACATTGGCTCGGCGCAACGCAGCTTCTCCGCCGATCCACGCATCGTGGAGGATTGCGTCGCAGCGCTGGTCGAGGTCGCGCGCGCGACCGGGCTGAAGCTGTGCCTGAAGCATTTTCCCGGCACGGGCGGCGCCAAGGTCAATCCGCACGATCATGTGATGGATCTCTCCGATTGCATCACCGACACGCAAGTGAAAATCTTCGAGACGCTGGCGCCGCGCATTCCCATGGTTCTGTTCAGCCATGGCGTGGTGAATCAGTGGGAGAAGGACACGCCCTGCTGTCTCTCTTCCGTCGCCATTCGTAAATTGCGGCAATGGGCGCCGCAGACTGTGGTCGTGACCGACGATCTGCAGATGCAGGGCGTGCAAAAGCTGATGACGACGGAGGAGGCCGCGCTGCGCGCCTTGCGCGCCGGCGCGGATTTCATCCTCATCGGCAATAATATGAAGGACGAGCAGGACGAATCGGCGCGCTATGCGCAGAAGCTTCTCGACGCCTGCGAGACGGATGCGTCTCTGCGCGCCAATGCTCAGGCCGCGATCGAGCGCATCCAGCGATTGAAGGCGTGACGCGCGCGCCTCACCATTCCTCGGCGGAGCGCTCGCCGGCGACCCAGGTCGAAACGATGCGAAGGCTCTGCGGATCGAAGGCCGTCATATCGGCGCGATAGCCGGCGACGAGCCGGCCGAGCCTTTTGCCGAGCCCCAGGAAATTCGCCGGATTGGCGGAAGCGAGAACGAGCGCGCGCTCGAGCGGAAGATCGAGCAGCGAAACGCAATTGCGCACCGCGCTCGCCATATCCAGCGAAGCGCCGGCGAGCGTCCCCTCCGCCGTCACGCAGCGTCCGTCCTTTATGAGAATCTCCCTGCCCTGCAAGACGAATCCGCGTCCGTCGCCGCCGACCGGCGGCATTGCGTCGGTGACGAGCATGGGATGGCCGAGGCCGGCGCGCAGAGCGAGGCGTAAAATCGCCGGATCGACATGCTCGCCATCGACGATGAGCCCGTAATGAGCGGTCGAAGATTCGAGCGCCGCCGCGATCGGCCCCGGCTCGCGGCTCGCGAGCGGACGCATCGCGTTGAAGAGATGGGTGAAGCCGGTCAGCCCTTCCGCCATTGCGGCGCGCGTCTGCGCGTAATTCGCCATGGAATGGCCGAGCGCAATTTTGCAGCCGGCGGCGACGAGCTCGGTGATGAAGCCCGTCGGCGCCTCCTCCGGCGCGAGGGTGACGAGCGACACGCCGCCCGGCGGCGGCGCGAGCATCTCGATATGATGCGGCGATGGCGCGCGACGGAGATCGGCGCGATGCACGCCGAGCCGCTCCGGCGAGATGAACGGGCCTTCGAAATGCACGCCGAGCACGCCGGGCGCATGTGGGAGAATGTCGGTCACGGCGCGCTTGGCCGCGATCATCTTCTCATCCGTGTCGGTGATGAGAGTCGGCAGCAGCGAGGTCGTGCCGAATTTGCGATGCGCCCGAAGGATCGTCGCGATCGCCTCCGGCGTCGGCGAATCGTTGAACAGAACATCGCCGCCGCCATTCACCTGAATATCGATGAAGCCCGGCGCGAGCCAGACGCCTTTCGGCAGCTCGAGCACATCGGCGCCGCGCGGAATCTCGCGACGCAAAATGAGCGAGACGATGTTCTCGCCCTCTATCACCACCGCGCAGTCGCGATGCGCCGTTTCGCCGTCGAAGACGACGTCGGCGGCGATCGTTCGGCGCGACTCCTCGCTCATCGCGTGCGCGTCACCTTTTGCAAATGGCGCGGGCGATCGACATCGACGCCGCGCGCCGCTGCGAGCCGCGCCGCCATGGCGTAAAAGCTCTGAATGAGGCAGATGGCGTCGGTCTCGGGATGATCGGATGCGATCGTCGGCAAGCGATTGCGCGTCTCATCCTCGCGATCCGTCGTGAACAGAGCCGCGCCTTTGCCGCGCAAATCCTCGGCCAGACGACGCATGCCGCTCGCCGCCTCATCGGTCGGCGTCAGCATCAGGATCGGATAGAGCGGCGAGACCAGCGACACCGGTCCATGCATGAATTCCGCGGAGCTGAACGCCTCCGCATGGAGATTGGCCGTCTCCTTCAGCTTCAGCGCCGCTTCGCGTGCTATGGCCAGCGTCGGCCCGCGTCCTATGGCGACGAGACTTTCCGCACGCGAGAAGGCGTCCACCATTCGCGACCAATCGAGCTCGGCCGCGCGCGCGAGCCGCTCCGGCAGTCGCGCGAGCGCATCCTCGAGCGCGCGATCCTGCGACCACAGCGCGACGAGACGCGCCAGCGCGGCGAGCGAGGCGATGAAGGTCTTCGTCGCCGGCACCGCGAATTCCGGCCCTGCGGCCATTGGCAGAACGAACTCGCATTGCGCGGCGAGCTCGCTCTCGACCTCATTGACGAGGCAAGCGGTGACGGCGCCGCTGCGGCGCGCGGCGGCGGCCTGCTCTATGAGATCATTGCTGCCGCCCGACTGCGAGATCGCGAGAAAGAATTGGCCGTCGAGCCGCAGCGCGCCGCCATAGACGCTGGTGATGTTCGGCGCGGCGGAGGCGACCGGAAGGCCGAGTCCACGCTCGATGAGATGCTTTGCGAATGTCGCCGCATGAGCGGAGCTGCCGCGCGCGCAAGTGACGACGACGCGCGGGTCTACATCGCGCAAGCGCGCGACGAGCGGCGCGAGGCGCGGGGCGATGAGCCCCTGTTGCTTTGCGACCACATGCGGCGCCTCGCGCGCTTCGATCGCCATTTGATTGTCTTGCATGATCATCGGCGGCTCTGCTGCAGCTCTGTCACGCCCCCCGCCCGCGTCCCTTATGGCACGGGAGCGCGCTTCGAGCGAGCGCGAAATCCTTTGCGCGGCAGCGTCTTCGCTTGCGAATTCCACTACGAAGGACGAACTGTTCCGTAAGGAGGCGTCACATGGAAACGGAACGTCCGAGCCCACGCTATTCGTCGATCGACGCATGGGAGCCGAGCGAGATTCTCGACGCGATGATCGAAGGGCAATTCGCCGCCGTCGCCGCCGTGCGCGCCGCGCGTCCGGCGATGGAAGCGGCGGCGCTCGCGGTCGTTCGGCGCCTCGCGCACGGGGGACGCATCGTCTATGTCGGCGCCGGAACATCGGGCCGGCTCGCGGTGCAGGACGGCGCCGAGCTGACGCCGACCTTCAGCTGGCCACAGGAGCGCCTGCTGCTGCTGATGGCGGGCGGCGACGACGCGCTGCTGAAAGCCGTGGAAGGCGCCGAGGACGAGACCGAGCGCGGCGCCGAGCTGATGCGCCGCCATGCGATCGGCGAGGCCGATGTCGTCATCGCCGTCGCGGCGAGCGGCACGACGCCCTTCACCCTCGCCTGCCTGCGCGAGGCGGCGCGGCATGGCGCCTTGACGATCGGCGTCGCCAATAATCGTGACGCGCCGCTGCTCGCCGAAGCGGAGCATGAGATATTTCTCGACACGGGATCGGAAGCGATCGCAGGCTCGACGCGCATGAAGGCCGGCACTGCGCAGCGCGTCGCGCTGCTGATGCTGTCATCGCTGGTGATGATTCTGCAAGGCCGCGTCTATGAAGGGCTGATGGTCGATGTGCAGGCCTCCAACAAAAAGCTCGCGCGTCGCAGCGAGCGCATTCTGGCGCGGCTCACCGGACGCGAGAGCGCGGAGATAGGCGCGGCGCTGCGTCGCGCGGGCGGCAGCGTGAAGCTGGCCTATCTGCTGCTCGAGGGCCATGGGCTCGGCGAAGCGCGCGCCGCGCTCGAAGGATCGCGCGGTCATTTGCGCCGGGCGGTGGAGGCGCTCGCCGGCGCGCCGGCCGAGGGACCGAAAAAATCCGGCGTGACGGAGGCCCATCGGCCCGAATTTTGATGCGTCTTCGGCGAAGAGGTATAATAAATATTCGCCGGAAAGGATTCGCGAGAGCCATGACAGTCAACAAGATCGACGCGCTGCTGGCGCTTCGCAGCGAAGGACGTTTCCTGGTCGGACGCGATCGCATCAAGCTTTTGGAGGCGGTCGCCGAATATGGCAGCATCACCAAGGCCGCGAAGGTCGTCGGCTTCAGCTATAAGACGGCGTGGGATGCTGTGAACGCCATCAATAATCTTCTGCCCAGCCCCGCCTTTGTGACAAAGGCCGGCGGCCGCTCCGGCGGCGGCGCGGAGGTGACGACGGAAGGGCGCCGGCTCATCGCCACATTTCATCGGCTGGAGGAGCGGCTGTCGCGCATCTCCTCGCTCATCGCCGAGGAGGGGCTCGAGGATCAGGATGATTTTCTCCTTTGGAGCGTGGGCGTAAAAATTTCTGCGCGCAATGTATTCCAGACGGAAGTCGTCTCGGTGAAGAAATGGCCGGTCGATGTCGAGGTGACGCTGCGCGTGTCGCCGGAGACCTCCATTCACGCCATCGTCACCAATGACTCGGCGGTGGAGCTGGGCCTCGAGCCGGGACGCAAGACTCTGGCGCTGATCAAATCCTCCTTCGTTCATCTCACCACGCCCGAGCACACGCCCCCCGGCGTGCGCAATCAATTCGTCGGCGTGGTGCGGCGGCGAATCGACGCGGAGCGCAACAGCGAGGTCCTGCTGGATATAGGCGCGGGCAAGACGATGCACGCCGTCGTCCCGCGCCAGACGGCGGAAGACCTCGGCATTGCCGAGGGCGAGCGGGCCGTCGCCAGCTTCAGCCCGACCGACGTCATCCTCGCGGTCGACTGATACGATTTCCGTTTGAACCGCTCGCATTGTGGCTTGTCATTCCCGGCGGGCTGAAAGCCCGACCGGGAATCCAGAGCCACAAAAGCGCTGGTTTTGCTCTGGATTCCCGATCGCTCGCTTTGCGAGCGTCGGGAATGACACCGAACCAATCAAGCGGATCGGGTATGACAATCGAATTCTCTATCGCTGGTAGAAAGATCAATCGGCGGGCTGCCCGCCGATAAAATGAGCGCTCGCGTCGATTGACACGCCCGCGGCGGCGCTTTTATGTTTTCATTATGTATCGCCTCGACATAGCGAGTCGCCTCGCCCTTCTTCCTAGCCGCCGCAATGTGCTGGCGGCGATCCCTTCCGCGCTCGGCGTCGCTTTGCTCGGCAGGCCCGCGCGGGCGGCGGACGAGCGCCTCGTCGTCGTCACCTCCTTCCCGGAAGAGCTGACGACGCGCTATGAGGCCGAGTTCGAGAAGCTCTATCCCGGCGTTCACGTCCAATTCGTCTGGAAGCAGTCGCGCGACGCGCTCGCGCTGCTGAGCGACAAGGACCAGGGCGGCGCCGATGTCTATTGGGCGCCCGCTCTCGGAAATTTCCCTATATTGCGCGACCGCGGCGCCTTTCAGAAATTCTCGGTCGATCGCGCCGCTCTGCCCGGCCGGCTCGGCGATCAGCTCCTCTCCGACCCGAACGGCCTGTTCGAGGCCTATGACGTCGCCGGCTATGGGATCGTGGTCGATCCGGCCGCGCTCGCGCGCGACGGGCTGAAGCCGCCAAAGAGCTGGAGCGACCTCGCCTCCCCCGCCTATGCCGGCCGCATTGTCATGCCGATTCCGGCCAAGGTGGGCTTCTCGCCGGCGCTCTATGACATCGTGCTGCAGTCGGAAAGCTGGGAGCGCGGCTGGGCGCTGCTGGCGGAAATCGCCGGCGGCGCGGAGCTGCTGGGCTCCGGCTCCGGCCCGACGGCGAGCGTCAAGGACGGCCATGCGGCGCTCGGCCTCACCATCGACTTCTTCGCCTTCAATGCGCTGGCCAATGGCGAGAAGCTCGCCTTCATCTATCCGGAGAAGACCGCCTTTCTGCCCGCCCATATCGCCATCACGGTGGGCACGCAGCGTTTTTCGGCGGCCAAGGCCTTCGTGGATTTCGCGCTCTCCTCCAAGGGGCAGAAGCTGATGATGGAGGCCGACAGCAGCCGCCATCCGGCCCGGCCCGACGCCTATGCCGGCAAGCCGGCGGCGGTGGTCGATCCCTTCGCCCTGCCGCCGGGAACCTTCTATCCTTATGACGCCGAGATCGGCCGGCGGCGGCCCGGCGCGGTCAGCGTGATGTTCGACCTCGCCATCGCCGAGCGCCACGCCGAGACACAGCGCCTTTGGCGCGCCATACACGCCGCCGAGGCGCGGCTCGCCGCCGCCCCCGACTCTGCAGGCGCCGCCGCTGTGGCGAAGGCGCGCAAGCTCGCCGGCTTTACGCCTATTTCTGAGGCCCAGGCGAAAGATTCCGCATTTCTCGATCGTTTTTCCAGCCGCGAGCTGAAGGACGGCGACCTCGCCGCCCGTTGGCGCGCAGAAATTTCATCGGCCCGAGCCGAGGCGCTGAGCCTTGTCGCTTCCGCCGAGCAGCGTCTGTGAGGCGGCGGCTTCTCCTTCCCTTCGCGCTGCTTTTTCTCTCCGCCGGCGCGCCCTATGAGAACCCCAAGCTCGACGGCGACGCTTTCTCCCGGCCCCTGGCCGGGCTGGACGAGGGTTTTCTGCGCGGCTTCCGGCAGGGAAGCGCGCTGTTCCATCAGGCCTGGGTGATCGGCCCCTCGCAGGATCAGACCGAGATCACAGGGCTGGGACCGCTCTATAATCGGCTCTCATGCATCGCCTGCCATGTGAAGAACGGCCGCGGCCCGGCGCCGGACCCGGAGAATGGCATCGCCCGCGCCATGGTGGTGCGGCTCGGACTGCCCGGCCGCGACGCCCATGGCGGCCCCCTGCCCCATCCGGCCTATGGCGGGCAGCTCAATCCAGAGGGCAATCCGGGCGTGCCGGGCGAGGGCCGCGCGATCGTGACGTTCGACGAGATCGAGACGCGGCTGGCAGACGGAGAGACCGTCTCGCTGCGTCGTCCGCACCTCTCCTTTCGCGATCTCGCCTATGGGCCGCTCGGCGACAATGTGCGGATCTCGCTGCGCAATGCGCCGCCGGTGTTCGGCCTCGGCCTGCTCGAGGCCGTGCCGGACGATGAGATAACACGCCATGCGGTGGGCCAGGGCCGCGGCCGGCCGAACCATGTCTATGACATGGCGGCCGGCCGCATGGCGCTCGGCCGCTTCGGCCTCAAGGCCAATCAGCCGGATTTGCGGCAGCAAATCGCCAACGCCTTCGCCGAGGACATCGGCGTCTCCTCCTATCTCTTCCCCGAGCCCAATTGCACCGCTGTGCAGCCGGAATGCCGCGCGGCGGCGGGACACGAGATCGAGCTGACCTACACGCGGCTCGAGGCCTCGCTCGCCTATATGCGCGGCCTCGCCGTGCCCGCTCGCCGCAATCAGGACGATCCGCGCGTCGCCAAAGGCGAGGCGCTGTTCCGCGAGATCGGCTGCGCCGCCTGCCATCGCGAGACGATGAAGCTCGGCCCGGTCGGCTTCGCGCCCTGGCTGAGCGGGACCGAAATTCATCCCTATAGCGATCTTCTGCTGCACGACATGGGCGAAGGGCTCGCCGACGGACGCGAGGATTTCGAAGCCGGCCCGCGCGACTGGCGCACGCCGCCGCTTTGGGGCCTCGGCCTTGCCGGCCGCTTTGGAACGCCCGTGGATTTTCTCCACGACGGCCGCGCCCGCACCGTCACAGAGGCGATCCTCTGGCACGGCGGAGAGGCGGAGGGCGCAGCGCAGCGGTTTCGCAGCCTGACGCGCGAGGAGCGGGGAGAGCTGCTCACATTTTTGGGGTCGCTCTAATGGCGACCATTCGCAAAGGCCCCCTCCTTCACCGTCCCCCGCCAATGGCGGGAGAGGGAAGCGGGCAGCGCGGCGCGAGTTCTCGATGAAGCGCGGAATCTGCTCCCTCTCCCGCGAAGCGGGGGAGGGCTGGGGAGGGGGCGTCGGGACTACGGGACTATCGGGGGAAGAACCATGAAATCAAGCAGACTGGCGCCCTTGGGCGCCGCCAGCGTCGCCGCGCTCATCGCAAGCGGCGCGGCGCTCGCCGAGCAGCCGCAACCTTTCGATCTCGGCGAGATCCACGTCGGCGCCGAGCGCAAGAGCGCGCCGGCGGACAAGAAAAAGGACGACGGCCCGGCGCCGCTGCAGCAAACCGACTCCTATGGCGGCGTGACCATCAGCAACCGCCAGAACGAGACCTTCCAGCGCGACTCGCTCGATCGCGCCGTCAATCTCGCGGCCGGCGTCGTCAGCAATTCGACAGGCGGCACGCGCAATGAGCAGAACATCTATGTACGCGGCTTCGACCGCTGGCAGGTTCCGCTCACCATCGACGGCGTTCGCGTCTATCTGCCAGCCGACAATCGGCTAGACTTCGCGCGCTTCATGACGCCGGACGTCGCCTCGGTGCAGATCGCCAAGGGCTATGTCTCGGTGCTCGACGGGCCGGGCGGCATGGGCGGCCAGATCAATCTCGTCTCGCGCAAGCCGACAAAGGAGATAGAGGGCGAGCTGCGCACCGGCCTCGAATTCGGCCGCGACGGCAGCTATGAGGGCATAAAGACCTATGCGCTGCTCGGCACGAAGCAGGACAATTATTATCTGCAGCTCAGCGGCTCCTGGCGCGATCTGCGCGGCTGGATGCTGCCGGAAAGCTATACGCCGACCAATAATCAAGGCGAGGGCTTCCGCGGCAATTCAGGGACCTATGATTGGAGTCTCAACGCCAAGGCCGGCTACACGCCCAATGACACCGACGAATATTCGCTGAGCTTCATCCGCCAGGACGGCAAGAAGGGCGCGCCCTATCACACCACCGACGGGCTGAACAGCCAGCGCTATTGGCGCTGGCCCTATTGGCGCGTGCAGAATCTCTATTTCCTGTCCAACACCAAGATCGGCGATTCCTCCTATGTGAAGACCAAGGCCTATTGGAGCAAGTTCGACAACGACCTCTTCTCCTACAACGACCCCTTCCTCGCCTATCAATCCTCGGCCAAAGCCTTCCGCAGC
The DNA here is from genome assembly GCF_004366495.1 of Methylosinus sp. sav-2. Taxonomy (NCBI): domain Bacteria; kingdom Pseudomonadati; phylum Pseudomonadota; class Alphaproteobacteria; order Hyphomicrobiales; family Methylocystaceae; genus Methylosinus; species Methylosinus sp. sav-2. The sequence goes on from NZ_SOEJ01000001.1 coordinate 164,510, forward strand.
TATTATCAGGATTATGCGCTCGGGGCCGATATAGAGGTCGGGCATGATTTCGGCGAGGTCGACACGCTGAAGATCGCCGGCCACTACCGCTTCGACGAGCACGCCACCTGGCAGGAATATTACGGCGTCAATGTCGCCAATAAATCGACCGGATGCGTCATAAACGTCATCTGCTTCACTCAACCGGTCGTCTACACGCAGGAAGACACTTATTCGATCGCGGTCGAGAACACCTTTCATCCGACCAAGGACATCGATCTCGTCGGCGGCTTCGCCTACGACTGGCGCCATCTGCGCAAGGCAGATGATTTCGTGGTCGGCACGGGCGTCATCGGCTATCAGCTGCGGGATGTGCAGGCCCCCAATTTCCAGGGCGCGGCGATCTGGCGCTACAGCGACACCAACAAAGTCTATTTCAACGTCTCCGACCGCGAGCGCTTCCCCACCATCTTCGAGCGTTTCAGCTCGCGTTTCGGCGGCGCCACCTCCAACCCCGGCCTGATGCCGGAGCGCGCGATCAATTTCGATCTCGGCTGGGCGAGCGAATTCGCGCCGGGCAGCCGCATTCAGTTGGACGCCTTCCACTCCATCGTCCGCAATCTGATCCAATCCGTGCCGGCGCCCGCCTATGGCGCGAGCGTCACTCAGAGCCAGAATGTCGGCGACGCCAGCTTCTGGGGCGGGGAAGTCTCGGTCGATTATCGCGCCTCCGACGAGCTGTCGCTGGGCGGCAATCTGACGCTGATGCGCCGCTCGGTCTATGCGCCTTACATCCTCAACTTCCAGCCGACGGGCGTGCCGGATGGCAAGCTGTTCCTCTATGCCGGCTGGCGGCCGCTCGAAGGGCTGACGCTGACGCCCAATGTCGAAATGAACAGCAATCGCTGGACCTCGAACACGGCGGGGACGATCTATTATCGGACCGGCGCGTTTTTCCTGGCCAATTTCACCGCCGAATATCAGCTCCATCCGAACTTCAAGATCGAAGGCGGCGTGCGCAACATGTTCGACACCGCCTACACCTTCACCGACGGCTATCCCGAGGCAGGGCGCAGCTTCTTCCTCGGCGCCAAGGCGACGTTCTAGAGCGCCTGCCGATCGAACGGAATCGTTCGATCGATCAGAATTCGCTCCCCCGCGAGAATCGAGAGCGCGATCCGATCGGATTGGATGGCGCTCCAACGGCTCGCGGGGCTCGCCGCGCGGCGGCCCCGACGGCGACGCTTTGCAAGCGGGCGCGGCGCGGCTACCAATGGGGAAAAGGGGCGCGGGTGATTCGTTTCGGCCGCGTTCCCGCTCTGGCCGGCGCCGACCCATGGCGATCCGGCGGCTCCTTCGGATGGCCCCATGACCAAATTCGCGCTCGACGCCCTCGATCTCGCCGCGCTTCTCTCCTCCCGCGTCTGCCATGACGTGATCTCGCCCGTCGGCGCCATCGTCAACGGGCTGGAGGTGCTGGAGGAGGAGAAGGACGCCGAGATGCGCGGCCATGCGCTGGCGCTAATCAAATCCAGCGCCGCGGAAGCCTCCGCGCGATTGCAATTCTGCCGCCTCGCCTTCGGCGCCGCCGGCTCCAAGGGCGCCGAGATCGACACCGGCGACGCCGAGCATGTGACGCGCCAGCTGCTCGCCGACGAACGCACCAAGCTCGAATGGAGCGTGCCGCGCGTGCTGATGTCGAAGAATAAGGTGAAGCTGCTGCTCAATCTCTGCCTGATCGCCGATGCGGCGATTCCGCGCGGCGGCGTCATCTCCGTCGTCTCCACCGGCGAGCGCGACGATATTTCCTTCACCTTGGAGGCCAAAGGCGTGAACGCCCGCATCGCAGCGGCGATTCCGGGCCTGCTGGCCGGCGAGCCGGAAGAAGGCGTCGTCGACGCGCGCGCCATTCAGGCCTATTACGCCGGCCTCGTCGCCAAGGCGAGCGGGCTCGACGTCGTGATCTCCACGCAGCCGGAGCATGTGACCATCACCGCCCGCCCTTCCGCCGAGCAGGCGGAGGAGGAGATCGAGACGCCGGCGGCGCTCGAAGCCTGAGGAAGCCTCCGCGCCAGGCGACCTCGAGCGCGGGGATTTCAGTTCTTTTAACCAGAATGCGTCAAGAATGGCGTCGACGCCGCTCACGCGGCCAGAGACGAACGACGCCATGGATGAACTTCTCAACGATTTCCTCGTCGAGACCGCCGAGCACATTGATGCGGCGACGATGGAGCTCGTCTGTCTCGAGAAGGACCCGGGCGATCAGGCGCTCATCGCCAGCCTCTTCCGCCATGTGCACACGATCAAAGGCACCAGCGGCTTCTTGAAGCTGCCGCGCGTCGGCCGGCTGACCCATTCGACCGAAGCGCTCATCGGCGCTTTGCGCGACGGCGCGCCGATGACCGCCTCGCATGTCACGCTGATCTTCGCGGCCGTGGACCGGCTGAAGGATATTCTCGCCGAAATGGGCCGCTCCGAGGAGGAGCCGGCTGGCGACGACGACGATCTCATCGCCGCTCTGGAAGAGGCGACGCGCCGCTCCCGCCTCGGCGAGGAAGAGCCCGACCCCGCCGAGGCGAGCGGCGCCGCTGCGCCCGCCTCCCGCGCCGCTGCGACGCCGGGCGAGACGCATTCCGCCGGCGTCGCCCATATCGGCGAGACGGTCCGCGTCTCGGTCAATGTGCTCGATCGGCTGATGGGCATCGTCTCCGAGCTGGTCTCCACCCGCAATCGTCTGCTCGAATTGTCGAGCGCCTGGGCGGGCGGCGACGAGGCCATGAGCAGCACGGTGCAGACGCTCTCCAACATCACCAGCGATCTGCAGGATGCGGTGATGAGCGCGCGCATGCAGCCGGTCGGGCGGCTATTCTCGACGCTGCCGCGGCAGGTGCGCGATCTCGCCCATGATCTCGGCAAGAAGATCGTCATCACGACGGAAGGCTCGGACACGGAGCTGGACCGGCAGGTGATCGAGCTGATCCGGGCGCCGCTCACCCATATCATTCGCAATTGCGCCGACCATGGCGTCGAATCCCCGGCCGAGCGCGCGCGCATCGGCAAGAGCGAGACCGGCGTCATCTCGGTGCGCGCCGCCTATGACGCCGGCCAGATCATCATCGACATCGCCGACGACGGCCGCGGGCTCGACGCCTCGCGCATCCGCTCCAAAGCCTTGGCGATCGGGCTCGTCTCGGAGGCCGATATCTCCAAGCTCAGCGACAGCGAGCTGTTCGAGCTGGTCTTCACGCCGGGCTTCTCGACTGTCGATGGCGTCACCAGCGTCTCCGGCCGCGGCGTCGGCATGGATGTGGTGCGCGAGAACATTCAGTCGATCGGCGGCTCCGTCTCGCTGACCTCGCGCCATGGCCGCGGCGCCTGCGTCACTCTGCGCATTCCACTGACGCTCGCCATCACGCCGGCGCTGATTTTGACGACCAATGGCGCGCGCTTCGCCATACCGCAGATGACCGTGGTCGAGCTGGTCGGGGTCGGCCGCGGCTTCGAGCATGCGATCCAATATATCCATGACGCGCCGGTGCTGCGCCTGCGCAATGACGTGCTGCCTCTGCTCGATCTCGCCGCGACGCTCGGCCTCGGCCGCCCGGCGCAGGAGAGGACGCGCGACGGCTTCGTCGTCGTGCTGCGCATCGGCAGCGCGCGCTTCGGCCTGCTGGTGGAGACGATCGCCGATGTGCAGGAGATCGTCATCGAGCCGCTGGTGAGCGCGGTGGCGCGGCTCGGGGTCTTCTCGGGCCAGACGATTCTCGGCGACGGCTCGGTGGTGCTGATTCTCGATCCCGCCGCTCTGCTCGAGCACGCCGGCCTGCAGCGGCTCGCCGAGCGCCCGGCCGAAGCGACGACGCCGGAAGTCTTCGTTCCGCGCACGGAGAAGACGCGCATCATCATCGTCAAGTCCGGCCCCGGCCCGCTGAAGGCGCTGCCTCTGTCGCTGGTGCTGCGCATAGAGGATGTGCCGCGCGAGCGGCTGATCGCCTCGGACGGCGCCTTCGTCATGGCCTATCGCGACAGCCTGCTGCCGATCATTCCGGCGACGACGGACATGGCGCTCGACCGCGCCTCCTATCCCATACTCGTGCTGTCGGGAGCCGGCCAGTCCATGGGCCTGCTGATCGAGGACATCATCGACGTCACCGACGAGATTCTCGATCTCCAGAGAGAGAGCGGCTCGGCGCATATTCTCGGCTCCATCCAGCTCGGCGGCGATATCGTCGAGTTTTTGGACGCCACCTATTTCATGCGCATCGCCTGCCCGGCCGCCGTGGCGCGCGGCGTCAACAAGCGGCATCGCATTCTGCTCGTGGACGACAAGGCCTTCTTCCGCGACATGCTGGCGCCGATCCTCGGCTCGGCCGGCTATGACGTGACGACCGCGGCCTCGGCGCCGGAAGCGCTCTCCTTCCTGCGCAAGGGGCTGTCCGTCGAGGCGGTGGTGACGGACACCGACATGCCGGAGATGGACGGCTATAATTTCGCCCGCGCGCTGCATGCGCTGCCCGGCCTCGCCGAGCTGCCGGTGGTGGCGCTCGCCGCCCAGGCGGCGCCCAGCGTGCTCGCGGCGGCGAAGGCCTGCGGCATCGCCGCCGTCGCCGGCAAGTTCGATCGGCGCGCGCTCATCGAATGCGTCGGCCGCCTGCTCGACAAGACGGACACGGCGCCGCGCGATCTCGAATTGCGCATCATGTCGGAGCTCGCCGCATGACCCAAACGCAACGCGACGCGAACGGGCGCCGCCGGCAAGGCGATACGGGCAAGGAGCAGTCGCGCAACTTCACCATAAAGGTGCGCGGTCAGACCTTCGGCCTGCCGGTGGAATGCGTGAAGACGATCTTCCATATCGAGCAGGTGACGCCGGTTCCGCTGGCCCCGCGCGAGATCGCCGGCCTCGCCAATCTGCGCGGCCGCATCGTCACCGCGCTGCGGCTCGACCGCTGCCTCGAGATCGACGACGGCGACCACTCCGATTCGAATCTCGCGGTCTGCATCGAGCACAATGGCGAGCGCTACGCTCTGCTCATCGACGAGACCGGCGACGTCGTCACCTGCGAGGAAGACGACCGCATCCTCTGCCCGACCCATGTCGGCCAGCAATTCGTCGACGCCACCAACGCCTGCTACCGGCTCGACGACGATTTTCTGCCCATACTCGACATAGCGGCGCTGGTGAGGCGCCTGTCGAGGCCGGGCGAGAGCGGCGGCCGCGACGGACATTCGAGAGACGCATCCCGAGGAGTAGACTGATGAAGCAGATTCTGGTCGTCGACGATTCCGCGGTCATCCGCAAGGTCGCGCGCCGCATTCTCGAAGGGATGCAATTCTCCACCGTGGAGGCGGAGAACGGCCGCAAGGCGCTGGTCGCCTGTGAGCAATCCATGCCGGACGCGATCCTGCTCGACTGGAACATGCCAGAGATGGACGGCGTCGAGTTCCTGCGCGCGCTGCGCAAGATGCCGGGCGGCGCCGGGCCGAAAGTGGTGTTCTGCACCACGGAGAACGAGGCGAGCTATATCGCCCAGGCGATGGACGCGGGCGCCGACGAATACATAATGAAGCCCTTCGACCAGCATGTCGTGCGCTCCAAGCTCGAGGACATAGGCGTCATCTGAGGCGCGGGCCGCGACGGAACAGGAGCGCTCTCTTCAGGGAGCGACGGCGAAATGCGGAAATGTGCGGAGCCTCGCCATTTTCGGCCGGGCGCGACGGATATGGCGGAGGGCGCGCGATGAGCCTCGCCTTCGCGCGGCTGCGCCGTCTCATCGGCTCGCTCGTCGGCGTCTCGCTCGGCGCCGACAAGCTCTATATGGCGCAGAGCCGGCTGGAGCCGATCATGCGCGCGCAGGACTGCCGCGACCTCTCCGAGCTGATGCGCCTCATCGAGCGGCGCGAGGACGAGGCGCTGCTGCAGCGCGTCGTCGACGCGATGACCAATAATGAGACCTCCTTCTTCCGCGATCGCGTCCCCTTTCAGCGGCTGAAGCGTGATTGGCTGCCGGAGCTGATGGCGCGGCGCGCCGAGACGCGGCGCCTGCGCATCTGGTCGGCCGCCTGCTCGACCGGCCAGGAGCCCTACTCCATCGCCATGGCGCTGGCCGAAATGGGCGAGGCGCTCGCCGGCTGGAGCGTCGAGATTCTCGCCACCGATGTTTCGGAGACCGCGCTGACGACGGCGCGGCGCGGCGTCTACAGCCAGTTCGAGGCGCAGCGCGGCCTTTCTATCGGCAGGCTGCTGGCCCATTTCGACCAGAAGGACGGCCTCTGGCGGATCCGCGACGAGCTGCGGGCGAATATCGCCTTCCGCAAGCTCAATCTGCTCGATGACTTCTCTGGCGAGGCGCCCTTCGACATCGTCTTTTGCCGCAATGTGCTCATTTATTTCGAGCCTGCGGTGAAAAGCCGCGTGCTCACGCGCCTGCGCGACACTCTCGCAGACAATGGATGTCTGGTCCTGGGCGCGGCCGAGACGATCGGCGAGCGCATCGGCGGCCTCACCCCTGCCAGCGACGCCGCCTGGCTGCTGCTGCCGCGCCCTTCGCCGCGGCCGCTCGCCGCCATCGGCGCGTGAGCGCGGCTCGCGGCCTTCCCTCTGAACGCGCGAAGGGGCTCCCGAGGGAGCCCCTTTTCGATTCTTGCGGCCGTCTTCGCCGATGGGTCAGGCGGTGATGCGCTCGTCCGCTTCGCTCGGCTCGCGCAGCACATAGCCGCGGCCCCACACTGTCTCTATGTAATTGCGGCCGTCGCTGGCGTTGGCGAGCTTCTTGCGCAGCTTGCAGATGAACACGTCGATGATCTTGAGCTCCGGCTCGTCCATGCCGCCATAGAGATGATTGAGGAACATCTCCTTGGTGAGCGTCGTGCCCTTGCGTAGCGAGAGCAGCTCCAGCATCTGATATTCCTTGCCGGTCAGATGCACGCGGGCGCCGGAGACCTCGACCGTCTTCTGGTCCAGATTGACGACGAGATCGCCGGTCGTGATGACCGATTGGGCGTGGCCCTTCGAGCGGCGAACAATGGCGTGAATGCGCGCCACCAGCTCGTCCTTGTGGAAGGGCTTCGTCAGATAATCGTCAGCGCCGAAGCCCAGACCCTTCACCTTGTCCTCTATGCCGGCGAGGCCGGACAGGATCAGAATCGGCGTCTTGACCTTGGCCACCCGCAAGGTGCGCAGCACCTCGTAGCCGGACATGTCGGGCAGATTCAAATCGAGCAGGATGATGTCGTAATCGTAGAGCTTCCCGAGATCTATGCCTTCCTCGCCGAGATCTGTCGCATAGACGTTGAAGTTCTCGGATTTGAGCATGAGCTCGATGCTTTGAGCGGTCGCGCTGTCATCCTCTATCAGTAAAACGCGCATTTTCGGTCCCCACCCAGCTCCACCAAATCTTCCCCCGGACGTCGTCGCGTCGCCCGAGCGTCGACGATGCGCCGCGCTTCGTCGGCCGCCCGCCAAGATCCATATCTATTTGTCGAAACGCTAAGCGGTAATGGTTAACAAACCCTGACCTTCGGCCCGGCGGCAAACCAGAACCTTAATCGTCGACGGCTAAGCGCCGAGACGCGCCGGGAACAGCGTCTCTCGAGGGAGACGAATCGACCGGCCTTCTGTTTATACAAGCCGTCCGCCCGCCTGCGAAGCGGCGCGCGGCTACGCAAACGCCGCGGCGAAAGCTTCGCGAAAGCTCGCCGCGCGGCCGTGTCGCGCAGCGCTCACGATTGACTTATGCGCGGGCTTTCTCCTATATGCCGGCGCGGCGTCGCAGAGACGCGTTTCGTGCGGGGGCTTGCGCGCCCGCGAAAAAGGCGAAAAGAGACAGCCGCAGGGGCGAGAAAAAAGCGCCCTACGAGACCAAAATTAGATCGAGGGCCGTGGCGGCGGCCAGCCGATGACGAGCGGTCGGCGCGAGGCGATGACGGCTCTTCGATCGGCGACCTGAGCGAGCGGAGACCCAAGGTGAAGAGAACTTATCAACCCAGCAAATTGGTGCGCAAGCGCCGTCACGGCTTTCGCGCCCGTATGGCGACCGTCGGCGGCCGCAATGTCCTCGCGGCGCGCCGCGCCCGCGGACGCAAGCGCCTGTCCGCCTGATTTTCGCCGGCTTCTCGGCCAGGGAGGACGGGAGGCGTGAGCGAGAACATCCCAGACGAAACGCGGAAGACCAAACCGCGACGCCTGCGCAAGCGGCGCGAATTTTTGCGCGCCGCCGCGAGCGGGCTGAGCCGCGGCGCGCGCGCCTTCAAGCTGCAGGCGGCGGCGCGGGAGGGCGGCGACATGGACGCGCCGCGCTTCGGCTTCACCGTGACGAAGAAGATCTCCGGCGCCGTCGGTCGCAACCGCATTCGGCGCCGCCTCAAGGAGGCGCTGCGGCTCTGCGGCGCTTCCGGTCTCCCGGGCTATGATTATGTCTTCGTCGCCCGACCCGACGCGTTGACCGCGCCCTTTTCGGAATTGACGGCGCAGATCGTGGATGGGCTGACCAAGCTCAGGCCCGGCCAAAAGGGCCGGAACCGGCGCAACTCCTAAAGACAGGCCGCAGGCGTCATGAACGAATATACCAAGAATGTCCTCATAGCGGCCGGCCTGTCGATGCTGGTGATCGGCGGCTGGGATTTTTTCTACGCCTTTCCCAAGCTCGATCGGCAGCAGAAAGAGGCGCAGCTCGCGCAGCAGCAAAAGCCCGGCGCGCCGCAAAAGCCGGTCGCCGCCCAGCCCGCCGACAAGGCCGCGCCCGCGGCTCGGCAGGCGCAGCCGCAGCAGACCGCCGCCGCCGCCAAGCCCGCGCCCAAGACGCGCGAGGCCGCTCTCGCCGAGAGCAAGCGCGTCGCCATCGACACGCCTTCCATCTCCGGCTCCATCTCGTTGAAGGGCGGCCGCATCGACGATGTCTCGCTGAAAAATTATCACGAGACCGTCGATCCCAAGAGCCCGATCATCGTGCTGCTCTCGCCGGAGAACGCGCCGCAGCCCTATTACGCCGAATCGGGCTTCCTCGCCTCCGACAAGGATCAGGCGCCGCCCGCCCTGCCGAACAGCGAATCGCTGTGGAGCGCCGATCACGATCAGCTCTCCGTCGGCCAGCCCTTGACGCTCAGCTTCGACAATGGCCAGGGCCTCGTCTTCAAGCGCAAGATCGCGGTCGACGACCAATATATGTTCTCCGTGACCGACAGCGTCGAGAATCACGGCCAGGGTTCCGTCACCCTCTATCCCTATCTGCGCGTCTCGCGCATCGGCGCTCTGCAGAGCGCCGGCTATGCGGCCCTGCACGAGGGCTTCGTCGGCGTGCTGGGCGAGGCCGGCCTGCAGGAGCTGAAGTTCGAGAAGGTCGAGAAAGAGCCGCACGCCACCAAATCTTTCGAGGCGACCGGCGGCTGGCTCGGCTTCACCGAGAAATATTGGGCCGCCGTGCTGGTGCCGCAGCAGGACCGCACGCTGGTGGCGCGCTTCTCGGCTTCGGGCGCCGGAACGACCAAGGCCTATCAGGCCGATACGGTCGAGGCGCCGCTGACCGTGGCGCCGGGCGCCTCCGGCTCCGTCGCCTCGCGCATCTTCGCCGGCGCCAAGGTCGTCGACACGCTCGACGCCTATGAGGGCCAGGGCATCAAGCTCTTCGATCGGCTCATCGATTGGGGCTGGTTCTACTTCCTCACCCGGCCGATGTTCCGCATCATCGACGGCCTGTTCCATGTGCTCGGCAATTTCGGCCTCGCCATTCTGGCCGTCACCGTGCTGGTCAAGATCGCCTTCCTGCCGCTCGCCAATAAGAGCTATCTGGCCGTGGCCAAGATGAAGGCGATTCAGCCCAAGATCGCGGAGCTGAAGGCGAAATACGGCGACGACAAGCAGGCGCTGAGCCGCGAGCAGATGGAGCTGTTCAAGCGCGAGAAGGTCAATCCGGCCGGCGGCTGCCTGCCCGCTCTGCTGCAGATTCCGGTGTTCTTCTCGCTCTACAAGGTGCTGGTCATCACCATCGAGATGCGCCACGCGCCCTTCTATGGCTGGATCAAGGACCTCTCGGCGCCGGACCCGACCAATATCTTCAACCTCTTCGGCCTCATCCCCTTCGACCCGACTCAGATTCCGGTGTTCGGCTCGTTTCTGTGGCTCGGCGTCTGGCCGCTGGTCATGGGCGTCTCCATGTGGATGCAGATGAAGATGAACCCGGAGCCGACCGACGAGGTGCAGAAGATCGCCTTCGGCTGGATGCCGGTGATCTTCACCTTCTCGATGGGCGGCTTCGCCTCCGGCCTCGTGATCTATTGGACCTGGAACAATGTGCTCTCGGTGGCGCAGCAATGGGTCATCATGAAGCGCGCGGGCGTCAAGTTCGAGCTGTGGGACAATCTGAAGAACACCTTCGCCTTCCTCAAGAAGCCCGCCTGATCCCGCCTTGACCGAAGCCCGCGACGAGGATTTCACAGAGCCGGGCCGGCTGCTCTTCGCCGGCCCGTGCGATTTTATATTCGCCAGTGCGAAATCCGGCGATCTGCCGCCGATCGGCCCGCCGGAGATCGCCTTCGCCGGCCGCTCCAATGTCGGCAAGTCCTCCCTGCTCAACGCCCTCACCGGCCGCAAGGCGCTGGCCCGCGTCTCCAACACGCCGGGGCGCACGCAGCAGCTCAATTTCTTCGCTCTCGGCGCCGCCCCGGGCGCGGAGCCGCTGCGCCTCGTCGACATGCCCGGCTATGGCTACGCCGCCGTCGGCAAGGAGAAGATCGCCAATTGGACGCGGCTGATGGAAGAGTTTCTGCGCGGCCGCGCCTCGCTGATCCGCGTCTTCGTGCTCATCGACAGCCGCCGCGGCGTGAAGGATCTGGACGAGCAGATGTTCGATCTGCTCGACCGGGCCGCCGTCTCCTATCAGATCGTGCTGACGAAGCACGACGAGCTGAAGGTCTCCGAGCGCGAGGCCGCTGTCGCCGCGGTGGAAGCGGCGCTGGCCAAGCGCCCGGCCGCCTTCCCGCGCCTCGCCGTCACCTCCTCCCGCTCGGGCGATGGCGTCGCGGAGCTTCGAGCCGGGATCGCGCGGCTGCTGGCCGAACGAAACGCTTGAATATTGCAGCCTCGTCCTTTCTAAAAGGGTCGAGCTTCATCCCACCACAGGCGGACCCATGACCGAGGATTCGGCCGACAGCGCGCTCCAGCAAGCACGTATTCTCATGCAGGCGCTGCCGCATATGCTGCGCTATGACGAGGCGACCGTCGTGGTGAAATATGGCGGCCACGCCATGGGCGACGACAAGGTCGCGCGCGACTTCTCCCGCGACATGGTGCTGCTCGAGCAATCGGGCGTGAACCCCGTCGTGGTGCACGGCGGCGGCCCGCAGATCGGCGCCATGCTGGGCAAGCTCGGCATAAAATCCGAATTCGCCGATGGGCTGCGCGTCACCGACAAGGCGACGATGGAAATCGTCGAGATGGTGCTCGCCGGCTATATCAACAAGCAGATCGTCGGCTTCATCAATTCCGAGGGCGGCCGCGCCATCGGCCTCTGCGGCAAGGACGGCCGCATGGTGACGGCCGAAAAGCTCGCGCGCACCAATCATGAGGACGGCAAGGCGATCGATCTCGGCTTCGTCGGCGAGGTGTCCAAGGTCGACACCACAGTGCTCGACCAGGTGCTCGGCCGCGAGCTGATCCCCGTGCTCGCGCCCGTCGCGCAGGGCCTCGACGGTGAGACGTACAACATCAACGCCGACACTTTCGCCGGCGCCATCGCCGGCGCGCTCGGCGCCAAGCGCCTCTTGTTCCTCACTGACGTTCCCGGCGTGCTGGACAAGAACAAGCAGCTCATCAAGGAGCTGAAGGTCGAAGATATTCCGGGCCTCGTCGCCGACGGAACCATCACCGGCGGCATGATCCCCAAGGTCGAGACCTGCATGTATGCGATCGAGCGCGGCGTCGAAGGCGTCGTGATTCTCGACGGCAAGCTGCCGCATGCGGTGCTGATCGAGCTTCTGACCGATCATGGCGCCGGCACGCTGATCACGAGGTGACGCATTGACGGGCCGCGTCATTGCGAGGAGCGCAGCGACGAAGCGATCCAGGAGCCGTCTCACGACTCTGGATCGCTTCGCTCCGCTCGCGATGACGAGCGCGCGATGACAGAGCCCGCCGATCAGCCACGATTACTGACGATCGCCAATCGCTTCGCCCATGTCGACACATGGGTCTTCGATCTCGACAACACGCTCTATCCCGCCTCATCGGACCTCTGGCCGAAGATCGACCATCGGATCACTCTGTTCATGATCCGCCTGTTCGGCCTCGACGGAATGTCGTCGCGCGCACTGCAGAAGCATTACTACAAGCAATATGGCACGACGCTACGCGGGCTGATGACCGAGCATGGCGTCGACGCCGACGCTTTCTTGAAATTCGTCCATGACGTCGATCGCTCATCGCTGCTGCCCAATCATTCGCTGGCGGCGGCGATCGCGGCGCTGCCGGGCCGCAAGCTCATTCTCACCAATGGCTCGCGCGAGCATGCGCTCGACACGGCGAAGCAGCTCGCCATCGATCATATTTTCGAGGATGTCTTCGATATTGTCGCGGCCGATTTCATCGCCAAGCCGCATGAGGAGGCCTATGAGCGCTTCTGCGATCGCCATGCCGTGGAGCCGAAGCGCTCGGCGCTGTTCGAAGATATAGCGCGCAACCTTGTCATCCCCCATGCGCGCGGCATGACCACCGTGCTGGTGACGCCGGAAGCAGGTCATGAGGAGAAGCGCGAAGCCTGGGAGATCGCCCATGGACGCGAGCCGCATGTGGATTTTACAACCAATGATCTCGCGGGATTTTTGGAGGGGCTGACGGCGACGTCACAACCCCAGTAGAGGCCTGATCTTCGTCGTCATCGGACCGCAGGCGGCCCGAAGCTTTCCTCCTCATGCAGGTTTTCCGGCGTCACCCCGGCGAGAAGATCATCCAGAGAGTATTCGGGCGCCGTAAGCGGCTCGATCACCACGCGGCCGCCTTCGACGCGCACCTGGACAGCTTGGTCGATCTCGAGGCGCGCCTGCTCCACAACGGCCGAGGGTATGCGCACAGCCGCGGAGTCGCCCCATTTTTCGACGATCGCTCGCATCGGGAAACCTCGCGTATCTGCATCTTAGAAACCGACGACCGGGGCGGCGCATCGTCGATGCCGATTTCCCATCCCGTTCAGAAACTGTCACATTTTCGCAACGAACGCGCATTCTTTCTACCATTGCCTTGACTGTAGCGCGCGCGCTCTCTTCAATGCGCCAATGATGCGAGCGGGGGCACATCGGCGTTTCGGAGCGAGCGTGATCGCGCGCGCACTCGCCTGCCTGCTCATGCTGCAGGGTTTCATCGCCGCCGCAGGCCCGACGCTCGCCGAACAGACACGAGACGTCGCCGGCTGGACCGAAGCTCATGCGACGACGTCCGAGCTCTGCAATAGACAAAGCGGCGAACGTCCGTCGGGCGATCACTCCTCCTGCGAACATTGCGTGTTGTGCATGCTCGGCGCGCGCAGCGCGGCGTCGATCGTCGCAGCGATCTGGAACGCCGCAACGATCGTGCTGGCGGCCGATCTGCATTCGCACGCGCCGCCGCGCAGCACGGACGCCGCAAAGCTCTCGACGCCGCTCGGCTGGGCCAGCAGCTGGTCGTCGCGCGCGCCGCCCTCCTTCTCCTGATCCGAAACGAATCGCGGCTGTCTCGCCGCATCTCCCCATCGGAATCGCGCGCGCCTGCGTGGCGTCGCGCCAGGAGTCTTTGCCTATGTCTCGCAACGCCCTCATGCGCGGCGCATCCGCCGGCGCGCTGTCTTTCGTCGTCTTTTCATCCGCCGCTGCGCAGGAAGCCCTGCCCGCCATCGACATCTCCGGCGAGCATCGCCCCGTCGCCGGTCCCTCGCGCGGAAAGCTGCAACCGCCGAATGGCAAGCTGCAGCTCGATGTCACCTCGCAGACCGGCAGCCGCCTCGGCCTGACGCCGCGCGAGACGCCCTCCTCCGTCTCCATCGTCGATCGCGCGACGATCGAGGCGCGCGGCGCGCAAACGACGCAGGAAGTCATTCAGCGCATGCCGGGCGTCATCGCCTCCGACCCGCCGGGCTCGGCCGGCGCGATCAGCCTGCGCGGCTTCGGCGCGTCGTCGGTAACGCAGATGTTCAACGGCATCACCGTGCAATATGACGCCATCGCCGGCCGTCCGGTCGACAGCTGGCTCTATGACCGTATCGAGCTTCTCGGCGGCGCTTCCTCCTATCTCTACGGCCAGGGCGCCGTCGGCGGCGCGGTGAATTACGTCAGCAAGGTCGCCACGCGCGGCGAGGAGCGCAATGAGGCACTGCTGATGGGCGGCATGTGGTTCAACCGCCGCGCCTCCTATGGCTTCAACAAGCAGCTCGACGAGAATAATTGGCTGCAATTCGATCTGAGCTACAAAGGCTCGCAAGGCTGGGTCGAGGATTCCAATCACAATTCCGGCGCCGGCTCCATCTCCTGGCTCACCGATATCGCGCCCGGCCTCTCCAATACTGTCGCGGTGGAGTTTCAGAGCGAGCAGCGCGACGCCTATTGGGGCACGCCGGTTCCGCGTCCGCTCGGCGGCACGGGCACGATTCCCTGGGGAACCTTCGGCCTGCCGGTGCTCGATCTCAAATTCGATCCGGGCGTACGCTTCAAGAACTACAACAGCCTGAAGCCGGTCTTCGACCAGCAGGTGCTGTGGGCGCGCGACATTACGGAATACAAGCTCGACGAGGAGACGAGCTTCAAAAACACTTTCTATCTCTATCGCGCCGACCGGCAATATCAGGACGTCGAATCCTATCGCTACAATGCGACCAACACGCTGATCGACCGCAGCGGATCCTATGCGACGCGCCATATTCAGAGCCTGATCGGCGACCGGCTGGAGGCGACGAACGAGACGGTGATTCTCGGGTTCAAATCGAAAACGGTCGCGGGCGTCGACTATTCGCTCAATGAGCAGACCCGCAACGGAAGCCTCGAATCCTCGAGTCAGATCGTCGATTCTGTCGACCCTTACGGCTATCGGGCCTATAAGCTCTATCAGGACAATCCGAGCGCCACGAGCTATGTGGGCGGCGCGCGCAGCAAGCTCTACACGCTCGCGCTCTTCGCCGAAAATCGGCTGTCGCTGACAGAGCAGTTGCATCTCGTCACCGGCCTGCGCTGGGAGAAGATCAGCCTCGAGCGTTTCAACTACCGCATTCCGACCGCGCCGAGCGCCTCCAATCCTTTCGGCGATCCCGCCTATTTCGGCAAAGGCTACGAGCCGATCACCTGGCGCGCCGCGCTGATGTACGACGTGACCAAGGAGGCCAATGTCTATGTCTCCTACAGCACCGCGGCCGATCCTCCCTCCGGCATTCTGCTCACCAACAACGCCGGCGGCATGCGCAATTTCGAGCTCACCACCGGCTGGCAGATCGAGGCGGGAACGAAGCTCGATTTCTGGGAAGGCAGAGGCTCGGCGACTCTCGCCGGCTATTTCATCGAGCGCAACAATGTCACCACTTCCGATCCCGCCAATCCGAACAATGTCGTCAATGTCGGCAAGCAATCGTCGAATGGCATAGAGGCCAATGTCGGCGTGCAGGTGTTGGATAATCTCAGCGTGCAGGGCAACGCCGCCTGGATCAATCCGAAATTCGAGAGCTTCGAGGAGGCGGCGACGATCGCCGGAACCACTCTTCGCGTGTCGCGCGCCGGCAATCGGCCGACCAATATGGCGCGCTGGATCGCCAATGGCTGGATCACCTGGGATTTCCTGCCCGAGTGGCAGGCGACCTTCGCGGCGCGCTTCGTCGGCGATCGCTTCGCCGACAACGCCAACACCATGCGCATACCGGCCTATACGACTTTCGACGCCGGCCTCTCCTGGCGCATAATGCCGAACGCCAAGCTGACCGCCATGCTGAAGAACATCACCGACGCCGCTTATGTCGAATGGGCGACGGGCGGCTCGGGGCCGCTGCTGCGGCTCGGCCAGCCGCGCACGGTCGAATTGTCGCTGAAGATGACCTTCTGAGGAGGCGAACATGAAGAGATATCTCTATCTCGCTCATCGCTGGCTCGGGATCGGGCTTAGTCTCTTCATGGCCATGTGGTTCTTCTCGGGCGTCGTCATGATGTATGTCGGCTATCCGAAGCTCTTGCCGTCGGAGCGGCTGGCGGCGCTGTCGCCGCTCGATCCGGCGCGCTGCTGCGTCGATCTCTCCCGCGCTTTCGACACCGCGGGAGAGAGCGGCGCGCCGCAATCCGTCCGCCTCACCAGCATCGCCGGCGCGCCGACTTTCATTTTCGAGCGGCGCGCGAAGGACAGCGGCCCGCAATTCACGGCGGTGCGCGCCAGCGACGGCGCGCGCGTGACCAGAGTTTCAGAAGAGAACGCCATCGCCGCCGCGCGCGCCTTCCTCGACGGCGAAGCGAGCTATGACGGCGTCATCGACGAGGACCAATGGACGCATTCCAAAGGTCTCGACGGTCTGCGCCCATTGCACCGCGTCTTCATGTCGGATGCGGATTCGACGCTGCTCTATGTCTCCTCCGTCACTGGCGAAGTGGTCCGCGACGCGACGCGGACGGAGCGCATCTGGAACTGGGCCGGCGCCTGGATCCATTGGCTCTATCCGTTCCGCGGCGGCTGGTTCGAGGCCTATTGGCACGATATCATCGTCTATTCCTCGCTCATCGGAACCGTGCTCGCCGTCACCGGCCTCGTCGTCGGAGTGATGCGCTGGCGCTTTCGCGCGCCCTATAAGACCGGCGCGCGCACGCCCTATCGCGAAGGCATGATGAAATGGCACCATATCGTCGGCCTCATCGGCGGCGCGACGGCGATCACTTTCGTCTTCAGCGGCATGATGTCGATGAACCCTTGGAAAATCTTCGAGACGAAATCGGCATTCGACGCCAAAGCCTATTATGGCGGCGCGCTCGCACCGGAGCGATTCCATCTTTCCATCGCGCAAGCGCTGACGAAATTCGCCGATGACGGATTCTCGGCGCGCGAGCTCGAGCTGCGCGTCATCGACGGCGCCGGCTATTATGTCGGCTTTAGCGCCGGCGGCGCGACGCGAATCTTGCGCGCAGAGGCCGACGCCGCGCCCGCCTTCACGCTGCCATTCGACGAATTGAAACGGCTCGGCGCGCGGCTCGTGCCCGGCGCGAAAGTCACGGCGGCGACGGTGATGGAGAGTTACGACTTCTATTATTTCGCGCGCGCGCCGCACACCATGCATGGCGATGTCGACAAGCGCCTTCCCGTGCTGCGCCTGGAATTCGACGACGCTGCGGGAACCTGGGCGCATATCGACCCGCATACGGGCGCCGTGCTCGGCAAGCTCGATTCGGGGCGCCGCACGAGCCGCTGGCTGTTCGCCTTCCTGCACAGCTGGGACGCGCCGGCGCTGCTCGCGGCGCGGCCCTTGTGGGATGCGCTCATGCTGGCGCTCAATGGCGCGGGCTTCGCGCTCAGCGTCACCGGAATCGTCATCGGCTGGCGGCGGCTGAAGCGCAAGCTCGGCGAGCGCCGGGCGCCGGCGCGATCGGCGTCGCCGAGCTTGGCGCGATCGAGCCGCGCATGACCACCGTGCTGGTGACGCCTGACGCCCGGCCATGAGGAGCGCCGCGGGCTGGCGGCGGGCTGATCCCGCGGGGCCGGGCGGGCGAGCGCCGACCGAGCCTACCGACATGGAACGTCATTTGCGTAATCGGTCAGCGAGGTCGCGCTTCGACGAATTGAAGCCGCCTCGAAGCCTTTTCGATGGTTTGGGGAGCGAGCCATGGTCGATTCGATTGGCGCCGTCGTGGTGGGAACGTTCGGCCTCGCGGCGGAGGCGGCGGCCAAAGGCGCGGCGGGCGCGGCCGTCATCGACGGCTATGACGCCCTGAAGTCTGGACTTTCAGCCTTCGCCAAGAGGGAGATCGCCGAGCTGGAGCCGCGACCGCGTTCGATCGGAATGCAAATCGCCGTCGCTGAAATCATCGACGCCCAATCGGAGGAGACGAGAACGGCGCTTTGCGTCCTCGCCGCGACGCTCATCGCCCGGCTGAGGGACGGCGCTCCGGCCGCCGGACTCGACATCGACCGCCTCGCCGCGCTGGAAGCGCAGCTCAGCGCCCTCGCTCCAAAATAGGGGCCGCCGCCGGCAGCCGCGCGCTGTCGAGATCGGCGCCGTGGAAGCTCGCGCCTGTGACATCGGCGCCCGAGAGATCGGCGTCGCCGAGCTTGGCGTGATCGAGCCGCGCATTGCGTAGGCTCGCGCCGGCAAAGCGCGCCGAGGCCAAGACCGCATGGGTGAGATTGGCGCCGGTCAGATCGGCGCCGTCGAAAATCGCGGCGGTCAGATCGGCGCGCACCGGGACCATGCCCTGATTGGCCGGATCGGCGCCGAGGTCGGCCTCGACGAGCTTCGCCTTCACGAAGCGCGCGCCGCGGCCGCCGCCGATGATGCGGGCGCGCGTCAGATCGGCGCCGGAAAAATCCGCCTCGTCGAGAATGGCCGCATAGAGGATCGCGCCGGAAAGATCGGCGCCCGACAGATCGGCCTCGCGCAGATCGGCGCGGGTGAGATTGGCCTCGCCGAGCCGCGCGCCGACGAGCTTCGCCCCGGCGAGCCGGGTGGCGAAGAGATCGGCGCGCCTCAGATCGAGCCCCGAGAGATCGAGGCCGGAGAGATCGAGATCGGTGAGCGCCACCGGCTTTCCGGCGGAGGCGACGATCAGTCTCTCTATATCGGCGCGGCTTCGGTCCGCCGCCGCGGCCGCCGGCGGCGCGAGAATCAGGAGGACGGCGGCCAAAAGGCGTCTCGCTCGGGCCGAGGTCATGTTGAAGGCTCCCTCGCTCTGCGTCGCTTCTGTGGCGACGGCGGGCGAGCCTACCCCCGCCACGCCCCCGCGGCCGCGGGAAAGAATGCGCTGCGGGTGGGAAAGACGTCCCGCCGCCGGCGCGGCGATCGGCCCCTATTTCCGCGATTGACAGGGCGGCGGCCTTGCCGCCTATAGCCCTGACCCTTTCCACGGGCCGCCTGCCCGCGCCGTCTCGGAGCTAGACGATTTCATGCCGCACACTGGTCTCGAGAACCTCATCACCACCGCCTTCGAAGACAGGGCCAATATCGACGCCTCCACGCAGGGCGACATTCGCCACGCGGTCGAGAGCGCGCTGCGTCTGCTCGATTCGGGCAAGCTGCGCGTCGCCGAGAAGATCGAGGGCGCGAGCGGAGCCGGCTCCTGGAAAGTCAATCAATGGCTCAAGAAGGCCGTTCTTCTCTCCTTCCGCCTCAACGATATGAGCGTGATCGAGGGTGGGCCGGGCGGCGCGAGCTGGTGGGACAAGGTTCCCTCCAAATTCGCCGGCTGGGGCGCGGCCGAGCACAAGGCCGCGGGCTTCCGCTCCGTGCCGGGCGCGATCGTGCGTCACTCGGCCTTTGTCGCGCCGGGCGTCATACTCATGCCGTCCTTCGTCAATCTCGGCGCCTATGTGGACGCGGGGACGATGGTGGACACTTGGGCCACGGTCGGCTCCTGCGCGCAGATCGGCAAGAATGTGCATCTTTCGGGCGGCGTCGGCATTGGCGGCGTGCTCGAGCCGCTGCAGGCCGGCCCCACCATTATCGAGGACGACTGCTTCATCGGCGCGCGCTCGGAGATCGTCGAGGGCGTCGTCGTCGGCCAGGGCTCGGTGATTTCCATGGGCGTCTTCATCGGCGCCTCGACCAAGGTGATCGACCGCGCCACCGGCCAGATTCACATCGGCTATGTGCCGCCCTATTCGGTCGTTGTGTCGGGCAATCTGCCGGGCAAGCCGCTGCCGGACGGCTCGGCCGGGCCTTCGCTCTATTGCGCCGTCATCGTCAAGACGGTGGACGCGCAGACGCGCGGCAAGACGGCGATCAACGAGCTGCTGAGGGACTGATGGAGCTGCCCTCGCGCGAGCGCCTGAGCTTCCTCTATCGCACGGAGGAAGGAAGCCTCGACCGCGCCGGCTGGCGCTGCGGCGTCGCGGGCCTTCTGGCGATCCTCGTCCCGCTGACGCTGATCTGGCTGGCGCTCTTCCCCTACACGGATCACGATCTGTCGAAGGACCCGTTCTTCGTCTGGCAGACGGTGGTCGCCTACGCCTATCTCGCGCTCTATTCGCTCGCCGTGCTGCTGATCGCGGTGAGCTTCGTCAATCTCTCGGCCAAGCGCTTCCGCGCGCTCGGCCGGCCGGCGCCGCTCGTCTTCGCCGGCCTGCTTCCCTTCGCCCTTCTGGTGGCGGGCGCCATGCACTGGCTGCAGCCGCGCGTCGCCGAGGTGATGCCCTATTGGCCCGTGGCGCTCACCGATCTCGCGCTCGCCGCGGTCGCGCTGTGGACGGGGTATGCGCTGGGGGTGAGAGAGGGCGGGAAGTGACGGTTTCACCTTGCAGCAACAATAAGCAGCCCTCATGCTGAGGAGGCGGCGAAGCCGCCGTCTCGAAGCATGAGGGCTGCGATGCCGATCGAAGGGGCGACAGTCTACATGCCGCTCTGCGCTGATGGCGCATATTACACCGGCCTGACTCGCAAGAACGTCGACGAGCGCGTCAGCGAGCACAATCAGGGAATCCATGAAGGGTTCACGGCGACGCGCCGGCCGGTTCGCCTTCTCTGGTCGGCGCATTTCGAACGCCTGACGGAAGCGATTGCGACTGAACGGCGCATCAAGGGCTGGAGCCGGGCCAAGAAGGAAGCGCTGATCCGCGGAGATTATGACGCTCTTCCTGGCTTGGCCGCTCGCCGCGGAAAGAAGGAACGTCGAGACTGCGGCGGCCCCTCGCCCTTCGAGACGCCTGCTACGCAGGCTCCTCAGGGTGAGGGGACTTGAAGGTTCGGGCAGGCCAAAGCCCCCACGCGTTGACGCCTCCGCCCGGCGCCCATAGTGTGCGCCCCTCTTCGCAACCGCAACAAAAGCCGCATCATGCCCATGTCCGAGCCTTTGCCCGCCGATCTCCTCGAAGCCGCCCGCGTCTCGCCGGCCTGGCCGTTCGAAGAGGCGCGCAAGCTCGTCAAACGCGTGGCCGAGACCGGCCAGACCAAAGTTCTGTTCGAGACCGGCTATGGCCCCTCGGGCCTGCCGCATATCGGCACCTTCGGCGAGGTGGCGCGCACCTCCATGGTGCGCCATGCCTTCGAGGTGCTGACCGAGGGCAAGATCGAGACGCGCCTGCTCGCCTTCTCGGACGATATGGACGGGCTGCGCAAAGTGCCCGACAACATCCCCAATAAGGAGCTGGTCCGCGCCCATCTCGGCAAGCCGCTGACCAAGGTGCCGGACCCGTTCGGCACGCATGAGAGCTTCGGCGCGCACAACAATGCGCGGCTGCGCGCCTTTCTCGACGCTTTCGGCTTCCGATACGAATTCGCCTCCTCGACGGACTATTACACCTCCGGCCGCTTCGACGCGGCGCTGCTGCATATGCTGGCGCGCTATGAGGAGGTGATGAAGATCATGCTGCCGACGTTCCGCGAGGAGCGCGCGGCGACATATTCCCCCTTCCTGCCGGTTCACCCGCATACGGGAATCGTCATGCAGGTTCCGCTCGATTCCATCGACGCCGCGGCGGGGACCATCTCCTGGCGCGATCCCGAGAGCGGCGAAGCCTTCGTCACGCCCGTCACCGGCGGCCATTGCAAGCTGCAGTGGAAGCCCGATTGGGCGATGCGCTGGTATGCGCTCTCCGTCGATTACGAGATGGCCGGCAAGGACCTCATCGATTCAGTGAAGCTGTCCTCGGCCATCGTGCGCGCGCTCGGCGGCCGCCCGCCGGAGGGCTTCAATTACGAGCTCTTCCTCGACGAGAAGGGCCAGAAGATTTCCAAGTCCAAGGGCAATGGTCTGACGATCGAGGAGTGGCTGACCTACGCCAGCCCGGAGAGCCTCGCGCAATTCATGTTTCAAAAGCCAAGCGCGGCGAAGAAGCTCTATTTCGACGTCATTCCGCGCAATGTCGACGATTACCTCTCCTTCCTCGAGGCCTATCAGCGGCAGGCGTGGAAGGAGCGGCTCGGCAATCCGGCGTGGCACATTCACTTCGGCGCGCCGCCGGCGCCGGAGACGCTCGCCCATGACGGCGACGCCAAGGGGACGACGATCTCCTTCTCCATGCTGCTCAATCTGGCGACCGTCGCCAACGCCGAAGATTCGTCGGTGCTGTGGGGCTTTCTGCGCCGCTATGCGCCGAATGTGTCGCCGCAGAATCATCCGCGCCTCGATAAGCTGGTCGGCTATGCAGTCGCTTACTTTCGCGATTTCGTGCGGCCGGCGAAAAAATATCGCGCGGCCGACGATGTGGAGCGCGACGTGCTGACGACTCTTTCGGAGACGCTGGCGTCGCTGCCGAAGGACGCCAGCGCCGAGGATATTCAGACCGCGCTCTATGATGTCGCGCGCGCCGTGCCGCGCTATCAGGATTTGAAGGCGAAAGGCGCGACGCCGGAGCGGCCGGGCGTGTCGAACGACTTCTTCAACATGCTCTATGAGGTTCTGCTCGGCGAGAGCCGCGGCCCGCGCTTCGGCTCCTTCGTCGCGCTGTTCGGCATTGACGAGACGCGCGGCCTCATCGCCAAGGCGCTCGCCGGGGAGTTGACGAAGGCCGCTTAGGCCGCCGCTGGCTTCGGCCGTCATTGCGAGCGAAGCGAAGCAATCCAAAAGCCGTGAGGCGGCCCCTGGATCGCTTCGTCGCTTCGCTCCTCGCGATGACGATGTCCTAGAGCAATGGAACAGGAGCGACGAACATGCGCGCTGCGGATGCGGATATTCTGATCCTGCCGGGGCTCGGCGGCTCCGGCCTCGAGCATTGGCAGACGCGCTGGGCGAAGAAGCTCTCCACCGCGCGCTGCGTGGCGCAGGCGGATTTCGATGCGCCGCGCTTTCCCGAATGGATCGAGAGCATAGAGCGCGAGATCGCCGCGGCGACGCGCCCTGTGGTGCTGGTCACACATTCGCTCGGCGGCATTGCGGCGCTGCATGTCGCCGCGCGCGGGAGCGACAAGATCGCCGCCGGCTTCCTCGTCGCGCCACCCTCCGAGCGCGCGATCACCGAGCTAACGGCGATCGATCCCGCCTTTCTGCCGATTCCGCGCGAGCGGCTGCGCTTTCCGACGCTTCTCGTCGCCAGCTCCGACGATCCTTATGCCGAGGCGGAGTTCTCGAGGACATTGGCGCAGGACATAGGCGCGGAACTGGTCGACGCCGGCGCAGCCGGGCATATCAACGCCGATAGCGGCCATGGGCCTTGGCCGGAGGGCTCGCTGCGTTTCGCGGGCTTTCTTTCCAAGCTGTAGAACGCGCGCCCCTCAGCGCCCGCGCATCGCCTCTATCTCCCTGCGCGCCCGCGCCTCCAGCGCATCGGCGGCCTCTCTCGTCATCAGCCGGCGCGGCGTCGCCACATCGAGCGTCGCGCCGACGCGCGCCGGGCGCGGCGACAGAAGAAAAATCACATCGGCGAGCTCGATCGCCTCGCGCAGATCATGGGTGACGATCAGCGTCGTCACATGGCGCTCGTCGATGAGCGCGGCGATGCGCGCGCGCAGATCGCGCGCCAGCGCATCGTCGAGCGAGACGAAGGGCTCATCCAGCAGCAGAAGATCCGGCTCGATCGCCAGCGCCCGCGCAATGGCGACGCGGCGCGCGAGGCCGAGCGACAATTCGCCCGGAAAATGCTGCGCGTGCTCCTTGAGCTCCAGCGCGGCGAGCAGAGCGGCGAGCGCCTCCTCGCTCGCCTGCGGCGCGGCGACGCGCAGATTGTCGATGACGCTGCGCCAGGGCAAAAGGCGCGGCTCCTGAAACACCATGCCGAGCCGCCCGCCGGCGGGAAGCGTCACCGCGCCGGAAAATTCCGTATCGAGCCCGGCGATGATGCGCAGCAATGTGGTCTTGCCGCAGCCCGACGGGCCAACCACGGCGCCGGCGCGGCCGACGGGGAGCGAGAAGCCGAGATTTTCCAGCGCCCGCTGCGGCCGGCCGCCGCCGGAGAGATAGTCCTTATGCGAAACCCTGACCTCGAGCAGGGCGGCGGCGCCATCGCGAGACATGTCGTTCAAAGGGCTGCACCAGGAGAGTTTCGACGGCGAGCATCAGCAGGACGAAGGGAATCGCATAGGCGAGCAGCAAACGCACGTCGAAAAGCTGAAACGCCATATTGATCTCGAAGCCGACGCCATTGGAGCGGCCGATCAGCTCCACCACCAGCACGATCTTCCACACCAGCGAAAGCCCCGAGCGCGTCGCCGCCGCGATATAGGGCGCGAGCTGCGGCAGGACGATATGCCGCAGCCGCGCGGCCGGGCGCAGGCGGAAGACATCGGCCATCTCATCGAGCTCGTGATCGAGCGCGCGGGCGCCCTCCCGCATCACGACAATGGCGTTGGGCAGCTTGTTGAGCGCCACCGCGCCCACCGCCGCCGCCTCGGTGAGGCCGGCCCAGAGATAGGCCAGCACAATGACGACCAGCGCCGGCAGATTGAGGAGAATGACCAGCCAGGGATCGAACAGCCGGTCCAGCGCCCGCCGCCTTCCCATGGCGTAGCCGAGCGCCGCGCCCAGACTCATGGCCAGCAGAAAAGCGGCGGCGACGCGCGCCAGAGTCGCCGCGAGATTGGTGAAGAGCGCGCCGCTCTCGGCCTCATGGGCGATCGCCTCGAAGACAGGGAGCGGCCCGGGCAAGCGGCGCGGATCGGAAAACAGCGCCGCGCCCTGCCAGAAAGCCAGCAGCAGCGCCAGCGACAGGAGGCGGATCACCGCACCGCGCTCGCCGCGGGCTCGTAGAAAGTGCCCGCGGGCAGCGCCTTCGCCGAGCCGACCAGCGCCGGGCCGCCGATCTCGGCGAGAGTGGCGTAGAGCCCGGCGGCGTCCTCCCGCTCCTGCTCGACGCTGCGGGCGGGAATGCCCTCCACATAGCTCTTGCGATAGAGCGCGAGCACGGCGAGGTCCTTGGCCGGAATGCGCTGCATGGCGACGCGCCAAGCGGCGTCGGAGGCGGCGATCAAATGGCGCGCCTTGTCGATCATGGCGAAGAAGCGCGCCAGCGGCGCGGGGCTTTTCGCGGCGAAGCCCTCGTCGAACACATAGCCGGTGACGACCGGCGCGCCCTTGGCGCCGAGCGCCGTCTCCACCTTGCGCAGATCAATGACGCGGGAGAGGCCGCGCGCCTCGAGATCGGCGGCGAAATTCCAGAATTCGAGCGCGGCGTCCAACTCGCCCTCGGCGGCTTTCTCGGCGATGAGCGGCGGCGCGCCGTAAACGATCGTCGCCGATTTGGTGAGATCGATCCCAGAGCGCTGCGCATAGGCGCGCAGCAGCAGCCAGCTCTTGTCGAGCGGGCCGCCGGCGACGCCGAGCTTCTTGCCGGTGAGATCGGAGAGGCTCTTCACCGTTTTGTCGCGCGCCATCAGCGCGCCTATGGCGGTGGAATGCGGATAGAAGGTGAGCTTGGCGCCATCGGCCCGCTGGCGCGCCACCCACAGCCAGTCGGAGACCACGATATCGACGGAGCTGCTCTGAATGGCGATCTTGGCGGCGTCGGTGTTGGCGAGCTCAGTGACCGTCAGCTCGAGCCCCGCCTCCTTATCGAGCCCGAAGGCGGAGACGACGGCGAGCTCCCAAACGCCCGAGCCAGTCTTCTGCAGGCCGAGGCGGAGCCGGTCGGCCGCGCGCGCCGGCGCGACGGCGAGAAGCGCGACCAGCGCCGCGAGCAGGAGCGTTTGGAAGATCGGTCGCAAGATGAATCCCGCCTCTGTGCAGGGCGATCGCGTGAACGACAAATCGGGCGCCTTCACCCTCCCCTTTATGGGGAGGGTCGGATGGCGCAGCCATCCGGGGTGGGGTCGCACGGCAGAGACTCGGCGGAAACACCCCCACCCGATCGCCTTCGGCGCTCGACCTCCCCCCTCGTCGAGGGGGAGGTGGAAACGCCTCTTTAGGCGCCAATTCTCGTTCACCCCGCGCCTCTTTGATTATTTCTCACGAGGCAGGATAGCACAATTCCTGGAGCAGACGCGCAAAACGCCCGCGACGCTGCGTCGCTCACGCCGCCTTGCAGCGCCGCAGCCCCCGCCACGCCAGCACGGCGAGCAGCAGAGCCGGCAGCCCCACGCCGGCCGCGAGCGCGGAGGCGACGCCGGCCGAGGCGCTCGCCACATCCGCGCTCGCGGGGAAGCGCGGCAGAGCGGCGTAATCGGCCTGCGTCAACGACTGGCCCGCATGGGCGCGCGACCAGAAGAAATCGCGCCAACGCTTGTGGAAGTCGTCGAGCTGGGCGGAGAATTCCGCATAGCGGCGGTCGCCGGAGCCGGCGATATCGGCGACCGAGCGATACATCACCAGCGCCGGCGAGAGAAAGGACAGCTGGTCGGCGAGCGCGCGCTGGCGGGCGAGCTGCGCCTCGTGACGCGCCATCACCGCCTCGACCCGCGCATTGGCCGTCTCCAGCACGGCGAGGCGGCGAATGGTGCGCTCCTTGGCGTCGCCGAGCTTCATCTCTGCCGCCGCAGCGTCGGGATGCTCTTCGGCGTAACGGGCGAGCGCGGCGTCGCGCTCGCGATCGGCGTCGGTCGTGGCGGCGCGCGCGGCCAGCGTCATTTCCGAGCGCGAAGGCGCCGGATAGAGCGCGTCGGCGAGCGTGTTGACGGCGGCGGGCGCGATCATGGTGAGGCCTGCCCAGACGGCGATGAGCGCCAGCGCATTATAGGCGGAGCTTTTGCCGAAACTGTCGATGACGGCCGCGAGCAGCGCCCAAAAGGCGCCATAGGCGAAGATCGCCGCGATGAGCAGCGCGAAGGCGCCGGAGCCGAGCGGCTCGGCCCCGCGCAGAAGATAGACGCCGGCGCAGGTCGCCGCGATCATCGCCAATATCGGCAGGCCGGCTCGCGCCGCGAGCTTGCCGAGCAGAACGGCGGTCGGACTCTCCGCGCTGGCGAGGGTGAGGGCGAGCGTGCCCTTCTCGCGCTCGCCCGCCGAAAGATCGAAGCAGAGCGCGAGAATCGTCAGCGGAAACACGAAGACCAGCACGAAGGCGAGATCGATCGAGCCGCTGGCGAGATGCGCCGGATTCTCGATCTCATCGGCGAAGAAGAAACTGTCCTTGGTCCCGCTCGTCACTTTCAGCGCGGCGGGAAAAAGATCGCTCTGCCCTGTGGCGACGATCGCGAGCGGGGTCGGCTCCAGCGCCGCCACCGCCGCCGCAGAGCCGCCGCCGACAAAGGCCGCGTTGCGCGGATCGCGATAGGGCGGCGTTTCGCCCTTCACGCGGCCGGCGTCCAGATCGGCGAGCGCCTTGCACAGCGAATCGAGACGCAGCGTCTCGTCGCGCCGCGCATCCTCTATCGCCGCTTTTTGCGCAGCGATGCGCTCGGCGCCGTCGAAAAAGGCGAGCGCGCTCATCGTCGCGATCGCCGCGAGCACGGACCAAGCGGCGGCGTCGCGCCGCAGAAGCCGCCATTCGAACCGCCATGCGGCGAGAAACGCAGAGAAGGTCATGGCGGGCCTCACAGGGGTCTGAGGCGTCGCGCGGCGAAGCCGGCGAGCGCCGCGGTCAGCACGGCCCAGAGCGCGAGCGCGACGAGATCTCCGCGCGCATGGGAGAGCGCGAAGGAAACGGCCGGCGCGGCGTAATCGAAGGAGGGGATGCGCTCCCACATATCGCGTGACGCGACATAGGCGGCGTCGCCATAGCGCGCATTATGGATGAGGTCCTCGCTCGCCGCCGTCTGAATGCGGCGCCTGTGCGCCTCCGCCGCGGTGGCGAAATCATATTGATGCCAGGAATCCGTTCCCGAGAAGCTCGTCGAGAAGGGCTGCATGGCGAGCGCGGGGAAGAGAAAGCCCGGCGCCGCGCGCAGCCTGTCCTGCGCGTCGAAACCGGCCTGCAGCGCGCCGAAATGCTTGTCGAAAATGACGAAGCCGTTCTCGTCGTCCTTGCGTAGCGCGAGGCCGCGGAAATTGACCGGCAGATCCTCTATGCGCGAGACGCCATATTGCGCCAGCACGCCGTCGCGAAAGGCGACGAAGGCCGGATGAGATTCGTCGTGGCCGAATGTCTTCTTCTTGTCCTCGGCGATGGCGTTGCGGAATTCGAGCGCCGTCGGCAGCGTCGCGACGCGCTTGGCGACATCTGTCATCACGCGCGGCGCCAGAAAACAATTGGCGAGCCAGAAGGCGAGCAGGAGCACCAGCGCCGTGCGCGTGGATTTGGCGAAAGCCGACACGCCGAGCGCGAGAAAAACGAAGCCGGCGAGATAGAGGCCATAGCCGAAGGAGAGCGCCAAAAGACGCTCGAGCTGATCGGCGACGGAAAAATCATGATCGGCGAGGAAGAGCGTCGCCAGCACGGCCGCTGCGAAAGCGGGAATGAGCAGGACCGAAAGAGCGCCGAGCGCGGCGAGCGCCTTGCCGGCGAGGATATCGACCGGCGAGGCGCCGAGGCTCATCAGCTGGCGCAATGTGCCGCGCTCGCGCTCGCCCGCGAAACCGGCGAAGCCGAGCAGAACGGCGACGAGCGGCATGATCGTCTGCAGCACGAAAGCGAAGGACAGTCCCCCGAGCCGCGCGCCGACGCCGGCGTCGCGCGCCGCGCGAAATTGCGCCTCGTTCTGCTTATGCGCCTCCAGCCAGACGGCCTCGCCGACATAGGCGTCGACGCCCGGATCGGCGAGCGCCAGCGGGCTCTGCGGCTTGAAGGCGTATTGGCCGAAATGCGCGGCGGCGTGCGGGTTCTTCGCGCCTTGGCCAGTCCACAGCGCGCGATCGGTCGCGGCGGCGGCGGCGCGCTCGCGATCCAGCCGCATATGCTGCGCGGCGCCGAAAGCGAGCGCGCCGAGCATCAGCAGGAAGACGAGGCCGAACAGCCAGGCGAGCCGGCTGTCGCGGCGCAGCTCCGCCCATTCCTTGAGAGCCACGGCGCGGGCGACGCGCCAGCGGCCGGCGGGCGCCTGAGTCG
This sequence comes from Methylosinus sp. sav-2, assembly GCF_004366495.1. Taxonomy (NCBI): domain Bacteria; kingdom Pseudomonadati; phylum Pseudomonadota; class Alphaproteobacteria; order Hyphomicrobiales; family Methylocystaceae; genus Methylosinus; species Methylosinus sp. sav-2. The sequence continues at coordinate 193,464 of NZ_SOEJ01000001.1, forward strand.
CGGGCGCTTTCGCGACGACGATCTCGCTCATGCCGCCGCTCCTCTGAACTGCTCGAGATAGGCGCGCTCGAGGCCGAGATGATCGACGTCATCGGCGCCGAAGACGGAAACGAGCCGGCCCGCCTGCATCACCCCGATGCGCGTGCCGCATTGCTTGGCGAGGAAGAGGTCGTGCGTGACCATCAATATGGCCATGCCCTGCTTGCGCAGCTTCTCGACGAGAGCGGCGAATTCATTGGCGGCGAGCGGATCGAGGCCGGAGGTCGGCTCGTCGAGCAGCAGCGCCTGCGCGCGCCGCGCCAGAGCGACGGCGACGCCGACCTTCTGCCGCATGCCCTTGGAATAGCCGGAAACGCGCCGGAAGGCCGCCTCCTCCGCGAGCCCGGCCTCGCCGAGCAGCGCCAGCAATTCCGCCCGCGCGAGGCGCCGGCCGCCGGAAATCTCGGTGAAATATTCGAGATTCTCGAGCCCGGTGAGCGCGCCATAGAGCATGACGGTCTCAGGGATATAAGCGAGACGACGCCGCGCCTCGAGCGGCTCGCGCGCCGAATCGACGCCGCCGACCAGCGCCTGGCCGGAGGTCGGCGCGATGAAATTGAGGAAGAGATTGACGGTCGTCGTCTTGCCGGCGCCATTGGGGCCGAGCAGACAGAACGCCTCGCCGCCGGGAATATGCAGATTCAGCCGGTCGAGGGCGGGGCGATCCGCCTTGCCCTCATATCTCTTGGTCAGCTCGCGCGCTTCCAACATGCGAAATCGCCTCCCGACGCCGAGGGCTGTTTTCGCAGCTTTCCGCGCATAGCGTGGGAAGTCGTCTCGAAGCGCCCGTCCGACCCGGCATCACATCGGCGCGCGCTCGCACGATACGACAGCGCAGTCACGCCCGATCGGCAGTGCTGGCCTCTGTGCTGTCGTATGCAATTCGCGCGAGCTTTTCATGCTCGCGCCTTCCGTGTCAATGCGCATCGAGCGGACTAGCGCGATCAGAAAGTGAGCCACCGCTCGAAATCATTCATGTCGATGCAGAGCATCCCAGCGCGCCCCAGCGCCTCGCGTTCGAAAGGCGAGAAAATCGGCGCATACACCGCTTTTTCGATTCTCCAGTCGCGATAGGGCGCGCCGGTCTTCGTCGCCAAAAACCGCGAGACATGTTCCTCCAAGCTCGCGAGCGCTTGCGAGTCGTGCGCGCTGGCCGAACGCTTGCAGGAACCGAAACGGATACGACGATTGGCTTCGTCCAGCGCGATCATATCGATTTCGATGTCGCTGCCGTCGGCCTTGTTCCAATAGCCGGCGACGAGTTCTGTCAGCGGAAAATCGCCGACGCCTTTGCGGGAACATTCCTCGGTGATCTGGCGCACGAGCTTTTCGAAAGTGTAACCCTCGTGGGTTTGCAGAGAGACGTTGGCTTTGGCGACGGCCTCGTCGATCGGGCGAATTCGGGCGAGTCGCACATTGCGTTGAATTGCGGCGAGCCATGCGCTCAGAAAGTTATCTGTTATGACATAGCGGGCGTTTCGCTGCTTTTCGGACGAGAGGATTGGGTGGAGCTTTTCCACCATCCCGTATTTTTCATTGAGCACCTTCAGATAGCCGGCGAGCTGATTTTCCTGCGCGGGACCGGTGCGGTCATATTCCGCCCTCAACTGGCCATGCGACAACGGCCCGAGACGCGCCAGGAGAATCAGGACGGTGTCGTATCGCCCGCGCAGTTCTCGAAGAAACCAATTGTCGGCTTCATCCCTCAGCGGACTTGATCCCTCGAAAAACATGGTCCGAAGAGTCTCGGATCGATAGGAGGCTATCGACTTCAGCACGCCTTGATCGAAACAGTCACGGTAGAACTTGGGAACTCCTTCGAAGATCGACCACAGAAACAGGCGATGACGAGGATCGGTGATCCCATGAGCGCGAAACATCTCGAATAGGGTTTCGAAATCCCAATGGCCGATGTGCAAGCTGTCGGTGACACGGTTGAAGAGCGGAGAGGCGCGATCCTCGAGAATTGCCGTCATTTCTGTATGGATGGAGCCAAGTGTGAAGAGCCCCCCGCCAATGTCTGAACGCGAACGGGCGAAGTCGACTTCCGACTGCAAATATGACTGGAACTCGACCAGTGACGCCCGGTTGAAATATTGAAACTCGTCGAGCGCGATTATCCATCCCAACGCCCACGAGTCGCGCAACAATACGGCGATCGACTGAAAATCTTTGCAGACGCGCCGCGCATCGTCTTGCGGGGCTCCAACGTCTTCGATCGAATCCTCGAATGCTTGGATGACGCCGCGCGGGTCGCTATCGGGAACCTGCACATAGATGGCTTTGTCCGCGAGCCCCCGCCGCCGGATCGCCTCCTGAATCAGCGACGTCTTCCCGATCCGCCGCCGTCCGGAGATCGCGCAAAAGAAAAAGCGCCGGCGCGCCAAGATCTTATCGATCTTGGCGAGCTCGACACGCCTTCCGTAGAAGCCCCATTCCGCCATCGGCTCTCGCTAACATAAAAATTTTTATGTTAGCCTATATAGGGCTGATAGCGGCTTTTTGACAATGCGTTATCGCACGAGGCTCACTTCTTCCCCGCAGCCGCGATCACATCCTCGAGCGAGCGCAGGCCGGTGGTCGGGGCGTTGACCAGCACCGCCATATTGCCGGGGGCGTGCTCGTTCTTCCACATCTTCGTGTGCGCGTGCGGGATCTTCGCCCAGGTGAAGACTTCCGACAGGCAGGGATCGACGCGGCGGTCCACGACGAAGCGATTGGCGGCGGCCGCCTGCTTCAGATGCGCGAAATGCGAACCCTGAATGCGCTTTTGCCGCATCCACACATAGCGGGCGTCGAAGGTGAGGTTGAAGCCGGTCGTGCCGGCGCAGAACACCACCATGCCGCCGCGCTTCACCACCATGCAGGAGAGCGGGAAGGTCTGCTCGCCCGGATGCTCGAAGACGATGTCGACGTCCTTCTTGCCGGTGATGTCCCAGATCGCCTTGCCGAAATTGCGGGCGGCCTTGGACCAGTCGTTGAACTCCGGCGTGTTGACCGTCGGCAGCTGGCCCCAGCAGCCCTTGAAGTCCTTGCGGTTGATGACGCCCTTGGCGCCGAGCGAGAGCACATAGTCGCGCTTGCTCTCGTCCGAGATCACGCCGATGGCGTTGGCGCCGGCAGCCGCGCAGAGCTGCACGCCGAACACGCCGAGACCGCCCGAGGCGCCCCAGATGAGGACATTGTCGCTGGGCTTCAGCCGGTGCGGCTCATGGCCGAACAGCATGCGATAGGCGGTGGCCAGCGTCAGCGTGTAGGAGGCCGACTCTTCCCAAGTGAGGTGCTTGGGGCGCTCCATGAGCTGGCGGTCCTGCACGCGGCAGAATTGGGCGAAGGAGCCGTCCGGCGTCTCATAGCCCCAGATGCGCTGCGAGGCGGAGAACATAGGATCGCCGCCATTGCACTCCTCATCGTCGCCATCGTCCTGGTTGCAGTGGACGACGACCTCGTCGCCGACCTTCCAGCGCTTCACCTTGGAGCCGACGGCCCAGACGATGCCGGCGGCGTCGGAGCCGGCGATATGATAGGGGAGCTTGTGGACGTCGAGCACGGAGATCGGCTGGCCGAGCGCGGCCCAGACGCCATTGTAATTGACGCCTGCCGCCATCACCAGCACGAGCACGTCATGGCTGTCGAGCTCCCAGGTGGGCACCACCTCGAGCTGCATCGACTCCTCGGGCGGTCCATGCCGCTCCTTGCGGACGACCCAGGCGTGCATCTTGGCGGGAACATGGCCGAGCGGCGGAATCTCGCCGATGTCGTAGAGGTCTTTCAGTTCGGTCAACGTCTGGCTCCTCGGGGAACTCTTATCGGGCCGGCGGCGGGGCCGAGGGCGCCATTGATATACGGCCCGCTTTCGCCTGAACAGAGGGATATTCGGCCGGGATGAAGGAGGGGGGCCGGCCGGCGATTTCGCCCGCTCACTCCACCGGCTTCCAATTCTCCGCGAAATAGCCTTCCGCATCCAGCGGGGCGACCTGCTTTCCCGGCCGCGCCTTTTTGCCCGCGCATTTCCATTCGTAGATCGTGTCATGGCCGGTCGCGGCCATGGGGATGAAGTCGGAACCCGGATTCTCGCGGCAATATTGCGCGGCGCCGGGCAGAGCGCGCGATCTGTTCGCCTTGAAGCAGGGGAGATTGGCGCCGGTCACGCAGGCGAGCGTCCGCCCGCCCGAGCAGCGGTAATAGGCTCCGCCAATGTCTCCAGAGAGGCCGAAAGCGCGGCGGATCGCCGGCGCGAGGGAGGCGGGAGCCGCGCGCGGGGCGGAACTCGCGCCCGATGCGCAGAGTGGCGCGGCGGCGGCAGGAGCGGCGAGCGTGAGAAGAGCGGAAATCAGAGCCGAGCGAAATGGAACAGACAGCGCCGTCATCGACCTTCTCCCTCGACGGGGCGCGTCCGGGACGGCGCCCTAATCCTCCATCTTCAGCGCAGCGATAAACGCCTCCTGCGGAATCTCCACGCGGCCGAACTGGCGCATCTTCTTCTTGCCTTCCTTCTGCTTCTCGAGCAGCTTGCGCTTGCGGGTGGCGTCGCCGCCGTAGCACTTGGCCGTCACATCCTTGCGGAAGGCGCGCACCGTCTCGCGGGCGATGATCTTGCCGCCGATCGCCGCCTGAATCGGCACTTGGAACATATGCGGCGGGATCAGCTCCTTGAGCTTCTCGCACATTTGCCGACCGCGCGAATCGGCGCGCGTGCGATGCACCAGCATGGAGAGCGCATCCACCGGCTCGGCGTTCACCAATATGCTCATCTTCACGAGATCGCCGACGCGATAATCGGTGATGTGATAGTCGAAGCTGGCGTAGCCCTTGGAGATCGACTTCAAGCGATCGTAGAAGTCGAACACCACTTCGTTGAGCGGCAGGTCATAGACCGCCATGGCGCGCTTGCCGACATAATTGAGATCGACCTGCACGCCGCGCCGATCCTGACAGAGCTTCAGCACCGCGCCGAGATAATCGTCCGGCGTCATGATCGTCGCGCGGATCCAGGGCTCGAGAATCTCGTCGATCTTCACCACATCCGGCATATCGGCCGGATTGTGCAGCTCGATCTCCTCGCCGTTGGTCAGCTTGATCTTATAGACGACCGAAGGCGCCGTCGCGATGAGATCGAGATCGAACTCGCGGCGCAGACGCTCCTGAATGATCTCGAGATGCAGCAGCCCCAAGAAGCCGCAGCGGAAGCCGAAGCCGAGCGCGGCGGAGGTCTCCATCTCATAGGAAAAGCTCGCGTCATTGAGGCGCAGCTTGCCGATGGCGGCGCGCAAATCCTCGAAATCGGCGGCGTCCACCGGGAAGAGGCCGCAGAACACCACCGGCTGCGCCGGCTTGAAGCCCGGCAGCGGCTCCGCGCATTGCTTTTTGTCTTCGGTGATGGTGTCGCCGACGCGCGTGTCGGCGACCTGCTTGATCTGCGCGGTGATGAAGCCGACCTCGCCCGGCCCGAGCGAGGCGACATCCTGCATCTTCGGCTTGAACACGCCGATCTTGTCGACCTCGTAATGGGCGTTGGTGCCCATCATGAGAATCTTCTGCCCCTTGCGCATGCGCCCGTCGATGACGCGCACCAGCACGACGACGCCGAGATAGGCGTCGTACCAAGAATCGACCAGCATCGCCTTGAGGGGCGCCTCATCGTCGCCCTGGGGCGGCGGCAGGCGGGTGACGATCGCCTCCAGCACATCGGGAATGCCGATGCCGGTCTTGGCGGAAATGAGCACGGCGTCGGCGGCGTCGAGGCCGATGACGTCCTCGATCTGTTGCCGGATGCGGTCGGGCTCCGCCGCCGGCAGATCGATCTTGTTCAGAACGGGCACGATCTCGTGACCGGCGTCGAGCGCCTGATAGACATTGGCGAGCGTCTGCGCCTCGACGCCCTGGCTGGCGTCGACGACGAGCAGCGAGCCTTCGCAGGCCTTCAGCGAGCGCGAGACCTCATAGGCGAAATCGACATGGCCGGGCGTGTCCATGAGGTTCAGGACGTAATCCTTGCCGTCCTGGGCCTTATAGTCGAGGCGCACCGTCTGCGCCTTGATGGTGATGCCGCGCTCGCGCTCGATATCCATCGAATCGAGCACCTGCTCGACCATATCGCGCGCGGCGACGGTCCCCGTCGCCTGGATCAGCCGGTCGGCGAGCGTCGACTTGCCGTGGTCGATATGCGCGACGATGGAGAAATTGCGGATATTGTCGATTTTGCGCGTCGTCATGCGGCGGGGATAGCAGCGCCGGGGTGGGAAGGGAAGCGGATTTGACAGGAGCGGGCGGGCTCTGCTCCTCTCGCGCCCCCGCTCCCCGAGACGTCAGGCGCCGCCATGATCCGGGTCCAATTCCGGCTTTTGCTTTCTCTCGCTCTTTCCATCCCTTCTTTTTCGGCCCTCGCCCAGAGCTTCGACTGCGCCAAGGCGACGACGGCGGTGGAGCGTCTCGTCTGCGCCGATCGCCGGCTCGGCGCGCTGGATGGCGAATTGGGCGCGGAGGTGAAGCGCAGCCTCGCGGCCGATCCGGCGCATCGGGCCGAAAAGCTCGGCGAGGCGCGCAAATGGCTCAGCGAGCGCGATCGCCTATGCGCCCTGCCGGCGGGGGAGCTTCGTGGAGAGGCGCGGGCGAAGGCGCTCGCCTGCCTCGCCGCCGCCTATGAGGCCCGGCTCGCCGCGCTGAAAGCGGCGCCCGCCGCGCCGGAGACCAGCGCGATCTGCCGCAAGCTCGCCGATCGTTACGCCGCCCTCCTCGCGAAGGACCCAGAGGCGCCCTACAAAGAATCCTTCTATGCCGAGAGCCCATTGCAGGTGCTCGCCGCCGCGCCGGACGCCGGCGTCATGGTCGCCGCGCCGGCGGCCAATATCGACGACGTCACGCGCGCCAAGCTCGCCGCCTGGGCGAAGGCGGAACCGCAGCCTTTCGTCTTTCCAGATACGCTCGCCGCCGAAATCGTCGCGCTGGGCGCCCATACGCGGCTCGTCATCGATCGGCTCCCCGGCGAGGCCTATTACGCCGCCGGCGTCACCGAGGGGACGATGCATTGCTATTCGGCGATCTATTTCAGCGTTTCCGGCGGCGCTGCGCGCAAAGCCGCGGAGCCGGACGGCGGCGAGGAGGGCTGCGGCGCTTCCCCCGACTTCGGCAAGCTCGATGGCGCTCCAGTCGCCTTTGAAGAGGGCCACGATTATTCGCCGTCGCTCTCCTCTTATGTCGCGGTCAAGCCCTGGCGCGCAGGTCGCTTCGGTCCGGCCTGCACGGCGCATTTCGAATTCGCGCCGAAATTCGCCGAGCATGCGACCTACAACCAATGGGAGGAGCATTGCGCCGGCGCCGATTGCGAGGCTTTGCGCAAAGAGGCGCTCTCCCTCGTCGAGGCGGCACAGAAGCAGCCGCTCGCCGCGCGTAAGGCGGCGCTCGCTCGGCTCTCGGCGACGCAGGCGGAGGAATTCGCGAAGATGGAAGAGGCGGCCGGCCCAGATTTCTCGGGCGAGCCCGACGATCCTGCGCAATATGGCGACGAAAATGGAAAGGCGCTGAGGCTTCCCTTCCTCCATGGCGGCCGGCTCTATCTCGCCGAGCTCGGTCATTTCACCATCGGCTGGCGGGTCTTTTCCGATTGGCGAGTCGCGTTGGAGCAGCTCGACAAGGGCAAGCTCGCAGAATCGTCGGTCTTCGCCATCGGCATGACCAAAGGCGCGCTGCGCGGCGCCTCGGCAAAATGAAAATGGCGCGCACATCGCAGGGACGCGCGCCATTTTGAATTCGAGGCGAAACGCTCAGCTCTGCTTCAAGCGGGTCTCGATCTCGCTCTTCGCCTTGGCGTAGAGCTCCAGCGCGCGGGGCTTGGCCCATTGATAGGCCTCGACCAGACGCGGCGCGAGCCAGCGCAGGAACTCGGCGCTCAGCCGGCCGGCCGTGGCCGCGCCCTCGACGATACGGTCGAACCAAGGCAGCGCCGCATGGCCCTCCGGGATTTTGGAGCGCGTCCAGGCGACGGCCAGCTTCAGCTTCTCCTGCGCATAATCGGCGAGCACGACGAGCGGATCGGGCGAGCCGGCGGCGGCGAGCCGGTCCTTCAAATGGGCGATCTCGGCGCTCGCCTGCGCGGCCAGCACGGCGGCTTTCTCCTTGGCGCCATGGGCGGCGGAGAGCTCGGCGCGCAGAGCGTCCAGCTCGGCGCTCAGCCGATCGCGATGCGCGACGACGCCCTCATGCTCGGCGATAGCGGCCGCGACGGCCTTCGCCTTCTCTTCCGCAGCGGCGGACAGCTCGGCGCGGGCGGTCTCCAGCTCCTTCGACAAGGCGCTCGCCTTGGTGATGAGCTCGATTTTGTCCTTGGCGTGACGATCGCGCTCGGCGGTCATCGCCTCGAGCTGCGCGTCCAGGCTCACGGCTTCGACGCCGTTCGACGCCTCCTCGGCGACGGGGGGCTGTTCGGACAGGTTCATCTCCTACCTCTCTTCGTGGCCTAGAGACGCATCCGGCGCGAAACATAGAGAATTTTGCCGATTCGGCAAAAGCCGAATCTTCCCTCCATGCGCCCGCGCCCGCTCACGGCCGATCTCGTCGATCTGTCCGCGCCGAACCGCACCTAGCGTTCGGCGCAATGAGATCAACCGCTTGTGAAACTCACCTCGCTCGCTCCCGCATTCGAGGCCGATCGAGGTCCTGCCGCCGCGCGCTCAGCGATCGGCGAAGAGGGGGGTGACGCCCTCCGTATCTATATAGACGACGCCGTCCTCGATCTTGACCGGATATTCGGCGAGCCGGCTTTCCTGGGGATGGATCGGATCGCCGGTGCGCAGATCCCACGTCCAATTATGGAGCGGGCAGGTCAGCACCTCGCCGTCGAAATCGGCCGTGTCCAGCGGCGCATTGGTGTGCGGACACACGCCCTGGAAGGCCTTGATCTCTCCGCCGAAGGCGAAGGCCAGGATGATGAAATGGGAATCTGCGATGACGAGCCGCATTTCCCCTTCGAAAACAGTGTCCTCCTTGCAGACCCTGGTGAACATGTCCTTGCTTCTCCGAATGCCCGCCGCAGCTTCGCGGCGGCCCGCGCTAGGCCCAGCAAGAAAAGCGCCGACCCGCCCCGGCGCCGCGTTGATTTCGCCCGAAGGCGCGCCCATAGTCCCGCCCGTGAGCGCGAAAGAGCCGAAATTCTGCGTCGTCCAGACGACGATCGACAGCGAGGCGGGCGCTGAGCGCCTCGCCCGCGCCCTGCTCGCCGCCAAGCTCGCCGCCTGCGTTCAGATACTCCCCATCCGCAGCTTCTACGTGTGGGAGGGCGAGACGCGCGCCGACGCCGAATTTCTGGTGCAGTCCAAAGCGCGCGCGCAGGATTATGACGCGCTCGCCGCCGCCATTCGCGCCGCGCATCCTTACGAGGTCCCGGAGATCATCCGCCTCGACATCGCCTCCGGCGATCCCGCCTATCTCGACTGGGCCGCGCGCGCCACCATGCGGGACGCCCCCGCCTCCTGAGCGGCGGGAAACGCCCAGCCCCACGCAAGCCTCGCTCGGCAAAGATCATCGCGCCGGCCGCGGCCGCGCCGCCGCGCCTCCGCCGGCAGGAGAGAGCATGCGCGCGGAGTGGAGCCAGTCATGACGTCGGTCTACTCGTCGCTGACGACAGCACAGATCGCCCGTCTGCCGACGACCATCATGCGTCAGCTCGACACCTCGGACATAGAGGCGCTCGACACGACGCAGATCGCCGTGCTGACGGCGACGCAGCTCAATAATCTCTCGACCACCAATCTTCAGGCGCTGGTGACGACGCAGGTCGCCTCTCTGTCCAAGGCGGCGTTGATCGGGCTCGATCTGTCGCAGTTTTCGGCGCTCGCCTCCAGCGATTTCGATTCCTTCACCACGACGCAGCTTTCCGCGCTCACCAGCACGGAGCTCAACGCGCTCGACACCAGCGAGCTCGGCAGCCTGAGCACGACGCGGCTGCAGGCGCTGACCGCCGCGCAGATCGCCGCGCTCTCGACGACCGAGGTCTCGCGCCTCACCACGACGCAGATCGCCAGCCTCTCCTCGACGCAGGTGCGCGGCCTCACCGCCACGCAGCTCGATGCGCTCAGCCTCGATCAGATCATCGCGCTGCAGGTGAGCAATCTGAGCGCGGCGCAGGCGCGCACGCTGAACGGAACCGAGCTCGGCGCGCTCACCACGACGCAGCTCGCCTCGCTGTCCTCGACGCAGATCGGCTCGCTGACGACCACGGCTTTCGACAGCCTCTCGCAGACGGCGGTGCAGAATTTGACGGCGACGCAGCTCGCCGGCGTCGCCGCGACGCAAATCGCGGCGCTGACGACTGCCGATCTCGGCGAGTTCGCCACGACGCAGCTCTCGGCGCTGACGCTCACGCAGACGCGCGCCCTCACCACGACGCAGCTCGCGGCGATGACCTCGACCGAGATTCAATCGCTCACTGTCGCCAATCTCTCCAATGCGCAGATCGCCGGGATGAACGCGACCGGCGTCGGCAATCTCTCCGACGCGCAGGTCGCGGCGCTGGTCCCGACGCAGATCGCCGCTCTCTCCACGACGACGCTCAACGGACTCACCACGACGCGGCTCGGCGCGCTCACCACGACGCAATTTGCCGGCCTCTCCGCCGCGCAGATCGCCGGCCTCTCCGATACGACGCTCGCCAATCTGACGGAGACGCGCCTCGTCGCGCTGACGACGACGCAGGCGCGCGGGCTGACGGCGACGCAGCTCGCCGATCTTTCGACGACGGGGCTGCAATCGCTCGACGTCACCGAGCTCGCCGCCGCGCAATTTGCGGCGATCGACGCGACCACATTCTCCGATCTCTCCACCACGCAATTCGCCGCGCTGTCCTCGACGCAGATTCGCGCGCTGACGACGACGCTGCTGAACGTGCTGTCGGCGACGATGATCGCGAGCCTGACGACGACGCAGGTCGATTGGCTGACCGCCGGGCAGATCGCCGGACTGACGACGACGCAGATCGGCAATCTGACGACGACGCAGACTTCCGCGCTCGCCGCCACGCAGGCGCGCAGCCTGACGACGACGCAGCTCGTCGCCATGACGACGACGGCGATCCAGTCGCTCGCCATTGTCAATCTCACTGCTGCGCAGATCGCCGCGCTCGTCACCAGCAACGACGGCGGATTGAGCGTCACGCAGGTCGGCGCGCTCGCTTCGACGCAAATGTCGGCGCTCTCCACCACATTCCTCAATCTGCTGACCACGACGGAGCTGCAGAGCCTCACCACCACGCAGGCCGCGGCGCTCACCTCGGCGCAGATCGGCGGACTTTCGGCCGACGCAATCGACAGGCTGACGACCGCGCAGCTCGCAGCGCTCACCTCGACGCAGGCGCGCGGCCTGACGACGACGCAGCTCGACGATATGACGACGGCGCAGATCCAATCGCTGACCATATCGCAGCTCTCGGCGGTACAGATCGCCGGTCTCGGCTCCGCCGCCTTCGGCAATCTCTCCACGAGCCAGCTCTCCAACCTGACCTCGGCGCAGATCGCTGGGCTGACGACGACGCAATTCGACGCTTTCAGCGCCACGCAGATCGCCGGCTTCACCACCACTCAGCTCGCCGGCCTCACCGCGACCGAGGTCAATTCGCTGGAGACGACGCAGATCGCCGCGCTGAGCGCGACGCAGATCGCCGCAATGCCGACGCGCGCCTTCGCCGGCCTCGCCGACACGCAGGTCGCCGCGCTGACGACGACGCAGCTCGCCGCTTTCGCCACGACGCAGATCGCCGCGCTCACCTCCACCGCCGCCACGGGGCTGACCAGCGCGCAGATCGCTTCGCTCGCCACGACGCAAATCTCCGCTCTGACGGCCGCGCAGACGCGCGCTCTCGCCGATTGGCAGATCGCCACGCTGAGCACGACGCAGCTCGGCGCCTTGACCACGACCGAGGCCGCCGCTCTCACCTCGACGCAGCTCGCCGCGCTGTCTCTGACGCAGATCGACACGCTGACCACGACGCAGGTTGCGGCGCTCTCGGCCGTGTCGATCGGCGGATTCTGGCAGAGCCAGATCGCCGAGCTGTCGATGACGCAAGTCACGGCGCTCACCTCGACGCAGGTCAAGGCGCTCGCCGACACGCAGGTCGGCGCGCTCTCGGCCGCGCAGCTCGGCGCGCTCACCTCGACGCAAGTCGCCGCGCTTTCGACGAGCGGCTTCGGCGCCCTCACCTCCACCGCAGTGGCCGCTCTCACCACGACGCAGATCGGCGCGATCGGCGCGCTGCTGACGGCTGCCCTGTCGGATGCGCAAATCGCGGCGCTGAGCACGACGCAGATCGCGGCTCTCTCCGCCGCGGCCATGTCCGGCCTCGGCGCGGCGCAGATCGCCGCCATGTCGATGACGCAGCTCGCGACGCTCGCCACCACGCAGATAGCCGCGCTGGCGACGAGCGCCGTGGCCTCGCTGTCGACGGCCAATGTCGCCATGCTGACGACGACGCAGGTCGCAGCGCTCACCTCGACGCAGATGCGCGCCATGTCGGATGCGCAGATCGCCGCTTTCTCCATCGCGCAGCTCGCCGCATTGCAGAAGGCGCAGCTCGCCGCGCTTTCGACGACCGGCGTCGGCGGATTATCGACCAGCGACATATCCTCTCTCACCACCACGCAGCTCGGCGCGCTGACCACGGCGCAGATGAGCGTGCTGGTCGACACGCAGCTCGCCGCTCTCACCGCGACGCAGATCGCCGCGCTGGCCGCGACGCAGATCGCGGGCCTTTCGGCGGATGCGGTCGCCAGCCTTTCCACCAGCGTCGTCTCCGCGCTCGCCACCACGCAGCTGCGCGGCTTCACCGCGCGTCAGCTCGGCGCGCTGACGCTCGGCCAATTGGGCGCGCTCACCACGACGCAGCTCGTCGCGATGACGACGACCGAGCTCGCCGGCCTCACCGACATTCAAGCGGCGGCGCTGTCGACGACGCAGCTCGGCGCGCTCGCCGGCACGCAGATCGCCGCGCTCACCACCACCGCCGTCGCCGCACTGACGACCACCGAGGTTGCCGCGCTCAGCACGACGCAGATCGGCGCCCTCACATCGACTCAGGCCGGCGCGCTCTCCGCAACGCAGATCGCCGCCTTCGGCCTCGATCAGCTCGCGCGGCTGACCTCGACTCAGCTCTCCGGCCTGTCGACCGCGACGATCGCCGGCCTCACGCTCACCGAGCTGCAGGCGTTGACGACGACGCAGCTGCGCGGCCTCACCGCGGCGCTGATCGGCGCGCTGACGACCAGCGAGCTCGCCGCGCTGGCGACGACGCAGATCGCCGCTCTGACGACGCAAGAGCTGCAAGGCCTGACGCAGACACAGGCGGCGGCGCTCGCCGCGACGCAATTCGACGCGCTCGCCGCCACGCAGATCGCGGCGCTCTCCACTTCGGCGATCGGCGGGCTGACGACGACGCAGGTGCAGGCGTTGAGCGCAACGCAATTCGGCGCGCTGGCGGCGACGCAGATTTCCGCGCTGAGCAGCGCGCAGCTCGCCGCGCTGACCACGACGCAAGTGGGCGCGCTCACCGCGACGCAGGCGCGCGGGCTGACCTCCACCGAAGTCTCGCAGCTCGACGCCACCAGGATCGGCGCGCTCTCGACCACGGCGATCAAATATCTCACCAGCACGGCGATCGGCGGCCTCACCGCCACGCAGATCGGCCTGCTGACGACGACGCAGCTCGCCAGCGTCGCCTCGACGCAGATCGCCGCTTTGTCCAGCACCGCCATCGCCGGGCTCAGCAGCGACGAGATCGGCGCGTTGACGACGACGCAGTTCCGCAGCTTCTCCTCCACGGGCGTGGCGGCGCTGACGACGACGCAGGTGCAGGCGCTCACCACGGCGCAGATCGGCCTGTTGACCAGCACGCAGATCGGCGGCCTCGCCGCGACGCAAGTGGCGGCGCTCACCGCGACGCAGCTCGGCCTGCTGGCCGCTTCGCAGATCGCCGCGCTGGCGACGACGGGCGTCGGCGGATTGACGCAGACGCAGGTCGGCGCGCTCACTGCCACGCAATTCTCCGCGCTGACCGCCGCGCAGATCGCCGCTCTGTCGACGAGCGGCGTCGGCGGGCTGACGACGACGGAGCTCGGCGCGCTCACCACGACGCAATTGCAGAGCTTTACCTCCACCGAGATCGGCGCGCTCTCGACCACGCAGCTCGCCACGCTCACCACGTCGCAGCTGAAGACTCTCACCGCGCAGGAAATCTACGGGCTGACCTCGGCGCAGGTCGCCGCGCTCGGCACGGATCGGCTGACGGCCTTGAGCGCGGCGCAAATCTCCTATCTCTCGACGACCGGCGTCGCTGGACTCAGCCAAACGCAGATCGCCGCCCTCGCCGACACGCAATCGGCCGCGCTCTCGGCCGATCAGATCGCCGCTCTCTCGCCCACCGCCGTCGCCGGGCTCAGCACGACGGAAATCGCCTCGCTGAGCTCCACGCAATTCGCCAGCCTCTCGGCCTCCGCCATAGCGGCCCTGACCTCGTCGCAATTCTCGAGCCTCACCTCGACGCTGATCGCTCTGCTCTCTGCGACCGAGCTCGGCGGCCTCACCGCGACGCAGGCGGCCTCGCTCACCACGACGCAGCTCTCCGCATTGAGCGAGACGCAGATCGGCGCCGTCTCCTCGGACGGAATCTCCGGGCTCTCGGCGACACAGATCGCCGATCTGACGACGACGCAATTTTCCGGCTTCCGATCCACGCAATTCGCGGCGCTGACGACGGCGCAGATGCAGGCGGTGACGACGACGGAGATCGCGGCGCTGACCAACGCCCAGCTCGGCGGCCTGCTGCGCCCGCAATTGCGCGCGCTGACGACGACGCAGGTCGGCGCGCTCACCACATCGCAGATTTCCGCGCTGGCGACGACGCAGGTCGTCAATCTCACCACCACCGAGATCGGCGCGCTCTCGTCCACGCAATTCAACGCGCTGACCTCGACGCAGATCGGCGCGCTCACCACGCAGCAGCTCGCCAATCTCGACGGCCCGGTCATCGCCTCCTTCAACGCGCTCCAGCTCACCGGCCTCACCACGACGCAGGTGGCCGCGCTGACCACATCCGCCATAGCGGCGTTGACGACGACGGAGCTGCTGGCGCTCAACGGCAATCAGATCGCCGCCTTCACCACGACGCAGATCGCCGGCATGACCACGCAGCAGCAGGCGGCGCTGGCGCTGGCGGTCTCGTGATTTCAAAATGACCGGGAGGCGCCCCGATTCGCGCCTGACGCAAAAGGGAGCCCGCCGCGGGCAATGACCGACGAATTGAACGAGCCATTGGGCTTGAACGAGCCGCTGGAGCCACGCCCGGCGCGCCCTCGCGGCAAGCGGACGAAAAGCGTCGTCGCCGCATTGCTGCTCTGCGGAGCCGGCGGCGCCGCGCTTCTCCTGTCCTTGCGCGATCCGCAGGCGGGCCAGCCCGTCGCCGTCGCGCGCATCGAAATGGTCGAGCCGCCGCCGGCGCCGGCGCCGGCGAGCGTTCCCATGGAGCGCGCGTCGGTCACGGAAACGGACAAGCGCGCCGATGAGATCGCCGATATCGAAAAGCGCTCGGGCGTCAAGGTCACGCGCGTCGGCGGCGGCGAGCTTCCCGGCGCGCTCATCATAAGGCTCGACGAGCAGCATACGGCGCTCGCGCCGGCGCCGGACAAGCGCCTGGTGGAGAAAGGCCGCAGCGGCCCGCTGCCCAAGATCGGCGCCGATGGCGCGAAGCCGATGGAGGTCTACGCCCGCCCTGCGACGATCAGCGCGCGTCTGCCCGCTGGCGCGCCGCGCATCGCGCTCGTCGTCGGCGGCGTCGGCCTCAATGCGCAGCTCACGGCGAGCGCCATCGACGAATTGCCCGGCGCCGTCACGCTGGCGCTCGCGCCCTATGGCGCCGATCCGGAGAGCGTCGCCGCCAAGGCGCGCGACCGCGGCCACGAGATTTTGCTGCAGGCCCCGATGGAGCCTTATGATTATCCGCGCGAAAATCCCGGGCCGCATACGCTGCTGACGACGCGCGGCGCCGGGCTCGAGGATCTGCACTGGCTGATGAGCCGATTTTCGGGCTATATCGGCATGGTGAATTATCTCGGCGCGCAATTCACCGCCGACGAGACCGCGCTGACGCCCACGCTCACCGACATAGCCGGGCGCGGGCTGCTCTTTCTCGACGACGGCACGTCGCCGCGCTCGCTCGTTGCGACCCTCGCGCCGCGTCTCGCCTTGTCGGCGGCGCGGGCGGATGTGGCGATCGACGCCGGCGCCTCGGGCGAGGCGATGGAGAAGGCGCTGACGCAGATCGAGGCGCTCGCGCGCCGCAATGGTCAGGCGATCGTCACAGCCGGCGCGCTGCCGCAGACGATGACGCGCCTCGCACGTTTCGCGCGCGAGCTCGAGCGCAAGGGAATTGCGCTCGTGCCGCTGAGCGCGCTGGCGTCGCGGATCGAGGACAAAGAGGCGAGAGCCGGAAAGTGGAAATGAGCGAGCTGGCCTACAGACCCTGCGTCGGCGTCATGCTGATCAACGCCAAAGGCCTCGTCTTCCTCGGCCGGCGCCTCTCCAAGCGCGCCGATCCGCAGGTGATCGAGCATGAATGGCAAATGCCGCAAGGCGGCATAGACGCAGGCGAGGAGCCGCTCGCCGCCGCGCTGCGCGAATTGCACGAGGAGACCAATGTGACCAGCGTCTCCGTGCTCGCCGAGGCGCAGGATTGGTACAGCTACGATCTGCCGCCCGAGGCCTCGAAGCGCTGGAAAGGCAAATATCGCGGCCAGACGCAGAAATGGTTCGCTTTCCGCTTCGAGGGCGAGGAGGCGGAGATCGACATAGAGCGCCCCTGCGACGGCCAGCACGAGCCGGAATTCGACGCCTGGCGCTGGGAGCGGGCGGCGCTATTGCCGCAGCTGATCGTGCCTTTCAAGCGCGACGTCTATGAGCGCGTGGTTCGCGATTTCGCTCATCTCTCGGGAGACTGAGGCGCCGTCGTCGCGCCGAATATGGGCTCGAAGGCGCGGCGCAAAGCCGCGTCCACCGCCGCCATATCGGAGACCTTGCCGAGATCGGCGAGGCTCGTCACGCCAAGATGCGCCTGCCGCACGCCGCAAGGCGCTATGCCGGAAAAATGCGTGAGATCCGGCGCGACATTGAGCGCCAATCCGTGGAACGTCGTCCAGCGCCGCACGCGCACGCCGATCGCCGCAATCTTGTCCTCGGCCGGCTCGCCGAAAAGGCCCGCAGGCTTGTCCGGCCGGCGCGTCCATACGCCGACGCGATCCTCTCGCCGCTCGCCGGCGACGCCGAGCGAAGCGAGCGTTTCGATGAGCCAGGCCTCGAGCCCGGCCACATAGGCGCGCAGATCGCGCTTTCGCCGCGTGAGGTCCAGCATCACATAGGCGACCCGCTGTCCCGGCCCGTGATAGGTGAACTGCCCGCCCCGCCCGGTGCGATGCACGGGAAAGCGCGCATCGAGCAGATCGGCCTCCTTGGCCGAGGTTCCGGCGGTGTAGACGGGCGGATGCTCGAGCAGAAGGACGCGCTCGGGAGCGGCGCCATCGGCGATGCGCTCGACCAGCGATTCCATCTCGGCGACGGCGGCTTCATAAGGCGTGAGACCGGGAGCCACGACCCATTCCACCGGCGGCGAGCCGGGCCGGGGAAGCAGCGAAAGCGCGCAATCGTCGCGCAACAATGGAGCGGTCATGAGAGGGAATGTATCGCGTCGCGCCGCGGCGCTCCAGCGGCGCGCGCGTCACGCTATCTGAACGATTCTATTTTTTCACCGCCGCATCGATCCGCCGCGGCAGAGGAAATTCCGCGCTTTCATACAAGCCGCGGATCGCCGCGCCCGTATAGGTCGCCTCGGCCACCTCGAGCGAGCAGGTTCCGAGCAAAGCGGCGGGCATATCCTCGACAGCATAGCGAATCGCCTCCGCGGCCTGGGCGAAACGCCGGAATTCGACGGAGTTCTGATAGGATCGCGACCGCTTGGCGAGCGTCTTGGATGAGAAAAGGCCGGCTTCCATGCCGTAATCGAATGCGCTCATCGCTCTTCTCCCTGTCGTCCGCGCTTTTCGGCGCGAAAATCGATCACGACGCCGCCGCGCAGCCGTGTGGACGAGACGACGCGAGCGACGCGCACAACCCTCCGAAGCGAGAAATTACCAGGCGAATTCCATTCCCGCTTCCGTCACGACACGTTCGAGACCGTCCCGGTCTCCTTTGATGACATATTGGAATCCGGCGCCGCTGTCGGGCAGCAGGCGCATGATCCGGAATGTCTCTTTTTCCGTTCGCGCGCCTAGGCGATGATAGATTTGCGCGCCGAGACGAAACTTATGCGTCGGCGCTTCTTTGCGAAGCCGCTGATAGCGGGAGAGCTCATTCGAATGCGCGCTCACAATGTCGGCCCTTTCGGATGGAGTGCGACGCGCCGATCCGCGAAGGAACGACGCGCCTCCACCGGGGGAGAAGACCCCGCGCTCGCCGCCGGTACATCCGCGGTCGGCGCGCAGGGCCTGATCGCTAAGGTCAGTCGACCTTCAGCTGATCCGCCGATGATTTGCCGCTGCGCCGGTCGACGACGATCTCATAGGAGAGCTTCTGGCCCTCGGCGAGGCCGTTAAGGCCCGCGCGCTCGACAGCGCTGATATGAACGAAGACGTCGGCTCCGCCGGACTCCGGCTGAATGAAGCCGAAACCCTTTTGCGCATTGAACCATTTCACGATGCCGGTCTGCATGACTTGTCCTTTCGAAGAACAGGGGGGATTGAGGCGTTCGCGACATGCGACGCCTCGCTTGATCGATGTTCTGGAGAGGAAGTCATAATGCCCGGGGCGCCGTTAGGCGCGAAGCAGGAGTCGACCGGCCGAAAACTCGATAGAACGTATGTGGGGCATTCGGGCGGATAATACAAGCGTGGCCGGAGAGAATTCGCGAAGCTCTCGCCTCGCGCGACCTTGCGCTCCCCGGCCCGCCCGCTATAGACCGCGCCATCGCCTCTCCCATTTAGTTGTCTCATGTCCGTGCTCTCCGTCTATCTCCGCGTCCTCGCGCAGCTGAAGCCGCAGAAACGTCTCGCGACGATCCTCGTCGTCGCCAATCTCGCCGTGGCCATTGCGCAATTCGCCGAGCCCATGCTGTTCGGCCGCGTCATAGACGTGCTCACGCGCGCGCAGGCGGTGGGCGTCAAGCTCGCCTGGGGCGATCTCGTGCCGCTGCTGGCGGCCTGGGCCGGCTTCGGCCTCTTCTCCATCGCCGCGTCTGTGCTGGTCGCGCTGCATGCCGATCGGCTCGCGCATAGAAGCCGGCTCGCGGTCATGGCCGCCTATTTCGAGCATGTGCTCGATCTGCCGTCGAGCTTTCACGCCGGCGCACATTCCGGCCGGCTGCTGAAGGTGATGCTGGAGGGCGCCTCGGGAATGGCGGGGCTGTGGCTCTCCTTCTTCCGCGAGAATTGCGCCTCCTTCGTCGCGCTCTTCGTGCTGCTGCCGGCGACGCTCTTCGTCAATTGGCGGCTCGCTCTGCCGCTCATCGTGCTCGTCATCGTCTTCGGCGCGCTCACCTCCTTTGTCCTGCGCCGCACCGAGCAATTGCAGAGCAAGGTGGAGCGTCACCATTCCTCGCTCGCCGAGCACGCTTCCGACGCGCTCGGCAATGTCGCCGTGGTGCAGAGCTTCACGCGCGTGCAGAGCGAGACCAATGCGCTGCGGCGGATCATCGACGAATTGCTCGCCGCGCAAATTCCGGTGCTCTCCTGGTGGGCGCTGGCGGCGGTAGCGAGCCGCGCCTCGGCGACGCTCACCCTGCTCGTCATCTTTCTGCTCGGCGCCTGGCTGCATTTG
Organism: Methylosinus sp. sav-2; assembly: GCF_004366495.1. Taxonomy (NCBI): domain Bacteria; kingdom Pseudomonadati; phylum Pseudomonadota; class Alphaproteobacteria; order Hyphomicrobiales; family Methylocystaceae; genus Methylosinus; species Methylosinus sp. sav-2. Next base: position 213,342 of record NZ_SOEJ01000001.1, read on the forward strand.
CAGGGCCTCGCCTCCATCGGCGAGATCGTCGCCTTCATGAGCTTCGCGACCATGCTCATCGGCAGGCTCGAGCAAATGGTCGGCTTCCTCAATGTGCTGTTTCTGCTCGCGCCCAAGATCGCCGAATTCTTCGCCATTCTCGACACGCGGCCGACGGTCGCTGATCGCGAGGATGCGCGCGATCTCGGCCGGCTCGCGGGCGCCGTCGCTTTCGAGAATGTGAGCTTTTCTTATGGCGGCGAGCGTCTCGCGCTGCGCGACGTCTCCTTCTCGGCGCGGCAGGGTGAGACCATCGCGCTGGTCGGCGCGACCGGCTCGGGCAAATCGACGACGCTCGGTCTCTTGCATCGCGTCTTCGATCCGGCGCAGGGCCGGGTGACGATCGACGGGGTCGACATTCGCGACATGACGCTGACCTCGCTCCGCCGCAACATAGGCGTCGTGTTTCAGGAGCCTATGCTGTTCGCCCGCTCGATCGAGGAGAATCTGCGCGTCGGCAAGCCGGACGCCAGCGAGGAGGAGATCGCCCGCGCAGTGGAGCTGGCGCAGGCGCGCGATCTCGTCGCGCGCCAGAGCGACGGGCTTGCAACCTTGGTCGGCGAGCGCGGCCGCACATTGTCGGGCGGCGAGCGCCAGCGCCTCTCCATCGCGCGCGCGCTGCTGAAGGACCCGCCGATCATGATTTTCGACGAGGCGACCAGCGCGCTGGACGCGACCACAGAGCGTCAGTTGCAAAAAGCGCTGGAGGCGGCGACGGCGGGCCGCACCACTTTCATCATCGCCCATCGTCTGGCGACGGTGCGCCATGCGGACCGCATATTGGTGCTGGATCGCGGCGAGATCGTCGAGAGTGGGACCTTCGACGGACTGGTGGCGAAAGGCGGCCTGTTCGCCGAGCTCGCCAAGGCGCAGTTCATCACCACCGGGGCGTGACCCCTCTCCGCGAGACCCAGAGCGGCGGTTGCGCATTCGGCGGCTCCGACGCTTAAGCGATTGTTTCCTATAGGGGCAGAACCGCGCCATGCGCTCTGGCTCTCGCTCGTCGTCGCGCCTATCCTCAATGAAACGGCGCGAGCGATCCATGCTGACCAAATACCTGCAACGCTTTTCGCGGCGTTCGGACGAGCTTCCGGACGCTGCATTGATCGAGCTCGTGGATGTCGTCTACAGGGCTCTTCCTCCCATCGCCATCATGGGCGTCACCATGGTCGGCATCGGCGCCCTGCTGACAATCCGGACAGGCGACGGCCTGCTTTTGCTCGTGACCCTCGCCGGCGCGATCGTCTCCGCCGCTCGCATCGCTCTCATGCTGCTCTATCGCCGCCGGCGGGCCGCCGCGCGCCCCACGGCGAGCGAAGCCAGGCAATGGGACCAGCGCTACGCCGTCGGCAGCTTCGCCTTCGCCGCCTTGCTCGGCGCGCTCGACGCGCGGGCGCTCACGGTGGAGGCCGCCGTGTCCGACCTCATATTGAGCCCGATGCTGGTCACGACGCTGATCCTCGCCTATGGGGCGGGCGTCGTCACCCGCCTGTCCGCCCGCCCGCAGCTCTGCTGGGGGAGCGTGGCTCTGGCGACCATACCGACAGTCGCGGGTTTCGGCATGCGCGCGATCGCCGCAGACGGCTGGTACGCGCAGACGGTCTTCGCCACTCAGGCGGTCGTCGTCGGCGTTTTCGCTCTGGCCGGCCTCGGGCTGGTCGAGGATTTCTATGACACGGTGCGACAGCAGATCATCGCGAAGCTGGATCTCGCGGCGCTGGCCGGCAGAGACCATCTGACGGGCCTCGCCAATCGCATTCTCCTGCAAGAGAAGCTGGAAGAGGCCGGCGCGCGCATCGAGCAGACCGGCGGCCTGTTCGCGCTCCATTATCTCGATCTCGACCGCTTCAAAGAGGTCAATGACAGTTTCGGCCATATCACGGGAGACGCCCTCCTCCGGGCCGTCGCCGAACGGCTGACGCAGACCGTGCGCCAGGGAGACACTGTCGCTCGCCTCGGAGGCGACGAATTCGTCGTCATCCAGCTCGGGATCCAGCTCTCCGACGAGGCGGAGCTTCTGGCGCGCCGCATCGTCCAGGCGGTCGGCGCGCCTTACGAACTCCTCGGAGGGAAAATTCAGATCGGCGTCAGCATCGGCGTCGCCTTGGCTCCGCGAGACGGAGCCGGGCTCGAGCAGCTCGTGTCCTGCGCCGACGCCGCCCTCTACCGAATGAAGCGCAAGGGACGCGGCGGCGGCTTTTGGGCAGAGGAGGACGCGCCTCTCGCCAGGAATGTCGCCTGACCGAAGCCAACCGGGGATGCGGGGGCGAAACCGCGCATTCCCACAACATATCGCGCCCTATTTCTTGCCTTCCCCGCTATTTTGTGGCGCTCTGGCGCGCATGAAATTCCAGCGGCTCCGACTTCTCGGCTTCAAGAGCTTCTGCGAGGCCACAGATTTTCTGATCGAGCCGGGCCTGACCGGCGTCGTCGGGCCGAATGGCTGTGGCAAGTCCAATCTCGTCGAGGCCCTGCGCTGGGTCATGGGCGAAAGCTCCTACAAAAACATGCGCGGCTCGGGGATGGATGACGTCATCTTCTCCGGCGGCGGCTCGCGCCCGGCCCGCAATGTCGCGGAAGTCGGCCTCGTGCTGGACAATAGCTCCCGCACCGCCCCGGCCGCTTTCAACGACGCCGAGACTTTGGAAGTCACCCGCCGCATCGAGCGCGAGGCGGGCTCTACCTATAGGATCAATGGCCGCGAGGTGCGCGCCAAGGATGTGCAGCTGCTGTTCGCCGACGCCGCCACCGGCGCGCGCTCGCCGGCGCTGGTGCGCCAGGGGCAGATCGGCGAGATCATCTCGGCCAAGCCGCAGGCGCGCCGCCGCATTTTGGAGGACGCCGCCGGCGTCGCCGGCCTCCACTCCCGCCGTCACGAGGCCGAGCTGCGCCTGACCGCGGCCGCCGATAATCTCACCCGCCTCGAGGATGTGTTGAAACAGGTCGACGGCCAGACCGAGAGCCTGCGCCGCCAGGCGCGGCAGGCGCAGCGCTATCGCGCCGTGGCGGCGGAAATCCGCAAGAATGAGGCGCTCGCCGCCTATATCGCGCATCGGCAGGCAAGCGAGCAGCTGAAGCTCGCCGAGCGCAAGCTGGAAGAGGATTTAAAGCTCGTCGAGGAGCGCACGTTGCAGCAGGCCGAGGCCGCGCGACTGCAGGCGATCGCCGCCTTCGAGCTGCCGAAGCTCCGCGACAAGGAGGCCGAGGCCGGCGCGGCGCTACATCGGCTGATCATGGCCCGCGACGCGCTGGACGGCGAAGAGAAGCGCGCCAAGGAGCGCATCGCCGAGCTGACCCGCCACGCGGAGCAATTCGCCCGCGACGTCGAGCGCGAGCGCGCGCTGATCGACGACGCCGCCGAGGTGACGCAGCGGCTCGAGGACGAACGCGGCGAGCTCGCCGAGCAGGACGCCATCGGCGCCGAGCGCGAAGCGGAAGCGCGGGAGCGTCTCGCCGAGATAGAGGAGGCGCTGGCCCGCACCGAGGCCGAACTCTCCGAGGCGCAGCAATCGCTGGCCGGCGTCAACGCCCAGCGCGGAGCGCTGGAGGCGGCGCTGCGCGAGGAGACGCAGCGCGTCTCGCGTTTCGAGGCCGAGCTGACCCGCGTCGAGACGGAATTCGCGCTGATCGCCGGCCAGGGCGGCGCGGCGGAGGAGGTGGAGCGCCTCGCCGAATCGCTCGAAATGGCGAGCGAGCAGGCGCGCGAAGCCGACGAGACCGCTCTGATGGCCGAAGAGGCGGCGATCGAGGCGCGCGAGGCGGAGAGCCTATCGCGCCAGCCGCTGGCCGAGGCCGAGAAGCGCGCCGGACGTCTCGAGACCGAGGCGCGCACGCTGGAAAAGCTGCTCGAATCGGGCGGCGGCGATCTCTGGGCGCCGATCGTGGAGAGCGTCAGCGTCGAGAAGGGCTATGAGACCGCGCTCGGCGCCGCGCTCGGCGACGATCTCGACGCCTCCATCGAGACCTCCGCCCCGGCCCATTGGGCGCTCACCTCCGGCGCCGGCGATCCCTCGCTGCCGCCGGGCGTGCGCACGCTCGCCGAGATGGTGCAGGCTCCGCCGGCGCTGGCGCGGCGCCTCGCGCAGATCGGCGTCGTGCTGCGCAGCGAGGGCGCAGCATTGCGCTCCATGCTGAAGCCTGGCCAGCGCCTCGTCTCCAAGGAAGGCGACCTCTGGCGCTGGGACGGATTCACCCAGGCCGCCGAGGCGCCGACGCCGGCCGCCCGCCGTTTGGCCGAGAAGAATCGCCTCGCCGATCTGCGCCTCGAGGCCGCAGCCGCCCGCGAGGCCGCCGACGCGCTCGCCGACGAGGCGCAGACGGCGCAGGAGCAGGCGCGCGCTGCCGCCCTTGCCGAGAGCGCCGCCCGCGAGGGTCAGCGCCGCGCCCGCGCCGCGCTGGAAGAAGCGCGCGAGCGCCATGTCGTGGCGGAGCGCCGCCTGGGCCAGATCGCGCAGCGCCTGTCGGCGCTCGAGGAGGCCAAGGCGCAAATCCTCGCCAATCGCGACGAGGCGGCGATGAAGCGCGAGGGCGCCGCGCGTGCGCTGGACGCGCTGGACGAGCCAGCCTCGCTCGCCGGCGCGGTGGAGCATGTGCGTTCCCGCGCCGCCGCCGAGCGCGCTCAGGCCGGCGAGGCGCGCGCCGCGCTCACCTCGCTGCGCCATCAGGCCGAGACGCGCGCCGCGCGCAAATCGGCGATCCTGCGCGAGAACGCCTCCTGGATGGAGCGGCGCGACCGCGCGCAGGACCGCATATCGGAATTGGAGCGCCGCCTCGAGGATTCGCGTGACGAGCAGGAGCGGCTGATCGATTCGCCGGAGACCTTCCTGCTCCAGCGCCGCAATCTTCTCTCGGCGATCGAGGAGGCCGAGGCCGCCCGCCGCGCCGCCGCCGATGCGCGCACGACCGGCGAGACGGCGCAGGCGGAATCCGATCGCGCCGCCCGCATGGCGCTGGAGGCGATGAGCGCCGCGCGCGAGGAGAAAGCCCGCAGCGAGGCGCAGCTCGAGGCCGCGCGCCGCCGCTCGGCCGATGTGGAGCACGCCATCGCCATGGAATTGGAGAGCGAGGAGCATTCGCTCGCCGAGCTCGCCGGCGTCACCGGAGAGGAGACGCAGCTGCCCGCCATTCCCGACATAGAGCGCAAGCTGGAAGGGCTGAAGGCGGATCGCGAAAGATTGGGCGCGGTGAACCTGCGCGCCGAGGAGGAGCTCGGCGAGATCGAGACGCAGCGCGACAAGATGATGGCCGAGCGCGAAGACCTCGCCGAGGCGATCAAGAAATTGCGCGGCGCCATCGCCAGCCTCAACAAGGAAGGCCGCGAGCGCCTGCTCGTCGCCTTCGAGCAGGTGAACGCGCATTTCAAGGAGCTGTTCAGCCTGCTGTTCGGCGGCGGCACGGCGGAATTGCAGCTCATCGAGAGCGACGATCCGCTGGAGGCCGGCCTTGACATTCTCGCCCGCCCGCCGGGCAAGAAGCCGCAGACGATGACGCTGCTCTCCGGCGGCGAGCAGGCGCTGACCGCAATGTCGCTGATCTTCGCGGTCTTCCTCACCAATCCGTCGCCGATCTGCGTGCTCGACGAGGTGGACGCGCCGCTCGACGATTACAATGTCGAGCGCTTCTGCGCTCTGCTCGAGGATATGCGCAAGAAGACCGACACGCGCTTCGTCGCCATCACGCATAATCCCATCACAATGGCGCGCATGGATCGCCTGTTCGGCGTGACGCAGGCCGAGCGGGGCATATCGCAGCTCGTCTCCGTCGATCTCGAGCAGGCCGAGAGATACGCGCAGGCGGTCTGAGGCCGCGCCGTCGCGCTCACGGAATGAACGACTGTTTTCGTCGCATCATTCCGCCGCCTCCTCGCGCGCCGTCTCGACGAGGCGCTTCAAATCGGAGAGGCCCTGCTCGAATGCGCCGCCGACCATCTTCTCCGGCTTCATGACGAGGCTGAACAGCTTGCCGAGGAAGGGCTGGCGGCCCTTCATGTCCCAGGTGACGAGCGAGCCGCCATCCTGCGGCGCAATGGTGAATTCGACACGATTGCTGCATCTCATAGGCCGATCCATGCGCAAGGCGACGACCACTTTCGACGGCGCGACGGATTCGACGATCTCGACGCGTCCGGCGCCGACTTTCGCATCGCCCTCGAAATCGCAGGCCGCGCCGACGCCGCGCTCCGGGCCGGCATAGGAGAGCTTCACGCTCTTGTCCTTCACGAAAGGACTCCATTCATTGGTGGCGCGCGGATCGTCGACGAGCGGGAAAACGCGCTCCGGCGGCGCGGCGACGAAGATGGAGCGCGCAATGTGGCAGACGTCCGGCTGGCGCGCCGCCAGCACGAGAATGACGGCGATGATGAGGGCGACGCCAGCGCCGATAATTTCCAACATGTCCAACCTCGTGAAGGGGCGGAGCGGCGCCCGCTTCCACGCGGGCGCCGCGCGCCGTCATTGCGGCACGACCACCATCCAGGGAACGCCGAAGCGATCGGTGAGTATGCCGAAAGCGGGTGAGAAGAAGGTCTTGGTCAAGCGCATCTGCGTCTCGCCGCCATCGGCGAGCGCCGCGAAGACGCGTTCGGCCTCCTCGAGGGTCTTGGCGCCGTAGGAGAGCGAGAAGCCTTTGAAGCCGCCGCTCTCGGCGCCGTCGCCATCCGAGCCGAAGACGACGGCGTCGCCGATCTGCAGCGCCATATGCATCACCTTGGCGTTCCAGCCCGGCGGCATCATGTCCGCCGGCGGCGCCAGAGGCGAATCCTTGTAGCGCATCAGCATCTGAACCTGCGCCCCGAGCGCTTTCTCATAAAAGGCCGCGGCTTCCTCGGCGCGGCCATCGAAGATGAGATAGGGTTGAATTGTCATCACATGTCTCCCCGCGAGCGCCGCGGAAGGGCGCTCGTTTCGTGGGGGAGATCATGTCCGCGCGAGGCGTTTCGTCAACAGGCGCGAATCGTCCAGCGCTCTCGTCGCCGTTATTTTGGGACGACTATCATCCACAGCACGCCGAAGCGATCGACCGCCATGCCGAAGCTCGTCGCGAAAAAGGTCTCGCCCAAGGGCATGCGCGCTTCGCCGCCGTCGAGGAGCGCGGCATAGAAGCCTTCTGCCTGCGCTGCGTTCTTCGCCTCGAGCGAGACGGCGAAGCCCTCGAAGTGAGCGGCGTCTGTGCCGCAGCCATCCGATAGGAAAATTTCCGAATCGCCGATCCGAAGGCAGGAATGCATGATCTTCGCGCCCCAATCGGGCGCGAGCGCTCCGGGCGGCGGCGGCTCGGGACTCTCGTCGAAGCGCAGCAGGAAATTCACCTCGGCGCCGAGCGCCTTTTGGTAGAAGGCGATGGCTTCATCGGCGCGGCCGGAGAAGAAGAGATAAGGCTTCATCGTCATCGAATGCTCCTTTGCTTTTAAAAGATTGTGGAGGCGGGTCAGCCCTGGACGAGATAGCTCTCCAGCTCATCGAATGTTCCGGCCCAGCCATTGCTCAGCGCCTCGAGCGCGCCGGCGAAGGTCGCGATCTCTTCGGCGCTCGCCTCGAAGGGCCGCGCGACGAGCGTCAGCTCGCCGGCGCCGTCCTTTTCGGTGAAAACATAAGTCGTCTCGACCTTCAGCGGCCAAGTCTCGCTCAGCGGATGCCGTGTGAGCCCGCGATTCGCGTCGGAGAAGGAGGCGATGAGCGTGATGCGCGTCGGCGCCTCGATCTCGCGATATTCGAAGAGCCCCCACATGGGGCCGCCGTCCGGCGCCCGCAGGCCATAGTGATAGGAGCCGCCCGGACGGAAATCCATTTCCGAGGCGATGACCGGAACGCCCTTCGGCCCGAACCATTGCGCCATTCGCTCGGGCTCGGTGAGGGCCTTCCACAGAAGGTCGCGCGGAACAGCGAAGCGGCGCGACGTGGAGAAGACAGGATCGGCCGATTCCTCGACGAAATCGCCGAGGCGATCGAGATTTTCGGCGAGGCCGATCGCGACGCCATATTCACGCTCGGCGCGATCGCGCTCGACGAGCGTCGGGAAGCGCATCCGCCAGTCGATGCGCGTCTTCTCGCCTTCTTGCGAGAAGGAGATGGTCGTCTCCTTTCTCACAGGATCCGCGTCGTCGTCGCCCGGATGGACATAGGCGATGCGCTCGGGCCGCTGTATCTCGCGAAAGACGATCTTGTTCTCGTAATCGCGCCCGTCCGGGCCGTGCATGACGAAGCGCCAGACGCCGCCCGGCGCGAATTCGAAAGCTTGCGTCGTGAGCGAAAAACCCTTCGGCCCGAACCAGCGCGCCAGTCGATCGGGCGCGGCGAAAGCGTCGAAAACAAGCGCGCGCGGCGCATCGAAGAGGCGCGTCCCGGAAATCTCCGGAACGTCCGAAGGGACTGAAATGCGAGCATCGTCGGACATGACGCCTCCTCAATGATCGCTTGTCGCCAGCTCGCGCGCGAGCTCGGCGAGATAGTCGAATGCGCCGGTCCAGCCATGCTGGTGCGAGGCGGCGGATTCGGCCGTGGCGAGGCCGCTCTGCACGAAGATCATCTCGGTCTTGCCGCCCTGCTCCGTGAGCTCCACCTCGATCGTCGTCAGCGCTTTCGGCTCGAGATGATTGCGCTCCCATTCATGGGTCAGCACGAGCCGCGCGGGCGCCTCGATCTCGAGATATTCGCCATGATGGATGAACTCCTCGCCCTCCGGCGAGCGCATTCCGGCGCGCCATTTGCCGCCGATGCGCAGATCATTCTCGACAAACAGCACGTTGAATGTCGCGGGGCAGAGCCAGCGCATCATATGCTGCGGCTCCGTCCAGCATTTGAAAACGAGCGCGCGCGGCGCCTCGAATGTGCGCAGCAGAATGAGCCGATGCGGCGCATCCGCTTCGCCGGTCTGGCGCGCGAGGCCCTCGAGAATTCCAGCCCAGCCGGCGCGGATGGCGAAGGATTTGGCGAGCGCTTCCGTCGTCATATGATGCGTCAGCGTCAACAGGCTGCCGGCGCCGTCCGGGCGAATGTCGATCTCGATCCGCGTGGATGGGCCTTCGCGCTGCAATCCCAGAGTGAAGACGAGACGGCTCGGGCGTTCGATCTCGATATATTCGCCGAAATGCGTCGCGAGACTCTCGCCGCGCTGCTCATGGATGGCGAAACCGCCGCCGATGCGCGCGTCGATCTCGACATGAGCGGATTGTCCCGAGGGCGTGCGGAACAGCCAGCTTTCGACGGCTTTGGGATCGAGCCATGCGTCGAAGAGGACCGCCGGCGGCGCGGCGAAGCGCCGCGTGATCGTGAGCGGCGGGATGGCGTCGTCAATTCTTTGGAGCATCGGGGTCGCCCTTCTGCAATTCGGCGAGATAGGCGTCGAGCCGATCGAAGCTCTCCTCCCAGAAACGCCGATAGGTCTCGAGCCAATCGGAAACTTCGCGCAGCCGGGCCGCGTCCAGCTTGCAGGGACGCGATTGCGCGGCGCGGCCGCGGGTGATGAGGCCGGCCTGCTCGAGCACTTTCAGATGTTTCGAGACCGCAGGCTGGCTGATGGAAAAAGGCGCTGCGAGCTCGCCGACCGAGGCTTCGCCCTGTGCGAGCCGGGCGAGGATCGCGCGGCGCGTCGGGTCCGCGAGAGCGGCAAAGGTGGCGCTGAGGGGGTCCGGCATCTATTACCTGTTAGATATTTAACTTATTAGTTATATAACTGACCCGGAAATAGGCTGTCAAGCTTCCCGCTTCGAAAAGGCGCGGCTCCGTTTGGGATTTCACGGCGGCCGGCGCTGCATGGCGCGCGGCGCGCAGACGATCGATCGTCTCCCCGCTCAGCTCTTGCGAAGGATCTTGTCGAGCGCCTTCCCGCGCGCCAGCTCGTCGATCAATTTGTCCAAATATCTTATTTCCCGCATGATCGGCTCCGCGATTTCCTCGACTCGAACGCCGCAGACGACGCCCTTGATGGAGGCGCGCAATGGATTGAGCTCTGGAGCGAGCGCAAAAAATGTCTCGAAGTCGGTCTGCTCGTCCAACCGAGACTGAAGCCCCGCTCGATCATAGCCGGTCAGCCAAGAGATGATCTGATCGACCTCCTCCTTCGTGCGTCCCTTCTTCTCGGCTTTTGCGACATAGAGAGGATAGACGCTCGCAAAGCTCGTCGTATAAATTCGGTGTTTCGTCATGGGTTTGGTCTCCGAAAATCATCGACGGCGCGCGTCGCGACGGCCATTCGCCGCCCGCCCCGAGCCTTGCCTCTGAATTTGCCCTCGCCTATAAGCCGCAGCAGCGCGTCGGCATCCGACACCCCTGGAGGCGAAAGGCGCGCTTTCTCTTTGAAAAAAGGACACCGAAATGGCCGAGATCAAGAAGCTCGCGGCCACGGTGCGCAGCGGGACAGGCAAGGGGGCCGCCCGCAGCGTTCGCCGTGAGGGCCGTATACCAGGAGTCATCTATGGCGGCGGCGAGGCGCCGACGCCACTGTCGCTCGACAAGAAAGAGCTGACCAAGCTCATCTACGCCGGGCATTTCCTCACGACGATCTTCGAGCTCGACATCGACGGCAAGCCCGAGCGCGTCATTCCGCGCGACTATCAGCTCGATGTGGTCAAGGACTTCCCGCTGCATGTCGACTTCCTGCGGCTGAAGGCGGGCTCGCGCCTGCGCGTCGACGTTCCGGTGCATTTCATCAATCATGAAGCGGCGCCCGGCATCAAGCGCGGCGGCTCGCTCAACATCGTCTTCCACGCGATCGAGATGTGGGTGCCGGCCGACAATATTCCGGACGCCATCACCGGCGATCTCACCGGCCTCGACTTCAACGATTCGCTGCAGATCTCGGCTTTCACCCTGCCGGCGAACTGCAAGCCGACCAATCCCGACAAGAACTTCACGGTGGCGTCGATCGCGCCGCCGGTCGTCTCGGCCGAGGAGATCGCGGCCGCTGCGGCCGCCGCCGCGGCTCCGGCCAAGGGCAAGGGCGGCAAGGCGGCCCCGGCGGCCAAGGCCGCTCCGGCCGCCAAGGCTCCCGAGAAAAAGAAATAAAGGAGACGGGCGATCGGCGCTGGCCGCCGATCGCCCTCCTTCGGCTCGGAGCCCATAGGCCATGCTGCTCTTCGTCGGCCTCGGCAATCCCGGCCGCGAATATGCCGGGAACCGGCACAATATCGGCTTCATGGCGGTCGAGAAGATCGCCGACGCCCATGGCTTCTCTGCGTCGCGCGCGCGCTTCCAGGGCCTCGTCCGCGAGGGGACGATCGCCGGCGAGCGCGTGCTCGCGCTGCTGCCGCAGACCTATATGAACGAATCCGGTCGCTCGGTCGGCGAGGCGCTGCGCTTTCACAAGATCGCGCTGTCGGATGTCGTCGTCTTTCATGACGAGCTCGATCTCGCCCCCGCCAAATGCCGCGTGAAGATCGGCGGCGGCGCGGCCGGGCACAATGGCCTGCGCTCCATCGGCGCCCATATCGGGCAGGATTTCAAGCGCATGCGGCTCGGCATCGGCCATCCGGGCGACAAGGCGCGCGTGCATTCTTACGTTTTGGGCGATTTCGCCAAGAGCGAGGAGCCCTGGGTGAAGGCGCTCTGCGGCGCGCTGGCCGACAATGCCGCGCTGATCGTCAAAGGCGACGACGCCGGCCTGCAGAACAAGATTCATCTCGCCATGGACGCCGCCGGCTTTTCCGCGCCCAAGCGCGTGGGCGAGGCGTGATCGCGCGCGCGGCCTTCGCCCTCGCGCTGCTCTGCGCGAGCATGGCCCACGCTGCAGAGGAAAAGCCGGCCCAGGCCTATGGCGAGGATCATCCCGCCTGCCTCGAATGGACCGACGGCTGCCTCGTCTGCGCCCGCCTCGAGGATGGCTCGGCCGGCTGCTCCATGGTGGGCGCGGCTTGCCTGCCGGCCGCCGTCTCCTGCCTGAAGAGCAAATGAAGCCCGGGCTCGGCGGCTGAATTTCAGGTGAACGCCGCATTCAAAACGGGTTCAGCGCGAGCACGGCATGATGCGCAAGTCGATCGGGGAAATGTCCCCGTCCAAGGAGACAGCCATCATGAAGACCAACGCCATTCTCGCCATCGCCCTTTTCGCTTCCGCTCCGGCTTTCGCCCAGACCGCGACCGTCCCCGGCGCGAAGCCCCCGGCCGGCCCCGCCGCCGCCGCGACCACCGCGACTGCGCCGGTCAAGCAGGTCGTCGCCGTCTCCGCGCCGCTCGACATCAATTCCGCGACGGTGGAGCAGCTCTCCGGCGTGAAGGGCCTCACCCACACTCTGGCCGAGGCGATCGTGAAGGGCCGGCCCTATAAGGCCACGGACGAGCTGGTGAAGAACCGCATTCTCACCGATGCGCTGTTCGCCCAGGTCAAGGACGGACTGACCGTCAAGGATGGCCAGGCCGTCAAGCACAACTGATCCGAGGCCGGCGCCTCCTCCCCGCAGGCCGCTCGCGAAACGCCCGTCGATCCTCGGCGGGCGTTTTCGCGCGTTTTAAAAAATAATACGTAAATTCAATTTGTTACAGCGCTCGCGCGGATGCGGCGCGTCCGCATGCGCTCAATCTGCGCGAGAAAGTCGGGGAGATCGGCGCAGCTTTGCCCCGCAGCCCCTTTCCGCATCGGCCCTTAATGCGTATATTGTGAGCTGCCGACCTTCGGGACGGCTATGGCGATAAACGAACTCCGTAATAAACCTATCGGACCCGGGGGCGGTACCCGGCGCCTCCACCAGAGGCCGTCACGCGAGACATGCATGTTTGGCGCGGCGGCTTGTGGCGGGGGCGAAATAGGATCGACGAGGGCGTAAAGGGTGCTTTTTCGCTCGGCATGATACCGCCGTTATCGGGTCAAACCTTATAGTTGCCAACGACAACTATGCTCCGGTGGCCGTCGCTGCGTAATGCAGTGAAGGTACTGGGATTCAAGCCCTAGGGGGTAGCACTTCTAGGCGGGGCTCGGAGGCGCCTGGCAACAGAAGCCTCCACTTTCGTCCCGGCGGGGCAGAGCGAACAGGGGTTCTCGGCGAGCGTCATGTCCACCGACCTCATCAGATACGATCTTCTCGTCCAGGACGCGCTTCGCGGCGTCATGCGCAAGGTTCTCGCCGATGCATCGGCCGCGGGCCGGTTGCCGGGCGACCATCATTTCACCATCAGCTTTCGCACCAAGGCGCCGGGGGTCCGAATCTCCAAGCGCCTCGCGGAGCAATGGCCGCAGGAGATGACCATCATCCTGCAGCATCAATATTCTAATCTCATCGTCGATGAGCGCGGCTTCTCGGTGGGCCTGTCCTTCCGCAGCATTCCCGAGCAGCTCTATGTGCCCTTCGAGGCGGTGACGGTCTTCTCCGACCCGTCTGTCGATTTCGGCCTCAAATGGGAGGTCGACGAGCTCGCCCCCGCCCGCGAGGAAGAGGAGCCGGCCCGTTTCCCGACGCGGCCGCAGCCCGCCGCCGGCGAGACGACGCCCGTCCGGCCCGGCCCGCGCCCCGCCCGCAGCGAGAAGCGCCCGGATTCCGCGCCGCCCGCGACAGAAGAGAGCGGCGGCGAGGCCGCCAAGATCGTCTCCATCGACGCCTTCCGCAAGAAGACCTGATTCGCCATGGGCGAGATCGTCAATCTGCGACGCGCCCGCAAGGTCAGGGACAAGCGCTCCAAGGAGGCGGAGGCGGAAGCCAATCGCATCGCGCATGGCCGCACGAAAGCCGAGCGACAGCTCGGCGAAGCGACGGCGCGCCTCGAGACGGAAAAGCTCGACGCGCATCGGCTAGAGGCGCCGCAATCCGAGCCGGAGTGACAAAAGCGAGCCTGAAGGCTCGCGATCCAATGTGCGGCCTGGACCGCGAGCCTTCAGGCTCGCTCCTTCAGGCGAACAGCCATTGCTTGAGCGAGAAGCCCGAGCTCAGCGCTTTCCGATAATTCTCATAGAGCGCCAAATGGCCGGTCGCGGGCTTGGGCAGCTCGCTCTTCTTCAGCTTGCGGAAGAAGGGGCCGAGAATATCCTCGAAATTCTGCGTGGTGTAACGCCCGCCATAACGGTCCGAGACGCGCTCGGCGACATTGGCGAACAGCAGGACCAGCGCCTTGAACAGCGCCGGATTGGCGATATTCGCCTCCGCGCCATGATAGCGCAGCCCGTTGAGGCAGGCGCGCAGATAGGCGTTGAGCACCTGATAGACATCCTGCGCCGAGGCGTCGACGAAAGCGCCGTCGATGGATTTCAGCGCGGCGTTGAAAGTCACGCGCGAGATCTTGCCTTTGCGCCGCTCTGAAGGGCTGAGCAGGCCGGCGAGCACGCTCTTCTCGTCATTGGAGAAGAGGTCGAAGACATTGTGCAGCAGCGCCTCGGCCTCGGTCTCCGATTCGGAGAGACGGCGAATGTCCAGCAGCAGCTCCGGTGGCACCGGACGCTGCTTGGTGTTGATGTCCATGAACAGCTGACATTCCTGCGATCGCGTCAGCCTATTGTAGACGACCACCGGCACTTTCACGCTCTTGGCCGCGAGATTGAAGCCATAGACGCGATGCTGCCCATCGATGATGAGGAAGGAGCGCGGGTCCTTGCGGAAGGTCAGCTCGCCGCTCTTGCGGTCGAATTGGAGCTGCGCGCGCGGCTGCGCGGAGAGAATGATCGCGCTCGGCACGCTGCCGAAGCCGCTGTCGATATAATCGGCGATCTCTCGCGCGCGTTTTTTGTCGAGCAGGCGCTGGAAACCGTCGATCGGATTGTCGAGCCGCGCCTCCACCGTGCAAGTGGCGGCCAGCAGATCGCTCGGCAAAACCAGCGTGTAGAAACGATGCTTGCCCTGGGTGACGAGCAGAGCCGGCGCGTCGGCGAAGCCGGCGCCCGTCCGCCGCGGCGCATCCGACGTCTCGTCCGGCTCGCCGGGAAGCGCGGCTTCGAGCGCGGGCTCGACCTCGCTCGGCTCGGCATGATCGGAAGGCGGCGCGTCGATCGGATTTTCCATGTTCAGATCCTTCGGGAAAGCGCGCCGGAAGGACCGGCGAATCGTCGCATTGAACCGAATCGAACACGTAACCGGCCGAATCCTAGCGGCGAGGCGGCAAAGAACAAGGCGAATCGCAATCGGGTCGACAAAAAAACCGGCCCCTTTCGGAGCCGGCTTGTTTTTCTTTCAGCTTTGCGCGCCGCTCAATATTTGGCGAGCACGGGCTGCAGCAGGCCGCCGCCGAAGCGATAGGTGACGCCCGCCGAGACGACGATCGGGTTGATCGGCAGCGACACTTTGACCGGAACGAAGATCGGGCCGAGCGCCGCCGCCCCCGGCACGAAAGCGACGGCCGTCGCGTGAACCATCGGATGAATGCCGATATATTTGACGTCGACGTTCACGCCCCAATGCTCGTTGAACATATAGTCGAAGCCGGCTTGGCCGACCACGCCCCAAGAGGGAGCGACAGTCGCCCATTGGAAGGTGGCGAGCGCTCCGGGCAGGCCGAGACCGGCCAGCGTCGAGCCCGCCGCGAAGGGGATGCCCCAGACATCGTTGTTGACGCGCGTGCCCCAGAAGGCCGTGAAATTCGCGCCGACGCCGAGATAGGGCTGGAACTGGCCGAAATTGGTGAAGTGATACTGCGCCATCAGGGACGGCGGGAACACCCAGGAGCGCGCGAAGTCGCTGGCGATGGTGCCCGTGCCCTGAATGTGATGCGGCGCGACGCAGCAGATCGCCTCGATCGCCCAGTTCTTGGTCAGGTAATAGGCGACGTCGAGCATGGGAACGATCGACGTCGAGGTGTTGGTGCTGGCGCCGGAGATCACGCCATTCGCGCCGGTGAGGCCCGAGAGGCGGCCGATGGAGCCGAGCGCCGGATGGGCGATGCCCTGATCATAGACAGTGCCATGGCCGTCCAGCGGAATGACGCTGCCGACCTTCAGGCGAACCTGGAAGGGCTGATAGCTGTCGACGAAGGCCGGCGGCGGCGGCTCCTTGAGCGACGAAAGGCCGTCGGCGCGCGAGACGAGGCCGGGCGCGAAGGGGTCGAAGTGCCAGTTGAGGCCGACGCGGACATTGTGGAAACGGGTCGGCGAATTCTGCGTCGCGGCGAAGACAGGCGTCGTCGCGCCGAGGATCGCCGCCGTGCCGCCGTTTAGAGAGACGGAATTGGCGTTGGTCGAGCCGAGATCGACATAGAGATATTCCGCCTTGACCGACCAATTCGGGATGGGCGACCATTCGACGCCGCCGCCCGCCGTCCAGCCGGTGCGCGTGTCGTCGGAATAGCCATGGCCGACTGCGGCTCCGGCGAAACCGGCGCCCACGGCGGCGAAATTATCCGCGAAGCCGACATTGTGGATCACCTGGCCATAGGCGAAGCCGCCCGTGCCATAGATCATCAGATTGGGAATGGACGGAAGCACGAAGCCGACGCGGCCGCGTACAGTGCCGAACCAGTCGACGCCCTTGGTCGAATCGGCGCTCTGCAGATGCGCGCCATTGCCGTCGAAGACGCCGACCGCCGATTTCGCCTTGCTCTCCACGTCTGTGGCCTGAATATCGGCCTCGAGGCCGAGAACTAGCCAGGGGTTGACCTGATGATTATAGCCGACCTGTCCGCCGCCGATGACGCCGTGCAAATCCTGCGAGGCGCCCCAGGCGGAGCCCAGCGGCGTGACCGGCGCGAGCGAGCCCGCCGAAATATAGCCGAGACCACCCGTCTCCCGGCTGGAATCGCCGAAGCCATAGCCGATGTTGATGCCGCCGTAGAGGCCGGTCCAGCTGAAAGCCGGGGGAGGAGGCGGCAACGGCGCGCTCTTCATCGAAGGAAGATCGGCCGCCTGAACCGTAGCGCTCGCTGCGGTCAACACGGATGCGGCGAGCGCGCCGCGCAAAACACTTCTCATCAGGCTCCCCCGTCGATTGATCTTAGGACGGCGCGCAAGGCGGCCGTCCGAGTCGGCGCTCAAATTGCTCCGATTTTCGACAGGAGGACTTGATCTAGATCAAGGACTGCCTCGTCTCACAATTCTTTCTCTACAGCTGTGACTCTTTGGCAACAGCTCGCGACAGTTGCCATTGCGCGGCGATCCTATTAATCGGGGGGCGAACCGCCGGATTCTGCGGCCTTTCTGGGGCGAAACGGCAGAATAGCGGGAGATTCGTCGGCGCCGCCCGCTCGGAAAGCTCGGTCGCGGCTGCGACAATTCGACTTACCCGAAACACGAGCCGAAGTCCGCGGCGAGGCCGCGTCCGGCGGGGGAGACACAATGCTCGAAGCGGCCTTGGCGCATGGGCTGAAGACAGAGGAATATGAGCGCATCGTCGCGCTGATCGGCCGCGCGCCGAGCCTCACCGAGCTCGGAATATTCTCGGCCATGTGGAACGAGCATTGTTCCTACAAGTCTTCGCGCATTCATCTGCGCAAGCTGCCGACCAAAGCGCCCTGGGTCATCAAGGGGCCGGGTGAGAACGCCGGCGTCATCGACATTGGCGGCGGCGACGCCTGCGTCTTCAAGATGGAGAGCCATAACCACCCGTCCTTCATCGAGCCTTATCAAGGCGCGGCGACGGGCGTGGGCGGCATTCTGCGCGATGTCTTCACAATGGGCGCGCGGCCGATCGCCTGTTTGAATCTCCTGCGCTTCGGCAAGCCGGCGCATCCCAAGACGCGGCGGCTGGTCGCCGGAGTGGTCGCCGGCGTCGGCGGCTATGGCAATTCCTTCGGCGTGCCGACGGTCGGCGGCTCGACCGAATTCGACGAATCCTATGACGGCAATATTCTCGTCAACGCCATGGCGGTCGGCCTCGCCCGCACGGATTCGATCTTCTATTCGGCGGCGGCGGGCGTCGGCAATCCGATCGTCTATCTCGGCTCCAAGACCGGCCGCGACGGCATTCACGGCGCCAGCATGGCCTCCGCCTCCTTCGAGGCCGACGCCGAGGAGAAACGTCCGACCGTGCAGGTCGGCGACCCCTTCTCGGAAAAGCTGCTGCTCGAGGCCTGTCTCGAGCTGATGGCCTCGGGCGCCGTGATCGCGATCCAGGACATGGGCGCGGCCGGCCTCACCTCCTCCGCCGTGGAAATGGGCGCCAAGGGCAATCTCGGCATAGAGCTCGATCTCGACGCACTGCCCTGCCGCGAAGAAGGCATGACCGCCTATGAGATGATGCTCTCGGAGAGCCAGGAGCGCATGCTCATGGTGCTGAAGCCCGAGCAGGAGAAAGAGGCCGAGGCCATTTTCGTGAAATGGGGCCTCGATTTCGCGATCATCGGCAAGACCACCGATAATCTGCGTTTCGTGGTCAAGCATAAGGGCGTCGTCGAGGCCGATCTGCCGATCAAGGAACTGGGCGACGAGGCTCCGCTCTACGACCGCCCCCATGTCCCGACGCCGAAGCCGCCGGTTCTCAATGCGGCTTCGATCGCGCCGCTCGGCTCCAATGCGCGAGCGCTGCTCGCCCTGCTGGCGACGCCGGACCTCTGCTCCAAGCGCTGGGTGTGGGAGCAATATGACCATCTGATCCTCGGCAATACGGTGCGCGCGCCGGGCGGCGACGCCGCCGTCGTGCGCATCCGCGAGGGGCGCAAAGGCTTGGTGCTGACCACCGACGTGACGGCGCGCTATTGCGCGGCCGATCCGGCGGAGGGCGGCCGCCAAGCTGTCGCGGAGGCCTGGCGCAATATTTCGGCGCGCGGCGGCCAGCCTCTGGCGCTCACCGACAATCTCAATTTCGGCAATCCCGAAAAGCCCGAGATCATGGGCCAGTTCGTCGGCTGCCTGCAAGGCATTGGCGAGGCGGCGCGGGCGCTCGACTTCCCGATCGTCTCCGGCAATGTCTCGCTCTACAATGAGACGCAGGGTACGGGCATTCTGCCGACCCCGGCGATCGGCGGCGTCGGCGTGATATCGGATGTCGCGCTCGCCTCCACCATCGCTTTGCCCGAGGGCGGCAAGACTATTCTGCTCATCGGCGAGACGACAGGCTGGCTCGGCCAGTCGCTCTATCTGCGCGATCTCGCCGGCCGCCGCGACGGCGCGCCGCCGCCGGTCGATCTCGAGGCCGAGAAGCGCAATGGCGATTTCGTGCGCGCGCTCGTGCTCGAGCAGCGGGCGCTCGCCGTCCATGATCTCTCGGACGGCGGCCTCGCCGTGGCGCTCGCCGAAATGGCGATCGCCGGCGGCGTCGGCGCGACCATAGACCGCCTGCCGGAAGGCCCGGCCCATGCGATCCTCTTCGGCGAGGATCAGGCGCGCTATCTGGTCGTGGCCGAGCCGGCGGAAGCGGCGGCGATCGAGGCCGATGCGAAGGCCGCGGGCGTGGCGGTTCTCGCTCTCGGCGCGACAGGCGGAAACGAGTTGCATCTGCCCGGCGAGGCGCCGATATTGCTATGCGACGTGCAACATGCGCAGCAGGCGCCGTTGCCGGCCTATATGGCCGGGGACGACAGCGTCTTCGCTCTAGGCTTTTAGGAGGTCGATGCGCAATGGCGATGGAAAGAAGTGAAATCGAGCGTCTCATCAAGGCGGCCATACCGGACGCCGTGATCGAGATCACCGCGCTCGCCGACGACGGCGATCATTGGGCCGCCTCGGTGAAGTCGGAGACCTTTCGCGGCAAGAGCCGCGTGCAGCAGCATCAGATGGTCAACAAGGCTTTCGGCGAGCGCCTCGGCGGCGAGCTGCATGCTCTGGCGCTGACCACGATCGCTCTCTAAAATCGTTTCTACGCCCGGCGGCGCTCGCCGGGCCGCCTGCAACGGAACCTTGAATTCCGCTAGACGAGGTAATCCCAATGTCCGAATCCACCACTACCGCGATCAAGAACGAGATCGACAGCGCCGATGTCGTGCTGTTCATGAAGGGCACGCCCGCCGCGCCGCAGTGCGGCTTCTCCATGCAGGTCTGCCAGATTCTCGGCCATGTCGGCGTTCCCTTCAAGAGCGTCAATGTGCTGGCCGATCCCTTCATTCGCGACGGCATCAAAGCCTATTCGCAATGGCCGACGATTCCCCAGCTCTATGTGAAGGGCGAGTTCATCGGCGGCTGCGACATCACCCGCGAGATGTTCCAGTCCGGCGAGCTGACCGCGCTCTTCGATAAGGAAGGCATTCCGCACGGGCAGACGGCCAAGGCGTAAGAAACCGGCGCCAGCCATTCTATCCGCCGGTCCGCTCTGTTTTTTCACGGCGGCCGCTCGCCGCGGACGCGTAATTGCGTCCGCGGCTCGATTCGCTGGATTTCATTTGCACCGTGAGGGCCGGCTTCCGGCCCACGAGATTTGCTGTCGATGCGGCAAAGCGTGCGCTCGCACCACACCTACGGACTCTCTCCGATAGCCAGCCCTGCCCGCGGTATGGAATATCCTGCGCACGCCAGATCGCGCCGCGCAGTTTTTCGCCGATCGGCGCATGTTTGCTGGATCGGAGCCGATGATGGATATCTCCTATTGCGTTCACGCTGAGAAAGCGATCGACGATTTCACAGCGCAGGATGGAACGATCCGGTTCTACAATTTCGTGAAGGCCATCATGTTGCGCGAAAAAGTCGAAAATGTCCTCGACTTCGGCGCTGGGCGCGGCGCGTTCTGGTCGGACACGCAATCCGCCTACCGTCGCCACCTTCGGGACTTGCGCACGACGGGCGCACGAGTCACGGCGGCCGACATAGACGAAGCTGTCTTGAGCCATCCTTGCTCGCATGAGCAGGCGCTGCTCGTACCCGACGCGCCATTGCCCTTCCCGGATGGAGCTTTCGATCTCATCGTGTCTGATACGACTTTCGAGCACCTCGAACATCCCGAGGTCGTCGCCAAGGAGCTCTTGAGAGTTCTAAAGCCGGAAGGCTATATCTGCGCGCGGACGCCGAACCGGTGGGGCTACGTCAGGCTGGCGAGCAATCTTCTACCGAACAGATTCCACGTCGGGGTGCTGAAGTCGGTTCAGCCCGGCCGCGATGCGTCGGATATTTTCCCGACATTCTACCGATTGAACAGCCCACAACAAGCAAAGCGGGTCTTTCGCGGGAAGCCGGTCTATCACTACTACGACAGCGGCGAGCCCTCCTATTATTTTGGAAGTCCCTGGCTCTATCGAGCCTTCAACCTGCTCCACAGAATTCTTCCGGCCCCGCTCTCGACCTCGGTCTGCCTGTTCATCCGCCAGCAGTGACGCAGCCGCCGCTGATCGTCACCCGCCGATTGTCACGCCCTTCATGCGGGCGAAAGTGATCGCCAGCAAGGCTACATGCTGCGCATTGACGATGGCCCCGCCGAGCGCGAGATCGAGCGCCTCGCGCCAGGGGACGCGCTCGACGCGAATATCCTCGCCGCTGTCGAGATTCAGAGGCGCGACCTCTTTCGCGCCTTCGCCATAGAGGACATGCACCCAGTTGGTGTGGGTCGCCGGATTGGGCGAAAGACGCGCCAAATGTCGCAATAATGGCGCGGCGTGTCCGGTTTCTTCCAGCAGCTCGCGCGCCCCGGCGGCGACGGGATCGCTCTCATGCGGGTCCATTCTGCCGCCCGGCAGCTCCAGCGACGCCACGCCGGCGCCATGGCGATATTGGCGCACCATGAGCAGACGGTCCTCCTCGTCCAGCGCGACGACATGGACCCAATCGGAATATTCCAGCACGTAATAGGGATCGAGCGAGACGCCGCGCTGCGTCACGCAATGATCCGCGCGCAGCGTGAGCCAAGAATCCTGCACGAGCGTCTGCGAGGAGCGGACCTCCCAGGGCCGCAATATGTCGTCGGTCAAAGCGCCATCCTCAGGGAGTCGGCCGCGAGGAGATCTCCGCCGTGCGCGTCACCAGAGAGCGGCCCTCTTCCGAATCCCAATTGGCCGGCCCCTGCATCAGGCCGATTCGGCAGCCGGAGCCGTCGATCAAAAAGGTCGTCGGCAGGCCCAGCGCCTGACCGCTCTGGCGCAGCTGGAAGAAGATTTCCGCTTTGGGATCGGCGTAATAGGCGAGATTCTTCGCGCCGATCTCGCCGAGGAAGGCCTTGGGCCGTTCGAGCCTGGAGGTGTCGACATTGATCGTCACCACCTCGAACTTGTCCGAGCCGGCCGCCGCCTGCAGACGGTCCAGCGCGGCCATTTCGCCGCGGCAGGGCACGCACCATGTGGCCCAGAGGTTGAGCAGCACGGTCTTGCCCTTAAAGTCCTCGAGCTTGCGCGGCTGGCCGTCCGGCCCGGTGAAGGTCACTTCCGGCATGAGCTCGGGCTCATTGGCGATGGCCATGGCCGCGACCTCGCCCTTGGCGAGCGCCGACACGCGCTGCGAGATGTCGCGGGAGGCGGCGCAGGCCTGGCTCACCGCGCTCGTCTTGCCGCTAGAGCCGCCGTTCACGTATAGAACGCCGGCGACGGCGGCGACGACGAGAGTCGCGCCCGCGATTTTCGGCAGATTGCCTCGGCTGGAGCTTTCCATCTGGTCGGTCATCGATCCTGTTCCGCGAGGAGTTATGACGAGCAAAATATGGGGCGGCCGCTTTCAAAGCGCAACCGACGCGATTCTGGAGGCGATCAACGTCTCCATCGATTTCGATAAGCGCCTCGGTCCACAGGACGTGAGAGGCTCGCTCGCGCATGTCGCCATGCTGGCCGAAACCGGCATAGTCGCGCCCGAGGACGCCACCGCCATCACGCGTGGTCTAGAACAAATCCGCGGCGAAATCGAGGAGGGGCGCTTTACCTTCTCGCGCGCGCTCGAGGACATTCATATGAATGTCGAGTCCCGCCTCGCCGAGCTCATCGGCCCGGCGGCCGGGCGACTGCATACGGCGCGCTCGCGCAACGACCAGGTGGCGACCGACTTCCGCCTCTATGTGCGCGATGCGATCGACGACATAGACGCGCAATTGGCCGATCTCCAGCTCGCCCTCGCCGAGAAGGCGCTGGAGGAGGCGGGCAGCGTGATGCCCGGCTTCACCCATCTGCAATCGGCCCAGCCCGTCACTTTCGGGCATCATTTGCTCGCCTATGTCGAAATGCTCGCGCGCGATCGCGGGCGCTTTGCCGACGCCCGCGCGCGGCTGAACGAATCGCCGCTCGGCGCGGCGGCGCTGGCCGGCACGTCTTTCCCCATCGATCGCGAGAAGACGGCCAAGGCGCTCGGCTTCGCGCGGCCGACAGCGAATTCGCTGGACAGCGTCTCCGATCGCGATTTCGTGCTGGAGACGCTTTCCGCAATGGCGATCTCGGCGACGCATCTTTCGCGTTTCGCGGAGGAGATCGTGTTGTGGACGACCTCGCAATTCGCCTTTGTCGCGCTCTCCGACAAATTCACCACCGGCTCCTCAATCATGCCGCAGAAGCGCAATCCCGACGCCGCCGAGCTGGTGCGCGGCAAGACGGGACGCATCATCGGCGCGCTGCAGGCGATGCTTGTCGTGATGAAGGGCCTGCCGCTCGCCTATTCCAAGGATATGCAGGAGGATAAGGAAGGCACATTCGACGCGCTCGACAATTTCGCGCTCTGCGTGGCGGCGATGGCCGGCATGATTCGCGACATGAGCGTCGATCGTCCGCGCATGCGCAAGGCGGCGGGCGCCGGCTACGCGACCGCCACCGATCTCGCCGATTGGCTGGTGCGCGCGCTGAATCTGCCGTTCCGCGAGGCGCATCATGTGACGGGGCGCATCGTCGGCATCGCCGCCGAGCGCAATCTCGGCCTCGAGAAGCTGCCGCTGGAGACGATGCAGGAGGTCGAGCCGCGCATCACCGAGGATGTGTTCAGCGTGCTCGGCGTCGAGAAATCGGTGAAGAGCCGCGTGAGCTATGGCGGCACGGCGCCGGAGAATGTGCGCAAGCAGGCGCGCCGCTGGCTGAAGCAATTGGCGAAGAAGTGAGAGTGAGCAGGGCGATCGGGTGAAGGGCCGCCACCCTCGCCCTCATGCTGAGGAGGCTCCGCAGGAGCCGTCTCGAAGCACGAGGGCGAGCTCCAGAAGGCGGCGCATGAAGGTTCCTCGTCCTTCGAGACGCCCGCTACGCGGGCTCCTCAGGATGAGGAAACCTTCACCCGATCACCCTGTGAGAGTGAGCGCGCGGTCTCGTCATCCGCGCGCTTTCGTCTATAGTGCCGGCCCGATCCGGCTCCGATGGATGAGACATATGGCTGATCTGCTCCGGCCGCGTTCGGCGGCGACGCTTCTGATTCTCGCGCTCGCGCTCTCCGGCTGCGGGCGGCGCGGCCCGCTCGACTATCCGCCCGAGGTCGCGGCGCGGCCCAAGGCCGTGGTCGTGCAGAAGACGACGCTGACGCCTGTCGGCGGCAAGACGCCGGTCGCCGAGGATGTGAAGGCGGTGGAATATATCCCCGGCACGCCGGGCTATCGGCCGCCCGAGCAATATCCTTTCATCCTCGATCCCCTGCTGGACTGAAACGAGCGACATGCATCACTTCGACTATCGCGCCGGCGCGCTGCACGCCGACGATGTTCCGTTGGCGAAAATCGCCGAGCAGGTCGGAACGCCCTTCTACTGCTATTCGGCGACGACGATCCGCCGGCATTTCCAGGTCTTCTCGGCGGCCTTCGCCGGGCTCGACGCTCTGGTCTGCTATGCGCTGAAGGCCAATTCCAATCAGGCCGTGCTGACGCTGCTCGCCGGCCTCGGCGCGGGGATGGACGTCGTCTCCGGCGGCGAGCTGAAGCGCGCCCGCGCCGCTGGCGTTCCCGCGAGCAAGATCACATTTTCTGGCGTCGGCAAGACGCAGGCCGAGATCGCGCTGGCGATCGACGAGGGCATTTTCTGCTTCAATGTGGAATCCGAGCCCGAGCTCGCCGAGATTTCCCGCATCGCCTCCGCGAAGGCCAAGCGCGCGCATATCTCGCTGCGCGTCAATCCCGACGTCGACGCCAAGACCCACGCCAAAATTTCGACCGGCCTCGCCGAGAATAAATTCGGCGTGCCGCTGTCGCACGCGCGCGAAATCTACGCCCATGCGGCGAAGCTGCCCGGCCTCGAGGTCACGGGAGTCGATATGCATATCGGCTCGCAGATCACAGATCTCGCGCCCTTCGACGAGGCTTTCTCGCTGCTCGCCGAGCTGGTCGCGGGGCTGCGCGCCGATGGGCACAACATTTCCCATGTCGATCTCGGTGGCGGGCTCGGCATTCCCTATCACGAGGGCGAGGATCCGGCCTCCTATCACCCGGATCGCTACGCCGAGATCGTGCGCCGGCATATCGCCGGGCTCGGGTGCAAATTGCTGTTCGAGCCGGGGCGCCTCATCGTCGGCAATTCGGGAATATTGGTCACGCGCGTGCTCTATGTGAAGCAGGGCGAGGCCAAGTCCTTCGTCATCGTCGACGCCGGCATGAATGATCTCGTGCGCCCGACGCTCTATGACGCCTGGCACGAGCTGATCCCGGTCGCGCAGGCGTCGCCGTCGTATCCGCGCATTATCGCCGACGTCGTTGGGCCGGTGTGCGAGACGGGCGATTATATCGCGCTCGGGCGTTCGATCCCGGAGCCAGCGCAGGGCGATCTATTGGCCATTCTGACGGCCGGCGCCTATGGCGCGGTGCAGGCGGGAACCTACAACAGCCGCCCGCTCGCGCCGGAGGTTCTCGTCGATGGCGACAAATGGGCCGTGGTGCGCGAGCGCCCGAGCGTGGAACAGCTGATCGCGCTGGATTCTGTGCCGGAGTGGCTGCGGAAGTAAGGGGCTGCGCGTCGATTTTTGAAAGGCGCAAACATGCGGCGTTTTTCGTCTTTTGGATTGCCGGCGTCGGCGCTGTTCGCAGTTGTTTACGCGCTCCTCCTCACGGGAGCGCCGACGCTGGCGGAGGAGGCAACTTGGTTCTTCGAGGCGAAAAACAACGCTAGTCCCGCCAAATTCGGCTTTACGAGCGGTTCTTCAGGCGAGTCCGTATTCGTCTCCGGCGCCTGCGAGAAAAGCGTCCATCTCGACGTCGCCTTCAGGCTCTCCGCCTTGGCGGAACTGGTCAAATCCGGGGCCTATCCTTCGATCAATTTCGTTATGGACGGCGTGGCCGAGAAATTCGCCATCGGTCGACTGAATATGAATGAAAGCGGGCCGTCGATGTGGACGCCGACGGTCGAAGGCCTTCCGAAGGAACTCTTCGAGAAATGGGCCAAAGCGAAGAAGGTGTCGATTCAATTGCTGGCCGACGAAAGGGTGCTGGATATTTATCAGGCGTCGACTGATCGCGGCCGCGCGAAAGCCATAGCGAAGGTAGCAAAGGAATGTTTTTGACGGGTCTTTCGGCCCAGGCCCGGCTCAGCGCAGGAACTTCAGCGCCGCGAGCAGGAAGCCGCCGAGCGCCATTTGCGTGACCACGAGCCAGCGGAGAATATCGACCTTGAGGTTGGCGGCGGAGGTCTCGATCTTCGATTCGAGCTTCAGCTCGACCTCACGTATATCTGCCTTCGTAGCGAGCGAGCCGGCGTCGATCTCCCGAAAGGCTTCGACCACGCCAGTGGCTTGCTCTTCCGAGAAGCCTCTCTTGCGCAGAATTTGCACGATAGCGAGTGAGTCGAGCGTCAGAGCGGTCATGGACGCTAAGATAGCATGTCGGCGGCTCCGTTCAACTTTCCCGCGACGACATTCGTTCTGACGATCCCGAGCCCGCCTGAGACGGCGCCTTACGCCCGCCCCTCCACGCTCTTCTCGATGATCTGCGCGAGATCGGTCATGATCGCGTTGAGATCGTAATTCTTCGGCGTGTAGACCGCCGCCACGCCATTGTCGCGCAGCAGCTTCTCGTCCGCCGGCGGGATGATGCCGCCGACGACGAGCGGAACCTCGCTGAGGCCCTTTTCCTTCATCAGCCGCAGCACCTCATGGGCGAGCGTCACATGCGAGCCGGAGAGGATCGAAAGGCCGACGCAATGCGCGCCTTCCTTCTGCGCCGTCTCGACCAGCTCGGCCGGGGTCGAGCGAATGCCGGCATAGATCACGTCGAAGCCGGCGTCGCGAGCGCGCACGGCGATCTGCTCGGCGCCGTTGGAATGGCCGTCGAGGCCCGGCTTGCCGACCAGAAACTTGGCGCGCTGGCCGATCTTGGTGGAGACGCGCTGCACCTCCTCGCGCACCGCGTCGAGCTGGCCGCCGACCTGCCGCGCCGTGGCGGAGACGCCGGTCGGCGCGCGATATTCGCCGAAGACGCCGCGCAGCACCGTGCCCCATTCGCCCGTCGTCACGCCGGCCTTGGCGGCGGCGATCGAAGGCTCGACCATATTGCGGCCTTCCTTCGCCGCGCGGACCAGCTCGTCGAGCGCCGCCTGCGCGGCCTTGGCGTCGCGCTGCTCGCGCCAGGCGTTCAGCCGCGCGATCTGCTCGGCCTCGACATGCTCCGGCACGACCATGATCTGATTGTCGCCCGCAGTGAGCGGCGAAGGCTCGCCCTCGGTGAACTTATTGACGCCGACGACGATCTGCTCGCCGGCCTCGATCGACTCGAGCCGCGCGGTATTGGATTCGACCAGCTTCGACTTCATATAGCCGAGCTCGACCGCCGCGGCGGCGCCGCCCAGCTCGTCGATCTTCGTCAGCTCGGCGACGGCCTCTTCCTTCAGCGCCGCGACCTTTTTGGCGATCACCGGATTGCCGTCGAAAATATCGCCAAATTCCAGAAGGTCGGTCTCATAGGCCATGATCTGCTGCATGCGCAGCGACCATTGCTGATCGAAGGGCCGCGGCAGGCCGAGCGCCTCGTTCCACGCTGGCAGCTGCACGGCGCGGGCGCGCGCATTCTTGGACAGCACGACGGCCAGCGACTCGATCAATATGCGATAGACGTTGTTCTCCGGCTGCTGCTCGGTGAGGCCGAGAGAATTCACCTGCACGCCATAGCGGAAGCGGCGGGATTTCTCGTCCGTGACGCCATAGCGATCGCGGGTGATCTCGTCCCACAGCTCGACGAAAGCGCGCATCTTGCACAGCTCGGTGACGAAGCGCATCCCGGCATTGACGAAGAAGGAGATGCGTCCGACGACCTCGGCGAAATCCTTTTCCGAAAGGCCGGCGGTCTTCACCCCATCGAGAATGGCGCAAGCGGTGGCGAGCGCATAGGCCAGCTCCTGCGCCGGCGTCGCGCCGGCCTCCTGCAGATGGTAGGAGCAGACATTCATCGGGTTGAACTTGGGGCATTCCTTGGTGGTGAAGAGAATGAGGTCCTGCGTCAGCCGCAGCGACTGCGCCGGCGGAAATACATAAGATCCGCGCGAAAGATATTCCTTGATGATGTCGTTCTGCGTCGTGCCCTGCAGCTTTCCACGCGGCGCGCCTTGCTCGTCGGCCGCCGCAATATAGAGCGCGAACAGCCAGACGGCGGTGGCGTTGATGGTCATCGACGTGTTCATATCCGCGATCGGAATGCCGTCGAACAGCGTGCGCATGTCGCCGAGATGCGACACCGGCACGCCGACCTTGCCGACCTCGCCGCGCGAGAGGATGTGATCGCTGTCATAGCCGGTCTGGGTCGGCAGATCGAAAGCGATGGAGAGACCCGTCTGGCCCTTGGCGAGGTTGG
The DNA here is from genome assembly GCF_004366495.1 of Methylosinus sp. sav-2. Lineage (NCBI taxonomy): Bacteria > Pseudomonadati > Pseudomonadota > Alphaproteobacteria > Hyphomicrobiales > Methylocystaceae > Methylosinus > Methylosinus sp. sav-2. The sequence continues at coordinate 241,791 of NZ_SOEJ01000001.1, forward strand.
AGCGATAGAGAAGGTTCGACTCCTTGGCCGTGGAATGGCCGGCATAGGTGCGGAACAGCCAGGGCTTGTCGCGACGGGGTGCGGATTCGGTCATGTGTTCGGTCCCTCCGGGACTTGCGATAACATAAGACGCAGGCGGGACGGAAGCGGGCGGACGGCCGGGCGTCAGCCGCTCTTGCGGCCGAGCGCCCGCTCCATGGCATAGACGCGCAAAGCCGAGGAGAGATTGGCGCGGCCACGGCCGGCGTCTATGCGGGCGACGAGGCCGGCGAGCGAGCAGCCCTCCTCCTCGGACGCCGCCTTCAGCGCCTCCCAGAAAATGCGCTCCAGCGACACGCTGGTGCTGTGGCCGGCGATGACCAGCGAATGCTTGGCGACGGTCGAAGAATTGTCCTCCGCCGCCGTCGCCTCGGAGGTCGCGGCCCTCGTCGAGGGCGCGCGCGCGCGTTTGCGGGTCATGGTCTCATCGGTTCCGCGCTCCGGCGATCGGAAAATGTTCTGTCTTGTCCCAATAGAATGGCCTGACGCACAGCTCGCGCAAGGCGCGCCAGGAGGCGAGGGCCAGCATCAGGCTCCACAGCGGCCAGCGCAGCAGCGCCGGCCAGAGCCAGAGCATATCCGCCTCGCCCATGGCGACCGCGCGCGGCCAGGCGCTCGCCGCGAGGCCGCCGGCGGCGATGAGGCAGAAGAGACCGCTGGCGAGGCCGTCGGCGAGCGTCTTCGGCGCCAGCAGCGCGCCGAAACCCGCGTCATGGACGAGGAAGAAGAGAAAGATCGGCGCATGCAGCGGCGCGACGAAACCGCCCGCCAATAGGGCCAGCACTGTCGCGCCGCGCGCGGCGCCGAGATCGGCGAAATAGGCGGAAGGGTCGCGGCAATGGACCAGCGCCGTCTGCATCCAGCCCTTCATCCAGCGGCTGCGCTGCGCCACCAGCGCGGTAAAGCGCGTCGGCGCCTGCTCCTGCGTGCGCGAGGCGAAGGTGCGGACCGCATAGCCGCGCCGCGCCAGCCGCAGGCCGAGATCAGCGTCCTCCGTCACATTGAACGCATCCCAGGCGCCGACGGCGCGCAGCGCGGAAAGGCGAAAATGATTGGAGGAGCCGCCGAGAAAAAAGGGCAGGCCCGCCGCCGAGGCGCCCTTGTCGATCACATCGAACAGGACGGCATAGTCGATGCAGAACATGGCCGTCATCCAGCTGCGCCGATGATTGTGGATGAACAGGCTGGCCTGCAGGCAGGCAAGATTTTCATCCGCGACGGCGAATAGCGCAGCGGCGTCGCGCAGCTGGCTGCGGTCGGGCAGATCTTCCGCGTCGAAAACGGCGACGAGCGAGCCGCGCAGAAAGGGCGTCGCCACATTGAGCGCGCGCGGCTTGGTGCGCGGCGCGCCGGGCGGCGCGACGATGATCTCCCACCCCGGCCGCAGATGCGCGGCGCGCAGCGCGGCGGCGGTCGCGTCGTCGTCGCTTTCGACCACGAATTTGACGTCCAGCTTGGCGCGCGGATAGTCGATGGCGTCGAGCGCCTCGGTCAATTGCGGAACCACGCCGGCCTCGTCATAGAGCGCCACGATGATGGAATAGAGCGGCAGATCGCGCTCCTCCAGCGCCGGCGCGGCGCCGCGCGCCTCTTTGCGGATCGCACAGAAATAGAGGCGCAGACCGATATTGGCGAGAAACAGCAGAGCGAGCAGCGCCGAGGCCGCGCGCGAGAGCGCGCCGGCCGGCGAGAGCCAGGCCGCGAGCAGAATGAGATTGCCGAACGCGAAAGCGATGGGCGCGCGGCCGCCGAGCGCCCGCCGCGCCGCCAGTTCCGGCGCGACGCGCTCCACCGAATAGGCGGCGGCCTCGGCCAGCCGACGCGCCGAGGAGCGGCGTAGCGCCTCCTCGAAATGGGAGGGGCGCGTGATGGCGAAGAGCGGCCGCCCGGCGGAAGAACGCGTCACGCCGACGAGCCGGGCGATGTCGTCGCCACGCGGCGCGAACAGCCAGCGCATCCCCCGCGGCTCCTCGGCGAGGCGGGCGTAGCCGCGCGCGGCGTCCTGCTCCAGGCTCTCGGACGGCTCCAGCGCGGGCGGCGCGTCGAGATAGGGGACGCGCAGCTCGGTCGCCAGAATGCGATAGAAGCGCTCCTCCGGGATCAGCCCTTCGGCGATCAGCGCGGCGTCGGCCTTCACGCCCTGCCGCCGAGCGATCGTCGCGCCATATTGCAGCATGACCAGCGGCGCGCCATGGGCGGCGAGAAAGGCGATCTCCGGGGGAAGCGGCCGGCCGGCGCCGGGCGCTTGCGTCTCCGGCGCCGGGCGGGCGCGCTGGCGGGCGAGCGTGGACTCGGGCTCGCGGCGGCGCGCGAAAGCGGCGCTTTCGTCGCGATGGGGCGCCGGCGGATACGGCGAAACCCTATCGACCGGATTCACGCTCATACGCTAATCTCCGCGACGCGCGGGCTCTGCCGCGCCGGGCGGCTGCGAGGCCTCGAATGATGTGCGAGAAAAGAACTGTGGCGGAAGCTTGGCGCAGAAGCGAAACTTTGACAAGCTTACGCTGCGCGCTCGCAGCGGTCATGGTGTCCGTCACCGCGCCGGCCGGCGCCGCGGACAACGTCGTCGCGGCGGCGCCCTCCTTCTGGGACCCGGCCCGCAAGCTGGAGAAGCCCGATCTCTCGGCGATCAAGCAGATCCGCTTCCTCACCGAGGATGATTTTCCGCCCTTCGATTTCGCTCTGCCGGACGGAACCATCGCCGGCTTCAACGTCGATCTGGCGCGCGCCATTTGCGAGGAGCTGGAGCTCTCCTGCACCATTCAGCGCCGTCGCTGGGACACGCTGGTCGCCGCACTGGACGAGAACGCCGGCGACGCCGCCATCGCCTCTTTCGCCATCACGCCCGAGACGCGCAAGAAGGTGGATTTCACCCAGCCCTATTACACGACGCCGGGCCGCTTCGTGGTGCGCAAGGATTCGGTGCTGCCCGGCGCGACGCCCGAGGCGCTCGCCGATCGCACGATAGCGGTCGCCGCCGACAGCGCGCATGAGGCCTATCTGCGCAAATTCTTCCCCGCCTCCACGCTCGCGACCTATCCCAGCGCGCAGCAGGCGCGCACGGCGCTGAAGGAGGGCCGCGCCCATGCGATGTTCGGCGACGCCATCTCGCTGGCCTTTTGGCTGAACGGCGCCGACGCCGCCGATTGCTGCATGTTCAAGGACGGGCCTTACGCCGATCCCGCCTTTTTCGGCGATGGCGTCGGCGTGGCGGTGCGGAAGAACAATGTGGCTCTGCGCCGAGCGCTGGATTACGCGCTGGCGCGCGTCGCGCAAAAGGGCGTCTACGCCGAGCTCTATCTGAAATATTTTCCCGTGGGACCTTATTGAAAGGCCCCGTCCCCTCGCCGCCGAAGACGCGCGAGGGGCGGGAGCCGAATCCTCATCCTTCCGCGCGGAACTCGCGCGCGAGGGCCTTCTCGATCTCGGGCAGAGGATGGCGGGTCAAATCCTTGTCCAGCTCGCCCTTCACCTTGCTCTTGGCCTTATGGCTCAGCTCCTGGCGCAGCTCGCCGAGCACGCGCGGCGGGGCGATGATGACGACCTCGCTCAATTCGCCGGATTCCGCGGCGGTATTGATGCGCTCGGCGATCGCTCGAGCGAAGTGCTCCTTTTCCAGCTCGTGCCAATCGGCGTTCTCCACGGCGCTGCGCGGCGCTCCGGCCGTGCCGTAAACGCGGCCCGGCGCATCGCTTCCCTGGTCGCGCGTCGCGGGATTTTCGTCCACCCGCGCCTCGACGACGCGCAGATCGAGCAGATCGGGATCGCCGTGATTTTGCAGAAACAGGGCTCTACGGCCGTCGCCGACGAGAACCCAGGCCCCATTGTGAACGGCAATATTGGTCATGTTGTTCTTCTTTCGTTGAAGACCCACACGACTCCATTTGGGAAGGGGAAGGGGCGACGGCAACCGTGGTCGATTGCCGCGCTTCAGCCGGGAAGCGGCGCAGGCTCGCGCTCCCGAGGGCAGAAAATGGCCTCGCGCGCCAAAGGCGGATGAAAAATCGATTATGAGAAATGAGCGTGGCGCATCACGGCCCGACCGCCCTTTTCCGGCTCACGCGGGGAGAGGGAGAGAAAGCGATGCGCGCGCAGAGGCCGCGAGCAGTCTCGGCATGCTCGCCGGTCCTAGGCGGCCGCCTGCTTGCGCTTCGTCTGATCGCCGCGACCTGCGAGCAGGCCCGGTATGGAGATATCCTCGTCGAGCGCGTCCCAGTGCAGGCCCTCGTCGCTGATCGTGAAAGCGAGGCGCTGCTCTCCGGTCGCGTGCAGCAGCCGAGGAAACCATGTGAGCGGAACGCCGAGAATGCGCCCGTCCGATAGCTCGACCCAGAAGCTGTCGTCATCGAAGCGCACGGATTTAGCCGAAATGCTCACGCCAAGCCCTCCAACGAATCGCGCGCTCGATACCAATCCCCTCGTGCTGAGGAGCGCCTGAAAGGCGCGTCTCGAAGCGCGGGCCGCGTCAGCAATCGCCGAACTTCGGCCAAGGCGCGGCGCGGGAAGAGAGCCGGCGATCTCGCCCTCGGCCCGCCCTTCGAGACGCCCGCTGCGCGGGCTCCTCAGGGCGAGGGGTTGGGGCGAGACCGACGGCTTGTCGTCTCCTCGCCGCCTCAGCCTTCCAGCAGACGCCTAGCGATGACCTGCGCCTGAATCTCCGCCGCGCCCTCGAAGATGTTGAGGATGCGCGCGTCGCAGAGGACGCGGGAGACCGGATATTCCAGGGCAAAACCATTGCCGCCGTGAATCTGCAGCGCATTGTCCGCCGCCGCCCAGGCGACGCGCGCGCCGAGCAGCTTGGCCATGCCGGCCTCGAGATCGCAGCGCTTGCCCTCGTCCTTCTCGCGCGCGGCGAAATAGGTGATCTGGCGGGCGACGTGAATCTCGATCGCCATTGTGACGATCTTGTCGAAGACGCGCGGGAAGGCGAACAAAGGCTTGCCGAATTGCACGCGCTCCTTGGCGTAGCGCAGGCCGAGATCGAGCGCCGCCTGGGCGACGCCGAGCGCGCGCGCCGCCGTCTGAATGCGGGCGGATTCGAAGGTCTCCATCAGCTGCTTGAAGCCCTTGCCCTCCTCGCCGCCCAGAAGATTTTCGGCCGGCACCTCGAAATTGTCGAAGCCGATCTCGAACTCCTTCATGCCGCGATAGCCGAGCACCTCGATCTCGCCGCCGGTCATGCCCTTGGCCGGGAAGGGAGTCTCATCCGTGCCGCGCGGCTTTTCGGCGAGCAGCATGGAGAGGCCCTTATAGCCCTTCTCGTTCGGATTGGTGCGGACCAGCAGCGTCATCACATCGGCGCGCACCGGATGGGTGATCCAGGTCTTGTTGCCGACCACCTTGTAGACATCGCCCTCGCGCGTCGCGCGGGTGCGCAGGTTCGCGAGGTCGGAGCCATTGTTCGGCTCGGTGAAGACGGCGGTGGGGAGGATTTCGCCAGTGGCGATCTTGGGCAGATATTTGTGCTTCTGCTCCTCCGTGCCGCCGACGAGGATCAATTCGCCCGCGATCTCCGAGCGCGTGCCGAGCGAGCCGACGCCGATGTAAGCGCGCGACAGCTCCTCGGAGACGACGCACATGGCGATCTTGCCGAGGCCCGATCCGCCATATTCCTCCGGAATGGTGAGGCCGAAGACGCCCAGCTCCGCGAGGCCGGTGATCACCTCGAGCGGAATATAGTCGTTCTTCAAATGCCATTCATGCGCGTGCGGCGTGACATTGTCGCCGGCGAATTTGCGCATCTCGCTGCGGATCGCCTCCAGCGTCTCGTCGAGGCCGGTGGCGCCGATGGTCTCGGCGGCGCCATTATGGTCGATCAGCTCGGCGAGGCGGGCGCGATTGGGCGCGGTGGCGCCGCTCGCGATGAGGCTGTCGACCTCCGGGATGCGGCGGGCGGCGACATCGGCGGACGTCAGGCCGAAATCCGAGAGACGGACGAATTCGCCCTGGCTCATCGGAATGCCGCCGAAGACCTGCGCCAGATATTCCGCGAAAGCGATGCGGGTGAGCAGATTCTCCACCTCGCCATAGGCGCCCTCGGCCTGGAGCCGATCGGCGTAGGCGAGCAGCTCGCGCAGGCTCTGCACATAGGTGGCGAACCAGGAGAGGCCGTGAGCGGCGTGCTGCTCGGTCTCGATCAGCTCATTGGAGAGCTTGCCGTCCTTGGTGACGCGGGCGCGGACGGCGGCGAGCGCTTGCCCATAGAGCGCCTCCACGGAGGCGAAAGCCGCCTGCGCCTCGGGCAGCCAGGTCGTGGAGGTGGTCTCGGTAGCGCTCATTCTCTCTCGCTCTTTCTGGGACAGGCCCGGCGGGGCCGGGGGTGGTGACAGGATTTTTTCTAAATGCCGCCAATTGCGGGAGGACGCAACCGTTCCGCGTCCGGGCCGGCTCCTAGGGCTGGATCGGGCAAAAGGCGGGCTCCGCCCCCGAGATCACAGAAAAAGCGAATTTCGCTCCGATAGCATCGGGCCGCCGAGCTCGATCATTGCGGAGGCCCTCATGTTTCACGATCCCGATTTCATGCCCTTCACCCCGCGGAAAAAGCCGTCCTATGGGGCGGTGACGCGCAATTACCTCGAGAATTATGCGCCCGAGGCCTATCGGACCGATTTCTTCACCGCCAAAGGCCTGTGGCCCTTTTTCCCGCGCATGCACTATGTCGTGAAACCGGAGCTGATCGAGGAGCTGCTGGTCTCGCGCGCCGACGCTTTTCGCCGCGACGACATCGCCGCCAAGGCGCTGCGCGGGCCTGTCGAGGGCGACACGCTGTTCTTCTCGGAAGGCGCGGAATGGAAATGGCAGCGGCGCGCCATTTCGCCGGCCTTTCGCTACGAAAATATTCTGGCGCTCGTGCCCTATTTCGTGCGTTGCGCGCAGGCGCAGGCCGAGGAATGGCGCCGTCTCGGCGACGGCGCCGAGGTGGACATCACCGAGGCCATGTCACGCACGACATTCGCCGTGATCGAGAAAGCGGTGTTCGGCGCCTCGGAGAATTTCGACGGCGAGCGCTTCATCGCGGCGCTGCGGCCAGTGCTCGGCAGCTTCGCCTGGCGCATGCTGGCCGTGATGTTCCGCCTGCCGCCGGATTGGACGCCCTATCCGGGCCTGCTCTCGGCGCGCGCCGGCTCGCGCTTCGTGCATGAGGAGACGGTGAAGCTGCTCGCCGAGCGCCGCGCCCGGCCCGAGCCGACGCGCGACATTCTCGGCCTTCTGCTGTCGGCGAAGGACCCGGAGAGCGGCCGCGTCATGACCGACGCGGAGCTCGTCGCCAATCTCCACGGCTTTCTGCTCGCCGGCCATGAGACCTCCGCCGTCGCGCTGGCCTGGACCTTCTGGCTGCTGGCCAAGGATCAGGCGAGCCAGCAGCGCGCCCGCGAGGAGGCGGAGCGCGTCGCCGGCGACGGCGAGATCACGCCAGAGACGGTGGAGAGCCTCGTTTTCACCCGGCAGGTTTTGCAAGAATCGATGCGGCTCTTCCCGCCCTTCGCCGCGCTCGGCCGCCAGCCGCGCGAGGATACGACGCTCGGCCCTTATCGCGTGGGCGCGAAGGAGCCGATCTATGTGCTCATCTGGTGCCTGCATCGGCATGAGAAGCTGTGGGAGGAGCCGACCGCCTTCGACCCCGACCGCTTCTCGCCGGAGCGGGTGAAGGCGCGTCATCGCTACGCCTATCTGCCCTTCGGCGCCGGGCCGCGCATTTGCGTCGGCATGGGCTTCGCGCTGACGGAGATGGCGACCATCGTCGCGACGCTGCTACGCGAGTTCCGCTTCGAGACCGTCCCCGGCCATCGTTTAGAGCTGGCGCCGACCTTCGCCATGCGGCCGAAAGGCGCGCTGCCGCTGCGCCTGACGCCGCTCGCGAAACATGCGCCGGCCCAGCGGGCGGCGCATGACGCTGAGGTTCCGTGACTCAGGCCGCGGCCTTCAGCGCGGCATCGAGATCGGCGAGAATATCGTCGATATGCTCTATGCCGATCGCGAGGCGCACATAGCCGGGCGTGACGCCGGTCGCGAGCTGCGCTTCCGGCGACAGCTGCGAATGCGTCGTCGTCGCCGGATGAATGGCGAGGCTGCGGGCGTCGCCGATATTGGCGACATGATAGAAGAGCTTCAGCGCATCGATGAAGCGCCGGCCGGCCTCGAGGCCGCCGGCGAGCTCGAAGCCGACCAGCGCGCCATATTTTCCCTTCAGATATTTATCGGCGCGCTCGCGCTCCGCGCCGCTCTGGCGCGAGGGATGAATGACCTTCGTCACCTCGGCGCGCTTCGACAAAAAATCCGCGACCGCCTGCGCATTGGAGACATGGCGCTCCAAGCGCAGCGGCAGCGTCTCTATGCCCTGCAGAGTGAGAAAGGCGTTGAAGGGCGAGACGGCGGCGCCGAGATCGCGCAGCAATGTCGTGCGCGCCTTGATGATATAGGCGACGGGGCCGAGCGGCTTGACCGCCTCCACCCAGACGGCGCCGTGATAGCTGGCGTCCGGCGTGTTGAGCGCGGGCTGGCGCTCGGGAAACTTCTCCCAATCGAAATTGCCGCCGTCGATGATGGCGCCGCCGATCGACGTGCCATGGCCGCCGATATATTTGGTCGTCGAATAGACGACGATCGCCGCGCCATGCTCGAGCGGCTTCACCAATAGCGGCGCGGCGGTGTTGTCCGCGATGAGCGGAATGCCGTATTCGCGCCCGATCGCCGCAACTTCCGCAATAGGGAAGACGGTGAGCTTGGGATTGGGCAGAGTCTCGGCGTAATAGGCGCGCGTGCGATCGTCGGTGGCGCGGCGGAAATTCTCCGGGTCGCTCGGATCGACGAAGCGCACCTCGAGGCCCTGATCCTTCAGCGTATTGGCGAAGAGATTCCAGGTGCCGCCATAAAGATCGGTGGAGGCGACGACATTGTCGCCGGCGCGCGCGAGATTTTGCAGCGCGAAGGCCGAGGCCGCCTGGCCGGAAGCGAGCGCGAGCGCCGCGACGCCGCCCTCGAGCGCGGCGAGACGCTCCTCGAGAATGGAGGTCGTCGGATTGCCGATGCGCGTGTAGATATTGCCCAGCTCCTTCAGCGCGAAGAGATTTGCGGCGTGCTCCGTGTCGCGGAACTGATAGGAGGTCGTCTGATAGATGGGCGGCGCGACGGCGCCGGTCGCCGGATCGGAACGCCAGCCGGCGTGGAGGGCCAGGGTCTCGGGATGCTTGCTGTCGATCGGCATTTCCGTCCTCGTTTTTGGCGCCACGGCGCACTCGCGGGCCGGATTAAACCGGATTATTAGTCTACTGGCAATGTGGGGTTTAAAGGCGTCGCCGATCGCCTCCTGCGCGACGATCCGTCGCGAGCGGAAGCGTCTCGCAGCGGCCCGCGGTAAATTGAAACGATTCTTGCTTACCCCGTCTGTCGCGTCGAGACGCGCGGCGCCGTTTCGCGGGCGCCGCGTCCCAAACCGATCGGGGAGAGTATTATGGCCTTGAAGATTATCGCGTCGCAATGCACCGTCTGCGGCGCCTGCGAGTTCGACTGTCCGACCGCCGCCATTCGCATGAAGGGCGACACCTATATCATCGACCCCAAGAAGTGCACGGAATGCGACGGCGAGTCTCCGCATTGCGCCGAGGTTTGTCCGGTTCCCGACACTTGCGTCCCTGCGTGACGCCAGACGCGACCAGATAGTCGGCGACGAAAGCAGCCCTCCCCGGCGGAGTTTCTCCGGGGAGAGGCGAAGCCTGCTTATTTTCCGTGGCCCGGCGCGCTAGCGCGCCGCCCGCCTTTCAGAAGCCTACAAAATGCGGCGTGCTGAAAGTTCTCCGATGAGATCGTGAAATTTCAGCTCAACTTTATGTCCGTTATATTGCTTACAGCTACTCCATGGACTTTCAGTCCCTGCGCCAGCACTCCGTTCAAAACCGGGCAGACAAAGAATAAGTCCCGATATACATGTTCCGCACGATGATCGATTACATAGGAAAGCGCCCGGAGGTAAATAGCCGGAGATCTGAACAAGTAGACGCCAGCGGAAGCCTCTTCCGATATAACGCGTTTCTCCGCCGCCTCGACAACAGTGCCCGCGGCGTCTCGGCGTAAGTATGAATAGGCGGGATGATTAGAAGGGAACGTCAAACTGACTGCTCCCACCGAGATATCTGTGAAAAGCGAGAGTGCGCTAGCGTGTTCGTCGAACAGGATGTCCGCCAGATCGAAGCATAAAAACTCCTCTGCGTGGCCGACTAGCGCGACCCCGGCAAGAATGGTCAGCGCAGCCCCTCGGGTGTAGTCCGAGAGAAAAACTTGGCGCGCATTAGGATACCATCGCGCCAATTTATCCGATGCAAACCGTCGGCTTATAAAACTATCACGCAAGACGAAACTCAAGTCGGAGTCTGTTACCTGACCGTTGCGCCACCAGGCGCGACTTTCTAACGCTAGACGCAACAAAGGCGTCCCGTGTACCTCGAATTCCGATTTGACACGACCATCGGACTGCTCAAAATCAGGTCCGGCTAGGGGGACAATGACTTGCATCGAGCGCCCTTCTCAATTTGGCGCGTCGGCTGACGCAGGCGCGCCGATGTTTTTCAGATAGGCCTGAAGGTCAGATGGGGTGCCGAGCCCGTGCATAGCTGCCGCTGGAATTTCATATACGCCAATTCGAGCGCCATTCCGGATCATATGATTATAAACTGGACACGTATAAAATTCGTTATTGATTCTGTCGTTCTCTACGAACATATCGATTGTCGCATTTATTAGATCTCGGGCGCGACGAAAAAAGTATATTCCGACGGTTGCTAGATTCGAAATTGGCTTTTTTTCTGCTACCTCCAATACGAGGCCGCTGGCGTCAAGACGCGCAAACGACCACTTGGGATCGCAGTCGGTATCTTGAAATACAAGGATAGAGCCATCGAGGTTGCGATCGATACAATCACGAACATAGGCGTCGACGGAGAAATCAACGACCTGATCGGAGTTCGCGACCAAGATGGGATCCTCATCGTTGAACAATCGGCGTGCAAGCATGATAGTGCAGAGAGTGCCTTCGGTAAGACGATCGACAGGAACTACCTCTGAGTGTTCCGAGAGGTGGTTTATGATAGAATCTTGGCCATAGGTATGTTCTTTGCGGACAAGCACGACTGTTTTCGAGTCTGTCAGCTTTACATTTTGCAGGACATGTTCGATCATAGGTCGCCCAGCGACGTCTATAAACGGCTTCGGCCGCGCCCATCCCGATTTTGCGAATCTGCTTCCCTCTCCCGCGGCGGGCACCACGACCGTGACTCGCGGAATGGCCGCTCCCGAGCGACGAGAACGCAATCGCAGATCGACAAAATCCTTCACCTTTTGTGGCGAGTAAAAACTATAGTAGGCCGTCGAGGGGACCGGAATGTTCACGACACGTTTATTCATCAAAATGAGCTGGTTGAGGCTTGGAGCGATAAAAAACTGTTCACCGACCTTATCGTCTGCAGCTATCGTCGCCATTGCGGCGTCGACAAAATCCTGCGCTTTCCTGAAATAGTATAGGCCAGCGATAGCATGCTCGCTGATCACGGACTTTTCTGCTGCCTGAACGACTTCTCCATTATCGTCAAGACGAACATAAGACCAGCGTGGATGCACCGATCGGAAAGTGACGACACCGGCCGCCCCGGATGATGCCTCGAAGTTTGCCAGTAAGGCAGCTATGTCGACGTCGAGAACCTGATCGCCATTGCAAACTAGCAAAGGCTCACCCATGTCCAACGCGTCGACCGCCAATAGGCAAGTACAAAGAGCGCCTTTCGTCGGCGTTGCGAGCGAAATGACTTCTGCGTTCTCGCCAGCCCGCAGTCGAAGAATGGAATCGAGGGAGAATTTGACGACGTCCTCCCGACAGACAAGGAAAATGAAACGCGCGTCAGGAGCTGCTCTTTTCAGAGGCGCTAGGACGTGTTCGATCATCGTCTCGCCATCGATATCAATCAATGGCTTAGGGAAATGGTATTCGCTAGGATCGAAGAAGATAGACTCGCCAGCTAGCGGTATTAAAATCTGAAGCTTCGAGTTCATAATCTTTCCCTAGTCCCGCTCGTTGATAGCCGTAATGAGCGTTGCGACCTTTTCATAAGTGACATCTGACACGCTGCCCACCACCATCAAATGACCTTTGCTGGCCTGCGCTGCAGCGATTCCGTGTTCATTATCTTCGAGAATCAAACAGTTTTCAGGAGGAAGCCCAAAACGAGCCATCGCGGTTTCGTACATTTCGGGATCTGGCTTGGCTCGCGACACATCCTGGTTCGAAATAATGAGATCGATATATTGGTCGAGCTTCGATAAGCGCATCATCAGCTCGATAGAACTGCGCACAGAGTTCGAACAGACTGCTAGTTTGAGACCATCCAGTTTCAACCGCGATAGTGTACGCTGATGGATGAAATTTGGCTTGCAGAGAGCGTGAGCCAGCTCGATCGTGTAGCTTTGCTTCAGATCATTCAGAAAGGGATGGAGGCCTACCGGTAACCCTTTCGATTTCGTCAAAATCTCCAGCTTACGCCGCGTTGGCAGGCCATCGTAGGTGGCAAGGTGAGCGTCCCGATCGATCGCCTTGCCGAAAAGGGCTAGCGCACGGTTCAGCGCCTCATAATGCCAATCTTTCGCGTCGATCAGCACGCCATCCATGTCGAAAAGAACAGCCTTTATCATTGGTCCACCTGAAAGAACGATAAGGCTTCGACTGGAAAGTCAGTGCAGACCATCACTTGGTCGTTATGCGCGGGGTTCAGCTTTGCGCGCCATTCGTTCCACGCTTCGAGATGTGGACGAGCGTGAAGTTCGGGCGAGACTAGGGCGATCAACTTTCCGTCTGCGAGCGCCTTATGCCCCCACTCTGAGGGACTGTGCGGAATCTCGAAAGAATCGAGCCACACGCCCGCGCACTTGTCATAGAACGCAGGGTGTGTTTCGGCATCGCTGAGACGACAAAACACGCGAGCTCTCGAATTGAAATAGCTCCGCATATCCGGGACCGACATATCGAATACGAAAGCCGTCTCGATCGCGTAATCTTCCAGAAGCGCATTTAGCGCCAACGCTAATCCATCGGCTTTGATATTGAGCGCCAAGCGGCCTGTCGCGTTCATGCGTCGGTAGAGCGCGAATAGCTGGTCAACGGGCAAGGCAAAATCGGACCGTGGCGGATCGTGAGAAACGACAAGAACATTGTCGAGGTCACGGATGTCCGTCTCCACTCCGAAGCCGGCGGCAAACGCTCTCTCGAATGCCTCCAGGCAATTTTTTTCGGACACGGATGTCCAAACCCCACGATGGGCAAGGATTTGCGCTTTCATAGCTATTGCCCTATTGCCTATCGAGGCTGACTGAAACCAGATCAACGGCCACCAAAGGTGCCTCCTATCCATACCGACGGGGATCGAGCGCCCATTTCTCGGTGGGCGCACACCTCGATTTCAGGCCAGCCTTTTCCAGCATCATTCGAAGTGGATCCTCAGCAACCTCCGAACTGCCTATCATGGCGCCAAGCTCTTCCAAAGTTCCACAATTCCATGCAGCACGCATATCTATAGGTGTTGCCACCCCAAATTGGTCGTTTACGATGCCTTCCCCATCGGGGGGGATATCGTGGATTGTAGTATAACGACCAGCCTCGAACCAATGATGATAGTATTTGCCCAATCGAATATCCATGTCTGGCCTTGAATGAATAACAAAGTCGAATAGCCCTAAACTGTCTACGACTTGCAAGCCAATCTTCGAAAGGTAGTATTGATAGAACATGTTTTTTGTTGGATTCCCGAGAGGAAGCCGCTCCATGCCACATAATGCGTAGATAGTTTGATCGCTGGGCGGCTCGATGAACAAGGCATGATCTACGTCCGGCTGACGCATAAGGGCTTCAGCATACGTTCGATCTTCGAGCAGCCAAGTGGCGAAAAATAAGGCAGGCTGATCGCCATTTGCCTTGACCTCATCGACTAACGCCCGCGCGCGTTCGAGGCTGGAGTCGAGATTTGGGCGAAAAGGCCCTCTCATGAAAATTGCCACGCGCATTATTGCAGCCTTTGATCTACAGCGCTTTCGGGGGTGGCGATTGATAGACGTGTGCCAAACTGGCGTCAAGCCACACCCATGACTCCAACCCCAAAGCACCCCGCTTGACTCTCCCCCACGGCGGAGTCAGCTTGAGAACAAATAGGCAACACTCTGGAGATCGGGGACCCGATGTCGCGCAGCGGCTCATCGGAACGCATTGTTTTTTTGCGTCGTCGGATCGCCGCGCTGGAGGCGGGCGGCGCGCCCGCGCCTGCGGCCGTTCCACGGGACGAGGGGCTGTCGCGCCTGTTCGATCCCGGCCGCGGCGGCCTGCGCGAGGCCTTGCCGGCGCGGCCGACCGACGCGGCGGCGGCGGCGGGCTTCGCCTTCGCTCTGGCGCTGAGCCGGCTGCGCCTGCGGCCGCAGGGCGGGATCGTCTGGATCGCCGAGGATATGGCGGCGCGCGAGCTCGGCCTGCCCTATGGGCGGGGACTGCAGGCGGCGGGCCTGCCTCCGGAGCTTCTGGTGCTGGCGCGCACGCACCGTCCGCGCGAGACGCTCTGGGCCATGGAGGAGGCGCTGAAGAGCGGCGCCGCCGTCGTCATCGCCGAGAGCTGGGCCGATGCGGGCGCCTATGACCTCACCGCCTCGCGCCGGCTGGCGCTCGCCGCCCGCCGCGGCGAATGCGCCGGCCTGCTGCTGCTGCCGCGCGCGGCCGGCGCCGCGCAAAGGCTCGCCAGCGCCGCCGAGGCGCGTTTCGAGATCGCCGCCGGCGCGCCGCCGCCCCGGGCCGAGGGCGCGCCGCGGCCCCTGCCCGGCCCGCCCGCTTTTCGTCTGCGCGTCGTCAAGGCCCGCGGCCTCGTCGGCGCCTTCGACCCACAGGCTTGGCGCGACATTGTTTTCGACCATCAGGAGGCCGAGTTCCATGGGGCGCCTTTCCATGCGTTGCCTCGCCGTGCATCTGCCACGCCTTTCGACCGACCGGCTCTCGCGCAAAAGCGCGCCTTCGCCTGAGGCGGAGGCACCATTCGCCGTCTGGGCCAATCTCGCCGGCGCCGAACGGCTGACCGCCGTCGACGCGCGCGCCGAGGCGGCCGGGCTCGCCCCCGGCATGGCGGTCGCCGACGCACGCGCCATGCGCCCCGCCTTGCGGCTGGCCGAGGCCGACCCCCGAGCCGACGCCGAGCTGCTGGGGCGGATCGCCGATTGGTGCCGCCGCTTCACCCCACTCGCAGCGGCCGATCCGCCGCATGGGCTGCTCATGGATATTTCGGGAGCGGCGCATCTCTTCGGCGGCGAGGCGGCGCTGCTGGCGGAGGTCGAGCGCCGCCTCGCCGCCCAGGGCTTTGCGGCGCGAGCGGCGATCGCGCCCGGCCCGGCGCTGGCGCGGGCGCTGGCGCGCTTTTCCCGCCTGCGCCATGTGGCGGGGGGGACGACGCAGGCGGAGCTGGAGGCGATCGCCGCCGGCCTGCCCATCGCCGCGCTCGATCTCGACGCGGCGGCGCGCCTCAGGCTCGATCGCGCCGGCCTACGCAGCCTCGGCGATCTGCTGGCGCGGCCGCGCGCGCCACTCACGGCGCGGCTCGGGGCGGAGGCCATGGCGCGGCTCGACGCCATCGCCTGCCGCCGCCGCGAGCCGATCTCGCCGCGCTTCGAAGCCCCGGATTTCATGGCCGAGCGCCGCTTTCCCGAAGGCCTCACGCGGCAGGAGGACATTGAGCGCACGCTGCACGGCCTCGCCCAAGAGCTGTGCCTGCTGCTCGAGCGCCATGGCGTCGGCGCGCGGGAGCTGGAGGCGGTCTTCTACCGCGTCGACGGCGCCGTCGCGCATATAGAAACGGGGACCAGCCGGCCGCTGCGCGATCCCGGGACGATCGCCCTGCTGCTGCGCGAGCGCCTCGCCGTGCTGGCGGAGGAAGGGCTCGACACGGGCTATGGCTATGATGTGCTGCGGCTCGGCGCCGCGCGCGTCGAGCGCTGCGCCGAGCCGCAGGAGGATCTCGGCCTCGCCGGACGGGCAAATGCGCATGACGCGCGGCTGGACGATCTCGTCGATCGACTCGGCGCGCGGCTCGGGCCGCGCCGCGTGCTGCGGGTCTATCCGCAGGCCTCGCATATTCCAGAGCTCGCCGTCACGCTGCGGCCCGCCTCCGGCCCAGCCCCCGCGGCGGTGGAGGAGGCAGCGCCGCCTCCCTATCTCCGCGAGGGCGTCCCGGCGCGGCCGCTGCGGCTGTTCGAGCGGCCGGAGCCGATCGAGGCGGTGGCGCTCACGCCCGACGGGCCGCCGCTACGCTTCCGCTGGCGCCGGCTGCTGCACGAGCTCGCGGCCTATGAGGGGCCGGAGCGCATCGCCCCGCAATGGTGGAGCGCGCCGGAAAACGCCGCCACCCGCGACTATTTCTATGTGGAGGATCGGGAGGGCGGACGCTTCTGGCTGTTTCGCGAGGAGCTCCTCGACCGCGAGAGCCAGCCGCCGCGCTGGTTCGTGCATGGCTTGTTCTGACGGCCCGCCCTCATGACAGTCCGGGCCGCCGCGTCATCTTATCGTCACGCTTCGGGGCGAAACCGAACCCTGCTCTCCTCGCGACGTTCTCTTGCGACGCGCGGATGAACGATGGGCGGGCTCCGCGCCGGCGTCTCATCCCGCCGCCCGAGGGCGCGCGCAACAGGAACGAACGAGATTCCTATGAACGGACGCCGCGAGGCCCGCCGATCGCCTTTGAACTCCGCCGCCCGACGTCGTATCGAAGAAGCCTATTCCGCGCATATTCGACGACGCATCGAGGAAAAAGCGAAATTGAAGCGGCCAGACAGCGATCTTTCGGAAGCCGGCGTCGAGGCGCCGGCCGAGGAGAAGCCCAATCCGGACCAGGGCGCCGGTCTCGATCTGCTGACGACGGCGCGCCGCTATATCGCGCCCAATCTCGGCAAGGCGCTCGGCGGCGTCGCCAGCCTCGCCGTTTTCGCGCTCGCCGGCTTCGCCCTCGCCAGCGCGATCTCGAGCGTCAAATTCTCCGACGTCCGCGCCGCCATAGCGGCGATGAGCGCCGAGCAGATTTTCGCCGCTCTGCTGCTCACCGCGCTCTCCTATGTCGCGCTCACCGGCTATGACGCGCTGGCGCTGCGGCAATTGCGGCTGCATGTGCCCTATCGCATCGCCGCGCTCGCCTCCTTCGCGAGCTACGCCTTCTCCTTCAATCTGGGCTTTCCCGTCGTCACCGCCGCGGCCGTCCGCTATTGGATCTATGCGCGCGTCGGCGTCACCGCCGTGCAGGTGGCCAATATCACCGTCATAGCGGGCGTCACCTTCTGGCTCGGCATGACCTCTGTGGTCGGCGTCGGCCTCATGGCGCGCGCCAGCGAGCTCGGCGCCATAGACAAGCTGCCGGCCTTCCTCAATTTCGGGCTCGGCCTCGCGACCTGCGCGGGCATCGGCTATTATGTCGTCTGGGTGTCGCTGCGCCGGCGCCGGGTGCGGCTGCGCGGGCATTTCTTCGAGCTGCCGGGCCTCGCGCCCACCGGCGGCCAGACTCTGCTCGGCGTCGCCGATCTCTGCTGCGCCGCGGCCGCGCTCTATGCGCTGCTGCCGCATGACGTCGATCTCGATTTCGCGACTTTCGTCTCGGTCTATGTCTTCGCCTGCATTCTCGGCGTCATCAGCCATGCGCCGGGCGGCATCGGCGTTTTCGAGGCGACGATGCTGAACGCGCTGCCCTCGCATTCGCAGGAGAGCCTGCTGGCCTCGCTCCTGCTGTTCCGCGTCATCTATTACTTTTTGCCATTTATTTTCGCGCTCGCGCTGCTCGGCGCCGATGAGGGCTCGCGGCGCTGGAACAGCCTGCGCGAGACCATCGCGCGCATATTGGAGACGCGCGAGTGATACGACTTTCGGCCGTGTTCTCCCGCTCACGGGGGAGCGCGAAACCGATAGGCCGCACGCCGCGTGATCGTGGAATAAAGACGTTTCCTCATCCAGGGACACGATGACGAGAGGACCGATGCCGGATCTACGCCGACGCTATCAGGGCGAAGCTCTGCTCGGCCTCGTCATCGACGCGCTGCCGGAGGCGGTCTTCGTCATCGATTCGGAGGCGCGCATCGTCGCCTCCAATCGCGCCGCGCGCTCCGTGCTGCCCTCCTTGCGGCCCAATGATCCGCTGGCGCGCAGCCTGCGCTCGCCCGATGTGCTGGACGCGCTAGACCGCGTGCTGCGCGGCGGCCAGCCGGAGAAGGTCATCTGGCTCGAGCGCCTGCCGGTGGAATGCTGGTTCGAGGTGCATATCGCGCCGCTGCGCCTCGAGGGCTATGAGAACGCCGCCGTGGTGAGCCTGCGCGATCTCACCGAATCGCGCCGCGTCGAGCGCATGCGCGTCGATTTCGTCGCCAACGCCAGCCATGAGCTGCGCACCCCGCTCGCCTCGCTGCTCGGCTTCGTGGAGACGCTGCAAGGCCCGGCCCGCGACGACGCCAAGGCGCGCGACCGCTTTCTCTCCATCATGCGCGATCAGGCGCAGCGCATGTCGCGCCTCGTCGACGATCTGCTCTCCCTCTCGCGCATCGAGCAGCATCTGCATCTGCGCCCGGACACGCCGGTCGATCTCGGCATTCTCGTCGCCCATATCGTCGACACGCTCGCGCCCATGGCGGAGGACGGCGGCATAGAGCTGAAGCTCGACATAGAGGACACGGTCGTCGTGCCGGGCGACCGCGACGAGCTCGCCCGCGTCGCCGAAAACCTCATCGAGAACGCGATCAAATATGGGGCGGGTCCGGTGGAGATCACGCTCTCCCCGCTCGGCGCCTCCGCCGTCTTCTCGGTGCGCGATCACGGCCTCGGCATCCCGCCGGAACATTTGCCGCGCCTCACCGAGCGTTTCTATCGCGTCGACGCCGGCAAGAGCCGCGCCAAGGGCGGCACGGGACTCGGCTTGGCGATCGTCAAGCATATCGTGGCTCGCCACCGCGGCAGGCTCGCCATAGATTCCGCGCCAGGAAAAGGCGCCACTTTCCGCGTATTTTTGCCATTGATCGACCCGGAAAAGCCCGACAGCGCCTGATCCAGCGCAGATTTAGCAAATAGATTCAGTTGGATACTATGTCATGTGACAGTCATCCAGCTGTCGTAAAACCCTCGTCGCGCGCCTCTAGGGTGCGCCTCGCTGGGGCGCTGGACGCGCGCCGACACAGTGAACCTCGAGCTCGAAAGAGACCGAACATGCTTTCCAAAGTTTTCCATCGTGTCGCTCTGGCGACGACCCTGGCCGTCGCCACGGCCGGCGCCGCCCTCGCGATCGACATTTCGGGCGCCGGCGCCACCTTCCCCTATCCGATCTACGCCAAATGGGCGGACAGCTATAAGAAAGAGACCGGCAACGGCCTCAATTACCAGTCGATCGGCTCGGGCGGCGGCATCAAGCAGATCAAGGCGCGCACCGTGACCTTCGGCGCCTCCGACCAGCCGCTGAAGGCCGAGGAGCTGGAGGCCGCCGGCCTCACCCAATGGCCGCAGGTGATCGGCGGCATCGTGCCGGTCGTCAATCTGGACGGCGTCGCCTCCGGCGATCTCGTCCTCGACGGCAAGACGCTCGGCGCCATCTTCCTCGGCGAGATCAAGAGCTGGGACGACGCCGCGATCAAGAAGCTGAACCCGAAGGCCAAGCTTCCCTCGGCCGCGATCGCCGTCGTGCATCGTTCGGACGGATCGGGCACGACCTTCAACTTCACCAATTACCTGTCCAAGGTCAGCGCGGACTGGAAGGCCAAGGTCGGCGAGAACGCCTCGGTCGAATGGCCGGTCGGCATCGGCGCCAAGGGCAATGAGGGCGTCGCCAACAATGTGGCCAACACCAAGGGCGCCATCGGCTATGTCGAATACGCCTACGCCAAGCAGAACAAGCTGACCTACACCAAGCTCGTCAACAAGGACGGCAAGACCGTCGCGCCGACGACGCCGACCTTCCAGGCCGCGGCCTCCAACGCCGATTGGGCCAATGCGCCGGGCTTCTATCAGATCCTCACCGACCAGCCGGGCGCGCAGTCCTGGCCGATCACCGCCGCCACCTTCATTCTGCTGCCCAAGGCGCCGCAGGATACGGCTGCGGCCGGCGAGGCTCTGAAATTCTTCGGTTGGGCCTTCGCCAAGGGCAATAAGGCGGCCGAGGAGCTGGATTACATCCCGCTGCCGACCAATGTCGTGGCTCTGATCAAGAAGAGCTGGACGGCCAATATCAAGGATGCGAGCGGCAAGCCGCTGGCGTCGATCAACTGACGCATCGATGCGCGCCGGCGAGATCATCCTTGGACGAGATCATCCCTGGAGATATCGCCGGCGCCCCTCGACGCGAGGGGCAGAGGTGGCGGAATGGCGCGAGACGAACCGCCCGAGGACGAGCTTTCCCGCTTCTTTTCGACGCGGAACGCCTCGACGCGGTGAGTTCCCTCGAGACCTGCGCTATGACCTCAGATGAAAAATCCGCCTTCGGGAGCGCGCGATGGACGCCGGCTTCAACCGCCAAACGAGAGACAATAGCGTGTCGGACCTAGCAATCGTAGATGCGACGCCCCGCGCCGCCGAAGTCGACCGCGGGAAAGTTCTCGGCCGCATGGCCTTGTTCGACTTCTTCTTTCATAATTTGACCCGCGCCGCCGCGGTGCTCGTCCTTCTGATTCTCGGCGGCGTGATCTTCTCGCTGATCTATGGCTCGCTGCCGGCGATAAAGGCCTTCGGCCTCGGCTTTTTGACGACGGAATCGTGGAATCCCGTCACCGAGAGATTCGGCGCCGTCGCGCCCGTCTACGGCACTCTGGTGACGTCGACCATCGCCATGGTCATCGCCGTGCCGCTGGGCCTCGGCATCGCCATCTTCCTCACCGAGCTCTGCCCCCATGCGCTGCGCCGGCCGATCGGCGTCGCCATCGAGCTGCTCGCGGGCATCCCGTCGATCATCTACGGCATTTGGGGCCTGTTCGTGCTGGCGCCCTTCCTGCAGCAGCATGTGCAGCCGGCGCTGATCTCGCTCACCGCCGACATTCCCGTGCTGTCGAGCCTCTTCGCCGGCCCGCCCTATGGCATCGGCATGCTGACGGCCGGCTTCATTCTGGCGATCATGGTGCTGCCCTTCATCACCTCCATCTCGCGCGACGTGTTCGACACGGTCCCGCCGGTGCTGAAGGAGGCAGCCTCGGGCGTCGGCTGCACGACATGGGAAGTGATGCGCTATGTCGTCATCCCCTACACGCGCGTCGGCGTCATCGGCGGCGTGATGCTCGGCCTCGGCCGCGCTCTCGGCGAGACGATGGCCGTCACCTTCGTCATCGGCAACGCCCATAAGGTGTCGAGCTCGCTGCTCGCGCCCGGCACGACCATCTCGGCGACGATCGCCAATGAATTCACCGAGGCTGTCGGCGACCTCTACACTTCCGCGCTGATCGAGCTCGGCCTCATCCTCTTCGTCATCACCTTCTTCGTGCTGGCGGCGGCGCGCTTCATGCTGATGCGCATCGAGCAGAAATCGGGAGCCTGACCCTTGTCCCTCTATACCTCCCGCCGCCGCACCAATGTGATCGCCACCACGCTGTGCTGGACCGGCACCGTCTTCGGCCTCGCCTGGCTGGTGCTGATCCTCGGCGCGCTGATCTATGAGGGCGCGCGCGGCCTCTCGCCGGCCGTCTTCACCGAGATGACGCCGCCGCCCGGCGCCACCGGCGGCCTGCTCAACGCCATCGCCGGCTCGCTGGTGATGACGACGATCGGCGTGCTGCTCGGCACTCCGCTCGGAATGCTCGCCGGCACCTATATGGCCGAATATGGCCGCTACTCGAAGCTCAGCACCGTGGTGCGCTTCATCAACGACATTCTGCTCAGCGCGCCCTCCATCGTCGTCGGCCTCTTCGTCTATACGGTGGTGGTGGCGCAGGTCGGGCATTTCTCCGGCATAGCGGGCGCTCTGGCGCTGGGCGTGCTGGTGGTGCCGGTCGTCGTGCGCACCACGGAGGACATGCTGCTGCTGGTGCCGCTGCCGCTGCGCGAGGCGGCGACGGCGCTCGGCCTGCCGCGCTCCCATATGCTGATGCGCGTCGCCTATCGCGCGGCGAAATCCGGCATCGTCACCGGCGTGCTGCTGGCCATTGCGCGCGTCTCCGGCGAGACGGCGCCGCTGCTCTTCACCTCGCTCAACAATCAGTTCTGGAGCACGGATCTCAACGCGCCGGTCTCCAGCCTGCCCGTCGTCATCTTCCAATTCGCGCTCTCGCCCTACAAGGACTGGCAGCAGCTCGCCTGGACCGGCGCTCTGCTCGTCACCATCGCCGTCCTTCTGCTCTCCATCACCGCGCGCGCGCTCAGCAGCCAGGGAAAAAACAAATGACCGCCATGCCGGTTGTCGAAGCCACTATTCCGACGAAAGTCTCGGTTCGCGATCTGGATTTCTATTACGGGTCGTCGAAGGCGCTGAAATCGATCTCGCTGCCGCTCTACACCCATAAGGTGACGGCCTTCATCGGCCCGTCCGGCTGCGGCAAATCGACTCTGCTGCGCATATTGAACCGCATGTACGACCTCTATCCCAAGCAGCGCGCCGAGGGCGAGGTGCTGCTCGACGGCGAGAATATCCTCGACCCGCACATCGATCTCAACCTGCTGCGCTCGCGCGTCGGCATGGTGTTCCAGAAGCCGACGCCCTTCCCCATGTCGATCTACGACAATATCGCCTTCGGCATTCGCCTCTACGAGAAGCTCTCGCGCAGCGAGCTCGACGGGCGCGTCGAGGCGGCGCTGCGCGGCGCGGCGCTGTGGGACGAGGTGCGCGACAAGCTGAATTCGAGCGGCCTCGGCCTCTCGGGCGGCCAGCAGCAGCGCCTGTGCATCGCGCGCACCGTCGCCATTCAGCCGGAGGTGATCCTCTTCGACGAGCCCTGCTCGGCGCTGGACCCCATCTCGACCGCGAAGATCGAGGAGCTCATCGACGAAATGTCGGAGCGCTACACGATCGCCATCGTCACCCACAACATGCAGCAGGCGGCGCGCGTCTCCGATTTCACCGCCTTCATGTATCTCGGCGATCTCGTCGAATTCGGCGAGACCAATAATCTCTTCACCGCGCCGCAGAACAAGAAGACGCAGGACTATATCACCGGCCGCTTCGGCTGAGCGCGCATCGCGCACGAGGACATTGAGACCATGAGCGAACATATCGTCAGCTCCTATGACCGCGACCTCGAAGTGCTCGGCCGCAGAATCGCCGAGATGGGAGGCATCGCCGAGAAAATGCTCGCCGAAGCCATGGATGCGCTCGCCAATTTCGACATTGAGCTCGCCCATCGCGTCGTCGCCACCGATCAGCGCCTCGACGCGCTGCAGCGGGAGATAGAGGAGAACGCCATCCTCACCATCGCGCGGCGGCAGCCGCTCGCCATCGATCTGCGCGAATGCATCGCCGCTATGCGCATCGCCGCCGATCTCGAGCGCGTCGGCGATCTCGCCAAGAGCATCGCCAAGCGCACGGTGAAGATCCTCTCCGAGGCGCGCGTGCCGCGCGCCGTCATCGGCCTCAAGACGATGGCGGAAGTCGCCGCCATACAGCTGAAGGACGTGCTCGACGCCTACGCCCAGCGCGATGTCGAGCGCGCCCGCGCCGTGTGGACCAACGACAGCGAGCTCGATGCGCTGGAAGATTCGGTGTTCCGCGATCTCCTCACCTTCATGATGGAGGACCCGCGCAACATCTCCTTCTGCACGCATCTGCTGTTCTGCTCGAAGAACATAGAGCGCATCGGCGATCACACCACCAATGTCGCCGAGACAATCGTCTATCTCGTCACTGGCGAGGCGATGCCGACCGACCGCCCCAAAGGCAAATCGGCGAGCCTTCCCGCCAGCGCGGAACCGGATGAGCCTACGAAATGAATGAAATCCGCGTCGCCGCTCCGCGCGAGGCGCCGCACGACCGCGCGCCGCGCATACTCGTCGTCGAGGACGACGCGGCGCTGGCGCTGCTGCTCGGCTATAATCTCGAGGCCGAGGGCTTTCTCGTCGAGCATATAGAGCGCGGCGACGAGGCGGAGATCCGTCTCTCCGAATCGCAGCCCGATCTCGTTATTCTCGACTGGATGCTGCCCGGCGTCTCCGGCCTCGAGATCTGCCGACGGCTGCGCGCGCGCGACGACACGCGCAGCATGCCGATCATCATGCTCACCGCGCGCGGCGACGAGAATGAGCGCGTGCGCGGCCTCTCCATCGGCGCCGACGATTATGTGGTGAAGCCCTTCTCGCCGCCGGAGCTGATGGCGCGCGTGCATGCGCTGCTGCGCCGCGCGCGGCCGGAGCGCGTGGCGACGCGGCTCGTCGCCGGCGACATAGACCTCGACCGCGAGACGCGCCGCGTGAAGCGCGGCGGGCGCGAGATTCATCTCGGCCCGACGGAGTTCCGTCTGCTGGAATATCTGATGGAAAAACCCGGCCGCGTCTTCTCGCGCGCGCAATTGCTCGACAGCGTGTGGGGGCTCTCGGCGGAGATCGACGAGCGCACCGTCGACGTGCATGTCGGCCGCCTGCGCAAGGCGATTATCCGCGGCCGCGAGAAGGACCCGATCCGCACCGTGCGCGGCACCGGCTATTCCTTCGACGAGACCTTCGGGAGGAATTGAGGGGCGATGCGAGCCTGAAGGCTCGCGGTCCAGGGGGCGCTTTGGATCGCGAGCCTTCAGGCTCGCTTTTGTCTGCACGCGCTCCCTCTGCCCATCGTCATTGCGAGCGCAGCGAAGCAATCCAGAGCCGTGGGGCGGTCCCTGGATCGCGTCGTCGCTACGCTCCTCGCGATGACGGCGGCGGCGGGCTCGACCTATGAACGCCCCGCCAGCTCCGCCGCGCGATAGCCCGACCTTATCGCGCCCTCGATCGTCGCCGGAAGGCCGGTCGCAGTCCAATCGCCGGCGAGGAAGAGATTGCGCCACCCCGTCACAGCGCCGGGGCGGCGCTGCTGCTGCGCCGGCGTCGCGGCGAAAGTGGCGCGCTTTTCCTTGACGATCTGCCATTGCGGCAGCGCCGCCGGCAGGCCCGTGGCGGCGGCTGCCTCGGCCCATATGCGCTCGGCGAGGCTCTCGCGGGACTCGTCCATCAGCCGATCGGCGCCGCTGATCGTCACCGAGAGCCTGTCCTCGAAAGCGAACAGCCATTCGGTGAGCGAGCCGATCATGCCGAGCAGCGCCGGCTGCCCCGGCGGCGGCGCGATCTTGAAATGCGCATTGACGATGCCGCGGAAATCATCCGGCGCGACGAGGCCCGGAACGAGCTCCTGCGCGGCCCAGGGCGGGACGGCGAGCGCGACGCTGTCATTCTCGCCGAGCGCGATTTTCTCGTCGCCGAAATCGAGCGCTGTGGCGCGCTCTTCGGAAAATTCGATTCCCTTCAGCCGCGCGGCGAAACGCGGCGCGGCGCCGCGCGCGGCGAGAGCGTTCAGCGCCGGCTCGATGAACGCCGTCCCGAGCCCGCGCCGCGCGACCAGCGGACGGCAAGCGGCGCCGCCAGCGGCCAGCGTCTCGCGCAGCACGGCGGCGGCGAGCGCGGCGGAGGAGCAGCGCGGCTCCGTATTGAGCGCGGAGAGCAGCACCGGCCCCCACAGCCGCTCATAGAGCACGCCCGAGCAATTCATCGCCTCGCCGATGGTCGCGCCCTTTTTGGCGAGGAGAATGCCGATCGCGCCGAGATAATCCGCAGGCGCCGTGCCGGGCACGCGGCGATCCGCCACGAAAATCCACCAGGGCAGGCGCGAGGCGTTCGGCCTCATGCGCCAGCGCGTTCCGTCGCGCGTGTCCAAAAAGTCGAAGGCGCATTCCTTCGGCCCGACCAGCTCATCCACCGAGCCGATGCGGCGGGCGTAATCCAGCGCCGTGGCGTTGCCGGAGAGCAGCAGATGATTGCCATTGTCGATGACGAGATCGAGGCTGGAATCATAATAGGACCGGCAGCGCCCGCCCGCCATGCGCGCGGCTTCATAGAGCGCGACGCTGCGGCCCTCGTCGGTCAGACGAATGGCGCAGGAGAGGCCGGCGAGACCCGCGCCGATGATATGCGTCGTTCCGCTCACGTCAGCGCGAATCTCAGCAGGGCCAGCAGGACTTTCGTCCGCGAGGCGGAGACCGGCGCGCGCGGCGGCGCGAAGCCGCGCGCCACCAGACGATCGAGAACCGAGCGATAGGCCGTCGCCATCAGATAGGGCGCCTTCACCGCGCGCTGCGGCGAGACGCGCATCAGCAGCTCCGATTCCGCGTAATGCTTGCGCGCGCGCTCGGCCACTGCAGCGCAGACTTGCTGAAGGCCGGGGTGCGCCAGCACTGCGCCGCGCGAGAAATCGGCGACGCCCGCGGCCTCCAGCGCCTCGCGCGGGAGATAGAGCCGCCCGCGCGCCTCGTCCTCGTCGAGATCGCGCAGAATATTGGTGAGCTGCAAGGCGCGGCCCATGTGATAGGCGAGCATGCGCGCCTTGGTCGGCAGCGCGCCGCCGGCGCTCTCCGCCTCATCGGCGAGGCCGAAGACGCGCACCGACAAGCGCCCCACGGCGCTCGCGACATGATCGCAATAGAGATCGAGCCGATCCCACTCGGGCGCGCGAATGTCCTCGACGACATCCATGGCCATCCCGTCTATGACCGCCTCGAAATCGGCGCGCTCGAGGCCGAAGCGGCGCACCGGCCGCGCCAGATCGGCGCAACGCTTATGCGTGCGGCCGGCGTAGAGCGCATCGAGATCGCGCCGCCAATCGTCGAGCTGGGAGAGGCGTAGGGCGCGGTCGCCCTCCTCGTCCGCAATGTCGTCGACGGCGCGGCAGAAGCCATAGATCGCATACATCGCATCGCGCCGCTCGGGCTCGAGAATGCGCATGGCGAGATAGAAAGAGCTTTTCGCGGCGACCCGCGGCGCCTCGGGGGCGATCGTCTCCATGCTCATCGCGCGACGC
Organism: Methylosinus sp. sav-2; assembly: GCF_004366495.1. Classification (NCBI taxonomy): domain Bacteria; kingdom Pseudomonadati; phylum Pseudomonadota; class Alphaproteobacteria; order Hyphomicrobiales; family Methylocystaceae; genus Methylosinus; species Methylosinus sp. sav-2. The sequence continues at coordinate 268,805 of NZ_SOEJ01000001.1, forward strand.
TCGCGGCGGAGGCGGCGCGCGGCGAGACGAGCCGGCGCAGCAGAGTGATCCCGGCGCCGGCCAGCGCCGTGAGCAGATATTGGCGCTTGGAGGCGTGAACCTTCTCGCTCAGCGGATCGGCGACACGCAGCCGCGCGGTGAGCGTCTCGGCGAGGCGCTGGATCGCGCCCACTTCCATGGCGAGGCGCGTGTCGACGATGAGATCGGCGAAAGGCGCGCTCTCCTTCAGCAGCCCCTGCGTGCGCTCGGCCAGCGCGCGCAATGTCGCGGCGAGCTGCGGCGAGGCGCGATCGGCGGCGAGCATCTCGACGCTCGCGCCATTGGCGGCGAGCATGTCCTGCGGCAGATAGACGCGATCGAGATTGCGATAATCTTTCGCGCAATCCTGCAGATGATTGATGATCTGCAGCGCCGCGCAGAGCGCGTCATTCGGCCCCCATGTCCGCGCGCGATCCTCGCCATGGACGTCGAGCACGAAGCGGCCGACCGGCATGGCCGAATAGCGGCAGTAATCGATGAGATCGTCCCAGTCGCGATAGCGCAATTGCGTCACGTCGCGGCGGAAGGCGATGAGCAGATCCTGCGCATGGCGGGGCTCGAGGCCGCGGACGGCCAGCTCGGCGCGCAGCTTTGCTGCGACGGGGATATCCTCGCCGGAGCCGAGCAGCGCCGCCTCCATGCGGTCCAGCATGGCGATCTTCTGATCGCCCGGGAGCGTCGCATGGTCGGAGATATCGTCCGCGGCGCGCACGAAATCGTAAAAGGCGAGGACGGCCGCGCGATGGCGCGGCGCGAAGAGAGAGGCGACGGGGAAATTCTCGTCCTTATGGCCCTTCCCCGAAGCGGCGGCGGCGATGTCGCTCATGTGATCGCTCATCCTCCTCAGGGGGCCTGGTAGCGGCCCTTCCAGGCGCCGCCGCGCCCGCGTGTGTGCCGCCAAGCCGACAATAGCGTGAACCACGTATAGCAGGCCGCGACCGCCGGCAAGGCGAAGGCGCCGAGCCGATTGCGTCCGTAGAAACGCAGAGACGGCATATAGGACTGCGCCATCAATAGATAGGCGACGAGCGCGATATAAGCCGCGGGCTCCGGCGCCGCGAAGGCGAGAATGGGCGGCGCGAGATAGACGAGGCCCATGCCGAGGACAGCGCCGGCCAGCCGCCAGGGCGAATAGCCCAATTGCGCATAGGCGGAGCGCGTCACCATCTGCTCTATATCGCGCAAATGCGGATAGGGCCGCAGGCTCCAGGCGTCGTCGGTGAGGCCGAGCCAGATCGGCCCCTGCTTCTTCATGAGCTTGCCGAGCGCGCAATCGTCGATCAGCGCGCCGCGGATTTGTTGCAGGCCGCCGGCCTCCTCCAGCGCCGCGGGGCGCACCAGCATCACCCCGCCGGCCGCCCCGGCGACCGGGCTTTTCGGGTCGTTCACGCGCGGGAAGGGGTAGAGCATCTGGAAGAAGAAGACGAAAGCCGGCACGAACCAGCGCTCGGCGAGGCTCTCGCAACGCAGCTTGACCATCAGCGAGGAGAGCACCGTCCCGCGCGCCGCCGCCCCGGCGACGAGCCGCTCGACGAGGCCGGGGGCGAAGGCGATGTCGGCGTCGCAGAACAAGATGAAATCGGGCGAGACGCCGCTGGAAAGGACATGGGCGACGCCGCGGTCCATGGCCGCGAGCTTGCCGGTCCAGCCCTGCTCCGGTCGACCCTGGAGCACTGTGAGGCGCTCCTCGGCGCCTTCCTCGCGGGCGCAGGCGCGGGCGACCTCGGCCGTGCCGTCGGAGCTCTCGTCATCGACGAGGACGATCTCGAGCCGGCCGGAGAACTCCTGGCGGAACAAAGATCGCAGGCCGATGGCGACGACGTCGGCCTCGTCGCGCGCCGGAATGACGGCGACGACGCGGACGCCCATGGGGACTTGCGCGCCCTTGGGGACGAAACGGCGGTCGTGCTCGGTCAGGCGCCAGAAGCCGCCATTGCCGAGCAGGAGATAGAGCCAGACGAGGAGGCCGACGCCTCCGAGGACAATCGCGATCATATTCCGAGCGTTCGCGTCGCCGGGGTCGCCGGGGACGATGTGACGAGGGCTCGGCCATAGCATCGCCGCGGCCGCGAGGCCAGCCCGGCCGGCGAACGCCGCATCGCAACCGCCGGCGTCTAAGGGATTTTCCTCAGAAATGGCCGGCGGCGGCTTCTCTTCCATCTGGAACAGGCGTATATCGCCGCGCCGGCGCAGCCGGGTCCGAGCATGTCGAACAGCATGTCGAGGGACCGGCGGCGCGCCCGCGCATTCCGATGTCATTCGAGGAAATTTCCATGGATCCCAATGTGGCGCGTGACGCGGCGGGCTCTTCCTCTCGATGCGACACGGAGGGCGCGGCGGCGACGCAGCCGGCGCCCGTCGCCGAGGGACACGGCTCGGCGACGAGCGCGGGCCTCATCATCGGCTCGATCGGCGTCGTCTATGGCGACATCGGCACCAGCCCGCTCTATGCGCTGCGCGAGTCGCTCGCCCACGCCAAATCCGGCGGGCTCGGCGAGGATGTCGTCATCGGCACGATCTCGCTGCTCATTTTCGCGCTGATCTTCACCGTCACCGCGAAATATGTGTTCTTCCTGATGCGCGCCGACAATCGCGGCGAGGGCGGCATTCTCTCGCTGATGGCGCTGGCGCAGATCGCGCTGGGCCGGCGCGCGAGGCCGGTCTTCCTTCTCGGCGTCGCCGGCGCGGCGCTATTCTCCGGCGACGCCATCATCACGCCGGCCATCTCCGTGCTCTCGGCGGTCGAGGGCCTCGAGATCGTCAATCCGAAATTCGGCGAGTTCGTCTTTCCCATCACAGTTGCGATTCTCGTCTCGCTGTTCTGGGGGCAGAGCCATGGCACGGCGCGCGTCGCCGCGCTGTTCGGCCCGGTGATGGCGATCTTCTTCATCGTGATAGCGGCGCTCGGCGCCTCCCATATCGGCGATGCGCCACAGGTTCTGCGCGCCTTCGATCCGCGCCACGGCTTCGTCTTTCTGCTGACCCATGGCTGGGTCGGCTTCGCCGTGCTGGGCTCGGTCTTCCTCGTCGTCACCGGCGCCGAGGCGCTCTACGCCGATATGGGCCATTTCGGCCGCGCGCCGATCCAGATCGCCTGGATCTTCTTCGTGCTGCCGGCGCTGTTCCTCAATTATCTCGGCCAGGGCGCGCTGATCCTCGCCGATCCCAAGGCGATCGAGAATCCCTTCTTCCTGCTGGCGCCGGACTGGGCGCTGCTGCCGCTGGTCATTCTCTCGACCCTCGCCACCGTCATCGCCAGCCAGGCGGTCATCACCGGCGCCTTCTCCATCGTGCGCCAGGCGATACAGCTCGGCCTGCTGCCGCGCCTCGAGATTACCCACACTTCCGCGACGCAGGAGGGGCAGATCTATATCGGCCGCGTGAACCGGCTGCTGCTGATCGGCGTGCTGGTGCTGGTCACGGCCTTCAAGAGCTCGAGCGCGCTCGCCTCGGCCTATGGCATCGCCGTCACCGGCACGATGGTGACGACGACGGCGCTCGCCTTCATCGTGGTGTGGCGCAAATGGCATTGGCCGCTCTGGGCGGCGTCGCTGTTCATCCTGGCCTTCCTGACCGTCGATCTCGCCTTTCTCGCCGCCAATCTGATGAAGGTGGTCGAGGGCGGCTGGGTTCCGCTGCTGCTCGGCGGCGGCTCCATGGTGGTGATGTGGACCTGGGTGCGCGGCACATCCTTGCTCGCCGAGAAGACGCATCGCGATTCGATCCCGATCCGCGATCTCATCGCCATGCTGGAGAAATCCAAGCCGACGCGCGTGCCCGGCACGGCCGTCTTCCTGACCAGCGACCCGGAGGTAGCGCCCACCGCGCTGCTGCATAATCTCAAGCACAATAAGGTGCTGCACGAGCGCGTGCTGGTCATATGCGTGAACACGGAGGACACGCCGCGCGTGCCGGCGGAAAAGCGTTTCGAGATCGAGAAGCTCGCGCCCGACTTCACCCGCGCGACGCTGCATTTCGGCTTCATGGAGAGCCCGCGCGTGCCGGCGGCGCTGGCGGCGATGCGCAAGGCGGGGGTCAAATACGACATTATGACCACCTCCTTCTTCCTCGGCCGCCGCTCGATCAAGGAGAGCCCGGCCTCGGAAATGCCGGTCTGGCAGGACAAGCTCTATGTCGCTCTGACCCGGCAATCGGCCAACGCCACCGACTTCTTCTCCATACCGACCGACCGCGTGGTGGAGCTGGGCGCTCAGCTGACGATTTGATTATGACAACCGAAACAAAAGAAGAGCAGGACCCAACAGATTTTTTCAAGGGACTCGTGGGGCTGATTTATATTTCGACAGGCGTGTTTTTGGGAATAATGCATTTGCTTAAAGCAATTAATTTTGTAGATACATTTGGATTTCTAGCATTATATTCTATTGTTATAACTTACTTTGCGCTGACTGTTTTATTTATATCATATATAATATATACTAATTTAGATATTTTTCGAAAATACGTTATGACGCGCTATGTAAAAAATGGCGACGCCGGTATGAAAATTTTACTTACTTTTGTTTTTTTAATTGTTTTGGCAGCAGTTGTGCTTCCGACTTGGAAATTTGGGTTCTTGCAAATAATAAGAAACTTTGTTGAACGTGGCGAATCGAGAGTTTTGGTTACAGTACACTTAGCAATTGCGTTTTTAGTGTTCGCTTCTTGGTCTGGTGTCTGCGTTCTCGATATCTCTAGAAAGAACGCAGAGCCGAAGAATTGACCATTTCTATTCCAGAGGATTTTATAAGAGGGATGAAATCCACGGACAGAGCCGTCGCAGGCGCGATTACGTGGTTTCCACGATTTGCCCTCGCGCCGCGCATTTCCGAGAATCGCGCCAGCGAGCAGTGTCGCGTGCGCGTAGCCTGGGAGGGCCGCCTCCCCCGCGCCGCGACCGGCGGGAGGATGCAATGGCCAATCTGAATTTCGACGATTTTCGCGATCTCGGAAAATATCAGCTCGACGCCTTCAACACCGCGACCAGCTCGACGGCCAAGAGCCTGCGCGCCATAGCGGAGGAGGCGACCGACTACTCCAAGCAGTCGCTCGACAATAGCCGCAACTATTTCGAGAAGCTGCTGCGCGTGCAGAAGATCGACGACATCATGCAATTGCAGTCGGAATTCTACCGCAACGCCTATGGCGATTTCTTCGCCCGCGCTTCGCGCGTCGGCGAGCTGTGCTCCAACCTCGCCAAGGAAGCCTTCGTCTCCGCCCAGAGCGCGGGAGAGCAGGCGGCCAAGGCGAACCAGGAGGCGGCCAGCAAGATCATCGCCGACATCAGCGAGCAGACCGAGAAGCTCGCCGCCAAGGCGCGCGAGGCGGGCAAGGGGGAGCATTAGCAAAGGCGCCCTTGCGCCGGCGCGCGAGTTTTGCCACATAGGGCGCGGGAGGTTGGCGGTGGACGCTCCACTCGCCAACCGGGTCAGGTCCGGAAGGAAGCAGCCCTAACGAGTTCCGGGCGGGTCTTCGTCCAGCCTCCCACTTTAGGTTTTGCGGAGAATTTTGCATATGGGCGATGCGTCGTATCACGGCTCCTGCCAATGTCGGGCGGTGACATTCGAGGCGACGCTGGACCTCGACCACACCATCACATGCAATTGCTCCCGTTGTCAGCGACTGGGCGCCGTCTTGAGCTTTACGCCCGCGGAAAAATTCCACTTGAGCTCGGGCGAGGATGCTCTCGTCGAATATCGTTTCAACAAGAAGATGATCGCTCACCGATTCTGCAAGATCTGCGGGATCGAGCCCTTCGCCCAGGGCGTGTCGCCGGATGGCGCGCAAATGGTCGCGGTCAACGTCAATTGCCTCGACGGCGTCGATCCGCGCGCGCTGGCGTCGACACACGTCGACGGGAGAAGCGTCTAGATTTTCGCCGCATGGCGGTGGATAAGGCGGTCGCGAGCCTTTAGACTTCCGCCATGGATGACGCGATGTTTCCCGATCCGCAAGCCGCCGGCGCGCCTTCCGCCGCCTATCGCGTGCTGGCGCGCAAATATCGCCCCTCCGGCTTTGCCGATCTCATCGGCCAGGAGCCGATGGTGCGCACGCTCGAGAACGCCTTCGAGCTGAACCGCATCCATCAGGCCTATCTGTTGACCGGCGTGCGCGGCGTCGGCAAGACGACCACCGCGCGCATTCTCGCCCGCGCCTTCAATTACGAGCTGCCCGCCGAGGGCGGCCGCCCCGCCGTCGATCGCCCGACGATCCATATGGACGCGCTCGGCGCGCATTGTCAGGCGATCATCGATTCGCGCCATCCCGATGTGCTGGAGATGGACGCCGCCTCGCACACCGGCATCGACGATATTCGCGAGATCATCGAGAACGCGCGCTATCGCCCGGTGATGGCGCGCGTCAAAGTCTACATCATCGACGAAGTGCATATGCTCTCCAAGGCCGCCTTCAACGGCCTGCTGAAGACGCTGGAAGAGCCGCCGGAACATGTGAAATTCATCTTCGCGACGACGGAGATCGACAAGGTTCCCGTCACCGTGCGCTCGCGCTGCCAGCGCTTCGATCTGCGCCGCATAGACGCCGGCCTGCTCGCCGCGCATTTGCGCAAGATTTGCGATCTCGAGGCCGTGACCATTGAGGACGAGGCGCTGGCCATGGTCGCCCGCGCGGCGGAAGGCTCGGCGCGCGACGCGCTGTCGCTGCTCGATCAGGCGATCGCCCATGGCGCGGCGGGCGGCGGCGCGATCGCCGCGCAGGACCTGCGGCTGATGCTCGGCGTCGCCGACAAATCGCGCGTCATCGATCTCTTCGAGGCGGCGATGAAGGGCGAGATCGCCGCCGCCATCGCTTTGCTGCAGGACCAATACGACGGCGGCGCCGATCCGGCGCAAGTTCTGCTGGAGCTGGCCGAATTCACCCATCTGGTGACGCGGCTGAAGCTCGCGCCGGACGCCGCGCAATCCAATGCGCTGACCGAGGAGGAGCGCCGCCGCGGCGGCGATGCGGCGGGAACGCTCTCCATTTCCGTGCTGACGCGGGCGTGGCAGATTTTGATGAAGGGCGTCGATGAGCTGCGCAGCTCGCCGCGTCCGCTCGCCAGCGCCGATATGGTGCTGGTGCGTCTGACCCACGCCGCCGAAATGCCCTCGCCGGAGGAGGCGCTGCGCAAGCTCGGCTTCGGCCAAAGCGGCGCGCCGCGTCCGGCGCCGAGCCCGACTCCGTCGACGGCGCCCGGCGAGCGGCCCCCGGTCGCGCTCGCGCCGGCGCCCAAGGTTTCGCCCAAGCCCGCGGCTTTCTCGCCAGCGCCTTCGGCACTCGCGACCAGCGCCGCGCCGGCCCAGCGCCGCGCCGCGGAGCCATCCCCGGCGACGGGGGTGAAAATCGCCGATTTCCGCGCGCTCGTGGCCCTGGCCGGCGAGAAGCGCGACATACAATTGAAGATCGCGCTCGAGACGGAAGTTCGCCTCGTGCGCTTCGAGCAGGGGCGCATCGAGTTCGAGCTGACGCCGGGCGGCTCGACGCGGCTGCCGCAGCTGCTGATGCAGAAGCTGCAGGACTGGACCGGGACGCGCTGGCTGGTGGCGCTCGCCGCCGGCGGCGCGCCGACGCTGCGCGAGGAGGCCTTGGCCCGCGAGAGCGAGAAGCGCTCCGGGATCGAGGCCGATCCGCTGGTGGCGAGCATATTGGCGCGGTTTCCCGGCGCGGAGATCGTCGCCGTGCGCGGCAAGGAGACGGAGCAGGCCGCGACGGCCGGCGCCGAATTGGCTTATGACGACGAGGAGCCGGACGACGTGTGAAACGTCGCTGCGCGAGGAGAGAAATATGCTCGACTTCATGGGACTGATGAAGCAGGCGCAGGCCATGCAATCGAAGATGGCCGAGCTGCAAGGGCAGCTCGACCAGACTCTGGTGGAAGGCGAGGCCGGCGGCGGGCTGGTGCGCGTGACGATGACCGCCAAAGGCGCGCTGCAGCGCCTCGCCATCGATCCGAGCCTGCTGAAGCCGGAGGAGAGCGACATTCTCGAGGATCTGATCGTCACCGCCCATGCGCAGGCGCGCGCCAAGGCGGAGGAGACGCTCGCCGAGAAGATGAAGGAAGTGACCGGCGGATTGCAGCTGCCGCCGGGGCTGAAGCTGCCGTTCTGATCGCTCCGAGCGAAACAAAGTGGCCGAACGCATCGCCGGACCCGAGATCGAGCGCCTCGTGCAATTGCTGGCGCGATTGCCCGGGCTCGGGCCGCGCTCGGCGCGGCGCGCCGTCCTGCATCTCATGCGCAAGCGCGAGGAATTGCTCGGCCCGCTCGGCGAGGCGATGCGCGTCGCGCATGAGCGCATCCTCACCTGCACGACCTGCGGCAATATCGACACCAGCGACCCTTGCGCCATCTGCCGCGACGGGCGGCGCGACGCCGGCATTCTGGTCATTGTCGAGACGGTGGCCGATCTCTGGGCGCTGGAGCGCGCCGGACTGCTGGCGGCGCGCTATCATGTGCTCGGCGGCGTTCTGTCGCCCCTGGATGGCGTCGGCCCCAATGAGCTCAACATTGCGAGCCTGATGCAGCGCGTGAGCGAAGGCTCCGTGCGCGAGGCGATCATCGCCGTGAACGCCACGGTCGATGGGCAGACGACGGCGCATTATCTCGCCGATCTTCTGGCCCCGCTCGGCGTGAAGACGACGCGCCTCGCCCATGGCGTGCCGGTCGGCGGCGAGCTGGATTATCTCGACGAAGGCACGCTGGCCGCAGCGCTGGAGCGCCGCACGGCGTTTTGAGAGCCCCAACGAAAAACCGGGTCGCCAGCGCGCCTGGGGAGGGTTTGCGCCGACGACCCGTAGTCGGGCCAAGTCGAGGATGCGTGAAAAGTCGAGGATTTAGAAAAGCCGGGTCAGCTCGAAACAGGTCAGCGAAGAAAAAGCGCGGGCAGATTCATGCGGTTTCTGTCCGCTCACTTTGCAAATCGCGGCCTTCGCCGCCTTCCTTCTCCCCGCTCGCGGGGAGAGGGAGAATGCGATCACGGCGCGGGGGCGGATTTCGCGCCGCCCGTCGGCGCCTCGGAGACCAGCGCCACCTTGGAGTAGCCGGCGGCGTTGATCGCTCCCATGGCCTCGACGACGCGCCCGTAAGGCACGGTCTTGTCGGCGCGCACATGGATGCGGCGATCCTTGCTGTTGTCGCTGCCGTCGCTGAGCGCGGCGAGCAATCCGTCCGCCGGAACCTCGCGCTTATCGACGAAGAAGCCTCCGCCCGCGTCGACGCTGACGACGATCGGCGGCTTCTGATCGTTGAGCTGCTTGGCCTGCACCTTCGGCAGATCGACCGGAATGCCGGAGGTCATCAGCGGCGCGGCGACCATGAAGACGATGAGCAGGACGAGCATCACATCGACGAGCGGCGTGACATTGATATCGGCGATCGGCTGAGAATCGAATTCCGAATCGTGCTTACGCAACGCGAAGGCCATGACGCTCTCCCTTGCGCGACAGATGACGGGACAGCTCGACCTCGAAGACGCCGATGAAGGCGGTCACGCGCTTGCCGTAAGCGCCGATGTCGCCGCTGATGCGGTTGTAGAAGACCACCGCCGGAATGGCGGCGACGAGGCCGAGCGCGGTGGCGAACAGCGCCTCGGCGATGCCGGGCGCGACCACGGCGAGGCTGGTGTTGTTGGAGGCGGCGATGCCCTGGAAGGAGTTCATAATGCCCCAAACCGTGCCGAACAGGCCGACGAAAGGCCCGACGGCGCCGATGGTGGCCAGCCCCGGCAGACGCTGCTGGAGCTGATCGAGCGCGGCGGCGCTGGCCAGCACGGACACGCGATGCACGCGCTCCTGCAGAGCGTCGCGCTGCCCCTCGGAGGCGACGAGATCGGAAGAGCGCTGATACTCCTCCACCGCGGCCTTGTAGACTTGCGCCAGCGGATCGCTGGCCGGCGCGGCGAGGAAGGCGGGCGCGACCTCCGTCACCGGGAGATCGTTCTGAACGCTCTCGATGAGCGCGCTGGCGCGGCGATGCAGCAGCGACAGGCGAATGAGCTTCTCGGCGATCACGGCCCAACCCCAGGCCGAAGCGAGCAGCAGCAGCACGATGACGGTCTTGACGATCGAATCCGCCTGCAGAAACAGCTCGACCGGTGAGAGGGCGTGGGCGACGGCGGCCGAAGCCGCGCCGATTGCTGGATCACTCATCTTGATTTTCGTCCTTTGTCGGCGAGAGAGACTTTTGCGGCGAGCGTCCTCGCCGCGGCTTTCGAGCGAATTAGAAGACGACGCCGCCGCTGACGGCGAAGACGCGTCCGATCGCCGGCAGCGATCCGCAGCGCGAGCCGACGCGCGTCGCTATGGCGTCCAGCGTGGCGTTGCCGGAGGAGGAGACGATGTTGAAGCCCGTCATCGCGCCGCCGGCGCTGAATGTCGCGCGATAGGCGACGCGGCCATGCTTGGGAATAGGCCCGTCCGGCGCCGCGCTGCGCGCCGAGCGCTGCATGCAGGACAGGAACTGATTGGCGGCGATGGATTGCTGCGCATTGGAGTTGGCCGTCGCGGCCTGCGAAGGCGCGGCGTCCTGGCGCGCGGCGGCGGCGGGGCGCGGCGTCGGCGGCTTTTTCTCCACCACTTTGGGAACGGGCTTGGGCGCCGGCGGCTTCGGCGGCTCGATCGGCGCGACAGGCTCGATCGCCTCGGGCGGCGGCGGCGTGTCGTCGATCTCCTCGGGCTGCGGAATCTCCTCCGGCGGCGGCTGATCGACCGCAGGGCTGGGCACGACGACGAGCTCGAGCGGCTCTTCCGTCGTCGGCTCCGTATGCGGCAGCGCGAAATTCACCGCCGCGGTCAGGAGCAGCGCATAGGCCAGCACCGCCGCGACGCGCACCGGATAATTCGGACGGCCGCCATCGGGCAGCAGAAGCGATTGGGTGGTGCGAAACTCTCCCGTCGTCGTGATCGTTTCCGGCGCCGCAATGAACGCCTCCGCAGCCGCAGCCGTCATGGAATGATCCCCCTCGTGCGAAACATTACCTGCCATTAAAGATTATAATTCCTATAGACGCAATGGGCTTAATTGCGGCTTTTATCGATTCGGCGAAATTCGCTCGCTAGCGCCGATCCCGCAGAAACGATGTGCTATTGCGGCCGAAGACGAGAGGTCGTCATTTCGGCTCCGCCAGCCTGAGGCGCCGCGCTGCGCCGCGAGCCGCCACGAAAGCGCTCGAAAAGCTCGCTTGAAGCAGATAGCCGCCGGTGGGCGCGTCGAAATCGAGCATCTCGCCGGCGACGAAGACGCCGGGAAGCTTTTTCAGCATCAGATCATCGTCGAGCGCCGCGAAGCGCACGCCGCCGGCAGTGGAGATCGCCCGCTCGAGGCCCGCCGTCGCGACGATGGCGAGCGGCAGATTTTTCACGCGCTCCGCCAGCGCGTCCGGCGCCTGCGGCAATGGCCCGCAGAGGCGCAGCAGCGCGATCTCCAATTTCGTCAGCCGCAGCGTCTTGCGCAGAAAGCTCGCCATCGATTGCTTTTCACGCGGGCGCGCGAGCCTTTGCGCGAGCGCCTCCGCCATGCTGCTGGGGCGCAGATCGACATGCAATGTGGCGCCCTCGCCGCGCGCGAGCGCGCGTCCGAGCGCGGAAGCGAGCGCATAGACGGGACCGCCCTCGATTCCCCTTCGCGTGACGACAATATCGCCGAGACTGCGCGCCTCGCCATGGCGTAGCGCGATCGTCTTCAGCGGCGTCCCCTCGAAAGCCTTTGCGAAATCGGCCGGCCAATCGATGACGACGGCGCAATTGGCGGGAAGGAGCGGCGCGATCTCGACGCCCTTCACCCGCAGCCTCTCGACCCAGCCGCCATCGGCGCCGAGACGCGGCCATGAGGCGCCGCCGAGCGCCAGAATCGTGGCGTCCGCCGCGATCTCGCGGCGCTCGCCTCTCGCATCCGCGATCAGCAATGCGCCGCTCTCCGAAAAGCCCTCGAAAGTGGCGCGCGTCTCGATGCGCACGCCATTGGCGGAGAGCCGCCCGAGCAGCGCCCGCAACAGAGGCGAGGCCTTGAAGCTCTTAGGGAAGACGCGCCCGCTGGAGCCGACGAAGGTCTCCTCTCCCAGCGCGGCGCAATAATCGCACAGGCTCTGCGGCGGAAAGGCGCCGATGATCGGGCCGAGCCGATCTGCGGCTTCGCCATAGCGGGCGATAAATCTATCGAGGGGCTCGCTATGCGTGATATTGAGGCCGCCGCGCCCGGCCATCAGAAATTTGCGGGCGACGCTCGGCTTGCGCTCATAGACGGTCACGCTCGCGCCTTGCCGCGAGAGCAGGTCCGCGGCGAACAGGCCGGCCGGTCCGCCGCCGATGACGACGCATTTCGGCGAGGAAGGGGCGGGCGTTATGGCGCGGGCTCCGATGCGAAAACGAGGACAGGCGCGCTGGTTAGCACGCCGACAGCACGAGAAGGAAATCCATGCGCGAAGGCGCCGCAGAAATCGCTTTGATCGAAGAGGAAGACGATATTCTGTTCTCCTTCGAGGTTCCGCCGGAGGCGGCGGGGGCGCGGCTCGACCGCTTCCTCGCCGAGCGGCCGGAGCTCGTCGCCGCGCATCTCTCCCGCACGCGGCTGAAGTCGCTGATCGAGGACGGACGGCTGACGATCGGCGCCGCCGCCGCCCGCGACGCCAGCCGCCGCCTCGCTGCGGGCGATTCCGTCACCCTCGCCGTGCCGCCGCCGGAGCCCGCCGAGCCGCAGCCCGAAAATATTCCGTTGAATGTGGTGTTCGAGGACGCGCATCTGCTGGTCGTCGACAAGCCCGCCGGCCTCGTGGTGCATCCCGCCCATGGCCATGAGACGGGAACGCTGGTCAATGCGCTGCTCGCCCATTGCGGCGCCACCCTCTCCGGCATAGGCGGCGTCAAAAAGCCGGGCATCGTGCATCGCATCGACAAGGACACCTCCGGCCTGCTGGTCGTCGCCAAGACCGATGCAGCGCATAAGGGCCTGTCGCGCCTCTTCGAGGATCACGGCCGCAAGCTGCATCTGGTGCGCGAATATCTCGCCTTCGTTTGGGGCGCGCCGGAACGTCGCCACGGCGTGATCGAGGCGCCCATCGGCCGCCACTCGACGCAGCGCGAGAAAATGGCCGTCGTGCCCGAGGAGCGCGGCCGCGAGGCGGTGACGCATTGGGAGCTGGTCGAGAGCTTCGGCCCCGCTTCGCTGGTGGCCTGCCAGCTGGAGACCGGCCGCACGCATCAGATTCGCGTGCATATGGCGCATACCGGCCATCCGCTGATCGGCGACGCCACCTATGGCGCCGGCTTCAAGACCAAGACCGCCCTGCTCTCCCCCGCCGCCCGCGCCGCCGTGGAGACCCTCGGGCGTCAGGCGCTGCACGCGGCCTCGCTGGGCTTCACCCATCCGGTGACGCGCGAGGAGCTGATGTTCGAGAGCGAATTGCCGGAAGATCTCGCGGCTTTGCAGAAGGCGCTCGCAACGAGCTGACCCGCGACGACGAGACGACGAGCCATGCCGATTCCGATGGAGTATCAGCACGCCTCCGAGGAGTTCGAGCGCTTCCTGCGGCTCGTCGTCGAGCGAACGGGGCTGACGACGCGCAATCAAGCCTATACGACGGCGCAGAGCGTCCTGCTGACATTCCGCCGGCGCCTCGAAATTTCGGACGCCATTCGCTTCGCCGGCGCGCTTCCTCCAGTGCTGCGCGCGATCTTCGTCGCCGATTGGGACGTGGGGGAGCCGCCGCGTCCATTCTCGTCCCGAGCGGCGCTGACGGAGGAAGTCCGATCCTTACGGCGAGACCATAATTTTTCGCCCGACAGCGCCATCGTCGATGTCGCCGGCGCTCTGCGCGCCTGCGTGGATGGGGCGGAATTCGATCGCGCGCTGTCGGCGCTCCCGCCCGGCGCCGCGGAGTTCTGGCGCGTCGCCCCGCCCGGCTGAGGGTTTCGTTCCGCCTCACGGCCGCAAGCGCGGCTCGGCGGCGATGCAGTCGGCGAGAAAATCCATGACCGCGCGAACCGCCGGCGAGCGGCGCAGATCGGGATAGGCGATCAGCCAGAGATCGCGCTTGGGCGGCGGCGGCTCGATCGGCAAGACGACGAGCCCCGGATCGTCGTCGCCCATGAAATCGGGAAGAACCGCCGCTCCCGCTCCGACGCGCGCGGCGGCCTGCTGGGCGAAGAGATCATTGGCCTCGAAGATGATTTTGCGCCCGCCGGCGAATTTGCGGAGCCAGCGCTGCTGCGCCAGATGGCCGAGCGATTCGTCGAAGCCGACGAACTCCCATTCCTCCGCCGGCCGCCGCGCGACATCGGCGCTGGCGTAGAGACCGAAGCGCATGGCGCCGACACGCCGCGCTACGGCGCTCTCCTCTTCCGGCCGGCTCATGCGGATCGCAATATCCGCCTCGCCGCGATCGAGCGCCGCGAAGCTGGCGGAGGCAAGCAGCACCACGCGCAATTGCGGATGGAGGCGCTGCAACGCCCCTATGCGCGGCGCGACGCAGAGCGTCGCCAGCACCGGCGGAAGCGAGACGCGAACGGAACCGGCGAGCGTCAACGACGCCCCGCGCGAGCGCCTCAGAACCTCCTCGGCGATCGCCTCCATGCGCTCCGCCGTCGCCGCTATCGCCGCGCCATCTTCGGTCAGCGGCCGGCTGCGCGGCAGACGATCGATCAGCCGCAGGCCCAGCGACGCCTCCAGAGCGGCGATGCGGCGTCCGACCGTCGCATGGTCGACATCGAGCTCGCGCGCCGCGGCGGACAACGAGCCGCAACGCGACAGCGCCAGAAAAAAGCGGAGGTCTTCCCAATCCATCGGGGAATTATCGCACAGATCTTGTGAGCGCTCGCCGAATTTTCGCTCCATCGACGAATCGCTATCGTCGCCGCGGCGATCAACGAAGGAGCCGCAAATGTCTCGCATCATTCTCTTTCATCGTCTCGGCGGCCCGGAGGTTCTCCAGATCGACGAGATGGAGCTCGGCGCGCCGAAGCCGGGCGAGATTCGCCTGCGCGTCCGCGCGATCGGCCTCAATCGCGCCGAATCCATGTTCCGCTCCGGCGCCTATATCGAGGCGCCGCGCCTCCCCTCGCTGCTCGGCTATGAGGCCTCGGGCGAGATAGAGGCGATCGGCGAAGGCGTGACGGGCTTTTCCATCGGCGACGCTGTGAGCACGATGCCGGCTTTCTCCATGACCGAATATGGCGTCTATGGCGACGCCGCCATCGTCCCCGCTCATGCGGTGGCGAAGCATCCAAAATCGCTGTCTTGGAGCGAGGCGGCGGCGATCTGGATGCAATATCTCACCGCCTATGGCGCGCTGGTCGAGATCGGCGGCGTCTCCGCCGGCGATGCGGTGATCGTCACTGCGGCCTCGAGCAGCGTCGGCCTCGCCGCCATACAGATCGCCAGAGCCGCCGGCGCGACGCCGATCGCCGTCACACGCAAGAACGCCAAGCGCGAGGCGTTGCAGAAAGCGGGCGCGAGCCATGTCGTCGTGACCGAGAGCGAAGACCTCGTCGAAAAGACGCAGCGCATCACCAAAGGCGAAGGCGCGCGTCTCGTCTTCGATCCGATCGGCGGACCGGGTGTCGAAGCGCTCGCCGAAGCCGCGGCCGTCGGCGGAACCATTTTTCTCTATGGCGCTCTATCCAGCGAGCCGACGCCTTTTCCCTTGTTCGCCGCCATTCGCAAGCAGCTCACGCTGCGGGGCTACACGCTGTTCTCGGTGACGCGCGACGCGCAAAAGCGCGAGCGCGGCGTGCGCTTCATTCTGGACGGATTGGCGGCGGGGAGCCTGCGGCCCATCATCGCGCGCAGCTTTCCGCTCGAGAGAATCGTCGAGGCGCATCGCTTTCTCGAGTCGAATGAGCAGATCGGCAAGATCGTCGTCACGGTCTGAGCCGGCGCAGGCGCAGCGCGTGACACCGCGCCGCGCCGCGCTAAGTAGCGGTGACGACTTCTTCAAAGCCCCTACGCAGATTACAGAAATTTAACCCGGCGGCCATTTGGCGCTTAGCGAAGAGCCATCTTTCGGCCATGCTCGGATCGGTTTATATTGAGGCGTTGCGGCCGGCGCTCGCGGTCGCGCATTACGGGTTCGCCGCATTTCGGGAGCCCGTCAGGAGGTGATCAATGGCGAACGCCCTGCCCATCGTCTCCGGCGAAAGCGGCCTCGCGCGCTATCTCGCCGAAATCCGCCGGTTCCCCATGCTGGAGCCGCAGGAAGAATATATGCTCGCAAAGCGCTGGCGCGAGCACGAAGATCCGAAAGCCGCGCAAAAGCTCGTCACGTCCCACCTTCGGCTCGTCGCCAAGATCGCCATGGGCTATCGCGGCTATGGTCTGCCGATCGGCGAGATCGTGTCCGAGGGCAATGTCGGCCTGATGCAGGCGGTAAAGCGCTTCGAGCCGGACCGCGGCTTTCGCCTGGCCACCTACGCCATGTGGTGGATCCGCGCCTCGATCCAGGAATATATCCTGCGCTCCTGGTCGCTCGTGAAAATGGGCACCACCGCGAGCCAGAAGAAGCTGTTCTTCAATCTCCGCAAGGCCAAGAGCAAAATCTCGGCCTTCGAGGACGGCGATCTCACGCCCGAGCATGTCGCGACGATCGCCACCCGCCTCGGCGTCTCCAAGCAGGACGTCATCGAGATGAACCGCCGCATGGCCGGCGACGCCTCGCTGAACGCGCCGCTGCGCGAGGAAGGCGAAGGCGAGTGGCAGGACTGGCTGGTCGATGACGCCTCCACCGATCAGGAGCATGTGCTCATGCATCAGGAGGAGAGCAATAATCGGCTCGACGCGCTGCGCGGCGCGCTGACCGTGCTCAACCCGCGCGAGCGCCGCATCTTCGAGGCGCGTCGTCTCTCCGACGATCCGGTGACGCTCGAGGATTTGTCCGAGGAGTTCGGCGTCTCTCGCGAGCGCGTGCGGCAGATCGAGGTCCGCGCCTTCGAGAAGGTGCAGTCCGCGGTGCGCGCCGGAATTGCGCGGCTCGAGGCGATGCCCGCGGCCTCGCTCTGACGCTAGGGCAGAGAGCGGCGTAACGCTCTCGCGCCGGCTGACGAAATAGGAGCGGCGGACCCATGAGGGCCAGCCGCTCTTTCTTTTTGCCCGAGGCGCAAATGCTGATTCGTCATTCGCCCGATATCGCCCCATCCGAGATCACGCCGCGCTCCCTCTATCTGCGGCGGCGCGAGTTTCTCGCCGGGTTCGGCGCGAGCCTCGCTTTCGCGGGCGCGGCGCAGGCGACGCCGCTCGCCGCCACGCGCAGCCCTTTCTCGACGAGCGAGCCCAAGACGCCGCGGACGGATGTGCTCGCCTATAATAATTTCTACGAATTCGGCGGCCGCAAGAGCGATCCGGCCGACAACGCCCATACGTTGACCACCAAGCCGTGGAAGGTGCGGATCGACGGGCTCGTCGCCAAGCCTGCCGACTTTCTTCTCGAGGACCTCATCGAGCCGCATGCGCTGGAGGAGCGCGTCTATCGCATGCGCTGCGTCGAGGGCTGGTCCATGGTCATTCCCTGGATCGGCGTCCAGCTCTCGGAGATATTGAAGCGCGCCGAGCCTTTGGGCTCCGCCAAATATGTCGCCTTCGAGACTCTGGTGCGGCCGGAGGAGATGCCCGGCCAGAAGGGCCTGCTGCAGCTTCTGCCCTGGCCCTATGTCGAGGGGCTGCGGCTCGACGAGGCGCTGCATCCGCTCACAATTCTCGCCGTCGGCCTCTATGGCGAGACGCTGCCCAATCAGAATGGCGCGCCGCTGCGGCTCGTGGTTCCGTGGAAATATGGCTTCAAGGGCATCAAATCCATCGTGCGCATATCGCTGGTGGAGACGCAGCCCAAGACGTCCTGGAACATTCAAAATCCGCGCGAATACGGCTTCTATTCCAACGTCAATCCAAACGTCGACCATCCGCGCTGGAGCCAGGCGACAGAGCGGCGAATCGGCGAGGGCGGGCTCTTCGCCAAGCGGCGGCCGACGCTGATGTACAATGGCTATGCCGATCAGGTCGCCTCGCTCTATGGCGGCATGGACCTCGAGCGGTATTTTTAAAATGCGCGCCGCTCTCCGCATCCCGAAGCTCGCCGTCTATGTCGCGGGCCTGGTCCCGGCGGCATGGACCTTTTATCTCGGCCTTCAGGACCAACTGGGGCCGGAGCCGATCAAGACGCTCGAGCAGGAGCTCGGGCTCTGGTCGCTGCGCTTTCTGCTGCTGTGCCTGCTGATCTCGCCGCTGCGCCGCGTGGCGGGCGTCGATCTCTTTCGCTATCGCCGCGCGCTGGGGCTGCTCGCCTTTTATTATGCGGCGCTGCATCTTTCCGCCTATGTCGCGCTCGACCATGGCTTTGACTGGCCCGCCATCGGCCGCGATATTTTGAAGCGGCCCTATGTGACGATCGGCATGGCGGCTTTCGTCATCCTCGTCCCTCTGGCCGCGACCTCCAACAACGCCGCGATCCGCCGGCTCGGGGCCACGGCCTGGGCGCGGCTGCACAAGCTCGTCTATGTCGCGGCCATATTGGCGGCGGCGCATTTTCTGCTGATCGTGAAATCCTGGCCAGCGGAGCCCCTGCTCTACGCCGCGGCGACCGCCGCGTTGCTGGCCGTGCGGGCGTTTCCATCCGTGCTGCGCCACGCGAGACGCGCGGCGGAGAGCGTCATTCCCGGCAGGCCGCAGGCCTAACCGGGCTCCTGAGCAGCGTTTCCCGTCGAAGGGCCGCCGCCCGTGTGCTACATTGTGGCCCAAGGAGACGAGCCATGACCAACACCGTCGTCCGTGCGCGCATCGACGAGCATGTGAAAGAGGAAGCCGCCGCCGTTCTGGCGACCATCGGCTTGACTGTGTCCGACGCTTTCCGGCTCATGATGGTTCGGATCGCGACGGACAAGGCGTTGCCGTTCGAGCTGCTCGTGCCGAACGCCGAAACTATCGAGGCTATGAAGGCCGCTCGCCGTGGCGAGCTCGTCGATGTCGGCGCCGTCGAAAACCTACTCGGAAGCCTGAATGAGGGCGATTAAATATACCTCGCGCTTCCGGCACGATTATCGGCGCGAACGGTCAGGGGTATTGGGCAAGAAAATCGATCAACTGCTTTTGGACGCCGTCAACCTTCTGGCTGCAGATCAGCTGTTGCCAGCGCGATATTGCGACCATGAATTGATCGGGGAATGGAAGGATCACAGAGATTGCCACCTTCGCCCCGACCTATTGCTCATATACCGCAAGCCTGACGCTGAAAGGCTGGAATTGGTGCGCCTCGGCTCACACAGCGAGCTTGGATTCTGAAAGCCCGGAGCTTTCCGGCCGTGCGGCCCTGCTCCAGGCGTCGCCTCAGCGCGTCGGAACGGGCGTGCCGCTGCGGTAATCGTAGAAGCCGCGCTGCGTCTTGCGGCCGAGCCAGCCGGCCTCGACATATTTCACCAGCAGCGGGCAGGGGCGGTATTTCGAATCGGCCAGCCCCTCGTGCAGCACCTGCATCACCGATAGGCAGACGTCGAGGCCAATGAAATCGGCGAGCTGGAGCGGCCCCATCGGATGATTGGCGCCGAGCTTCATCGCCGTGTCGATCGCCTCCACCGAGCCGACGCCCTCATAGAGCGTGTAGATCGCCTCATTGATCATCGGCAGCAGGATGCGATTGACGATGAAAGCCGGAAAATCCTCCGAAACAGTCACCGTCTTGCCGAGCTCGCCGATGAACTGCTTGGCCGCCTCGAAGGTCTTATCCTCGGTGGCGATGCCGCGAATCACCTCGACGAGCTGCATCTTCGGCACCGGATTCATGAAATGAATGCCGATGAACTGCTCCGGCCGCCCCGTCACCGCGGCGAGGCGGGTGATCGAGATGGAGGAGGTGTTGGTGGCGATGAAGGCGCCCGGCCGCAGCTTGGGGCCGAGCTCGGTGAGGATGCCGCGCTTGACCTCCTCATTCTCGGTCGCGGCCTCGATCACGAGGTCGCTGTCCGAGAAAGCGGCGTAATCCTTGGCCGGATGGATGCGGGCGACGGCGGCCTTGCGGGCCTCCTCGTCGATCTGGCCGCGCTCCACCGCCTTGGCGAGATACGTCGCTATGTCGTCCAGTCCGGCGGCGATGCGGCTCTCCGATAGGTCGTTGAGCGCCACATCGAAACCCGCGACCGCGCAGACCTGAGCAATGCCCTTGCCCATCTGCCCGGCGCCGACAATGCCGATCTTGCGAATTTCAGAGCCCATCTTTCGAACACCACCAGCGAGAAGCGGGACGCTTCCAAGTCAGTATAGCGCGCGTTCGGCCTTTGTGAAAACCGGCGTTTGCACCGCAGCGAAACAGGCCGCTTCATCACCCTGGCCTGGGAGGGCGTCAATCCCGGCGGGCCGCCGGCCCGACCGGGAATCGAGAGCGGCGCCAGATATTTGCGACGTCGCCCCCGCCGGCTTCCGCCGCTCGCTGCGCGCGCGAGCGGGAATGGAGCCCCAAACCCCTCAGCGGCCGGCCTTGGCCAGCTCGGCGTCGAGCTCCTTCAAGGTCGGGAAGAGATCCGCCACCAGGCCGTAATCGGCCACCTGGAAGATCGGCGCCTCCTCGTCCTTGTTGATCGCCACAATGACCTTGGAGTCCTTCATGCCGGCGAGATGCTGGATCGCGCCGGAAATGCCGATGGCGACATAGAGGTCGGGCGCCACCACCTTGCCGGTCTGGCCGACCTGCAGATCATTGGGCGCGTAGCCGGCGTCGACCGCCGCGCGCGAGGCGCCGATGGCCGCGCCGAGGCGGGTCGCCACAGGCTCGATATATTCCTTGAAATTCTCCGAGCTCGCGAGGCCGCGGCCGCCCGAGACGATGATTTTGGCCGCCGTCAGCTCAGGCCGCTCGGATTTGGCCAGCGCCTCGCTCTTGAAGCTCGACACGGCCGGATCGGAGCCCGCGCCGATCACCTCGATCGCCGCCGAGCCGCCCTCGCCCGTCGCCGTGAAGGAGGCGGTGCGCACGGTGATGACCTTTTTGGCGTCCCTCGACCGCACGGTCTGAATGGCGTTGCCGGCGTAGATCGGCCGCTCGAAGGTGTCGGCGGAGACGACCTTGATGACGTCCGACACCTGCGCCACGTCGAGCAGGGCGGCGACGCGCGGCAGCACATTCTTCGAGCTGGAGGTCGAAGGCGCGAGAATGGCGTCATAGGCGCCGGCGAGGCCGACGATCAGCGCCGCCAGCGGCTCGGCCAGATGATGGCCATAGGCCACACTGTCGGCGACGAGCACCTTCTCGACTCCCGAGAGCTTGGCCGCGGCCTCGGCCGCCGGGCCGACATTCTCGCCCGCGACGAGAATATGGACGCCGCCGCCGATCTGCAGCGCCGCCGTCAGCGCCTTGGCGGTGGAGGGGGCGAGCGCGGATTCCGTGACTTCCGCGACGATGAGCGCCGTCATTTACAGAACTCCCGCAGTCTTGAGCTTTTCCAGCAATTCGGGGACGGAGCCGACCTTAATGCCGGCCTTGCGGGCCGGCGGCTCGGCCGTCTTCAGCACCTCGAGGCGCGGCGTGATGTCGACGCCGTAATCGGCCGGGGTCTTGGCCGCGACCTCTTTCTTCTTCGCCTTGATGATGTTCGGCAGGCTGGCGTAGCGCGGCTCGTTGAGGCGCAGATCCGTCGTCACCACGGCCGGCAGCTTCAGCGTCACCGTCTGCAGGCCGCCATCGACCTCGCGCGTCACATCCACGGAGCCGTCGGCGATCTCCACCTTGGAGGCGAAAGTGCCCTGGCCCCAGCCGAGCAGAGCGGCGAGCATCTGGCCGGTCTGGTTGCTGTCGTCATCGATCGCCTGCTTGCCGAGAATGACGAGGCCGGGAGCCTCCTCGGCGACGATCTTCGCGAGAATCTTGGCGACAGCCAGCGGCTCGACCAGATCGTCGGTCTTGACGTGAATGCCGCGGTCGGCGCCGATGGCCATGCCGGACCGCAAGGTCTCGTCCGCCTTGGCCGGGCCGATGGTGACGAGCACGACTTCCGTCGCCTTGCCGGCCTCCTTCAGGCGAATGGCCTCCTCGACGGCGATCTCGTCGAAAGGATTCATCGAAAATTTCACATTGGCGACGTCGACGCCCGAACCGTCCGGCTTGACCCTGATCTTCACATTGTAGTCGACCACCCGTTTGACGGGCACGAGAACCTTCATCGCGCAACTCCCGGCGAGATTGACCTTCGTCTCGATTGTTTCGAAAAATCGCGCTCTGTGGCCGAAAGGCCCCGATCGGCTTTTTCGAGCGCCGCGTCGAGAACGAATTAGCGCCGCGCGGCGCGAGGCGCGCGCGGAAAGCTCGGAAGACGTTCTGGTAGCCTCGGCTCGCCGCCCTGTCAAACCCGCGCGCGCCGAAACCTCCGGCGCCGCGAGCGCTCAGCCGGCGCGAAGCTCGGTCGCAGACACGGCCATTGCTAAAATTGCGGCTCAGATCCACAGCCAGGGGGCGACGACGCGCGCCAGGGCGCGGAGGCGGCGCTTGGCGCGAATGGGCGCGGAATCATAGTCGGAATCGTCCCGCGCGGCGTGGCCGGAGGCCGGGCATTCGATCGGCCATCGCAGCGTCAGGCCGTTATCGCGCCGCCGGCCGCGCAGCGGCGCGATCACGCGCGCGACGAATTCTTCCAGCACGAGGGGCGGCGCGATCATCTCGTCGCGCCGCTCGAAGAAATGCTCGAGGTAGAAATCCTTGGCGAAGAGCATCAATTCGGTGCGCGCCCGCAAAGGCGCCCCGCCTTCCTTGGAATAGGCGCGGCGGAAATCGGCGGCGAAGCGGCGATCCTCCGGCAGATGGTCCATCAGCGCGGAGAGCCGCTCGAAGGTCAGCCTGCCGGTGACTTTGAAAAAACGCTCGCTCTGCGCGAGAAAGCGGCTGCTCCGGCAGGCGTGATCGACGATTCCGAGCTCCGAATAGCCATAATGGAGGCCCTCCGGCCGGCGATTGCCATCGAAGCCGATGATCTCGAGCGGCCGCCCGGTCTCGCGGCGAAGCGCGTCCGCGTCCAGAAAAGCGAGATCGGCGCCGGAATTCTCGCAGAACACCACGCCCGAGATACGCGCGTCCGGCAGCCGCATGAAAAACTGCAATGCGTTTCGATAATCGCTTTTTCTCACCTCGAGGTCGCGACGCGCGATCTCGGGGGCGTAAGCGCCCGGATCGACGGTCGCGGTCAGCAGCAGGACGGTCGGCCGGATCATCATCTCCGATCGTCTCAGCCCCAGGGGCCGTGGAAGGGCCGCGGGCCGAACCATTGCACGCCGCGCCGCTTGAACAGCGGCGTCAGAATGAGCCCGGCCAATATGCCGCCGATATGCGCCCACCAGCCGACATGGCCCTGATCGTCGGTGAAGGCGTTGAAGAGCTGAAAAAGAATCCATGTGCCGACGAAGAGCGAGGCGGGTGCATGGATAGGGATGATCCCGGCGACGAGGCCGAAAATGGTCGAGCGCGGATAGAGCAGGATGAAGGCCGCGCAGACGCCCGAGATCGCCCCCGAGGCGCCGACGAGCGGCGTGATGGTGAGCGGCGCGCCCACAGCGAACAGCATGGCGGCGGAGACGCCGCACAGAATATAGAAGATGAGATAGCCGGCCGAGCCCATGGCGTCCTCGACATTATCGCCGAAGACATAGAGAAAGATCATGTTTCCCGCGAGATGGCCGAGCCCGGAATGGAAGAAGAGGCTGGTCAGCAGCGTCCACTCGGGTCCGGGGGTGACGATCCAGGGGGCGAGCTCGGCGCGGCCGAACAGCACCGCCGGTATGAGGCCGAAGCCGCGCACCACAGTGAGCGGATCGCCGAAAGATTCGCTGAACACGGCGACGAAGACGAAGATGTTGAGCGCCATCAGCGTCCAATTGACATAAGGCCGCCGCACATAATGGAGCGGCGCGTCGTCATGTAGCGGCAGCACCATCTCGACCATTCTCCCTCGGCTGCGCCGCCACTGATCCCGGATGCCGCTCGGCCTCGACCCAATTTATAGCGCGGCCCGAGCTCTGGCCAATATGGGGGCAGCGCGGGAGAACGCGAGGCCGCGCAGCCCGGCTATGTCGAGGGCCAGCGCTGCGCCGCAATAGACGAAGCCGCCGACGCCCACCTGCAGGAGCAAGGTGAGAATGCCGGGCTCGAGGCCCGCGAGCGGATGCAGCGCCAGAACCATCGCCCCGGTCGCCGCCAGCGCGCCGAACATGTCGCGTCCGCGCGGCCATTGCGGCGAGGTTCGCGCCGCGAACAGCACCAGCGCCGCCAGCGCCGCCACATAGGCGAGGCATTGGGCAAGGGCGAGGCTGGAGGCGTCCGCGCCGCGCGGCAGCGCCAGAGCGAAGCAGAGGCCCGCGACCACGGCGACCGAGGCCGCGCCGATGAGCGGCGCCGTCTTCTTCTCGATCTGAAACACGGGATTGATAGCGAATTGAATCAGCCCCATGGCGAAGAGGCCGGGCAGCAGAAGATCGAGATAATGGCCGAACGGCCCGCGAAATTGCGGCGGCACGATCAGCGCCTCGATCGAGGGCATTGTGAGCCAGATGCCAGCGCAGGCGGGCAGCAGAAAGGCCGCTACGATCGTCATATTGCGGGCGATCTGCTCCTTGCCCTTCTCCGCCCCGTGCCGCTCATGGGCGGCGACGGCGATCTGGAACAGCAGCACATCCAGCGCCGAGCCCATGGCGAAAATGGCGCGAATGCCGAGATCATAGGCGAGCGAGAATTGCCCCGTCTCGGCGAAGCCGTAATAGGCGGTGACGAGCGCCCGCGCCGCCAGCGGCACCGATTGATAGAGCATGTTCGCCGCGACGATGGGCGCGCTATAGGCGACGAGCGTGCGCGCCGTCGCCATGCGCGCGCCGCGCGGCGAGGCGCCGGGGTCCTTCAGCGAGGCGCGCGCGGTGAGCACGGCGCCGAAGAGGCTGGCGAGGCTGCCGGCGATCGCCATTCCCGCCGAATGAAAGACGAAGGCGCCGCCGCCAGTGAGGGCGAGCGCGAGAATATTCTTGGCGAGAACGACGCGGCTATAGCTCTTGTCCTCGAAACGCGCGCGCAGCAGCGCCGTGGAATAGTCGAAGAGCCCATTGATCGCCGCCGTCGCCAACGCCAGAGCGATGAGCGTATCGCCGAGCGCGAAGGGCGGCGCGATGAGGAGAAACAGCCCGCCGACGACAATGACCGCCGCCGTGGTCGCGAGATAGGCGAAATCGAGCGTGGCGCGTATGGCCGGCTCCGCCTCGCGCACGCGCGTCGAATAAAAGCGCGTCGCCGAAAGGCGCATCCAATCGAAAGCGCCTGTCTGAATGACGACGCCGATCGCGAAAGCCAGCGCGAAACGGCCATATTCCTCCGGCCCGAGGAATTTCGCCACGAGCAGGCCAATGAGGAAATTGGCCACCGTATTTGCGAGGAAGGCGGCGAGAACCTTCAATTTGCGACGTCTCCCGAGCGAACTCTAGGTGCGCGATCCCTTCTCCCGCTTGCGGGAGAAGGTGGCCCCGCCATAGGGCGTCCGTGAGGACGCCCGTCGCGAGCGACGGGCTTTGGCGGGGTCGGATGAGGGTCCACGAGGCGTCCCCGAATCCGACGAAACACGGGTTGCGGCGCGGACCCTCATCCGTCGCGCATTCGCGCGCTCCTTCTCCCACGAGTGGGAGAAGGAGCGCGCCCCAAGAGTGAGCCTAGAAGTTCACTCGCCAAGAAACCCTTACGCCGGCCATTTCCCTGCCGCCGTCAGCTCCCGCAGCGCCTGCGCGTCGCGGGGCGTGACGCCAGGGAAGTCGGCCTGCGCCGTCGCGGGGTCGAAATATTTCCAGGAGCGCGCGCATTTGACGCCCTCCGCCCGCCGCGGAACCACAGCCACGCCCGCGACCTCGGGCAGGCGGAAAGCCTCGGCCGGCCCCTCGCCCGCATCGATCGTTATATCCGACACGATGCAGATTTCGGCGAAGTCCACGCCCGTGAGCGCCGCGCGCAGATCGGCGTCCGTCACATGGACGAGCGGCGCCGCCTCCAGCGAGGAGCCGATGCGCTTTTGCACGCGCTCGATCTCCAGCGCGCCCGTCACCACGGAGCGGATGGCGCGTAGCTTCTCCCATTTCGCGGCGAGCGCCTCGGCGCGCCAGGACGCGGGCAGATCGGCGAAGGTCTCGAGATGCACGGAGACCGCGTCGGCGTAGCGCGACAGCCACGATTCCTCCGCCGTGAAGGCGAGGATGGGCGCGAGCCACAAAGTCACCGCGCGGAAGACCTCCTCCACCACGGTCAGCGCCGCTTTGCGCTTCACGCTCGACGGCGGATCGCAATAGAGCGCGTCCTTGCGAATGTCGAAATAGAAGGCCGAGAGATCGCTGGTGAGGAAGGGCGTCAGCAGCGCGACGACCTTCTTGTAATCGAACTCCGCATAGGCCGCGCCGACCTCGTCGCCTAGCTCCGACAGACGATGCAGCACGAGGCGTTCCAGCTCCGGCAGATCGGCATAGGCGACGCGCTCCTCGGCGCGATAATGCGCGAGCGTGCCGAGCATCCAGCGGATGGTGTTGCGCAGCTTGCGGTAATTATCGGTGACGCTTTTGAGGATTTCCGGCCCGATGCGCTGATCGTCGCTGTAATCGACGCTCGCCACCCACAGGCGCAATATATCGGCGCCGGCGTCGGCGATGACCTTTTGCGGCGCGACGACATTGCCTTTCGACTTCGACATTTTATGGCCGTGCTCGTCGAGCGTGAAGCCATGCGTCAGCACGATGTCATAGGGCGCGCGGCCGCGCGTGCCGCAGGATTCCAGCAGCGAGGAATGGAACCAGCCGCGATGCTGATCCGAGCCCTCGAGATAGAGCACCTCGTCGGCGCCGCCATCGCGCTTGCGCTTTATGCCCGCGAGGCCGGGGAAATGCACCGGGTCTTCCAGCGTGAAGGAATGCGTCGAGCCCGAGTCGAACCACACGTCGAGAACATCGTCGATCTTCTCGTAGTCGGCAGGGTCGTATTCGGGCGAAAGGAAGCGCTTCGCCGCGCCTTCCTCGTACCAGGCGTCGGCGCCCTCCTTCTCGAAGGCGTCCACGATACGGGCGTTCACGCGCGGATCGACGAGAATGTCGTGGCCGCCCTTCTTCACGAAGACCGCGATCGGCACGCCCCAGGCGCGCTGACGCGAGACCACCCAATCCGGCCGATTGGCGATCATGCCGCGGATGCGATTCTCGCCCGCAGCGGGAACCCATTGCGTGCGGGAGATTTCGTCGAGCGCGATGTCGCGCAGCGTGGGCGCATTGTCGCCGGGCGCGCCGTCGCCCTTCGCGACAGCGCCGGCATCCTGCGCGAATTTCTTGTCGAGCGCGATGAACCATTGCGGCGTGTTGCGGAAGATGACCGGCTTCTTCGAGCGCCACGAATGCGGATATTGATGCTTCAGCCGCCCGCGCGCGACGAGATTTCCCGCCGCGACCAGCGCCTGGATCACCGCCTCATTGGCGTCGCCCTTGTCGCCCTTTTCGGTCAGCACGCGCTTGCCGGGAAAACCGGGCGCTTCATCGGTGTAGAAGCCGTCGGCGTCGACCGTATAGGGAATGCGCGCATCGATGCCGCGCTCGGCGAGCATGCGCCCGCTCGCCATCCAAATGTCAAAGTCCTCGCGGCCATGGCCGGGCGCGGTGTGGACGAAGCCCGTTCCCGTATCGTCGGTGACGTGATCGCCGTCGAGGAGGGGGACTTTGAAACCGTAGTCATCCTCTGTAGCGAGGGGGTGAAAGCATTCGCCCAAGGCCAAAGTTTTCGGATCGACGCTTTGGACGCGCTCGAAAGCTTCGACCTTCGCCGCCTTGAAGACCTCTTCGGCGAGCTTGTCAGCGAGAATATAGGTCTGTCCAACCTTCGCCCAATTGTTCTCGGGAGCCTGCGTTACTCGATAGAGTCCGTAGGCGATTTTGGACGAAAACGAGATCGCGCGATTCCCAGGAAGCGTCCAGGGTGTGGTCGTCCAGATGACCACAGATGCAGGCAAGGCCTTGTCGCCAACAGGCGCTAGGTCCGCAAATGTGTTCCACTTATCGCGGTCTAATTCGAAGTGAGAACCGACGCCCACAACCTTTCGGCAAGGAAACGCCACGAACACCGTGTCGCTGACATGGTCCTCATACTCCACCTCCGCCTCCGCGAGCGCGGTCTTCTCGACCACGCTCCACATCACCGGCTTCGATCCGCGATACAGCAGCCCATTCGCGGCGAATTTCATCAGCTCGCGGGCGATATGCGCCTCGGCGGGGAAATTCATCGTGGCGTAGGGATTGGCCCAATCGCCCGTCACGCCGAGCCGCTTGAACTCCTCGCGCTGCACCGAGAGCCAATGCCCGGCATAGGCGCGGCACTCCTGGCGGAAGGCGACGATGGCGGTCGGATCGGCGAAGTCGGGCTTCTTCTTGCCCTTGGAGCGGTAATTCTCCTCCTCGATCTTCCATTCGATCGGCAGGCCGTGGCAGTCCCAGCCGGGGACGTAATTGCTGTCCTTGCCGCTCATCTGCCGGCTGCGGGTGACGAGATCCTTGAGGATCTTGTTCAACGCATGGCCGATATGGATGTTGCCATTGGCATAGGGCGGGCCGTCATGCAGCACGAATTTCGGCCGGCCCTTCGCGGTCTCGCGCAGCTTGGCGTAGAGGCCGATCTGCTCCCAGCGCGCGAGGATTTCCGGCTCGCGCTGCGGCAGGCCGGCGCGCATCGGAAAATCCGTCTGCGGCAGATAGAGGCTCTTGGAGTAATCGGGGCCCTTGTCCTGCTGGGACTTGTCGTCTTGGGCCTTGTCTTTGGTCTTCTCGTTCATCTTATCGGAAACCGCTGCGCTCGCGGGCTGCGCCCCGAGCCGGGGCGGCGCGCGAAAGGGAAGGGAAAACAAGTGGAAGGGCGCCGCGAATGGCGCGAGAACCCGGTCGCCGCGCGAGCTTTGTCACGCTCGAGCGCGGGCCGGGCCAATAATTCGTATGCTGCGGCGCAGGACCATGGCGGTTTTCTACCAGTGCAGACGGCCGCCGCAAAGCCGGAATATGGACCTTTCGCCCGCTCGGCGCCATATTGTCTGAAAATGAGGAAAATTGGCGCATGGTCACGCTCCCGCCGCCTTCCGCCGCCCCGCTCGATCCCCAGCGTCCCGATGCGCTCGAGAGCTTTGCGGAGAGAGCAGTCGAGACGTTCAAATCGCTGATCTCGCGAGGCGAGGAACCGCGCTTCGCTGTCGGCGCGCTCGAGGGCCTCTCGGGCGGCTTCACGCGCGAGGAGATAGAGGCGATCGTCGTGCCCAAGCGAACGCTGGCGCGCCGGCTCGCCAAAAAGGAGCCGCTGACCGTCGAGGAGACGGACCGCGCCCTGCGGCTCGCCCGCATCGGCGCGCAGGCGGAGCGCGTGTTCGGCAATCCCGAGAAAGCCGGGCGCTGGCTGCGCAAGCCTTCGCCCGCGCTCGCCGGTCAGACGCCCATCGCCATGCTGCGCAGCGAGACCGGGGCGCAGCTCGTCGCCGAGCTGCTCGGCCAAATCGCGCATGGCATGTTCGTCTGACCGTCAGCGATGCGGCTCTGGCGCATTTCGAATTTCGTCGATCTCGAGAGCGGCGGCGGACTGCTGTTTCCTGCGCGCTGGCACAATGCCGGACGGCCGATACTCTATACGGCGGAGAGCCCGGCCGGAGCTTTGCTGGAGGTGCTCGCCCATCTCGATCGCGAGGATTTTCCAGACGCGCTGCGTTTGATCGAGATCGATATCGCCGATCCGCCGGCGCTGGAGACGCTCTCGCCGGAGGCTCTTCCGCCCTTATGGCGCGACGAGATTTCCGTCACACGGTCGCTCGGAGACGCATGGCTCGCCAGCGGGCGCAGCCTCGCCTTGCGTGTCCCCTCGGTCCTCGCGCCGCGCACATGGAACCTGCTGCTCAATCCGCGACACGCGGACGCTGCGACGATGCGGATCGTCGCGACGGAACATTTTCCGCTCGATGGGCGGCTGAAATAGAATTCAGTGGCCGCGGCGGAAGGGATTGCCGCCGGCGCCGGTGAGATAGGCGATCACCCCGACGACCAGCGCGATGGGCAGCAGCACCACAAAAGCGCTGGCGAAGAAAATGAGCCCCATGGCGAGGATCACCGCGCTGGCGAGCGTCAGCAGAGCGGCGCCCACCGGCCCGACCTTGATGACCTTCACGCCGTCGGTCCCGCCGATCCATATGCGCGTGCGCGAGCGGAAGCGGGGACGGCTCTCGCTTTCGGGCGGGAGGATCTCGATCTCGGCGGGCTTGTCGATATCGTGCTTCTGCGACACGGGACGCTCGATTCCTTTATTCTGTTGTGTTTTCTTCACGCGAACCTATTCCCACTTCGCTCGAAAACACATTATTCGGCGACCTCGATATAGGAGCTCGCCGCGCCCGCGCCAATGAAAGGAGGAGAGAAATCGGCTCCCCTCAATTCGCCGCCTGCTGTCGCCACAGATCGCCCTGCGGCGCGCGGGTCTCGCGATCGCCGAAGCGCGCGCGATAAACGGTCAGATTCTCGATCACGCGCTGAACATAATTGCGCGTCTCGCTGATCGGAATGCGCTCCACCCAATCGATCGGATCGACCTCGTTCTTGCGCGGATCGCCATAGGCGTCGATCCACTCCTTCACCCTTTTGCCGCCGGCGTTATAGGCGGCGAAGGCGAGAATGTAGGAGCCCTTGTGCTCGTCGAGCAGCATGCCGAGATGCGCCGCGCCGAGCCGTGCGTTGAAGGCGGGCTCGTCGATCATGCGCTTCAGATCGAAGCCGACCCCCGTCTGCTGCGCGGTGTGGCGCGCGGTGGAGGCGATCATCTGCATCAGCCCCATGGCGCCGGCGCTGGAGACGGCCTTGGGATCGAAGGCGCTCTCCTGCCGGGCGATGGCGTAGACGATCGCCCGTGAGGCCGAGCCCGGCAGCGCCGCGAAAGTGGGGATGCCGAAAGACGGAAAAGCTGCGTCGTCTATCGCAATGCCGCGATAGGAGGCGAGCTTGCCGAGCGTCAGGGAAATTTTGGCCTCGCGGCGGCGTTGCGCCACATCGGTCAGCGCCGACAGTTGCGCCTCGCCGACCAGCGTCTTGGCGGCGTCGGCGGCGAGCTGCGCCGCCATCTCCTTCTCGCCGGCGGCGAAGAACAGCTCCACCGCGCGCACCGCTTCGTCGCGGGCGTCGCCATGGGCGGGCTCGGGCGTCGGTCGCACAGGCGAGTCGAAAGCGCCGAGCCGAGCGCGGGCGAGCTGGCCGTAGAAGGTCGTCGATTGCCGCGCGGCGGTCTCATAAGACGCGCGCGCCGCCTCGGCGGCGCCCGCGGCCTCACGGGCGCGGGCGAGCCAATAGGCGCCGCGTGACTTTTGAATCGGCGTCTCGGCGATGCGGGCGATCTCCTCGAAATGCCGCTGCGCCTTGACGGGATCGCTCAGGAATCGCAGCGCGATCCAGCCCGCATGGAATTCCGCCTCGACGCGATAGGAGAGCGAGCGCGCCGAATGCTGCGCGCAGAGCTCATAGGCCTGCGCGAATTGCCCGAGATCCATCAGCTTGCGCGAGATGAGCCGCCGCTCTACCCACCAGGCGTCGCCATCGACGATGAGGCGCGGATCGCGCGGGGCGGAGCGCAGCAGCGCCGCCGCCTCGACGAGCTTCTTTTGATGGCGCAGCATGTGAATGCGCGCGAAGAGGATTCCGGGGTCCTTCTGCGCCTCGGCCGGCAGAGCGGAGAAGGTCTTTTCCGAAGCGCTCTCATTGATCGCCAGCGCGCGGGCGCGGGCGAGATCGAGCGCATCCTTGCCGGCATGGGCGGCGATGCGCAGAGCCGGCCCGGTCTTCTCCGCGTAGAGCAGCCGATCGGCGCGGTATTTATGGTCGGCGACATCGAGATAATCGCCGAACTCTTTTTTCGCCGCCGCCTCCAGCTGCTCGTTGAAATCATCCTCGCGCCACATGGGCTTGATGAGCGCCGCGACCTCCAGCGGCTCGCCGCGGCGGGCCATGACGCGGGCGAGCGCCAGCCTTCCGGCCGGCGTCTTGGGCGGACGCTCGGCGAAATATTCGACGATCAGCCGATCGGGGTGCTTGTCGCCATAGAGCGCCTCCTCGACGCGCTGGCGCAGCCAGGCCGAGGCCGGCCATTCGGGATGCTCGGCGAGGAATTTCGACAGGCGCGCGAAGCCGGCCTCGCGCGGATGCAGCCGCAAGCCGGCCCATTGCGCGGCGGCGCGGGCGAGCGGGCCTTCGACGCCGGCCAGCGCCTGATCGCCGCCGAAAAAATCATTGGCTTTGTAGGCGGCGAGCGCGCGCCCGAAAGCGTCGTAATCGGTTCCGAGAAGAACGGCGGCCTCTGGCGGCTGCGCGACGCGCGCCTCGAGATCGAGCCCACCGTCCGGCGGCGCGTAAGAGAGCAGCTTGGACGCGGCCTCTCCCGCCGGCGGTCGGCGCAGCATGCCGGCGGCGCGCGGATCGGGCGGAGCGGCGGGACCGAGAAAATCATGCAGCGCCTCGCGCGCCGAATCGCGCGGCGCCCAGGGCTCTTGCGGGGAGGAGGCGGCGCCGGCGAGCGGCGGATCGTCGCTGTCGCGGTCCGGCGTGCGGCGCTGCGTGGACGGATAAAGGGCCGCCGCCACGCCCAGGGCGGCGACGATGAGAACGAGGCGCGCGGCCCCACTGTGGCGATTCGTCATCGGCCTAACGCTCCGAACTCTTAACGTAATCCAGCCTGCGGCCATTTCGTTGCGGAACTGTCAACCAAATCGCTAAGCAGCGGCATTTTCGAATTTTTCGCTCCGCGTCGACCCGCTGCTCGAGCTGTTCGCCGATTCCGCGCGGAGGGACGCCGCGGACCCTTTTCACCCAAACGCCCAGAGGCTATGACAGTTGCCGTCTTCCCAGGGCGGAACGGCCGCCGCGAGGACGGACCGAAATTTCTCCGTACCAATCCCAGTCAGTAAGCGCGGCGATTACGGCGCCCGCGTGGCGCAGCGAAAGCGACGGCAGATGAACGACAAGCCAGTGTTCCGAGGATCCTACACCGCTCTGGTCACGCCCTTCGCCGATGGCGTGGTCGATCACGCTGCTCTGCGCGCGCTCGTCGACTGGCAGATCGAGAGCGGGACGCACGGCCTCGTTCCCGTAGGCACGACGGGCGAGAGCCCGACCTTGAGCCATGAGGAGCATCGCGCCGTCGTCGAGACCGTGATCCGGCAGGCGGCCGGCCGCGTTCCGGTGATCGCGGGCGCCGGCTCCAACAACACGCGCGAGGCGGTGGAGCTCGCGCTCCATGCCCAGCAGGCGGGGGCGGATGGCGTTCTCGTGGTCACGCCTTACTATAACAAGCCGAATCAGGAAGGCCTCTACCAGCATTTCGCCGCTGTGGCGGAGGCGGTCTCCATTCCGATCATCGTCTACAATATCCCGCCGCGCTCGGTCGTCGATATGAGCGTCGCCACGCTGGCGCGCCTCGCCCAGCTAGAGTCCATTGTCGGCGTGAAGGACGCGACCGGCAATGTCGGCCGCATCCTCCAGCAGCGCGCCGCCTGCGGGCCGAAATTCGTGCAATTCTCCGGCGACGACATTCTCGCTCTGGCCAGCGTCGCCGTCGGCGCCATTGGCGTGATCTCGGTCGTCTCCAATGTCGCGCCGCGGCTCTGCGCCGATCTTCAGAACGCCGCTCTCGCCGGGGATTTCAAAACCGCTCTGGCGCTGCAGGACCGTCTGACCGCTCTGCAGCAGGCGATCTTCCTCGAGGCCGGCGTGACCGGGGCCAAATATGGCCTCTCTCTGCTCGGCCGCGTGGGGGAGGAAGTCCGGCTGCCGCTGGTCGCCTCCGCCGAGCCGACGAAAAAGGCCATTCGCGACGCGATGGTTCTCGCCGGCGTGCTGGACGCCTGAGCGGGCAGAAGCAGGACGCGCGCAAGTGGCCGAGAAGGAAAACCCCAATTTCAAGGTCGTCGCCGACAATCGGCGCGCGCGCTATGATTATGAGATCGGCGAGACCTTCGAGGCCGGCCTGTCGCTGACCGGCACGGAGGTGAAGTCGCTGCGCACCGGCAAGGCGACCATCGCCGAGAGCTACGCCCATGTCGACCGCAAGGGCGAGGCTTGGCTCGTCAACGCCACCATTCCCGAATATCTCTCCGGCAATCGCTTCAATCACGAGCCCAAAAGGCTGCGCAAGCTGCTGCTGAAGCAGCGCGAGATCGCCAAGCTGGCGCAGGGCGTCGAGCGCGAGGGCATGACCATCGTGCCGATGAAGCTCTATTTCAACGAGCGCGGCCGCGCCAAGCTGCAGATCGCGCTGGGGCGCGGCAAGAAGCTGCACGACAAGCGCGAGGTGGAAAAGAAGCGCGACTGGGGCCGCGAGAAGAGCCGGCTGCTGCGCGACCGCGGCTGAGGGAAATATTCAGTGTTATTTTTCTAAAATTTCCCGAGCCCGTGCGAAGATCGCACTGAACATCTGCGGCGTCAGCGCGCCCGTATTGGTGTTGAGACGGGAGCAATGATAGCTGTCGATAAGAATAATACGCGTATTCCGAGTATTCGTCGCGATCTCATGCTCATGACCATGGGCGAAGGGGAAGCCGCCGGGCTTCAATGAAAAGGCGCGCAGCACGCCGTCATGGGCGATGCGACCGAGCGCGACAATTAGTCTCACCCGCTTCAGCCGGCGCAAGGTGACGTCGAGAAAAGGGCGACAGGCCGAAAGCTCGGCGGGCAGCGGCTTATTGCCGGGCGGAACGCAGCGCAGGACATTGGTGATCCGGCAATCGACGAGCGCGACGCCATCATCGGCGCGGGCGTCATAGACGCCGCGGGAAAAACCGGTTTCCGCGAGAGTGGCGTAGAGGAGACGGCCGGCGTCATCGCCGGTGAAAGGGCGGCCGGTGCGATTGGCGCCCATCCGCCCCGGGGCGAGGCCGACGATCAGCAAGCGCGCGTCGCGCGGGCCGAAATCGGCGACCGGCGCATTATGCCAGTCGGGATGGCGCTCCCTCAGCTCATGCCGGTACGTGACCAAGCGCGGACAGAGCGGGCAATCATGGCCCGGCTCGTCCGCGCAGGAAGCTGATTTCGAAGGATCAGGCCTCGTGATCGTCCTCAGGGGCGCCGCCCGGCGTCACCGGCTGCGGCCGGCGCTCCTGGAAGCGCTGCATGCGCTCGGCGCGCTCGCCCGGATCGCGGCCGATCTTGCCGACGAGATGGATGAGATCGACGAATTCGTCGGCCTGACGGCGAAGCTCGTCGGCGATCATCGGCGGCTGGGTGGTGATCGTCGAGATCACCGAGACGCGAACGCCCTTGCGCTGCACGGCCTCGACCAGCGAGCGGAAGTCGCCGTCGCCCGAGAAGAGAACCATATGGTCGATATGCTCGGCCATCTCCATCGCGTCGACAGCGAGCTCGATGTCCATATTGCCCTTGACCTTGCGGCGGCCGAGCGAGTCGACGAATTCCTTGGTCGGCTTGGTCACGACGGCGTAGCCATTATAGTCGAGCCAATCGATCAGCGGACGAATCGACGAATATTCCTGATCCTCGATCAGCGCCGTATAATAGAAAGCGCGAATGAGGCGGCCCTTGCCCTGGAACTCGCGCAACAGCCGTTTGTAATCGATATCGAATCCGAGCGATTTGGCCGTCGCATAGAGGTTGGCGCCGTCAATGAATAAGGCAATTCGTTCCGGGTCTGCCATCGTAGTTGGTCTCGCTTGTCGGGTCCAGTATGGAGGGGCCGCCGCTTGCCGCACGCGCTGTCGACCCTACTGGCAGCACGCATCTCTAACTGTGACGCGAATCGACAGTGACGAAAATCTCGAAGCCGTCGTCGATCGCGGTCGTAGACAGGCGCGCCATCCACGAACAGCTTTTTCGTCACATGAAAGTCACGCCCTTCGTTA
Organism: Methylosinus sp. sav-2; assembly: GCF_004366495.1. Lineage (NCBI taxonomy): Bacteria > Pseudomonadati > Pseudomonadota > Alphaproteobacteria > Hyphomicrobiales > Methylocystaceae > Methylosinus > Methylosinus sp. sav-2. Next base: position 304,704 of record NZ_SOEJ01000001.1, read on the forward strand.
AAGTCGTAAATCGACCATGTATCGGCGATCGTCAAGGGGGTACGCGAAAAATCTGTCTGGAAATACTACAGCAATAGATGGTTCGACAAGCGGTTCATGCTCTCCCGGCCGCGGCGACCCTGCCATCCCGCGCCGTCGCGCATTGCCAACGGCAAAAAATTAGTGTAGCAGCCCGACCGATCGAACGCTAGAGGAGTCCGCAAGTCATGGCGCGCGTCACCGTCGAAGACTGCATCGACAAAATCGAGAACCGCTTCGATCTGGTCCTGCTCGCAGCCCATCGCGCGCGGCTGATCTCCTCCGGCCAGTCCATTCTGGTCGAGCGCGACAAGGATAAGAATCCCGTCGTCGCGCTGCGCGAGATCGCCGAGACCGCGCTTTCGCCGGACGATCTGAAGGAAGACTTCATCCATTCGCTGCAGCGCCATGTCGAGGTCGACGAGCCCGAGACCGAGACTGTGCCGTCCCTGGCCGCCTCGCCGGATTCCGACGGCGGCGGCGACGCGCAGTTCGACCGCATGACGGAGGAGGATCTTCTCCGCGGCCTCGAGGGTCTGGTGCCTCCGGCCGAGGTCGAGGACGAAGGCGAGTAATTCGCCTACCGACGGGCGAACGAAAACGCCACCCCGGACGGCTTTGCCGTCCGGCTGCCTCGCTACCTTCGCCTAATCTCCCATGCTCGCTCGCCGAAAACACTAGGGGCCGGCGGCGAGCTGTTCTACAATCGAACGTGAATGCGGCCGTCGGCCGGTTTCGGGCGCTCGCGCCGCCTCCCGTCCGATCTTCCCCGTGAGCTCCGCGACGCCCCCGACGATCCGCGCAACCAGATCGCCGGTCGACGCCTATGATGCGCCAATACGAGCTCGTCGAGCGAGTTCGAAAATATAATCCGCAGGTCGACGAGGACCTGCTCAATCGCGCCTATGTCTACGCCATGAAGGCGCATGGCCAGCAGACGCGCGCCTCCGGCGACCCTTATTTCTCGCATCCGCTCGAAGTGGCGGCGATCCTCACCGACCTCAAGCTCGACGACGCCACCATCGTCGCCGCCGTGCTGCACGACACGGTGGAGGACACGAGCTCCACGCTCGACGAGATCAATCGCCTGTTCGGCCCGCAGATCGGCAAGCTGGTCGATGGTCTGACCAAGATCGAGAAGCTCGACCTCGTTTCCAAAAAGGCCGCGCAAGGCGAGAATTTTCGCAAGCTTTTGCTCGCCGTCTCCGAGGACGTCCGCGTTCTGCTGGTCAAGCTCGCGGACCGGCTGCACAATATGCGCACCCTGCATTTCGTGCCGCCGGAGAAGCGCGCCCGCATCGCGCAGGAGACGCTGGACATCTATGCGCCGCTCGCCGGCCGCATGGGCATGCAGCGGCTGCGCGAGGAGCTGGAGGGCCTCGCCTTCCGCCATCTGACGCCGGAGGCCTATCAGGCGATCGAATCGCGCCTGCACGATCTGCGCGCCAAGAATGGCCGCATCATCAAGAAGATCGAGAAGGAGCTGACGCAGGAGTTCGCCGCTCGCGGGATTCATGCGGCCGTCACCGGGCGGCAGAAGACGCCCTATTCCGTCTGGCGCAAGATGGAGCGCAAGTCGATCGCCTTCGAGCAGCTCTCCGATATTTTCGGCTTTCGCATCATCGTCGACGGTGTGGAAGATTGCTATCGCGCGCTCGGCATAGTGCACACCAAATGGCCGAGCGTGCCGGGGCGGTTCAAGGATTACATCTCGACGCCCAAGCAGAACGACTATCGCTCCATTCACACCACTGTGATCGGCCCCGGCCATCAGCGCGTCGAGCTGCAGATCCGCACCGCGACCATGCATGAGATCGCGCGCTTCGGCATCGCCGCCCATGCGCTCTACAAGGATTCCTCCAGCGACGAGGGCAAGGAGGAGCTGGCCAAGGAGAGCCGCGCCTTCAAATGGCTGCAGGACACGCTGGAATTGCTCGCCCACGGCGACAGTCCGGAAGAATTCCTCGAGCATACGCGGCTCGAATTGTTTCAGGACCAGGTGTTCTGCTTCACGCCCAAGGGCGGGCTGATCGCTCTGCCGCGCGGCGCGACGCCGATCGATTTCGCCTATGCGGTGCATACGCGGGTCGGCGATTCCGCTGTCGGCGCCAAGATCAACGGACGCATCGCGCCGGTTCTGTCGCAATTGCAGAATGGCGACGAGGTGGAGATCGTCCGCGCTGAAAGTCACGTGCCGCCGGCGGCCTGGGAATCGCTCGTCGTCACCGGCAAGGCGCGTTCCGCCATTCGCCGCGCGACGCGCGAGGCGGTGCGGATGCAATACGCCGGGCTCGGACGGCAGATCGTCACCCGCGCTTTCGAGCGCGCCGGGCGAGCGGTCTCGGACGAAAAGCTCAAGGCCGCGCTGCCGCGGCTCGCCCGCGCCTCGCTGGAGGATGCTTTCGCCGCTGTCGGCCGCGGCGAGATCTATTCCGGCGATGTGGTGAAATCCGTCTATCCGGATTTCAGCGAGGAGCGCAAACCCGCACAGCAAATGCGCCTCGAGCCGGGCGAGCCCGGCTGGTTCGGCATGAAGTCCAACGCCAATGTCGTGTTCAAGGCCCCCGGCTCGCCCGATCAGGCGAGCGCCATTCCGATCCGCGGTCTGCGCGGCGACGTGCCGGTGCGCTTCGCCCCGGAGGGCGGCGCCGTGCCGGGCGACCGCATCGTCGGCATACTGACGCCGGGCGAAGGCATCACCATATATCCGATCCAATCGCCGGCGCTGACCGCCTTCGACGATCAGCCCGACCGCTGGCTGGACGTGCGCTGGGACATAGACCCGGAGAGCCGGGAGCTGTTTCCGGCGCGGCTCGTGGTGACGGCGATCAACGAGCCGGGAACGCTGGGCGGGCTGGCGACGCTGATCGGCGAGACGGGGGCCAATATCGACAATGTCGCCTTCGCCATTCATTCTCCCGACTTTCGTGAGATGCGATTCGATCTCGAGGTCGCCGATCTGAAACATTTGAACGACATCATCGCCCGGCTGCGGGCGAGCGCTCTGGTCAGCAAGGTCGAGCGCGTCATCGGGTGAGGAAACATGACTGCTCGCCGCATACGTCTCGGCGTGAATGTCGATCACGTCGCCACCATTCGCAACGCCCGCGGCGGCCTCTCGCCGGACCCTGTGCGCGCCGCTCTGCTCGCCATCGAGGCGGGCGCGGACGGAATCACTGCGCATTTGCGGGAGGATCGCCGCCATATTCGCGACGCCGACATGGCGCGGCTGAAGGCGGAAATATCCAAGCCGCTCAATTTCGAGATGGCCGCGACCGAGCAGATGCTGGACATTGCGCTGCAGACCAAGCCTCACGCCGTCTGCCTGGTGCCGGAGCGCCGCACCGAGCGCACCACCGAGGGCGGGCTCGACGTCATCGGCGGGCATAATCACCTCGTCCCCTTCGTCGACGAGTTGAACCGGGCCGGGATTCGCGTCTCTCTGTTCATCGAGCCGGGCGCCGAGGCGATCGACGCCGCGACCTCGATCAAGGCGCCGGTCGTCGAGCTGCATACGGGCGCATGGTGCCATGCGGTCGAAGTGGGGGACCACGAGACCGCCGAGCGCGAGTTCGCCCGCATCGTGGCGGCCGCGGCGCACACGTCGGAGCGCGGGCTCGAGTGCCACGCCGGCCATGGGCTGGACTATGCGACGGCGAAGCGCATCTCGGCGCTGCCGCAGATCGTCGAGCTGAACATCGGGCATTTCCTCATCGGCGAAGCGGTCTTCGTCGGCCTCGCCGAATCGATCCGCGCCATGCGGCGGGCGATCGACGAAGGCGCGGGCGCCGCATGATCATCGGCTTCGGCAGCGATCTCTGCGACATTCGCCGCATCGAGCAGGCGCTCGAGCGCTATGGCGAGCGCTTCATCCGCCGCTGCTTCACCGATGTCGAACGCGAGAAATCGGAAGGACGCGCCGCTCGCGCGGCCTCCTACGCCAAGCGCTTTGCCGCCAAGGAGGCCTGCGCCAAGGCGCTCGGCACCGGCATAAGCGAAGGAATCACCTGGAAAACCATGGGCGTCGTCAATCTGCCCTCCGGCAAGCCGACGGTGGAGCTGACCGGCGCCGCCGCCGAGCGTCTGGCCGAGATCGCGCCGCAGGGCGCGCGGATCGTCATTCACCTCACATTGACCGACGAATATCCGCTCGCGCAGGCCCAGGTTCTCATAGAGGCGCTGACGTGATAGACGAGCTTTGCGAGCGAGCCTGAAGGCGCGCGGTCCGGGGCTTGATGGACCGCGCGCCTTCAGGCTCGCTCGCAAACGGACGGCCAGGAGCGGCTTCGGCCACAACTAAGGAGTGACGTGGTTTGAGCAGGAACGTCTCGGTCGCCGAACGGCGCGACGAAGGTGGATTGCTCGAGACGATCAAGGTGATCGTCCAGGCGCTGGTCATCGCGCTCGTCATTCGCACGCTGCTGTTTCAGCCCTTCAACATTCCCTCGGGCTCTATGATCCCGACATTGCTGATCGGCGATTATGTCTTCGTCTCGAAATACGCCTATGGCTATTCGAACTACTCGCTGCCCTCCGTGCCTTATCTCGACTGGCGGCTCGATCTCTTCTCCGGCCGCGTGCTCGGCTCGCAGCCCAAGCGCGGCGATGTCGTGGTGTTCAAGCTGCCGCGCGACAATGAGACCGATTACATCAAGCGCGTGATCGGCCTGCCCGGCGACCGCGTCCAGATGATCGATGGCCGCCTTTATATCAATGGCGAGATCGTGCCGCGCGAGGTCAAGGCCAAGGAGAAGCACGAGGGCCGCGACGGCCACGAGGTCGAGGTGCCGACCTATACCGAGACTCTGCCCGGCGGCGTCGCCCATACGATCATCGAGATCGAGGGCGACCACGGCTATAAGGACAACACCGAGCTCTTCGTGGTGCCGCCGAACAATTATTTCATGATGGGCGACAATCGCGACAATTCCACCGATTCGCGCTTCGCGCCGGAAGAAGGCGGCGTCGGCTATGTGCCCTTCGAGAATCTGGTGGGCCGCGCCGAGATCATCTTCTTCTCGGTGCAGAAGGACGAATATGCTCTGGCCTTCTGGCGCTGGCCCTGGACGGTCAGGTGGGATCGGCTGTTCAAGCCAGCGCATTGACGCCGCTCGGCATAAAGCAGACGCAAATGGGAGTTCTCGGTCGGGAGGACCTCGCCACGCTCGAGGCGAGCGTCGGTCATGGCTTCGCCAATCGCGGCCTGCTGGAGCATGCGCTGACCCATGTCAGCGCCTCGGCGGCGCGGCCGGAGTCCTATGAGCGGCTGGAGTTTCTCGGCGACCGCGTGCTCGGCGTCGTCATCGCCCATATGCTCTATGAGAATTTCCCGCAGGAGAGCGAGGGCGAATTGTCGCGGCGGCTCGCCGACCTCGTGCGCAAGGAATCCTGCGCCGAGGTTTCCGAGCGCTGGGGCGTCGGCCCTTTCATGCGGCTCGGCGACGGCGAGGCGCAGACGGGCGGACGGAAAAAACGCGCCATATTGGGCGATATGTGCGAGGCGATCATCGGCGCGGTCTATCTCGACGGCGGCCCGCAGGCGGCCGAGGCCGTGGTGCGCGCCGCCTTCGCCGAGCGCATGCACGCGCCGGGGCGAAGGCTGCGCGACGCCAAGACCGCGCTGCAGGAATGGGCGCAGGCCCGCCGCCTGGCCACGCCGCGCTACCGGCTCGCCGCGCGCAGCGGGCCGGACCATGCGCCCTTCTTCGAGGTAGCGGTGGAGGTCGAGGGCTTCGTGGCCGCGCAAGGCGCTGGCGCCTCCAAGCGCGCCGCGGAGCAATCCGCCGCTCAGGCCTTTCTCGACCGCGAGGGGATAGAGAGGGAGGACGTGTGAGCGCCAGCTTCGCGGGCTCGACACGACAGTCCCCTCATCCTGAGGGCGCTGATTTGGACCAGGGCTTCATGCCAACATCGAAAGGCGCATTCTCGTGACCGAAACAAGCTGTGGCTTCGTCGCCTTGGTCGGCGCGCCCAACGCCGGCAAATCGACGCTGCTCAATCAGCTCGTCGGCGCGAAAGTGTCCATCGTCTCGCGCAAGGCGCAGACGACGCGCGCCCTCGTGCGCGGCATAGCGCTGGAAGGCGAGGCGCAGATCATTCTGGTCGACACGCCCGGCATTTTCGCGCCCAAGCGTAGGCTCGACCGCGCCATGGTGGCGAGCGCCATCTCCGGCGCCGGCGACGCCGACGCCATTGTGCTGCTCGTGGATGCGCGCCGCGGCCTCGTCGCGGAGGTGGAGGAGATCGTCGCCAAGCTCGCCACGCTCTCCGCGCCGAAAATTCTGGCGCTCAACAAGATCGATCTGGTGCCGCGAGACTCGCTGCTGGCGCTCACGGCGGCGCTGACGGAAAAGGCGAATTTCATCGAGACCTATATGATCTCGGCGCTGAACGGCGATGGCGTCGCCGATCTCAAAGCCAAGCTCGCCGCGCTGATGAAGCCCTCGCCCTGGCTCTATCCGGAAGACCAGCTCTCCGACGCGCCGCTGCGACTGCTCGCCGCCGAGATCACGCGCGAGAAGATCTTCGAGCGTCTGCATGATGAATTGCCCTATCAATCGACGGTCGAGACCGATTCCTGGCAAAATCAGAAGGACGGCTCGGCCCGCATAGAGCAGACGATCTATGTCACGCGCGACGGGCAGAAGAAGATCGTCATCGGCGAAGGCGGCCGCACCATAAAGGCGATCGGCCAGGCCGCGCGCCGCGAGATCGCGGAGGCCGCCGAGCAGAAGGTGCATCTCTTTTTGTTCGTGAAGGTGCGCGAGAATTGGGCCGACGATCCCGAGCGCTATCGCGAGATGCGGCTGGATTTCCCGAAGGAGTGACGCGCGTCTCCTTCTCCCGCGAGCGGGAGAAGGAGTGGTCGGCGTTGCACGAAAAGATCATCCGGTCGCCTTCAGCCGCAAGCCTCGCGGCACGATACGCGACTCCGCGAGATCGAACAGCCCCTGCGCGGCGAGCGCCATGAGCGCCGCAGGAATCGCCCCCTCGAGGATCAGCGCGAAATTGTCGAGGCGGACGCCGGTGAAAATCGGCTGGCCATAGCCGCCGGCGCCGATCAGCGCGCCCAAAGTCGCCGTGCCCACATTGATGACCGCCGCCGTCTTCAACCCTGCGAGAATGGCGGGCGACGCCATCGGCAATTCGACGAGAAGCAGCCTGCGCCAGGGCGTGAGCCCGATGGCGATCGCCGAATCGCGGATCGCGCGCGGAATGCTCGAAAGGCCGGTCGCGACATTCCGCACGATCGGCAGCAGGCTGTAGAGGAACAGCGCCGCAATGGCGGGCGGCGCGCCGATGCCGAGCAGCGGAATCATGAAGACGAGCAGAGCGAGCGAGGGAATCGTCTGCAGCACGCTGGCGACGCCTAAAATCGCATGGCCGAGACGCGGTCGTTTCGCCGCCGCGACGCCGAGCGGCACAGCGACGAGGATCGCCGCGGCGAGCGAGACGCCGACGAGAAAGAGATGCTCGCGCGTGCGTCGCCACAGCCGCTCGGCGAGGCTCTGCGAAGGCGCGGGCGCCTCGACGCCGAATTGCGTGGCGCCGAAATTCGCCGCCGCCTCGCGCTCTGTGCGAAGGCCTGTCTTCACCGCGATATTCATCGCGATCATCGCCGGCGCGTCTATGCGACCCTCGAGCCTCAGCATGGACATGACCGCCTGCGGCGCGCGCTGCTCGAGATCGACGCGATAGAGCAGAACGGCGCGATTTTCCGCGAACAGCTTGCGGTCGTCGTCGAGCACGAGAATGCGCCGATCGGCGATCTGCGGATCGGTGGCGTAGAGATCGACGACATCGATGGCGCCGTCGAGAAGCCCCTTATAGGCGATATCGTGATCGAGCCCGCGCACATCCTCCGCCGCGAATCCATAGGCGGCGCGCAGCGCCGGCCAGCCATCGGCGCGAGCGAGCAATTCCTCGCTCAAGGCGAAGACGAGCGACGCCTGCCGCGCGAGATCAGAAATGGTCCGCACGCCCAGCGCCTCCGCCTTGTCGCGCCGCATGCCGAGCGCATAGCCATTGCCGAAGCCGAACGGCAGGCTCATGCGCAGTCCGAGATCGCCGAGCGCGTCGGCGAGCTGGCGATCGTTGGAGAGCCGCAGCTGCGCGAGAATTTCCTGCCGCAGCGTGCCCGTATATTCGGGATAGGCGTCGATCTCGCCGGAGAGCAGCGCATTCCAGACGAGCCGCGTGCCGCCGAGCGCCGGTCGGCGGATCACGCGCGCGCCAGAAGCGGCGGCAAGATCGGCGACGATATCCGAGAGAATGACGGATTCGGTGAAGGTCTTGGAGCCGATGCGCACGACATCGCCCTCACGCGCGCAGGCGCCGAGCAGAAGGAGCGCGAGCAAAATTGCAAGAGCGCCCCTCATCGCGCGCCCTCCGGCGGAAGCGGCAGATCGGCGAGGCGCCGCGCGCTGGCGCGCACGAAGCGCGTGACGAACTCCTCCGCCGGCCGCTCGACGAAATCAGCGAAACGGCCTTGCTGTGCGATGCGGCCGTGATTCATCAGCACGATCTGCTCGGCGAAGAATCCGGCCTCGGCGAGATCATGCGTTACGATGACGACGGTCTTGCGCAGCCGCGCGAATATGGCGGCGAGATCGTCCTGCAGATCGGCGCGGATCAGCGGATCGAGCGCGCCCAGCGGCTCGTCCATCAGCAGAATCTCCGGATCGAGCATGAGCGCGCGCATCAGCGCCACGCGCTGCCGCTGGCCGCCCGAGAGCTCGGCCGGAAAGCGATCCAAAGCCTCCGCCGGAAAGCGCGTGAGACGCAGCAGCTCCTCGAGTCGCGCCGTGCGACGTTCCGCGGGCCAGCGCATCTCGCGCGCCATCAGCTCTATGTTGCGGCGCGCGGTAAGATGCGGGAAGAGGCCGCCCTCCTGAATCACATAGCCCATGAGGCTCCGGAGCTTCGCCGCTGAAAGCGGCGTCAGCAGATGGCGCGCCACCTCTATCTCGCCCTCGTCCGGCGTCACGAGCCCGACGATCATGGCGAGAAGCGTGGATTTGCCGGAGCCGGATGGGCCGATCAGCGCCGTCGTGCGCGCGGGCTCTATCGTCAGCGTGACGTCGTCGACGACGCGCGCGCCGCCGAAACATTTACTGACATGCTCCAGTCGGATCATGACTGCGCCGCGGCGTCGGGTGACGTCGCTCAAATGGCGCGCGCGGGCGTGGTTCCAAGGGTCGGCCACCGCGAAGATGCGGGACGTCACGCGCGGCCTCGGCTTGAATCCGGCCGACCGACGTGAGAGCTTCCCGCTCCCGCGGCGTCGCCGCTCGGCGTCTCCTCACCCATGGCGTCGCAACGCAAGATCATCCACATCGACATGGACGCTTTCTATGCGTCGGTCGAACAGCGCGACGATCCGCGATTGCGCGGACGGCCGGTCGCCGTCGGCTCGCCGCGCGAGCGCGGCGTCGTGGCGGCGGCGAGCTATGAGGCGCGCGCTTTCGGCGTGCGCTCCGCCATGCCCTCAGTCACCGCGATCAGGCGATGTCCCGATCTCCTCTTCGTTCCGCCGCGCTTCGATGTCTATCGCGAGGTGTCGCGGCGCATTCGCGCGATCTTCCTCGATTACACGCCGCTGGTCGAGCCGCTCTCGCTCGACGAGGCCTATCTCGACGTCACCGAAAATCGCAAGAAGATCGCCTCCGCGACCCATATCGCCGAGGAGATAAGAGCGCGCATTCGCGAGGAGACTCGGCTGACCGCCTCGGCGGGCGTCTCCTACAACAAATTTTTGGCCAAGCTCGCTTCCGACCAGAACAAGCCGGATGGTCTCTTCGTCATCACGCCGGACAGAGGCGCGGAATTCGTCGCCACGCTGCCGATCGGCAAGTTTCACGGAGTCGGGCCGGCGACGGCGAAGAAGATGAATGCGCTCGGCATAGAGACGGGGCTCGATCTGCGCGCCAAGCCCCTGCCCTTTCTGCAGCGGCATTTCGGCAAATCGGGAAGCTATTTTTACGGCATCGCGCGCGGCGTCGACGATCGTCCGGTACGGCCAGACCGCATTCGCAAATCGATCGGTGCGGAAGTGACCTTCGCGCATGATCTCGTCGCGCTCGAGGAAGCGATCGCCGCTCTCGCGCCCATCGTCGCGCGCGTCGCCGCCCATTGCGAGGGGGCGGGCATAGAGGGACGCACGGTGACGCTCAAAGTCAAATATGCGGATTTTCAGCAGATCACGCGGCGCAGCACCGGCGCCGCGCCGATCGCCTCGCGCGCCGCGCTGGAAGCCTGCGCGCTGGCGCTGCTGCGCCCGCTGTTTCCGTCAGAGAAAGGCGTGCGCCTGCTCGGCGTCACGCTCTCCTCGCTCGCGCCCGCGGGTGGAAGCGACGATCCGCAGATGAGCCTCGCCGTCTGAGACGGCGAAGCCTCACGGCGCGGTCCAGGGATAGGTCCAAGTCTCCGTCAACGTCAGCGGGCCGGCCTTGAGGAAGGCGCGAATATCCGCCGTCTGGCCGGATTTCACCACTATGTCGAACATCACGCGCATGCCGTCTATGTGCGGATTGGCGGCGACGCTCGAGCGGATGACCGTGCCATTGGTCGCCGAGGCGACGACTTCCACCTGGGAAGGATCATTGACGTAATAAGCGAGATCGCCGCCGGCGAAATCGACGATGAAGCGATGCGCGCCCGCAGTCGCCGCCTCGCCCGAGCCGAGCGCCCGCGCCGGCGCCTCGAATGTGTTAACCGCACGGCCATTGGGCGAGAGCCGCGGCAGATCGAGCAGCGAGGTGATGCGATAGGCGTAGGAGAAGGGCTTGCCGATCTCCAGCGGCTGCGCGCCGACCCAGGCCGCGACGATATTGTCATTGGTCTCGTCGAGCGTCGGCAGTTCCAGCAGCTCGACGGCGCCCTCGCCCCATGACCCTTGCGGCTCGATGAAATAGCTCGGCCGCCGCTCATAGGCGAGGTCGATGTCCTGATAGGTCTCGAAATTGCGGTCGCGCTGCAGCAGGCCGAAGCCGCGAATATTGGGATCGGAGAAGGACGTCAGCCGCGCGATCGGCGCATTGGCGAGCGGGCGCCAGAGCCATTCCTTCGACTCGCCATGGACGAGCAGCCCGTCCGAATCATGCAGCTCGGTGCGGAAGCCGTCGCGCATGCGGCGGTCGTTCTCGCCGGTGAGATACATGGAGGTGAGCGGCGCGAGGCCGAATTTCGCCTTGCGACGCGGGAAGATGGTCGCCTGCACGTCGATCGTGCTGTCCTGGCCGGTCGTCAGATCGAAGCGATAGGCGCCGGTCGCCGCCTCGCCGTCGAGCAGCGCATAGAAGGTGATGCGATTGCTGCCCGGCTGCGGCGTCTCGATCCAGAACTCGCGGAAGAAGGGGAAGACTTCCGAATTGTCGCCGCAGTCGACGCAGAGCGCACGCGCCGAGAGGCCATAGCGCTGGCCGCGGCCGAGAAAGCGGAAATAGCTCGCGCCGAGGAAGGAGATCACCTCGTCGTGCACATGCGGATCATTGAGCGGGAAATGCAGGCGGAAGCCGGCGAAGCCGATGTTGATCGGCAGCGTCCGCTCGAATTTGTTGCGGCCATAGTCGAACAGCGCCGCCGAATAGGGAATGGGCGTCGGAATGCCGTCCCTTATCGTGTTCACCGTCACCGGGCGCTTGTAGAGAAAGCCGAGATGGAAGGTGTGCAGCCGGAACGAGCCCGGAATATTGGAGAACAGCGCCTTTTCCGGACGGAAGCGAAGATCGCGGAAGGAGTCGAAGTCGAGCTTCGCCAATTCGTCCGGCAGCTGCGGCGGCGCCGCCTCGAAAGGCGCGCCGGCGAGGTCGCGGGCGCGGCGCGCCACGTCCTCGAGGCCGAAGCGCGGCTGCGTTCCGTTCTGCACGGATTGCGCGACGGCGCGTCCGAGCGGCGCGGCCTGAGCGCCCGCCGCGACCATCGCGCCGAGAAGCCGGCGGCGTGTGATGTCGATCATTTCAGTCAGTTTCCGGAAAAATTGAGCGACGAGCGGAAGCCCGTCTTCGGGTCGCAGACGAATCGGGGTCGCAGACGAATCGGGCGTTCTTGGGGACGCCGCCCCGTCTACGAGCGCGGCGCGCGTCGCCCGGCCCCGTCCGAGCTTCTGCCTATCCGGCTTTGGGCCGGGCTGCAAGACGGTGGAGCTATCACCCCGCGGAGGGCGCAAAATGGGCGAAAGGGCGACAAATTTCGCCGGCGGGCGAAAAAGCCCTTGCAGAGCCGGCGAAAGCGCGTATTTACGTTCTCGCCCACTTTCGCACGTGCCTGTGGTCGTGTGTCGGTCGATGGGGATCCGGACAAGAGGCCGGTCAACCATCGGAATAAAACCGGCAGCCGGAGGCGAAACCGGCGAACCTCGCCTGAGCGAGGGATCGCGACTTAAAGCAACGACGGACCGGGCTTTTTCGTCTCTGTCGACCCTCCAAAGGTCGGCGTACCGAAGAGGCTTGTCTTTCTTGCCGGGCGTGCGGAAAGGGAAAAATCCCCTTCCAAGCGATGGCTATTCGACACGGGATTCGATGTCCGTCTGGACATGCGAGTCCGCGTTTCGTCTAGCCGACGGCGCATCACCCGACCGTCCTGCGCTTCGCCGCGAGCGAAGCCGTGACGGTCATGGAACGCAGTCGTCTCGATGTTCAGCTCGCCTCCACAGCGTGCTGCGCAAACGACGTCGTGCATCCGATCGAAGCCCTTGGCCACTCCGCGGCGCTACATGCCGCGACTTCGTTGGGGATGCCGCAAATGACGGATCGTATTCGCGAATTTTTGGAGGCCCGTCGTCGCGCCGGACGCGATGTCGGCCCCTGCCTCGTCGTCGACCTCGAGGTCGTGCGCGACAATTACACGAGCTTCGCCAAGGCGCTGCCGGACACGCGCGTGTTCTACGCCGTGAAGGCCAATCCGGCGCCGGAGGTGCTCTCGCTGCTCGCCACGCTCGGCTCCTGCTTCGACACGGCCTCCGTTGTCGAGATCGAGCAGGCCATGGCCGCCGGCGCGACGCCGGATCGCATCAGCTTCGGCAACACGATCAAGAAGGAGCGTGACATCGCCCGCGCCTATGCGCTGGGCGTGCGTCTCTTCGCGGTCGATTGCGAGGCGGAGGTCGAGAAGATCGCCCGCTCCGCGCCGGGCTCCAAGGTCTTCTGCCGCATTCTCTGCGATGGCAGCGGCGCCGAATGGCCGCTGTCGCGCAAATTCGGCTGCACGCCGGATATGGCGCCGCGCGTCCTCGAGCACGCTCATCGCCTCGGCCTTGTCGCCTATGGCGTGTCCTTCCATGTCGGCTCGCAGCAGGGCAATCCGAACATGTGGGACGGCGCGCTGAAGTCGGCCTCGTCGATCTTCCGCGATCTCGCCGAGCGCGGCATTCAGCTGCAGATGGTCAATCTCGGCGGCGGATTTCCGACCCGTTACCTCAAGAATGTGCCGGCGGTGAAGGCCTATGGCCAGGCGATCTTCCGGGCGTTGTCGAAGCATTTCGGCAATCGCATTCCCGAGACGATCATCGAGCCGGGCCGCGGCATGGTCGGCAACGCCGGCGTGATCGAGGCCGAGGTCGTGCTGGTGTCGAAGAAGTCCCGTGAGGACGAGGTCCGCTGGGTCTATCTCGACATCGGCAAGTTCAACGGTCTCGCCGAGACGACCGACGAGATGATCCGCTATCCGATCCGCACCGAGGCGGACGGCTCCGCGACCGCGCCTTGCGTCATCGCCGGGCCGAGCTGCGATTCGGTGGACGTGCTGTATGAGAAGGAGCCCTACCTCCTGCCCATCAGCCTGGAGATCGGCTCGAAAGTGCTGATCGAGGGAACCGGCGCCTATACGACGACCTATTCGTCGGTGGGCTTCAACGGCTTCCCGCCGCTGGAATCCTTCGTCATCTGACGCCTGCGGGCCGCGAGCCTTCTGGCTCGCAGCCGCCCCGCCCAAAATTATCTGTCCCGTTCGGCGGGCGCGCAGCGATGCGCGCCAGGCGCGAGGGTCGTCCGTCCTCGAAGGGAGGAACCGATGGCCTTTGAACTTTCTCATCATGAGATCCGGTCGCTCGGCTTTACGCGCAACAGCGTGATTGCGGAAGCGAGCCTCGAAGCGCGCCGTCCCGTCTGCGCGATCGCGGAAGAAACCCCGGAAGACATTGCCGCGCGCGAGGCTCTGCTCGACGCGGCCTTCGGCCCGGCGCGCTTTCTGAAGACTTGCGAGCGGCTTCGCGAAGGCCGCATGCCGGCGCGCGGGCTCGCGCTGGTCTGCAAGGACGAGGACCGGCTCGTCGCCACAATGCGCATGTGGGCGATCTTCGCCGGGCCGGGGCGCCCGGCGCTGCTGCTCGGCCCGCTCGCGGTGGCGCGGGACTATCGTTCGCTGGGGCTCGGCGCCGCCATGATAAAGGCGGGCCTCGCGCGCGCGGCGACCCGCAATCATCGCGCGGTTCTGCTCGTCGGCGACGCGCCCTTTTATGCGCGCTTCGGCTTCGAGACGCGTTTCACCGAAGGGCTGACAATGCCCGGCCCCGTCGAGCGCGAGCGTTTCCTCGGCCTCGAGCTGACCAAAGGCGCTCTGACCGGCGCGGCCGGCCGAGTGTCCGGAGCCGGCCTGCCCGCCCGGGCGGCTGCCCCGGCGGTGATCGGCGAGCTGGCGCGCGCGGCGTGACGTCGCGCGGCGAAGGGCAAAGGTAAGCGCGGGCGGCCTTTGTCCGGGGAGCCGAACCGGCGCCGGACATTCGATAAAAGCAAAACGCCCGAAGTCTCGCGACTTCGGGCGTTTTGAATTTGGTCAGGCTTCGGCGGGGTGAGGCGAGCCCGCCTCCCCGGCGCTAAGCCGCGGTCAGTGCGCTAGCGATTTCACATCCGCAATGCCGGCGGAGACGAAATCGGTTCCGGCGACGCCCTTGCGCAGCACGGCCTCGGCGACCTTCACCGCGGCGTCGGCGGCGCTGGCGCGCACCTCGGCGGCGGCCTGAGCCTCGGCCTGGGCGATCTTGTCCTCCACCTGCTTGGTGCGGCGGGTGATATAATCCTCGAGGCGCTGGCGCGCTTCGGTCGCCAGCAGATCGGCCTCGCTCTTGGCCTGAGCGACGATCGCCTTCGCCTCTTCCTCGGCCTCCTCGCGCTTCTTCTCGAAGGAGGCGAGCAGGCTCTCGGCCTCGCTGCGCAGGCGCTCGGCCTCGGCGAGCTCGCTCTTGATCCGGATCACGCGCGAATCGAGCGCGGCTCCGAGCTTCTTATGCGCGCCCACATAGAGGAGCAGGAAGACGAAAATGCCGAAGCCGATGGCGACGAAAACTTCCGCGTCGAAATGCATGGCTCGACCTCTCAGCTCGCCTTGATGTTACGGTATTCGCCTTGCAGCGTCTCGGCGGCGAAGCGGGCGCCCGTCAGCTTCTCGAGGATCGCGCCGGCGGCTTCGGTGGCGATCGTCTCGACATTGGACAGCGCCTCGGATTTGGCGGCGAGAATCTGCGTCTCGGCGGCGGCGACCTTCTCGGCGAAGGCGGCCTCCTCGCTGGCGCGACGCGTGGCGGTCTCGGTGGCCGCCTGCTGCTGGGCGGCGCGGCCGATATCCTGCGCCTGCGCCTTGGTGACGCGCAAGGTCTCGTCATGCGCGGCGGCGGCTTCCTGCGCCTTCTCCTGCAGCTCGCGCGAGGCGAAGAGATCGCTCTCGATGCGGCTCTCGCGGTCGTGCAGAATGGAGCCGATACGCGGCAATGCGATGCGCGACATGAGAAGATAGAGAAGTCCGAAGGTCAGCGCCAGCCAGACGAGCTGCGGAACGAAATTCTCCGTCTGGAAGGGCGGAAACTCGCCTCCACCGTGATGTTCGACGCTCGTTTGCGTCGCGCTCGGCTCACGGGCTCCATGCGGCGCCGCCTCTTCGGCGGCGAGAACGATATTCGCCATGACGGCTTCCAGCCTCTTGTCTGCGTGGGAGACGACAAAGGCTCGGGACGCGTCCCGAGCCTTCGTTCATACGGCCTCAGGCCTTGAGATAGAGCAGGATCGCGATCAGGAACGCGAAGATGCCGAGACCTTCGGCCAGCGCCGCGCCGATGATGGCGTTGGTGAACTGAGCCGCAGCGGCCGACGGATTGCGCAGAGCGCCATTGAGATAGTTGCCGAAGATGATCGCGACGCCGATCGCGGCGGCGCCCGTTCCGATGGCGGCGAGACCAGCGCCGATCGGGCCGTAGACGGAAACATCAGCCATTGTTAACTCCTGCTCTTTTTTAGGCGGGCGACCATTTATTGTTCAAATATTTATCAGTGGCCCGGGTGGATCGCGTCATTGAGATAGACGCAAGTGAGGACGGTGAAGACGAACGCCTGAAGGCAGTTGACCAGCAGCTCCAGGGCGTAGAGCACGACGACGCCGAGCACAGGAACCGGCGCGAGCGCCGCCCAGGAGCCGGCGCCGAGAAGCATCACCGCGAGACCGCCGAACACGGCGAGCGTGATATGGCCCGCGAGAATGTTGGCGAAGAGACGAACGGAGAGCGACACGGGCCGCGACAGGAAGGAGATGATCTCGATCGGGATCAGAATGACCAGCACCGGCCCCGGAACGCCATGCGGCACGAACAGCCGCAGAAAGCCGAAGCCGTGGCGATAGAGCCCGTAGAGGATCACCAGAAGGAGAACGAAGGCCGCGAAGGCGAAGGTGAGGACGATCTGGCTCGACAGCGAATAGGTGTAGGGGACGAGGCCGATCAGATTCGACATCAGAATGAAGGTGAACAGCGTGAAGACGAAGGGGAAGAAGCGCATCCCTTCCTTGCCCGCCGTAGAGCGCACCGTATTGGCCACGAATTCGTAGAGAACCTCGGCGAGCGCCTGTCCACGACCCGGCACCAGCGCGCGCTTGGACGTCGCGAATATGGTGAGGATGATGGCCGCGGAAGCGGCGAGAAGCATGTAGAGCGAGGCGTTGGTGAAGGAGACGTCGACGCCATTGATGAAGTAAGGCGCAATACGCTGGAGCTCGAACTGCTCGGTAGGATTCATCGCTCGATCCGGACGGCGCCCGGCCCTTCATCTCCGCGGCGCCGAGGGAGTCGGGCCGCCTGTTTCATCCGCCGCCTCGCGCGTCTTTCGGCGCAACGAAGCGAAACACATTGTAGAAGCCCGCAGCGACGCCGAGCCCCAGAAACAGGATCAGCAGCCACGGCCCGGTGCCGAACCAGCGATCCGCCTGCCATCCGATCAGCGTGCCGACGAGAATCGCGGCGACGAATTCGGACAGCACGGTGAAACCCGCGCTCAGCGCCTTTCCGAACGACCCGCCGACCGGCAATCCGCCGCCAGTCTCGGCGCGTCGCTCCTCTTCCTTGCTGCCGAGCTCGGCCTGGAGCCTCTCCAGTCTCGCGCGCAGCTCTTGGTCGCTCTCGTTCTTGTCCGTTGTCATCGGCTCTCCTCCTCGCGCAAAAGCTTTAGAGCGCGCGCGAGCAGCATAGATGATTGCCGAAGAAACGCCCGGACAGGGGCGACGGAAGGGATTTCGACGCGACGCGATATCGGCCGGGCGGCCAAGTCGTTCGAGCCGCGCGCAACATATGGGCAGCGCCATTTCGTGTCAAGCCGCAGCCCCCGCCGCGAATCGCCCGGAAAACCAGGGTTTTTCCGCGATTGTCCATTTCTTGCGCAGACTCCTTTTCGCGGTTGCGAGATGGTCCGCAGCCGCAATGCGAGAAAGCCGCCCCGTCGCCGCGCCCCGCGGCCCCGTGAGGAACGGCTCGCTTTCCCTCGTCGAGGGAGCATGCTGGGGACGGAAAGCCGCCCGAAGGATCCGACGGGCCGGCAGGCGACTGCGCTCTTCCGTAGCGAGGCGCGGAGAGGTAAGGTCCGCATAAATGCATTGATTTCATCGCGCTATCAAAAATTTTCAGTGGCGTCGGAGGCGCCGTTCTGGCGTCATCTTCACGAACGATCCTCCCTTTTGCGCGACGATGCGGATGGCGGACATATGACCGAGCTGCGGAACTTCGATCTCAATCTCCTCGTCGCCTTCAATTTTCTGATGGAGGAGCGCAATGTGTCGCGCGCGGCGCAGAAGATGTTCATCACCCAATCGGCGATGAGCCATGTGCTGCAGCGATTGCGGCAGCAGCTCGACGATCCGGTGCTGGTGAAGACGCCGCAGGGCATGAAGCCGACCCAGCGCGCGCTCGCCCTGGTGGAGCCGGTCGCTTCCATCTTGAACGAGGTCGAGCAGGTGATCCGCGGCTCGAAGGAGTTTTCGCCGGCGACGACGCAGCGGCGCTTCACGATCGCGACGAATGATTATGTCGAGTTCTGCCTGCTGCCGCCGCTGATGAAATCGGTGAGCCGGCAGGCGCCCAATGTGGAGATCCATCTGGTGCAGACCTCCGGCTCGCTGCGCGAGGCGGCGGACGCCGGCGATGTCGATCTCGTCATCGGCTTCGACGTGATCCTGGATTCGACGCCCTATGTCCGGCGCGAGCGGCTCTACACGGATCGCATCGTCGCTCTAGTGCGCCGCGACCATCCTGATTTTCCGACCGATGAGCCGACGCTCGAGCAATTCGTCGCGGCGCGACATATGCTGATGTCGCGGCGCGAGGCGGGCACGGGAATCATCGACGACTGGCTGGAGCGCCGCGGCCTCGCGCGCAAGGTCTCGCTCGTCGTGCCGAATTTTCTATCTGCGCCCTGGATCGTGGCGAGCAGCGATCTCGTCTTCTCATTGCCGCTGCGCATCGCCGAGCATTTCGTGCGTCTCGCGCCGCTGCGAATATTGGAGATACCGATCGAGTTCCCGACCTATGATCTGCTGATGGTCTGGCACTCGCTGCAAGATCGCGAGCCGGCGCACGCATGGCTGCGGCGCGAAATCGTCGATATTTGCCGCGGCGTCGTGGAGCCGCCGGTCGAGGAGACGCCGCGGCCGGCGCGCGCAAAGGGCCGAGAGCCTGCGTGAAGAATGCGCTCGCCACTCATCATAGGGTTTCCATCTGATTCTTCGCTCGAAAAAGCGACGACCGCACAGCTGTCATTGCGAGCGAAGAGAAGCAATCCAGAGCCGTGGGGCGGTTCTGGATTGCTTCGTCGCTCCGCTCCTCGCAATGACGACCATGCGGGAATGCGTGGCATTCACGCGGAAACCGTAGCACGCCTTCGCAAAAGCCCTCTTCCGCGCAGCGGGGGAGGGCCGGGGAGAGGGCCTCAGCGCGAGAATTTCTTATATTTCAGCCGATGCGGAATGACGCTGTCGATTCCGAGGCGACGCTTCTTGTCCTCCTCGTAATCGGCGAAATTGCCCTCGAACCACTCCACATGCGAATCGCCCTCGAAGGCGAGCATGTGCGTGGCGATGCGGTCGAGGAAGAAGCGGTCATGCGAGATGATGACCGCGCAGCCGGCGTAATCCACCAGCGCTTCTTCCAGCGCGCGCAGCGTGTCGACATCGAGGTCGTTGGTCGGCTCGTCGAGCAGCAGAACATTGGCGCCCTGCTTCAAAATCTTGGCTAGATGCACGCGGTTGCGCTCGCCACCCGACAGCATGCCGACCTTCTTCTGCTGGTCGGTTCCCTTGAAGTTGAAGGCGCCGCAATAGGCGCGTGAGTTGATCTCGCGCTTGCCGAGATAGATGATGTCATTGCCGCCGGAAATCTCTTCCCACACGGTCTTCTTGTCCTCGAGCGCGTCGCGCGATTGGTCGACATAGCCGAGCTGCACGCTGTCGCCGACCGTGATGGAGCCCTTGTCCGGCTTCTCCTGGCCCGTGATCATGCGGAACAAGGTCGTCTTGCCGGCGCCGTTGGGGCCGATCACGCCGACGATGCCGCCCGGCGGCAGCTTGAAGGAGAGATCGTCGATCAAGAGATGATCGCCGAAGCCCTTCGACAAATGATCGAAGGCGATGACATTGTCGCCGAGGCGCTCGGCCACCGGAATGACGATCTGCGCCGTCGTCGGCGCCTTCTCGTTCTGCTTGGCGACGAGATCCTCATAACGCTGGATACGCGCCTTGGATTTGGCCTGGCGGGCCTTGGGCGAGGCGGCGATCCACTCGCTCTCCGCCTCGAGGGCGCGCTGGCGGGCCTTGTCCTCGCTGTTCTCCTGCGCGAGGCGCTTCTGCTTCTGCTTCAGCCAGCTGGTGTAATTGCCTTCGTAGGGAATGCCGCGGCCGCGATCGAGCTCGAGAATCCAGCCGGTGACATTGTCGAGGAAGTAGCGGTCATGGGTGACGATGAGGATCGCGCCCGGATAATTGCGCAAATGTCCCTCGAGCCAGTTCACCGTCTCGGCGTCGAGATGGTTGGTCGGCTCGTCGAGCAGCAGCATTTCCGGCTGCTCGAGCAGCAGGCGGCACAGCGCCACGCGGCGCCGCTCGCCGCCGGAAAGCTTGGTGACGTCGGCGTCGTCGGCCGCGCAGCCGAGCGCCTCCATGGCCTGATCCACCTGGCTGTCGAGATCCCAGAGGCCCTTGGCCTCGATCTCGTCCTGCAGGCGGGTCATCTCGTCGGCGGTCTCGTCGGAATAATTCACCGCGAGATCATTGTAGCGATCGAGAATGGCCTTCTTGTCGGCGACGCCGAGCATCACATTGCCGCGCACGTCGAGCTCTGGATCGAGCTGCGGCTCCTGCGGCAGATAGCCGACGCGCGCGCCCTCGGCGACGAAGCCCTCGCCAGTATACTCCTTGTCCATGCCGCCCATGATGCGCAGCAATGTCGATTTACCGGCGCCGTTGACGCCGAGAACGCCGATCTTCGCGTCCGGGTAGAAGGACAAATGGACATTGTCGAGGACCTTCTTGCCGCCCGGATAGGTCTTGGTGAGACCCTGCATATGATAGATGAACTGCCGCGCCATGGGTGATCGGTCCCGCTAGAGAAAAATGCTCGGCGCGATGTTTAGCGCCTTTTGGGCGGAAGTGAAAACCGGCTTTTTGCGTGAGGGGCGGCGTGGTCGCGGAAGGCCCGTACGTCGCCGGAAGTTGACAGCGGCGGGGCTTTTCCGCCAGAGGTTGCCCGTCTCCAACGAGAGCGGGCTCATGCGCGTCTTCGTGACCGGCACGGCCGGATTCATCGGCTTCCATCTCGCACAGCGCCTGCTCGAGCTCGGCCACAGGGTCGATGGCTTCGACGGGCTCACGCCTTATTACGATGTGACGCTGAAAGAGGCGCGCCACGCCCGGCTCGCTGGCTTCGAAGCGTTTCGCCCCCATATCGCCATGCTCGAGGATATGGAGGCGCTGACCCGCGCCGTCACGGCGGCGGAGCCGGAGGTCATCGTCCATCTCGCGGCGCAGGCGGGCGTTCGCTACAGCCTCGAGAACCCGCGCGCCTATGTGGACGCCAATCTCGTCGGCGGCTTCAATGTTCTCGAGCTGGCGCGGCTGCAGGGCGTTCGCCATCTGCTGATGGCCTCCACCAGCTCCGTCTATGGCGGCAATCAGGACGTGCCCTTTTTGGAGAGCGAGCGCGCCGATTTTCCGCTGACGCTCTATGCGGCGACGAAAAAGGCCAATGAGGCGATGGCGCATTCCTATGCGCATCTGTGGTCCATTCCGACGACCATGTTCCGCTTCTTCACCGTCTACGGCCCCTGGGGCCGGCCGGATATGGCGCTGTTCAAATTCGTCGACGCCATCGAGAAGGGCCGGCCGATCGACATCTACAATCACGGCAAGATGCAGCGCGATTTCACCTATGTCGGCGATCTCGTCGAGGCGATCCTGCGCCTCGTCGACCGCGCGCCGCAGATCGGCGCGGACGCATCCGTCTCGCCGGTCGCCCCGTTCCGCATCGTCAACATCGGGCGCGGCGAGCCCGTGGGCCTGCTCGATTTCATCGAGGCGATCGAGCGCAAATTGGGCAAGACGGCGGTCCGCAACTATCTCGAGATGCAGAAGGGCGACGCCCCCCGCACCTTCGCCGATTGCTCGCTGCTCGAACGGCTGACCGGCTTTCGCCCGCAGACCTCGGTGGAGGAGGGCGTCTCGGCCTTCGTCGACTGGTATCGCGCCTATTATGACGCCGCCTGACGCCGGAGCCGTGAGCAATCCTTAACCATCTGTCTGAGACAAGACCGTAACCGCCGCGCGGGGGCGATTCGCGCCCTTTCGGCGCGGCCTTGGGCCTCGTTTCGGAGAGCGTTTCATGGCCTTGGCTTGCACTTCAGGTCTCGATACCGGCTTCGTCGAGCTCGGCTATGCGAAAGTGGCGGCGCTCGGCGTCGTGCAGGGCATCACCGAGCTTCTCCCCATTTCCTCCACGGCGCATATGCGGATCGTGCCGGCGCTGCTCGGCTGGAAGGACCCGGGCTCGGCGTTCTCGGCCGCCATGCAGCTCGCCGCTTTGGCCGCCGTGGTCAGCTATTTCTGGAAGGATATTCGCGGGATCGCCTTCGGCTCCGTCCATGCGGCGCTGCGGCGCGATTTCAGCGATTGGAACTTCCGCTTCCTCATCTGGATCGTCCTCGCCACCATTCCCATCGGCCTCGCCGGCATCGCGCTCTCTGGCGTGCTGAACGCCTGCGGCTCGCCGCTGCGCTCGCTGCCGGTCATCGGCATCTCCTGCATCGTCATGGCGGCGCTGCTCGCCATCGCCGAGCTCTATTGCAACCACTCCCGCACGCTGGACCATGTGAGCCTGAAGGATGCCCTGGTCGTCGGCTTCGCCCAGGTGGGCGCGCTGGTGCCGGGCGTCTCGCGCTCCGGCTCCACCTTGACCGCGGCCCTGTTCCTAGACCTCAAGCGCGAGCAGGCGGCGCAATTCTCCTTCCTGCTCGGCCTGCCGGCCATCACCCTCGCCGGCCTCAAGGAGCTCTATGAGCTGCACAAGGCGCATCTCGACGGCCATGGCTGGTCGGTGCTGGCGGTCGGCCTCGTCGTCGCCTCCGTTTCGGCCTTCGCGGCCATATGGGGACTGATGCGTTTTCTGGAGCGTTTCTCCACCTGGCCCTTCGTCGTCTACCGGGCCTTCATCGGCGTGGTTCTGCTCGTGGGCGCCGCCACCGGCCTATTGTCTTGAGCCGCAAGGGAGGCGGCGCCGATTCGGTCATTTCGGCGCCGCGATCTTTTATTTTTGTTCGCTTTGTCGGCGCCCGGCTCTTGCCCAAACAGGCCCTCGGGACCTAACATCGGAGCCATGGTCGAGACCACCACCCTCATTCGCCATGCTGGACCCGGCGACGCCGAGGCGATCACGCATGTGCACGACGCCTCCTGGCGGGACGCCTATCGCGGCGTCATTCCGGGCGGGGAGCTCGAGCGCATGATCGCCCGCCGCGGGCCGCAATGGTGGGCGCGGGCGATCGTGCGGGGCAGCGGCATTCTGGTGCTGGAGTTCGACCAGGACGTCGTCGGCTACGTCACCTACGGCCGCAATCGCGTGCCCTCCATGCCTTACTCGGGCGAGATCTTCGAGATCTATCTGCTGCCCGAATATCAGGGCCTCGGCTTCGGCCGACGCCTGTTCAACGCCGCGCGGCAGGAGCTCGCCGCGCATGGCTATCTCTCCACCATCGTCTGGGCCTTGGCCGATAATGACAAGGCTCTCGCCTTTTATCGCCGGCTCGGCGGCCTCACCGTCCGCCGCGCGGAAGAGCGCTTCGGCGAAGACATGTTGGCGCGCGTCGCCTTCGGATTCGTCTCCGCGCCCGTCCGCTGACTTTTCCCACTGTCAGGAGCTGCTAGATGCGTCTCGACGCCATTGAAATCGGCGCGAATCCTCCATTCGAAGTCAATGTCGTGATCGAAGTGCCGCTCGGCGGCGAGCCGATCAAATATGAGCTCGACAAAGCCTCGGGAACGCTCGTCGTCGACCGATTCCTCTATACGTCGATGCGCTATCCCGGCAATTACGGCTTCATCCCGCACACTCTGTCGGAAGATGGCGACCCCTGCGACGTGCTGGTCGCCAATACGCGGCCGATCGCGCCCGGCGCGCTGATCGCCGTGCGCCCGATCGGCGTGCTCTACATGCGCGACGAGGCCGGCGGCGACGAGAAGATCATCGCCGTGCCCGCGCCCAAGCTGACCAAGCGCTACGACAAGGTGCAGAACTACACCGACCTGCCGGAGATCACGACTCGGCAGATCGAGCATTTCTTCGCCCATTACAAGGACCTCGAGCCCGGCAAATGGGTCGAGGCGGCCGGCTGGGGCGACGCGGAAGCGGCCCACAAGATCATCAATGAAGCGATCGCGCGGGCGAAAAAGGGCGAATAGAGAGTAGCGAATAGCGAGTAGCAAAAACTATTCGCTACTCGCTATTTCGCTATTCGCTCACCCCTTCGGCGCCGGCGGCGTGCGCGAGATTATCCCCTTGCGCATGGCGTCCGGCCGATCCTTCTTCGGCACCAGGCCGGTTTCCGACGCCGTATAGCGGCGCGCCGCTTCGATGAGATCGTCAACATCGGCGACATTGTCGAAATCGCCCAGCACATAGGTCCACTTGCCGCGGGCGGCCATGGCCACGGTGCAGGGGCGCGAGCACACGCCGAGACACTCCACCGGCTCCGCCGCGACGATCGCGCGATCCTCCGCGGTGAGGCGCGCGCCGAGCGCCTCGAGCAGCGCATGGCCCGGACGCACCTCCGGATCATCCTTGGCTCGGCAGACAGTGCACACATAGACCGTCGTTTCCGGCTGGCTCACCTGACCTCCTTCGCCGCTCACTTCGGCGGCTCATATTTGCACTGCGCCCCGCCGCCGGCCTTTTGCGCCACCTCATCCGGATCGACCGTGCAGTCGAGAGCGGACGCCGCAGCATAAATCGTTCCGGCTGCGCCGTCGGGCGGCACGCCCACTTCCAGCAGCGTCGCGTATATCTCATGCGCGAGGCGGCCGGAGAGCTGGACCTTCTTCTGGCCGAACGTCAGCTCGCATGCATGCTGCGTAATGTCCACATTGCTCGCGCGGCAGCTGATCGAATCGACGACCACCTCTATCGTCTTGCCCTTGGGAAAAGCGACCTTCGCATGTCCGTCGGCGAGCTTGCCGAGCGCCGCCTTCTCGGCGGGCTTCACCGCCGGCGAATGCTTGCCGGCGAGGGCGGCGAGCGACAAGGCGCCGGCGCCGTCCGTCGTGGAGGCGGCAAGGGCGGCGCCATCGGCCGCGAGAATGAAAAGAGCGGTCGCGAAAATCCGTTTCATGCGCAATTCCTTCCGAGCTTCGCGCCTTGCGCGCGAGGGGCGGAGAATTGCGGCATGCGGGGCCGAAATCATGGCGCGAAGGCGGCGAAGCTCAGGCGAGCGCGCCACGGCTCTCGATCAGATCGCGCCGCTCGGAGGGCAGAGTGGGCTCGCGCTCGCCGCCGCAACATTCGATCGACAGACGCGCGACATTCTCAATGGTGACGTCGCGCGTCTCCGTGCGCACGCCGATCTCGCGCAGCTTGGCGAAAGCGCGCGACAATGTCTCCTGCTTGACGCCGAGCCGCGCGGCGATGAGCCGCTTGTCATAAGGCAAGCGCAGGCTGCAGCTTTCGACATTCGGCGGACACAGCGTTAGCAGGAAGCGTGCGAGCCGCTGCTCGGCGGTCTGGCCTTTGAGCGATTCGATCTCGCCGATCAGCCCGCCCAATTTGCGCGCGGTCTCCTCGATCACCGCCGATGCGAGCGAAGGGGATTCACGCAGCATGAAACGAAATCGCGGCGCGGAGAGCTTTATGAGCTGCGTCGGTCCAACTGCTTCCGCGCCGACGCGATAGCTCTCGCCGTCCGGGCTCAGCGCCTCGAAGAGAGTCTCGCCGATATTGCAGATATTGATGAGAGTCTCGTCGCCGCAGGAGGCGGTGCGCATCAGCTTCACGAATCCGTCGAGCACGATCGCCACATGAAGCGCGTGATCGCCTTGACGAAAAATCGTCTGACCATCTTCGAATTGTTCTAATTTCGCATCGCGGGTGAGCCGCTGCATCGACTGCGCATCGACAGTCGCAAACATCGGCACGCCTCTAAGAGACGGCGGCTCCAGCATTAGCGCGCTCCCGCGGTCGCCGACTTTTCCGCGCAAATCGGCGCGTTCATCGGTCATTGTACGCAATCTATCGCGAAGCTTCCCCCTGGGAAAGCGCTCGCTCTTGGACAGGAAGTCGCATGAAGCGCGCGCTCCGCCTCCGCGAGCGCTCGTAAAACGCCGCGATCCGCCTTTGATTTCTGGACTTTTCGTGATTTGCGCGGCGCTGCATGAAAAAGAGAGAGCGTGGAGTCTCGGCATTATTGCGCAGACGCCGAGCCCCGCGAGATTCAATCGCCTAAGTATTTTTTGCAGCGATGAGCGATATTTTTTTCGGCGGATCGCGCTCGAGCAGGAAGATCGCCTGCGCGCCGAAGAGATTCCACACCCACCAAGGCGCGTTCACGCGGATGGGCGCGCCGGCGTGATCCAGCGCCGCGCCGCGTTCGATATGCGCCCCCAGCGCTTCGACGAGATCGACGAAATCCCTGATCGTGCAGAGATGTATGTTGGGCGTGTCGTACCAGGCGTGCGCCAGCGTCGTGGTCTGCGGCATGCGGCCTTTGGCCAGCAGCGACAGCCGCACTTTCCAATGTCCGAAATTGGGGAAGGACACGATCGCGCGCCGACCGATTCGCAGCATGTCGACCAGCACCTGACGCGGATGATGCGTCGCCTGCAGCGTCTGCGACAGAATCACATAATCGAATCCGTCGGTCGGATAGTCGCGCAGATCGGTGTCGGCGTCGCCTTGAATCACCGACAAGCCTTTGGCCACGCAATCATTGACGCCGCGCTGCGACAATTCCACGCCGCGTCCGTCCACCTGCTTGGTCTCGGCCAGCAATTTCAGCAGCGCGCCATCGCCGCAGCCGACGTCGAGCACGCGGCTGCCCGGCGCGACCATCGCCGCGACGGCGGCGAGATCGAGACGAACGGGGCGTTCCTGCGCGCTCTGAGGAAAGATGGGAGCGTTCATCGGCTAAGCCTCCTCGGCGCGCGGCAGGCCGCGCGCCGCAGCGGCCGCCTCCAGAAATCCGCGCGTCGTCGCAATGAAATCCGGCTCATAGACGAGAAATGCGTCATGGCCTTTGTCGCTGTCGATCTCGACGAAGGAGACCGAGGCGCCGCCGGCGTTGAGCGCATGCACGATGGCGCGCGAAGCGGAGGTCGGATAGAGCCAGTCGGTGTTGAAGGAGACGACGCAAAAGCGCGTCGTCGTGCCCTTGAACGCCTGCGCCAGCGAGCCGCCGTAATCGGCCGCGAGATCGAAATAATCGCAGGCGCGCGTGACATAGAGATAGGAGTTGGCGTCGAAGCGATCGACGAAGGCCATGCCCTGGTGACGCAGATAATTCTCGATCTGAAAATCCGCGTCGAAGGAGAAGGTCGGCGCCGCGCGATCCTGCAGCTTGCGGCCGAACTTGCGTTGCAGAGCCGGCTCCGAGAGATAGGTGATATGCGCGGCCATGCGCGCGACGGCGAGGCCCTTCTCCGGCCGCACGCCCTGCTCGAGATAACGCCCGCCGCGCCAATCGGGATCGGCCATCACCGCCTGCCGGCCGACCTCGTGAAACGCGATATTCTGCGACGAATGCTTGGGCGCGGTGGCGATCGGCATGGCGGAGAAGACGCGCTCTGGATAGCTCGCCGCCCATTGCAGAACCTGCATGCCGCCCATGGAGCCGCCGGCGACGCAGAAGAGCTGGTCTATCCCGAGGTGATCGATCAGCATCGCCTGCGCGCGCACCATGTCGCGAATGGTGACGACCGGAAAATCGAGGCCATAGGCGTGGCCCGTCGTGGGATTGATCGAGGACGGACCCGATGTGCCGAGGCAGCCGCCGACGACATTGGAGCTGACGATAAAATAGCGCTCCGTGTCGAAGGGCTTGCCGGGGCCGACCATCACATCCCACCAGCCGGGCTTGCCGGTCAGCGGATGCACATTGGCGGCGTGCTGGTCGCCGGTCAGCGCATGGCACAGCAGAATGGCGTTGGAACGCTGGGCGTTCAGCTCGCCATAGGTCTGATAAGCGATCGTCAAAGGCGCGACGCAGCCGCCCCCATCGGTGAGGAGCGGCCGGTCCAGCGGGAACTCGACGATGCGCCCATTGAGCGGGTCCGAAGAGGACAACGTCTCTATGGCTGGAAGCGCATTGGCCAAATTCTTCTCTCCTGTTCGATATGCCGAACAATTTGTTCGGCAACATCGGCGGCCGAGAGGAGAGTGTCAAGGCCTTGGGCGTCTCCGGCAATCGTCTTAGGCCCGCCTCTGCGGCCTCTCACCGCGCCGCGGGCTTGGGCGGGCCGGCGAAGGCCTGGGGCGGTAGGCCGGGGTCGAAATGAACCGCCGCCGCCCGTGTCTCCACCGGCTTTGTTTCCATCGGCTTGGCCGGCTCGCTGTAGCGGCGAACCTCGGTCGTCGTCTCCTCATGGCGATGGAGAGGCCGCGCCTTGGCCTTATGGACCGGCGGCCGCTTCGCCGGACCGGCGATGCTCGCCACCGTCGCCGGCGCCGCGGGACGCTCGCCAGCGGCGGGCGGAGGCGTGGGCGTATCGACGCCGCTGCGGGCGGCGTCGACGACGCGCTCCACATTGGCGGCCTCGGTGGCGCGCAGTCGCGCGAACCATTCGGCGAATTGCTGCTCGGTGACGCCCTTGCGGCAGAGGCGCATGCGGATCGAGGCGGGAATCTCGTCGCCCCGGACGATGGTCGTAGCGGCGGCGTCCGGGCGGGCCACGGCGCGCAAATCATCGACCCATTGCCAGGCGAAGGCGCAGCGCGTCCCTTCCGGTCCCGGCCCCACGGCGAGGCCGAAGGGTCCGAGCTCATTATGCAGCGGCTTGGCGACGATACGCATGCGCGTCGTCGGAAAGCGCAGCGCCAGCTCCTGGCGCACGCCGACCTCGGTCGGCCTGCCCATGGGGATCTCGCCCTCATGGCCGCTCCCGGCGGCGGCCGCGCGAATGTCGATGGTCAGCTCGTTCCAGCCCTTGCCCATGAGGGCGCGGTCGAGCGCGACGCTCTGACGCCAGCCATTGGCGTAGCGGCGCTCCTCGAGGCCGCCGCGCACGCGCGCCTCGGCCGGCAGCGCCAGAATGGAGGCCGCGCCGCTGCGCGCCTCGACGCCCTGCGCCGGCGGCGGTCCGGCGGTGGCGCCGGTCGGCGTCGTATCGACGGCGAGAATGCCGCGCGTCGGGGAGCAGGCGGAAAGGCCGAGCGCGAGCAGCAGCAGCGGGGGCGAATGTCTCGAGAAATGGCTCATGACGAAATCTCCGAAAAACGAATTCAGCGGGTCTGGCTCTGCTTGGACGAGGGCAATGAAAGCACCGCGGCGAGATCGGGCGGCGGCGGCGCGGCGCCATAGCGATTGCGCGGCGCCATGGCGGTGGCGACATGCTCGGCGGCGCTGGCCGTGAGCTGTGTGGCGGCGTCGGCCTTCTGCTGGCCGATCCAGGCCGGATCGGCCTCCTGATTGGCCCATTGCGTGCCGGTCGGCGCGACCTGCTCGGAGGCCGGCGGCCAGCTCGCGAGATCGACGGCGTTCCAGCCGGGCGAGAGGATGAAGCCGTAGCGCTCCGAGGGCATGGGTCCGACGCCGGGCACGCGCCGCGCCACCAGCGGCGCCTTGCCGCCGAGCGGCTCCGTCCGCAGCCCGACCGGAACGGCGGCGGCTACGACCGGCGCCGGCTGGGCGGAGGCGGAGCGCGCGGCGACCAGCGGCAGCGGCGCGAAGCGCAGCGGATTTTCCGCCGTCACCGCTAGCGGGAATCTGCCGCGCACGGCTTTCAGCACGCGCTCGCGCTGCTGCTCCTGCGCCGCCACCTTGGCGGCGTCCGGCGTGGTCGCCTCCTTCTTCTCGGCCTCGACGCGCAGGCGGTCGCGCTCGGCGGCGAGCGCCGGCCCGGCCGGCCCTGGCACCACATAGCCGGCCATTTTCACCGCCGGCCCATGCGCCTTGGCGGCGACGCGCGAGTCGCAGGGGAAGGGCGGATGATAATAATCATCCGGGAACAGCAGCTCGACCAGCTTGGGGAACAGCCCGTCATAGCGGTTGATGAGCTCCAGCGCCTCCTTGTCCTTGCGCAGGCGCTTCAGCGTCAGCACATAGCCATAGAGCGTCGCCTCCTTCGGAAACCAGGCGACCGCGCGCTCGAACCAGAAGCGCGCCACATCGAACTGGCAGGAATTATAGGCGTACCAGCCGAGACCCTGCGCGCCCTCGCCGGAGGCCGATTCGATCGTCACCGCCGCATAGCGGGCGAGGCGCGCCGGCTCCAGATATGGCGGAGTCTCCTGCGTGAGATCGCGCTCCAGCAAATCGAGAAAGAGAATGCCATTGTTCACCAGCGGAACGCGCCAGGCGTAGGAGACCTCCTCCGCCTCGCGGCGCAGATCGAGCGCGCGCAGCGTATGGGCGAGCCCATGCGCGATCATGGCGTCGCCGCCATTCTCGATCGCCGCCTTGAAGGATTCGAGCGCGTTACGAAAATCGCGGCGCTTGTATCGCAGCCAGGCGACGAGGCCGAGCTGCTGCGGCTCGCGCGTGAATTTGGCGAAATTCTCGAAGCGCTGCAGCTCGTCGGCGGAAATCTCGTCCTTGCGCTCGTCGCGCAGCACGGCGACGATGCGCGCGCGGGTGATGTCGATGGCCACAGCGGCGAATTCGTCTTCCGGCCCTTTCGAGCTCTTGCGCGCCTCGACCAGCAGCGTCTCGACATCGTTCATACGCAGCGTGGCCATCGCCTTCTGCATGGTGGCGAGACGAATATGCTTGTCCTCATTGGAGACGAAGATCGCCTTATAGACCTCGATCGCCTCATTGATCTGCCCGGTGCGCGCAAAAGCTTCCGCGATCGTCCATTGCGCCTCCGCATCGGCGTTGGCGATGAAGAAGCGGCCGTCGCGCGCGAAGGAGGCAATGTCGAGCCAGCGCCCCTCGCGCCAGAATGCGAAGATCTGATTGCGCTG
This sequence comes from Methylosinus sp. sav-2, assembly GCF_004366495.1. Classification (NCBI taxonomy): domain Bacteria; kingdom Pseudomonadati; phylum Pseudomonadota; class Alphaproteobacteria; order Hyphomicrobiales; family Methylocystaceae; genus Methylosinus; species Methylosinus sp. sav-2. The sequence goes on from NZ_SOEJ01000001.1 coordinate 335,614, forward strand.
CTCCTTCTGCTTTAGCTTTTGAATGAGATCGTCGGATGGACGCCAGCCGGGCATGTCCTTGCGGCGCGCGGCGATGTTCTCGCGCAATTCGTCGAGCCTGTCGCTCGAGAACAGCTCCCACAATCCCGCCTCGTCGACATCGCCGCGACGCGGTCCGTAGAGATCGGCCGGCGGCTCGAAATTGGGATAGAGCCGCCGCAGCCGCGAGAATTCGGCGCGCACGCGCGCGCGCTGATCCAGCGATGCGTAATAGCGCAGCGCGAGATCGTCGGGCTTTTCGGAGGCCGCGGCGGCGGGCGCCGGCGCGGCCAGAATGGATTGGGGCGCGGCGCCTTGGGCGTGCGCGTGCGGAGCCGCCGCAAAGGAAACGGCGCAGGCCGCGAGGATAAGGGCTCTCATTTGGCGAGACACGACGAATACCTCATTTGCGCGGCGAGCAGCGCCAGCAGATGCAGAGTGGCGGGGTAATAATCTTCATTGGCTTTGGGCGCGGCGAAATCGGCGGGCAGCTTGGCGCCGTCGACGACGCAGGCGACGAGCGCGGCGATCGACGCTATGCCATTGCCGCCGAACTGGCCGACCTCCTTGCCGGAAGCGACATCGACGATCGGCGGCGCCTCCTTGGCGCGCTGCGCCCAGGCGAGGAAGGGCGCGTAATGCGCGCGCTCGCCGACGCCGGCCCAGGCGAGATAGAGCGGAATGCGCACGGCGTTATAGGCGAACTCCGGCGCGAAGCCTTCGGCCGGCCGCGCACGCCAGCCCTCGAGCGCGATCCAATCGGCGGGCAGAGTCTGCGGCGTCGGCCGCGACGCTTCCAGCAAATCGAGACCCGTCTGGGTGAGGCCCGCCCAATCGACTTCCGGCGCGACGCTGTCGAGCCGCGCAAGGGCCGGGAAGACGTAATAGGAGAGATTGATCACCGGCCCGTCGGAGCGATCCGAGGCGTTGAAGCCCGCGACCGCCGGCAGCAGCAGCGCGCCCATCCTGGTCTTGAACAGCACCACCTTGCGCGACAGCTCGACGGCGATGCGCCGCGACGCCATGCGCAGCGGCAGATCGTCCCAATATTCCGCCGCCTCCGCCAGCGCCCAGGCGATGAGGAGATCGCCGTCCGAGGCGTTGTTCATGTCGCCGACGGCGGGACGACGCTGCGGATCGAAGCGCCAGGCGACCAGCTCGTCATTGCGCACCATGAGATTGGCGCGCGTCCAGCCCCACAGGCGATCGAATGTGGCGCGGTCATTGGCGGCCACCGCGAGCAGCATGGCGTAGCCCTGCCCCTCGCTGTGGCTCACTTGGTCATTGGCCGTGTCGATGACGCGGCCCTGCTCGGCGATGAAGCGCTTCTTATAGGCGGTCCAAGCCTCCGGCGCGCGCAACGCGCCGCCGAGCTTGATCTTATGCGCGTCGAGCGACAGCGGCGCGCCGATGACCGCGGCGATTTCCGCTATCGGCTCGGCGCGCGGCGCGGCCGGCGCGAGCGCGATGGCGAGGCCGAGGGCCGCGAGAACGGGCGCGGCGAGAGACGCAATTCTCATCTCGAGCTCCTTCCGATATTGCGCGTCAGCCACAGGGTGGAAGCGGCGAAGAGCGCGGCGATGAGAATGGAGAGGCCGACATAGACGCCGGGATGCAGCGACATCCAGCCGGCGGCGATGAGCCTCAGATTGCCGAAGGAGAGCGGCCGCGTGACGATGAAGCGCGCGCTCTCGGCCGGCGTCGCCACCATTTTCGCGTCCTTCATGTCCAGCATGGCGAGCTGGCCCTGCACGCGGCGCGACACGCGCGGATCGACGAGACAGGCGGAGGCCTCCGCCAAAGTCGCCGCATTGGGCGCGGTGACGACGGTCCAGACATCCTTCGCCGTGTCGCCGAGGATGGATTGGCTCATCGCCAGCGAGGCCTGCTGCGTGGCGACATGATCGGCCGCCTCCGCCTCGAAGCCCGCGCGCAGCCATTGCGCCGCATCGGCGACGCGCGCCGCGCTCCACACGCCGGCGACGCGCAGACGCTCGACGACGCCATAGCCCCAGCGGCCCTCGCGGCGCAGATCGTCGCGCCAGGCCTCCAGCAGATCCTGCTCGCCCTCGCCGCGCTCCATGCTTTTGCGCACCGAGCCGACAGGCGCGAAATCGACGCGCTCCGGCTCGCCGCCCGGCGCCGGCGCAGCAGTCGCGCCGCCCGCCTGCGCGGTGATCGTCTTGTCGAGCATGTTGCGCGGCGCATAGCAGGCCATGGGAAAATTGCGCTGCAGGACGAAACGATTGCGCGCGGCGATCTCGAGCGGCGAGAGCCGCTTCTCCGACGCCTTGCGATGATCGGCGGTCAGATGCGGCCCCCAGGCCTCGCGCAGAGTGTCGGCCGGCATGTCGAGACGTTGCAGCAGCGCAGCGTCGAAGGAATCGAGCGGCGCCACGGCGAGCGTCGGTCCCTGCCCTTCGCCGGGCGGCGCATCGACGATCTCGAAATCGATCGGGCGTCCGGCGGCGACGGCGAAATGCGCGACGATCGTCGCCGCCGCGCCCACCGCATCCGTATCGAGCGAGGGCATGTAGAGCTTGGGCCGCCCCTTGGCGCCGGCATAGGGAAAGCCGCCGGTCGCCGTCACCGCGAGATCGGGCATGCGCGCGATGCGCGCGATCGGCGGCAGCTCGATCTCCGTCTCGTCGAGGAAGAGAAAGCGCTTGGCCGCGCGCATCGCCGCCAGCGGATCGCAATCGGCGTCCTGGCGCGTCGGCACATGCGCCTCTATCTCGATGCGATTGAGGCCGGGCTTGAGAAAGCCGAGCGGCAGCGGCAGCGGATTGTCGCGGAAGACATCGCCCGCGGCCTTCAGAAGATTGAGGCTCACCGCCGTGCGCTCGTCGACCTTGACGACGATCTGCGCATTGGAGTCGAGCCCGGCCGCATAGCCGCCGGCGAGGCGCAGCAGCGCATTGCCGTAATCGGCAGCATAAAAGTCCGGCGGCATGACGATGTTGAAGGCGGCGCGATAGAGATGGCCGGTGAACTCTTCGCTGGCGACGCCGAGATCGCGCAGCTTCACCTTGCGTCCGCCGTCGAGCCGATAGCCGGGAAAAGCGGCCGATGCGCGCAAGCCTTGCGGCGAGCCCTTGGGCGCGGGCGAGACAGAGAGACGACGGATCGCCTCGTCCACTTGCGCCGATGTCGCGCCGGTCACGACGATGCTGACGCGGCGCCCGGGCGCGGCCGGCAGCACGAAGGCGCGCGGCTCGTCTATGGGGCCGACGCGCGAGAGATCGACGCGGCCGACCAGCTCCGACGCGGGACCGACGAAGAGATTGACGCCGTAACGTCCGCTCGCCGCAGGGCCTGCGTCGACCACCGGCTGCTCGAAACGCCCGGCGAGCGAGATGGCCTGCGCCGCGCGCAGCATGCGCTCGATCTCGAAAGATTTGGCGTTGACGCCGAGCACGGCGCGGATCGGCAGCGCGCCTTGCTCATCCGGCGGCAGCGCGCCGAGATCGGAAATGCTGGTGACGCCGGCGTCATCCTCCGGCAGCACCAGGCCGGTCTCGGTCGGATCGATCTGCGTCCACAATTCGTACGTGGCCTCGAGCGAGCAATCGACGCGATGACGCTGGCTCGTCGCGATGCGCACGGAGTTGAAGCCCGGCCGCATCACGCCCGGCGGAATGTCGAAGACGATGGTCTCCACCTCCTGCACCGCGCGAATCTGCGTGTCGCCGATCGTCTGATCATTGATGGTCAGAGTCAGCGCGGAGGCCTCCGGCATCACCGACACGGCGGCGAGATAGCCGATGCGAAATTGCAGACGGCGCGCGGCCTGCGCCTCGGTGACATAGATCGGCCATTCCGAGGAACCGATCTCGCCGGCGAGACGATAGCCCTGAATATTATTGGTGAGATGCCGCAGCATGGCGCCGGCGACGGCGGGCCGCGATGCGACGGGCGCGACAGAAGCAGGCGATGGCGACGGCGCGATCGATGGCGCCCGCGTCGATGCGACGGGCGGCTCCACCGCGGCGATACGAGACGGCTCGCGCGCGGCGAAACGCGCGGGCATGATCGGCTGGAGGCCGGAAATCGCCGGCCTCGGCCTGTCGACTTTCAGATGAAACAGCTGCTCTTGCGGCGCTGTCGTGAAGATCGCCTGGGCGCCCACCGCGATCGGCGTCAGCGCCGTCGTGGTCGCGAGCAGAAGGGCGAGGACTCGGAACTGCATCTTGGCACTCATTTTTGCGAGAATGTTTTTGATGGAATGGATCAGGCGTTTTCATTCTTCGAAGACGGCGCGCGCTCCGCGGCGCGCGGGGCTGCGGCTTCCGCCGGCGGACGCAGGCGCGGCTGGCGCCGGCCGAGGAGATTGGACAGATCGGCGAAGGCCGGCGGCTCGCGCAGCGCGGTCTCGCTGGCGCGGGGGCGCAGATAGGCGAAGGCGCGCAGCGGCTCGATAACGCCCCACCAGAGAAACTGCACCGTGCCGGCGATAATGCCCTTGTGCTTGCGGCGCGCGGCCTGGAAGCGCTCGAGCGCGGTCGCGTCGCCATACATCAGATCGGCGAGCGCGAGATGATCCTGCGGCTGCGAGAGCGTGAAGGCGATGTGGCGGCGTCCATCCGGCGCGACGCCGACGATGCGCGCGGACAGGCTGGGACGGCGCGCGGCGTCGGCGATGGAGTCGATATAGAGACGCCCTTCCATCTCCTTCGCCGCTGCGAGCGCTTTGGCGTCGGCGTCGGTGGCGGCGCGCAGGCGGCAGCCGCCGGCGGAGACCTCCTCTATGGCGACGCGAACATGCTCCTCGCCGAGCGCGAGCGCGCCGCGCCGCTCCACCGGAAGACGCGGATGCGTCTCGCGGCGACGACGTTCCGCCACAGCGCCGAGCGCGACGCCGGCGGTGACGAGATTGAACATGTTCCACAGGCCGACGAAGAACATCAGCTGACGCACGCCGGGCTCGGCCACGCAGCGATAGACGGCGACGCCGGCGCCGAGCGCGAGCAATCCGTAGATGGCGAAGAAGGGCCAGGCGAGCTCGCTGAGACGATCCTGCGTCTGCGGAAGGCCTTTGGTCGTCACATTGAAGGCGGGGCTGCGCGGGCGTAGAAAGACCGAGACGATCGCCTTGGTCAGGAACACGCCCTGGCAATATTCATACAGCTCCGACACCCAAGGCCAGCGCACCTTGCCGAAGAGATAATTCTGCAGCATGGCGTTCACGACGACATAGGTCGCGGTATAGGCGATGGCCTCTTCTATGTTGGAGACGAAGATCTTCACATCGAAGAGAATGAAGGCGAGCGGCGCCAGCATGAAGACGAGGCGCGGGAAGGGAAAGAACCAGAAGCTCATGCTCGACAGATAGCCGAGCCGCTGCAGCGGCTCGAGGCCGCGCTTCAGCAGCGGATTGCGCAGCAGGAAAATCTGCAGCATACCCTGGCACCAGCGCACGCGCTGGCCGATGAAGGAGGCGAAAGTGTCCGGCTGCAATCCGGCGACGAGCGGCTTGTCGACATAGACGCTGGTCCAGCCTTGCGCATGCAGCTCCAGCGCGGTCTCGCAATCTTCCGTGACGGAGACGCCGGAGAAGCCGCCGGCCTCGTCCAGCGCGGCGCGCCGCAGCAGAGCCGCAGAGCCGCAGAAGAAGGCAGCATTCCATTTGTCCAATCCGCGCTGCGTGACGCCATAGAACATCTCGTTCTCGGACGGCATGCGGCGGAAGGTGCGCAGATTCTGCTCGATCGGATCGGGATTGAGGAAGACATGCGGCGTCTGCACCAGGAAGAGCCGATCATCCTCGAAGAAATAGCCGATCGTCTCGCGCAGGAAGGAGCGGAAGGGCGCGTGATCGGCGTCGAGCACGACGACGATGTCGCCACTGACATGCTCGAGCGCGGCGTTGAGATTGCCGGCCTTGGCGTGCTCATTGCGCTCGCGCGTCAGATAATAGCAGCCGAGCGCGGCGCAGAGCTCCTGCAGAGCGGCGCGGCGGGCGCGGGCGCGCTCGGCGATCGCAGGATCGGGATGCGCGCATTTTTGATCCGTGCCGCCGTCGTCGAGCAGAAAAATGTTCAACCGATCGGCGGGATAATCCATGGATTTCGCCGCGGCGAGAGTCGTCGCGAGAATGGAGGCGTTCTCGTCATAGCTCGGCACCAGCACATCGATGGTCGGCAGAGCCTCGTCCTCTATCTGCGGCGCCGGCTCGCGCTTCAGCGGCTCGGCGTTGACGACGAGAGTGAGGAGCAGCATCGCCACGCAATAGAGCTCGGCGGCGAGCAATATGGAGCCGCAGGTGAGTCCGACCGGATCGGACAGCGGCGGCAGAGTGGAGGTGATGCGCCAATAGACATAGCGCAGCACCACGAAAAGCGCGAGCGCGATGAACAGCTGGCGCGCTTCCGCGCCGCGCGAGAACTTCCACAAAAGGGCGAGGAGGAAGATGACCGAAACGCTGGTCGCCAGCTGCGCCTGCACGCTCACCGGCTGTGTGGCGAGAGCGACGGCGACGCCGCCGAGAAGAAGAAAGGAGAGAAAACGCAAGAGTGACATGGCGACGCCCATGAGCAAAGACGAACAATGAAACGGCGGTGGCCGAAAAATCTGCGGCCGTCGATCTAGAAAGCGATATGCGTGTCGAGAATTCCATAGGCGCCGCTGCCGCGCACGCGATCGCGCAGATAGCCGCTGGAGAGGCCGATCTGCAGCACGCCGAATTTCAGTCCGGTGAGATGCGCGCCGGCGCGCCATTGCGCGAAATAATCATCGCCGAGCGCCAGCGCCTCCGGGCCGACATAGACATAATCGGCGAGCTCCACGCCGAACTTCAGCCGCGTGTAATAGGAATTATGCACGGTCGAATAATAGGCGATGAGCGCGACCATGGTGGAGTCGGTCGGCCGCGCGAAAGCCTCGACGCCGACCTTGGCGCCGGCGGAGACGCCGCGCACCTGATTGCCCGGATCGAAGGGCGACAGGCTGTGATTCATCACATCCGGGCCGACATAAACAGCGACGCCGCCCTGATTGGTGACGACCTCATAGCCGACCATGAAGGAGCCGTCCTCCAGCGTTCCATGCACGCGGCCATAGCCGGTATTGCTCGGAATGAAAGCGGCGCCGACGGGGATGTAGACGGGAAGATCGCTGGCGTCATAGGCGTATTTGCCGATGACGGTGGAAACGCGAATGCGCGGTCCGCTCTCCACCAGCGAGCCGAAGGGCGCGATCTTGCCGATCGCGGCGCCGGCGATGGAGCTGCGCGACGTGCCGTCGACGGAAAGATCGATGGAAACCGTCGGCTGAGGCGTGGCCGGAGGCGGCGGCGCCGACGCCTCCGGCGTGGGGGCGCCCGTATACCAATCGGCGGCGCGCGCCGTCGACCAAATCGCCGCGAAGAACACCAGCGGCAAAGCTGTTCTCGAGAGCATCATGACTCTTCATTCCCAGGCCCGATCGGGTGACGCGCGCGGGAATGTCCGCGAACATTCGCGTCTCTCGATCAAGAGCGCCTGACATGGCGCCTTCCTTAAGAATGGAGGTTAATGGGACAATGTTTATTGAATGCTTTCGCGCTTCGCAAAGAAGCCGTTATGCCTAATGCGCGGTACTGCTCAGCTCACGCACATTTGTCAGAGCGCCTCTATCGTAGCTGTGAGATGCGCGAGATCCTCGCTGCGCGAAAGACGATGATCGCCTTCCATCACCAAGGTCAGCACGACAGGATCGCAGGCGAGACATTCCATCAGCCGCAACGCATGACGATAGGGCACATCCTCGTCGCGCATTCCCTGCATTATATGCACGGGCGCATTCACGCGAATGACGTCCTCGAGCATGAGATGCGCGCGTCCTTCCTCGATGAGCCGACGCGTGATCGGCGTCGGCTCCGGCGAATAGGGCGACGGACGCATCCATGCGCCGTCTTCGAGAATCGCGCGGCGAATATCGTCGTCGGCGTTCTTCCAGATGAGCTCCTCGGTGAAATCGACAGCGGGCGCAATGAGCATGAGAGCGTGCGGGCGACGGCCTTGTTCGGCGAGACGACGCGCCATCAGCAGAGCGAGCCAGCCGCCCATGGAGCTGCCGACGAGAATTTGCGGGCCGCGCGTCGAAGCCTCGAGGACGGCGAGACTCTGCGCCAGCCAATCGCCGATCGTTCCATCCTCGAAACATCCGCTCGATTCGCCATGGCCGGAATAATCGAAGCGCAGGAAGGCGCGCCCCTCGCGCTCCGCCCAGGCGTCGAGATGCGTGGCCTTGGAGCCCTGCATGTCGGATTTGAAGCCGCCCAGCAGCATCACGCCCGGGCGCTCCGCCCCGGCCCCGCGAGCGGCGCGAAAACGCCGGGCGATGCGCCAGGGCTCCCGCCCCGCGAGGGAAAGATCGACGAAGCTCAGCCCCTCCTCGACGCCGTCCACAGCCACCGTCTCCCCGCCGCGCGGGCGCGCCGGCCCGCAAATTAAAGGAATTTCATCGCTTGCTCAGTAACATGGTCCGATCCTGGGACCAAAGGGGCCATATTGCCGGCCCATTTCTGGGGCGAAGAGAGCCCCCGCCTCTCGACCAAGACGACGATCTCGTTTACTGGGCAGCTAGGCTCCATGCTAGAGAATTTCCACGCCTTCCCCTCGACCAGCCGTCCCCTCGCCGGTCGCGCCATTTTGCAGATCGTGCCGGCCCTCCAATCGGGCGGCGCCGAACGCACGACGATCGATATCGCCGAGGCGCTGCATATGGCCGGCGCACGGTCGCTCGTCGCCTCGGAGGGCGGCCGCATGGTCAGCGAGCTGCAGGCCAAGGGCGGAGTGTGGCTCCCCTTTCCGGCCGCGACGAAAAATCCGCTCGCCATGGCGCTCAACTCCTACCGCCTCGCCCGCATTCTGCGCGAGGAGGGCGTCGATATCGTGCATGCGCGCTCGCGGGCCTGCGCCTGGGTCGCGCATCACGCCGCGCGGCGGGCGGGCGCGCGCTTCGTCACCACCTATCACAGCATCTATGGCGGCGCCTCGGTCATCAAGCAGCGCTATAATTCCATCATGGCGGCGGGCGATCTCGTCATCGCCAACTCGCGCTTCACCGCCTGTCACATCGCCGAGCTGTTTCCGCAGGCGACGCAGCGCATCGTCGTCATCGCGCGCGGGCTCGATCTGCGCGCCTTCTCGCCCTCCGCCGTCGAACCCGCCCGCGTCGAGCGCGTGCGCTCCTCCTGGGGCGTGGCGCGGCACGAGCGCGTGGTGCTGCTGCCGGCGCGACTTTCGGCGCGCAAGGGCCATGCGACGCTGATCGAGGCGGCGAAGCTGCTCGTCGCCGAAGGTTTTTCGGATGTGCGTTTCATTCTGGCGGGAGACGCGCCGAGCGCCGGCTTCCGCGCCGAGCTGGAGGCGCATATCGCGCGCGCTGGTCTCGTTGGAATCATGCGCGCGACCGGCCATTGCGCCGATATGCCGGCCGCCTATCTCGCCGCCGCCGTCGCCGTCGCGCCCTCGACGACGCCGGAGGCCTTCGGCCGCGTCGCCATAGAAGCGCAGGCGATGGGCGCGCCGATCGTCGTCTCGGATATCGGCGCGGCGGTCGAAACCGTGCTCGCCCCGCCGCAAGTGGACGCGGCCGCTTCCACCGGCTGGCGCGCGCCTCCGGGCGACGCCGCCGCGCTGGCGCGTGCGATTCGCGAGGCGCTGGAGCTGCGCCCCTCGGCCCGCGAGGCGCTGACGGCGCGCGCGCGGCTCCATGCGCAGACGCATTTTTCCGTGGAGCGCATGTGCGCCGCGACGCTGGACGCCTATGAGCGGCTGCTGGCGCCGCAATCGGCGGGCGCATGACGCGCTCGCAGAAGAAATGGTTCGACCTCACCCCTGCGAAGCGGATATTCTCCTTGCATAAAAGCTATCTAGCGATCGATCGCAGCGCGACAAAGGAGTTGGCGGATGGCATATGATCTCATCGTCATCGGCACGGGGCCGGGCGGTTATGTCTGCGCGATTCGCGCGGCGCAGCTCGGCCTCAAGACCGCCGTCGTCGAGAAGCGCGCGACCCATGGCGGCACTTGCGGCAATGTCGGCTGCATCCCCTCCAAGGCGCTGCTGCACGCCTCTCACATGTTCGAGGAGGCGGGCCACGGCCTTTCCGATCTCGGCGTGATCGTCGAGCCGCCGCGGCTCGATCTCGCGAAAATGATGAAGCACAAGGCCGACACGGTCGCCGCCAATGTCGGCGGCGTCGCCTTTCTGTTCAAGAAGAACAAGATCGATTCCTACCATGGCGCCGGCCGCATTCTCGGCGCCGGCCGCGTCGAGGTGACGGGCGAGAATGGCGCGACGCAGATTCTCGAATCGCAATATATCGTCATAGCGACGGGCTCCGCCGTGGCGCCGCTGCGCGATGTCGACGGCAAGGAGATCGCCTTCGACGAGAAGACGATCCTCTCCTCCACCGGGGCGCTGGAGCTCGAATCGGTTCCGAGGCATCTCGTCGTCGTCGGCGCGGGCGTCATCGGTCTCGAGCTCGGCTCGGTCTGGCGACGGCTCGGCGCGCAGGTGACGGTGATCGAATATCTCGACCGCATTTTGCCGGGCGCCGACGCCGAGGTCGCGACCCGCTTCCAGAAGATTCTCGAGAAGGAGGGCTTCGCCTTCCATCTCGCCGCCAAGGTCACCAAGATCGACAAGACGCCGGAGGGCGTCTCCGTCTCCTACGCCTCCACCAAGGGCGGCGGCGGCACGCCGATAACGGCCGACGCAGTGCTGATCGCCACCGGGCGCATTCCCTATACGGCGGGCCTCGGCCTCGAGGAGACGGGCATCGCCACCGAGCGCGGGCGCGTCGTCATCGAGGAGCATTTCCGCACCAATGTGCCGGGCATTTTCGCCATAGGCGATGTGGTGCGCGGCGCCATGCTCGCCCATAAGGCCGAGGAGGAGGGCGTCGCCGTGGCGGAAATCCTCGCCGGCCAGGCGGGACATGTGAATTACGGGGTCATTCCCTCTGTGGTCTACACCAAGCCGGAGGTCGCCTGGGTGGGCCTGACCGAAGAAGAGGCGAAATCGGCGGGAATCGCCTATAATGTCGGCAAATTCCCCTTCGCCGCCAATGGCCGCGCGCGCGCCAGTCGGCAGACGGAGGGATTCGTCAAAGTGCTGGCCGACGCCGCCACCGATCGCGTGATCGGCGTGCATATTCTCGGCTCGGACGCCGGCGAGCTGATCGCCGAAGGCGGCGTGCTGATGGAATTCTCCGGTGCGGCGGAAGACCTCGCCCGCACCTGCCACGCGCATCCGACGCTGTCGGAGGCGATAAAGGAAGCGGCGCTCGGCGTCGCCAAGCGCTCGATCCATATGTGACAGGCTCGCAATTCCAGCCCCCTCGTCCTGAGGCGCTTTTTGCGGAACGCGAAAAGCCTCGAAGGACGCTCCAGGAGACGGGGCGAGGCCGCCCTTCGAGACGCCCGCTATGCGGGCTCCTCAGGGCGAGGGGGCCGGCCTCGAAGCCCTCAGTGCAGACGGAACTCCTTGTCCACCAAGGAGACTTCCGCCGGTCGAATGAGCCCGCTATGCGCCACTTGCACCGAGTGGAGCCGCCCGTCGAGGCTCTTCTGCCAAAAATCCAGAAACTTCCGCAATTGCGGAAATTCAGGCTACAGATCGTAGTCCTGCCAAATGTAGGACTGCATGATCGCGGGGTGATCGGGCAGACGGTAGAAAATATTGGCCGTCGTCAGCCCATAGCCTTCGAGCATTCGGCGAAATTCGCGCGACGCCATGAGACGCCTCCTCTTCGATCGCATGAGAACGATAGGTTCGACTGCGATCATCATGCAAGGCGAATGCCGAATAATCTTTTAAAAACAAAGTGCTAGCAGCAGTGGTGAGCGAGTGCTGATCGAAAGGGCGTCCGCGCTCCGAAAAATCGGGGAGCGCGGACGTCCTCGCGCGAAAAATTCACGGGGTCAGAGTGTCGGCGCCGATTTTCGCGACTTGCGCATCCTGCTGCGAGGTCGCTCCGGAAACGCCGATCGCGCCGATGATCTCGCCCTTGTAGACGAGCGGAACGCCGCCCTCGAGCGGGGTGACATTGGGCAGGCTCAGCAAAGCGACGCGGCCGCCGGCGACGGCGTCCTCGAGCGCCTTGGTCGGACGCTTGAACAGGGCCGAGGTGCGCGCCTTGCGCGTCGCCGTCTCGGAAGAGGAGGCCTGCGTGCCGTCGAGGCGTTGCAGATAGAGGAGATTGCCGCCGTCGTCGACAATGGCGATCACCACATTCCAGCCGTTCTTGACGGCTTCCGCCTCGGCGGCGGCGGCGGCCTTCTTGGCCCCGTCCAAAGTGAGGGAGAATTTCTGCTTCACGCCCTTATTCTCGCCCTCCGCCGCAGAGGCGCCGGAGAAGGTGAGGAAGAGAGCGCCGAGAGCGGCGGCGGCCGTGAGGAAGCGCATTTGTTATCTCCAATGTCTATAGAACTACTATAGTAGAATACGCCCCAAGGCACTCGTCAAGGCGCGGCCTGCGCTCGAGGCCGCCCACGATCGCCGCGAAGTTGTGGCGCAGCCGGAACAGAGCGCATATTTCTGTCACGGCTCCAACCCTTTGCGCATGGGCGCCACGATGGAGCGGGAACAGAACGAAACGCCCGGGAACAGGACGAAACACCATGGAATCGATCGGCCGCCGCCTCACGCGCGCATTCTGGTTCACCCTCGCCGTGCTGTTCCTCGTCGAGAGCTGGCTGTGGGACCATGTGAAGCTGTGGCTGCTGCGCCTCGCCGACGCGCTGGGCGTAAAGGAGCTGGAGGCGCAGCTTCGCGGCTTCATCGCCGGCCTCACGCCCATTGCGACCTTGGCCGTCTTCGCTCTGCCGGCGATCACGATCCTGCCCTTGAAGCTGCTGGCGGTGGCGGCCATCGCCCATGGCCATGTGCTCACCGGGCTGGCGGTGATCCTCGCCGCCAAGACGCTGGCCCTCGGCGTCACCTCTTTCCTCTTCGACGCCAGCAGAGAGAAGCTGCTGCAGCTCGCCTGGTTCGCGCGCGTCTATGATCTGACGCTGCGCGTCAGCCGCTGGGCGCATGAGCGGGTCGAGCCGTTCAAGCAGAAGATTCGGGAGGCGAAGGATTTTCTGATGGCGCAGATTTCCCGCGTTCTGGGCGAGGAGGGCCGCTCGCTGTTCTTGCGCAAGCTCGCCCTGCTGCGCGCCCGCGTCCGCCGCCGCGACGCGGCGTGAGCAAACGCCTCGCTCCGCCGCTCAGCGGCAGAGCGCATAGCCGAGGCAGGCGTCGGCCGAAGCCGCCTGTCCCGAGGTGACGATGATCCACACGCCATAGGCGAAAGCCATGGCGAGCACCACTCCGAGCAGCGACAGTCTCGGCGTCTGACCCATTTTCCCCTCCACCGATCGTCGGCGCCCGTCCCCACGGGACGCCGTCAACCTGCCTGAGCCAGAAAATCGCGGGCGTGCGCGAGAGCACGAAACGAAAAACCGGCAGGTTCGCTAGGAAGGAAGGGCGGAGCCAGAAAAAGGCGAGACCTCGCCGAGATTCAAAATTTCAGCGAGGAAGCGCTTGACGAGATCGATCCGAATGTAAGCAAAATCAATTCGATTTCGAACTGTCGCGGCCGCGGGGATGCGCCGAGCGCCAGGCATCCAAAAGCCGGTTCTTGTCGACGGCGGCGTAGATCTGCGTCGTCGAGAGCGAGGCGTGGCCGAGCAGCTCCTGAATGCTGCGCAGATCGCCGCCGCGCCCGAGCAGATGCGTCGCGAAGGAATGGCGCAGCGCATGGGGCGTGGCGCTCGCCGGCAGGCCCAGCGCGCCGCGCATGCGCTCCACGGCGAGCTGCAATATGCGTGGCGAGAGCGGCCCTCCGCGCGCGCCGACGAAGAGCGGCCCGCCGGCGAGCTGATAGGGGCAGAGCGAGATATATTCCTCTATCGCACGCCGGACCGGCTCGATGACCGGCACGACGCGCGTCTTGCCGCCCTTGCCGGTAATGGCGATGCGATCCACCGCGCCGATGGGCGCGCGGTCGCGCTCGATCGACAGCGCCTCCGAAATGCGCAATCCCGCGCCATAGAGCAGCGCCAGAGCGGCGGCGTCGCGGGCGAGAACCCAAGGCTCGCGCGCCTCGCCGGCGCGGGTCTCGGCGCGGGTGAGATCACGCGCGTCGGCGACGCTCAGCGCCTTGGGCAGGCTGTGCGGCTTTTTGGGCGCATGGATGGCGCCGAAGACATCGGTCTTGGCGAGGCCCTTCTTCTCGAGGAAACGCATGAGCGAGCGCACAGCGGCCAGAGCCCGCAGCAGCGAGCGATTCTCGAGCCCCTCGGTCCGCCGCCGCGCCATGAAGGCGCGTATGTCGGCGGGAGAGAGCGCGCTCAATGTGGCGGCGTCGGCCGGCGCTCCCTTATGCTCGGCGAGAAAGGCGAGGAAAAACCGCGCGTCCCGCGCATAGGCGTCGAGCGTGTGGCGGGAGGCGCGCCTCTCCCCGGAGAGATGCTGCAGCCAGGCGAGCGCCTCCGCGACGATATCGGGCGCCGCCAGAAAGGCGGCGCCCGATCTTTTGGTTGCGGCTCTTGGGGAATCGCGCATGGGATAAGTGGTGGCCCGCGCGGATAAAGGAAGGGTAAAGCGCGCCCTCTCCGCGCGCTCAGCCCTGTTTCAGCTCGAGCCGCGCCGTCTCCAGCAATTCGTCGAGGGTGCGGCGAAGCTGATGGTCGGACTGCTCGACGCCCGCCGCCGCGAAATCCGCCTTCACTGTGGAAAACACCTGCTCATCGGCATTCGCGGAAGCCTCGGCGACCACCAGCGCCTCGGCGTAGGCCTCCGCCTCCGGCCCTGATTTGCCGAGCTTTTCCGCCGCCCAAAGGCCGAAAAGCCTATTGCGCCGCGCCTCGGCGCGGAACTGGAGCTCCTGCTCATGGACATAGCGTTTTTCGAAAGTCTCTTCCCGGTTGTCGAATATGCTCATGACGACCCTCGGATGTTTCCTTCGGCAAGCGCTCGGATGGCGCAGGATCGAATCTAGGAGATTCGGCCTAGATTCCAATGACATTCGTGCAATTAACGAAAAATTCGGTCAAGTTGTGTCCGCCCCTCGATTCGGCTAGTCTCTTCTGGCGGGTTGTAACCGCGGCTGGAACAGGATAGGACCCGGTTCGATCCGCGGCCATGCGAACGCCGCTTCGGACGGGACGTCGCTCTTCCCGAGCCTAGCGCTCTGGCGGAGACGATCGTCACGCTGAAGCCGAACCGAGGAGCCACGGGCCAGTAATGGATTTTCTCAAGCCCCGGTTGATCCCGATGAATCGCCGCCGCCGCATCTACGAAGGCAAGGCCAAGGTCCTCTACGAGGGTCCGGAGCCGGGCACCTTGATTCAGCACTTCAAGGACGACGCCACCGCTTTCAACGCCAAGAAGCACGAGGTGATCGACGGCAAGGGCGTCCTCAACAACCGCATCTCGGAATTCGTCTTCCAGCACCTCAACGACATCGGCGTGCCGACGCATTTCATCCGCCGGCTGAACATGCGCGAGCAGCTGATTCGCGAGGTGGAGATCGTTCCGCTCGAGATCGTGGTGCGCAATGTCGCCGCCGGCTCGCTGTCCAAGCGCCTCGGCATGGAGGAAGGCACGCAGCTGCCGCGCTCCATCATCGAGTTCTATTACAAGAACGACGCGCTCGACGACCCGATGGTCTCCGAGGAGCACATCACCGCCTTCGGCTGGGCGAGCCCGCAGGAGATCGACGACATCATGGCCTTGGCCATTCGCGTCAATGATTTCCTCTCCGGACTCTTCCTCGGCGTCGGCATCCGCCTCGTCGACTTCAAGATGGAGTGCGGGCGGCTGTGGGAAGGCGACATGATGCGCATCGTCGTCGCCGACGAGATTTCCCCCGACTCCTGCCGGCTGTGGGACATCAAGTCCAACGACAAGCTCGACAAGGACCGCTTCCGCCGCGACATGGGCGGCCTCGTCGAGGCCTATACGGAAGTGGCCCGCCGCCTCGGCATTCTGCAAGAGAACGAGACGCCCCGGCCGAGCCAGCCCAAGCTGGTGCAGTAAAGCGCAAGAATCGAGCGCGCTTCCTTCTGCCACTCGTGGAGAAGGAAGCGCGCTTTTTTGTGGCCTCAGCGCCGGCGCCCGCACACCCACACCCACACCCTTTGAGCGCGAATCCTTCTCTCACTCGTGGGAGAAGGTGGCCCCGCCACAGGGCGTCCGTGAGGACGCCCGTCGCGAGCGACGGGCTCTGGCGGGGTCGGGTGAGGGCGGTTTCCAGGGACGATGACGATTTCAGCGCGCAAGGGCGGCGCGGACCCTCATCCGACCCTCGCTGACGCGAGGGCCACCTTCTCCCGCAGGCGGGAGAAGGAGACGCGAACCTTTTGGGTTTCGCTTTATCCACCGCTCACTGCGCGGCGAGCTTGATCTCGGGATAGGTACAGCGCTCGCGGCTCTCCGCGTCGATATGCAGATGCTGCGGCGGCTCCACGAAGGGGATGCCGAGCGTGTGCCACACATCCGCCACCGACTCCACCAGAGCGACGATATGCTCCGGCGTATGGCGCGGCGTCGGGGTGATGCGCAGACGCTCCGATCCGCGCGCGACGGTCGGATAATTGATCGGCTGGATGTAGATGTCGTGGCGCTCGAGCAGCATGTCGCTCGCCGCCTTGCACAGCTCGGCGTCGCGCACCATCACCGGCACGATATGCGAGCCATTCTCCAGCACCGGCAGGCCGGCCGCAGCCAGCGCATGCTTGGTGATATGCGAGGCGCGCTGATGCGCGGCGCGCAAATCGGAACGCGCCTTCAGCAGCCGAACGGCGGCCGTCGCCGCGGCGGCCACGGCCGGCGGCAAGGCGGTGGTGAATATGAAGGAGGCCGCATAGCTGCGAATGGCGTCGATGACCACGCGGTCGCCCGCCACATAGCCGCCGAGCGTGCCGAACCCCTTGGCCAGCGTGCCTTCGATGACGTCGATGCGATGCATGACGCCCTCGCGCTCGCAGATTCCGCCGCCGCGCGCGCCATACATGCCGACGGCATGAACCTCGTCGATATAGGTCATCGCGCCATAACGCTCGGCGAGCGCGGCGATTTCGGCGACCGGGGCGATGTTGCCGTTCATCGAGTAGAGGCTCTCGAAGACGATGAGCTTGGGCCTTGCGCCGGCCTCGATCAGCAGCTCCTCGAGATGGGCGAGATCATTGTGGCGGAAGATCTTGCGCTCGGCGCGCGAGCGCTTCACGCCCTCGATCATGGAATTATGATTGGAGGCGTCGGAGAGAATGACGCAATCGGGCAGAAGATCGGCGATCGTCGAAATGGCCGCGAGATTGGAAATCCAGCCCGAGGTGAAAACGAGCGCGGCCTCCTTGCCATGAAGGTCGGCGAGCTCGCTCTCCAGCTCCACGATCGCATGGCTGGTGCCGGAGATGTTGCGCGTGCCGCCGGAGCCGGCGCCGACGCGCGAAGCGGTCTCCACCATTGCGGCGATCACATCCGGGTGCTGCCCCATGCCGAGATAGTCATTGGAGCACCAGATCGTCACATCGCGCGTCGATCCGTCGTCGCGGTGCCAGACCGCTTGCGGAAAGGTTTCCACACAGCGTTCGAGATGGGCGAAGACCCGATATCGGCGTTCCTCCTGGAGACGAGTGACCGCCGTCTCGAAAAAGCGCCGATAGTCCATGTGACGACCCTTCATACCGCGATAGGAGGCCGATACTCTTGGCCCCGCGCGAAACGCCTGCGCGATGGAACCGCGCTGCTCCCGCTTTGTGCGTTTTGCTACATAAACTATCCGAAGAGGCTTGGCGAGAGGCAGATCGTCGCGCTGAGACGAAGTCACGAAAACGCCACGAATCCTTTTCTCTGCGCGAGCGTGAGCGTGAAAAATTTCCCTCTGCGGCGCGCAATTTCATTTTGCGCCGCACAATGGTCGACGGACGATATCTCTAGAGAGGGAGACGCGCCACTAGCAGCGCGCCGCGCGGCGTGGCGGTCTCCAGCGTCAGCCGCCCGCCGAGGGCGGCGACGCGCTCGCCCATGCCGCGCAGCCCAATGCCTTCGCGCGCGCCCTCGGGCACGCCGGCGCCGTCGTCGCGCACGGTGACGCGCAATTCCGTCTTGCCGCCGGCCTCTATGCGCTCCACCGACACATCGACGCGCGTGGCGCTCGCATGGCGGAACACATTGGTGAGCCCCTCCTGCACGATGCGATAGGCGGTGAGGGCGATCGACTCGTCGAGCGGCTCCCCGGTCTCGTCGATATGAAGGCCGAGCGCGACATCGGGATCGAGATCGCGCCAGCCTTGGGCGAGCGCCTGCAACGCGCCCTCGAGGCCCATCTCGTCCAGCGCCGCCGGCCGCAGCCGGCCGAGAATGCGGCGATTGACCTGCTGCAGCGCGCCGAGCTGCGCGTCGATATTCAGGCAATCTTCCCGACGCGCGCCCTCGAGCTTGCGGGCGAGCGCGCCGAGCCCGGCGCGAATGCTGAACAGAAAGGGCCCGATCTCGTCATGCAGATCGCGGGCGATGTCGCGCCGCTCCTCGTCCTGCACATGGATGATGCGCTCCACCAAGGCGCGGTTTTCCGCGTCGAAGCGCGCGAGCGTCTCCGCCAGCGCATCGACCCGTCCGGCGATGGCGACGAATTCCGGCGCGTCGCCGGCGGCCATGCGCACGTCGCGATCGCCTTGCTCTATGCGCCGCAGCGCCTCGGCGAGAGTGGAGACCGGCGCGAGGGCGCGGGAGAGGACCACCGACACCACGCCGAAGCCGGCGAGCGCCAGAGCCGCCGCGCCCAGCGCCAGCGCCCACACCTCCTCCCAAATCTCGTCGATCTCGTCCCCGGGATCGGCGGCGAGCGCCAGCTCCCCGCGCAGGCGCCCGCGGCCGTCGAGCGCGATGCGCGTCTCGCTGGGCGGCCCGGCGACCAGCGCCGCGAACCAGCCGGGCGCGCGCCGGCAGTCCCCCATCCGCGCCCCCGCCGCGCCGGAGCCGGCCATATAGATATGAATGTGCCGCAGCCGCTCCACCTCGGCGAGCCGGTCGCGCAGCGCCGCGAGCGGATCGTCGCTCTCCTCGACGCTGGCCAGCGCCGTCGCTACGAACTCCCGCGCGAGGCGCGCCGTGCTGTCCGATTCGGCGCGCACGCGCGAAGCGGCGTGCAGCATCAAGAGGCCGACGCCGAGGGCGAGCCCGGTCGCGAGCGTCGCGCCGAGCAGCGCCAGCAGCCTGGCGCGCAAGGACAATCCTTTCAACATGGGCCCCGCCTTTGCAAAGCGCGGCGACTTTACGTAAGGGTAGCCGCGGGTCAATCCATGCCGGCGCTTCGAAGCGAAGCGTCCCGAAACGAGGCGTCGCGAGCAAAGAATGCGTGTCCTGATCGTCGACGATCATCCGATCATCGTCTCCGGCTGCGCTTCCATGCTCTCCGGCGAGGGCGACATAGAAGCGCGCGACGCCGGCGATGCGGAGACGGCGCTGGCGCTCTTCGTCGAATGGCGGCCGGATATCGCCGTCGTCGACATCAACCTCCCCGGCGCCTCCGGCTTCGAGCTGACGCGCCGCATGCTGCGCCACGACGAAGAGGCGCGCATCGTCATCTTTTCCATGAACGACGATCCGATCTTCGCCGCGCGCGCGATAGAGGCCGGCGCCCGCGGCTATGTGACCAAGAACGACGATCCGTTTCTGCTGCTGCGCGCGGTGCGCGAGGTGGCGGCGGGAGGCGTGTTCCTGATGCCGCGGCTCGCCAATCGGCTGGCCTTCGACAAGACCGCGGCGCTCGCCAATCCTCTGGCGGAGCTGAGCTCGCGCGAGCTGGAGATTTTGCGCCTGCTCGGCAAGGGCTCGAGCATGACCGAGATCGCCGATGCGGTGCATGTGTCCTACAAGACGATCGCCAACACATGCTCGCTGCTGAAGCGCAAGCTCGGCGCGCGCACGCCGATGGATCTGGTGCGCATAGCGATAGAGCAGCGGCTGGCGTGAAGGGGCGTTTCTTCCTTCTCCCGCGCGCGGGAGAAGGTGTCGCGCGAATGCGCGACGGATGAGGGCGCGAGGGGGTTCGCTTCCAAAACTTCCCGAAATAAACGTCTAAAAATTCCCGCGCGGATAAATCGGCAATTCTGAACACGATGCGCCCTCATCCGACCCTCGCTAACGCGAGGGCCACCTTCTCCCGCACGCGGGAGAAGGAGCGCGCACGACGATCGTGGGTCACACCAATTCTTTCGCGAGCTTATTCTCGACGGCGATGCGGATGAGATCGGCGCGCGAGCGGGCGCCGAGCTTGCGCTTCAGCAGCGAGCAGCTGTTCGCCACCGTCTTGTAGGACACGCGCATGATATGCGCGATCTCCGCCATTCCCTTGCCTTCCGCGAGCAGGCGCAAAATCTCCAGCTCGCGGCCGCTCAGCCCCTCGAGCGGATTGGCGCCGTGCTTCTGATCGAAGAAGGCGAGCTTTTGCGCCACCTGATTGGAGAGATAGCGCTCGCCCGCCGCGACCATGCGCACCGCCTTGAGGAATTGCGCCGGATCCTCGCTCTTGGCGAGATAGCCCTTCGCGCCATGCTCGATGGAGCGCGCGGCGAAGACGGGATCGTCATTCATGGTGAAGACGATCGCCTTCGTATCCGGCTTGCGCTTCAGCATGCGCCGCAGCAGCTCGAAGCCGGAGAGCCCAGGAAGATTTATGTCGAGCACGATGACGTCCGGCTGCGCGGACGCATGCGCCTCAAGCGCCGCGTCAGCGTCGCGCGCCTCCAGCACTTCTATGTCCGATTGCCCGGACAACATGCCGCGGCATCCGGCAATCACCATGGGATGGTCGTCGACGATCAGCACGCGCATCGGGCATAGCCATTGTTCTAGAGAAGATTACTATGCGAATACAAAATCTTGTTTGTCAATCACCGGCGCCTCGCGCCGACGCGACGCGAAAATGGGAGTGTTCCATGTCCTTGAAGGCGAGGCTCGGCTGGCTCATCGCCATCGTCCTCACTGCAATGCTCGCGGTCAATGTAGCGATCATGATCGGCCACGCCGGCCCGCGCGTGCGCGCCGAGGCCGAGAGCATAGAGCATTTGGCGCATGAGCTGGTCGAGACCGCGCTCGCCAGCGTGCAGGAGACCAAGGACCCGATCCCCGCGCTGCGCAGGCTGTTCGACAATCTGCGCAATCTGCGCCACATAGAGATAGAGATATTGCCCAATGACGATATCGCGCCGAGCTTCGACTCGAAGTGGCGCAAGGAGATGCAGACGGGCGTGCCCGACTGGTTCGTGAGCCTGTTCGCGCCGACGCCCAAGATCGACATCATCCCCGCGCGCATCGGCGACGTCCAATACGGCAACATCGCCATCATCTTCGATCCGGTAGACGAGCTCGCCGAAATCTGGTCGGACCTCCTATGGCTCGGCGCCATCAGCCTCGCCGTCACATTGCTAATGCTGGCGCTGGTGCTGACGCTGCTGAGCCGCACGCTCTCGCCTTTCGACTCGCTGGGGCGCGGATTGGCGCGGCTCGAGGCGGGCGAGAAGGATGTGCGTCTCGATCTGCGCGGCGCCTCCGAATTCAGGAATATTTCCCAAAAGCTCAATTCGCTCGCCGCGACGCTCGATCGCGTGACGGAGGAGAATCATTCGCTCATCGATCGGCTGTTCGCCGTGCAGGATTCCGAGCGCCGCGACATCGCCCGCGATCTGCATGACGAAGCCGGCCCATGTCTCTTCTCCATCCGCGCCGGCGCCGCGACGCTCGTCGCCTCGGCCTCGGGAAATTTTCCCGATGGCGAGCTGCTGCGGCGAACCTGCGCCAATATAGACGCCGCCGGACAGGCGCTGCAGACGCTGCTGCGGCGAATGCTCGAGCGGCTGCGCCCGCCGGCGATGAGCGAGCTCGGCCTCGAGGCGGCGTTGCGCGGGCTCTTCGCCTCCTGGACCGGCAGCCGCGCCGATGTGCGGCTATCGCTGCGCATCGCGCATGATCTCTCCTGCCTCGACGAGAAGATCGCGCTGACCGCCTATCGCGTGGTGCAGGAATCGCTCACCAATATTTTCCGTCACGCATCCGCCGCCAATGCCGAGGCGCGGCTGGAATTCGTCGAGTCGCCGCCGGAGCTCGCAGAGGCGGGCGGCGCCGAGGCGCTGCGCGTTCTCGTCGAGGACGATGGCGTCGGCCTGCCGGACGAGCGCAGATTCGGCCTCGGCCTCATCGGCATGAGCGAGCGCGTCCATGCGCTCGGCGGGCTGATGCGCATGGAGCCGCGGCCGAAAGGCGGCACGCGGATAGAGGTGCTGCTGCCGCTGCCCGAGGTGGAGGAGCCGCCCGAGGCGGACGAGCGCGAGGGCGACGATCTGTAGCGGGGCCGCGTGCATATGTACGCTTTGTGTGATCGGCCGGCTCCGACTATATTGGGAGAATCTCGCGATTTTCGTCGGGAAAAGGAGGCAAGATATGACGGCCAAGTTTCACATTATCGCCCTCGGCGCTGGACTGTGCCTCGCATCGGCCATGGTCGCGCAACCTGTTTTCGCGGCGCCTTCGCCGATCAAGAGCTTCGACACGGATAATGACGGCACGCTCGATCTCGCCGAGGTGAGCAAGGCCGCCGCGGCCGTCTTCGACAAGCTCGAGAAGGACAATGACGGCACGGTCGACCGCAAGGAGGTCGGCGCGCGCATCGGCAAGAAAGATTTCGCCGCCGCCGATCCGGACGATGACAAAACGCTCACGAAAGAGGAATATCTCGCCCTCGTCGGCAAGCTGTTCAAAGCGGCGGACAAGGACAACGAAGGCACGCTCGACGCCAAGGAGCTGAAGTCCAAGGCGGGTCAGGCGCTGCTGAAGCTGATTCGCTGAACAAAAAAAGGAGCGGCCGACACGCGTCATGATCAAGCGTTGCGTCATCGGGGCGTCGGTCGCCGCCATTCTCGCCATCATGCCCGCCGCGGCCGAGCCGCTGCGGGTGAAATTCGGCGTGCTGCGCCAGCAGCATTCGAGCGAAACTCTGTCGATCCTCGACCTGCCGGCCGAGGACGACACGCTCGCCGGCGCGCTGATCGGCGTCGCCGACGATAACACCACCGGCCGCTTCACCAATCAGAGCTTTGAGGCGATCGACGAGAAGCTCGCGCCCGGCGATGACGCCGTCGCCGCCGCGCAAAAGCTGCTCGACCAGGGCGCCGTCGCGATACTCGCCGATCTTCCCGCCGACGATCTTCTACACGTCGCCGATGCGCTGAAATCGCGCGACACGCTCGTCCTCAATGTGAGCGCAGCCGACGATAGGCTGCGCGAGGAAGACTGCCGCGCCAATGTCATTCATGTCGCGCCGACGCGCTCCATGCTGACCGACGGGCTGGCGCAATATCTCGTCTGGAAGCAATGGCGCCGCTGGCTCGTCATCAAGGGCTCGCATCCGCAGGACGAGCTGCTCGCCGCGGCCTATCGCGCCAGCGCGAAGAAATTCGGCGCGAAGATCGTCGACGAGCGCGTCTATGTCGACACTGAGGGCGGACGCCGCTCCGATTCCGGCAGCGTGCAGACGCAACGGCTGATTCCACCGCTGACGCAGGGCGCCAGCTATGACGTGCTGATCGCCGCCGACGAGAGCGAGGTTTTCGGCAATTATCTGCCCTATCGCAATTTCGATCCGCGTCCGGTGGCGGGCTCGGCCGGCCTCGTTCCGACGAGCTGGGACGCCTCGCATGAGCAATGGGGCGCCGTGCAGCTGCAAAATCGCTTTCGCGCGCAGTTTCACCGCGGCATGAACGCCCGCGATCATCAGGCGTGGGTCGCCGCGCGCATGATCGGCGAAGCCGCCACGCGCGCCTCCTCGGCCGATCCGAAGGCGCTGCGCGACTATCTCTTGGGGCCGGAGTTCACCATTGCGGCCTTCAAAGGCGTGCGCCTGTCGCTGCGACCCTGGAATCGACAGCTGCGCCAGCCTATTCTGCTCGGCGACGGCCGCATGATTGTCTCGGTGTCGCCGCAGGAGGGCTTCCTGCATCAGACCTCCGAGCTCGACACATTGGGCGTCGACAAGCCCGAAACCAAATGCAGGCTGAAATGAAAGCGATCAGAAATCTCGGCGCGCGATTCCTTCTCCCGTTTACGGGAGAAGGTGGCCCGGCGCAGCCGGGTCGGATGAGGGTCCATTCGAGACAGCTCAGCGACTCGCCCTCATCCGCCGCGCATTCGCGCGACGCCTTCTCCCGCGAGTGGGAGAAGGGACGCGCGTTCTGCTCGGCTGCGGTCGCGGCTCTTCTTCTCGCTGCTCCGGCGCAGGCCTTCACCGCCTATGTCAGCAATGAGAAAGGCAATAGCGTCACCATCATCGACACCGACAAGATGGAGGCGATCAAAACGATCAAGGTCGGCCGCCGGCCGCGCGGCATCGAGATCTCCAAGGACAATTCCGAAGTCTATATCTGCGCGGGCGACGACGACACGATTCAGGTGCTCGACACCAAGACGCTCAAGATCACCGGCAATCTGCCCTCCGGTCCCGATCCCGAGCTGATGATATTGAGCCCCGACGGCAAGACCGTCTATGTGTCGAATGAGAACGACAATCTCGTCACCATGATCGACACCAAGACCAAGCGCCAGATCGGCGACGTGCCTGTCGGCGTCGAGCCGGAAGGCATGGCGGTGAGCCCGGACGGACGCATTCTCGTCAACACGTCCGAGACCACCAATATGGCGCATCTCATCGACACGCAGACGAAGCAGATCATCGCCAATGTGCTGGTCGATGCGCGTCCGCGCTTCGCCGCCTTCAAGCCGGATGCCTCCGAGCTGTGGGTGTCGTCGGAGATCGGCGGCACGGTCGCCGTCATCGATCCGCAGAGCCATAAGGTGACGCAGAAAATCCGCTTCGAGATTCCGGGCCTCTCCAAGGAGGCGATCCAGCCGATCGGCATCGCCTTCACCAATGATGGCAAGCGCGCCTTCGTCGCGCTCGGCCCGGCCAATCGCGTCGCCGTCATCGACACGGCGACGAAGAAAATCGAAAAATATCTGCTCGTCGGCCAGCGCGTCTGGCATCTCGCCTTCACGCCGGACGAGAAATATCTCCTGACCGCCAATGGCGTCTCCAATGATATTTCCATCGTCGACGCGGCCAGCCTCAAAGTGCTGAAGTCGATCCCCGTCGGGGCCTTCCCCTGGGGCATTGCGGTCGCCGGCAAATGACCGACGAACCGCTCGCGCTCAACGTCGAGCATATCGGACACAGCTATGGCGCTCGGCGCGCGCTGGACGATGTGAGCTTCTCCGTCGCGACGGGAAGCTTCACCGTGCTGCTGGGCCTCAATGGCGCCGGCAAGAGCACGCTGTTCTCGCTCATCACACGCCTCTACGCCGCGCGCGAAGGCAAGATCGAGATCTTCGGCCATGATGTCGCGCGCGAGAGCGGCGCGGCGCTACGCCGACTCGGCGTCGTCTTCCAGGCGCGCACGCTCGATCTCGAATTGAGCGTGATGCAGAATTTCGTCTATCACACCGCGCTGCACGGCATAGGCCCCGCCGAAGCGAAGCGCCGTGGGGAGGCCTTGCTGGAGCGCGCCGGCCTCGCGGATCGCGCCAAGGACAAGGCGCGCGATCTCTCCGGCGGCCAGATGCGCCGCGTGGAGATATTGCGCGCGCTGCTGCATGAGCCGCGCGTGCTGCTGCTCGACGAGCCGACTGTCGGCCTCGACATAAAGGCCCGCGCCGATATTCTCGCGCAAGTGCGCGCGCTGGTCGCCGAGCGCAAGCTCGCCGTGCTGTGGACCACGCATCTCATCGACGAGGTGACGCCAAGCGATGATGTCGTCGTGCTCCATCAGGGCAAAGTTCTCGCCGCCGACACATCGGCGAATATAATGGCGGCGACATCGACAGAGTCGATCGGCGCCGCATTCGAGCAATTGACCGGCGCCAAGGCGCGAGACGCGGCATGATGCGGCCCTCACGCCGCGCGCCCGAAGACAAAGCGGAACAGCGATGACGACCGAAACCAGCGGCTTCACCGCGCGCCAATACGCCATCTGCCTCGCCGGCGTGATCTGGCGCGAAGCCTTGCGTTTCCTGCATCAGCGAGAGCGCTTCGTCTCCGCTCTGGTGCGTCCCTTGGTGTGGCTGCTGATCTTCGCCGCCGGCTTTCGCCAAGTGCTCGGCGTCTCCATCATCCCGCCCTATGAGACCTATGTGCTCTATGAGGTCTATATCACGCCGGGATTGATGGCGATGATCCAGCTGTTCAACGGCATGCAGTCCTCGCTGTCGATGGTCTACGACCGCGAGATGGGCAATATGCGCACGCTGCTGGTCTCGCCCTTTCCGCGCTGGTATCTGCTCGGCGCCAAGCTTCTCGCCGGCGTCGCCGTGTCGATATTGCAAGTCTACGCCTATCTCTTCATCGCCTATTTCTGGGAGATCGAGCCGCCGACGCCGCTCGGCTATCTCACCGTGCTGCCGGCGCTCGTGCTCGCGGGACTGATGTTCGGCGCGCTCGGCATGCTGCTCTCATCCGCGATCAAGCAGCTCGAGAATTTCGCGGGCGTGATGAATTTCGTCATCTTTCCGATGTTCTTCGCCTCATCCGCGCTCTATCCGCTGTGGCGCGTGCAGGAGTCGAGCCCCGTCCTCTATTGGATTTGCCTCGTTAATCCTTTCACCCATGCGGTGGAGCTGATCCGCTTCGCCTTTTATGAGAAAATCTCCTGGGACTCGCTCGCCGCCGTCGCCGGCTACACGACGTTCTTCTCCGCCGGCGCGCTCATCGCCTATGATCCCGCCAAGGGAATGCTGATGCGCAAGGGCGGCTGAGCCGCCCCCGCTCACTGGGCCGCTTCGAAAACCCGCTCGTCGCGACGCGCTGCAACAACTCCGGGCGTCGTCTCGATCCAATCGACCGCGACGGGCTTGCGCGTTCGGAACATTTCCGGCGCCGGCAGCGCATCGTCGGCCTTGTAGCCGATCAATATGGAAGCGACGATATCGATCTCCGCGCCGAGACCGAGATAATGTCGAAGATCGCGCTGCACATTGAGATAATTGGATTGAATGCAGGTCGATAGGCCACGCGATTGCGCGGCGAGCGTGAGCGCATAAGTGAAATTGGCCAATCCGAAAGTGCGCGTCAACGCATTGACGCGCACCAGCACGGGCACGTTGCGCAGCGATGCGAAAAAGCAGCGCAGCCCTTGCAGAAGGCTCGGCTCGCGCGCCGCCCGCCGCAGCAGCGCAGTGAGCGACAAGCGCACGAGATCGACGTATCTGCGCCGGTCCGCGGTGCGATAGACGAGCACCAGCCGCGGCGCGCCTTTGACCTCGAAGAAGCGCCGATACATGCCGGTCACATAGCGCCTCCATTCATCCGCCGTCGCCGGCCTGCGCTCGTCGACCTTGGAAGGCTCCGCGCCGCCATTGCGCAGCACCTGCTCCAGCACCGGAAAGACGGACTCCCATCCGGCGAGCTCGAAGCGCGCGATCACATCCTTCGAGGCGTCATGGCCAAGGACGATCACCTTCCAGGCTTGCGTGTTGCCCGGCGACGGAGCCCATGATGCGAGCTCGAATATTTCCGCGAGCAATGCGTCGTCGACCGGCGCATCGCTGTAATGCCGAATGGCTCTTCTTTCGCGCAATCCTTGTTCGAGACCGATATCGTCCATGCGCTCACTCCTTCGATTCCACCGACGCTGCGCTTCCATCGCGATGAGCCTCAATTCGGCATCGAGATGCGAGCGCTTTCGCCATCGCCTGACTCCTCGCCAGCGCCGATCGCTTTCGAGAAGTGGCGATTGAGACGCTTCGGCCTCTGGCGATGCGCCGCGATCGATTCCGCCAAGCGCGCTCCGACGCATGAGGATGCGCGCACGCGCGGCGCGTCGATGATCTCGTGCAGCGCCGTCGACAGATCGTCCATTTCATCGACGAAAGCGACATGAGCGAGGATTTGCAGCAAATGCGCTTCGGCGATATTGCGCGTCTCGCCCGTTCGATCTTCGACAGTGAAGAAGGCGTCGCCGATGCGCGCCGGGCGTCCTTGAAAGACCGCCGCCATGCGGTCGATCGCGATTTTCGCGTCGGCGATCCGCTCGGCCAGGGTGAAGCGCTCTATCCTTTCGCGATCGGCGAGAACCTCGGACAGCAGCACGGGAATGGCGTCCGTCACCATGGCGCGCGACATGACATCCCATCCGACGAGCCCGGCCATATGGCAGAGCCCTAATGTATGATAAGGAACGCCGATCCGAAGATGCGGCATCAATATTTTTATATCCGATCGCGCGCAGACGACCTCGCGGCAGCTGAGCGCCAATTCGACGCCGGCGCCGACGAGATGGCCTTCGACGCGCGCCATTGTCGGGACGCTGCGGCCGAGCTCGCGGAGAAGCTGCGTCACGCGGACGAAATAATTGTCCTCGCCCAGCAGATCTTCGCCAGGACTGACGCGCCGCGCCGCGGCTTCGAAATCGTTCAGATTGAGACCAGCGCAAGCGACCGAGCCCGAGGCCGTATCGAAAGCGATCTCGAGACGATCGAAGGGCAGCTCGTGAAATCGGCGAAGCGTCTCATAGAGACTATCGGTCGCGGCTTTCGTCAGCGCATTGTGGTTCGGCGGGTCCGAAACAATGACGTGAAGCACGCCGTCGCCGGCCTTGTAGCGCAGGCCCTCGACATCGCCGAGCCCGAGCACGGCGCGCTTCGCCTCTTGTTGAAAATTGACGTCGTGCTGCATTTTGAAATCTCCAATCCGCATGAAATTGGACGCGTCGAAGCTGACGCGCGATAGAGGAGCCGTTCGGCTGCGCCGATGTCGCCTCGCGCGCCTATGATCCGGCGCCCGATTTCGGCGCCTCGACCGCGCGAAGCAGAAATGTCGCGAGCCAGGACGTCTCCGCCTCGACGAAGCTGCTCGGAACCAATATTGCGATCACGATGATCGCGACCGCGATGAGGAAAAGCGACGGCATCAGCAATCGCGACGGACGCCGCTCGATCGGTCGCGGAACCCATGGGATATGGCGCATCGGCGCCGCCACGCGTCGCGCGCTCGCCTGAATCTTGCGTCGATCCGGCGATTCTTGCGCCTCCCGCCACGCGGCGAGCACTCGACGCGCGAAAACGGTCTTCCATTCGGCATGGGCGTGATCGGGATGCAGCCAGATCATCAGCCAGCGCATATGCTTTCGCATATCGGCGCGGCTCGCGCCGGGACGCACGCCGAGAATTCTATGGCTGTCGGCCGTAGGAAAGAACAGGATCTGCTGCACATAAAATTCCGCCGCCGCTTTCACATAGCTCTTGTCCTTGCCGGAGCGCCGCGCGGCCTCCTCGAGCGTTTCCTCGCAGCCGGCCGCGATGCGAATGACCTCGAGCACGTCGTCGGGCAATGGCAGCTCGCGCGCGCGCGCCGCCATCGGCGGGATCGACGCGAGAGCGAGCGCGCATTGCAATGCCCTGCTTCTCGGCACGTCACTGTTCCATCGTCGCGGAAATTGCGCGATCCTTTTGGTTTTTCGCTCCATAGCCGAAATATTCGCCGCCATAGGCAGGACCGTGGCCGTAAGCGTCGCCATAGGCGTAGCCATAAGAATGACCGACGTTGGTCGCGTCGAACTTATTCAGCAGGCAGCCGAGAATACGCGTGCGTGCGAAATCCAGCCGCTTGACCGCCGCACGGACGACGCGCCGGCGCGTGTGCATCGAATCGACCACGAACACAGCGCCATCCACTATGCTGCCGAGCAGGGGCGCGTCGGCGAGGCCCACGACCGGAGGACCATCGATGACGACAATGTCGAATTTCTCTCGCGCCAGCGCGAGCAGCGAGGCGAAGCGCGGTCCGGCCAAAAGCTCCGCGGGATTCGGCGGCACAGGACCGGACGACATGAAGGTGACGCCATAGATGAGATTTTCGGTGACGGCGGCGGAGGCGTCCAATGCCCCGGTCAGCACATTGGCGAGGCCGCTGCTGTTGTCGACGGAGAGTATGTCGTGCAACGACGGCTTGCGCATATCTGCATCGATCAGCAGCACCTGCATTCCGAGCTGCGCGAAATTGGCCGCGATGCAGACCGATGTCGTCGACTTGCCCTCTCCTGGCCGCGAGCTCGTGACGAGGAGCGTCTTGGGCGCGCCCGTGGCCGTCGAGAATTGCAGCGACGTCCGCAGCGAGCGATAGGCTTCCGCCATTGAGGACAGAGGATCGCCGATGACCTCGTTCGCGACAGAATAGGACGGGTCGCGGGCTTTCTCGTCATCCCGCCGCACGAGTGGAATGACGCCGAGCACGGTGAGGCCGAGCGCCTCCTCGATCTCTTCCGGAATCTTGAACGTATCGTCGAGAAATTCGCGCACCGCGATCGTCGCGACCGAGATGAGCAGGCCGAGGACAATGGCGAGGCCGAGATTCTTCAGCAGCCGCGGACTCGACGGGCTCTTCGGCCGCTCCGCCTTGTCGATGACCGAGACATTGTTGGTCCCGATCGCGCCGGTCACGCCGACCTCCTTATATTGCTGCAGCAGGCCGTCGTACAAGGACCGGTTGGTGTCGACCTCTCTTTGCAGAATAGTGTATTGAATGCTGCGATCCCGCAGATCGAGCGCATCTGCCTTCAGGCTTTCGATGCGCTTGAGGAACGACGATTCCTGATCGCGCGCGGCTTCATAGCGCGCCTTGATCGCCTGACGAATGAACTCGACGTGCTCCCTGATCTGGCGATCATATTCCGCGATCTGCGCCCGCAACTGCCTCATCTCTGGAAAGTCCGGCTTCATGACGCCGAGCTTGTCCTGATATTCCGCCATCAGCTCGGTGCGGCGTTCGCGGGCTTTCTGAATGCTCTTGTCGTCCAGCACCTGCGGCAATCCCAATCCGCTGCCGCTCTGCGCCTGCATCCACAGCTGCTCTTCCTTGATGCGCTGCGCCATGGCGGCGCCGAGGGAGTCGTTGAGCGATTTGAGATTGGCCCCGGTGATGGAGAGCTTGTCATCGACATTCACAATGCCTTCGCGTTGCGCATAGGCGACGAGCTGCTTCTCGGAGTCTTCCAATTTGAGCTTCACCTGCTGCAGCTTCTCCTCGAGGAAAGTGCGCGCATAGGCGGAGGCGCTGTAGCGGCGGTCCAGCGTCATCGCTACGAAATTCTCGGCGACCGCTGCGCTGACCTGCTGCGCGAGAATGGCGCTTTTGCTGCTGAAGCTGACCTTCACGATGCGCGACATCGGAATCGGCTGCACCGCAAGGCCTTTCAGCACGGCGTCGACCGCCAAGCGTCGCCTGCGGACATTTTCGGGCTCCTCCTCGCGTCGCTCGAACAGGCCTTGAAGCACGCGCCCGAGGAGAGAGACCTCCACATCGACGAAGCCCTTCTTGTCCGCGAGGGAGAGCGAGGACACGACGCGCTCGGCGAGCGCGTGACTCTTCAAAAGCTCGTATTGAGTCGTGTAGAATTGCGGATCGTCGGTTTTCTCCACCAGCGCGTCTTGAATGCGCACGACCTTCGCGGCCTCGCGATCGATCTGCATCGTCGTCGTCGCCGTATAGATTCGCGGCATCAGGAATGTGATGACGAAGGCGCAGAATATCGCGCCGGCGCAGATAGCGGCCACGAGAATGCGATACTTGATGAGCAAGCCGACATATTTGAGGAAGTTCGAGGCGCCGCTATTCTCGTCGAAGCTCGGCTGCCGTTCGTCACAAGGGGCAGAGTAGCGTCTGCCGGCGACGATCGCTCGCTCCGATTGCGTGGCGTCGAGAGCGACGGCAGACGCACCCGTCTCTGGCCTTTGATCCGCGCTCATTCCAAAAACGACCTTTCTAGCGTTGACTTTGGAGCGTCACCAAGGTCTCGCTCCGATGCTGAGCATTGCGGGGACCGCCGATTTGATGACTTGCACGCCTGTGCGCGCCAAGGATTCATCGACGACGATCGTGTCTCCGCCATAGACCAGCGGATCGGGCGCCTGGCCGGAACGAATGGCGGCGACGTCGAATTTCGCGCTGACGCGCCTTTGATCGGAGACGCGGATCAGCGTCACCGCTGAGTCGCCGACGTCATTGATCCCTTCCGCCATCGCCAGCGCTTGCAGCAGCGTGTTCTTGCCCTTGAGCGCATAGACGCCGGGCTTTTTGACCGCGCCTTCGACCGTCACGCGAAGCCCGACCGATTCTCTCACGAACACCGACACCTGCGGCGATTGCAGATATTTCGCCGCGAGCTTGCGCGTGAGCTCGGCTTCCAGCTCGCTCACCGTGCGACCTGCGGCGACGACTCCGCCGATCAAGGGAAAGGAGATGCGGCCATTGCCGTCGACCTGCGCCACGCGGCTGAGATTGGTAAAGCCGAATATGTTTATTTCCAGCACGTCCTGCGCGGAGATGCGATAATCGCTCTGTGTGAAATCCGTGTCGGCTCTCGCCGTGTCGGGCTCTGGAAGGCTGGCGGTGTAGGACGGGTCGACGCCCACGCCGACCTGCGGAGAGCATCCGGAAAGCGTGACGCAAATGGCGGCGAGCGCCGAAAATCGGAATAGACACACAATCATAATCTGGCCTTTGCTCCCGTGGGCGCGCATCCTCTGCTCGACCGAAACTCTTGTGAAAAAGGCTATCGAACAGCGCGCCGCGCGAAATCTCCGGCGCCTCGGTCAGCTGGGCTCGACGGCGCGATAGGGGTAATCCATCGCCACCGCGTCGAGCGCCGGTAGCCTCTCGGCGCGTTCCGCGACCGCGCGGCGACGGTCGCGCGGCGTCTCGCGCTCGCATGGGGCATCGCGACGCGATGCGGCATGCGCTGCAAACTCTTGGCGATACCAGCGGATCGCATGCTCGACCGCGCGTCCGTTCAGCTTCTCGCCGCCGAGCGCGACGAGCAGCGTCCCAATGACGATGTCGAGATCGAGCCGCGGGCCGGCGTGCTTGATGTACCAGAGGTCGAGCGCGTTTTTTTCTTCCGGCGTGACGATGGCGCCGCCATTGATCTGCGCCCAGCCGGTGACGCCCGGACGCACGCTGAGTCGCGGTCCCGGATCCTCGGGCTGATCCTGCGGCAAGAGCGGCCGCGGGCCGATGAGCGACATTTGGCCCGCGATCACATTATAGAGCTGCGGAATTTCGTCGAGGCGGCTCGCGCGGATGATGCGGCCGATGCGGGATAGACGCTGCTCCTCCGGCGCCGGACGGCCCTTGTCGTCGAAAGGCGCGCGATAGGTACGGAACTTATAGAGCAAGAATTTCTGGCCGTTCTTGCCGATTCGCTGCTGCCAGAACAATATGGGCGCGCCGACATCGATAAAGACGACATAGGCGACGCAGATCGCGAGTGGAAAGGCTGCGACGAGCAGCAGGCTCGCGGCGCAAATGTCGATGACGGGCTTCGCCTTGAAGTATGCGGGCGTCTCGAACGTCTCGATCGCGCCGAGCTCCTGCGCCGCGGCGGGCGGCGCAGCGATGAAGTTCCACGCTTCCGTTATGCAGTGGATCGGCACGCCGCGCGCCGCGCATTGCGCCTCGACCGTAGCGAGAAGATCGGCGGGCAGGAAGGTCATGTCCTCGGCGCGCCACACCTCGTCGACTTCGACGCCATGGACGGCGTATTCGTCGATGACGGCGCCGATGTCGCTGGGGTCGCCGACGATGGAGACGCCGGCGATCTTGCGGCCGAGGAGCGCTGGGCGCGCGTCGAGCGCAGCGACGATCTGGGTCGTGCGCGGCCGCAGATAATCCGTCAATTTGATCGCCGCCGAGGCGAAGCGATCGACGCCGACGACGATCACGCGGCGCAATTCGGCCTCGGCCTCCGCGCTGTCGAGCTCGTGCTTGCGCGAGAGATCCTTGTGAAGCGCGCGCATCGTCATGCGCGTGGCGATCATGCCCGCGACGAGCACCAATCCGAAGATCAAGGGCGTCGAACGCGGCACGCCTTCGAAGCGCGTGAGCGCGAGAAGAATGGCCGAGCTGGAAGCGACCGCGCAAGCGGTGGCGCCGCAGAGGGCGAAGGCGTCGCGCAGGGAGAAGAACTGCCCCATGCGATCGCTCAGCCGAAAGGCGAGGATCATGACGATGGCGCAGCCTGCGGAGATGACCGCATATTGATAAGGCGCTGGAAATGCCGCCGGAAAATCGCCGGGGTCGAGCAGCAGAGGATCGCGCAGAGCGAGCGCGATAATCGGCGCGATGATCGCCGACAGAAGATCGGCGGGCTCGATACGAAAACGAATGCGGTCTCTCGATGCTGGCGAAGCCAATCGCATGGCGCAAATTCTCCGATCGCGATCGGAAACTGGCGTGCATTTTTCGAAAAGTCACTCCGGGCTGGCGTCTAAGGCCAATGACGGACGCACGCATCTGCGCAAGCGCGCGGACGCGTGCGCACAATCGCGAAAAGGCCAGAAAATCATTGTCGGAAGGTGTGGCGCAGTCGCCGCGAAAGACACGCGGGATGACGCCGGCGGCGCGTCTGGAGCCGCGGGAAAATTCGGCGCGCGGAGGCGCCGAGCGAGCGAGTCGTTTGTGGATAAGCTCGCTGGCGCAGCCTGCGAACGCGACCGCCTCGCCGCTCGAGCGGCGAGGCTGGATGATCGGCGAAGATCGCGCGGCTAGATCAGCGCTACTCGCCAGCGGCCGCGATCTGTCGGCTCTTCTCCGACATTTCGCGATAGCGCTCCTGCCATTCGGTGGGGCCGTTGGAAGGCGAGACCTGCACCGCCGTCACCTTATATTCCGGACAATTGGTCGCCCAATCGGAATTGTCGGTGGTGACGACATTGGTCTGGCAGAGAGGATGGTGGAAGGTGGTGTAGACGACGCCGGGCGCGACGCGATCGGTGATCTTGGCATGCAGCGTCGTCTCGCCGGCGCGGCTCTGCACGCGCACCCAATCGCCCTCGCGCACGCCGCGCACCTCGGCGTCATGCGGATGGAGCTCCAGCACATCCTCGGGATGCCATTGGCTGTTCTCGGTGCGGCGCGTCTGCGCGCCGACATTATATTGGGAGAGTATGCGCCCCGTCGTCAGCAACAGCGGGAAGCGCGGCCCGGTGCGCTCCTCCGTCGGCACATATTCGGTGATGACGAACTTGCCCTTGCCGCGCGCGAATTTGTCTATGTGCATGATCGGCATGCCTTCCGGCGACAGATCATTGCAGGGCCATTGCACCGAGCCCACCTCGTCGAGCTTGGCGTAGGAGACATGCGCGAAGGAAGGCGTGAGCTTGGCGATCTCGTCCATGATCTCGCTCGGATGCGAGTAGCTCCAATTGCAGCCGAGCGCATTGGCGAAGAGCTGCGTCGCCTCCCAATCGGCATAGCGCGCCTTGGGGCTCATCACGCGGCGCACGCGCTGAATGCGCCGCTCGGCGTTGATGAAGACGCCGTCCTTCTCGAGGAAGCTTGCTCCGGGCAGGAAGACATGCGCGTAATTGGCGGTCTCGTTGAGGAAGAGATCCTGCACCACGAGACATTCCAGCGCGCCGAGACCGGCGGAGACATGCTTTATGTCCGGGTCCGACTGCAGAATATCCTCGCCCTGCACATAGAGGCCCTTGAACACGCCATCGACGGCGGCGTCGAACATATTGGGAATGCGCAGGCCCGGCTCGCCGTCCAGCGGAACGCCCCAGGCCTCCTCGAACAGCTTGCGCACATTGTCGTCGGAGACATGGCGATAGCCGGGGAACTCATGCGGGAAGGAGCCCATGTCGCAGGAGCCCTGCACATTGTTCTGGCCGCGCAGCGGATTGACGCCGACGCCGGGGCGGCCGAGATTGCCGGTCGCCATGGCGAGATTGGCGATGGCCATCACCGTGGTCGAGCCCTGGCTGTGCTCGGTGACGCCGAGGCCATAATAAATGGTGGCGTTGCCGCCCGTGGCGTAGAGACGCGCGGCGCCGCGCACGAGATGCGCGGGAACGCCGGTGAATTTCTCCACCGCCTCGGGGCTGTTGTTCTCCTCGCCGACAAAGGCGGCCCATTCCAAATACTCGTCCCAATCGCAACGCTCGCGCACAAAGGCCTCATTCACGAGCCCCTCTTTCACCACCACATGGGCGAGAGCGGTGACGATGGCGACATTGGTTCCCGGCCGCAGCGGCAGATGGAAGGCCGCGCGGATGTGGGGCGAGCGCACCAGCTCCGTGCGGCGCGGATCGACGACGATGAGCTTGGCGCCCTCGCGAATACGCCGCTTGATCTGCGAGCCGACCACCGGATGCGCGTCGGTCGGATTGCAGCCGATGATGAGAATGACATCCGCCTCGGCGACCGAGTCGAAATCCTGCGTGCCGGCGGAGGTGCCGAAGGCTTGGCTGAGGCCATAGCCGGTCGGCGAATGGCAGACGCGCGCGCAAGTGTCGACATTATTATTGCCGAAGCCGCTGCGGATGAGCTTCTGCACGAGGAAAGTCTCCTCGCTGGTGCAGCGCGAGGAGGTGATGCCGCCCACAGCGAGCCGGCCGTATTTCGCCTGAATGCGCTTGAACTCGGAGGCGGCGTGGGAGATCGCCTCCTCCCATGACACTTCGCGCCAGGGGTCGGTGATCTTCTCGCGGATCATCGGGCTGGTCACGCGATCGCGATGCAGCGCATAGCCATAGGCGAAGCGGCCCTTGATGCAGCTGTGGCCGTGATTGGCCTTGCCGTCCTTCCAAGGGACCATGCGCACGATCTCCTCGCCGCGCATCTCCGCCTTGAAGGCGCAGCCGACGCCGCAATAGGCGCAAGTGGTGACGGCGGAATGTTCCGGCTGGCCGATGGCCACGACGGAATTCTCGGTGAGCGTCGCCGTGGGGCAGGCCTGCACACAGGCGCCGCAGGAGACGCATTCCGACTCCATGAAGGCCTCGCCGGCGCCGGGCGAGACGCGGCTGTCGAAGCCGCGGCCTTCGATCGTCAGCGCGAATGTGCCTTGCACTTCCTGGCAGGCGCGCACGCAGCGATTGCAGACGATGCATTTGGCGGGATCATAGGTGAAATAAGGATTGGATTTGTCCTTGGGCTTCCAATCCTCATTGCGGCGGCCTTCGAGGCGCGCCGTCACATGGTTACGCCCGCTATAGCCATAGCGCACCTCGCGCAGGCTCACCGCGCCAGCCATGGACTGCAGCTCGCAATCGCCATTGGCCGGGCAGGTGAGACAGTCGAGAGGATGGTCCGAAATATAGAGCTCCATTATGCCGCGGCGGATGGAGTCGAGCCGCGGCGAGAAGGTCTTCACCGCAATGCCGGGCATGACCGGCGTGGTGCAGGAGGCGGAGAGATTGCCGCGCCCTTCGATCTCTATGAGGCAGAGACGGCAGGAGCCGAAAGAATGGAGATTGTCGGAGGCGCAGAGCTTTGGGATTTCAATGCCGATCTGCATCGCCGCGCGCATGATCGACGTGCCTTCCGGCGCGGTGATCTCCGTCCCGTCGATGGTCAGAGTGACTTCCTTCTCGGAGCGGGAAGCCGGCGTTCCATAGTCGATTTCCTTGATGAGGCTCATGATTCTGGTCCCCGCGAGGCCGGAAGGATTCGATATAGTATAATTACATAACGATCGACAGGGAGGTTTTTGTCAATATCCGCATATCGTCGCTCGATAGGCGAAGCCTATAATCTCGTCCAGATGACCGCCGATACGCGGGAATGGCCGCAGCTGTTCAAAAGCATATGCGCCGAATATATCGATATGAAAGACGATGGCCGAGGGCGCTCGGTGCGAGCCTGAAGGCTCGCGATCCAATCCCCGCCCCGGACCGCGAGCCTTCCGGCTCGCTCTTTTCCGACGATCGGCCGAACAGCAGGCCGCCGCCTCGAAAAGGACAGGCGAGGCTAGAATTTGGCCTTGCGCGGCGCAGCCTTCGGTCTCTATGGTCGCTATCTATATAAGATGCATATATATCGTATGCGTCTTCCCGCCATCGCCGAAGGTCGAAAGGCCTCGCCCATGCCCTCGACGCATCGCTTCGTCCGGAACAGCTTCCTCTGCGCCCTGCTGGCGCTGCTCGCGCTCGCGGGTCCGGCGCGCGCCGGCGAAATGCGCGAGGTCACGGACATGGCCGGCCGCAAGGTCGTGATCCCGGCCGATCCCAAGCGCATCTTCGGCGCGGCTCCGCCGGTGGCGGTGACGCTCTACGCCATAGCGCCGGAGCGGCTCATCGGCATCAATGTGCCGATGCGCGGCGACGAGAAATCTCTCTATCGCAAGGAAGCGCTCGATCTGCCCGTGCTCGGCAGCAATGCGGGCATGGGCCGCCAGCTCAATCTCGAGGAGATTGCGACGATGCGCCCCGATCTCATCATCGCCTGGCTCGGCTTCTATCAGGAGAAGGCGAAAGTCGTGGAGAGCTTCGCCAAGATCGGCGTTCCGGTGATCTTCTTGAAGCTCGACACGCTGGACGATTATGCCGACGCTTTCGCCTTTCTCGGACAGATCGTCGGACGCGAGGCGAAAGCCGCCGAAATGTCCGCCTATATTCGCGACGCGCTTCTCCGCGTGCGCAAGGCGACCGCCGATATTCCGCCGGCGGAGCGGCTGCGCGTCTATTACGCCGAATCCGCCGACGGGCTCGCGACCGATTGCGATAAGAGCTTCCATACGGAGCCGATCGTCATTGCGGCGGGCGACAATATCTATCATTGCGAGCAGAGCTCGCATGTCGGCATGGACAAGATCAGCGTCGAGCAGATCGTCGCGCTGAAGCCGTCGCTGATATTGACGCAGGACAAGAGCTTCGCGGCCCTCGCCAAGAGCAGCGCGCTCTGGCGCAATGTGGAGGCGGTGAAGAACGGCCGCATCGTCACCGTGCCGCATGCGCCCTTCAACTG
This sequence comes from Methylosinus sp. sav-2, assembly GCF_004366495.1. Lineage (NCBI taxonomy): Bacteria > Pseudomonadati > Pseudomonadota > Alphaproteobacteria > Hyphomicrobiales > Methylocystaceae > Methylosinus > Methylosinus sp. sav-2. Next base: position 374,401 of record NZ_SOEJ01000001.1, read on the forward strand.
GCTGGATCGTCCGCCGAGCTATATGCGCGCGCTCGGAATTCAATGGCTGGCCAATCTCTTCTATCCGGCCCGCTTTCCGCTCGACGTGAAGGACGAGACCAAAAAATTCTATCGGCTCTTTCTCGGCGTTGATATTTCCGACGCCGATTTCACCCGCATAATGGAATGAGCGACGGTTCCGATGCGCCTCGCCCTTCTGCCCTTCCTCCTGCTGGCGGTCGTTGTTCTGGCTCTCTCGGTCGGACGCTATCCGCTCGCGCCAGGGGATATTTTCGCCTATCTCGGCGCCGTGCTGGGGCTCGTCGAGCTTTCCCCGGAGCGTTTCGATCTCCTGCATAATCTCATCGTGGAGATTCGCCTGCCGCGCGTGCTGGCGGCGGGGCTCATCGGCGCCGCGCTCTCGGCCTCGGGCGCGTCCTTCCAGGCGGTGTTCCGCAATCCGCTGGTCTCGCCGGGCATTCTCGGCGTGCTGGGCGGCGCCGGCTTCGGCGCGGCGCTCGGCATTCTGCTCTCCGGCGATTTTCTCACCATTCAGCTCTCCGCTTTCGCAATGGGGCTGGTCGCGGTCGGCGTCGGCGTCATCGTCGCCAATCTCTTCGGCGCCGCCTCCATGGTGACTCTGGTGCTCGGCGGCATGATCTCCGGCGCGCTGTTCACCTCGGCGCTGTCGCTCGTCAAATATGCCGCCGATCCTTACGATCAGCTGCCCGCGATCGTCTATTGGATGATGGGGAGCCTCGGCGCCGTCGATCTGAAGCAATTGCGCGGCGCCGCTCTGCCCATCCTCGCCGGCGTCGGCGCTCTGGCGGCGGCGGGCCGCGCGCTGGATGCGCTCTCTATGGGCGATGACGAGGCGCGCTCGCTCGGCGTGCCGGTGCATGCGACGCGCTATGGCGTCATCATCGCGGCGACTCTGGTCTCCTCGCTGTCCGTCTCGCTCGCCGGCATGATCGGCTGGGTCGGGCTGGTCGTGCCGCATGTGGCGCGGCTCGCCATAGGGCCGACCAACAGCCGGCTGCTGCCGGCGAGCGCGCTGCTGGGCGCGACCTTTCTCATCGCCGCCGATTGCGTGGCCCGCAACATCACCCGCGCTGAGATACCGATCGGCGTCGTCACCGAATTGCTCGGCATACCGGCTTTCATCCTCGTGCTCGGCCGGGCGCGGAGGGCCTGGGCGTGAGGAGGAGGGCAGTGGAGCGCCCCCTCCTCGACGCTCGCCCGCAGCGCGGGAGAGGGGGCGCCAGCGATAGGCGCGCGCGCCGTCTCGAAGAGGCGCGACGCCTGCCCCCTCTCCCGCATCGCCGAGAGGCCGTATCGTGAGAGCGCCGTCTGCGACCGCGCAGCTGCGCGGCGTCGATCTGCATTTTTCGCGCGGCAAGCGCAGCGTGCTCAATGGCGCGACGCTCGGCTTCGGGACTGGCGAGATCGTCGCCCTGCTCGGCGCCAATGGCGCGGGCAAGAGCACATTGTTTCGCCTGCTGCTCGGCTTTCTCACGGCGAGCAGCGGCGAGGTTCGGCTCGACGGCCTCCAGCTCTCCTCCTTTTCGCGACGCGAGATCGCCAAGCGCGTCGCCTATGTGCCGCAGGGACATGTCACGCCTTTTCCCTATACGGTGCGCGAGGTGGTCACGCTCGGCCGCCTGCCGGAGACGGGCCTGCTGCGCGCGCCCCGCGCCGAGGATCGCGAGATCGTCGAAAGCGTCATCGCGCGGCTCGGCATGGAGCGGCTGATCGACCGGCCCTATACGGAGATTTCCGGCGGCGAGCGGCAGCTCACGCTCATCGCCCGCGCGCTGGCGCAAGGCGCGCGCCTTTTGGTGATGGACGAGCCGGCGACAGGGCTCGACTATGGCTATCAGCTGCGGCTGATGCGGCATTTGTCCGATCTTACCGCCGACGGCCATGGCGTGCTGGTCAGCACCCATCATCCCGAACATGCGATGCAGCTGGCGACGCGCATCGCCATTTTGAACGAGGGCCGCATAGAGGCCGATGGCGCGCCGCAGGCGGTGGTGACGGCGGAGCGCATCTCGCGCCTCTATGGCGTCGAGGTGGCGGTGTTCGACGATCCTTTCGGCGCACGGCGGCTCGCGCCCATCGCCGGGCGGAATGGAAGGGCCGAAGGATGAAGCTTTATATGGGCTTCGACGACACCGACGTCGCCGGAGCGAAGATCGGCACCGGCCGGCTGGTGCGCATGTTCGAGCGCAAGCTCCCGGAAGGCGCGCGGCTCTGGGGCGCGCTGCGCCATCAATTGCTCGTCGATCCGCGCATTCCCTTCACCTCGCACAACAGCCCGGCCTGCGCCGTGGTGGAGATAGAGGACGAGGCGCTGGTCCCTGTGCTCGCCGCCCGCGCCATCGCCCATATCGCCGAGCTGGCCAGCGACGGCTCCGACCCTGGCCTCTGCATCGCGCGGGAGACCGACGATCTTTCCGAGATCATCGCATTCGGCCTCTCCTGCACGCATGAGATCGAGACGCAGGATCATGCGAGAGCGGTGGCCGCCCGCGCTGGCGTCGAGCTGCTCGGCCTCGGCGGAACCAATGACGGAATCATCGGCGCGCTGGCCGCCGTCGGCCTCACCGCCTATGGCTGGTGCGGCCGCTTTCTGGAATATGGAAGGCTGCGCCGCCTGCCCGATCCGATCTCTGTGGCGGCGCTGGCCGAGGCCGGCATAGAAGCGGCCGCGATCGACAAATATGCGCGCGCGCTCGATCCAGAGGCGCTGATTCATACGGGCGGCTGGCTATCGCCGCGGCTCTGGGGCGGGCGCGCCGTCGCGCCGGTGGAGGAGAAAGACGGCCGCCTCATCGCCATAGGCAAGCGCCCACGCGACGCCGAGGTCGCCGACTGATGCGCATCCTCATCGGCATGGACGACACAGACGGCGCCGGCTGGGCGGCCAGCACGGCGCGGCTGGCGCGCGAATTCGGCGACACGCTCGCGAGCGAGACGCGCTTCATCGGCTCGGTCGGCCATATTCTCTTTTCCGGCGTGACGGCGACGACCAATAACAAGGCCTCCTGCCTCGTCGTCGAGAGCGAGCGCGCCGATGCGGCGGATTTTCTGCTCGCCCAGGCCGCCGCCTATGTGGAAGCCAATGCGGCGCCCTCCAGCGCGCCGGGAATCGTCGTGGCCGGCGCGGAGGCGGAAGCGCTCATCGACTTCGGCCGCGCCGCCAGCCGGCGCGAGATTCGCCCCGAGGAGCTGCCGCCCTTGATCGAAGGGCTGCGCGTCGCCGGCCTGCGCGGAGGGCGCGGCCTCATCGGCGCAGCGGCTGCGGTGGGGCTGACGGCGCGCGGGTGGTCCGGACGCTGGCTCGAATTCGGCGGGCTGCGCCGGCTCGACCGCGCCGTGCAGGCGCGAGAGCTCAGAGCGCTCGGCATTTTCCTCGTCTCGCTGGAGACGGACGCCGAGGCGCCCGCGCCCGACGATTGGATCGACACACATGGCCGGCTACGGCCGCAGCTCGCCGCCGGCCGCGCCGTCCTGCCCTTGCGCCGCATCGGCGAGGGCATGTGGGAGGCGGCGACAGGGGAGGCGGCCGACGCCGCGCCGGCGAAGAAATCTCGATAGCTAGAGAAATTACATATATTCTATATCGAGATATATGGCGTTAGATGCATCGCTTTGCCGATATAATGGACTTGCCGCCACGCTCACGCCTATTTACGTAATTGCGTTACATCACGAATCGAGCGGCGGGCGAGCGGCGCGTCGGCCGAGGGCGGTGAAAGGCTGACAGCAATGACGATGTTCGCGCGCAAGAGACGCGGCTCCTCCCTTCTTCTCGGCGGCGCGTCCTTGGCCGCGCTGCTCGGCGCCGCCCATGGCGCCGGCGCGCAGAGCTTCACCCCGCTGCCGGAAATCTCGATCGGCCCGGCGCCCGCCGCGCCGAAGAAAAAGCCCGAGAGCTCCATTCTCGGCTCGGCCTCCGATAGCTCGACCGCCTATGCCGCGGATGCGCGCGGGCTCGATCTCGCCAGCGGCGGCGGCGGCTCCAACCCGATCCGCGGCATCTCCTGGCTGCCCTCCGTCGATGCGCCGGCCATCGATCCCTACGGCCTCGCCAATCTTCCCGGCGGCAACAAAGGCCTGCGCATTCGCGGCGAGGTCAGCCAGCACGGCAACAGCATCGGCACGGTGGAGGGACTGCCGCTCTCCGGCATCAATCCCGGCCCCGGCGTCACTTGGCTCATCGACAATGAGAATCTGAGCAAGATCGTGCTGCGGCAGGGTCCAATGCCCTCCGATGTGAACTCCTATTTCACCGTCGGCGGCAGCTTCGACAGCCGCCTGCGCTGGCCGGCGGAGAAATTCGGCGGCGAGATTTCGCAAAGCGTCGGATCCTTCTCCTTTCTGCGCACTTTCGCCCGCATCGACTCGGGCGAGATTTTGAACGGCACGACCAAGCTCTTTGTCTCCGGCTCCTTCACCGACGCCGACAAATGGCGCGGCTCCGGCAAGGACCCGCAGGGCAAATCGGGCTTTGCGGTCGGCATAGACACCAAGCCCGTCGATGGGCTGGAGGCGAAATTCTTCGTCGCCAAGAGCAGCTTCGACCAGCACAGCTATCAGGGACTGAATTATCAGCAGGCGAGCAATCTCGGCGCCTTCCGCCGCTATGATTTCGCCGCCTATCCAGGCCCGACGACGGCCAGCCAGATCAATTACTACGGCTATAATCTCCAGCATTTCGACTCTTGGACCGCATTCGGCGATATCGCGATAGAGGTCGACAAGACGACGCGCTTCGTCTTCAAGCCCTATTATTTCCGCGAGGACGGCTATTATCTCGACGGTCAGGCCAATGGCCGCATCCGCAAATGGATCATCGACCACGACATGTGGGGCGTGGTGAGCGAATTGCAGACGCGCGTGCTGGATACGGACGCCAAGCTCGGCTTCTGGCATGGCGTGCAAAATCCCCCCGGACCGCCGACGGCCTGGGAAGTCTTCGCCCCCAATGCGGGCGGCGGCCTCATCAATCCGAGCTGGGCGATCCTCGGCAAGCAGACCGCGCCGCATGTGTTCGATTCCGCCTATGGAATCGCGAGCCGCGACTTCGGTCCGCTGCATATGGAGGCGGGCGCGCGCTATATTTGGGAACGCATGGCGGGCATAGACGCCTATAATTCGACCGGCATAGGCGATGTGCCCTATGACACGGCGCTGGCGCTCTCCTCCGGAGTCATCGCCAATCGCAGCGTCAAGCCCTTCACCATCGGCACTTTTCTGCCCTTCGGCGCGCTCACCTATCGGCTGACCGACGATCTATTGCTGAAATTCAGCGGCGGCGGCGGCTATGGCGGACCGGGCTATGACGCCTGGCCGGTGTTCCAGCAGAATTCGGCGACCTTCCTCGCCAAGGGAATCACCGCCGATCAATTCTGGCATTCGATGAAGCCGGAGACCTCGACGCAGCTCGATCTCGGCCTGCGCTGGTCCTTCGACGGCGCCTATGGCTCGGGCTATGTGGAGCCGACGGTCTATTACTCGCGCAACCACAATAAGCTCGTCTCTTACGATCCCGGCATAGGCACGCAATATGGCGCCAATGTCGGCGAGAGCCAGAATTACGGCGCGCAGGCCGTCGTCCATTATTCCCCGCTCGAGAGCGTCTCTCTCTTCGCTTCGCTCGGCTATCAGCGCGCCGAATTCGTCGAAGACCTGCCGCTGCTGCCCGGCGCCTCCGCGGCCAATTATTGGTCGACGCGGGTGAAGGGCAAGCAATTGCCGGACGTGCCCTATTTCATCTCGACGATCGGCGGCGATCTGCGCATAGAGGAATTCACCATCACGCCGATCCTGCATATCGTCGGCTCGCGCGCGGGCGACACATCCGGCTATCAGCCGCTCGCCGGCTATTCCACATTCGATCTCACCGTGAAATACGAGCACAAGATCGACTGGGGAACGATCACCGCCAGCGTCACCTGCATGAATATGTTCGACACCGCCTATATCGGCCAGATCAGCAGCGGCTATTATCAGCAGACGTCGGCCAACGGCATTTATTACCCGGGCGCGCCGCGCACCGTGCTGGCCAAGGTCGGCTTCAAATTCTGAACCCGCCCCCCGCCGCCGACGCGACCAGAGCCCCGCCGGCGCGCGTCGCCCTCGCCCCCGCGACGTCATGGCCGGGCTTGTCCCGGCCATCCACGCCCGGACGCCGAGGCGTCTTAGAAATTTGGTGTGGCGCCGAAGCTACGGTGGCGCCAATCGCGAGATCAAATCCGTCGATAGCGGACGCTTTCATTCGGTTTCTCAGTGGCTTGGCGTGGATGGCCGGGACAAGCCCGGCCATGACGGCGTAGCATACGCAATATGTGAACCCGATAGCGACGCGCGTCGGCGGGAGGTAAGGCTTACTTAACCATAGGTTGCGCTGTTAAGCTTAACGCGATGGACCGCTTGCAAGGCTGCGCTTATGGTGTGGCAATCCTCGGTTCGGGTCGTTGGCGAAGTGAAATACGTGAAGCGTTTTCTGGGCGTGACGGCGCTCTTGGCGTTCGGCGGCCTGGAAGCCGCCTCCTCCGCCCGCGCATTCGATTTTTTCGGCCTCTTCGGCGCCGCCGAGGAGACGCCGGAGCCGAGCCGCGACGCGCTGCCCTACACTCTGGAATTCGGCGGCCTCGACGAGGCGGAGGGCCTCGCGCGCAATCTTCAGGACGCCTCCAACACATGGCGGCTGCGGCTGCAGGCGCCGCCGACCGGCGCCGGCCTCGCGCGGCGCGTGGTCGCCGATTTTCCGCGCCTCGCCGAGGCGCTATGGGCGAGCGGCTATTATGACGCGGAAATTAAGGCGACAGTCGCCGGCGTCCCGGTGCGGCCGGACGGCCATGGCGCCGATGTCGCCGCCGCCGCAGCCGAGCGGCTGCGCGGCCAGGCGCTGGCGCCCATCCGCATAGAGATCGTCCCCGGCCCGCTGTTCCATTTGCGCAATGTCGTCCTTCTCGACGCCCGCAGCGGCAAGCCGCTCGACGAAGCGCTGCTCTCCAAAAAATCGCTGGAGCGCAACAAGGACGAGCCGGCGCGCGCCGCCGCCCTGCAATCCATGCAGACCGCCTGGGTCGACGCGCTGCGCGCCAATTCCTATCCGCTCGCCAAAGTGGCGACCGCGAAGCCGACGATCATCCACCCCGAAAAGGCGATGGATGTCGTCGTGACGATCGATCCCGGCCCGCGCGCCGGCATAGGCGAAGTGAGGACCAGCGGCTCGCCGGGCATAGATCCGGACGTCATTCGTTCCTACATCTATCTCGAGCAGGGCGAGACCTATAGTCCGAAGAAGCTCGCCGAGCTGCGCAGATCCATCGGCCGCCTCGAGGCCGTCGGCTCGGTGAAGGCGGAGGATGGCGACAAGCTCGACGCCAATGGCAATCTGCCGATCCTCGTGCAGACCAGCGAGCGCAAGCCACATGCGGTGGGCGCGGACGCCTTCTTCTCCAATGTCGATGGGCCGGGCCTGCGCGCCTATTGGACCGATCGCAATCTCTTCGGCGGCGCCGAGCGGCTGCGCTTCGATGTCGAAGGCGGCCTCGCCCCCTTCGGCGGCGCGGCGAGCTACAAGGGCCTCTCCTCGATCCGCCTGAGAGACGTCATCGGCCGCGCCAAGGCGAGCTTCGTGAAACCTGCTCTGTTCGGCTCGCGCAACGATCTGCTGCTCGATATGAGCTTCGTGCGCGAGAGGACCGACTATTACGGGGCAGCGTTCGGAAACGCCACGGCGGCGATCCGCCATCGCTTCAGCGACACGGCGTCCGTGCAGGCGGGGCTCGAATTCGAGCGCGGGCATACGTTCGACGCTTTCGGCCCGCATGATTATTCGCTGCTCGGCTTTCCGCTCTCGGCCAATTACGACGGAACCGACGATCTCCTCGCGCCGACCAACGGCTTTCGCGCCATCGCCAATGTCACGCCTTATGTGAAGGCCTTCGGCGACAGCGTCGGCATGGTGCAATCGAAGACGCAGATCACCGGCTACAAATCGCTGGACGAGGATGGCTGGTATGTGCTCGCCGGCCGCATGGCGGCGGGCTCCATCGTCGGCGCGAGCATAGAGAATATTCCGGCGAGCCATCGCTTCTTCGCTGGCGGCGGCGGCTCGGTGCGCGGCTATCGCTATCGCTCGCTGAGCCCGGACGCCGGACTCGGCTTTCCGGTCGGCGGACGCAGCCTGCTCGAAGGCTCGGCCGAGGCGCGCATAAAGGTGACGCGCGATATCGGCGTGGTTCCCTTTTACGACATAGGCTCCGCCTTTTCGTCGCCATTCCCCGACTTCCAATCGTCCATGCGCTCCTCCGTCGGCATAGGCCTGCGCTATTACACAGGGATAGGCCCGGTGCGCCTCGATGTGGCGACGCCGCTCGGCCGGCGTCCCGGCGAGAATAAATTCGCGATCTTCATCGGCGTCGGGGAGTCGTTCTGATGGGCTTTCGCCGCATTCTCGCCTATGCCTTCGGCGCGCTGCTGCTGCTCGCCGTCGCTGGAACGCTCACGCTGCGGATGCAGACGCGCGAGGGCAAGAGCTTCCTCGCCGATCTCGTCTCGCGCGCCGCCTCCTCGCCCGATATGAAGATCGACATAGGCGCCTTCGAGGACCCGCTGTCGGCGCATCCGCTGCTGCGCGATATCTCCATCGCCGATAGGGACGGCCCCTATCTGAAGATCGATCAGATCGCCCTGGACTGGTCGCCTTCCGCGCTCTTCTCGCTGCGCCTCGATATAGAGAAGCTCGCCATTGGCGCGATCGATATCGCCCGCCTCCCGGCGCCCTCGCGCGCTGCGGCGACGACGCAAAAGAGCGGCGGCGGCTTCTCGCTCCCCGATCTGCCTGTGCGCATACGCCTCGGCCGATTGGCGCTGGAAACACTGTCGCTCGGCGCGCCCGTTCTCGGAACCACAGCGAAATTCACCGTGACCGGCGACGCGGCGCTCGACAAAGGCGCGCATGTTTCGCTCGACATTCGCCGGCTCGACGCGCCGGGCGCCATTACGGCGAAAGCCGATGTCGCGGCGGGCGGCCAAAAGATCACGCTCGCCCTTATGGCGCAGGAGCCGGAGGGCGGGGCCATCGCCCGCCTCGCCGCTCTGCCCGGCCTGCCGCCCGTCGATATTTCGCTGACCGGCGAAGGAACGCTCGACGATTTCGCCGCGCATCTCGCCGCCAAGGCTGGAGAGAAGATCGGCGCCGAAGGCGCGGCGCGCATCATTCACAAGGATGCGGCGCGGCGGCTCGATTTCGACATGGGCGTCCGCCTCGCCCCGCTGCTGCCGCCGGCCGCAGTTCCGCTGCTCGACGGCGTAACGCAGCTCGCCGGCGCCGCCACTCTGCGCGACGATGGCGCGCTCGAGGGCGATATCGCCATCCGCAGCCGCGCGAGCGCCGAAGATGCGTTGCGCCCGCTCGATCTCGCCATTGCGCTGAAGGGCGTTCCAAAGGATGAGCGCATCAGCGCGATTCTGAGCGGAACGCTCGCCGCCCCGGCGCTCTCCGCGCCTGCGCTCGAGAAGCTGCTCGGCAAACGTCTCGCGCTCGGCGGCGCCGTCGCGTCGCTTCCCGGCGGCGGGCTGCGCTTCGAAGGCCTTTCGCTGCGCGGCGAACATGTTTCCGCGAAGATCGACGGCGCCGCGATGCGCGAAGCGCTCGACGTCGGCGCGAAGGTCACGATCGCCGATCTGAAACCCGCCGATCCGCGCCTCTCCGGCCGCGCAGAAATCTCGGTGAAGGCGACCGGCTCCGCCGACAAGCCCAACGCCGATTTCGAGGCGCTGCTGGAAGGCGCGCATCTCGACGGCCATGCGATTCAAAAGCTCGCGCTGCATGGCGCCGCGCGCGATCTCACCGGCGCGCTCGCCGCGACCGCGACGCTGGACGGCGCCATAGACGGCAGCCCCGCGCGCGGCAAGCTGAACGCGCGCAAGGACGCCGGATGGACGATCGACAATCTCGATCTTTCCGTCGGCCGCGCGGCGCTCCACGGCGCGCTCACGCTCGATGCGCAAAGCCTCGCGAGCGGGCGCCTCTCTCTCGTCGCGCCCGATCTCGACGATCTCTCGGCGCTCGCTCTGCGCAAGCTCTCCGGCGCGCTGAAGGCCGATATCATCCTCGACGCGGCGCAAGGCGCGCAGAACATATCGATCGACGCGCAGGGCGCGCGCATCCGCGCCGCCGACACGACAATCGAGAAGCTCAGCGCCAAGCTCTCTGGCCATGATCTCCTGCGCCGACCCGCGCTCGACGGAAACATCGCCGTGGATGCGCTCCATGTCGGCGGCAAGACCATTTCCAAAGCGCGTCTCACCGCGACGCCCGCCGGCGCCGCCACGGCGCTCGATCTCGCAGTGGATGCGGAAGGCTTCGCCATAGCGAGCCGCGCGGCGCTGACGCCGGGCGAAAAGACGCGGCTAGACATTCAATCGCTGTCGGCGCAACGCGCCGGCAAGCGCATCGCCCTCGCCGCTCCGGCGAGCGTCACCCTCGGCGGCGGCGCGGTGGAGCTGAAAGGCGTCGCCTTCGCTGTCGGCGCAGGCCGGCTCGACATAGACGGAACCATCGGCGAGCGGCTCGATCTCACCGCGAGAGCGCGGAGCGTGCCGCTCTCCATCGCTTCCATCGCCGACGCCAGCCTCGCGCTCGAGGGCGCGTTGGACGCCGAGGCGCGCATCACCGGCGACAAGAAATCGCCGAGCGGCGATTGGAAGATAAAGGTCGCCAAGCTCTCCGCCCCGCAATTGCGCAGCAATGGCCTGCCGCCGCTGGACATAGACGCGCGTGGCGCGCTCGCCGGCGCGCGCACGAGCCTCGACGCGACGATCGCGCTCGGAGCCGGCGGGCGCTTCGCCATCACGGGCTCGGCGCCGATCGACGCCGCCGGCGCGCTCGATCTGAAGGTCAAAGGCGAGGCCGACGCCAAGCTCGCCGACACCGCGCTCTCCGTCAACGGCCAGAGCCTGCGCGGCAAGGCCAATGTCGATCTGCGCATCGCCGGCTCCGTCTCGGCGCCGGCGATCGAAGGCGGCGTGACGCTCGCCAACGGCTCCTTCTCCGATCCGCTGAACGGCGTCTATCTCGATCACATAGACGCCAAGCTCGACGGCCACGGACGCGAGATCGCCATCACGCGCCTGACGGCGCTGACCAAAAATGGCGGGCAGATCGCCGCGACCGGCAATATCGCCGTCGAGCCGCAGGCTGGCATGCCCGGCGCCATTCGCATCAAGGCCAAGAATGCGCAGCTCGTCAGCAGCGATCTCGTCTCCGCCACCGCCGATCTCGATCTCGACATAGGCGGCCCGCTCGCCCGTTCGCCGAAGGTCTCCGGCCGCGTGACGCTGACGACGATGGAGGTGAATGTTCCCGATCGCCTGCCCGCCTCCTTTCAGGCGCCGCGCGGCGCGGTGCATATTTCGCCGCGCGCTTTCGCCAAAGAGATGCTGGCGCTGGAGGCCAAGGAGAAAGCGCGCGCCGCCAAGCATTCGCCCTTCGACGCGACGATCGATCTCGCGCTCGCCGCGCCCAATCGCATCTTCGTGCGCGGACGCGGCATAGACGCAGAATTCGGCGGCGAGCTGAAGCTGAATGGCACGATCCAAAAGCCCGCCGTCAATGGGGCTTTCGATCTGCGCCGCGGCAAGCTGCAATTGCTGACCCAGCGCATCGATCTCACGCGCGGAAAATTGAGCTTCGCGGGCGGCCTCGTTCCGCAGCTCGATTTCACCGCCGAGACGACGGCCAGCGACGTGACCGCCAAGATCGGCGTCTCCGGCCCCGCCTCGCTGCCGAATTTCTCCTTCTCCTCCTCGCCGGAGCTGCCGCAGGACGAGGTGCTCTCGCGCCTGCTCTTCGCCAAGGCGTCGGGCTCGCTGTCGGCCTTTCAGGCGGTGCAGCTCGCCACGGCTCTCGCGCAATTCTCCGGCGCCGGAACCGGCGTCGACGCTTTCGAGAAAATGCGCAAGGCGCTCGGCGTCGACTCGCTCGATCTCGAGGCCGGCGGGTCCAGCGGGCCGACGGTCGGCGCCTCGCGCTATATCTCCGACAATATCAGCGTGGGCGTGCGCACGGGCGCCAAGCCGGAGCAGACCGCCGTCAGCGTCGGCGTGGACGTCACCAAGAATGTCCGCGTGAAGGGCGAAACCAAGGTCGACGGCAAATCGTCTTTGGGCGTCGGCGTCGAATGGGAATATTGACGGGGCGCCGCTATTCGCAAATGATGGTCCGAGACCGCGGCCGATAGGCCGTCATTCCACTCGCGGCCGCGTTCCGCTATATTGCCGCTAGAAGCTCATTTCACCCGAAAGGCCGCGAACATGCTCGACCGGCTCGTCGCGCGCGCGGCGCAATTGCCCGCCTATGGGGAATTACGCTGGCACGCCAATCATTCCTCCCGCATCATGATGCGCAAAGGCGTGCTGCTCGCCAATGGACGCTCGCGCGACAGCGGCGTCTCCGCTCGGCTCTATCGCAACGGCGCCTTCGGCTTCGCCGCCGCGCCCGCCGATGACGAGGCCAGCCTCTCCGCCGTTATCGCCACCGCCAAGGACAATGCCGAATTCGCCGGCGGCCACGCCGCGAGCGGCGCGCTCTCCACCGCGGCCGGAAGCGGAAGCTATGATTATCGCAGCACGCGCGCGCCGCTCTCGGCCGAGCAGCGCGTCGATATCGTGCGGCGGCTCGACGAGGCGATCCGCGCCCGCTATCCGGGCCTCGTCAATGTCGATATTTCGCTGTCCAGCCATGCGAGCGAGAAGATTCTCGCCAATAGCGACGGCGCGGCGACCTATTCCTTCGTGCCGCGCGCGGCGCTCGTCGTCTCCATGAGCGTCACCGCCAATGACGGAATCGTCGAGCTCTATGACATTCTCGGCGGCTTCGGCGAGATAGAGGATCAATCCTTCGACGAGGCGACGCTCGCGCCCTGGCTCGAGGATCTGCACGAGAATTTGCGGCGCAAGGCCGAGGGCGGCCAATGCGAGGCCGGCGATCACGACGTCGTGCTCGATTCCGCGCTCGCCGGCATTCTCGCCCATGAGGCGATCGGCCATACTTGCGAGGCCGATCTCGTGCTCGCGGGCTCGGTCGCCGGCGACCATCTCGGCGAGCTGGTGGCGAGCGAGAAGATCACGCTCGGCGATTATGGCGGACGCGGGCCGGACGGCAAATCCTCCTTCGCCATTCATGTCGATGACGAAGGCACGCCGTGCCGCGACGTCGCCATCATCGAGAATGGCGTGCTGAAAAACTTTCTGCACAATAAGCGCACCGCGCAAATGCTGGGCGCGGAGCCCGCCGGCAACGCGCGCGCTTTCTCCTTTCAGGACGAGCCGCTGGTGCGCATGCGCAATACCTGCATCGCCAAGGGAAACGACAAGCTCTCCGACATGATCGGCGCGATCGAGCGCGGCTATTATCTGAAGCGCTCGACCAATGGCCAGGCGGACGCGACGAGCGAATTCATGTTCGGCGTCAATTGCGGCTATGAGATTCGCGACGGCAAGCTCGGCCGCGCCATTCGCGACACCACCATCTCCGGCGTCGCCTTCGACATGCTGAAGAGCGTCACCCATGTCGGCGATGATTTCCACTGGTCGGCGGGCGGCGGCTGGTGCGGCAAGAAGCAGGTGATCGCCGTCGGCATGGGCGGCCCGTCGATCAAATGCCGCGTCACTCTGGGAGGACGCGGATGAGCGCGCCGACGGATGATTTTCTCGACCAGATTCTCGCGCGAGCGAAAGCGGCCGGCGCCACAGCCGCGCAGGCGCTGAGCAGCCGCACGCGCTATTTCGAGATCGAATTCGATCATCGCAGCGTCGATCTCGTGCGCTCCACCGAGAATGAGACGACGATGATCACCGTGTTCCGCGACGGCAAGCGCGGCGGCGCGACGCTCAACGGCCGCCGGCCGGAGGAGGTCGAGGCTGCGATCGCCGCCGCGGCCACGGCGGCCGAAGCGGGCGTCGCCGATCCCGCGAACGACATCGCCGCGGCGCCCTCGCTGCCGCCCGGCGATCACGGCCCTTCGGAGCCGGACCGCGCCGCCATGCGCGCGCAGGTCGATGAGTTTCTGGCGAGCCTGCCCTCGCGCCATCCGCTGCTGCGGCTGCGCGACAGCCTCTACACTTTCACCGACCATGAGACGGAATTCGCCAATTCGAACGGGCTGCGCCAGCGCGAGCGGCGCGGTGGTCACGGCTTTCGCGCCATGTTCATGGCCAAGGACGGGGCGCTCACCACATCTTTCAACGCGGCGGGGGGAAGGTCCTTCACGCCCTTCGCCTCGCTCTATGACGCCGCCGGCGTCGGGCGGCTGATGGCGGAATGCGAGCGCTCGCTGGAGCGCCGGCCGGTCACGGGAAAATTCGTCGGCGACGTGATCGTCACGCCGCATTGCCTCACCGGGCTGCTGCCCTCCATTGCGGGCGCGCTCTCCGGCCCCGCCCTGCTCGCCGGCTCCTCGCCGTTCAAGGACAAGCGTGGCGAGCGCATCGCCAGCCCTTTGTTCTCGCTCGACAACGCCCCGCGCTCCGCGGATTTCGTGGACGGCTCGGATTTCGACGAATTCGGCGTGCCGACGCGCGATCTGCCGATCATCGAGGATGGCGTGCTGAAGGATTTCCTCATCGGCTATTTCTTCTCGCGCAAGCTCGGTCTGCCGCAGACGGCGGGCGTGCGCAACAGCCGCGTGCGGCCGGGAGAGACGAGCCTCGCCGATATGATCGCCGGGGTGAAGCGCGGAATTCTGTTCTCCCGCTTCTCGGGCGGCGCGCCCAATGACAATCTGGATTTTTCTGGAATCGCCAAAAACTCGTTCTATATCGAGGACGGCGAGGTGCGGCACGCCTCGAGCGAGACCATGGTGAGTGGGAATTTCCAACAATTGCTGCAAGATATTCACGCCGTCTCGAAAGAGGTCGTGAATTTCGGCGATTGCGTCTATCCCTTCATCGCCGCCTCGGGCGTGACCATTTCGTCGAAATGAGAGGAAGCGCCTTGGTCTATCGCCCCTGGTTCTCCGCCCCTCGCGCCTTCGGCCTCGTGGCGGTGGTTCTCGCTCTGGCGCTGGATCAGGCGCATAAATTCTGGATGCTGCATGTCTTCGACATCGGCCTGCGCCAACCGATCCGGCTCACTTCCTTTCTCGATCTCGTGCTGTCGTGGAATTTCGGCGTCTCCTATTCGCTGCTCTCCTCGCAGACAGAGCCGACGCGGGCGCTGCTCGTCGCCTTTCAATTGTCGATCGTCGGCTGCCTCGGCTACTGGCTATGGCGGGCGCCGCGGCGGCTCACCGCGGCGGCGCTCGGCCTGGTGGTGGGCGGGGCGCTCGGCAATGTCGCGGATCGGCTGACGCGCGGCGCGGTGGCGGATTTCTTCTTCTTCCACACCGCCCTGCCGGTGGGACCGCTGGCCAATTACGTGTTCAATGTCGCCGACGCGGCGATTTTCCTCGGCGTCGTCCTGCTGCTGCTGGAGAGCTTTCGCACCGGCGCCGCGCGGCCGACCCCGGCCGCCGGATAGCGAACAGCGTCGATTTCGGCTGGCCCGGAGCCTCACACGCCTCTAAAATGCCGTTAAGCTGGCCGTAACAATTCGGCTCTTTGGGAATCGCGCGCGCTCGGACGGGGCCGCGCCCATGGGAGGAGATCTGGGCGATGAAACGGGCGACAGCCTCTCTGCGTCTTACGCCGGCATGCGTCGGGCTCGCGCTCGTGTTTCTCGGCGGAACGGGCGTCGTCCCGGCCGCGGCCTATGACGACAAATCGACGCTCACCTCGGTGCTCGGCTTCATCGGCGTCTATTCCGACGAGGACGAGAGCCAGAAGATCGTCTTCCGCGAGCATCCCAAGCTGGTCGTGCCGCCCAATCGACAGGGGCTCCCCTCGCCGCAGGCGGAGACCGAGCGCCCCGCCTCCTGGCCGGTGGATCAGGAGATCGCGCGCCGCAAAGGCGCGCCGGCTCCCGCGCGCCAGCCGGGCCTCAACGAGAATCCCAATGTCGCCGGCTCCAAGAATGGCGAGCATGACGGCCCGCGCAAATGCCTCGTCGCCGCCTCGGACGGCCATTGCACCATCGCCACAGACGCGGACGAGCCGGGCGCCGCTACCGGCCCGAAGACGCGCGGCGCCGGCGAGGCCTCGACCCGCTCCTATCTGACCGAGCCGCCGCAGGCCTATCGCCAGAAGGTGGCGGGCGGCAAAGGCGTGAAGGAAGCGGAGGAAAAGCCGGGCTGGACCAATCCGATCGGCATGATCGGCAGCCTTTTCGGCGGCTCCTGAGCCGCCGATCCAGCGCCCCACCGCTCAGCCGCCGCTCAGCACGATGCGGCGATGCGTCGGCTGCAGCGGGCGGGCGTTCATCGGGAACAGCGTCTTGAAGGCGTCTATGTCCGCCTTCGCCACGGCCACCGGCTCGGCGAAGACATTCCAATGCACCACCTCCGAACAGGGCGGCGTGGTCAGCGAGCCCTCGTAGCGGAAGAATTTCTTTCCCTTCGGCAGCAGAGCGGAGGCGTCGACCGGAGCCTTCAGCGCAGCTTTGCCCTCCTCCTTCGGCGCGGCGGCCATCAGCGCGGATAGCGCCTTATTGGGCGCGCCGGCGACGAGGAAGGAGCCGACCACCAGAAGATCGCCATTGTCGCCGGCGTGGACGAAATGCGCCTCCATCGCGAGGCGCTTGCCGCCGAGGGCGTGCTCGCTCGGCGTGTGGAAATGGAACTGCTTCAGCTCGAACTTGCGGCCGCCGAGCTCGGCGACGCCGCTCCCGGCAGCGGCATTGGCCTGGATCGTATGGCCATTGTTGACGATCTCGAAAGCCTGCGGCTTCCAGCCGAGCTTGGGCGGGCGAATGTCGGCTTTCACCGCATCGGCGAGGTCGATCGGCGATTGTTCCGCGCCCAGCGTGCAGGCCTTCGCCGCCTCGTCATGCGCGCCCCAATGCTGCGCATCGTCATAGGTCCAATGCGCCCCCTCGGCGCGGGCCGCGGCGGCGCAGAACGGGCAGGCCGCGAGACCGGCCAGAAAAGAACGTCGTGTGAAAGCCATGCGATCCCCCCTTGCGGCGCTTCGGTCGCGGCGCATTGGCCGCCGCGCCGTCGAATTTTGACGATTCGAGGGGGAGATGATGCCATGAGAGCTTCAGCTGCGGCAACGCTGGCGCGGAGCGTCCGGCGACGCCCTCACAACGGGTATAGTCGTACAGCCTGCTCGCCATTCATCGACAAAGCGATGCGGCCCAGCAACGCCGCGCCCTCTCGCGCGCGGCGCCTGACATGCCTCGCATTCACGCTTATATAGATCGAATGCTTCCGTCGAAGCGTCCGGGGGAAAGCCCACGGCCGAACTGGCGCCGAATTCTCTTGGCCGGGCCGAGGTTCGGTCGGACCGTTCTTGCCGTTCAGCACACGCCCGAGCGCCGGACGCGCTATAGCGAGGAAAGATTATCATGCCGATGACACAGCCGGGGGCCGAGGCGATCGCGGCCGATCACGCCGCCAGCCCCGCCTCCGCCAAGATCGACGCGCGCGCCGGAGCCGCCAAAAGCGAGAGCGCCGCCGCCGGGGTCGTCCATTCGCGCCTCGCCAATGGAATGGAGATCGTCGTCATCGCCGACCGCCGCGCGCCGGTCGTCACCCATATGGTCTGGTATCGCAACGGCTCCGCCGACGATCCGCTCGGCAAGTCGGGAATCGCGCATTTCCTCGAGCATCTGATGTTCAAGGGCACGCACGCCCATCCGCAGGGCGAGTTCTCCAATCTCGTCTCCGAGCTCGGCGGCCAGGAGAACGCCTTCACCAGCTATGACTACACGGCCTATTTCCAGCGGATCGGCAAGGAGCATCTCGGCACGCTGATGGAGTTCGAGGCCGATCGCATGACGAATCTGGTCCTCTCCGACGAGATTGTGGGGCCGGAGCGCGAGGTGGTGCTCGAGGAGCGCCGCATGCGCACCGAGAACGACCCTTCCGCCCAGCTCGACGAGGCGGTGCAGGCCGCGCTGTTCCCGCATCACCCCTATGGCACGCCGATCATCGGCTGGGGCCATGAGATCGAGACGCTCGGCCGCGAGGACGCCCTGCATTATTATCGTCGCTTCTACACGCCGGAGAACGCCATACTCATCGTCGCCGGCGACGTGGATTTCGAGACCGTGCGCGCGCTCGCCGAGACGAGCTATGGCCGCATTCCCGCGCGCGACGACGCGCCGAGCCGCAAGCGCCCGCGCGAGCCGGAGCCGCGCGCCCATCGTCTGGTGACGCTCGCGGACGAGAAGGTCGAGCAGCCGACGCATGAGCGCGTCTTCCTCGTGCCGTCCTACACGACCGGCGCGCCCGGCGAGGCCGAGACGCTGGAAGTTCTCGGCCATGTGCTGGGCGGCGGGCCGTCGAGCGTGCTGTATGATTCTCTCGTGGTGGAGCAAAAGCTCGCGGTCAACGCCGGGGCCTATTACATGGGCTCGGCGCTGGACGACACCCGCTTTTGGGTGTTCGCCACGCCGGCGCCCGGCGTCTCGCTGCAGCAGCTGGACGACGCCATCGGCGCGGTGATCGACAAATTCGCCGCCGCCGAGATCGCCGAGGCCGATCTGAAGCGCGCCAAGAATCGTCTCGTCGCCGAGGCGGTCTATGCGCAGGACAGCCAGGTCTCGCTCGCCCGCTGGTATGGCGAATCGCTGGCCACCGGCCTCGCGGTGGAGGATGTCGCCGCCTGGCCGGACCGCATCGACGCCGTCTCCGCCGCCGACCTCGCCGCCGCGGCCCGCAAATGGCTGCAGAAGCGCCGCGCCGTCACCGGCTTCCTCGAATCCGAGGGCCAGGACGAAGCCAAAGACGCCGAAGCCAAAGACGCCGTGCTCGCCGCCTGACATCGGAGCGTAAATCAATGACAGCCCACGCCATCGCGCCTGCGCGCAGCCGCGCCGAGACCATTCAGCGCGTCGTCACGCCCGGCGGGATCGAAGCCTGGCTCGTCGAGAGCTATGCGGTTCCGCTCGTCGCGCTCGAATTCGCCATGCGCGGCGGCGCCTCGCAGGACCCGGCCGGCAAGGCGGGTCTCGCGACGCTGCTCGCCGGTCTGCTCGACGAGGGCGCCGGCCCCTATGACGCCCGCGCTTTCCACCTCGCCATAGAGGATCTGGCGATCCGGCTCGGCTTCGGCTGCGACCGCGACGCCATCTCCGGCCATATGCAGACGCTCTCCCGCAACAGCGACGAGGCTTTCGAGCTGCTGCGCGTCGCGCTCTGCGAGCCGCGGCTCGAGCAACAGGCGATCGACCGCGTGCGCGGCCAGATCGCCGCCGGGCTGAAGCGCGACGCCAACGATCCCGATGCGCTGGTCGCTAGAGCCTTCCGCGAGGCCGCCTTCCCCGACCATCCCTATGGGCGGCCGGTGCGCGGCGATCTCGAGAGCCTCGCAAATCTGACGCGCGACGATCTCGACGCGCTGAGGATTCGCCTGCTGACGCGCAGCGATCTGAAAATCGCCGTCGTCGGCGCCATAGACGCGGCGACGCTCGCCGCCAAGCTGGACGCGATCTTCGGCGCCCTGCCGGCGCAGAGCCTTCTCACCCCCGTGCCCGAGATCGACATTCACGCGCTCGGCGAGCGCCGCATCATCGATCTCGACGTGCCGCAATCGGCGATCCGCTTCGGCCGTCCGGGCATGCAGCGGCATGATCCCGATTATTTCGGCGCCGTGGTGGTCAACCACATCCTCGGCGGCGGCGTCTTCACGGCGCGCCTGTTCAACGAGGTGCGCGAGAAGCGTGGTCTCGCCTATTCGGTCTATTCGCATCTCAACGAATATGACAAATGCGCCATGCTGGTCGGCGGCGCGGCGACGAAGAACGAGCGCGCCCGCGAATCGCTGGAGGTGATCCAGGCCCAATTCGCCGATCTCGCCAATGAGGGGCCGAGCGCGGACGAGCTCGACAAGGCGAAGAAATATCTGACCGGCTCCTATGCGCTGCGCTTCGACACATCGACGAAGATCGCCGGCCAGCTGGTCAATCTCCAGCTCGACGGCTTTGCACCCTCCTATCTCGACGAGCGCAATGGCCGTATCGACGCGGTGACGCTGGACGACGCCCGCCGGGTGGCCAAGCGCCTGCTCGGCGACGGCGAGCTGCTGGTGTCGATCGCCGGACGTCCGCAGGGCCTCTGATCGGGTTGAACCGCAGGGCTCCTCGATCGCTCATACGGTTTCCGGCGGATCGGCTGGCGCGGCCTTCGCCGCCTTCCTTCTCCCCGCTCGCGGGGAGAAGGAAGGCGCGCGCCGAAGCATTCAGCCGGAAACCGCATCAAAACGCGCATGCAAGGCGAGTATCGACAGCGCGATCCGGTCCAATGATCGGATCGCGCTGTCGAAAACATATGAGCGCAGGGCGAGCCTTCGCGGCGCGCCGCGAGCGATTATCTCCAGATTACACGATGATCTTCTGCAAAAGAAAACGGGCGCCGCAACCTGCGGCGCCCGACGGATCGTCATGAAAAAGGGGTTCGGCAGACGCCGAACCCCTGCGCCGTTGCAAATTCCGTCGGGTGAATAATTGATTCACTATTGATCGACTACCCTTCTTCTTTAGCGCGCTCCGATCGTAAAGGAAACAACCTAATATAGATCGCGAGCAGAAAGACGACGCCTGTGTCTCGTAGGTAACACTAGTACTTATACCATAGGATTATTACTTGTGGTGGTATTGCTTGGTACTAATACTAAGCACACGGACGAGAGCTTTTACTTTCAGCGGCTTGCCCTGAGATTAGGATATGCTTCAGCACAGCCGTGAGCGGCCCCTTGTTTCGAAGGGCGAAAGATTATGAGCATTTCCCGATGACAGGCGAGCGGCTACGGCCAGCCGCCCCCATTATCCACAGGCTCAGTCCGCCAAAGGGAGAGAGAGCCGAAAGGCGGAGCTTCCGCCATCCTCTTTCTGCGACGAGAATCGCACGCCGTCGGCCTCGACGAGCGCACGCGATCTCGCCGGCTCTGCGGCAGCGCGCGGATCGCGACACGGCGCGATAGACGCGGCGCCGGCGTCGCTTATCTCGATGGCGATCTCGCCGCCCCGCGTCGATGTGACGACGATCAATTCGCGATGGGACGTGGCGATCGCCGCCTGCGCGGCCGCCCGCAGGAGATCGCTCACCTCCTCCTCGATCTGCGCCCGATCGCCGATCACGAGATCGCGCTCGGCGCACAGACGTAGCTCGGCGGAAACCGTCTCGCCGAGATCGCCGCGCAGCGTCTCCCATGCTTCGCGAATCAGTGGATGCAGCGCGATCTCCGTCGACGCGCATGATTCATGCGTGAAAAGCTCGCGCCAATCGCCGACGAGACGCGCGGCGCGATACAATTGCGCGCCGGCGCGGTCCATGGCGGCGAGCTGCTCCTCCGACTGCGCGCCGCCGCCGAGCGTCGCGCGCCGGCGCGCAACCTGGAGATAGGCGGCCGCGGCGGTGAGCGGCTGATTGATATCATGGGCGAAGCCGACGGCCCGGAGCTCCAGCCCCCTCAGCCGCTCGGCCTGCCGGCGCAGCTCCTGCGCTTCGGCCGCGTCCTGCGCGAAACCCACGCCGCGCCCGCCCCGCTCGTCGAGCGCGACGAAGCGGAGCCGCAGCCGCGCGCGCGCGCCGTCCTTGCGCATGAATTCCGTCTCGACGCTGTTCTCGACCGGAGACCGCAGCCGCGTGGCGGCCCGCCAATCAATGCGGCCGGCGCCGAGATCGTCGCGCTCATAGCCGGTCATGCGGAGAAATTCGTCGTTGGCTTCCGTCACCTGGCCGCCCTCCTCCCAGCAGAAGGCGCCGACCGGCCCATTCTCCCACAGCATGCGCGCGCAAGCGTCGCCCGCGTAGAAATCGGCGTTCCTCTCGGAGCGGAAGCGAAGGCGCCCAAGCAGGGCGAGCGCCGCCAAGGCCGCGGCCACCGCCATCGCGGCGGCGAGGCCGCCGATGAGAGCCGAGAATTGCGCAGCCGTATCAAAGGACGCAGAGCCGACCTGCTCTCCGACCGAGGCCTGCGAGCCGAAACACGTCAGCAAGGCGACGGCCGCGAGCGCCACGCCGAATCCGCCCGGCCGATGCGCGGCGAATTCACGGCGCCGAATGATATGATTCCAGAGGGCGCGAAGCCCGGCCCCGGCAGTTGCGCCCATTCGTCGTGGCGCGCCTGCCGCATCCCGAGAAAACCACATGCTCGGCACAAGCAAATTCCGACAATCACCGAATGCGACGAGCGCAAGACTGGCCCAGAAGATTTATTTTGGCAATCCGTCCGATCGATCGGACGTAGATGAAAATTATCCCATCACGCCATGACATTCTGGCGAAGCAGCGCAAAAAAGCGCGAACGCAGGCCCAAGGAAGGGCGGCGCCCGATCGCGCCGAAGAAGCGATAGAGCCGCGCGTGGCGCGTGGGAGGACGCAGGCCGCGCATGAAGACAGGCGCTGGCGATCTCGGGTCACGAGGAAATCTCCGGCCGCGCTGGCGCGAGCGCGCCGGGCTCCGCGCGGCGGAACGGCAGTCGCGCCTTGCTCATCAGCAGATAGATCACCGGCGTCGTGTAGAGCGTGAGAATCTGGCTCAGCAGTAGGCCGCCGACGATGGTGACGCCGAGTGGCCGTCGCAAATCCGCGCCAATGCCGCCGGCGAACGCCAGAGGCAGCGCGCCGAACATGGCCGCGAGCGTCGTCATCAGAATGGGGCGGAAGCGCTCCTTGGCGGCGAGCAGCGCCGCGTCGCGCGTCGAAAGCCCGTCCTCGCGCTCGGCGATCAGCGCGAAATCGACGAGCATTATGCCGTTCTTCTTCACAATGCCGATCAGCAGCAGAATGCCGATGAAGGCGATCATCGAGAATTCCACCGCGAACATCTGCAGCGACAGCAGCGCGCCGAGCCCCGCCGCCGGCAGAGTGGAGATGATGGTGACGGGATGCACAAGGCTCTCATAGAGCACGCCGAGAATGATATAGACCGCGAGCAGAGCGACGACGATCAATATGGTCATGCTGCGCCCCACTCTGCGTGCGTCGCCCGCCTCGCCGGCGAGCTCGCCGCGCAGCCCGCTCGGCGGATTCATCTCGACGAAGGCGCGCTCCACGGCCTGGCTCGCCGCTTCGAGCGTCTCCTCCGGCGCCAGATTGAAAGTGATGGTGACGGCCGGCATGGCGCCTTGATGATTGACGACCATCGGCATGGTCGAGCGCTCGAAGCGCGCGATGGCGCTCAACGGAACCTGTCCGCCGGAGGCGCTGGACACGTAGATTCCAGCAAGATCGCGCAGATCCCGCTGGCGCGTCGGCGGCGTCTCCAGCACGGCGCGATATTGATTGCGCTCGCCATAGATCACCGAATCCTGGCGCTGGCCGAAGGCGCCGTTGAGCGCGGCGTCCACGGCCGAGATCGGCACGCCCATTCGCGAGGCGGCGTTGCGATCGACGACGACCTTGGCGCCGAGGCCGCCCTGCTGGCGGTCGCTCGTCACATCGACGATCTGCGGAACCTTGCGCATGCGCGCCAACACTTTTGGCGCCCACTCGGTCAATTCGGCGACATCGTCGTCGAGCAGCGTGAACTGATAGGCCGAGGCGCTCCAGCGCGCGTGAAGGAACACATCCTGCGAGGGCGTCAGCATCACTTGCAGCCCCGCGACCTTGGCGAGCTCCTTGCGCAGCCGCGCGATCACCTGCTTGCTGGAGAGGCTGCGCTCCTCGCGCGGCTTGAGCCTTATGTTGAAGCGCGCTTGATTGAGCGCGGCGGTGAGCGCGCCGCCGCCGACCGACGAGCCGACGCCAACGACATCTGGATCGGCGGAGATGATCGCCTCCGCCTGCTTCTGCAGCCGCATGATCTCCGCGAAGGAGACATCCGGCGAGGCTTCACTCGATCCATTGATGAAGCCATTGTCGTCCTGCGGAAGATTGCCCTTCGGAATCGCCTGATAGAGATAGGCTGTCCAGCCGATCGTGCCGATGATGACGATGAGCGTCAGCCGCGGATGATCGATGACGGGGCGCAGGCTGCGGCCATACCAATAGACGATTCTGTCGAGCGCGCCTTCGACGATGCGATCGAAACGCGAGCCTCCGCCTTTCCCGCCCCATGGCGCGAAAGCGCAGACCATGGGCGTCACCGTGAGCGAGACGATCGTGGAAATGAGAATGGCGGAAGCGAGCGTGTAGGAGAACTCGCGCAGAAAGCGCCCCATCAGCCCGTCCATGAACAGCAGCGGGATGAAGACGGCGATGAGCGACATGGAGATGGAGACGACGGTGAAGCCGATCTGCCGCGCGCCGATCAGCGCCGCCTCGAAACGGCTTTTGCCGCGCGCCACCCAGCTCTCGATATTCTCGATCATCACGATCGCATCGTCGACGACGAAGCCGACTGAGACGGTGAGCGCCATCAAAGAGAGATTGTCGATGGAATAGCCCGCGACCCACATGGCCGCGCAAGCGCCGATGAGCGACAGAGGCAGAGTGACGCCTGCCGCGATCATCGGCGTCGCACGTCGCAGGAAGACGAAGACCACGCCCATCACCATCACGACCGAGAGCAGCAGCGTGCGCTGAATCTCGCCGACGCTAGCGCGGATCGTCTGCGTGCGATCAGAGAGAAAGCCGATATCGACGCCGGCGGGAATCCAGCGCTCCATCTCCGGCAGCAACGCCTTGATGCGCTCCACCACCTCATTGACATTGGCGTTGGGCTGGCGCGCGACATTGATGAGCACCGCCGGCCGGCCATTGTACCAGCCGGCGGCGAGGCGGTTGCGCACGCCGCGATCGACATTGGCGACATCGCCGAGCCTGACGATGACGCCCTTCTCCGCCGAGACGACAATGCCGCGAAAATCCTCCGGCGTCGTCAATTGATCATTGGTCTCGATCGTCCAGCTGCGCTCGTCGCCGTCGAGCGAGCCGACCGGCGCGCGCACATTGGCCGTAGCGATCGCCGTTGCCACTTTGTCTATGCCGACGCCCATGGCGGCGAGGCGCGCCGGATCGAGCTGAATGCGGATCGCCGGCTGCTCCGATCCGGCGATGCGCGCCTCCGCGACGCCGGGAACGCGCGCGATGCGCTGCGCGATGATGGAATCGGCCGCATCGAAGATCACGCCGCTCGGCAGCGTCTCGGAGGTGAGCGCCAGAATCATCACCGGCTCCAGCGCATCGGTGGATTTGCGCAAGAAGGGCCGTTGCGGCATGTCCGACGGAAGATCGGTGAGCGCGGCGTTGATCGCCGCCTGCACGTCGCGCGCCGCGGCGTCGAGGCTGCGGCTCATGTCGAATTGCACGATGATGCGGGTGGTTCCCGTCCAGCTCGCCGAGGTCATCTCATTGACGCCCGCTATGGCGCCGAGCTGCCGCTCCAGGGGCGCGGCGACCGAGGCCGCCATCGGCGCCGGATCGGCGCCCGGCCGATTGGCGGAGACGCTGATGGAGGAATATTCGAGCGAGGGAAGCGTCGCGACCGGAAGGAAGAGATAGGCGACGCAGCCGACGACGAAGAGCGCTATGGCCAGCAGCGTCGTGCCGACGGGACGACGAATGAACGGCTCCGAAATATTCATTCCGCGGCCTCCCTGCGCAGCGCGACGACGCGGCCCGAATCCGGCGGAGGCGCGCCACCTCCGAGCCGCGCGCGCAGCCTCTCCACGCCGAGATAGATGACCGGCGTCGTGTAGAGCGTGAGCAGCTGCGAGAGCAGCAGCCCGCCGATGATGGCGACGCCGAGCGGAATACGCAGCTCCGAGCCCGGCCCATGCGAGAGGGCCAGCGGCAGCGCGCCGAGCAGAGCGGCGAGCGTCGTCATCATGATGGGGCGAAAGCGCAGCCGCGCGGCGGTGACAATCGCCTCGCGCGGCGAGAGTCCGTCGCGATCGAGCTCGAGCGCGAAATCGATCATCATGATCGCATTTTTCTTCACAATACCCATCAGCAGCAGCACGCCGATGAGCGCGACGATCGACATGTCGAGCCGAAAGATCATCAGCGCGAGCAGCGCGCCGACGCCGGCCGAAGGCAATGTGGTGAGCACGGTGAAAGGATGCGCGAAGCTCTCATAGAGCACCCCGAGCACCACATAGATGGTGAGCACGGCGGCGAGGATGAGCCAGGGCTCGCTCTCCAGCGATTTTTGGAATTCCGCTGCGTCTGCGGAGAAGACACCGCTAACCGCGCCGGCGAGGCCGATCTCGCGCTCCGCGCGTGAGACGGCGTCCACCGCCGCGCCCAGCGAGACGCCGCTCGCAAGATCGAAGCTGATCGTCGCCGCGGGAAACTGATCGAGATGCGCGACGGAGAGCGGCGCCGTCGTCTCCTCTATCTGCACGAAGCTTCCGAGCGGCGTCTGCGGACCGCCGCCGGGCGCAGAGACATAGAGCTTTTCCAGCGCGCGCGGCCCACGCAAATATTGCGGCGCCGCCTCCAGCACGACACGATATTGATTGGCCTGGCCATAAATGGTGGAGACCTGCCGCTGGCCGAAAGCGTCGTTGAGAATATCGTCGACATTTTGCGCCGAAATGCCGAGGCGGCCCATCTTCTCGCGATCGATGCGCACGAAGGCGCGCAAGCCGCCGTCCTGCGTCTCCGCCGCGACATTGCGCAGCGCCGGCTCGTCGCGCAGCCTGGCGAGAAGCCTGGCCGCATAATCCATCAGCTCGCGGCGATTGGCCGAGGTGAGCGTGTATTGATATTGCGAGCGGCTCGCGCGCGTCGTGATCTGAATGTCCTGCACCGGCTGCGCATAGGCAGTGACGCCGGGGACGCGATCCATCGCCTTCTTGAGCCGATCGGCGATCACATCGGCGGAGGCGGCTATGGTGAGCGCGAGCGTCGCGCCGGTGAGCATCAGAACGAAGCGCTGACGCGACATCGCCCAATCGAGCGTCGTCTCGTATAAGCGATCGAGCCGCGCGGAGAATCCCGCCGCGCGATGGGCCCCGCCGCCGCGCAGCAGTCGCGCGCAGAGCATGGGCGTCAGCGTGAGCGAGATCACCGCCGAGGCGACGACGGCGATGGTGAGCGTCAGCGCGAATTCGCGGAACATGCGACCGACGACGCCGGTCATGAACAGCAGCGGAATGAAGACGGCGATGAGCGAGACGGTGAGCGAGACGACGGTGAAGCCGATCTCGCGCGCGCCGTCGAGCGCGGCGCGCAGCGGCGTCTTGCCGCCCTCCATGCCGCGCACGATGTTCTCGATCATGACGATGGCGTCATCGACGATGAAGCCCGCGCCTATGATGAGCGCCATCAAGGAGAGATTGTCGAGCGAGAAGCCCGCCGCCCACATGACCGCGAAGGTCACGATGATGGAGAGCGGCAGGCTGACGCCGGCGATGACCGTCGCCCGCGCGCTGCGCAAGAAAAGATAGACGACAAGCACGACCAGCGCGGCCGAGAGCGCCAGCGTGAATTCCACGTCGGCGATGGAGGCGCGAATCGTGTCGGTGCGGTCGGAGACGATATCGAGCGTCATGCCGGCCGGCAGAGCGCGGCGCAGAAACGGCAGCTGCCGCTTCACCAGCTCCACAGTGTCGATGATATTGGCGCCGGGCTGACGCACGATATCGAGCACGACAGATTGCTCGCCGTCGAACCAGGCACCGACGCGTGAATCCTCGAGCCCGTCGATGACATCGGCGACGTCGCCCAGCATCAAGGGCGCGCCATTGCGCCAGGCGATCACCAGCGTCTTATATTGCTCGGCGGCGAGAATCTGATCGTTGACGTCGAGCGTATAGGATTGCCGCGCGCCGTCGAGCGCGCCTTTCGCGCCGGAAATATTGGCGGAGGCGACCGCCTGACGCAAATCCTCCATATTGAGATTATTGGCCGCGAGCCGCGCGAGATCGGCTCTTATGCGCACGGCGGGACGCACGCCGCCTTCCACCGACACGCGGCCGACGCCCGCGACTTGCGACAGGCGCGGCGCGATCACCGTGTCGGCGAGATCGGAGAGATCGCGCAAGCTCGCGGTCGGCGAGCGCAGCGCGAGCGCCATGACCGGCGTGTCCGCCGGATTCACCTTGGCGTAGATCGGCGGATAGGGAAGATTGCGCGGCAGCGTCGACGCTGCGGAATTGATCGCCTGCTGCACATCCTGAGCGGCGGCGTCTATGTCGCGATCCAGCGCGAATTGCAGCGTGATCTGCGAGAGGCCGAAGGAGCTCTGCGACGACATCGAGGAGAGCGACGGTATTTGTCCGAACTGCCGCTCGAGCGAGGCCGTCACCAGAGCGGCGATCGTATCCGGATTGGCGCCGGGCAGACGCGTCGTCACCTGAATGGTGGGGAAGTCCATCTGCGGCAGGGGCGCGATCGAAAGGCGCAGAAAGCCGAGCGCGCCGGCGATCAGCAGAGCGAAGGCGAGCAGCGATGTGGCGACGGGCCGCTCGATGAAAGGCGCCGATATATTCATTGCGCGCGGCTCATTTCTTCTCGCCTTCCGCGCGCTTTCGGCGCTTCTCGCCGCCGTCGCGCGGCGCCTCGCTCTCGGCGACGCGCACCTTGGAGCCGCCGGCGAGACGCGAGAAGCCGGAGACGATGACCTGCTCATTCGCACCGAGCTCGGAGTCCAGCACGGCGATGGCTTCGTCCTGGCGGCGCGTCACGACATTGCGCAGCACCGCCGTTCCATCCGCGCCGAGCAGGTAGATGAAAGCGCCATTGGCGCCGCGCTGCACGGCGGGGCTCGGCACGGTGACGGCGTTGGCGATCATATCGACCGTCACGCGCACATTGACGAACTGCCCCGGCCAGAGAGCGAGATCGGGATTTTGAAACACCGCCTTCACGCGCACCGTCCCGGTCTGCGCATCGATCTGATTGTCGATGACCGCCAATTCTCCGGTCTCGATTACCGTGGAATTATCCGCGGCGAGCGCGGCGACCTTCGCATGGCCCGCCGCCTGCGCCTTTTGCAGCTGCGGCAGCGATTGCTGCGGAACGGTGAACACCACCCATAGCGGCTTCAGCTGCGTGACGACGACGATGCCGGTCTGATCCGATTTGTGCAGAATATTGCCGACATCGACGAGACGAATGCCGGTGCGCCCGTCTATGGGCGAGCGGATCGTCGCATAATCGAGCGTCGTTTCGGCATTGTCGATCGCGGCCTTGTCGGCGCGCAGCTGCGCCTCGAGCTGAGCCACCAGCGCCTGCTGCGTCGCCGCCTGCTGCTGCGAGCCGAAATTGGCGGCCGCCAGCTTGCGATAGCGCTGCGCATCGACGCGCGCATTGGCGAGATTGGCCTCGTCCTGCGCCATTTTGGCGACGGCCTGATCATATTGCGCCTTGTAGATCGACGGATCGATGCGCGCGAGCACGTCGCCGCGTTTCACCTCCTGCCCCTCGGCGAAGGAGAGCTCGATCAGCCGCCCGTCCACCTGCGTGCGCGCGGTGACGGTGTTGAGCGCCTGCACCGTGCCCACGGCGTCGAGCGTCACCGGCACATCGGCGAGACGGACGAGCGCGACCGAGACCGTCACCGCCATTTGATCGCGCCGCTTGTCGCCCGCGGCGCCCTCGCGCGCCGGCGCCTCGGCCGCGCCGAAGATGCGCCAAGCGATCGCTCCGCCGATGACGAATGTCAGCAGCAGAGCGATCGTCGCGCGGCGCCGGCCCGCGAAGATTTTTCCGATGAGAGCCTTTCGACTCTGCGCGGAGAAGGCGTTGTCCACGCCCTGCGCCGCGCGCTCTTTTCTCAGGACCAAACGCATTCTGAACGCCCTATTCGCGTTCGTTGGCCGCCAGAATCTTCGGCCCGACGCGGAAGATGCGCTGCGGGACGCCCGAGGGCTTGCCGATATCATTCATGTCCGGCGCGCTCTCCTTGAAGCGCAGGCCCGCGACCTCATAGAGCAGACCGCATTCCGGATCGGCGAGGCCGCTCATGCAGCCCGTGGCGCCGCCGGCGTCATGCGAAAGATCGACGCCGGCGAGCAGCGCCTCGAGATCGAGAATCACGTGCTGCTTGGCTGGATCGAAAGCATCGAAACGCACGGCGATGCGATTGGGCGCGGCGCAGCTCGCGATCTCGCCGGTGAGCGGATCGCCTTTGCAGCCCGTGGAGCCGAAATGCATCATCCAAGTGGAGGCGGTGATGGTGCCGTCGCCATTGACGCGCGGCTGTTCCTTCTCCTTGGGCGCCTCCAATTTGACGATCGCCTCGAGCCGCGCGGCCGCGGCGGCGCTCGGCGCGGCGGGCGCCTCTCTGGGCAGACGCGCCGGGGGCGCCTTGCGCATGACGCCGCCTTCGGGCTCCAGCTCTATGGCGATGAACTTACGGCCGGCCTGCCAGCCCCAATTCATTCCCTGCACATCCAGCGGCGCCGGAGCGGTGGCGAGATTGGAATGATTGAGCGCGACATCATTCCCCTGCGCGTCCTTCGCCAGGCTCGGCACGCCGACGGTGAAGACGAGTCCCTTGTATTTGCCGGCGGGAACGCCGCCGGTGATGACGTCATTGGCGCCGCGCGTGCCCTTGCAGCGGCCCTTCTGATTCTCGAAATCGATCAGCGCGACATCAGGGTTCTGCCAATCATTGCTGTCGAGCGCGACCGGCGTTTCCTTGCCGTCGGCGTCGATGAGCGCGAGATTGGAGACATAGAAGCGCGCGTCGCGCAATTGCGCGGCGACTTTCGTCGCGCCGAGCGCGGCGATGGGCTTGCCGCATTCGACCGGAGCGCCGCCCGCCTGCAAGGCGAAGTGAATGGCGACCTCCTGCCGCGCGGCGGGCGACGCCGCTTGAGCCGGAATGGCGGCGAGAAGCAGGGGCAATAGGGCCGTCTTGTGATAGGCGCGCATATTTTTCTCCTCGTACTCGATGATGCTGTGGATCAATGTGATTTTTCGACGAAGGCCATTGCGGGAATGGAAACGGCGGCCGGCTTGGCCGGCGCGCGCGCCGCAGAGGCGACGCGGGCGGCGCGCTTCTTCCACCATATGTAGACGCCGGTGACGGAGAGCATGGCGATGCCGACGCCGAGCACGCAGACGAAGATGTGGAACCAGAGGCCGAACAGATTGGCGAGATGCATCTCGACGATCCAGGTGGTGAATGTGTTGCCGGAATGCTGTCCCGTCGGCGCGCGCAGCGAGCGGAACGCGCCGCTCGACGCATCGAAGACGACGCTGGTGCGGCCGAATTTCAGGCCGATGTCGCGGCTGGAGCGCACCGAATAGGTGTAGCTGTTCTGCGCTTCCTGATAGGTGAGGCGAAACGGCCGCTCCACGGTGAAGTCGCCCTCGCGCGCTTGCTCGGCCATGAGGATCTCGCCGAGCGCCTGAGCGCGTTCGAAGCTCATCGGCTCCTTTTCCGCCTTGTGCATTTTCGCGCCCATGGATTTGCCATGCGCCATCGGCGCCGGCGCGTCAAAATCGGAGATGGCGCGCATCACCGGATTATAGACGTCACGCATGTTGAAATAGACGCTCGACCAGCCGAACAGCAGCAGCACGGCGAACATCCATAAGCCGAAGGCGCGGTGCAGATCGAGATTGACGCGATAGAAGGAGCCGCTGAGCTTGACGAGCCATGCGGGCTTCCAGCGCGCGAGCCAACTCTTGCGATTGCCCTTGCCGGTGAAGATCGGCAGAGTGAGATAGAGTCCGTTGAAGCAATCGATCGTCCAGACGACGGCGACGATTCCGAGGATCCAGCCGCCCCATTCGCCCATGGCGAGACGGAAATGCAGCCGATCGACGAAGGGCATGATTCCCGGGCCGCTGGTGATCGGCGGCTCCTTGTCCAGCCTGCCGAGCTCCTCGCCGGTGACGGGATCGAGATAGAGATGATCGAAGCCGAGCGGCGGCCGCTCGGGACGCGTTCCGAGCACATATTCGTCGCCGACGACAGGATCGGCCAAGACCTCGCTATAGTCGGGAACGAGCGGCAATTGACGCGGCGTCATCGAGACGCGCGCGGTCCCCGGCTGCACATAGGAGACTTGCGTCGCGCGGCCCGCGGGAACCAGCGTCTCCGCTCGGCGCGCGAGCGCGCCGAGCGAGAGCGTCTCGCCTTCGCGCGGGCCGGGATAGATCTGCGGAGCGAGCAAATGGTTGAGCTCCGGCAGAAAGGCGAGAAGACTGCCCGTCGCGCCGACGACGATCAGGAATCCGGCCATGAGCAGGCCGGTCCAACGATGAAGAAAAACCCAGAAATTCCTCGTTATCATGATCAGTCTCCCTCGATCGTGGGATCGTTATGATGCGGCTTCTCAGGGTCGGTTCTGCTCCTCGCGTCGAAACAGAGGCTCGGCGCCGAAGTCGTATTTCAGCTCGGCGAAAAAGGTGCGCTGCGGATAGGGCGCGAAGAGATAGTTGCGATAATTATTGATGTTGTTGACGCCGGCGACGGCGGTCCAATTGGGCGCGAATTTCCACGTCCCGCGCAGATCGAGCTGGATATTGCGGCCATAGGCGCCGAAGGTCTCGGTGTTCCAATCATAATTGTCGAGCTGGCCGTGCGAGGCGGATTTGTAGCGAAAGCCTGCGGACAGCGTCAGATCCTTGGTCACATGATAGGTCGCGACCCATTTGACCTTCCAGCGCGGCATTTGCAGAACGTCCTTGCCGACATAGCGCTGGTTCTTCTGATTGGAGAGAATCTCGTCGGTCGTGTAGGTGGCGTTGGCGTCGAGGTCGAAGCCGTCGACGAGAATGTCCTCGAGGCCGATCGCGCCCTCGACGCCATTGTAGCGAACCTTGCCGACGTTGGAGAAATTGGTGACATTGGGAACGACCGTGACGTCCGTTTGCGAGACGATGCCGTTCCAGCGATCCTCATGGAAGAAGGCGAGATGCGCATTATGCGCGCCGAACAGATATTCGGCGGCGAGCTCGTAGGAATCGGCCTGCTCTGCTTTCAGATCGGGGCTGTTGATGACGATGCCGCTCGGCGACACGGTGCGCTGATAGAGTTCTGTGACGCCCGGAAAGCGCGTGACATTGCCATAGGAGCCGCGCAGCAGCAGATCGGGCGTCGCTTGAAAGGCGAGCGAGGCTTTCGGCATGAAGGCCGAGGATGTGCGCTCGGGCTGCCGCGTTCCCGTGCCGAGCGCATTTTCGTTGAAGCCGTCGAAAGCGCGCCACCACTCCTGGCGTCCGCCGAGCGTGAGCGTCCATTGCGGCGCGAGCTTCCACACGTCCTGAACATAGACGGCTCTGTTCTCGGTCTTGCCAGATGGGCGAAAGGACGGCGAGCGTCAACGCGGCGACGGACGCGCCGCTACGGAAAGCGATACGAGACATGAATTCCCCCCTGAGCGGCCGCCAAACGGCCGGCGATTCCAACGGCGTCGGCCGAAAGCGGCCGATGAGGCGTCAGGAAAAACGGGGAGGCGCGTGGGAGGGCGGCTTATGACCGGCCAGGAAGAAAGAGGCGAGCGGATCGGCGCTCGGCGCCGGGATCGCCGCGGGCGGGAAAGGCGCGAGGCGAGTCAGGACGGCCGCGACGACGCCGAGGATCGCCGCGCAACAAATGACGCAATGCTCGCAATGGCTCGCGTGATGAGCGCCGGCCGGCGCATCGGCGCCGCTGGCGAGACAGCCGGCCGACATTTCGACGCCGTCGTCGCCGGCCGCAAAGGCGGCCGACGGCCCTGCGCCTTGCATTAGCAAGGCGCATGAGAGCGCGAAGATAGCCAGAAGCCGCCCCAACATTTTTGGTATTCCGCCGCGAACGCCAAAACATCACCGAAACGTTACCAATCGTCGCGGCTCTTGACAAGAGCGCGTGCCGTCCGTCGCTGGAATTGGTTATTCGTGTTACTAGATTGCAACATTATCGTCAGATCGGCGCATATTGCCGCAATATATGAGATTATCGGATCATGCCGGCGTGACGAGAATCACATTCGAAGATTCGGATAGGTCTGCGCGCAAGATATGCGCCGATCTCAGCGCGAGAAGAGAGCATAGGAGCGCCCCTCTGCCCGATCAGCGCGCGCGCGACGGGGAGCAGAGCGAAGCTCGACGCGGCTAGATCGCCGCCTCGACTTGCGCGCCGCTCGCGAGCCGCGGCCCGAAGGGCCGAAAGCCGACGATGAAAGTCACGCCGCCGCCCGGCGTGTCGGCGACCTCGAGCTCGCCGTCGAGCTCGCGCGCCAGCTCCTTGACGATGGCGAGCCCGAGACCAGTGCCCGGGGTCGTCTCCTCCTTGCGCCAGAAAGGCTCGAAGATCAGGCTGCGATCCTCGGGCGCGACGCCGCCGCCATGATCGACGATGATGACGCGCGCATCCGCGCCGACGCGCATCATCACGGTTCCGCCCTCCGGCTCGGCGCGCAGCGCATTCTCGACGAGATTGCCGAGCACGCTCTCGATCGCCCAGGGGAATCCGCGGATCATCACCGGCTCTTCCGGCGCGTCCAGCTCGATCTCCTTCTTGGCGTCTATGGCGATCGGCATGAAATCGGCAGCTACCTTCAACGCCGTCGCGGCGAGATCGACGCAAAGACGCGTGTCGCGGCGGCGCTCGCGCGCCTGCGCCAGAACCAGCAATTGATCGACGATCGTCTGAATGCGCCGCACGTCGCGCGTGATCTCGCGCTTGAGATCGGAGGCTTCCAGCTTGGCGACGCGCGCGCGCAGCACGGTGATCGGCGTGCGCAGCTCATGGGCGGCGTTGGCGGTGAAGCGTCGCTGCGCCGCGACGCCCTCCTCGACGCGGGCGATCGCGCCATTCACCGCCTCGACGAAAGGCGTGATCTCGATCGGCAGACCCGTGGCGGCGATCGGCTTGCGCAGCGAGTCGACGGTGATGGCCGAGGCCGCGACCGTGGCGGCGCGCAGCGGCGCGAGCGAGCGGCGCACGACGAGCGTCGCGACCAGCGCCGCCGCCGAGCCGAGCGGCAGAAAGGCGATGAGATTGTTCAGCGAGACGAAATTCACCAGCTGCCAGATCGTATCGTCCCAATGGAACTGCGCGCCATAGGTGGCGATCGTCAGCTTGCCGAAAGCGCTGTCGATGGAGCGCACATAGCCGCGCGCATTGGGATCGGAATCGTCGGAGACATGGAAGAGCCCGCTATAGCTGTCGACGCCGGCGCGTCCCAGCGCGTCGAACAGCTTCTCGTCCGAGCCCGCGACGAGACGGCCGGCGGCGCGATCGAGTATGGCGAAGCGAAATCGCGGATTGCGCTCTTGCTGGCGCTGCAGCTCCGGCGTTCGCTCTGCCGTCAATGCGCCATCCGGCCCTCGGCGCAGCGCGCCCAATAGAATTTCCTTGGAGCGCTTGGTGGTCCAGCTGTCGAGGCTGGAATTGGAGCTATCGCCGATATGCAGCGCCGAGAGCGGCAGAAACACCGTCACCGGCAGAGTGAGATAGGCGACGAGCGAGCACAGTATCCAGTAGAAGACGAGCCGCGCCGAAAGCGATTGCGTGAGCTTCATTCCTCAGCGCTCCGAATAAGATAGCCTATGCCGCGCGCGGCGTGGATATCGGCGCGCGCGCCTTGGTTCTTCAGGCGCTGGCGCAGGCGGTGGATCAGCATCTTCAGCGCGTCGACCTGATCGGCGTCCTGCGCGCCATAGATCTCCTCGAGCAGATCGGCGCGCGTCACCGCGAGACCGGCGCGGCGCATCAGCGCGCCGAGCAGGATGAGCTCCAGCTTGGGCGCCAGAAATTGCCGGCCATTGATAAATCCCCTCTGCTCGTCGAGCTCGAAGCTGAGCGCGCCGACCTGCACCAAGGGCGCCACTTGCGGTCCGGGACGACGCAGAACGGCGCGAATGCGCGCCATCAGCTCGTCGGGATCGAAAGGCTTGGTCAGATAATCATCAGCGCCCGCGTCGAGTCCGTCGACCATCTCGTCTATGCCGCGCATGGCGGTGAGCATCAGCACGCGCATGTTGGGCCGATCCTCGCGCACCGAGCGGATGATGGCGACGCCGTCGCCGTCCGGCAGCCGCCGATCCAGCAGCATGACGCCGTAATCGACAGCCTCGATCGCCGCGCGCGCCTCGGCGACGGCGCCGACGATATCCGCGGCAAAGCCGGCATGGACGAGCTTTTCTTCCAGCAGAGCGGCGATCTCCGCCTGATCTTCGACGATCAACACACGCATCGGCTGTCCTGTCGCCCTCATGAGCATTGTCGCGGTCTCCCCGGCGGAGCCGCTTCGCCTCTATGCGCCCTGGGTCGCCGCAGGCCCTGGGCGTCTTCTAAGCCGACGCATCGTATAGCGCGTTACCAATATGTAAATATCATATTCGCCGCAGGCCGCGAGAACGTCAAATGTCGCCATTGGCCGCCACAGAATCGCCGAAAGCTTGCCGGTCTGGAGATCGTGACGCCTATGAGCGGTCCAGCGTCGCAATTTGTCGAATATTCGGCCCGCAGGAGCATGCTTCTATATATCGAGGCGATCTCGCCGCCGTCTAGAGAGCGCTCATTGGCCCCGGTCTATTTCTGCTCTGTTTCTTGTAGCCTTTCCAAATCACAGCGGGGTGAGAGGCTGCGCGTCGAGCGCGCGCGGGCGCGGAAAAGGAGAATTTTTCTCGACAGGCGCGATTTGCAAGGTAACGTTTCTCAGACTTCGGCGAGCGGCTGAAGCTATATTCTTCGACCCCGCGGCGGGGGAGGAGATTTTCGAGGAGGCCATTCCATGACCAATGACACGATCGCGGCGCCGCGCGCCGCCGACGAGCGCGCGCCCGCGGAAATGTCGCTGCGCCTGCGTGCGCGGCGGCTGTTTCTCGCCTTTCATCGCTGGACCGGGCTGATTCTCGGCGCGATCTTCGTCGTCGTGGGGCTCACCGGCGCGCTTCTGTCCTTCGCGCCGCAGATCGACGCGGCGCTGCATCCCGAGCTGTTGCGCTCGGCGCCGCCTTCCGCCGAGGCCCGCTTCGCCCCACTCGACGAGATTTATGCGGCGGCCATCGCCGATCTGCCGCGCGGCGCGACGCCGAGCTTCCTCGCCATGCCGCGTAGCCGCGAGGGCGTCGTCTCGCTCTCGTACCGGCTGCGGGATGCGGATGACGTCACCGAGACGCATCGCCTCTTCATCGACCCCTATACGATCAAGGTGACGGGCGACCGGGCGATCAAGAAAGGCGATGACGAAATCCGGCAATTCTTCTTCAATTCGGTGCGCAGCCTGCATTACACCCTATGGCAAGGCTCGGATCGCTCCTGGCTGGTCGGCGGGCCGGCGCTTCTGCTGCTGCCCTCCATGCTGCTCGGAATCGTTCTGTGGTGGCCGCGGCCGGGCCAATGGCGGCTCGCTTTCGCCATAAAGCGCAAGGCGAGCGCCGATCGGCGGATTTTCGACCTCCATCGCGTGGTCGGCGCGCTCATCGCCGTCGTCCTGTGCTGCTCGCTGACCACCGGCTGCTTCTTCGTGTTCCGCCAGCAGGGCCGCGACCTCGTGCGCCTGGTCTCGACCCTGCGCGAGGCGCCGCGCGGCTTGGCGTCGCGGCCGATCGCGGATCGCGATCCGATCGGGCTGGACGCCGCCCTCGGCGTCGCCGAGCGCCGATTTCCCGGCGCCGCGCCGACGGGCTTCAGCCTGCCCGCCAATGAGAAGGGCGTCTATGTCGTCTCCATGCGCGCGCAAGACGAGCCCAATCACGCCAATGGCCGCAATCGGGTGACGATCGACCAGTTCAGCGGCCAGATTCTGTTCACCGAGGATCGCGCCAATTTCAGCGCCGGCGAGCGCTTCCTGGAATGGCTGCTGCCGCTCCATTCGGGCGAAGCCTTCGGCCTCGCCGGTCAGGCCGTCATCCTGCTCGCCGGCCTCGCGCCCGCCTTTCTCTATGTCACCGGCTTCCTGCGCTGGCGCCGGCAGCGTGGCCGTCGCGCTGTTTCAGCGTGAGCGAATCTGCTAGAGCTGCCATCGACAGAAAGGCTTCTTCGAAAATGGCGCGCATCTTTCTCCTCTCCCTGATCCTGGCCGGGATCGTCTCGCTGACCGACGGCTTCGCCCCCAGAGCGGCGCTGGCCGGGCCGAATGTGCCGTTGTGTCTCGCGATGCAGAATAATTACAATGAATGCGTGCGCCACGAGCGCGCGCGGGAGCGTCATCGCCACTACGAATATGAGGACGAGTGGGGCCGTGGCCCGCGCGAGCGGCGACGCCACTCGGATTGCGGCGCCTGGCTCGTGCAGCTGAAGGCGCAGGGCTGCTTCTGAGCGACCGTCAGCCGCCGATCAGCAATCCGGCGGCCGTGGCGCTCATGCAGGTGGCGAGCGTGCCGGAGAGAATGGAGCGCAGGCCGAGACGCGTGATCTCCGCGCGCCGGCCGGGCAGCATCACATTCAGCCCGCCGACGAGAATGCCCATGCTGCCGAAATTGGCGAAGCCGCAGAGCGCATAGGTGAGGATCAGCCGGCTGCGCGGCGACAGCGCCTCCGCGCCGAGCGCGCTCATGTCGCGATAGGCGACGAACTCGTTGACCACAGTCTTCGTCGCCATCAGCGCAGCGGCCGCCGGCGCCTCGCTCCAGGGCACGCCGATCAGCCAGACGATGGGGCGGAAGGCATAGGCGAAAGCGAGCTGCAGGCTCGGCGTCTCGCCGCCAAATTGCGGCAGATGCGCGAGCGCCATATTGACCAGCGTCACCAGCGCGATCGTCGTCAGCAGCATGCTGATGATACCGACGAGCGGGCCGACGCCGTCGGAAACGCCTTTGACGATGGCGTCGAACGCCCCTGCCGGCGGATTCTCCACGGCGAGCCGCGCTTCGGCATTGTCCTTATAGATATCCCAGGGCGACATGACCGCGGCGACCGCTATGCCGGCCGGCGTCGCGATCACCGAGGCGATGAGAATATGGCCGAGCGCATCCGGCAGGAAAGGCGCGACGAAGCCGGCGTAGATCACCATGACCGTGCCGGCGACGCCGGCCATTCCGCAGCTCATCAGCGCGAACAGCTCGCCGCGCTGCATGCGCGCGAGATAGGGGCGGATCAGCAGCGGCGCCTCGATCATGCCGACGAAGATGTGAACGGAAGCGCCCAGCGCCAGCGCGCCGGAAAGCCCCATGGAGCGTCGCAGCAGAAAGGCGAAGCCGCCCGCGATGCGCTGCATCACGCCCCAATAAAAGAACAGTGAGGCCAGCGCCGAGATGGTCAGCACCATGGGCAGCGCCTTGAACGCGAGAATGAAGCCGGCGCCCGGCGTCTTCTCCTCGAAAGGCGCGGGGCCGCCGCCGAGATAGCCGAAGACGAAGCCAGAGCCCGCCTCCGTCGCCTTTTGCAGGGCCTCCGCCCCGTCATTGGCGAGCAGCACGGCCTGCTTCGCCGGCGGAAAATGCGTGAGGACCAGCGCCGCCACGAATTGCAGCGCCAGCCCGCCGAGCACGACGCGCCAGGGAATGCGGCGCCGATCCTCGCTGACGGCGCAGGCGATGAGCAGGAAGCAGAGAAAGGCGAGACAGGAACGAGCGATATCCGCCATGGGCTGCGTTTCTCCGATCGGCGCGGGAGGGCCGCCGCGGCGATGCAATTTTCAGGTCCAGACGCGGTCGGGCGCGACAGGCTTCGTCCACTCGGAGCATTTTCCGCGCGACCCGTGGCGTTCGCCACATCCCTCAGGAGCGAACCGAGCGACATTTCGCGAGCGGACGATGTTTTGCGACCGCGTTCCAACATCCATCCAGGGAGGATGACATGAATCTCGATCTCTCCAATTTTCATTTCCCGGCCGGCGTTCGCGCGAAAGCTCTGACGCTGGTCATCGGCTTCGCGATCGGCGCGATGGCTCTGTCGCTCGGCGGCTGCACTTGCGCCGACGCATATGGAAACGAGGTGGCCTGCCCCGACATCTACTGAACGAAAGACGTCTCCCTACGGGGGCGGACGCTGCGGCTCAGAGGGCCGCCGGCTCGCCGCTGGCGACCCAGCGCTCGAAATCCCCGAGCTTCTTGAACGGAAAGGCGGGGAGCGCGGCTTCGCGGCCGCGGATCGGCGCCTCGACGACGGCGTGCGGCGGCCGCAGCCCCGCGGCGTCGCAGGTCTGCGAGGAGACGAGCGCCACGCAGTCCATCTCCTTCGTCAGCGATTCGAGCCGCGCGGCGATATTGCCGGTGTCGCCGAGAAACTGCAGCGACTGCCGATCCGTCGGGCCGACGGCGCCGACGATGGCGAGTCCGCTGTGCAGCCCGACGCCGAAGGCGAGCGGCGCTTCGAGATCATGCGCGAAATCGCGGCTGACGCGGCGGATCGCGCGCCAGACGCCGCTGGCCGCGCGCAGCGCCGCGCGGGCGCCCTCGTCGGCGTCGCCGTCCAGCCGAAACAGGCTCATGACGCCGTCGCCGGCGACGCTGGTCACATGGCCGCCCTCCGCCAAGATCGCATTGGTCGTCGCGCGAATGTAGGAGTCGACGATATAGATCGCGTCATAGGGCAGGCGGTTGGCGGCGAGCTTCGTCGAATCACGGAGATCGACGAACATGGCCGTCACGAAAAGCTCGCGGCCCTGGTCGAGAAGAACGCAGAGGCCGTCGAGCGGGCTGTCCGCCGGCAGCATGGGATAGACGCCGATATCGCAGCGCGGCCGCGTCTGGCAGGCGAGGCGCACGCCCTCCGGCGCGCCGATCTGCGCCAATGTCGCGAGCTCCGCCGGGCCGGGCGGCGGCAGCTCCGACGCGCCATAGAGCACGCGTATGCGGCAGGTGGAGCAGCGCGCGCGCCCGCCGCAGACGGAGGCGTGCGGAATGCCTTTGAAACGGCTGGCCTCGAGCACGGAGAAGCCGAAAGGCGCGCGAACGCTGCGGCCGTCGCGATAGTCGATGCGCACCGTGTCGAACATGCGCTCGCGCATGTTGCGCAAGGCGCGCAGCAGCAGCACGACTGCGAGCAGCGCGAGATAGGAAATCTGCAGATAGAGGATGATCGAAGCGAGCATCGCCGGCACATGCGCATGCGGCGATCCTTTCGCCGGCGGCCCATGCGCCTCTATGACGGCCTCGTCCATATAGGCGCGCAGGATCAGCTCCCAGCCCGAGTTGAGCAGGCCCGCTATGGCGAGCGCGGGCAGAGCGAGCGCGAGAAGAAGAAACAGAATCGTGCGCCGGCGATACCAATCGCGATAGCGCAGCCACATGTGAATGCCGATGCAGCCATGCGACCAGATGAGGACCATGAGCAGAAATTGCCGCGGCAGGCCGAAGGTGGGATCGCTGATCCAGAAATGATAGAGAATGCGAAAATAGGAATCCTCCAAGCCGAAGGCGAGCACGGCGACGCGCGTGTCGGTGACATGCGGCGCGAGCAGCAGCGGTATGGTGAGGCCGAGGCCGAGCTGCCAGGCCTCTATCGCCGGCATGCGCAAATGCCGCCGGCGATAGAGCGCGAAGAGGCCGAGCGACATGTGAACGGTGAAGCAGAACAGCAGAAGAGCGACGCCGAAGCCGGTGCGCCAAGGCGCGAGAATGACGCCATGGCCGATGGCCTGGAGATTGTCGAGAAAGAACAGGCCGGTCGCGTGAGAGATGAAATGACAGGCCGCATAGGTGAAGAGCGTGAGCCCGGTGGCGAGGCGCGTGCGGCGCTCCAAATCGAAGTTGACACTCCAAGCCGACATGACTCATCCTTTGAAACGCTGACAAGACGAATTTTCAGGAACGCGGGACATGATACGAAAAAACCAGACGCTTGCACGCGTTAGTTTGTTCCGCTCGCTTTCCAAGGAGGAGATCGCGCAGCTCGACGCGCGATGCGTGTGGCGCCGCGCCCAGGAAAAGGAATGCATCCTCAATTATAAGGACGACAGCGCGGATATTTATTTCGTCGCCTATGGCGATGTGCGCGTGTCGATCCAGAGCGTCGCCGGCAAGGATCTGATGCTGCGCGTCATCAAGGAGGGCGAGTTTTTCGGCGAGCTCTCGGCGCTCGACGGCAAGCCGCGCTCGGCGGCGATCCATGCGATAACCGACACGGTGATCGCGCGCATGAGCCCCGCGATCTTCCGCGAGGTGATTCATCATTATCCCAATGTCTGCGATCAGGTGCTCGAGACGCTGACCGGCGAGGTGCGCCGCCTCACCACACGGGTGAACGAGTTCACCAATCTCGACGTGCGCGGCCGCATTCACGCGGAATTGCTGCGGCTGGCGCGCAGCGACAGCGGCGGCGAGAATCGCGGCGTGATCTCGCCCGTTCCCACCCATGCGGAGATCGCCGCCCGCGTCAGCACGCATCGCGAGGCGGTCACGCGCGAGCTGAACCGTCTGGAGCGGGCGGGACTGCTCGAGCGCCGCCGCGGCGCCTTCGTGCTGCTCGATCTCGCCGAGCTCTCCGCCTCCGTCGAGGCGGCGCGGTAGCGAATCTCTTCCGCGGCACGGTCGTTGCTACCCGCGCAAGGACGCGGGGAAAAGAGACCATGAGCAAGTTCATTTACGCCCATTCCGGCGACGCCGACTGGAAGAGCGCCTTGGCCTCCTGCCTGGAGCAGATCGAGCGACAACGGGCCGACGCGCCTGCGCCAAATCTCGGCTGGTGCTATCTCACCGACTATTTCACCCAGGCGGCGAGCGACATTTTGTCGGCGCTGCGCGCGCGCCTGCCCGGCGTCCATTTCGTCGGAACGGTGGGGGTCGGCGTCGGCGCCGAGGCGGTCGAATATTTCGACGCGCCGGGCCTCGCGATCATGCTGGCCGATCTTCCCGCCGACGCTTTTACGCTGTTTTCCTCTCTCGAGGCCCTGGACGGGACGCCCAAGGGCTTCGAGCCCTTCACCGCGCTGGTCCACGCCAGCGGCGGCACGCCCGATCTGCAGGCCAAGCTGGAGGCCGCAAGCGCCAAGCTCACCACCGGCTATCAGTTCGGCGGCCTCTCCTCAGCGCGCAACAAGGCGCTGTGCATCGCGGATGAGGTTTTGGCGGGCGGCTTCACCGGCGTCGCCTTCGGGCCGCAGGCGACCGTGTTCTCGCGCGTCACCCAGGGCTGCCAGCCCATAGGGCCGCTGCGCACGGTCACGCGCGCGCAGGGCAATTACCTCGTGACCCTGGACGAGAAGCGCGCCCTCGACTGCGTGCTCGAGGATATGGGGCATACGCTCGACATAGACGACGCCGAACTGCGGCTCGAGCTGGCGCAGACCTTGGCCGGGCTGGTCGCCACTGGCGAAGATGTCTCCGCCAAGCCCGGCCAGTTCGGCACGAACACGGAAGTGCGGCACATTGTCGGCGTCGGCCGCAAGGGCGGGCTGCTGATGATCGCCGAGCAGATAAAGGACGGCATGCGGCTCGCCTTCTGCAAGCGCAACGCCGAGGCGGCCAAGCATGATCTCCTCCGCATCGTGGCGGAGGTGCGCGCCCAGGCAGAGGCCGCCGGCGGCATGAGAGGCGCGCTCTATATCAGCTGCTCGGGGCGCGGCGGCCCGCATTTCGGCGAGCCCAACGCCGAATTCCGCATGGTTCACGAGGCGCTGGGAGGCGAGACGCCCGTGATCGGCTTTTTCGCCGGCGGCGAGATCGCCCGCCATCATCTCTACGGCTATACTGGCGTGCTGACGGTTTTCGCCGGAGCCTGAGAAAGAGGAAGCCCCAAAATGAGCGCCGAGCCGCGCGGCGAGGATCCTGGCCGGATCGTCTCCGCCTCCGGGGTTTTGATGCCCCGCATCATCTATGGCACGG
Source organism: Methylosinus sp. sav-2 (assembly GCF_004366495.1). Taxonomy (NCBI): domain Bacteria; kingdom Pseudomonadati; phylum Pseudomonadota; class Alphaproteobacteria; order Hyphomicrobiales; family Methylocystaceae; genus Methylosinus; species Methylosinus sp. sav-2. Next base: position 417,990 of record NZ_SOEJ01000001.1, read on the forward strand.
CCTGGAAGAAGGAGCGCACCGCCGCTCTGGTGGAAGAGGCGCTGCGGACCGGCTTTCGCGGGATCGACACCGCCTGCCAGCCCAAGCATTACAACGAGCCGGGCGTCGGCGAAGGTCTGGCGGCGGCGCTCGGCGCCGGGCTCGACCGCGCGGATATTTATCTGCAGACCAAATTCACGCCCTTCGGCGGGCAGGACCCCGAGAACATCCCCTATGACGCCGAGGCGGCCATAGGCGAGCAGGTGCGGCAATCCTTCGAGGTCTCGCTGCGCAATCTGCGCGTGGATCGCCTCGACGGATTGGTGCTGCACTCCCCCTACCCGGAGGACAAGGACACTCTCGAGGCCTGGCGCGCGATGGAGAGCCTGGTGGCGCAGGGCGGCGTGCGCCAATTGGGCGTCAGCAATTGCTACGAGCTGTCACGGCTGAAGATGTTGTGGAAGAAGGCGCGGGTGAAGCCGGCCGTGATCCAGAACCGCTTCTACGCCAAAACCGGCTATGACCGCGAGATTCGCGCTTTCTGCGCAAAGCACAAAATTTTCTACCAGAGCTTTTGGACGCTCACCGCCAATCCCGAAACATTGGCGAAGCCGGAGCTCGTCGCTCTCGCCGAAAAATATGAGCGCGGCCGGGCGCAGATTTTCTTCCGCTTCCTGACGCAGCAAGGCATTCTGTGCCTCACCGGCACGTCCTCGCAAGAGCATATGCGCGATGATCTGGCGATATTCGATTTTTCCCTGACCGCGGAGGAATGCGCGACCCTGGACGCCCTGCTGACCGCCGCGCCGGCCTGACCAGCATCGAAAGCGCGCGGAAAGCGCCCTTGCATTCTCACGCTCGGCCGAAGATCATGCGGCGCGAGCGCGGGGGCGCGCGACGCGAACGCATCGGGGCGGCTGTATTTCCATGTCGAAGACGCTCGTTTCGGAAGATCAGAGTTTCTGGCAAGACCTCGATGACGAGGATCGGGGCAAGATCAAATCCTGCGTGCGGCTGCGCAGGATCGCGCGCGGCGAGGCGCTGATCGAGCTCGGCGCGCCGTCGGAGACTCTCTATATCGTCAATTTCGGCCAGTTCGGCGTGGTCAACGCCGCCAATGGCGAGATCGTCGCCGAGATCGGCAAGGACCAGCTCATCGGCGAGATGGGCTTTTTCACCGGCGAGCCGCGCGGCGCCGGCGTCGTCGCCATGCGCGACTCCGAGGTGCTGGAGATCGACCGCGCGCAATTCGAGGCGCTGGTCGCGCAATTCCCCGACATGCAGCGCGCCGTCACCCGCTCGCTGGCCCGGCGCCTCGCGCGTCTCGGCGAGATCACGCGGCGCAATTTCCGCCAGAGCAGCCGCGTGCGCGTGATCGCGCTGATCGCCGCCGGCGGGGGCGCCATTCCCGAAGGTTTCAGCGCCCGCCTGCTGCAGGCGATCAATGCGCGCGCCCATGGCTGCGCGCGCGCCTCCGCCGACGCCCGCGCGCATTTCCCAGATGGCGCATTCGACCGCTACGCCGTCGCCGATTGGCTCGGCGCGCTCGAGCAGGAGAACGACTTCGTTCTCTGCGTCGCCGATGGCGAATTGAACGAATGGACCCGCGCCGTTCTCAATTCGGCCGATCTGCTGATCATGGCCGTCGCCGACGGGTCCCACGCGCTCAATCCGGTCGAGGAATTCGCCTTCACCCTGTTTCCCGCCAATCGCCGGCGCATCGTCAGGCTCTATCCGCATCGGCCGCAGACGCAAGAGCCCTCCGCGCCCTGGCTGCGTGAGCGCGACGTTTTCATGCTGCATCATGTGGCGATGGATTCGGGCGCGGATTTCGATTGTCTCGCGCGTTTCATCACGGGCCAGGCGATCGGCTTCGTCGCCGGCGCCGGCGGCGCGCTCGGCCTCGCCCATATCGGCATAGTGAAAGCCTTTCAGGAGGCGGGCGTCGTCTTCGATATGTTCGGCGGCAGCAGCATCGGCTCCGGCATGGCGGTGGCCTTCGCGCAATTGAAGAGCCCGGAGGAGGTGGAGGCGGCGATTCACGAGATATTCGTGCAGAACGCCGCGCTGAAGCGCCTCACTTTGCCGAAGTTCGGCCTGCTGGACCATACGATTCTCGAGGCGACGCTGGCGAAGTCCTACGGCTCCATCGCCTTCGAGGATTTGTGGCGGCCGAGCTTCGCCATAGCGACCGACCTCTCCACCTATACGATGCGCGTGATCCGCTCCGGCCCGACATGGCAGGCGGTGCGCGCCTCTTGCGCCATTCCCGGCGTGCTGCCGCCCTTCTTCGACGAGGACGGCCATATGCTGGTCGACGGCGCCGTCTCCGACAATGCGCCGATCGCGCCCATGCATGGGCTCAAGAACGGCCCCAATGTCGTCGTGGACCTGCGCAACTCCGATCCGCGCCTCTATGACTTCGACTATCGCGCGCTGCCGGGCCGCAACGCGCTGCTCGCCTCCATGCTCAATCCGCTGCGCCGCAAGCCATTGCCCGATTGCCCTTCGCTGGCGAGCGTCATTCAGCAAGCGGTGTTCAGCAATATTCGCGAGAAGCCGGCGTTTTCCGGCGGGCTCGATCTCACCGTGCAGCCGCCGGTCTGTCCCGGCGCCAGCTTCATGACCTGGGACAAGCACCGCGAGGTCGCCGAATTCTCCTATAGATGGGGCCTAGAGACGATCGCCCGGCTGGAGGAGGAGGGAAACCCCGCCCTCGCCGAAATGCGCCGTCTGTCGCAGCCGAGCTGAACGCGCGAGCCTCGTTCGGCCGATCGCTTCGCGCCGGCGCTCGCCGCCCGGCTATCGAATCACACATCGCGAGACGCTGCAGCCGTCCTGGCCGGGCTTGTCCCGGCCATCCACGCCAAGCAGCTGAGCAACCAAAGGAAAGCGCCCGCCATCGACGGATTTCATCCCACGTCGGGCGCCGCCGCAGTTTCGGCGTCACGCCAAGCTTCTAAGACGCCTCGACGCGTTGGCGTGGATGGCCGGGACAAGCCCGGCCAGGACGTCGCGAGGGCGAGGAGAATGTGTGCATTCGATAGCCGCTCGTGGGGAGAGGGGCAAAGAAACCGCATCACGCCGCGTCGAGCGCGGCGTGCAGCATGGGCAGATAGCGCTGCGGATTTTCCAGCATGGGAAAATGCCCGCAATTCTCGAAGAGGACGAATTCCGCCTCCGGCAGAAACGCCTTCAACGAATCGCCGATCGTCGCCACGAGATTATGCGTCGGATCGCTGTCGCCCCAGACGATCGTCACCTTGCGCGGGCTGGCGGCGTAGGGCTTCTCCGGCGTCGCCATCAAGGCCTGATAGGCGTTGCAGAGACAAAAGCAGCCGCCGCGATCGAGACCCGCGATCGCCTCTTCCGTGAGCTTCGGCGCGATAGCCGAGGTCGCCGGCGGCATGGCGACCTTGTACCAATGCCGCGCCACCACATGATCGAGCGCGCGCATGAAAATCTGCCCGACATAGGGCCGCCGAATCAAATTCATGCGATCGGTTCCCGCCGCCCATTTCTGCGCCTGCGAGATCGAGACCGTCTGCTGCAGCATGAGATGGCGCACGCGATCGGGCCGCGCCGCCGAGAAGGCGACGCCCGCGAATCCGCCGAGACAGGCCATGTCCAGCACGGCGTCCTTTATCTCCAGCTGCGCGAAGAATTCGTCGAAGACCTCGCAATAGCTCGGGACATCGAAGCGAAATCCCGATTTCACGAAGGATTGGCCGAAGCCGGGCGTCTCCACGCAAATGACGCGCGCATGGTTCGACATTTCGTCGATGATCGGCAGATATTGCTCGATGACATTGGGCGGATCGGGCACGATCACCAAAGTCTTGTCGCCGGCGCCGTTTTTCTGCGGCGTGATCAGCGTCCGCAAGCTCGCGCCGCGCGTCTCGATGAATTGGCCCTTCGCGCCATTCAGCGTCGGCCCCGCCTCGCTGCGAGCGGCGCGCGCGCGCCGATCCGCCCACAACCAGCGCGACATTTCGATTGCGTCCATTTTTCTCGTCTCCGCTGAAATTCATTTGGCGCGGCGCGAACCGCGCTCGCCTATCGATCCTATAGTGCGGACGCGCGCTCGCGCCCTGTGTGGCAGCACACACAAATTCCTCGCCGACCCTTTTAACACCTCGGATCAGGCTCGCGCCGATCGCCGTATCGCAAGACGCGACGAGAGGAGGCGAGCGCAAGCTGAGCTGCTTGTCAACATGCAGAAATAATGTGACAACATTTGACACAATCTTGTCGTGCGACGCCATCGCTCAGCACGGCGGACTGCATGAAGAACAAGAAGCGCGGCGCAAATAGCGCGGGCGTGCGGAAGATTTCGCGCGTCGTTTCCAGCGCGAGAGGCGCGGAAATTCTTTGCCGAAAGCGCGCGATATGCATTGGGAGAGACAAATGACCGATACGAGATATATGCCCGAACATGCCGCGCGCGCTTTCGACGCGAAGACGTCGCGCCGACAGCTTTCGCTCGCGCAGCTATTGGGAGCGCGTCAGCCGAAGGACGCTTTCTTCGAGATGCTGTCGCGCCATCTCCATCAGGGAACGCTGATCGTTCGTCACAATGGCGTCGATCATCACTTCGGCGCCGGCGAGGAAGCGCCGATCGTGCTGCGCGTGCTGCGCGACGAATTCTTCAGCCGCGTGCTCGCCTTCGGCAATCTCGGCATGGGCGAAGCCTTCATGGCGCAGGATTTCGAGGTCGAGGACGGCCGCCTCGTCGATTGCCTCACAATGCTGTGCCGCGCCGGCCTGCATAAGAAGCTGCGCTCCGATTGGAGCTTCCTCTTCCGCTACGCTGGCATGCTGGCGAGCAATCGCCTGCTGAGCCCGGCGACCAATGTGCGCCGTCACTACGACATCGGCGAAGACGTGTTCGACGCCTTTCTGCTCGATCGCTATCAGGTCTATTCCTGCGGCTATGCGCATGCGCAGGACGACGACGCCGATCTGCTGCAGCAGCGCAAGCTCGATCGCATTTGCCAGAAGCTCGAGATCGAGCCCGGCCAGTCGCTGCTCGATATCGGCTGCGGCAAGGGCGGCATGCTGATTCACGCTGCGCTGAATTTCGGCGCGCGCGGCGTCGGCGTCACCAATAGCGTCGCGCATCACGCGCGCGCGCAGGAAAACGCCGCCAAATACGGCGTCTCCGATCGCGTGCGCTTCATCCTCGGCGATTATCGCGAGATCGAGGGCTCTTTCGATCGCATCGTCAGCGTCGGAATGCTGGAGCATGTGCGCGCCAAGGATTATGCGGCCTATTTCGGCGCCATCGAGCGTCTGCTCGCGCCGAAGGGCCGCGGCCTCGTGCATGTCATCGGCTGCAACACGGCGATCAATCGCCATGATCCGTTCATTCAAAAATACGTTTTCCCCGGCTCCGACACGCCGAAGCTCTCCGCGATGACGACAGAGCTCGAGAAGAATAGCCTCGCCATTCTCGACGTCGAGAATATGGCGCGCCATTACGCCGTGACTCTGCGTCGCTGGCTGGAAGCCTTCCGCGCCAATAGCGGAACGCTCGATCCTGTGCGCTACGACACGGTCTTCAAGCGCATGTGGGAATACTACCTCAGCTGCGGAATAGCTTCCGCCATGGCCGGGGACCAGGCGCTCTATCAGCTCCTCTTCACCAAGGATTATCACGCGCCGTACCGGCTGCAGCGCGTCTGACACGCGATTTCGTTTTATCGGGGGTGCATATGTCTAAGGAAGCCAATCAGGATTTCGCGCGCCTGCGGGAGCAGGTCCGCCGCGCAGGATACGCCCGCAAGCTGACCGCTATCGGCATTGCCGAATGGCTGCTGTTCATCGCCTTGACGGCGACGGGCGTCGCGCTCGTCATCGTCTCGGACATGCTCATCGTCAAGGCGATCGGCATGATTCTCGTCGCCTACGGCTGCATGGGCATGTCGACCAATGGCCACACCGCCTCGCATCATGCGATCAGCAACAAGCCGTGGGTCAATGAGTTCATCATGTATTTCGACTTTCCGTTCTTCCTCGGCGTGTCGGGCAATTATTGGCGCCACAAGCATGTCGTCGTGCATCATCCCAATCCGAACGTCATCGGCGTGGACGACGACGCCGATCTGCTGCCGGTGTTCACGCTCAATGATCGCGATCTGAAGAAGGCCAGCGGCCTCGCGCGCTGGTGGTTCGAGCATCAGGGCTATTTCTTTCCCATCGTGCTGCTCGGCAATTCCTTCGGCGTCGCCTTCAAGGGCTGGCGCTTCCTGATCCGCGAGCTGCGCGACGACGAGCGCCGCAACTGGCAGAGCTGGGTCGATCTTTCCTGCATGATCGGTCATTGGATCGTGTGGATGATCATTCCGATCTATTTCTTCGGCTTCGCCAATGTCGCAATGTTCTTCGTCGTGCAGATGTTCATGATGTCCTATGTCATGTTCGCGCTCTTTGCTCCGGCGCATTACCCGGAGGAAGCGATCCAGGTGACGAAGGATGCGACGCGCGACAATTATCTGATGCTGCAGACGGCGACGGCGGTGAATTTCGAGACGGGTCCGATCGGCCGGCTGCTGTGCGGCGGCGTCGATTTCCAGATCGAGCATCACCTCTTCCCCTGGATCAGCCCGCGTCACTATCCGCAGCTCGCGCCCATGCTGCGCCAGTTCTGCGAGGAGCACGGCTATCCCTATCGCTCGCAGGGCTGGGGGATCGCGACCTGGAAATCCGTCGTCACCCTCTTCAAGCCGAAGAAGATCGAGGAGGAGTTCCCCGCGGTTGAAAACCTGCCGCTCGCCGCTCACTATCAGCAGCAGAGCAGAATTCGCCGCGAGGCGGAGGCGCCGCTCGCCAAAGCCGAAGCCGCGAGACTGCCCGAAGAGAGCGTGACCGCATGACCCGAGCCGGCGACGGCGCAGTCGAAGCGATGACCATCGCCGCGAGAGACGGAGCGTCTCTCGCGGCGACGCTATTCTCGCCCCCGAATGGGGAAGGACCCGTCGTCGTCATCGCCGGCGCCATTGCGGTGAAGCAGAAATTCTACGAGCGGCTGGCGCGCTTTCTCGCCGCGCGCGGATGCCGCGTTCTCACCTTCGATTATCGCGGCGTCGGCGCCTCCCGCCACTTCGGCGCGCCCGGCGGGGGGTTGCGCGCCTGGGGCGAGCGGGATCTCGCCGGAATCATCGATCATGCGGCGCAGCTCGCGCCGGCGGAGCCCTTGCGCGTCGTCGCTCATAGCGTCGGCGGGCAGATGGTCGGGCTCGCCGACAATAACGGCTGCATTCGCGCCATGCTGGCGGTCAGCACGCAGATCGGCGATTGGCGGCTGTGGCCGGCCCCGCGCAAATATGCGCTATGGCTGATGTGGCGCGCGCTGCTGCCGATCCCCGCCGCCCTGCTCGGCTATTTTCCGGCGGCGCGGCTCGGCCTCGGCGAGGATCTGCCCAAGGACGCCGCGCTGGAATGGGCGCGCTGGTGCCGCAGCGAGGCCTATTTCGTCGATGCGGCGGGCCGGCCCTTCCCCGGATGCTTCGACCAATTCACGGGAGCGATTCGCGCGCTGACCATCGACGATGATTGGATGGCGCCGAAGCCGGCGGTGGAGGCGCTGCTGAAGCGCTACAGCCGCGCCCACATAGAGCCGCTGGCGATTCGCGCCGAGGGGCGCGGCATGGGCCATTTCGGCTTTTTCCGCGACCCCGGCCGCCCCTATTGGGACGATTGCGCGCGCTGGCTGCTGGAGAGCTGAAGGGAGGGACCGCCGCTCACTTCACGAATTTGACAGCGGCGAGAATGACGCCGCCGAGCGCGATCTGCGTGACGACGAGCCAGCGGAGAATATCGACCTTTAGATTGGCCATTTCCGTGCGCAGCTCGCCGGCCAGCTCTTTGAGGTCGGCCTTGGTGGCGACCGAATCGCGCAGCGCCGCGTCCAGCGCATCGGCCTGAGCGCGCGCCTGCTTATCGTCGAAGCCGGCCTCTTTCAGCCGGTCGATATAGGCGAGACGATCGAAGGTGATCGCGGGTGAGGTCATGCTCATAGAATAGGCGCAGGCACGGCCAGAATCAATCGACGAGCTTCGGTCCATGGCCAGGGCCACGACGCTATGAAGGCGACGGATTCGAAATGGCGAGAGAGACGGGGCTCGAACCCGCGACCTCCGGCGTGACAGGCCGGCGCTCTAACCAACTGAGCTACTCCCCCGCGAGCGCGGCGCAACGCATTGCGCTAGCGAGAGGCGCCGAATAAGGCACGCGCCGGCCAAAGTCAAGAAGTCGACTGCGGGATTTCTCTCGAGGGGCGCCCCTCGCGGGACGGCGACATAATCGCGCAGCGACATTTCGAGCCTTCTTACGGGGGCCGCCATGTGCTTTTTATGGCGAGACCGGAGCCTTCGGCGATCACGTACGGGCTTTAAGGACTTTCGCGGTCATGAAGGCGAGGCCGTTCGGGGATAGTGTCCCCCGGCCCGGCGCTTCGGGCGGGGAGAATCGCATGTCGGCCCATTCGGCGACGCATCGGCTCGGGCGAGAGATCGCCATCGCCCTCGCTCTCAAGACCGCGGCCCTCGCCCTGCTCTATTTCCTCTTCTTTCCCGCCTCGGAGCGGCCGCATGTCTCGCCGGCCGTCATGGCGGAAAAGCTCTTCGCTCGGGACCGCGGCTGACAATCCTTTCAGGAGCGCATGATGTTCGAACTCGACGTGGTGACGCTTTCAAGACTGCAATTCGCTCTGACTGCCCTCTACCACTTCCTCTTCGTGCCGCTGACGCTCGGCCTTTCGATTCTCCTCGCCATAATGGAGAGCGTCTTCGTGATGACCGGCCGCACCATATGGCGCGACGCGGTCAAATTCTGGGGCACGCTGTTCGGAATCAATTTCGCGATGGGCGTCGCCACCGGCATCACCATGGAGTTCCAGTTCGGAACCAATTGGTCCTACTACTCGCATTATGTGGGCGATATTTTCGGGGCGCCGCTGGCGATCGAAGGGCTGATGGCCTTTTTCCTCGAGGCCTCCTTCGTCGGCCTCTTCTTTTTCGGCTGGAACCGGCTGAGCCCGGTGGCGCATCTCACCGTCACCTGGCTGGTCGCCCTCGGCGCCAATTTTTCGGCGCTGTGGATTCTCATCGCCAATAGCTGGATGCTCAATCCGGTGGGGGCGGCGTTCAATCCCCAGACCTTGCGCATGGAGCTCACCTCCTTCTCGGAAGTGTTCTTCAACCCCGTCGCGCAATCGAAATTCGTGCACACCGTCAGCGCCGGCTATGTGACCGGCGCGATGTTCGTGCTCTCCATCTCAGCCTATTATCTGCTCTATGACCGCCAGCATCGCGAGATCGCGCGGCGCTCCGCCAATGTGGCGGCGAGCTTCGGCCTCGCCTCGGCGCTCTCCGTCGTCGTGCTCGGCGACGAGAGCGGCTATACGGCGAGCTTCAACCAGAAAATGAAGATCGCGGCGATCGAGGCCATGTGGGAGACGGAGCCGGCGCCGGCCTCCTTCACCCTCTTCGGCATTCCCGATGTGAAGCAGCAGACGACGCATTTGAAGGTCGAGGTGCCCTATCTCCTCGGCCTCATCGCGACGCGCTCGCTGGACACGCCGGTCGAGGGCATAAAATCGCTGGTCGAGAAATCGGAGACGCGCATTCGCGCCGGAATGCCCGCCTATGAATGGCTCGCCGCGCGTCCCGACGGACCCAACGCCGCCATCCCCGCCGAGCTGCTGCCGGCCTTCGAGGACCTCGGCCATTCGCTGCTCTTGAAGCGGTTCCGGCCCGATATCGAAAACGCCACCAATGAGCAGGTGCATGAGGCGGCGCTCACCACCATCCCCAATGTGCCGGTGCTGTTCTGGGCCTTCCGTATCATGGTGGCGCTGGGCTTTTATTTCATCTTCCTGTTCGCGGCGGCCTTCCTCGTCGCCAGCCGGCGTCGCCTCAGAGACAATCCCTGGCTCTTGAAGCTCGCCTTCTACAGCCTGCCTCTACCCTGGATCGCGGCCGAGCTCGGCTGGATCGTCGCCGAATATGGCCGCCAGCCCTGGATCATCGACAGCGTGCTGCCGACCTTCCTCGGCGCGTCCAATGTGCCGGCCTATAATGTTCTGCTGAGCCTCGGCGGCTTCGTGCTGTTCTACAGCGCGCTGGCCATCGTCGAAGTGTGGCTGATGCTGAAATATATCCGCCTCGGCCCGACCATCGAGCCCTTCCCGCGTGAGGCGCCGGAGCGGCCCTTCCTGGTCGCGTGAGGCGATCAGCCCCCTCCCCAGCCCTCCCCCGCTCCGCGGGAGAGGGAGCAGATCCAGCGCTTCATCGAAGCTTCGCGAAACGTCGCCGCCCCCTCTCCCGCGAAGCGGGGGAGGGTGAGGGAGGGGGCCATCGACGGAGTGAGGGAACGGCGCCGGCTTCCAATCGTCTCGACATGAAATCCTCATCGAGGAGATTCCCGACATGATCGATTACGGAATTCTGCGGCTCGTCTGGTGGGCCTTGCTCGGAACGCTGCTCATCGGATTTGCGATCGCCGACGGCTTCGATCTCGGCGTCGCCGTGCTGCATCCCTTCGTCGCCCGCAGAGACGGCGAGCGCCGGCAGACGCTCAATGTCATCGGCCCGGTGTGGGAAGGCAATCAGGTCTGGCTGATTCTCGGCGGCGGCGCGATCTTCGCCGCCTTTCCGGCGCTCTACGCCGTCTCCTTCTCGGGCTTCTATCTGGCGATGTTCCTCGTCCTGCTCGGCCTCATTCTGCGGCCGGCGGCGATCGTCTATCGCAGCAAGGTGGAGACGCCTGGCTGGCGGCGCGCCTGGGACTGGATTTTCTTCGCCTCCGGCTTTGTGCCGGCGCTTCTCTTCGGCGTCGCCTTCGGCAATGTCCTGCTCGGCGCGCCCTTCCGCTTCGACGATGAGATGAACGTCGTCTACGAGGGCAATCTCTTCGGCCTGCTGACGCCCTTCGCTCTGCTCGCGGGCCTCGTCAGCCTCGCCATGATCACGCTGCAGGGCGCCGCCTGGCTCGCCGCCAAGACGCAAGGCCCGGTCGCCTTTCGCGCCAAGCTGGCCGGCTGGCTGGCGGCGATCGTGCTGCTCGCCGCCTTCACCTACGCCGGCTATTGGGGCGCGCAGAATATCGACGGCTATGTGCTGACGAGCGCCGTCGATCCCTCCGGCCCCTCCAATCCTCTGGCCAAGACCGTCGCACGCGAGGCCGGCGCCTGGCGGGCCGCCTATGAAGCGCGCCCCTGGACGCTGGCCGCGCCCGCCCTGACTTATTTCGGCGTCATCGTCGCCGTGCTGGCGCTCGCCCTCTCGGCGCCGATCGTGGCCTTCATCGGCTCGAGCCTCGCCACCGCGGGCGTCATCGCCACGGCGGGCTTCACCCTCTTTCCCTTTCTGCTGCCCTCCTCGCTCGATCCCAATCACAGCCTCACCCTGTGGGACGCCTCCTCGAGCCGCCACACATTGACGCTGATGCTGGGGGCCGTCGTCGTCTTCCTGCCGATCGTGCTCGCCTACACGGCCTGGATCTATCATGCGCTGCGCGGGCAGGTGACGGAGGCGAGCGTGGGGGACAAGGACAATTATCCCTACTGACCGCAATTTCCCCTATCGCGCGAAGGACACCGCCATGTGGTATTTTTCCTGGATTCTCGGCCTCGGACTCGCCTGCGCATTCGGCGTCATCAACGCCATGTGGCTCGAGCTCGAGGAATATAGTGAGGAAAAGTGACCGACCAGCGGGCCAGGCGCCTTGACGGGTCGACGGCTTTCGCCTAGGAACCCCACCTTCACCACTTCGGCCTCGCGCTCCGTTCCTCAGCGGGAACGGAGCCGTCGTCGTATAAAAAGCCCGCAGGGGCCGGCCTCCACCGGACGCGGGTCTAATCGGCGAACAAAGTTCGCCCTCACATGGAGAGACGAGAAAATGGCCCGTATAGCCGGCGTCAACATTCCGACCAACAAGCGCGTCGTCATCGCTCTGCAGTATATCCATGGAATCGGGCCGAAAAAGGCGCAGGAGATCATCGAGAAGGTGAACATCCCCGCCGAGCGTCGCGTCGCCCAGCTGACCGACGCCGAAGTGCTGCAGATCCGCGAGACGATCGACCGCGACTATCTGGTCGAAGGCGACCTTCGCCGCGAGGTGGCGATCAACATCAAGCGCCTGATGGACCTCGGCTGCTATCGCGGCCTGCGCCATCGTCGCCAGCTGCCGGTGCGCGGCCAGCGCACCCACACCAACGCCCGCACCCGCAAGGGCAAGGCGAAGCCGATCGCCGGCAAGAAGAAGTAATCCGAACGACGTGTCGCGGGCTCGCCCCGCGACGATCACCTGGGCGCGGAGCGACGAGCGCTTCCGCCCGCATCGAGCCCTAGCGCCCGGCATTACGGGCGCGTCCGAAGGACGAGAAAGAGACTATGGCAAAAGAGACCACCCGCGTTCGCCGCAGGGAGCGCAAGAACATCGTTTCCGGCGTCGCGCATGTGAATTCGACGTTCAACAACACGATGATCACCATCACCGACGCGCAGGGCAACACTGTGTCCTGGTCGTCCGCCGGCACGATGGGCTTCAAGGGCTCCCGCAAATCGACGCCCTACGCCGCGCAGATGGCCGCCGAGGACGCGGCCCGCAAGGCTGGCGAGCATGGCGTTCGCACCCTCGAGGTCGAGGTTTCCGGGCCGGGCTCCGGTCGTGAATCGGCGCTGCGCGCGCTGCAGGCCGCGGGCTTCACCGTGACCTCGATCCGCGACGTGACGCCCATTCCGCACAATGGCTGCCGCCCGCGCAAGCGCCGCCGCGTCTGACGAGACCTATTTCATCGAGACGAATTGCGACGGGGTCTCGCGCCGCAGGCGCGCGGGACCCGGCCGAGAGCTGAAGGAAAGGCGCCACAGTGAGCATCCAGAAGAACTGGCAGGAACTCATCAAGCCCAGCAAGCTCGAGGTGACGGCGGGTTACGATCCGCGCCGCATCGCGGTGGCCGTCGCTTCGCCGCTCGAGCGCGGCTTCGGCTTGACGTTGGGCAATGCGCTGCGTCGCATTCTGCTCTCCTCCCTGCAGGGCGCGGCGATCACCTCGATCCACATCGACGGCGTGCTGCACGAATTCTCGTCGATCCCCGGCGTGCGTGAGGACGTCACCGACATCGTCCTCAACATCAAGGACATCGCCATCAAATACAGCGGCGAGGGCGTGAAGCGCCTGACGCTGAAGAAGCAGGGTCCGGGGCCGGTCACCGCCGGCGACATCCAGGCCACCGGCGATCTGCAGATCCTCAATCCCGATCTCGTCATCTGCACGCTGGACGAGGGCGCCGAGTTCCGCGTCGAATTCACCATCGCGACCGGCAAGGGCTATGTCCCGGCCGACCGCAATCGCGCCGAGGACGCGCCGATCGGCCTCATCCCGATCGACAGCCTCTATTCGCCGGTCAAGAAGGTGAGCTATCGCGTCGAGAACACCCGCGAGGGCCAGGAGCTCGACAAGGACAAGCTGACGCTGACGATCGAGACCAATGGCGCGATCTCGCCGGAAGATTCGCTCGCCTATGCGGCGCGCATTCTGCAGGACCAGCTGTCGGTGTTCGTGAACTTCGAGGAGCCGCGCCGCGAGGAGGCCGCCCCGTCCATCCCGCAGCTCGCCTTCAACCCGGCGCTGCTGAAGAAGGTAGACGAGCTAGAGCTCTCGGTACGCTCGGCCAACTGCCTGAAGAACGACAATATCGTCTATATCGGCGACCTCATCCAGAAGTCGGAGGCGGAAATGCTCCGCACCCCGAACTTCGGCCGCAAGTCCTTGAACGAGATCAAGGAAGTGCTGGCGCAAATGGGCCTGCACCTCGGCATGGAAGTGCCCGGCTGGCCGCCGGAGAACATCGACGATCTCGCCAAGAGATTCGAAGAGCATTATTGAGCGAATAGCGAAATAGCGAGTAGCGAATAGAATTTTCTACTCGCTATTCGCTACGCGCTAATCACTCCTTACGACGGCCGTTCCTTGGCACGGCGGCCGCTAAAATAACGGAGACGCCAAATGTATCATCGTAACAAGAAGCGCCGCTTCGGCCGCACCCACGAGCATCGTCAGGCGATGTTCGTCAACATGGCCCAGGCGCTCATCAAGCATGAGCAGATCGTCACGACTCTGCCCAAGGCCAAGGATCTTCGCCCCATCGTCGAGAAGCTGGTGACGCTCGGCAAGCGCGGCGACCTCCACGCCCGCCGTCAGGCCATCTCCCGCCTGCGCGACGTCGATCTGGTCAGAAAGCTCTTCGACGTGCTCGGCCCGCGCTACAAAGAGCGCAATGGCGGCTACACGCGCGTGCTGAAGGCGGGCTTCCGCTATGGCGACAACGCCCCGCTCGCCGTGATCGAGTTCGTCGACCGCGACGTGGACGCCAAGGGCCAGGATTCCGGCCCCGTCCAGACGGCGACGGAAGAAGCGGCGTAACGCCGATGCTCTCCGGCCCCGCGAGCGGAAGCGTTCTCGGCGGACCGAAGCTCCTGTTGAGATTAGAAGGGGCGGCGCTGATGTCGGCCGCCCTTTTCGCTTATTTCGGCCTTGGCGCCTCTTGGCCTGGCTGTTCCTCTTCCCCGATCTGTCGATGGCTTTCTATCTCGCCGGCCCGCGCATCGGCGCCATCGCCTATAATACCGCTCATACGACCATCATCCCCTTCGCCGTGCTCGGCGCCGGCGTTTATCTCGACCAGGGGCTGATGATCTCGATCGCGCTGATTCACATTGCGCATATCGGCTTCGACCGGATGCTCGGCTTCGGCCTCAAATATGGAACAGCCTTCGGCGACACCCATCTCGGCCGCGTGGGACGCCCGCCGGACCCGGAAGCGTGATCCTCGAGCCTTGGGAAGAGCTCTCCCGCGCCCGCACCGGCGCGGGCGATGAGCTGCTGCTGCGCCAGCGCGGCGGCGTCTATGAAATCCGCTGCAACGGCTATGACCTCATGTCCAACCGCGCCCATCGCTCGGAGGAGGCGCTGGCCCGGCTCGCCCTCGCCGAGCCGAGCGCAGGCGCGCCGCGCATTCTGGTCGGCGGCCTCGGCATGGGCTTCACCCTTCGCGCCGCGCTCGACGCCGCGCCGCAAAATGCCCGAATCATCGTCGCCGAGCTGCTCCCCGAGATCATCGCCTGGAACCGCGGCCCCCTCGCGCCGCTGGCCGGCCGACCGCTGGACGACGCCCGCGTCCAATTGCTGGAGGGAGACGTCGCCGCGCTGATGGAGGCGGAAGCGGGCGCCTATGACGCTATCCTCCTCGACATAGACAATGGCCCGGAGGCGGTGCTCTGCGACATTAATTCCGCGCTCTTCTCCGCGCGCGGCCTGCGCAAGATGCGGCGCGCCCTCGCCCCTGCGGGCGTGCTGGCCGTCTGGTCCGCCGATCCGTCGCCGCGCTTCGAAGAACGCCTCGAGGAAACGCGCTTCTCCTTCCGCGCCGAGGAGATCGCCGCCCGCGGCGCCGAGGGCGATCCCCGCCACACCATTTATCTCGCACACGCCCTCGGCTGAGCGCCGCCCCTACGCGCTCATGCGAATTCCACGAGTCTGACGCTTTTCGGGCTAATATGCGCGAACGAATCTCGCCCCACGAATCGCACCCCGAGAGGACGATCGATGATTTTTCTTCGGCGCCAATTCATTGCGGCTCTCGCCATGCTCACGCTCGCCGCTCCGGCGGCGCTGGCGGAGGCCCTGCTCGCGCCTCAGCAGGAGCGCGCCCTGCCGCAGTCGCGCGCCGATGTGATCTTGTCCTTCGCGCCCATCGTGAAAAAGGCGACGCCCGCCGTCGTCAATGTCTTCGCGACGCGCGTCGAGCAGCGGCCGGCCAATCCTTTCTTCGACGATCCGATCTTCCGCCGCTTCTTCGGCGAGGGCGGCGGAGGCGGCGGCCAGCGCGGGCCGACGGCGCAATCGCTCGGCTCCGGCGTCATCGTCGACGCCTCGGGCCTCGTCGTCACCAATAATCACGTCATCGAGGGCATGACCGATGTGAAGGTCTCGCTCTCCGACAAGCGCGAGATACCGGCGAAAATCCTGCTGCGCGATCCGCGCACCGATCTCGCCGTGCTGAAGCTGACCGAGGCCGCGAACTACCCCACCATGGAGCTCGGCGATTCGGACGCGCTCGAGGTGGGCGATCTGGCGCTCGCCATCGGCAATCCTTTCGGCGTCGGGCAGACGGTGACGCAGGGCATCGTCTCGGCGCTGGCGCGCACGCAGGTCGGCATTTCCGACTATGGCTTCTTCATCCAGACCGACGCCTCCATCAATCCCGGCAATTCCGGCGGCCCGCTCGTCGACATGGCCGGACGCGTCGTCGGCATAAATTCGGCGATCTTCTCCAAATCGGGCGGCTCGGTCGGCATCGGCTTCGCGATTCCCGTCAATATGGTCAAGATCGTCGTGGCGGCGGCCAAGGGCGGCGGCAAGCAGGTCAAGCGCCCCTGGCTCGGCGCGACGCTGCAAAATCTCTCCAAGGAGATTTCCGACAGCCTCGGCCTCCAGCGCCCCGCCGGCGCGCTGGTCGCCGATCTCTACCCCAAAGGCCCGGCGCTCGACGCAGGGCTGAAGCGCGGCGACGTCATCGTCACCGTGGACGGCCAATCGGCCGACGATCCAGAGGCGCTCGGCTATCGCCTCGCCACCAAGCCGCTCGGCGGACAAGCGACGCTGGGCGTGCTGCGCGCCGGCAAGACCATCGCCGTGCCTTTGAAGCTCTCCGCCGCTCCCGAAGTTCCGGCGCGCGATGCGGTGAAGCTGAAAGGCCCCTCGCCCTTCGCCGGCGCGACGGTCGTCAACATCTCCCCGGCCGTGCTGGAGGAATTCTCCGTGCAGGGCGCGGTCAATGGCGTCGTCGTCGCGGAGATCGACCCGCAATCGGTCGCCGCGCAGCTCAATCTGCAAAAGGCCGACGTGATTCTCGTCGTCAATGACGAGAAGATCGCCACCACCCGCGACCTCGAGCGGGCGACGATCAACCGCCATTATTATTGGAAGATCACGCTCGCCCGTGAGGGGCAGGTGATCACCACGGTGGTGGGCGGGTGAGCGGCGCCGACCGCGTCGAATATCGTCTCGAGCTCTGCGACACATCGGGCGAGCATCGCCCGATCGCGATTTTCCGCGCGGCGAGCCCCTTTCCGCCCGTCGCGACGGCGTGATCCTCGCCCGCTATTGCCTCAATCTCACGCCCTTCGACGGCGATCGCTCGCCGGTGTGGGGCGTCAGCGATCCGATATGACGAAAGGCGAGCGGATTTCGCTCACAGGCAGGGATTCACCACCGGCTCGCGCGGAACCGCGAGCAGCCGGCTCACCGATTCGCGCAACGCCTGCGGCGTGATGCTGCGGAACGGCTCGAGATCGCGATTCTCGCAGAATTTGCGCGCCGAAGCCGCCTCCGATTGCGCGGCGCGGCGCTTGAACGCCTCGAGCGCCGCGCGCGTCGGATGAAGAGAAGAATTTGCGAGAATGAATTCGTCGATCGCTTTGATCGCTTCGTCGATGGCGTCGTCCGCCGCGTTGCGAGCCACGCCGCACGCATTCGCATAATGCTGCACGGTCAAATAGATCGACCAGGCGCAGAGCACCGCTCCGGCGCCGCTGCGGTCCGCCTCGAATTGCCGCGGGCCGAAGACCATCGCCTCCTCGCCGGCCGCCGCCGTCGCCGATAGGGCGACGCAAATCGCAATGATTTTTGTGTAACGCATTCGGCGCAATCCCTTGTCTCTCGAAAGCCGAGCGAGTTGAGCGAGCGGCGATCGAGAAGTCAATGACGCGGCGCGGCCGTCGAGCGCCTCTCCCCTGTGCGCCTAAGCACAAACACGCGGGCGCCGCTCTCCTACAACAGCATTGTTCGCCGGACATGACGCCGACGACGCGCTGAGGGAGAGAAAACAATGACTTTCGCCGTTACCGAATTCGCTTCGCGCCCTGTCCGCACCGACGCCGCCATGCGCATGGCTTTCGTGATCCTCGGCGCGACCGTCGCGCTCGCCGGCGCCAAGGCCATTCTGGCGCAGAGCGTCGCCGCCCCCGTGCCGCCGACCGCGCCGGTCGCCTCCATCGCCGAGCCGGCGAGCTTCGCCGCCGCCGACGCCACGCAGAGCGTCTGCCGTCCCGTCGTCGTCGAGATCGACGAAGGCTATGGCGTGCGCGGCCAGGTTACGCGCTGGGTCTGCCGCAAGGCCTATTGATCTGTGTCCTCGCGCACAAACGCCGAGGACGCCGCTCCCTTACAACTCGCCTCATACGCAGGGCGCGCCGCCCACGACACGAACCGAGGATGAGACAATGACCTTCGCCGTTTCCGAATTCGCCTCGCGCCCCGTCGAGACCGGCTCCGCGATCAAAATCGCCTTCGTCATTCTGGGCGCGACCGTCGCCCTCGCCGGCGCCAAGGCCTTCCTCTCGCGCAGCGCCGCGCCTGTGGCCGAGCCCGCCGCCTTCGCCGTCGCCGAGCATGCGCAGGACCGCTGCCGCTTCGTTCCAGTCGAGTCCGAAACCGGCCTCGCCAAGGGCCAGGCGCTCCGCATCGTCTGCCGCAAGGCGCGCTGAACGATCAGAGCTTCACGAAACGATAGCCGACCCCCGGCTCCGTCAGAAGGATCGCCGGCGCCGAGGCGTCATCCTCGATCTTGGCGCGCAGCTGGCCGATGAAGACGCGCAAATATTGCGTGTCCTCGCCATGCGCCGGACCCCAAACCGCCGTCAGAATCTGGCGATGAGTCAGCAGCCGGTCCGCGTGACGCGCGAGCGTCGCCAATAGCTCATATTCCTTGGGCGTCAGCTTCACGGCGACGCCGTTCTTCGTCACCCGCCGCCGCGCGAGATCGACGCGCAGCCCGCCGCTCTCTATCTCGGCGGCCTCGGCCACGGTCTTCGCGCCATGCCGCAGCGCCGCGCGCAGCCGCGCCAGCAATTCGCCGATCGAGAAGGGCTTTTCCACATAATCGTCGGCGCCGGCGTCGAGCGCGGCGATCTTCTCCGCCTCGCGCTCGCGCGCCGAGAGAATGAGGATCGGCACTTGCGAAAAGGCGCGCGCCTGCCGCAGCGCCTCCTTGCCGTCCATGTCCGGCAGGCCGAGATCGAGCAGCACGGCGTCCGGCGCAGAGGCGGCGATCGCCTTCAGCGCCTCGCGGCCGGTTGCGGCCTCCAGCGTCTCATAGCCGCTCGCCGCCAGCGCCGGCCGCAGCACGCGCAGCATTTGCGGCTCATCGTCGACGATCAATATGCGCGGGCCGCTCATGCCGTCTCGTCGCTCATGCGTTTCGCCGTTCATGCGATTCTTGCGCCCCAGTCGCATAATCCGCTTCGCGGCGCCATACAACGGCGCCGATTCGCGCCGATTTGAGTCGGCCGCCGCCCGGCTCTAGAGTGTTTTCGAGCGCGGCGGGAACCAGTTCGCGTGAAGAAAACACGACCGAACGAGAAGCGATGCCGCAAGATCAGTCCGAAGATTTCGCCCGCCTCTATCTGGCGACGCCCCGCCTCGCCGAGATCGAGCCCTTTCTGCCGAGCCTTGCCGCCGCGCTGGCGGCCGCCGAGGTCGCGAGCCTGCTGCTGCGCCTCGAGACTATGACCCCTGCGGCGGCCGAACGCGCGATAAGCGCGGTCGCGGCCATAGCGCAGCCGGCAGGCGTCGCGCTCATCATCGAGGGCGAGCCGGAGGCGGTCTCGCGCTGCGGCGCGGATGGGCTGCATCTTCCCTATGACGAGAAGCGCCTCGCCACGGCGATCAAACGGCTTTCGCCCGATTTCATCGTCGGGGTCGGCGTTCTCGCCTCGCGCGACGAGGCCATGCGCGCCGGCGAGGCGGGCGCCGATTATCTCGTCTTCGGCGATATAGGCGAGGACGGCGCGCCGCCCACTCTCCAATGGACCGCCGAGCGCGTCGCCTGGTGGGCGGAGATTTTCAACACGCCCTGCGTGGCGCTGGCGCATAGCCTCGCCGAGGTCGGCCCGCTCTCCGCCGCCGGCGCGGAATTCGTGAGCCTGGACGCCGCAGTGTGGGACGATCCCCGCGGCCCGGCAGAAGCCATGCGCGACGCGGCGCGGCTCGTCCGAGAGGCGGCGAAATGAGCAAACGCCTCGCTTTCGCTCTTCTCCTGCTCGCCTCCCCGGCCCTCGCGGCCGAGCCGGCGCCGCCGGCCGCCGATCTCGCCTTCGGCGCCTATCAGCGCGGGGATTATGTCGCCGCCATGGGCGAAGCGCAAAAGCGCCTCGCCGCAAATCCCAGGGACGCCGCCGCCCTCACGCTGATCGGTCGGCTCTATCTCGACGGGCAGGGCGTCGCGCGCGACCGCGCCAAGGCGATGCAATGGTTCCGCCGCGCCGCCGACTCCGGCGGCAAGGACGCCGCCTATTTCTTCGGCGCGGCGGCGCTCACCGGCCGCGACATCCCCAAGGACCGCGCGCTGGCCCAAACCTATCTCGAGAAGGCGGAGAGACATCCGGCGGCGCTCGAGCTTTTGGGCGAGCTCTGGCTCGAGAATGACGGCAAGGAGCCGGACTTCGCCAAGGCGCAGGCCTATTTCCGCCGCGCCGCCGAGCTGGACAATTCCGACGCCGCTTATGCGCTGGCGCTTCTCTACAAGAGCGGCCGCGGCGTCGCCGCCGATCCGGCCGAGGCCGGCAATTGGCTGCGCAAGGCCTCCGAGGCCGGCCATACCGCGGCCATGGTGGAATTCGCGATCATGGAATTCAACGGCGCCGGCGTCGCGCGCGACCGCGCCCATGCGGTGAAGCTGCTGCGGCAGGCCTCCGCCGCCGGCAATGTGGTGGCGCAAAACCGCCTGGCGCGCTTGCTGGCCGAAGGGCTCGGCGTCGAGAAGAATCATTCCGAGGCCATGCTGTGGAACAGCCGCGCCAAGGCCGCCGGCCTCGTGGACGAAAAGCTCGACGCGCTGCTGGAGACGACCATTCCTCCGGCCGAAAAGCCCGCCGCTCCGCCGGCCGCGAAATAGGCCGTCATGGCGAGCCTTTCGGCGCATCTCGCGCGCGCTTATCTGCGCCGCTTCCTGCGCCCGCGCATCTGCGGCGAGGGAGAACCAGACGCCGCCGTGCGAGCGCTGAATCTGCGCTTTCCCTGGCCGCCCGCCGGCGCCGCCGAAGCCGACCCGGATAGTCCCGGCGAATGGATCAGAGCGCGCGCGCCAAAGGCCACGCTGCTCTATTTGCATGGCGGCGCCTATATGGCCGGCGCGCCGCGCCTCTATCGCTCGACCGCGCGCTTTTTCGCGAAGGCCGGATTTAATGTCTTCACCCCCGCCTATCGGCTGGCGCCCGAGCATCGTTTTCCCGCCGCGCTCGACGATGTGAGCGCCGCCTATGAGCGCCTCGCCGCACGCGGACCTTTGGCGCTCGCCGGAGATTCGGCCGGCGGCGGATTGGCGCTCGCCCTGATGCTGCGGCTGCGCGCGCGCGGCCTGCCGCTCCCCAGCGCGGCGGCGCTGTTCTCGCCCTGGACCGATCTTTCCACGAGCGGCGCCTCGACGCGCGACAATGAGGGCAAGGACCCGATCTTCACGCGGCGCGCCTTGCGGCTCGCCGCGCGGCAATATCTCGGCGAGGCGAGCGCGCGCGACCCGGAGGCGTCGCCGCTCCTCGGCGATCTCTCCGGCCTGCCCCCGCTCCTGCTGCATGTGGGCGAGGATGAGCTGCTGCTCGACGATTCGCGCCGCCTCGCCGAGCGCGCCGCAGCGGCGGGAACATCAGTGGAGCTGAAGATTTTCCCGCTCGTCCCGCATGGCTGGCAATTGGGCGCCGCCTTCATGCCGGAAGCGCGCGCGTCGCTGCGCGAGGCGGCGGCGTTTCTGGCGCGGCGCGTGTAGACCCTCCCCGACCAAGGCAAACGGGCGCGCTCACCCTCCCCTGTAGGGGGAGGGTCGGACCGTGAAGCGGTCCGGGGTGGGGTTAGGCGAAGAAGACTCGGGCGTTCACCCCCTCCCGATCGCCTTCGGCGCTCGACCTCCCCCCTCGAGGGGGAGGTGGAAACGCCTCTCCGATCATCGAGCGCTCTGTCCGTCGGAAGCGGATTTTGCCGAAGCGATAGAGCGGCTCTCGCTACTCACCCCCACGGCCCATGCGATGGCGGATCGAGCGGGCTGCGGCCGTCCTGCGGCAGAAAGCCCGGCGCGCCAGGGACCGGCGCCGGCTGCGCTTCCCAGGGGCCGTGATCCTCGATCGGCGGCGGCGGCTCCAGCTTCGACATGTCGCGGCCGCCGGCGTAGCGCACCAGAGCGGCGACGCGATCATCGACGGAAGGATGCGTCGAGAACAGCGCGCGCGCCTTGCGCGTCGGGCTCTCGATAAAGAACGCGCCCATACGCGAGGGCATATCGGGAATGATCGCGTTCGACTCGATCTTGCGCAGCGCCGAGATCATCGCATCGGGATTTTTGGTGAGCTCCACCGAGCCGGCGTCGGCGAGAAATTCGCGCGAGCGCGAGATGGCGAAGCGGATCAGCACCGACAGCCCCCAGCTCAGCGCGATGATGGCGAGCGCGATGATTATGGCGAGGCCGGCGCCGCTCGCCCCGCCGCGGTCGCGCCCTTCCTCTGCCGTGCGCTTGGGCGACAAGCGAAAGCCCCAATTGCGGAAGAGAAGATCGCCCGCGAAGGCGAATATTCCGGCGAAGATCGCGGCCACCACCATCAGCTGCACGTCGCGATTGCGAATATGCGTCAGCTCATGGCCGATCACCGCCTCGATCTCGACATCGTCCAACGTCTCCAGCAGCCCGCGGGTGACGGTGACGGCGTAATGCCCCTCCCTCACGCCGGAGGCGTAGGCGTTGAGCGCCCCATCCTCGATGATCTTGAGAGCGGGCATGGGAATGCCGCGCGAGATGCAAAGATTCTCCAGGAGATTATAGAGCCGCGGCGCGTCCTCGCGCGAAACGTCGCCGGCGCCGGTGGCGGCGTCGATCAGTCTTTGGTGGAAGAAATAGGCGATGGCGAACCAGAGCCCGGCGGCGACGAAGGCGATGGGCCAGCCATGCTCGAGATCGCGCAGCGCGCGCGCCATGATCTGCGGCAGCGTTCCGTCCTGCGACGCCTCGAACAGCAGCGCCACGGCGAACAGCAGCGCCAGCAGCAGCACGACGAATCCCGCGAGCAGCAGCAGCGAGCGCAGCCGGTTCGCCTGAATATGGGTGTAGAGGCCATAAGCGTGAAACATGCGGCTATTCTCGCTGGCCCGGCGAGCCTAGCCAAGTGACGAATCGCACATTCCGATCTTCGTGAGCGGAAGAGGCCCCGGGAGAGGGTCGGGGACGGGGCGCACGGCTCCCTTTGAACTCGATGCGCTTTGTGTCTTATTGCGCCTCGAACCGAGGAAGAGCACGAAGCGTCTCATGGACGAGAAACCGCGATCCGACGACAAGGCCGCCCGGCCGACGCCGATGATGGCGCAATATATAGAGATCAAATCGGCCAATCCCGATTGCCTGCTCTTCTATCGCATGGGCGATTTCTACGAGCTGTTCTTCGAGGACGCCGAGACCGCCTCGCGCGCGCTCGGCATCATGCTGACGAAGCGCGGCAAGCATCAGGGCGCCGACATCCCCATGTGCGGCGTGCCGGTGGAGCGCGCTGATGATTATCTGCAAAAGCTCATCTCGCTCGGCCATCGCGTCGCCGTCTGCGAGCAGATGGAGGACCCCGCCGAGGCGCGCAAGCGCGGCAATAAATCCGTCGTCAGACGCGACGTCGTGCGGCTCGTCACGCCCGGCACCATCACCGAGGAGCAGCTTCTCGATCCCGCGCGCCCCAACGCCTTCGCGGCGCTTTCGCGGCTGCGCGGGGGCGACGGAAACAGGCTCGATGGAAGCTGGCGCTATGGGCTCGCCTGCGTCGATATTTCCACCGGCGCCTTCGATGTCGCGGAGGTCGGCGAGGCGGAGCTGGCCGGCGAATTGGCGCGGCTGGAGCCGCGCGAGATCGTCGCGGCGGAAGCGATCTGCGCCGACGCGCAGCTCACATCGCAGCTCGCGCATCTCGACGCGCCGCTGACCGCGCTCGGACGCGATGTCGGCGGCGAGAGCGCTGCGCGGCGGCTGCTCGATTTCTTCGGCGTCGCGACGTTAGAGGGCTTCGGCGCGTTGGGCGAGGCGGAGATCGCGGCGGCGGCGGCGGCCATCCTCTATGTCGAGCGCACGCAAAAGGGAAAACGTCCGGCGCTGCGCCGTCCCTCGAGCCTGCGACGCAGCGCCACTTTGGAGATAGACGCGGCGACGCGCGTCAATCTCGAGCTGACGCGCACGCTGAAAGGCGAGCGCGACGGCTCGCTGCTGGCGACGATCGACATGAGCGCGACGCCCGCCGGCGCGCGCCTGCTCGCCGAGCGCATCGCCGCGCCCTCCACCGAGCCGGAATTGATCGCGCAGCGGCTCGACGCGGTGTCCTTCTTCGTCACCGCGCCGGAGCTGCGCGCGCGCTTGCGCGCCACGCTCGCCCGCGCGCCGGATGTGGCGCGGGCGCTCTCGCGTCTGTCATTGCAGCGCGGCGGCCCGCGCGATCTCGGCAATATTCGCGCGGCGCTCGCCGCCGCGCGCGAGATCGTCGCGCTCTTCGCCGCGCAGGAGGCGGCGCCGCTGGTCGCGCAGGAGATCGCCGAGCTCGCTGCTTGCGACGGCGAATTGGAGCGCGCCATTGCGACGCGCCTCGCCGACGATCCGCCGCTCGACAAGCGCGCGGGAAATTTCATCGCGCAAGGCTTCGACGCCGAGCTGGACGAAGCGCGCGCGCTGCGCGACGAGAGCCGCCGCGTCATCGCCTCGCTGCAGCAGCGCTATGTCGAGCTGGCCGAGACCAAGCAGCTCAAGATCAAGCACAACAACTTTCTCGGCTTCTTCATCGAGGTTCCGCAGGCGCAGGGCGAGAGGCTGCTGCGTCCGCCTTTCGATGCTGTGTTCACGCATCGCCAGACGATGCAGGACGCCATGCGCTTCTCGACGCGCGAGCTCGCCGAGCTGGAGGCGAAAATCGCCTCCGCCGCCGATCGCGCGCAGGAGCGCGAGCTGGCGCTGTTCGAGGAATTGGCGGGCGCCGTTCTCGCGCGCGCGCAAGAGCTGCAACGTCTCGCGCAAGGCTTCGCCGCGCTCGACGTTTTCGCGGCGCTCGGCGAGCTGGCGGTCAAGCGCGATTGGACGCGCCCGCATGTCGATTCCTCGCTCGATTTCGAGATTGTCGGCGGGCGTCATCCTGTCGTCGAAGCCTCGCTCGAGGCGCAGGGAAAAATCTTCGCCGCCAATGATTGCGATCTCGGCGACGCGCGCGCCGGCAAGATCGCCGTCGTCACCGGGCCGAACATGGCCGGCAAATCCACCTATCTGCGCCAAAACGCGCTCATCGCCATTCTCGCGCAGGCGGGCTCCTTCGTGCCGGCCAAGAGCGCGCGGTTAGGGGCCGTCGATCGCTTGTTCTCGCGCGTCGGCGCGGCGGATGATCTCGCGCGTGGGCGCTCCACCTTCATGGTGGAGATGGTGGAGACGGCGGCCATATTGAATTGCGCCGGCCCGCGCTCGCTGGTCATTCTCGACGAGATCGGCCGCGGCACGGCGACATTCGACGGCCTCTCCATCGCCTGGGCGACGATCGAGCATCTGCACGAGGTCAATCGCGCGCGCGCGCTGTTCGCGACGCATTTCCACGAGCTGACGCAATTGACGAAGCGCATGGGACGGCTCGTCAATCTCACCATGAAAGTGAAGGATCACGCCGGCGAGGTGGTGTTTCTGCACGAGGTCGCGAAAGGCGCCGCCGATCGCTCTTACGGCGTGCATGTCGCCGAGCTGGCGGGGCTTCCGGCGAGCGTGGTGGCGCGGGCGCATGCGATTCTCGCCGAGCTGGAGGCCGCGGATCGGCGCGCGCCGGTCGAGAAGCTCATCGACGATCTGCCGCTCTTCGCGCATGTGGTGACGAGCGCGCCGGCGAAGGACGAATTGCGCGAGGCTCTGGGGGCGATCGATCCAGATGCGCTGACGCCGCGCGAGGCGCTGGCCGCGCTCTATGAGCTGAAGGCGAAAGCGGGCGGCCGTTGAGCCGCCGCGTCAACCCATCGCATAAGCGGCATAGGCCGCATTGGCCTGCGAGGTCGTCGAAGCGCTGTCGAGCTTGGCGCCGCCGAGCGTGAGATCGCGCAGGCTGGCGAGCAGCGAGTCGATCTGCGCATAGGGATCATGCGCGCCATCGGCGTCGGCGGAATCGCCGCCCGCGGGAGTCGACGCCGATTGCGCGGATTGCGCGCGCTGCGTCTCGCTCGCGGGCGCGGCGGCCGCCGGCTGATATGAGGCCCCATAGGCCGGGCGGCCATAGAGCGACAGATCGGAAAGTGTGAGCGACACAACCAAGCTCCTTTGTTTCTCGCTTCGAGAAACGTCTTACAGGCGGGAGCTTAACGCGGGTCGCGGAAGAACTACCCAATTTTACCTAATTATCGGCGCAAGGGCCGGCGGCCCATCATTTCATCTACCCATGACCTGCACGCCGGGCGCGTAGCGCAACGCGTCTTGAACAGAAGTCGCCTGAATATCGTCCATGAATTTTCGCGATAGGACAGTCACGCTGCCGGGGACATTCATCACATCGCGCTTCTCGCCGCCGGAGCCGACGACATAGGGAATGTGATAACCATCTTCCACGGGCGCCTTCCGCGACGCGTCGGCGCAAGCGCTCGTCGCGATCAGCGCCGATGCGACGCCGGCCAGAATGCGAACATGAGGCATGATGATTTCTCCTCGCGCCGTTCGGCTATGCTCATCTGTCTATCATGAAGGCGGCCTCGGCGCGAGCCGCGCTTCCTCTCGCGGCGGCGCTCATGGTCGCGCGCATTGGTGGAATAGCCCTGCGGCGGCGCTAGAATGAGAAAGCGATTCTCTCCCGGAGCCCGTCCATGTCCTACCGCGCGCATCTCGATGATCTGCTCTTCGCCATGCGGCGGGCGGCGGGCGAGACGGCCTTCGGTCCGGGCGGGCTCTATGCCGAGCTGGACGCGGCCACCGCCGCCGCGACGCTCGAGGAGGCCGCCAAATTCGCCGAGACGGCGCTGCTGCCGCTCGATCGGGTCGGCGACCGCGCGGGGGTGGCGCTCGCGGATGGCGAGGTGGCGACCGCGCCCGGCTGGCGCGAGGCCTATTCGCTCTGGGTGGAGGGCGGCTGGAACGCGCTTTCCGCGCCGTCCGGCCATGGCGGCATGGGCCTGCCGCTGCTGCTCGGCGCCGCCTGCACGGAGATTTGGAACGCCGCCAATATCTCCTTCGCGCTCTGCCCGCTGCTCGGCCAGGGCGCGATAGAGGCGATGGAGATTCACGCGACCGAGGCGCTGAAGGCCGCCTATCTGCCGAAAATGATCTCCGGCAAATGGACGGCGACGATGAATCTCACCGAGCCGCAGGCCGGCTCCGATCTCGCCCATTTGCGCATGCGCGCCGAGCGCGCCGAGGACGGAAGCTATCGTCTGTTCGGGCAGAAGATTTTCATCACTTATGGCGAGCACGACCTCGCCGAGAATATCGTTCATCTCGTGCTGGCGCGCCTGCCCGACGCCCCCGCCGGCACGCGCGGAATTTCCTTGTTTCTGGCGCCGAAATTCCTGCCGGGGCCGGACGGGCGCCCCGGCGCGCGCAATGATCTGCGCTGCGTCGGGATAGAGCGCAAGCTCGGCATCCATGGCTCGCCGACCTGCACAATGTCCTATGGCGACAATGACGGCGCCGTCGCTTTTCTCGTCGGCCGCGAGAATGAGGGCCTCGCCTGCATGTTCACCATGATGAACAATGCGCGGCTGTCGGTGGGGCTGCAGGGCGTCGGCCTCGCCGAGCGGGCGACGCAGACGGCGCTGGCCTATGCGCGCGAGCGCCGCCAGGGCCGCGGCGCTTCATCCGATCCGGCGCCGATCGTCGAGCATCCCGATGTCGTGCGCATGCTGCTGACGATGAAGGCGAAGACCGCCGCGGCGCGGGCGATCTGCTATCTCACCGCCGCCGCGCTGGACCGCGCCCGCCTGCTCGAGGGCGAGGAGTCGCAGGCGGCCCAGGAGCGCGCCGGCCTGCTGACGCCGCTCGCCAAGGCCTATTCCACCGACATAGGCGTCGAGGTCGCCTCGCTCGGCATTCAGGTCCATGGCGGCGTGGGCTTCATAGAGGAGACCGGCGCCGCGCAATTGCTGCGCGACGCGCGCATCACGCCCATCTATGAGGGGACCAACGGCATTCAGGCCATCGATCTCGTCACCCGCAAGCTGCGCCTCTCCAAAGGCGCGGCCGTATGGCGCGAGATCGACGACATGCGCGACGACATAGACGCGCTGACGGCGAGCAATGACGCAATCTTCGTCAATATCGCCCGGCGCGCCGCGGCGGCTGTCGAGGCTTTCGAGCGCGCGACCGATTTTCTGTCCGCGACGTCCGACCCGCGCGGCTTCGAGGCGCTCGCCGGAGCGACGCCCTATCTGCGGCTGTTCGCGCTGGCGCGCGGCGTCACTCTGCTCGGGGCCGGGGCGCTCGCCTCGCATCGCGCCGGCGACGCCGCGACTCAGAACAGAATCGTCACGGCGCGTTTCTTCGCCGATAATCTCGCCGTCGCGGCGGAGGGGCTGGAGCGCGCCACCGTCGAGGGCGGCGACTCCATCATCGCCGGACAGGCGCTGCTATCCGCCGGGCGGGATTGAATCGGGCGGCGGCCCCGTGGAGACGAGAGAGACGCTCATGAAAAATCGCGAGCAGAATCGTGAGATCCTCGTCCGCCGGGACGGCCCGCTGCTGCGGATCGTCATCGACCGGCCGGCCAAGCGCAACGCGATCGACAAGCCCATGTACGAGGCGATGATCTCCGCCTTCGCCAAGGCCGACGCCGACGAGGAGATTCGCGCCATCGTGCTGTCGGGCGCGGGCGGTGATTTCACCGCCGGCAATGATCTCGAGGATTTCCGCCGCCCGCTGGACAATCCGCAGGATTTCCCGGCTCTGCGTTTCGTCCGCGCGCTGGCGACGCTGCAGACGCCTCTCGTCGCCGCCGTGGCGGGCGACGCCATCGGCGTCGGCGTGACCATGCTGTTCCATTGCGATCTGGTCTACGCCTCGCATGGGGCGCGCTTCAAAATGCCTTTCGTCGATCTCGGCGTCATCCCCGAGGCGGCCTCGACGCTGCTGGTTCCGCAACGCATCGGCCTCGTCAAGGCGACGGAGTTCCTGCTGCTCTGCGACAGCTTCGGGGCGAGCGAGGCTCTGCGCCTCGGCATCGTCAATGCGGTCGCCGGCTTCGACGAGGTGGAGGAGATGGCGCTCGACGCCGCGCGCCGGCTGGCGGCCAAGCCACGTGCGGCGCTGGCGGCGACGCGGCGCCTGCTGCGGGGCGATACGGCGGCCGTGGCCGCCCGGATCGAGGAGGAGGCCGCCCTATTCGCGGCGGCGCTGACGATGCGCGAGACGCGCGCGCGGCTCGAGGCGTTTTTCGCCGGCGCCCCGGCCAGCGATCCGCTCGGTCAGTCGTCGGACAATCTGGCGTAGTTCACCAGCCGCGACGCCTTGTAGAGAATGGCGCGCATCTTCTCGCCGGCGCGGGCGCAGGTTCCCGCGAGGCGGTCGATGTTCTGCGGCGCGCCGGTGCGATATTGCAGGCGCACGGCGGCGACGCTGGCGACGGCGATGGTGTCGAGCTCGGCGACATAGGCCTCGAAGCGACGCTTGAAGTCCGGGCTCACCTTCTCATAGGCGGCGAGCGCCGAGTGGCGTCCGGGAAGCTGCGAGCGCTCGAAATACTCTTTGTAGGTCACCGGCCGCCAAACCAGCAGATCGTCGATGAGCTCCGGCATGTGCGGCAGCTGCTCGAGCATCATGACGAGCTCGTTGAACAGGTTGAGATAGTCGTTGGCCAGACCGGACACCGGGCTGATCAGCGGCTTGGTGGATGAAAAAGGATTCGGCGCTCGACTGCCGTCGACTTGATCGAGCGTTGCGAATTGCGCGTCAGCGGTCATAGGAAATCCCGATATGCTGGGGTCCAATATGGGCTCCAATTGATAAGAATCTCTTTCCGCCTTCCCGCTGCGATTCCGGGAAGGCGCGGGATTTCCGGCATTTCGCAGCGCAGCGAGAATGGGAGAATCGAGGGAAGCCATGTGCGGTCGATACGCCATCACTCTGCCGCCGCAGGCGGCGCGCGACTATTTCGGCTATGTCGATCAGCCGAATTTTCCGCCGCGCTACAATATCGCGCCGACGCAGCCCGTCCCCATCGTGCGGCAGGAACGCGATCCGCGCGGCGGCGAGGCGCGGCGCTTTCAGCTGGTCCGCTGGGGCTTTCTGCCGGGCTTCGTGAAAGATCCGGCGAGCTTTCCGCTCATCATCAACGCCCGCGCCGAAAGCGCGCCGGAGAAGCCCAGCTTTCGCGCCGCGATGCGGCGTCGGCGCTGCCTCTTCATCGCCGACGCCTATTATGAATGGCGCCGCGACGGCGCCAAGGGCCGGGCGCGGGCGAGCCGGCCCTATCTCTTCCGCCACGCCGATGGGACGCCGCTGGCGCTCGCCGGCCTCTATGAGACATGGATCGGCAGCGACGGCAGCGAGCTCGACACCGCCTGCATCCTCACCGTCTCCGCCAATGGCGCGACGGTCGCCATTCACGATCGCATGCCGGCGATCCTCGCGCCGAAGGATTTCGATCTCTGGCTCGGCCTCGACGAATTTGCGGCCGAGGCGGCCTGGCGCCTGCTGGCGCCCGCGCCGGACGACGCGCTCGAATTCTTCGAGATCGGCCCGGAGGTCAATAAAGCCTCCAATGATACGCCCTCCGTTCAATATAAGCGCGCCGATCTCCTCGCCTGAGCGGCGCGAGGATGC
The DNA here is from genome assembly GCF_004366495.1 of Methylosinus sp. sav-2. NCBI lineage: Bacteria > Pseudomonadati > Pseudomonadota > Alphaproteobacteria > Hyphomicrobiales > Methylocystaceae > Methylosinus > Methylosinus sp. sav-2. Next base: position 448,808 of record NZ_SOEJ01000001.1, read on the forward strand.
GGCGAGGGGAAGAAAAACGCCTTGGCGGCTCTGCGGCCGGTGATATGACTCCCGGTCGTCGCCTGTTTCGACATGAGATTTTCTCGAAGGGAGTTTGGTATGCGCATAGGCATGCGCGCCGCATTCGCGGCGCTCGGAATCGTTCTTGCGTCATCTGTCGGCTCTGCGAGCCTCGCTGGCCCCTATAATCCGGTCGCCCAGGCCGCGCAGTCGAAGCTCGCCGCGCAAGGCTTCGATCCAGGCGTGCCGGATGGCGTCGCCGGGACCAAGACGGCCGCCGCAATCTCCGCCTTCCAGCAGAAGTCCGGCCTGCCGCAGAGCGGCGCGCTCGACGCCGCGACGCTCGAAAAGCTCGGGATCGGCGTCTCGACGACCAAGGCGGTCGCCGATTGGATCGCCGTTCCGACGCAGGAGGAGATCGACAAGCTCGTCGCCGGCAAGAATGATCCGGCCCAGGCCTACAGCAATTATCTGCCCAACGCCCCCGCGGCCGGCCTCTCGCTGCCCGGCGCGGCCATTCTCGCGGCGATGAACCAGAGCGCCGATGTCTATGGCAGCCGCCGCGCCGGCGAGCCCAAGCATACGGATCAGGGCTATCAATATACGGCCGACTGCCTGAAAACGAATTACGCGCCGACCAATTGGTCGGACATAACCATCCATTATTATTGCCAAATGTCCAAGCCGCGCGCCTGCTACACTTATGCGCTCTCCGGCAAATCCACGCCCGCGGGGGTCAAATATCAGCGTCCGGCGGCCTATCGCGGCTGCGCGGCGGGCAAATTGAAAGAGGCCGCCGATTTCGTCGCCTTCGTGCCGAAGACGCAGCCTCTGGTCTTCCAATATGTGATGTTCGGCCAGACGCACGCTTTCGATCACGAGCAGGAGCAGGCGATCATCAACGCCTTCTATGGCGTGACGAATCCGGCCGACAAGGCGGAATGCAAGGCCAAGCGCCCGCGCCGCACCGAGGATCCGACCGACGGCTCCCATTGCCTGGTGAGCAAGATCATGTCGCCGCGCCTCGCCGGCAAGGGCGATTGAGCAGGAAGCAGGAATAAGAGAGAGGGGCAGCGAAGGCCCCTCTCTTTTTGGCGCGTCACATCACCTGACGCAGCACGAAGTAGAGCGAAGCCGACAGCAATATGGCGGCGGGGAGCGTGAGCACCCAGGCCATCAGCAGCTTCTGGATCGTCGCCATCTGCACGCCGGCGCCATTGGCGGCCATCGTGCCGGCGACGCCGGAAGACAGCACATGCGTCGTCGAGACCGGCAGGCCATACATGTCGGCGGCGGCGATAGTGCCGGCGGCGACCAGCTCGGCCGAGGCGCCCTGGCCATAGGTCAGATGCTGCTTGCCGATCTTCTCGCCGACGGTGACGACGATGCGCTTCCAGCCGATCATGGTGCCGAGGCCGAGCGCGATGGCGACGGAGATCTTCACCCAGAGCGGGATGAATTTCGTCGCCTGATCGATCTGGTCCTTATACTCCTTCAGCACCTTCTTGTCGGAGTCGGTCAGCTCCGACGCCTTGTCCTTGGCGAGGAAGCGCAGCGCCTCGGAGGCGAGGTAGATGTCGTTGCGCGTGTTGCCGACGGTGGCGAAGGGGATTTTCGCGATTGAGCCATAGCTCTCGATCTGATGCGAGATGTCGCGGATCAGCACGGCGAGCGACGGATAGGTTCCCTCGTTGATCTGATGCTGAGCGACGTAATTCGTCACTGCCGGGCGCGGATCGCCGAGGACGTTATAGCCCGCGGCCTTCGTCTCCACGACCTTGGACGCCGCATGCGAGGCTTGCGAGAAGCTCGCGAGATGGCTCGCCGGAAGCGCGCGATTGAGCGCATAGGAGGTGGGCACCGTGCCGATGAGGATCAGCATGATGAGGCCCATGCCCTTCTGGCCGTCATTGGAGCCATGCGCGAAGGAGACGCCCGTGCAGGTGAGGATCAGCAGGCCGCGAATCCACCACGGCGGCGCCGCCTGGCCCTTGGGCTCGGTGTAGAGCTCCGGCTTGCGGACGAGGAACTTCATCACCAGCAGCAGCAGCGCCGCGGCGCCGAAGCCGAAGAGCGGCGACAGCAGCAGCGAATAGCCGATATCGGTGGCCTTGCCCCAATCGACGCCGGAGGTGCCATCGCGGCCGCGCATGAGAGCGTTGGCGACGCCGACGCCGATGATGGAGCCGATCAGCGTGTGCGAGGAGGAGGCCGGCAGGCCGAGCCACCAGGTGCCGAGGTTCCACACGATCGCGGCGATGAGCAGCGCGAACACCATGGCGAAGCCGGCCTGCGAGCCCACTTGCAGAATGAGCTCCACCGGCAGCAGCGACACGATGCCGAAGGCGACCGCGCCCGTGGAGAACAGCACGCCGAGGAAGTTGAAGAAGCCCGACCACACCACGGCCACCGGCGCCGGCATGGAATGGGTGTAGATGACCGTCGCCACGGCGTTGGCTGTGTCGTGGAAGCCGTTCACGAACTCGAAGCCGAGCGCGATGAGCAGCGCCACGCCGAGCATGATGAAGGGAAGATAATTGGTGACCGGCGCGCCGGACTCCAGAATATCCTTGTAGATGCTCCACGCCGTGAAGGCGAGGCCGAGCGCGATGACCGCGAGGAAGGTGAGAATCGCACGTATGTCGAGCTTGTGATCGAGCTTCGGCTTCGGACTATGAGCGTCGGCGCTTTCACGCAGATCGACGCTCGAGGCAACGGATGTCATAACTTTCTCCTCGCAACGAAAGGCGAGAATATTCAACAATTGCGCACGACAAGCGTGTGACGACGCGGGCTCTACGGGCCGGGAGCAGAAATTCTTCGCCGCGCGGCGATCCGACGATGCGTTCGTTCTCTCGTCGCGGTTCTGTTAAAAGAACATTCTATTTGACATAACGAACAATTCGCTAGAGCCTATAGGCTCGCAAAGCGACGCGCCGCGCGCCCAAAGTGGTCGTGAGGAGCCGTGCGCCGCTGAGAAGGAGGCCGAAAAAATGTCCGACGCCTATATCATCGAGCTCGGCGAGGAAGCCGTCGGCGTGATCGCCCGCGACGCCAAGGGCTATCGCTTCTATGCGGCGAAACAGTCATTCCGCCCATTGGAGGGGCGTCTGTTCCAATCGGCGGAAAATGCGCGCAGCGCGGCGCTGGAGCTGCGGCGCGAGGCGCCGCCGCGTCTCTCCGCGCTCACCTCGCTCGCCCTCGTCGCGGAGCAGGGGCGCGGTTGAGCGATCGTTTTACGCGGCGGCCCCGCATTCCCGGCCGGGCTCAGGCCCGCCGGGAATGACGGCGCTTTTTTTATTCCTTACGCCCGACCGACGCTCAGATAGGTGAAGCCGCGTTTGCGAATGTCGGCGGCGCGATAGATGTTGCGCAGATCGACGATCACCGGCGTCTTCAGCAGCGTCTTGACGCGATCGAGATCGAGCGCGCGGAACGCGTCCCATTCGGTGACGATGACCAGCGCATCGGCGCCTTCCGCCGTCTGATAGGGATCCTCGCAGAAGGTCACTTCCGGCATCAGCGGCTTCGCCTGGCCCATGCTCTCGGGATCATAGGCGTAGACCTTGGCGCCGTCGCCGGCGAGCGAGGCCACTATGGCGAGCGAAGGCGCGTCGCGCATATCGTCGGTGTTGGGCTTGAAGGCGAGGCCGAGCAGGCCGATCTTCTTGCCGCGCACCGAGCCGCCGAGCGCCGAGATCACCTTGCGGGCCATGGCGCGCTTGCGGGAATCGTTCACCGCCACCACCGTCTCGACGATGCGCAGCGGCGCGGCGTAATCCTGCCCCGTCTTCAGCAGGGCGAGCGTGTCCTTGGGGAAGCAGGAGCCGCCATAGCCCGGGCCGGCGTGCAGGAACTTCGAGCCGATGCGATTGTCGAGGCCGATGCCGCGCGCGACCTCCTGCACATCCGCGCCCACGCGCTCGCAGAGATCGGCGATCTCGTTGATGAAGGTGATCTTGGTCGCCAGAAAGGCGTTGGCCGCATATTTGGTGAGCTCGGAGGTGCGGCGGCCGACGAAGACCAGCGGCGGCTGGTTGAGGCTCAGCGGCCGGTAGATTTCCGACATCACCTCCCGGGCGCGATCGTCCTCGACGCCGATGACGACGCGGTCCGGGCGCTTGAAATCCTCGATCGCCGCGCCCTCGCGCAGAAACTCGGGATTGGAGACCACGGCGAAATCGGCCTCGGGATTGACCTCGCGGATGAGGCGCTCGACCTCGTCGCCCGTGCCGACCGGGACGGTCGATTTGTTGACGATGACGGTGAATTTGTCGAGCGCGCGGCCGATGGTCTCGGCGGCGGCGTAGACATAGGAGAGGTCCGCGTGGCCGTCGCCGCGGCGCGACGGCGTGCCGACGGCGATGAAGACGGCGTCCGCGCCGCGCACGGCGGGGGTGAGATCGGTGGTGAAGAACAGGCGGTTCTGCTTCACATTATTGGCGACGAGCTCATCGAGGCCGGGCTCGTAGATCGGAATCTCGCCGCGCAGCAGCCGCTCGATCTTCGAGGCGTCGCTGTCGACGCAGGTCACGACATGGCCGAAATCGGCGAAGCAGGCGCCGGAAACGAGGCCGACATAGCCCGATCCGATCATTGTGATGTTCATCGTCTCTCGTCTTTCGCTCGGTCCAAAGGATTGTCACTGCAACGCAATTATTTCGTCGCCATGACAAAAACGTTTTTTGGCGCGGCCGCCGCGCCCGGTCGGGGAGGCGCCGCCCTAACCCCCGACCCCGAAAGCCGCCAGAGCGGCCATATTGACGATATCGGCGTCGGTTGCGCCCAATTGAACGATTTGGATCGGCTTGTCGAGCCCGACGATCAGCGGACCCAGCACCGTCGCCCCGCCCAGCTCCTGCAGCATTTTGGTGGCGATGGAGGCGGAGTGAAAGGCCGGCATTATCAATACGTTCGCGGTATCACTGAGACGCGAGAACGGGTAGGCCGCCATGGCGTGACGGCTGAGCGCCACATCGGCCGCCATCTCGCCCTCATATTCGAAGTCCACGCGCCGCGAATCGAGCACGCGCACAGACTCGTGCACGCGGGCCGTGCGCTCGCCCGGCGGATAGCCGAAAGTGGAGAAGGCGAGCATGGCGACGCGCGGCTCGAGGCCGATGCGCCGCGCCACCCCGGCCGCCTCTATCGCTATATCGGCGAGATCGGCGGCCTCCGGCATTTCGGTGATCGCCGTGTCGGCGACGACGACGATGCGCCCATGCGCCAGCACCAGCGAGACGCCGATCAGCCTGTGTCCCGGCTTCTGGTCCACGACATGGCGCACATCCTCGAGCGCATTGGAGAAATTGCGGGTGACGCCCGTCACCATGGCGTCGGCGTCGCCCTGCGCCACCATGGCCGCAGCGAAATGATTGCGGTCGGTGTTGATGAGGCGCTGACAGTCGCGGAACAGGAATCCCTTGCGCTGCAGGCGCTCGAACAGAAATTGCGCATAGACGCCATTGCGCGAGGAGAGCTTGGCGTTGTGCACTTCTATGTGATCGCCGAGCTCGAGGCCGGCGTTGCGCGCGGTCTGCGCGACGCGATCCTCGCGGCCGACGAGTATGGCGCGCCCCAATCCCTGCGTGACGAAGGAGAGCGCCGCGCGAATGACCTGCTCCTCCTCGCCCTCGGCGAAGACGACGCGCTTGGGATCGCGCCGCACGCGATCATAGATCGTGTGCATCAGCCCGGCGATCGGATCGCGGCGCGCCGAAAGCTCGGCGCGATAGGCGTTCATATCGACGATCGGATGGCGCGCGACGCCGGAATCCATCGCCGCTTTGGCGACGGCCGGCGACACGATGGAGATGAGGCGCGGATCGAAAGGCGCAGGGATGAGATAGTCGCGGCCGAAGCGCGGCCGCGCGCCCTGATAGGCGTTGGCCACCTCGTCCGGCACATCCTCGCGCGCCAGCTCGGCGAGCGCCTTCGCCGCGGCGATCTTCATCTCCATGTTGATCGTCTTGGCGCGCACGTCCAGCGCGCCGCGGAAAATGTAGGGAAAGCCCAGAACATTGTTGATCTGGTTGGGATAGTCGGAGCGCCCCGTGGCGACGATGGCGTCCGGCCGCGCGGCCAGCGCCTCCTCCGGCGTGATCTCGGGATCGGGATTGGCCATTGCGAAGATGATCGGATCGGGCGCCATCGTTTTCAGCATGTCGGGCGTCAACGCGCCTTTCACCGAGAGACCGAAGAATATGTCGGCGCCGTCCAGCGCCTCGGCGAGCGTGCGCGCGTCGGTGTCCACCGCATGCGCGCTCTTCCATTGATTCATGCCTTCGACGCGGCCGCGATAGACGACGCCCTTGGTGTCGCAGAGCGTGACATTCTGCGGCGCGAATCCCATCGCCTTGGCGAGATCGAGACAGGCGATGCCCGCGGCGCCCGCGCCATTGCAGACGAGGCGCGTGTTCTTGATGTCGCGGCCGGTGAGATGCAGCGCATTCAACAGGCCGGCGCTGGAGATGATCGCGGTGCCGTGCTGATCGTCGTGAAAGACGGGAATGTCCATCAATTCGCGCAGGCGCTCCTCGATGATGAAGCATTCCGGCGCTTTGATATCCTCGAGATTTATGCCGCCGAAGGAGGGACCGAGATAACGCACGGCGGCGATGAAGGCCTCCACCTCCTGCGTGTCGATCTCGAGGTCGATGGAGTCGATATCGGCGAAGCGCTTGAACAGCGTCGCCTTGCCTTCCATCACGGGCTTGGCCGCCAGCGCGCCGAGATTGCCGAGGCCGAGGATGGCCGTGCCATTGGTGATGACGGCGACCAGATTGCCCTTGACGGTATAGTCATAGGCGAGGGACGGGTTTTCCGCGATCGCCAGCACGGGGGCGGCGACGCCGGGCGAATAGGCGAGCGAGAGATCTCGCTGCGTCGCCATGGGTTTCGTGGGCACGACGGCGATTTTGCCGGGGCGCCCGCGTGAGTGGTAGAGCAGAGCCTCCTTGTCGGTGAAGACAGGACGTTCGCGCTTCGGAGGCTTTTCCGCCATTTTTCCCCCTCTCGGTCCGAATCATCGGATTGCCGGGGGCACTTAGCAAGAGGTTTGCGACGACAATATGCCGAAGCTCCGGGCCGCGGCCCGAGCCCCCCGGCGCTGCGCGGGAGCGGCGGGGCGGAACGGCCGTGGGGGAGGCGCGCCTTAGAACTGCACCTTGGGGGTTTCCTGGACGGCCTTGCGCTCGCCCTCCTCGAGATTGAAGAACTCCTGCGGGACAAAGCCGAAGGAGCCGGCAAAGAAAGCGGCTGGAACGCTCTCGCGGGCGGCGTTGTATTCGGCCGAGGCGTTGTTGAAGAAGCGCCGCGACGCCGCGATCTTGTTCTCCACGTCGGACAGCTCGCTCTGCAGCTGCTGGAAATTCTGATTGGCTTTCAAATCGGGATAATTCTCCGCCAAGGCGAACAGCCGGCCGAGCACGCCGTTCAGCGCGCTCTCGGCTGCGGCCTGCGCCTGCGGGCCATTGGCCGCCACCGCCTTATTGCGGGCCGCGACGACCTCCTCGAGCGTGCCGCGCTCATGGGCGGCGTAGCCCTTCACCGTCTCCACCAGATTGGGGATGAGATCGTGACGCTGCTTCAACTGCACGTCTATGTCCGAGAAAGCCTGACGGCAGCGCTGGCGCAGAGTCACCAAGCCGTTATAGGAGCCGATGAGCCAGAGGACGGCGAGAACCAATACGCCGAGAAGGACGAGAGCGGTCATTTGGGGCTCCTTGATCTTCCCGCCGCACGCCAGCGGCGGAATGCGCAAGTCGTATCCGGCTTTCGCGACCCGCGAAAGTGCGCGGGCGCACAGGCCTGCGAGCCTGCGGGATGCGCGAAACCTCGATGATCGTCCCGGGGCTTCCGATATCTTACATTGCGGAGCGAAGCGGAATATAATCTGCGACAAAGCCGCGCCGGCGTCCATTTGACGGAGACGGGGCGCATCCCTATTTCGAGCGAGAAACCCTCGACCGCGAGACCTTCAGGCGCGACAGCAATGGCCATTCGTCCCATCATCACCCTGCCCGATCCGCGGCTGCGGCTCGTCTCCGAGCCCGTCGCGACCTTCGACGGCGAGCTTCAGCTTCTGCTCGACGATATGCTCGAGACCATGTACGAGGCCCCAGGCGTGGGCTTGGCGGCGATTCAGATCGCCGTACCCAAGCGCATCGTGGTCGCCGACGCAACGCGCGGCGACGAGCCGAAGAATCCCATGTTCTTCATCAATCCCGAGATCGTCTGGGTCTCCGAGGAGCTGTTCGTCTATCAGGAGGGCTGCCTCTCGGTCCCCGATTATTTCGAGGATGTGCAGCGCCCGGCGCGCGTGCGCGTGCGCTATCTCGACCGCACCGGCGCGACGCAGGAGATCGAGGCCGATGGGCTGCTCGCCACCGTGCTCCAGCACGAGATCGACCATCTCGAGGGCGGCCTCTTCATCGACCATCTCTCCCGGCTGAAGCGCGAGCGCGTGGTGAAGAAATTCGCCAAGGCCGCGGCGCGCGCCGCCCCCGTCGCCGACAAGGTCGAGGCGTAACGCCCTCATGCGCGTCGTCTTCATGGGCACGCCCGATTTCGCCGCGCCTCTGCTCGAAAAAATCATCGCCGACGGCCATGAGATCGCGGCCGTCTACACGCGCGCGCCGGCGCCGGCCGGCCGCGGCATGGAGCTGAAGCTCTCGCCCGTCCATCGTCTGGCCGAGACGCTCTCCATTCCCGTCTTCACGCCCAAGAGCTTCAAGAACGCCGAGACCATCGGCGCCTTCGCCGATCTCCACGCCGATGTGGCGGTGGTCGCGGCCTATGGGCTCATCCTGCCGCAGGCGGCGCTGGACGCGCCGCGTTTCGGCTGCCTCAATCTGCATGGCTCGCTGCTGCCGCGCTGGCGCGGCGCGGCGCCGATCCAGCGCGCGGTGATGGCCGGCGACGCCGAGACGGGCGTGATGGTGATGAAGATGGAGGCCGGGCTCGACACCGGCCCCGTCGCCGCGACGGCGCGCGTCACAATCGGCGAGGATATGACGACGGGCGAATTGCACGACGCGCTCGCCGCCGCCGGCGCCGAGCTGATGGCCAAATCGCTGCGCGATCTCTCAGTGGGCGCCCTCGCCTTCACGCCGCAGGCGGAAGAAGGCGTGACTTACGCGCAAAAGATCGAGAAGAGCGAGAGCCGCATCGACTGGCGGCGCCCGGCGCGTGAGATTCACAATCTCGTGCGCGGGCTCTCGCCTTTTCCCGGCGCTTTCTTCGAGAGCGATCTCGGCCATGGCGTCGAGCGCGTGAAAGTGCTGCGCACCAAGCTCGTGACAGGCGAAGGCGCGCCCGGCGCAGCCCTCGACGACAAAGGCCTCATCGCCTGCGGCGAAGGCGCGCTCCGGCTCGTCGAGTTACAGCGCGGCGGCAAGGCGCCGATGGCCATTGCCGAATTTCTACGCGGCCGCCCGCTCGCGCCGGGCATGACGCTGGCGACCTGACAATGACGGCCACAATAGAGGCGGGTTCCCCACCTCCCGCGGAAGGAGAGGGTGAACGCGCGACATACCGCTACGCTCTCACCATCGAATATGACGGCTCGCCCTTCGTCGGCTGGCAGCGGCAGGAGAATGGCGTCTCCGTGCAGCAGCGGCTCGAGGAGGCGGTTTCGGCGCTCGAAGCCGGCAAGCGGCGCGTGCTGCATGGCGCGGGGCGCACCGACGCCGGCGTGCATGCGCTGGGGCAGGTCGGCCATGTCGATCTCTCGCGCGAGTGGCGCGAGGATCGGTTGCGGGACGCGCTCAATGCGCATTTGCGGCCGTCGCCGATCGCTGTGCTGGAGACGCGCCGCGTCGCGCCGACATTCGAGGCGCGCTTTTCGGCGATCCGCCGGCATTATCGCTATGTGATCGACAATCGCCGCGCGCCGCTGACGCTGCAGCTCGGCCGCGCCTGGCATGTGAAGCGCCCGCTGGACGCGCAGGCCATGCACGAGGCCGCGCAGGCGCTGGTCGGCCGGCATGATTTCACGACGTTTCGCTCGACCGAATGTCAGGCCAACTCGCCGGTGCGGACGCTGGAGCAGCTCGACGTGCGGCGCATGGACGACGTCATAGAGATCGTCACCTCGGCGAGGTCATTCCTGCACAATCAGGTGCGCTCGCTGGCCGGCTCGCTGGAGCATGTGGGCTCCGGCAGATGGAGCGCAGACGATCTGCGCGCGGCGCTCGAGGCGAAGGACAGAACCCGCTGCGGTCAGGTCGCCCCGCCGCATGGGCTCTATCTCGTCGCTGTCGATTATTGAGCGCCTCTCCGACTTACTCGATACCCGCCTCGCGATTGCGCATGTTGATGGCGTTGCGCAGCTGCTCGTTGATCGCGACCGGATCGGTCGGCGAAGGCTTGGCCTGCAGCAGCGCGCCACGCACCAGGGAGGCCTCCTCGGCCGTCAGAACCACCGGGCCGGCCATGAAGGCTGCGTTGGGCAGCGTGTGCAGAATCCTCAAGCGATTGGGATGGTCCTTGACCTCGACGACGCGATCGGCGACCGGCTTGCCGTCCACACAGACATAAGGACCGATGACTTCGACTTTGTGGCCATCGTCGGTATTTCTGATGAAAGTCGTTTGCATTGTCGTCGCCACTCGTGCTGGGTTGAACTTCGCGCAAAATGGCAGCAAGTTTCGTGCCGGCTAGCGCCGGCGCCGGATCAGCCGCGCCAACGCCACGCTGACCAGCCCGCCGAGACCAAGAGCCGCCGCGAGCTCCGCCAAAAGCATGCTGAATCCAAAGGCGAGCGGCATTTCTTCGCTGTCCGGCGCAGGCGGCGGGGCGTAGAACTAAAGACAGAGCCATTCCCGCCGCGCCCAGCCTGCCACGCCCATGAGCGCGAGGAAGAGGCAGAAACCGACATAGAGCCGCAAGATCGAGCCCCGCTATGACCGAGGAAGGAAAGAAAAACCGCCAGCCGCCACCGCCGCCCAAGAAGAACGCCGCGGCGCTGGCCGCCGCGCTCAGGGCCAATTTGCGCCGACGCAAGGCGGCTGCGCAATCGCCCGGCGAGGGCGAGAACGAACACGCGCCGAAGACGGCGCCTTCGCCAGATTCACGTTAACCCGACGCCTCACGATTCGGCGTCGCCCGCCTCGTCGCGGCGGAAGGGCAGGCTCGCCTCATAATCGGCGATCGACTCGTCGACCGCCACTTTCTCGCGCGACAGAAATTCGACGATCGCGGTCCGCAGCCGCGGATCGGCGAAATCATGCGCCGAATGGGTGGGGACGGGCCGATAGCCGCGCGCCAGCTTGTGCTCGCCCTGCGCGCCGGCCTCCACGCGCTTATAGCCATGGCGAATGGCGTATTCGATCGCCTGATAATAGCAGACCTCGAAATGCAGGAAGGGCCGCTCCTCCAGCGCGCCCCAATTGCGGCCGTAAATCGCGTCGTCGCCGAGAAAATTGATCGCCCCGGCGATGTAATGCCCCTCGCGCCGCGCCATCACCAGGAGGATGCGGTCCGCCATCGTCTCGCCGATGCGATCGAAGAAATCGCGCGTCAGATAGGGCCGTCCCCATTTGCGCGCGCCCGTGTCCATATAGAAGGCGTAGAATTTCTCCCAATGCGCGGGCTGTATGTCCGCCCCGGTCAGAAGATCGATCGAGACGTCGTCGCCCAGCGCGTCGCGGCGCTCGCGCTTGATCGTCTTGCGCTTGCGCGAGGAGAGCGCGGCGAGGAAATCGTCGAAATTCTGGTAGCCTTCGTTGAAGAAATGGAACTGCTCGCCGGCGCGCGGCGCAAAGCCCTCGGCCGCCAGCGCGCCGACCTCGCCCTCTGTCGCGAAGGTGACATGGATGGAGGAGGCCTCCGCCGCCTGACGCAGCGCGCGCAGCGCATGGATCAGCCCCGGCAGCGCGCCCTCCGGCGCATCGCGGGCGATGAGCAGCCGCCGCCCTGTCGCCGGGGTGAAGGGAACCGCCACCTGCACCTTGGGATAATAGCGCCCGCCGGCGTTCTCATAGGCCTGAGCCCAGCCGAAATCGAAGACATATTCGCCCATGCTGTGCATCTTCACATAGGAGGGCGCGGCCGCGACGAGGCGGCCTTCGGCGTCTTCCAATATCGTGTAGAGCGGCGTCCAGCCGCTGCGGCCGCCGACCGATTTCGAGCGCTCGAGCGCCAGCAGGAAGGCGCTGGAAATAAAGGGATTATGTCGCTCGCCCCCGGCCTCCTCGGCGGTGAGCCCGGGCGGATTGGCGAGCGCGTCCCAGGCCGCGGCGTCGATCTGCTCGAGCGAGGGGATGAAACGGGCCGTCAGACGAGTGGAGGACGTCGAATGATCGGAGGACCTCGAATGATCGGAAGACATGGCGCCCGCGGTTTTGGAGAGAGCTGCACAATCTAAGCGAAGCGAAAGATGTTCCAATCGGCGTTTTCGTCCGCGCGTCGCCGGTACGGTTATTGCTTCAAAAATAGGCGCCTATCCGCCGACGAGAGGAATGGACGAGGGAACGAATGCCGCTCTACTCCTATGAATGCCAAGATTGCCATGCGGAGTTCGAACTGCTGATCAGCGCTTCGGACACGCCCGTCTGCCCGTCCTGTGGAAGCGAGAAATTGCAGCAGCAGGTCGCCAAGATCTGCGTCGAGATCAAATATCCGGCCATTGCCAGATCCTGGCGCAAGGCGGCCGCCGCCGAGGGCGAGCTGTCCAATTTCAGCAAGAAGGAAATTGAAGCGAAGCCGAAGAGCTGACGGGCGCGCCTTCGGCTCTTCGCTCATGGCGTCTCGCCGGCGTCAGCGTCTGGCTGGCGCCTGCAGGCTCCATATCCGCCCATCGGGATCGCGGATGGTCATTTCCCGCGTTCCCCAATGCGTATCCGCAAAGGGCGAGACGATGTCGATCGACGGGTCGAGGCGAAACGCCTCCTCGTCGGCGACATTCAGGACTAGGCGCGTCTGCGGCGTCTCGCTCTCCGGGATTTCGGCGATGAAGAGATATGGTCCGGCGCCGTTGTGGAGCTGGCCGGAGCTGTGATCCGTCTCGAACTCCAGAGTGTAGCCGAGAGACTGGAAGAATTTCGCCGCTTTGCCCCAATTGTGGGTGGTCAGGAAAATGGCTTCAACGCCCTTTGTCGTCATCTCGGCTCTCCTCCTTCGGTGACTGTGCAGGCTGCTCGCGCGCGTCGAGATAGGCGCGCAGCGCGGCGGCGACCAAGGCCGAGAGGGATTGCTCCGTCTCGATGGCATGGTGCTTGACCCGCCGGATCAGCCCCAGCGGCAAATACACGTTGAACTGCTTGACCTCGTCATCCGCCATGAATGCTAGTATACTAGCATTCTAGCAGGAGTCGAGCGGAACAGACATTTCCCTTCCGCTTGACCTTCGACCGACTTCACGCCGTAGATCGAGCGATCCAAAAGGCAGGGGAGAGCGGGCGTGAGCGAGCCGAACGAGGCGCAATCCGCATTGTGGAACAAACGCGGCGGGGAAATATGGGTCGAGCAGCAGCCCATGCTCGACCGGCTGTTTCATCCCTTTGCGGACCTATTGGCCGAGACGGTGAAAGCCGCCGGCGCCCGTCGCGTGCTGGACATAGGTTGCGGCGCAGGGGCCACGACGCTGTCGGCGGCCGAGCGTCTGGACGGCGGACAATGCGTCGGCCTCGATATCTCATCCACCATGATCGAGGCCGCCCGGCGGCGGGCCGAGGCCGCCGGCCTCGGCAATATCGGCTTTGTCGTCGCCGACGCCCAGACCTATGATTTCAAGCCCGCGCAATTCGACGCGATCATCTCGCGCTTCGGCGTAATGTTCTTCGCCGATCCGCGGGCGGCCTTCGCCAATCTGCGGCGCGCGGCGGCGCCCGGTTGCCGGCTCGTCTTCATCGCCTGGCGGGGGCCGCAGGATAATTCTTTCATGCTCGCCGGCGAGCGCGCGGCTTCCGCTTTTCTCCCCGAGCTTTCGTCCTTCGATCCCGAAGCGCCCGGCCGCTTCGCCTTCGCCGATGCGCAGCGCGTGCGCGAGATTCTCGCGGACGCCGGATGGGAGCGGATAGAGATCGCCCCGCTCGACGTCGCCTGCACGCTGAAAGAGCAGGAGCTCGACGTCTACGCCACGCGCATGGGCAAGCTCGGCCAATTGCCGCCCGACCTCGACGAGGCGACGCGCGCCCAAATCTACGAGGCGGCGCGGCGCGCCTACGACCCTTATGTCACAGCCGGCGAGGCGCGATTTCCCGCCGCCTGCTGGCGCGTCGAGGCGCGCGCCGGGTGACGGCGCGGCGTGGGCGTGCTAAGCGCGCGCATGCTCGAAGGACTTCCCCCCAATGGCGCCAGCCACGGCCTGCGCCTCGTCTGCGACCAAACATCCGCGCGCGCCATCGCCGATCTCGTGGTCGAGACCTTCGACCCGGCCGAGACCGCGGCCACGGCTTTCGAGGAGCCGGATGAAAAAAGCTGGGCCGTCGAAGTCTATTTCGGAGATCCGCCCGACGAAGCGCAGATCCGCGCGCTGATCGAGGCCGCCGCGGGCGCGGAGGCGGCCGGCGCCGCGCAATTTTTCGAGATTTCGCAGAAGGATTGGGTCGGCGCCTCGCTCGAGGGGCTGCGGCCGGTGCGCGCCGGGCGCTTCCTCGTCCATGGCTCGCATGATCGCGGCCGCGTGGGAGCGAGCGACATCGGCATAGAGATAGAGGCGGCGCTGGCCTTCGGCACCGGCCATCACGGCACCACGCTCGGCTGCCTGCTGACGCTGGCCGAAATCTGCAAGCAGCGGCGCCCGCAGAATGTGCTGGATGTGGGGACAGGCACCGGCGTGCTCGCCATCGCCGCCGCGCGCCTGCTGCGACAGCCCATCGCCTGCGGCGATATCGATCCTGTGGCGGTGGAGACGGCGGGCGTCAACGCGCGCTTCAACGGCGTCGGCGATCTGGTGCGGCCTGTCGTCGCCGTGGGCGTGCGCCATCCTGCGCTGGCGCCCGCGCAATATGATCTGATCTTCGCCAATATTCTCGCCAAGCCGCTGCGCCTGCTCGCGCCCAAGATCGCCGCCGTGGCCGCGCCGGGCGCCGAGCTCGTGCTCTCCGGCCTGCTGGCGCGCGATGTGCCGGGCGTGCTCTCGGCCTATCGCGCGCAGGGCTTTTCGCTGGCGAAGCGCCGCGACATAGACGGTTGGGCGACCCTGCTGCTGCGCAGCGGCGGCGCCGCGCCCCGGCCGGAATGGCGCCTGCCCGACGACGAGGACGACGAGGATTGAAGGACCTTCGGCGCGCAATCGCCGGAAGAGGCGTTTTCACCTCCCCCTCGAGGGAGGAGGTCGAGCGCGAATGCGCTCGGGAGGGCGTGACGCCCCGAGTCTTTGCAGTTGAACCCCACCCCGTCCGGCTATCGCCGGCCGACCCTCCCCCTGAAGGGCAGGGTGGACGCGCATTTTCCGGCGTTCGTTCGATTGCCCATGGATACGTCTACGCTCGAGTTCGGCTGCGGCGCGAAGCGTGAAACGCAGCATCACAGTCCGTGCTTCGACCAGATGGCGCGGATTTGCTCCTCGGTGGCGAATTCACCGCGGCCGCCGCGACGGCCTCGTCGAGAAGTTTGGTCACAAAAAACTATTCTAGCGCGAAGCGCAGGAAGCGGCTTCGATTCACAAATCGGCGCGCGCCTTGCTACGCGAGACGGGACGAAAGAGGGATGCGACCGCGACCATGGCGCTGACGATCCGCCGGCTCACGACTGCCGACGCCGCCGAGTTCCACGCTCTGCGGCAGGAGGGATTTCGCCTGCACGAGCGGGAGTTTCGCTTCGCGCCGGAGGATGAGGCGCATCTCACGCTCGAGGATGTCGCGGCGCGGCTGGCGCGCGATTTCGTCGTCGGCGCTTTCGAGGGCGAAACGCTGCAAGGCGTCGCCGGTCTCGCGGGCTTCGCCGGCGCCAAGACGAAGCACAAGGCGCTGCTATGGGGCATGTATCTGCGCGAGCGCCACAGAGGCGCGGGCGGCGCCGACGCGCTGATGGCCGCGCTGATCGAACATGCGCGCGCGACTTATGAGATCATCACGCTGACCGTGATGCGCGACAATGCGAGAGCGCTGCGTTTCTACGCGCGTTGGGGATTTACGATCTATGGCGTCGAGCCGGCGTCTGTGAAGACGGCGGAGGGCGCCTATCTCGATGAAGCGCTGATGGCGTTGCGGCTCGCCTCTAGCGCTATTTGAATTGCATGTTCTTTTCCGAAAACCGCTTGGCGCTTTTCGGGAACATGCCGAAGCCGTGATCGAATTGCATGTTCCTTTCCGAAAACCGCTTGGCGCTTTTCGGGAACATGCAGTCGCCGCGATATTGCCGCAGAGCGGGGAAGGGCATAGGTTCGAGACATGTTCGAGAGCAGATTCCAGAGCTTTGCCGACGACGCCAGCGGGCAGGACAGCGCGGAGCGCCTCGCGGCCCTGCGCGCCGAGCTCGCCCGCCTCGAGATCGACGGCTTCATCGCCCCGCGCGCAGATGAGCATCAGAACGAATATGTGCCGAAATCGGCGGAGCGCCTCGCCTGGCTCACCGGCTTCACCGGCTCGGCCGGAGTCGTCGTCGTGCTCGCCGACAAAGCCGCGCTGTTCGTCGATGGGCGCTATACGCTGCAAGCGCCCGAGCAGGTGGACACGAAACGCGTCGCCGTTCTCGACATCGCCAAGACGGCGCCCTCGCGCTGGCTCGCCGAGACGGCGAAGCAAGGCGCGCGCATCGGCTATGATCCTTGGGTGCATACGCCCGCGCAGATCGACCGCTACGCCAAAGCGCTGGAAGGCAGAGGCGTCACGCTCGTTCCGCTCGAGAGCAACCCGATCGACGCTGTTTGGACCGATCGGCCGGAGCCGCCGCAGGGCGCCATCTCGCTCTATCCGCCGCGGCTCGCCGGCGTCGCCGCCAAGACGAAGATCGCGCGCGTGCGCAAGGCGCTCGGCGAGGCGGATGCGCTGCTCGTCTCCGATCCGCATGCGCTCGCCTGGCTATTCAATCTGCGCGGCGCCGATGTCGCCTATACGCCGATCGCGCTGGCCTTCGCCGTCCTTCCTAGGGAAGGCAAGCCGCTGCTCTATGTCGACCCCGCCAAGCTCTCGGCCAAGACGAGAAACAGCCTCGAAGGACTCGTCGACATTTACGAGTCTGCGGATGTCGTCGAGGATCTCGCTGACGCTGGCGCGCGCGGCTTGACGATCTTGTTCGACTCCGGCACCGCGCCGGCGAAGCTCGTCGAGCTCTTCCGTGCAAAAGGCGGCAAGCCCAAGCTCGGCGACGATCCGATCGCGCTGCTGAAGGCGATCAAAAACGACATAGAGCTCGAGGGCGCGCGCACCGCGCATTTGCGCGACGGCGTGGCGCTGACGCGCTTTCTCGCCTGGTTCGCGGAGACGGCGCCCAAAGGAAAGCTCACGGAAATCTCCGCCGCTCAGGCGCTCGAGACGTTCCGTCGCGAGAGCGGCGAGCTGCGCGATCTCTCCTTCCCCACCATCTCCGCCTTCGGCCCGCACGCCGCCATTCCGCATTATCGCGTCACCGAGGCGAGCGATCTGCGCATCTCGCGCGGCTGCTATCTCGTCGATTCCGGCGCGCAATATCTCGACGGCACCACGGATGTGACGCGCACCATCGGCGTCGGCCGGCCGTCGCGGCAATTGCGCGAGCATTTCACCCGCGTGCTGCAGGGCCATATCGGCGTCGCCCGCGCCGTGTTTCCGGTGGGCGTCAGCGGCGCGCAGCTCGACGCTTTCGCGCGCCGCAGCCTATGGGAGGCGGGGCTCGATTTCGATCATGGCACGGGCCATGGCGTCGGCGCCTATCTCTCCGTGCACGAGGGGCCGCAGCGCATTTCGAAGCTCGGGACGACGCCCTTGCAGCCGGGCATGATCCTCTCCGACGAGCCCGGATATTATCGCGCCGGCGAATATGGCATTCGCCTCGAGAATCTGATCGTCGTCGAGAAGCGCGAGATCCTCGGCGCCGAGCGCGAGATGCTCGGCTTCGAGACGCTCACCCTCGCGCCTTTCGATCTCGCTCTCGTCGATCCGAAGCTCTTGAGCGTCGAGGAGACGCGCTGGCTCAACGCCTATCATGCGCGGGTGCGCGCGGAATTGTCGCCGCATCTCGACGCTAAGACGCGCAAATGGCTGGCGCAGGCGACGCGCAAGCTCTGACGCGAAGGTCGCGCTGCGCTTTTACCCTCCCCTTTAGGGGGAGGGTCGGCCGGCGGGTAGCCCGGCGCTTGCGACGGGCGTTCTCTTAGAAGGCCCTATGGCCGGACGGGGTGGGGTTCACCGGCAAAGACTCGGCGGCGCCCCCTCCCGATCGCCTACGGCGCTCGACCTCCCCCTCGAGGGGAAGGTGGAAACGCCTCTCCCGGCGCCACTTCTCGTTCACGCGATCGCCTGCGGCGCGGCCTCCCGTCCCGTTTCCTTCCGACCTTGCCGGGTGTATGGAGTTCGGCCTTCGCCGCCGTCAGCGCGGCCCGCCGAGCCAGGTCCACCCATGTCCGTGTCCGGCGAAACGCCGAACAATCACAAGCATCTCGCCTTTCTCTCCTCCGGCACGCCGGAGGCCGATGAGGCGAGGGCGCGGCTCGTCGCCAAATATGGCGAGGTTCCGCCGGAGGAGGCCGATTGCATCGTCGCGCTCGGCGGCGATGGGCTGATGCTGCGCACGCTGCATCGCTTCATGGGCGCCGGCAAGCCGATCTACGGAATGAACCGCGGCTCCGTCGGCTTTCTGATGAATGAATATCGCGAGAGCGGGCTGCGCAAGCGCATCGCCGAATCCAAGCCCTCGATCATCCATCCGCTGCTGATGCGCGCGACCAACACGCATGGCGACGAATTCGCCGCCCATGCGATCAACGAGGTCTCGCTGCTTCGCCAGAGCTCGCAGATCGCCAAGCTGCGCATTTTGGTGAATGGCAAGGAGCGCCTGCCGGAGCTCATCACCGATGGCGTGCTGGTGGCGACGCCGGCCGGCTCCACCGCCTATAATCTCTCCGCCAATGGCCCCATATTGCCGCTGGACGCGCCTTTGATGGCGCTGACGCCGATCTCCGCCTTTCGCCCGCGGCGCTGGCGCGGCGCGCTGCTGCCGGATGCCGCCAAGGTGCGGCTGGAAGTGCTCGAGGCGGAGAAACGCCCCGTCTCCGTCGTCGCCGATCACGACGAATTCCGCGACGCGCTGCAAGTCGACATCGAGATGGATCACGGCGCCGATCTCATCCTCCTGCACGACGCCGGGCATTCTCTGGAAGAGCGCATTCTTCGCGAGCAGTTCGGCTATTGAGGACTCACGGCGCGACGCTCCCGCGTCGAGGACGCGCGGCTTCGCGATTCGACCGCGCCTCCTCGCGGTAGTCCAAGACGGCGCAACCTGGCCGACTCGCGAGAACTCCGTCGACTCGTCCCAGCGCGTCTGGCGCGCGACCATCGAGATCGTCAATGGGCCGAGCGGTCTTGCCGCTCCACGGTCGCCGGACGAATTGCGCAAATTCGTCGGCGCGCAAGGGCGGGCGTCGCCTCACGCGATGCGCCCGTGAACCGCTCGATCGAGATATCGCCGCTCAGGTCGATCTTCGGCGCCCGTCTCGCGGTCGCGGGCGCGCCATCGCAACGCGCGATAAAATATAATTGACACACTCAGTTTTTAATGTGAAACATTAAATTATAGACGATTTAGATGAGACCGATGATGCGCAATGCTTTCCTTGCCCCGGCGCTCCTCGCCATGCTCGGCGGCTGCGGCCATATTCCCGTGTCGACGCTATGGGCGCTGCGCGGTCTCGATGCCTCGACGCTCTCGCCCGAACGGCTGCGCGCCGCGGTGCGCGTTCCCGACGCGCTCGAGCCGCGCCCCGACGGCGTGACGCTGGAGATCGGCTGGTGGCGGGACGGCCGGGAAAGCGAAAAGCGCATAGTGAAATTCGTCCTGCGGGAGACCAAGTCGTCCGCTGACGTCGAGCCGCTCGCGGGCGAGCGAAAGGCAGGGACGCGCATCCACGCATTTCGCGTCGATCCGGCCGATATCGAGAAGATTCGCGCCCTTCAGACCGAAACGCGCGCGGAAATGGCGAAAGGCGGCGGCAAGACCCATGGAACGCTCGGCATCGGCGCCGAAGCGTGCCGGCGCGGCGACCTCCCCGAAGGTCCCGTGATGATGACCACCTTCATCCGCGCGGGCGTCGAGCGCGACTATCTGACTCTGCTCGACGGCGTCGATCTGCGCGCGGCTGTGGGAGCGGACAAGAGCTTGGACGAGCTCGCGCCCCCTTGCGCGAAATTCGCCAACCGCGTCGACGCGGCGTCCGCGCGATGATCTCGCAAAAGCCCATTCGCGCGCCGCCGCGCTGACGCGCTCCCCAGAACCGTCTCCATCCTCTCGACGTCGAAGCGGACGCTTCGTCGAACGCCCTCCCCATGCTTCCACAACGGAGCTTTTCCCAATGAAATACCTGCCCATTCTCGCCGCCGCGTTGCTGTCCTTTTCCACCGCCCGCGCCGCCGATCTCGGCGCTCGCCGCTCGGCGCCGCCTGCCCTCGCTCCACCGCCGGCCTTTCTGTACAGCGGATTTTACGTCGGCGCACAGGCCGGCTGGCTCGGCTACGCCGACCGCGCCCATGTTTTCGCGCCGAACGACGTGTCATTGGCGCGCGTCACGGCGCGCGGCGGCGGCTTCGTCGGCGGCGTTCACGCCGGCTATGACTGGCGCGTCGGTCCGCTGGTCCTCGGCCTCGTCGGCGATGTATCGGGCGCGCGGGCCGTCGGCAACGCATTCGAGCCCTTCGGCGTCGCCATTCGCGACCAGCTCGGCGCGCAGGGTTCCCTGCGCGCGCGGGTCGGCTATGCTTTCGACCGGCTGCTGATCTACGCCACCGGCGGATTGAATGTCGCGGATGCACGCCACGACTACCGCGCGCCCTGGGCGAGCGACTCCCGTCATTTCCTCGTCGCCGCGCCGACCGTCGGCGTCGGCGTCGAATACGCCTTCACCGACCGCTGGAGCGGACGGCTGGAATATCGCGTGAGCGGCGTCGGCGCCCCGCGAGAAACGTCGCGCATCCTGCCATCGACGCTGGTGCGTCACGAAGCCGGCGCCGGCGCCGCGACGGTGGGCGTGAGCTATCGCTTCGGACCTTGAGGCCGAAGCGGAGGCGATAGGGGAAGGCAGCTCGATCGATCGGCGGGGCCCCTTCGAAATCCCGCTGGCGACGCTATCCGCGACATTCGCGCGCGTGACGGGCAGGCCCCGCGCGACTTCGCTAGGCTGCGAGCAGCTGCGCCTCCAGCGCCGCCATATCGACGAGCGACTCTTGCGTCAGCGCGGCGGCCGCTTCGCGCGCGTCCTCGCGCAGCGCCTCGGCCTCGAAACGGCGCAGCAGCGCCATCAGCCGATCGAGCTCGCCGGAATTGACATGGTCGCAAGATGTCAGCACGCGCTGCACCATCGCCAGCGACAGACGCGCGCCGGAAGGAACGCCCGCGTAACCAAAGGCGCGCTGCGCCTCCAGCGCGGCGCGATAGGCCGGCAGGAGATTGGCCGGCATCCCCGCGCGCGCATAGAGCGCCGCGAAGCCGGCGCCGTCGTAATCCCGCGTCAGGCCGGCGACCTTCTCCTCGTCCACACCGGACAATTCGGCGAGCGTCGCCTCGAACAGCGCGCGATTGCCGGAGAGCAGCGCGCGCAGAGCGAGGCTCGGCGTCAGCCGCGCCTTGCGGCGCAAATGGCCGACCAGCATGCGCACGCCTCTGCGGCCCTCGCTATCGTCGGCCGAGGCGGCGATGACGACATTGGCCTTGTCGCGCGCCTCCTGCATGATGCGGCGGGTGCGCTCGGGCGACAGCCAATCGCGATCCAGCACGAAGGAAGCGAGGCTCGCCGCCGTCGCCTCGACGAGATCGACGCGCACCGCCGCCGGCAGAAACGGCCGACCGAGCAGCGCCTCGCGCAGCTGGGCGTCATCGCCGAAACGCTCGATCATGCGGCGCATGGCGAAGGCGGGAAGCTCTGCGCCGGGATTGACAGCGAGCGAGATCAGCGCCTCGCAGGCGCCGATCTCGGCGATGGCCGAGGCGAGGCCGGTCGGCACATGGGCGCGCAGCGCAATGGCGCTCTGCGAGAAGACGTCGCCGATCGCGGCGCAATCGATCAGCTCGCTCTCCGTGAGCAGCGGCGAGCGCGACAGCACCATGGCCGCAATGTCCGACTGATCATTGGCCAACGCCGAGACGATGGAATGCGGCGCGTTGGGCGCGCCGGCGAAGGCCTTGGCGAGCGCGCGGCGCACCAGCGGCGAGGGATCGTCGAGCAGAGCGGCGAGCGCCGTCTCCGCCTCGCGCTTCATCGCGGCGTCGAGATCGCTCACCAGATAGGCGCGCGCCAGGGCGGCTGCGCCTTCCACTCTGAGGGCCGTCGGCGCGCTTTGCGCCCATTGCAGAAAATTTCTCACGATCATCGGCGCTCTGGGCTCCGCCCTAGAGTCTTTTCGTGTTTCCCTGAAACCTGAAAAGACTCTCTGCTTTTGTTTTGACGCGTTTCCAACGCCGAACCGGCGTCCACTTCGGCTGGAAACGCCCTAGGTGCTCGACCTGACTTGACGCGATCCTGGGCAGAATCGCGACTTATGGTAAATGCCCGCTTAAGATCACGGCGGCGAATGGCGGAAGCAGCGAAGATGCGGTCCTTTCTTCTCGTCCCGCCGCGCGAGGAGGCCTTTTCCGCCGCTCTCGCCAGCGGCGCCGATGCGCTGGCGCTCGATCTCGGCGATCCCGCGGACCCTGCCCGTGAGTCGATGCGGCGGCGGGCGGCCGCGCTCATCGAGCGGCCGCGCCCGCCGGGGCTGCGCCTCTATGCGCTGATCGCGCCGCTCGGCGCCGCCATAGACGCCGATCTCGCGGCGCTCGTCGCAGCGGGCGTGGACGGCGTGTTTCTTCCGCAGGCCTGCGGCGGGGCGAGCGTGCAGCATCTTTCCGCCAAGCTCGCCGTGGCGGAGGCCGAATGCGGCCGGGCCGACGGCGCCACGCGCATCATCGCCCTCGCGACGCAGACGCCTGCCGCCATATTCGCGCTTTCGACCTATGGCGGCTCCTCCTCCCGCCTCGAGGCGCTGGCCTTCGATACGGAGCCGCTGCGTCGCGCCCTCGGAGCTTCGCCGGACGGGGCCGCCGGACCCTCGGCCATCGCCCGCTCTCTGCTGCTGCTGGGCGCCGCGGCTGCCGGGGTCGCGGCGATCGACGCGCCTTTCGCCGATCTTGCGGATGCGGCCGGCCTCGCCGCCCAATGCCGCGCCGCCCGCCAGGAGGGGTTTGCCGGCAAGCTGGCGCTCGACCCCATACAAATCCCACCGATAAACCAGACTTTCGCCGCGGACGCGCCTGCGTTATAGAAGGCGGCGCCCGAACGTTCATCACGAGTTCATCAAGGTGAAATCAATCTGAGCCAATTCGAAAGGGCGGGAACGGGTTTTCAACAGATCCTGCTTTTTTCATCAGAGCCCGAGCATTCTTCGTCGCCGTGGCGACGAGCGCCTGCCCGGACGTCCCGCGTGAGAGGCGAGCCGCCATCGCGCGACGCCGCCCGCCGGCGCCGCCAGAGCGCTCGCGATAGTCGAGACAGGTTCGAAAATGTCGATAAGCGACCGCCCGCTCGGCGCATTGACCGCCGAGGACACCCCGCTCGCGCTCATGGAGACGCGTCGGGCGCTCGCCGGACCCGATTCCGCCCACGCCCATATATGGACGCGCCGAGACGCCCTCCTCGCCTTTGCGGGCGTCGCCCTCTTCATGGCGCTGGCCGCCGGCCTATGGGCGGCGAGCGGTGCGGTGGTGCCCTGGGACTCAAAAAATCACTTCTATCCCATGTTCCGCTTTCTCGGCGAGGCGCTGCGCCGGGGCGACGTGCCGCTCTGGAATCCCTATCATTTCGCTGGACATCCCGCCGTCGCCGATCCGCAATCGCTGATCTTCGCGCCGACATTCTTCCTCCTGGCGCTGCTGCGTCCCGCCGCGACGATGCAGGAATTCGATCTCTTCGTGCTCGCGCATCTGCTGATGGGCGGCGCCGGAATATTGGCGCTCTGCGCGCGGCGCGGCTTCGTCCCCTCGGCCTCCGTGCTGGCGGGAATGATCTTCATGCTGGGCGGGGTCGCCGCAGCGCGGCTCCAGCATACGGGGATGATCATCTCCTACAGCTTCTTCCCGCTCGCGCTGCTGATGCTGGAAGTCATGCTGGAGCGCCCGCGCCTTCTCAACGGCGTCGGCTTTGGAATTCTCGCCAGCCTCATGGCGCTGGGGCGCGATCAGGTCGCCTATCTCTTCTGCCTCGTGCTGATCGCCCGCCTGCTCTACGCCGCCGCCGTCTCCCGCCGGCCGCTGGACTATCTGCTCGGCCGCTGGCCGGCGCTGCTGGCCGCGGGCGCGACGGGCGGCGCGATTCTCGCCGTTCCCGTGCTGCTGACGCTGCAATTTCTGGCGACCTCCAACCGGCCGGGCATCGCCTTCGGCGTCGCGGCGGCCGGCTCGCTGGCGCCCGTCAATCTCGCCACTCTGCTCGCGCCCGATATTTTCGGATCGCTGGACAAGAGCTATGATTATTGGGGTCCCGGCTATGACACGATCGCCGCGCCGGACTGGACCGACCGCGCCATCAACTATCTCTTCATCGGCGCCGCGCCCGTCGTTCTCGGCTTCTGGCACGGCCTCGCCGGCGGGCGCATCTTCGCCAAGGAGATGCGCTTTTTCCATTACATGCTCGCCGCCGCGCTGATCTACACGCTCGGCCGCTGGACGCCCGTATTTTCCGCTATCTATGATTTCTTCCCCGGCGTGTCGCTGTATCGTCGGCCGGCGGACGCGGCCTTTCTTCTCAACGCCGGCTTCGCGCTCAGCGCCGCCTATCTGCTGCATCGCTATGTCGCCCATGGCGCGCCGCGGCCCTTTCAGAAAATGCCGCGCGCTCTCGCCCATGGGCTCGCCGCCGCGGCGGTGGGCGTCACCCTCGCGCTGATCCTCGGCGGGCTGGCCTTCTCCTTCGCCCATGGCCATGGCGTCGAGTCGCTCATCGCCGTGGCCGCATCGCTCGCCACCGCCGGCGCTGCGGCAGCGGCTCTGCAGCTCGGCGACAAATTCGACAAGCGCAGCCTCGTCGCCATTCTTCTCGTCGCCGCGACCGGGGGCGAGCTCTTGTGGCGAAACGCCGCCGATCCGCTGAACGCGGAGCCGGCGACGCGCTACTCCATTCTCAACGAGGCCTCTCCCGCCGAGCGCGGCGCCATAGCCGCGCTGCGCAAGGATATTTCCGAGCGCGCCGCCAAGGGCGAGCGCCCGCGCGTGGAAATTCTCGGCCTGCCGGGCGGCTGGCAGAACGCCTCCATGATTCTCGGCCTCGAGGACACCCTCGGCTATAATCCGCTGCGCATCGCCGATTATGAGCGCGCCGTGGGGCCGGGCGACAATGCCGTCGACCCCAATCTGCGGCATTATCCGGGCACGTTCCGCGGCTATCGATGCAAGCTGGCGCGGCTGCTCGGCCTCGATTATCTCGTGCTCGGCCGCCCGCTGGCGCGCATGCCGCGCCATATGCCGCGCCCCAACGCTCTGCCGATCTTCGTCTCCGATCAGATCTACGTCTATAAGCTCGGCCGCGCCGCGCCGCGCGCCTATTTCGCGACCCGCGTGATGGGCGTCGACTCCGATGCGGCGATCGCCGATGACAATATTCCCGATTTCGAAGGCGCCCGCGAGGCGCTGGTCGATCAGGGCGATCTCCCCAAGCTCGATCCGGCCCTCGCCGATCCGGCGGCGGCCGGCGGGCCGGAGGGCCATGCGACCATCGTCTCCTATGAGAGCGAGCGCATTCTCATCGACGTCGAATCGGAAAAGGACGGATTGCTCGTCCTCCACGATCTCTATTATCCGGGCTGGGAGGCGCGGGTGGACGGCGCGCCGGCGCCGATCGTGAAGGCGAATATTCTGTTCCGCGGCGTGCCGACAGCGAAGGGACGCCATCGGGTGGAATTCCTATTTCGGCCGTTTTCCCTCGCCAATCTCGCCTCCGCCGCCTCCACCCTGCTCGATCATCGTGAGGAGTGACAGGGCGGACGGCGGACGTCACAATAGCCCGTCGAATCCGGGCGTCTCGCCCCCTCCAATTTGCGGCGCATGAAGCTTCTCATCCTCCACACCTCGAGGTTGCTGCTCGCCTCGACGATGCTCGTCGCCGGCGCCGGCTGCGCCGCCGCGCAGACCGCCGCTCCGCCCGCCCAGCAGAAGGGCCGCTCGGCCAAGCCCGCCGCGCCCGCACCCTCATCCACCCCGGCGGAGGAGGAGAAGCCGGCTGCTGGCGCGACGCTGCGCCTCTCGGCCGTGCTGACGCAGAGCGATTCCGCCGCGCTGCGCAGCGGACTGGTCTGGCGGATTTTCGAGGACGCCGCGCAGCCGGACGGCTCCCGCAAGCTCGTCGCGGAATCGCGCGAGGCGAGCTTTTCCGAGCAATTGCCCGATGGCGCCTATATCGTCCATGTCGCCTTCGGCCTCGCCGGTGCGACGCGCCGGGTCGTCATGGAAGGCCGCAATGTCAGCGAGAGGCTGGCGCTCAACGCCGGCGGCCTGAAGCTCATCGACACTCTTGGCGACAATCAGCTGCCGGCGCAGCGTCTCGCCATCTCCATCTATGTGCCGGAACGAGGTAACTCCGAGGCCAAGCTGGTGCTCGCCAATGCCCGATCCGGCGAGGTGCTGTGCCTGCCCGAGGGCGCCTATCACATCGTCTCGACGCTGCTCGATGTGAGCCAGGGGTCGCAGGGCGACAACAATACGACCAATTCCGTCGTCACCGCCGATTTGCGCGTTCCCGCCGGCAAGGTCACGGAGGCGACGCTGCGCCATCACGCCGCGACGATGACGCTGAAGCTGGTGAAGGCGCCGGGCGGCGAGGCGCTGGCCAACACCTCCTTCTCCGTGCTGACGCCGGGCGGCGACGTGATCCGCGAATTGATCGGCGCCTTTCCGTCGCTGGTGCTGGCCGAGGGCGAATATGTCGCCATCGCCCGCCGCGAGGGCAAGACCTTTCAGACGACGTTCAAAGTGACCTCGACGCAGGATCGCGACGTCGAAATCCTCACGCAATGACTGACAAAAAAACGGACCCGCGTGGCCGCGGGTCCGTCTTTCGAAGGATGAAGTCGAAAGAGTTCGACGGCCTTACTTGAAGGTCGCCGAGCTGAAGTCGATGGACAGCGAGGCGACGAAGCGCGCGCCGCACCAGCTCGACGAGCTCTGGCCGGTGAGCGTGTTCACCGAGGCCACGTAATTGCCGGCCGGGTCGGACGTGTTCAGGAAGCAGCCCGCGCGGGTCAGATTGGAGTCGTAGTAGCGCAGGTCGAGCGTCACCACGTTCCAATTATAGGACGCGCCGACGTTCCAGGTGTTGTAGCTGGCGAATTTGAAGCCCTTGGTGCCCAGAACGCCGGTCGCCAGGAAGGCATAGTCCGGATCGATATAGCTGCCGCCATAGGCCGGGCTCGAATTGCCGATGTAGTAGTGGCCGAAGGCGCCCGAGAGCGACAGCCCCGAATAATCGGTGTTGGCGAAGGGGACGACCTTGGCGTTGATCTCGGAATACAGCGCGTGGGCGCTATAATTGTTCCAGTTCGGAGCATAGGCGATCTGGCCGCCGAGCGTCAGATAGTCGTTCACCGCCCAGCTCGGCTTGAAGTAGATCTCGACATAGCTCGGGTCGAAAGCCGTGGTGGGGAGGGCGGTGTAGGAGTTCTTGAACGTCGTGACCGGGATCGCGCCGCCGATGAACCACTGCTGATGGTTGCTCGGATAGGCGTAGTAGATCGCGCCGAAGTCCAGCGTCAGCGGACCCCAGGTGGGGCGGATGCCGGCGGTGATGTCGATCTCGGCGAGCGGGCTCGTGGCCAGCGTCACATTGGTGGCGGCGAGGCCCGTGTAGAACCAGCCGTAGCGCAGCTCCTCATAGACGCTGCCAGCCGGGCGGTGGGCGCTATTGGAAATGCCGCGGACAATATAGTCCGACATGAATTTCGCGCCATAGGCGTAGTCGAAGCCGGCGTCGAAAACGTCGAGATTCGGTTCCGGCCAAGCGACCAGCGGCTTGGCGGGCTCGGGCTTGGCGGTCTTCGCATCATCGGCGGCATAGGCGCCATTCGCAAAGAGCGCGAGCGCGGCGACGCCGGCAAACAGGACGGATTTCATAGTCTTAGGCTCCCCGATACTGGAATCGTTCTCGTCGCGATTGTTGCGATAAAGCGCGTAGGCACTCAAGCGGAACAGGGAAGCAATTGCCTAGATCTCGAGCAGAATCCGGGTTTCGGCGCTTTTTCTCTTTCGAGAGTGGCGAAAATGTCACAATCGAGTACGCAAACCGACAACTTTTGTCGATTTAGAACAAGAAAAAGGCGCGTCTTGTCCGGCCCTGAGGCGACCCGGCGGAAAGCGGACACGGATTACAGGTTACGGGGTACCGATCACGACGCCATGGCCCGCCCCGGCGCCTGCTTTTGCGGCGCCGGGGCGGGAAGCCTCACTCGAAACGGCCCGCCGCATGGCCGAGCATGGTGTAGACCTTGCCGGCGTCGGAGGTGAGATAGCCGCGCGTCAGCGCGCCCTCGCGATCATTGCGGCTGGTCTCGGCGACGAGCCGCTCGAACTCCTGAACATAATGATCGACCGTGGCGTGGAAATCCGGATCGACGCGGTAGCGGCGACGAATCTCCTCGAAGGTCTGCTGGCCCTGGGCGCTGTAGAGCCGGCGGGTGAACAGGCCCTTCTCGCCGCGCTGGAAGCGATCCCAGAACTCGCCGACCGCGGCATGATCGACCATGCGGGCGATATCGAGCGTGAGATTATCCAGAGCCCCGGCGGCCTTGGCCCGGCCGGCCGCCGTATTGGCGCGCGGCGGCGCAGCGGCGGCGGGAGCCTCATCGCGGGAGGCGCGCGCCAATAGATCGGTGAGCCAGCCATCCTCCGTCGCCGAGGCGACGGGCCGCGCCGGAGGAGCCGGCGGCGGCGGGGGCGGCGCAGGCTGGATCGCCCGGGCGGCGCGCTGCGGCTCCTCGCGCGGGGCGCGGCTGGTCCAGCTCGGCTCTTGCGCGCGCGGGGCGGGCGGAGCCACCGGCGGCGGCGGGGGCGGCGGGGGCGGCGGCGCGACCGGCGCAGGCGCGGGCTGCGGCTGGGCCTCGAAGCCGCGACGCGCGGGAGCGGCCGGGGCCGCCGCCGGAACCGTCTCGGCAATATCATAGGCCCGGCCCGAGCGCGCGACGATGTCGGTCAGCTCGTTGAGCGCCTTCACCTGCTCGCCGACGACACGGCGGAGCGCAGCGGCCTGCTCGGCCGTCTCGCGCGGCAATTCCTGGGCGCCGCGACGCAGCTCGGCGCGGGTCTGCTCCAGCTCGCTCTGAATCTCCGCCGACATGCCGCGAATCTCGGTCGCGGCGGCGGCGAATTTCTCGGTCGCCCGGCCGAAGATATCGGCCAGCTCGTCATTGGCCTGATCATAGGCCGCGCGCAGCGCCGCGGCGGTCTCCTCACGCTCGCGCGAGGCGGCGTCGCGCACGGCGGCGAAGCGCTCGTCGACCAGCTCCGCTGTTTCCTGCGTCGATTGCGTGATGAAGCCGCCGACATCGCGCGCGCGCTCCTCGACCCGGCGGAAATTCTCCTCGACCAGGCCGGAGAAATTGGCGACCGTGTCCTCGAAATCCCTGCGCTTGTCCTCGACCAGCAGCACGAGATTTTCCAGCGAGCGGCGGCGCGCGTCGAGCGCCGCGTCGAGCTCGGACTGGCTCTGCGCCAGCCGCTCGGCGCTCTGCGTCAGGCTCTGCTGATGCGTCTCCATCGCGCCGACCATCGAGCCGGCGTCGCGCATCACGCCGCCGGACACTTCGCCGATCTGCGCGATATGCTGTCCGACCGTCTCGATCGCGCCCTGGAACTCGCGCAGCTTGCCGCCGAGCTCCTTGTCGAGATTGGAGAGATTGCCGCCCGCCGCCGAGATGATCGTCTGCAGCGAGGAATTGGTCTCGCCCAGCCGGTCGAGCACCTCGGGCAGCTCGGAGCGCAGCTTCTCATTGACGTCGAGCAGCGCCCGCACGGAGCCTTCGGCGCCCTCGGTGAGCGCTTTCTTCAGCTCCTCGGCCGATTGGTCGATCGCCGCCGCCAGCTCGACGCGCTTCTCGCCGAGATGCTGCACGATGGTGGAGCCGCGGCTCTCGATCGCATGGGCGACCAGCTCGCCGACATTGGCCAATTCGCGCGTCACCTCGCCGCCACGATCGCCGAGCGTCGTCTGGATCTGCGTGAGGCGCTGCTCCAGCGTCGAGCTGATCTCGCCGACGCGCTCGGTCAGCGCCTGACCGAGATCGCCGGTGCGGGCGTGCAGAGTGGTGTCGAGATCGCGCCGCGCCGAGGCCAGCGTGGCGTTGATCTCCTCGATGCGGGCGTTGATCGTCTCGACGACGACGCGGCTGCGCTCGCCGATCTCGCCGGAGACCGCGTCCAGGCGGCCGACGACATTGTTCTCGAAGACGCCGATCCGCCCGTCCAGCGTGCCGGCGATCTCCTCCGCGCGGCCGCCGAGCGTGGAATTGATCTCCTCCGCCTTGGAGGAGAGCGTCTCGGTGAGCTGGGTCGAGCGGGCGAGCAGCACCGCATCGATATCCTTGACCTTCTCGTCCAGCGAGCGAATGACCTCGCGGCCGCCCTCGCCCATGGCGCGCGCGACCTCCACCGCATGGCGGGCGAGCGTGTCCTGAAAGGCCTTGCCGGCCGAATCGAGCCCGGAATCGACGCGCCCGACCAGCGCGTCTATGCGGTCCGCCGCTTGGCGCGTGCGGGCGTTGGAGACGGTCTCGAAGCTCTCGATCTTCGACGACATGACCGCGGCGATCTCCTCGGCGCGCGCGCCGAGCAATTCGACCAGCGCGGTGCCGTCGCCGGAAATCGTCTTGTCTATGGCCGCCAGCCGCTGGCCGACATCCTCCGACAGGCGCTGCGACTGATCGCCGATGCGCGCCGCGATCTCGTCGGCGCGCTCCGCCAGACGATCGGCCAGCGCCCCGCCCTCCTGGACGATGGCGGCGTCGACCGCGGCCAGACGCTCGGCCAAGGTCGCCGCGAGCTGCTGCGAATGCTCGCCGATCTGCGCCGCGATCTGGCCGCCCTGATGGCGCAGCCGCTCGTCGAAAGCCACGAGCTGCTGCTCCACGCCGCGCGTGACGCCCTCGCCGCTCGCCGCCAGCGCCGCGACCAGCGCGCCGCCGCGATCGACGATCGACGTATCCACCGCCGAAAGCCCCTCGGCCAGCGCCGAGGCGAGCTGCTGCGAGCGCTCGCCGATCTGCGTGGCGAGCTCGCCGCCGTGATGGCGCAGGCGCTCGTCGAAAGCGGCGAGCTGCTCCTCCACGCCGCGGGCGACGCCGTCGCCGCTCGCCGCCAGAGCCGCGACCAGCGCGCCGCCCTGGTCGATGATCGTCGTATCGACCGCCGCGAGCCGCTCGGTGAGCGCGGCCGCGAGCTGATCGGAATGCTCGCCGATCTGCGCGGCCATGAGATTGCTGCGATTGCGCAGCGCCTCGTCGAAGGCGGCGAGCTGCTCGCCGACGTCGCGGCTGAAGCCCTCGCCATTGGCGGCGATGGCCGCCACCAGAGCCGCGCCCTCGTTGACGATGGCCGAATCGACCGCCGTCAGACGCTGGGTGAGCTCGGCCGCGAGCTGCTCGGAATGCTCGCCGATCTTGGCGCCGAGCTCGTCGCCGCGATTGCGCAGCGCCTCGTCGAAGGCCGCGAGCTGCTCGCCGATGTCGCGGGTGAAGCCTTCGCCATTGGCGGCTATGGCCGCGACCAGCGCCGCGCCTTCG
Organism: Methylosinus sp. sav-2; assembly: GCF_004366495.1. Lineage (NCBI taxonomy): Bacteria > Pseudomonadati > Pseudomonadota > Alphaproteobacteria > Hyphomicrobiales > Methylocystaceae > Methylosinus > Methylosinus sp. sav-2. Next base: position 480,673 of record NZ_SOEJ01000001.1, read on the forward strand.
TTGACGATCGTCGAATCGACGGCCGCCAGCCGCTCGGAGAGCTCGGCCGAAAGCCGTTGTGAATGTTCGCCGATCTGCGCGTTGAGCTCGCCGCCGCGATTGCGCAGCGCCTCGTCGAAAGCGGCGAGCTGATCGCCGATCTCGCGCGTGAATCCTTCGCCATTGGCGGCGATGGCCGAGACCAGCGCGGCGCCCTCCTCGACAATGGCCGAATCGACCGCCGTGAGGCGCTCGGTGAGCTCGGCCGCCAGCTGCTGCGAATGCTCGTCGATCTGCGCCGCGAAACGCGCGGAATGGCCGCGCAAAGTCTCGTCGAGAGAAGCGAGGCGCTCGGCGACGTCGCGCGCGAGACCTTCGCCGCTCGCCGCCAGCGCCGAGGCCAGCGCGCCGCCCTGATCGAGCGCCATGGCCTCGAAAGCGGCGATGCGACCGGCGAGCGCTTCCTCGATGCGCTCGCCCTGCGTGGCGATGGCGAGCGCCGCCTCGCTGGCGGTGACAGCGAAGCGCTCCTGCAGCGAGGCGGATTGCTCGGCGAGGGTCGCTGCGACATCGGCGACGCTCGCGGCGAGGCCCGCCTCGAGCGCGGCGCCGCCGACCGTGAAGGCCTGCTCGGCGCGGCTCTGCGTGTCCTCGAGCGTGCGGGACACCTGCGCGGTCGCCTCCTCCAGCGCGTCCAGCCGATTGACCAGCACGCCGTCGACCCATTCCGCCTGCTCGGTGACGCGGGCGACGACATCGCCGCTCTGCCGCACCACCTGCTCCTCGAAAGCGCTGAGCCGCTCGGAGAGCACCGAAGCGATGCGATCCGAATGCTCGGTGACGCGCGTCGCCACCTCGTCGCCATGGCGCACCACCGTCTCCTCGAAGGCCGCGAGGCCCTGGGAGAGATAGGCGCCGATCTCGTCGCCGCGCTCGACCAGACGCAGGACAGTCTCATCGCTGCGGCCGGCGATGCGCTCCTCGAAAGAGGCGAGCCCTTCGGCGATGGCCTGGCCGACGCGCTCGCCCTGCTGCAGGAAGCGCGAGGCGGTTTCCTCGCTCTGCTGCACGACCGCATCGCGGAAGGCCTCGAGCCCGCCGGCGACGGCCGTCGTGGCGCGCTCGCTCTGCTCCTCGAGGCTCGACAGCGTCGCCTCATGCTGCTGCGAAAGCCGATCCTCGAATGCGGCGATGCCTTCCGCCACGGCGAGGCCGAGGGCGTCGCCATGAGCGGTAAGCCGCGCCGCGGCCTCCTCGCTCTGGCCGAGCACGCGCGTCTCGAATTTGGCGAGGCCTTCGGTGACGACGCCGCCAATCGTGTCGCCATGGGCGACGAGGCGCTGCGCCACATCCTCGCCATGGCCGACAATGCGCGCCTCGAAGGCCGCGAGGCCCTCGGCGACCGCGACCCCGATCGTGTCGCCATGGGCGACGAGACGTTCGGCCGCCTGCTCGCTCTGGCCGAGGACGCGCTCCTCGAAGACGGCGAGACTGTCGGAAACGGTGGAGCCGATCTGCTCCGCATGGGCGACGAGACGTTCCGTCACCTCGGCGCTGTGGCCGGTCACGCGCTCCTCGAAGGCCGCGAGCCCTTCCGAGACCGCGGTACCGATCGCGTCGCCCTGCGCGACGAGACGATCGGCGACCACCTCGCTGTGGCCGAGCACACGCGCCTCGAAAGCGGCGACGCCTTCCGACACGGAGAGGCCGATGCGCGCGCCTTCCTCGATGAGGCGCTCGGCGGCCGCGGCGCCCTGACCGGCGACACGCTCCTCGAAAGCGGCGAGCCCTTCGTTGACGGCCGCGCCGACCGCATCGGCATGAGCTGCGAGCCGCGCCGCGACATCCTCGCTCTGACCGGCGACGCGCTCCTCGAAGGCCGCGAGGCCCTCGGTGACGGCGGCGCCGATCGCGTCGCCATGCGAGACGAGACGATTGGCGACATCCTCGCTATGGCCGATGACGCGTTCCTCGAAGGCGGAGAGGCCTTCCGCGACCGCCGAGCCGATGACGTCGCCATGCGCCGAGAGACGCGTCGCGACATCCTCGCTCTGGCCGGTGACGCGCTCCTCGAAAGCCGCGAGGCTGGCCGCCAATGCGGCGCCGATGGCGTCGCCCTGCGTCGAAAGACGCGCAGCCGCATCCTCGCTGCGACCGGCGACACGGTCCTCGAAAGCGGCGAGGCCTTCCGCCACGGCGGAGCCGATCGCGTCGCCATGGGTGACGAGACGCGTCGCCACTTCCTCGCTGTGGCCGAGGACGCGGTCCTCGAAAGCCGCGAGACCTTCCGCCACCGCGGAACCGATAGTGTCGCCATGCAGAACCAGACGCGCCGCGACTTCCTCGCTGTGGCCGGTGACGCGCTCCTCGAAGGCCGCGAGACCCGCGGCCACCGCAGAGCCGATCGTCTCGCCCTGGACCGAAAGACGCTCCGCCGCCGCCTCGCTGCGGCCCGCGACGCGCTCCTCGAAAGTCGCGAGGCCGGCGGCCACGGCGGAGCCGATCTCGTCGCCTTGCATCAGCAGGCGTATCGCCACTTCGTCGCTACGGCCGGTGACGCGCTCCTCGAAGGCCGCGAGACCTTCCGCAACGGCGGAGCCGATGGCGTCGCCATGCAGAACGAGACGCGCCGCGACCTCGTCGCTGTGGCCGGTCACACGCTCCTCGAAGGCGACAAGTCCTTCGGCCACCGTCTGGCCGAGACGCGCGCCCTCTTCGGCGAGGCGCGCCGTCGCTTCGGCGCTACGCTGCGCGACGCTCTGCTCGAATTCCGCGACGCCCTGCGTCAGCGCTGCGCCGATGCGCTCGCTCTGCTCGGCGAGGCGCGAGGCGATCTCGCCGCCCTGGACAACGACATTCTCTTCGAAGGCGCCGAGGCGATCGGCGAGTGTGTCGGTGACGCGATCGCCATGCGAGGCGATGGCGGCGATGGCCTCGCCGGCCACGGCGGCGAAACGCTCGTGCAGAGCGTCGGCCTGCTCGGTGAAGGCGCTGGCGCTTTCGGCGAGCGTCTGCGCGAAACGTTCGTTGAGGCCGCCGCCATGCGCTTCCAGCTCGTTGCGGGCGCGCTCGCGTGTTTCCTCGAGCAGCTCGGCGAGGCGGTCGCCGGCGGCGCGGAAAGCGGATTCCGTCGCCGCCACTTTCTCGGCGAGCTGCGTCGCGAGATTTTCGGAAGCCGAGAGCAGCGAACGCTCGATCGCGCCGCCATGCGTCTCGATCGCCTCGTCGACGCGGCCGCTGGTCTCCGCGAGACGGTCGACGAAGCTCTCGCCGCGCTCGCCCACCGCCTGCACGAGATGGCCGCCGATGGAATCGAGGCGATCGACGACGAAGGCGCCGCGCGATTCGAAATCGGTCGCCAGCGCGTCGCCGCGCTCCTGAAGCTTGCGATCCGCCTCGGCTATGCCGTCGGAGAAGCGCCGCGTGACCTCCTCCGAGGCCAGAGTGAGGCTGACGGCGATCGTCTCCCCGGCGACGGAGAGACGCTGCACCATGTCTTCGCCACGCGTCGAGAGCGTGGAATTGAAGCCGTCGCCGACGCGCTCCAGCGCCAGACGAATCTCCTCGCCCTTGGAGCCGAGCGCGGCGGTCACGCGGCCGCCGGCCTCGCTCACCGTCTCGGCGAGATGGGAGGAGCTGGTCTGCAGCTCCGCCGACAGCGACTCGCGCGCGCCGAGCAGCGCCGTGCGGGCGTTGTCGGCGTTGACGAGGATCGCCTCGCGCTCGCGCGTCAGCTCGTCGATGAGCACGCGAATGCGGCGCTCATTCTCGGAATAGGAGCGCTCGAGATTGGAGACCTCGGTGCGCACGATGATCTCGAGCTCGCTGGCCCGCGCCAGCGCGCGCTCTATGCCGTCGCCCATTGAGGCGGCCTCGCGGCGAATGGCCTGCGAGAGCGTCACCATCTGCTCGGTGGCGATGGCCTCCGGCTCGATCAGCCTTATCGCCACTTCCGCCATGGAATTGGCGACCTGCTTCATCTCATGCGCGCGGCGCGCCATCACGCCGGTCACGAAGATGAAGACGATGGGGGCGAGCAGCGCCAGCAGCGTCAGCACCGGCTTGGGCGCGAGGAAGGAGCCGTTCTCGTGGTCGAGAATCTCGCCCTGATTGAAATAGACGAACAGAGTCCACAGCACCGCCCAGGCGGCGATGGACAGGAAAGTGTAGCCGAGAATGGCGGTGTTGGGACGGACCTGCAGCGCGGCGCGCAGCTCGCCGACGGTCTGGCGATCGTCATTGGCCGGCGCGCCGGCGGGGGCCACCTGCGGCTTGGCCGCCGAGCGGCCGGCCACGGGCGCGGCGCCTTCCGTGGGGCGCGCAGAATCCCGCGCCGCATCGCGCGCATCTTGGCGCCGCGAGGAGGGAAGGCTGAAGTTGAAGCCGGGGGCCGTCTTGGCCTGGCCCTTGCCCTCGGCCTTATCAGCGGGCTTGGCGCCCGCCTCGGCCGGCGACGCGGCTTTCTCGCCAGCTTCCGTCGCGGCCTCGGCGGTGGGCTCCAAGCCCAGATTCAACGCCTCTTCGACCGCCGACAGCGCAGCGATAGCCGCGTCCTGGGGCTTGCCCGATTTCGCCATCGTCACCTCTCCGAGCGGTCATAGTTCCGCTTTATGACGCCGCTCACGCTTTTTCGCCGTTCACATCGAGCAGAAAAGATTAACCAAATATTACCGCCGTCGGCCCGCAAATGAAACGGGCGCGGACCGCCAATCGAAATCGTCGTTAACGCGACTGGGGGAAGATGCTCGGCGCTCCGCCCGGAGCGGAGCAAAAGGGGCGACCTGCAGCTTGGCCGCGAATCCGAAGCAATGCTTACATAAGATTGATTCGAATAAGAATACGACGCCTGATTCGACCCGGCGAGCGCAATCGCCGAGGCCACGCGCAGGCTCTCGGCGCAATCCACAGGAAAAGCGAGACTTTTCCGCGAAGGGCCGATCGGAGACGTAGAATGACGGATGGCGGAAACACCGAAGGCGCGCCCGACGCGATCGATTGGGCGTATCTCTCGCGCCAGACGATGGGCGACACGGAGCTCGAAGCCGAGCTGCTGGCGCTGTTCCTCACCCAGGCGGGCGAGTTCGACGGCAGGCTGGCGGCGGCGGCCTCCGACAAGGCGCGCCTGGACCTCGCCCATACGCTCAAGGGCGCGGCGCGCGCCATCGGCGCCTTCGCGCTCGGCGACGCGGCCGAAGATTATGAGTCCGCCCTGACGGAGCCAGAGCGGCGGCGGGCGCTGGGCGCGCGGCTGGCCGAGGCGCAGCTGGCGATCGCGTCCCGGCTCGGTCGGTGAGGCGTCAGAGCTGGCCGCCATCGATCGATCGCACCTCCGCGGTCGAGGGCGCCCTTATGCTGGCGTTGAGCTTGCGCAGCATGATGAGGCACTGCTCCTTGACCTGCTCGTCGCGGACGGAGTCGGCGACTTTGGCGAGGTGGCAGAAGGCGATGGCGCGCTGAGAGACGATGTCCTCATATTCGGAAGGGTCACTCAGATCGACCGTATGATCGCTCGTCTCGTCGGTCATGATATGGCGGAACCTCTGGTTTGTCGCATCGGTTGCGGCGGACACTGCCGCCCAATTGTGGTCGCGGCTTGGCCGAACGCCTCGAGCGCCTTGTTCTAGCGAAAGCTTCGCTTTTCCTGGCGAAAGCGTAGCGAGAGCAGGGCCAGCCAGCGCCGCCAGAAAGACGGGCTCCAGAACATGACGGCGGCGATCTGCAGCCTCTGCTCCGCGAAAGGCGCGCCCGGCTCGGCCGGCAGCAGCGTTTTCTCCTGCGGCAGAGCGGCGAGGGCGCTCTCATCGTCCGGCATGGCGATCTCGAGATCGAAATCGGCGCGCGGACGCCTGCGCGAATAATGGAGGAGAATGAGATTGGGCACGATCTCGCGCATGCTCGATTGCGCCGTCCGGGCGAAAGCGCGCGCGCCCGCCGTGATGCGATAGACGCCGCTCTCATGGGTCGAGCGCAGCAGCAGGCCGGCGAGACGGCCACGGCCGGGCCAGCGGCTGGCCCCCGGCCGGGCAATCTCCAGAAAGCTCCCCGCGAAGACCGTGGATGCGATCTCCACTCTGCGGCAGCGTCCCTGCGGCTCGGCCTGCGACGCGGCGACATAATCGAAAATGGGCGCGTGAAGCCGGCTCGCCCGCGGAACCGGAATGGCGCCGCCGGAAATGAGATCGGCCACGACCTTCGCGCACCGCACCGAGGCTTCCGCGGTGAGATGATGCGGATCGACGAATTGCTCGGCTCGCTCCTCGCCGAAGATCGTCGCAGGCGTCACGCAGGGGGCCACGCCATGCGCCTTCGCGATGCGGCGATAGATGCGGTCGATGCGCCGCACGCAGGCGGAGACCCGCCGTCCGCCCGTCGGGCGCGGACGCAGGCACAGGAACAGCAAGGGGACTCCGCGCTCCGCGCAATGCTGCGCGACGCTGGCCAGCGCATCGTGAACCAGCGCGGCGGTGGTGAAGCCGGCGTCCAGCAGAATGACGTCGTTGAGCGCATATTCGAAAACGACGAGATCGGGCGCCGCCTCGCCGCGCCGCTCCGCCTCGATGAGCCGCGCGAGGCCATAGAGTGAGCCGACGGCGCCGAGAAAGCGGTTGGTGATCTCATGCTCCGGCATGAGCCCCTGCAATTGGGCGGCCCAGCCGAAATGGACCCCGGCGTTGGAGCCGCCGAGCAGCATAACTCTCATATCGCCTTCCCGCTCCGGCCGATGGCCCGCCCTCTACGATGACTTCCGCGCGAAGATCGATATGGCCGGCCCGAAGAAATGATCCGGATCGTCGTGATTGGTCCGAATGTCGTCGAAGCCGAGCGCCCGCAGCGCGGCGAGAAGATCGTCCCTGTCCAGCCAGCGATGATCGTCGCGCATGCCGCCGCAAAAGGCCGGATTGGCCTGCGCCTTCACATAGCTGCGCGGATAGGCGCGCACCTCGACGCCGTGAAAGGAGAGGATTTCCGGCTCCTTCGCCATGACGCTGCGCCGCGGATCGGAGAGCGGCATGGCGTCCGAGACGACATGCGTCCAGATGAACACGGCCGAGGCGCGCTGCGCGATCAGCTCCAGCAGCCGCAGCGGATCATGCTGATGATAGAGCACGCCGGAGGCGACGATGAGATCATAGCTCTTGTCGGTCTGCTCCAGCCATTTGACGAAATCGCCGAGCCAGAAGCGCGCCTTCTGCAGCCGCAGGATCTCCTTGGCGACGAGGCAGCGCATGAAAGCGAGCTGATTGGCCTCCACGGCGTCCACCACCGCGCCCGCATTCTCCAGCATATAGGTGTGGCCGGCCTCCAGCGGGCCGAGCTCCAGCACCTCGCGGCCCTCGAGCGCGCCGAAACATTCGACGGCCCAGAAAATTCGCGAATCATAATAGGTCGGCACGATGCCAGCCTTCACCGCGCAGGCCTCGGGAAATGCGGTGCTCCAGCCGGGAATGGCGTCTATGGCGTTCTGATGCGAGGGGAGCGCGTCGACATAGCGATCGAAAGTCCGCTCCTTGCGCTCGAATAATTTCAGCAATCTGTCCAAACCGAATCCGCGACCCGACATTTTTCGTTTCCATGCCCGCTCGAGCGCCCGCCGTCTTTCGACGCCGACGCCCAGAGACTCTATCTTAGCAGCGAGCGAGAAACAGGAATTGTCCGAATTTTTGCCGGCCGCGCGCTCCTACCCTCTTCGGGCGGCGGCAAGCGGCGGCTCGCGCGAGGCGGTCTCGGATCGGGGGAGGGCTTTCGGCAGGCCGCCCGAGGCTGGGCCGCGGCGAAAGCCGATCTGTCAGAAGCCTCGACTTCGAGAGGCTTGGTGCGGTCGAGAGGACTCGAACCTCCACTGGTTGCCCAACTAGCACCTCAAGCTAGCGCGTCTACCAATTCCGCCACGACCGCGCCGGGGCGCTGATCGAAACCAAAGCGCCGGCAGGCGGCCCGTCTAACAAAAACCCTCCCCCATGACAAGGCGCTTCGCCTCAATGTTTTGGAAATTCGACAGGCGCGATCCGGGAAGAGGGCCGCAAGGGGGCCGCCCGGACGCTGCGGCCCTCGAGCTCCGACCTGTTGAGATCGATGCTGCGCAGGGTCTGATTGTCATAGCTCTTCACATAATAGACGCGGCTGGAGAGATCGGCGATCGACGACCATTGCGTGAACTCGAAGCGCGAGGTCTCCTGCGGGGCGACGCGCACCAGGCCCATGGGAATGTCGAAATTATTGAGGATGTGCTCGGCGAGGCGCACCGTGCCGGCTGCGTCCTTCTGCGGCTCGGCGGAGAGGGTCATGCCCACGGCGCGCACGAATCGCGACGGCGGGGTGGGGTCGCCCGGCACGCCGATGAGGCCGGAGCCGGCGCCCAGTGGGGCGAAGCTCTCCCCCGCGATCTTCAGCGGCGGCGCATCCACCGGCGAGAGCTTCACATAATTGCGCAGATTGGTGAGGTGCCAATCGAAGGAGGGGGCGTTGGTGACGACGCCGAGCGGATTCTCATAGATTTTCAGCCGCCCGCCGATCGGCTCGACGACCAGAGAGGCGCCGCTGGCGTCATGCAGCGTGTAATGAAAAGGCGGAACGATTCCGAGGGTCGGCTGCACGACATCGACGATGGCGATCGTGTCCAGCGCCGCGCGCAGCTCCTCGACACTGGCGAAATTGCCCAGCGCCCAGGTGAGGAAATCCCAAGGGGCCAGCGCATGGCCGGGATCGGCGGTCTTGGGATCGGCGTAGCCGGCGAAGCCCGGAAAATAGAGAATGCCGCCGGCGAGGCCTTTTTCATTCATGCCGTCGACGACGACCGGCAGGCCGAAGGCGTTGAGCCCGGCGATCGCATAGCGGGATTTCCACCCCCAGCCGGGCTTGCCTTCCGGCCCCGTCGCCCGCGCGGCGTAGTTGCGCGGAATGACGATCGCCTCCGATTCGAGCGGAAAGCCGAACTCCAGCGTGCGGCCATAGACGCGCGCGCCATCGGCGGCCTTCAAGAGAAAGCTCGTGCAGGCCCCCGCCGGCGCGAGCGCGAGAGCCAGAGCGAGCGGCGCTAGCGCGAGCCGCCCCAATGCACGACGAAAAGACATCGCAGCCATCTTCCTCTCCGATTGATTCTTCTCGGTAGAGATAGGCGGCCGAAAAGCGAGAGCGCGCGCCGCGGCCGAAAAGCGGCGAACGGCCTCGAGGCATTATGGCGGCGAATGGGAAAATTCCCCGCAATTCTTCTCGACGTGCGCGAGCGCATAGATTTCAGCCGACATTAACCAATAAGAGCAATGCAGGCGAGGGCGAGGCTCTGTCCAGTTCGGACCAGAGCGTTATGTGCTCGAGCAATGTGTTCGTGTGTGTCAGGAGTTTTCGCGTCATGTCGGAAGTCGCTGCTGTAGCCCGCAGCCGCAGGGTCTGCCTTCGCGCCTTTTCCGCGGCCTGCGCCGCGAGCGTCGCCGCCTCGGTTCTCGCCCTCGAGGCGCGGCCCGCAGCCGCACTCGGCTATTCCGCCGAATCTCCAGAAGCCGAAGCCCCCAAGGCGCCGCGCAAACGTGCAAAGCGCGGAACCTCCTCCGAGGCCAAGCCGGCCGAGAATGTGAGCCTCGCGCGGCCGCTGTTCGCGGTGGTGTCGCTCAGCGGCCAGCACATCTCCATCTACAATCACAATGGCCTCGTCGATCGCTCGGTCGTCTCCACCGGCGTGCCCGGCCATTCGACGCCGGAAGGCATGTTCACCATTCTCGGGCGCGAGCGCTTCCACCGCTCCAATCTCTATTCCGGCGCGCCCATGCCCTTCATGCAGCGCATCACCTGGTCGGGCGTCGCCATGCATACGGGCCATGTGACCGGCCATCCCGCCTCGCATGGCTGCATCCGCCTGCCGGGCGGCTTCGCGCAGAAGCTGTGGGGCATGACCCGCATCGGCGAGCGCGTCGTCATCGCGCCTTATGATCTTTCGCCCACGGAAATCTCGCATCCCTCCCTGCCCGCGCCCAAGATGCGCTCGCCGACGGAAGCCTCGGCCGCGACCCTCGCCGATGCGGGATTGCGCGACGGCTTCGCCGACGCCGGCGCGGCGCCGCTGCTCAATCCGCGGCGCTACGCCGAGCAGCTGAAGACGAAATCCGCAGCCGACGCCGCAGCCGCCTCCAAAGCGGCGACGGAGGCCTCGCTCGCCCTCAACGCCAAGCGGCAGGAGGCCGCCCGCGCCTCCGCCGAGCTGAGATCGGCCGAAGCCGCCGAGTCGAGCGCCCGCGCCAAGGCGGAAGCCGCAGCCAAGTCCGCCGAGGCCGCCGCCGCCAAGCGTCAGGATGTGGCCACCGCCAAGCCGGACCTGCCCACCAATGACGGCGCCAGCCCGGCCGAGGCCGCCAAGGCCAAAGCGGACGCCGCGCTCGCCGAGTCCAAGGCCCGGCTCGAGGCCGCCAAGACCGCCTATAACGCCAGCGACGCGGAAGTCGTGGAGGCGGGCCGTCGCTCCCGCGAGGCGGCGGAAGCCTCGGCCGCCGCCGCCAAGGCGGAGAAGGACGCGCAATTGCGCACGGCGCCGATCTCCATTCTGGTGAGCAAGAAGAATCAGCGCATCTATGTGCGCCAGGGGCTGACGCCGATCTTCGAGGCGCCGGCGACGATCCGCGAGCCGGAACGCCCGCTCGGCTCGCATCTCTATATCGCGACGGCGACCGGCGAGAATGGCGCGTTGAAATGGTCGGTTCTGTCCATGCCGCCGCGCATCGCCGAGGCGCGCGCCGCGCATAAGAAGAAGGGATTGGTGGAGGAGCGCAGCGCCGCCCCGCTGGGCGCGGCCTCCAGCGCCGCCGAGGCGCTCGACCGTCTCGAGCTCTCGGACGATGTGCGCCAGCAGATCGCCGATCGCCTATGGCTCGGCGGCTCGATCATCATCTCCGATCAAGGGCCGAGCTCGGAGACCGGCGCCGTCGGCACCGATCTCACCGTGAAGTTCCGCTGAAACATTCGAATCCCGGCGCGCTCCGCGCGCGTCGGGATCGAGGCCGCGGAGCCTCTTATTTCGCCTCGGTCGTGTGCTGCGGCAGCAGCGCCAGCAGCGAGGCCATTTTCGGCGCCGCGCCCGGATTCATCATGCCGACGACATGATAGCCGGCGTCGACATGCAGCACCTCGCCGGTGACGCCGCGCGCCATGGGCGAGAGCAGATAGACCGCCGTCTCGCCCACTTCCTCGATCGTCACCACGCGGCGCAGCGGGGCGTTATATTCGTTCCAGCGCAGAATATAGCGGAAGTCGCCGATGCCGGAGGCCGCCAAAGTCTTGATCGGCCCTGCGGAAATGGCGTTGACGCGAATGTTCTTCTCGCCGAGATCGGCGGCGAGATAGCGCACGGAGGCCTCCAGCGCGGCCTTGGCGACGCCCATCACATTGTAATGCGGCATCCATTTCTCGGCGCCGTAATAGGTGAGGGTGAGCAGCGAGCCGCCGTCCTTCATCAGCTTCTCGGCGCGCTGTGCGACGGCCGTGAAGGAAAAGCAGGAGATCATCAGCGACTGCGTGAAATTCTCCGCCGTCGTGTCGACATAGCGGCCGTCGAGCTGATCCTTGTCCGAGAAGGCGAGACAATGGACGACGAAATCGATCTTGCCCCACAGCTTCTCGACCTCGGCGAAGACGGCGTCGATCGTCTCCGGCTCGGAGACGTCGCAGCGGCCGACGACGGTCGCGCCGATCTCCGCCGCGAGCGGGCGCACGCGCTTTTCCAGCGCCTCGACCTGGAAGGTGAGGGCGAGCTGCGCGCCGGCGTCGGCCGCGGCCTTGGCTATGCCCCAGGCGATGGATTTATTATTGGCGACGCCGAGCACGAGGCCCCGCTTGCCTGCGAGAACGCCGCTGAAAATATTGCCGTTCGACGTCGGTTCCGGTTGCGACATGGGAGCAATGGTCCATAAATCTGCGATCGAGAGGCGGGGTCCGCCGCCTGTCGGCAACGCCGTTGGAGGGCTACGCGCAACATGCGCGCTCAGCGCGCGCACATCGGGCGCTTCAGCGCGCGCATTTGGGCGCGCGGGCTCGGGACGTGAGGTGGGGCGCCCGAGCGGAGACGCCTTTGGCGTCGCTCGCGGCCCGACATACAAAAACAGATAAATCTCAGGGCGCGGAGATAGTCAATCGCGCCGGACTGGCATAATATCCGTGGGGAAAGAAACCGAACCAGCGCCGCGCGGACGAGGCGTCGAGGACCGCGCGAAACGGGCCGAGCGATGGGACAGGCGGAGGATTTCGACGAGACCTTGGAAAGGCTCACGCCGGGCCTGCGCCGCTATGCACGCGCGCTGCTTTCCGGCGCCGCCAATGATCTCGCCGACGAGCTGGTCCACACCGCGCTGCAGACCACGGCCAACGAAGCCGGGCGCGAGTCGACCGGCGCCGTTCTCGACCTTCGCGTCGATCTCTACGCATCCTTGACCCATGCCGCGCAACGTCGGCTGCGCTCCGCCGCGCCGCATCGTCCCTCCCTGCGGCAACCGGCGATCATGCATCGCTTGGCCGATCTCCCCTTCGAGGAGCGGGAGACGCTTCTGCTCGTGGTGCTGGAGGGCTTCACTTACGAGGAGGTCGCCCGCATCACCCGCACCGATCGGCCAGTGGCGCTGATGCGGCTGATGCGCGCGCGCTCGGCGCTGACCGCGCTGGACCGCCACCCCTCGCCGGGGGCCGACGCTGGCCGCCGGCCGGGGCCGCATCTGCGCGTCGTGAAATAGACAGGCCGCAAATGACGAGCCCCCGGGAGCATGTCGACGAGTCCGATCTGCATGCTTTCGTCGATGGCGAGCTCGACGCCGAGAATCGCCGGCGCATAGAGGACCATCTGCACAATCACGCCGAGGACGCCGCGCTGGTCGAGGGCTGGCGCCGGCAGAATGCGGCGCTGCGCGCGGCCTTCGCCCAGACGGTGAAGGAGCCCGTGCCCGCCGGGCTGCGGACGGCCTCGGTGACGAGCCTAACGCGCAGCTTCGGCTCCGGCGTCAATTGGGCGCGCTTCAGCCCCAGCAAGGGCGCCTCGCTGCGCGCCATGCGACGCTCGGACACCAGCCGCCGGCCGCCGCGCCGGCCGGCGATCATCATGTCGCTGCTGACGCTGCTCGCCGGCGCGGTGGTGGCGGGAGCGGCGCTGCTGGCCTTCACCGGCCCCGCCTCGCCGCCCTCCGCCCCGCAACGGGCCATGATCGAGCCGCCGGGGCTCGTCGCCCACGCCCAGCTCGCCTATCTGACCTTCGCGCAGGATTCGCGGCCGGTGGAGATCGGCGCCGATCGCAAGGCCGAGCTTTCGAGCTGGCTCGGCGAGCGCGCCGGCTTCGGCCGCCTGCCGGACCTCGCCGATGTGGGCCTCGAGCTCATCGGCGGCAGGCTCGTTCCGGGCGTGATCTCGCCGGCGGGGCTGCTGATCTATCAGTCCGCCGCCGGAGCCCGCGCGGCGCTCTATTTCGAGCGCGCCGGCGGCGAGCGTCCCTCGGCTCCGCCCAAGACCTTGCCCGGCCTCGCCGCGGTGGAATGGCGCGCCGCCGGCTTCGCCTTCATCCTCATCGGCCCGCTCACGGCCGAGACCGCGCGCGCCGCCGCCGAAAGCGCCGCCGCCCAAGCCAGCCGTTAAAAGCCCGCGAAAAGCCGATCGCCTGCGGGGCCGATTGGCATGTTTCCTTCAACCGATCTCGCGAGCTATCGGGAGCGTCCCCGATTGGCACAGCATATCCGTGGCCCCCGCGGCCGCGGCGTCGAATTGTCTCGAAAGGAGCGGCGTTGTCCGGCAGCAGCGTGAACGGAACCGCGGAAATCCGCGCCGTCCAATATTTGCGGGCGGCCGCGGCGATCCTCGTCGTCTTCATTCATACGGGCGTCTACACCGAGCAATTCTATTGGCCGACGCCGCGCGCCTTCGGCGCCGGCGGAGTCGATCTCTTCTTCGTCATCAGCGGCTTCATCATGATGGTCGTCACCACGGAGCGGCCGATCGCGCCGCGCGCGTTTCTGGCGCGCCGCATCATTCGCGTTGCGCCGCTCTATTGGATCTTCACCCTCGCCATACTCGCCGTCTGCGTGGCTTGGCCGACGGCCATGCTGCATAATCTCGTGACCTTCGATCATGTCGCGCTGTCGCTGCTGTTCATTCCGCATTTCAATCCGCTGGAGAGCAATTACACGCCCTTCTTCAAGCTGGGCTGGACGCTGAACTACGAGATTTATTTCTATCTCGTGTTCGCGGCGCTGCTCGTCATACCCTCGCCGCGCCTGCGGCTGGCGATTCTCGCCGGCTTCTTCTCGCTGGCCACGGCCTTCTATCTCGCCTTTCTGCCAAGCGATCCGTTCCTGCACATCTATTGCAATCCGATGGCGCTCGAATTCGTCATCGGCGCCGCGGTCGGCTATCTCTATGTCAGCGGAAACATAGCGAAGATCTCGCTGCCCACGGCGGCGGCGCTCATCGTCGGCGGCCTCTTCGTCATCGTCGCCATGTTCGATGCGGATGATGTCGCCCGCGTGCAGACGGTGGGTCTCGCCTCGGCCGGGCTGCTGCTGGGCCTGCTGGCGACGGAAGCGCACGGCAAGCTCGGGCGCTCCTCCCTGCTGATGCTGCTCGGCGACGCCTCCTATTCCATCTATCTCGCGCATCCGATCGTGCTGACTCTGGCGCGCGTCGCCACGCGCGCGCTGCATCTGCCGGTCGAGCGGCCGGTCATCGGCGTCGTCGCCGTCATTGTGACGCTGACTCTCTCCATCGCCGCGGGCGTCGTCGTGCATCTCCTCATCGAGAAGCCTTTGCTCGCCGTTCTGCGTCGCCGCCTGCTGCGTCGCGCCGATGCGCGCGAGGCCGCGCCGTCCTTCGATCTCGTCACGACGCGCGCCGGCCGGCGCATGGCCGCGCTGCTGCTCTGCGCGCTCGGCGTCGCCACGATCGCCTTCGCCGAGCGAGGCCTCGCCGCCGAGCCGAAACGCGCGCCCCCGCGTCTCGTCCATGAGGAGGATTTCTCACGCGCCGGCGGGCTCGATCAAAATTTCTGGTCCTATGAGATCGGCTTCATCCGCAATCACGAGGCGCAATATTATCGCCCCGAGAATGTCTTCGTCGCCAATGGCGCGCTGGCGCTGGAAGGCCGCGCGGAAGGCGTGCTGAACGCCCGCTATGACGGCGCCTCGAAAGATTGGACCCGCTCGACGCTCACCTCGGAATACACATCCGGCAGCATCTTCTCGCGCTTTTCGATGCGCTATGGCGCCGTGGAGGTGATCGCGCGCGCGCCGAAAGGCGCCGGGACATGGCCGGCGATCTGGATGCTCGGCGGCGACGACGGCCCGCCCTATCGCGAGATCGATATAGTGGAGGCGGTCGGCAAGCATCCGAACATCGTCTTCACCAGCGCCCATGCCGGTCCAACGCTGGACGAGCTGACCAATTGGTCGGCCGAGACCAATGTGCCGACTCTGTCCTCGCAATGGCACGTCTATCGGCTGGATTGGAGCGCGGAGACCATCGCCGTCTCCATAGACGGCCGGCAAGTGCTCGCCGTCGCGCCGCGCGGCCCCGACGATCCGCTGCGCCAGCCGATGCGTATTCGCATCAATCTCGCGCTCGGCGGCTCCTGGGGCGGACCGATCGACAAGAGCGCGCTGCCGGCGCGCTTCGAGATTCGATCGATCCGCGTCTATTCCAACGAGATGTGATCGCTCCGCGTGAGAGGCGCCTATCTCAGATCATCATCGACCATCGCATGGGCGGCGGGCGGAGCGGAAACGCGCGTCCATGTCTCGCCGCTGCACAACATGCCCCAGAGGCAACCTTTCAGCGTCAATCGCGTCGGGCTGTCGACAGTGACGAAGCCGTCATAGGTCTTGCCGTCCTCGACATTGAAGATCTGGCCGGCCCAATGATTGGGGCCGGTCTGCGTGGCGCCGCGAAGAATCACCGCGCCTATGGAGGAGCGATCCTCGGCGTTTTGCGCGGCGACGACCTTGGCGCACAGCTTGCCGTTCTCACAATCATAGAAGCTGAAGCGCACGCCGCCTTCCGGCCGCAGCCAGACGCCGCGCGGATCATTGGACGAGGCGCCGGCCGCAGGACCGCACGCCAGAGCGGCCGCGGCCAGCAGCGCCGAAGGCGCGAGAAGCGCGAGGGCGAAAGAGCGTGTCATGTCGATCCTCCTTCTGTTGGAGAGGGAGGATCGACGAGCATGATGTCGAATCTTCGGCCGCGACGCCTCAGCCGTTGGCGAAGACGAAGAGCGCGACCGCGAGCGCGCCGAGCGCTGTGAGCGCGAGCTGAACCTTGCCCCACAGCTCGATCGACTTGCGCGCGTCGGCGCCGTCCTCGGCCGAGATCAAGGCAAGAATGCGGTTGTCGAGCGGCGAGACCGCATAGAACATGAAAGGCCAGGCGGCGACGATCACCGCGGCGCCGGCGAGCCAGCGCGCATCGTCGGAAGTCTTATAGTCGATGAAGCCGAGAACGGCCGAGAGGAGCGAGAGGCCGGCGAGCAAGGCGAAGCCGCGATGATCGGACGTCTCCCACTCCTTCATGAGCGATTTGTCGTCGAGCTTCAGCCGCGCGGGCTGCTCGACGAAATTGACGTAGAGAGACGCCCCCGTGAAAGCGCCGGCGACGGCGAGCGCGAGCGAGCCCGTGACCATGAGGCGATCCTCCGTTCGAACTGCGACAGAGGATATATAAGCTCTAGTTTCGGGAAACGAAGATCGCGTTTCCCGCCAATGCGGCGGGAAACGCGCCGAGGTCACGCGGTTTCGATCGCCTCTTCGTCGCAGACGATGCGGGAATTGCTCTCCGCCTCCGCCGCCACGTCGAATTTCAGCGGCTCGATCTTGGCCGTTTGCGTCTCGCGCTCGGTGAAATGGTCGAAGAAGAGGCGCATCGTCTGGCTGATGCCGAAGGGATTTATGCGCCGCACATCCTCCCGATAGAAACGCGCGACATTGGGCGGCGCCGTCGCGACGTCATAGGAGGGGAAATAAGCGATATTGGGCCGCGCGCGCACCACCTCGTCCGCCGCCGCGCGCAAAATCGCCTTGATCGCCGAATTGGCCTCGAGCACATGGCGATCCTCATAAGTGGCGATGATGCCGACCGGCGAGACCGTGAGAATGATGCGCGCATTCGCATTGACGGAACGAATGCGATCGACGGAGGCGAGGAAGTCGCGCACCACTTCCGAGACGGTCATATTGTGGAAGGCGAAGACGGACGGATCCCACACGCCGCCAGCGACGCCGGGCGCCTGCTGCAGCACCGCGCCATCGCTGCGGCAGCGCCAGGATTCGGTATGGCCGAAGGTGAAGACGAAGACGTCCAACGTCTCGAACATTTTGCGCACGGCGGCAAAATGCCGCTCGCGCTCGGCCAGCATGTCGTCGATCGTGTCATAGCCGTCCGGCTCTATGCTCGGGCGGAAAGGATCGACGATGCGGCCGTCCTCCTGCCGCACCCAATGCACGAGCTCTGGCTGGAACTTCCCATAGGCGCGGTCGAACAGCTGGAGCAGCGCCGTCGTGGTGTAGAGATTGCCGTAGCGGCAGGAGTACATCGAATAATTGCGCCGCTCCGCCTCGGCGGCGGACATGCCCTCCGGCGGCTGCTCGGCGAGATAATAGTGGTACCCGCTGGCCTTTAGTTTCTGGGCTATTTCTTGCGCGAAACAACTCCCGCCGGTCGCCACTTTGTCTTTCAGCGAGATTTTGAACGGCGTGGAGAGAATGGGGTCGATCGCGAAGGGCGGCGTCTGCGTCACCGCCTTGCGCCAGAAGCGATGGTCGGGTAGGGAGCTATAGGGATGTTCCGCCAATTGTCGGTCTCCTGGAAAGCCGCCGGCCGTATGGCTCGTCGAGTCGGGTTCATCTAAGACGCGCGGTCCGCCCTCACAAAGGCGAGAACAGCGCGCCGGAATGGGATGAATGCGGCGGCCTCATCGATGCGGCCGGGAGCATAAACGGCGACCGGGCGCTTGTCATCCTTCGGCGCCGACTTCGATTTCGGGCCGCGACGAAATGGCATAACGCGCGCATGTTGTCTCAGATCGACCGGCAGATCATCCGCTCCTGGTACAATCATCTCGTCGAGCCGCGGCTCGCGCCCTTCTATTCGAAAGGGCCACGCCTCACCGGGCCGCGCATCGCCGTCATCGGCAATTGCCAGGCTTTCGGTCTGGCCTATGCGATGAAGCTGCTCGACCCTTCCGCGCGCGTCTCGCATTTCTCGGCGATCGCCAAGACGCGCGCCGACATAAAGCTGCTCGCCAAAACGCTCGCCACCTACGACTATGTGTTCAGCCACGAGTTTCTGCACGGGCATGTGCGCGGCGGCGGCTCGGCGGAGCTGTGCGAGCTGCTGGACAAGGTGATCATGATCCCGGCGATCACCTTCTCCGCCTTCCATCCCGATCTCGTCTATCTGCTCGACGCGACGCGCGGCCATGCGCCGACCCTCGGCCCCGTCGGCCCCTATCATTCGGCGCTCGCCGTCTTCGCCTTTCGCCGCGGCCTCTCGGTGGAGGAGGCCCATGCGCTGTTCAATCGCAATGTGTTCGAGGCGCTCGGCTATTTCGACGTCTGGAACGACGCGGTGAACGAGCTGGTCGAGACCGGCAAGAGCAAATACGGCATGGATCTCTCCGGCGAGATCGCCAATTGGTCGCGCCGCGGTGTGTTCATGTATTCGCTGGTGCATCCGCGGCCATTCGTGCTCTTCGATCTCGCCAAGAAATTTTTCGCCCATGCCGGCCTGCCGACTCCGGCGCCCGTCAATGGCGACTATTACGCGATCGACGATCTCGGCCGCGCGGAGATATTCCCCATCTATCCGCCGATCGGCGAATATTTCGGCGTGCAGGGCAGCTACACCTTCAAGCTCGAGAATTATCATCTCTCGAGCGAGGTCGGCGAATTCGTGTCGCTGAAATATTTTCTGTCCGAATGTTACAAGGTCTATCGCCGCAGCACGCCGGCGCAGCTCACCCATCCGCGCATAGAGGCGTGGCTCGCCGATCCCGCCGCCGTCGGCCGCATCATCACGCTCGCGGGCGAGAATTTGCGCAAGGGCCTGCTGCCGGCCTGACGCGCCGCCTGCGTTCAGAACCGCGAAAGGCTCTCACGCGCCATCGAGGCGCGTGGACCAGTCCTCCACCGCGCCGCGCGCGAGACGACGCGCGGCCAGCTCTCGCCAATTGCGCGCGAGCGGCGCCAGCTCCGCCATTTGCGCCAGCGCATCGCGATCGAGCATGCGCAGATAGAGCAATTCATTGAGCCGCGACAAAGGCCAATCCGGCAGCGGCCGCTCCACGCGCTGGAGAGACGCCCCCGGCTCGGCGACGCCCTCGCGCAGCACGCGGTAATACCAGCCAGTGCGACCGCTCGTCTGAACGCGCCGCGCCATATCCGTCCGCGCGAAACGCACATTCAGCTTCCAGCAGGGCTGGCGGCCCTGGCTCACCTGCAGCAGCGCCGAGCCGAATGCGAAGATGTCGCCGATACAGACGTCGCGCTCGGTCACGCCCAGAGTCGAGATGTTCTCGCCGAAAGCCGGCGGCGCCGCGAGCGCTTCGGCGAGTTCCGGCTCCTCCTTCGCCCAGGCGTCGTAATGATCGCGCGGATAGTGATGCAGCGCCTTCTCCGGCCCGCCATGGTGGCGCAAATCCCCCTGACAATCGCCGCAGAGACCGTCGCTCAATATGCGCCATGGCGGCGTCGCCGCGCTTTTGGCGATGCCGCTCGGCGCCGCGCGCGGGCCGAGAGAAATGAGCGCCGGGGCCGCGAACAGGGTTTCGATCACAGGGTTCATGGACAGGGTTCGCTTAAAAAAAGGCCTCGCGCGAGCATTGCTCGGCGAGGCAGTTCGGAGTCGCCGAAGTGACAACGGCGGGGGGTCGTCGGTGGTCTATTTCAGCGCGGAGAGATCGGCGCCGAAATTAATGTGATAGGCGCGCCCGTCGATGACGAAGGCGGGCACGGATTTGACTCCGGCCGCCTCGGCCTCGCCGAGCCGCGCCTTGTCCTCGCCGAGATGCACGATCTCGACGTCGAAGACATTGGGGTCGAGCGCTTTGGCGAAGGCGGTCTCCGCATCCGCGCAAACCGGGCATCCGGCGTGATAGAAAGTCGCTTTCGTCGCCATGGCCTTGGTCCTCCTCTCTTCTGCTTCCCGCGCGCCGACTCGGAGCGGCGCGCCATTCTGCTGCGAACCTGCCGCGGGCTTGGGCCGGCGGCGCCAGAGCCCCGAGCGGCTCGAAGATTTGCGCATTTCAGGCGCCGGCCTCCTGCGCGTCGCGATGCGCGAAAAGGCTCCAAGCCTCCTCGCCCGCCGCGGGCGGCGCGGGATCGTGCTCCGGGCAATCCAGGCGCAAATGACGGCCGCCGAAAGCCGCATCGACGAGCGCACAATGATGCGGCAGCTCCGCATCGGCATGGGCGTGCGGGCGGAAGTGGCGGCAGCTGACACAGAGCCGCTGCGGCGGAATAGCCTTGGCCTGCTGCAAGGCGCGGATCGTCTTGATGACCAGATCGAGCAGCGTCTGCTGCTCTTGCGGCGTCAGCGTCTCCAGCGCGCTTTCGGCGGAGGTCATGGCGAGGCCGATGGCGCGAACGACATCGCAGCCGGCCGGCGTCACGCGAATAGCGATGGCGCGCTTGTCGGTGGGATCGGCGAGCTTGGTGACGAGGCCTTTGCGCGTGAGCGCGGCTATGGAATCGGTCGCCGTCGGTTGGGTGACGCCCAAATGCTCGGCCACCGCGCGCAGGCGCAGGCCCGCCTCGCCGCGGCCGGCGATGAAGGTGAGCGCATGCAATTGCGTTGGGGTGAGCCCGGCCTCCTCCGCGACGCCCCATTCATCGGCGCGCATTGCGGCGGCGATGCGGTCGAGCCCCTCGCGCAGGCGGCGCGGCAAAGGCGTGGTGATGGCGTCGAAGAGCGTCATGGAATTTTATTAGGACTCCTATTTATTTCTGTCAAGCGCAGGAGCGCTTGCGATCCGCCATGCGCTTGCGCTAGGCCAACGGGGCCGTCGCCCATCGCAGGATCGACCCTATGCTCCGAGCCGCCGCCGTTTGTCTCTTCGCTTTCGCCGCCACGCTTCCCGCGCGCGCCGCCGATCTCAATGATTATCCGACCTCGGCGCGGGCGGATTATGTGTTCGGCTGCATGAAGGCCAATGGCGATTCGCGGCAGGCGCTGGAGCAATGCTCCTGCTCGATCGACATCGTCGCCTCCATATTGCCCTATGAGCGCTATGTCTCGGCCGAGACTGTCGCCAGCATGGATCAGCAAGCGGGGCAGATCGGCTCGCTGTTCCGCAACTCGCGCCTCGCCAAGGAGGCGCTGGAGGAGCTGCGCCGCGCCCAGGCGGAAGCGCAGGTGCGGTGTTTCTGAGGGCGCGCGCCCTCACGCCCCCGAGAGTCGCGCCACCGCCCGCGCATGGCCGATCAGCGGCAGCAGCAGCGACAGTTCCGGCCCATTCTCCGCGCCGGTCAGCGCGACGCGCAATGGATGAAACAGCGCCTTGCCCTTGCGGCCCGTGCCCGCCTTGACGGCGCTGGTCCAGGCCGACCATGTGATCTCGTCCCACGGCTCGGCGGGCAGCAGCGCCTGCGCCTGCGCCAAAAATTCCGCATCCTCGCGGATCGGCTCGATCTCGCCCTCGACGACGCGCCACCAGTCCAGCACATCGGCGAAGCTCGTCACATTCCCCCGCACGGCGCGCCAGAAGGGCTCGGCCTTGAAGCCGACGATGTCATGCGCCTCTAAGCGCTCGCGCACGTCGTCATATTCCAATATCGCCAGCGTGCGATGGGTGAGCGGGCCGAGATCGGCGGGATCGAAACGCGCTGCGTTGCGCGAGAGATGCGCGAGATCGAAGGACTTGGCGAGATCGCCGAGCGAGCGCACCGCATGGACGCTGTCCGACGAGCCGGTGAGCACGGCCAGCGCCGCCACGGCGAGCGCCTCATAGCCCTCCTCGCGCAGCGAGGCGATGGCGAGCGAGCCGGTGCGCTTGGAGAGCGCCTCGCCCGCGCCGCCGACGAGAAGATTGTGATGCGCGAAAACAGGATGCGCATGTTCCGGCGCCAGCGCCTGAAACAGGCGAATCTGCACCGCCGTATTGGTCACATGATCCTCGCCGCGAATCACATGAGTGATTCCGAGCTCTATGTCGTCCACCACTGAAGGAAGCGTGTAGAGAAAGCTGCCGTCCTCGCGCAGCAGCACCGGATCGGACAATGTGGCGCAGTCGATCGCGCAATCGCCGCGAACGAGATCGCGCCATTCCACGACGCCGGCCGGAAGCTTGAAACGCCAATGCGGCTTGCGTCCCTCCGCCGCGAGCCGCGCGCGCTCCTCCGCCGAAAGCTTCAGCGCGGCGCGGTCATAGACGGGCGGCAGTCCGCGCGCCTGCTGCAATTTGCGGCGCTTCTCCAATTCCTCCGGCGTCTCGTAGCAGGGATAGAGCAGGCCCGCCGCCTCGAGACGCGCCGCCGCCGCTTCGTAGTGCGCGACGCGCTGCGACTGCCGCACCACCACATCCGGACGCACGCCGAGCCAGGCGAGATCGACCTCGATCGCCTGCGCGAACTCCTCGCTCGAGCGGGCCAAATCGGTGTCATCGAATCGCAGCACGAATCTTCCATGGTGGGAGAGGGCGTACAAATAGTTCAGCAGGGCCGGACGCGCATTGCCGATATGGATGCGGCCGGTCGGCGAAGGCGCGAAGCGAACGATCGGAGTGGTCATGAGCAAACTTCGGCAGGAGGAGAGTGCGAGGGCCGCGCGACGCGACAAGATTCTCGCGCCGCCCCCCTTTTGCCAAGAGCTGAGCTCCTTGTCAGGCGGAATATCGGTCTGGCCCGCTCCGGGGCTGCGCAGCCGTCGCCGCCCGCTGGCGCAGGCGCAGGCCGCCGCCCGTCTCGAATCCCGAAAGTGACAGGCAGGGAACACGCATGATCATCGCCTATGTGTGCGCCGCCTTCTGCGCGACGCTGCTCTCGCTCAACCTCGCCAGCATCGCCATCGCCGCCTTCCGCTGCAAAGCCCGCCCCCGCGCATTGCGCGTTCCCGCCCATGCGCCGCCGGTGAGCATCGTGCGGCCGCTGCGCGGGCTCGAGACCTTCAGCGAGGAGACGATCGGCTCCACCTTCGCGCTCGACTATCCGAGCTATGAGGCGCTGTTCTGCGTGCAATGCGCCAATGATCCGGTGATTCCGCTGGTCGAGCGGCTCATCGCCGCGCATCCGCATATTTCCGCTCGGCTGCTCGTCGGCGACGATTATGTGAGCGTCAATCCCAAGCTCAACAATTGCGTGAAGGGCTGGGACGCCGCGCGCCATTCCTGGGTCGTGCTCGCCGACTCCAACGCCCTGCTGCCGCCGGACTATATTCAGACCATGCTCGCCGCCTTCCGCGACGACACGGCGCTCTCCATCTCCATGCCGATCGGCTCTCGCCCCAAGGGCTTTTGGGCGGACGTGGAATGCGCTTTTCTCAACACCTTCCAGGCGCGCTGGCAATATGGCGCGGAGGCGGTCGGCATCGGCTTCGCGCAGGGCAAGAACATGATGTGGCACCGCGAGGTGCTGGAGCGCGCCGGCGGCATTCGCGCTCTGGGCGCCGAGATCGCCGAGGACGCCGCCTCCACCAAGATCATCCGCGCGCAGAAGATGAAGGTGCGGCTCGTCGACATGCCCTTCGAGCAGCCGCTCGGCCATCGCACGGCGCATGAGGTCTACTCCCGCCATGTGCGCTGGGCGCGTCTGCGGCGCGTGACCTTCCCCGCCTATTTCGCGCCGGAATGCATGAATGGCAGCTTCATGCCGGTCATCACCGGAGCCTATGCGGCGCATCTGCTCGACGCCAACGTCGCGCTGACGGCGGGCGCGATCCTCGCCGCGCTCTATGGCGCCGAATGTCTCCTCGCCCGCGTCGCCGGCTGGCGGCTCTCCTGGCGCACGCCTGTCGCTCTGCTGACGCGCGACATTCTGCTGCCGGTGATGTTCGTGGACGCCTGCCTCTTCGACGATTTCGTCTGGCACGGCAACGCCATGACCGTGCGCGAGCAGGAAGAGCAGACGACCGGCTGAGCCATCCCCCCGAGGTCCCCTCGAAAGACCTGCGAAGACGAAGGGGCGCCGCGAGGCGCCCCTTTTCATTTGGCCGGCTCCTCCGGCGTCGCTATGTCGATCTTGCGAATGACGCGTTCCGGCTCCGGTCGCGCCAGATCGATGGACAAGAGCCCGTTGACGAGATCGGCGCCCAGCACCTGCATCCCCTCGGCGAGCAGAAAAGCGCGCTGAAACTGCCGCGCGGCTATGCCGCGATGCAGGAACTGCCGCTCGCGATCATCCACCTGCTTGCCGCGAATGACGAGCTGGCTCTCCTCGAGCGAGATCTCCAGCTGATCGCGCGTGAAGCCGGCGACGGCCAGCGTCAGCCGCAGCCGATCCGGGCTGGAATCGGCGCCCGGCAACCTCTCGATATTATAAGGCGGATAACCATCGGAGCCCGAGCGGGTGACGCGATCCAGCGCGCGTTCGATCTCGTCGAACCCCAGGAGGAAGGGGGAATTCAGCGTCGGCAGTCGTGCCATAACGAAGCCCTCGCGGCGCTTCTCGTGCGAAAATCTGCGAGGCCCGGAGTCGGCGCCTCGCGGCCGGTATATGGAGCCGAAGCTCGACACGATCAAGCGGGGCCGCGACGCTACGCCCGCTCTCCGCCAAACGCTGGCGCGCCATTCGCGACTGAGCGATGCGGACGCGCCGCCAGGCGGCCGCTTCGTCTCCGACTCGCGGTCGACTCGCGGGGTCCAGGCTAGCCATGCGCGCCGATTTGGTGTATGCGGCCCGCACGAGTTTTCACCCCGCCCCCGATGCGGGGAGTTGGAGATCGAGACAAATGGCCGTTCCGAAGCGAAAAACCTCCCCGATGAAGCGCGGGTTCCGCCGCTCCGCCGACGCGATCAAGGCGCCGACCTATGTCGAGGACAAGGACTCGGGCGAGCTGCGCCGTCCGCATCACATCGACCTCAAGACCGGCATCTATCGCGGCCGGCAGGTGCTGAAGGTCAAGGCTCAGGAAGCCTGATCTTTCCAGACGGCAGGAATTTGCGAGCCCGACGCGCGAAAGCGCCGTTGGGCTCGCGGCGTTTCAGCGACGACAATCTTCACCGCGCCTGCTGCGCCTTGGCCAGCAGCGGCAGCAGCATCGCGCGCGGCGCCACGCGTCCCGCCGCGACGAAGAATTTGTTCACCAGCCCCGGCACCACCACGCGCCGGCCGGAGAACAGCGCCTCATAGCCCTGCCGCGCGACCTCCTCGGCCGGCAATAGCGCGGGCTTCACCGCTTTCATCTCGCCCTTGTAGTCGAAGCCGGCGCGGGCCTGGAAACCGGTCTGCACCGGACCGGGACAGAGCGCGGTGACGCGCACGCCATGCGGCTTCAGCTCCTCGGCCAAAGCCTCGCTGAAGGAGCGGACATAAGCCTTGCTGGCGTAATAGACGGCGAAGCCCGGCCCCGGCATGAAGGAGGCCACGGAGGCGACATTCAAGATTCCGCCGCGCGTCTCTATGACCGAAGGCAGGAAGCGAAGGGTCAGCGCCGTCAGCACGCGAATATTGAGATCGACGATCGCCAATTGCTCGGCGGCGTCCAGCTCGGCCACACGGCCGACGAGGCCGAAGCCGGCGTTATTGACGAGAATCTCGGGCTTGCGCCCGGCCGCGCTCAAAGTTTCGGCCAGACTCTCGCAGGCGCCTGTCTCGCAGAGGTCGAGATCGACGACCAGCGGCTGCTCCGGCGCGCCGGCCGCCTCGATCTCGCCGGCCAAAGCCTCCAGCCGCTCGCGGCGGCGGGCGACCAGAGTGACATGATGGCCCTTGCGGGCGAAGAGCTTGGCCAGCTCCAGGCCGATGCCGTCCGAGGCTCCGGTGACGATGGTGGTGGTCGCGGCGTCGCTCATGTCTTCAGCCTCCCCAGGGGCCGGGCGGAACCGGCTTGTCCGCGTCCTTCGCAGCCTGACGGAGCGCGACGCGATCGCGCGTGGAGACGCCGAGCAGCTCGGCGACGCGCCAGATCACATTCTCCTCGAATTCATGGACCTCGCCATCGGCATAGGCCATTTCCCACAACATGCCGATGACGACGCGGCGGCCGTCCTCGTCGAGCCGGCGCTTCAGCACCTGGGTGAAACGGTAGAGATCGACGGCCTCGCGCTCGCTCTCCGCCGCGGCC
The DNA here is from genome assembly GCF_004366495.1 of Methylosinus sp. sav-2. Taxonomy (NCBI): domain Bacteria; kingdom Pseudomonadati; phylum Pseudomonadota; class Alphaproteobacteria; order Hyphomicrobiales; family Methylocystaceae; genus Methylosinus; species Methylosinus sp. sav-2. Next base: position 506,867 of record NZ_SOEJ01000001.1, read on the forward strand.
TCGATCAGCGCGCGGGCGGCGGCGTGGTCGAGGCCGAAGCGGCTCTCGACGAGCTTAAGCAGCAGCGCCCGCTCGCCGTCGTCGAACTCCCCGTCTATGGAGGCGAGATGCACCAGAAGCGCGACCGCAGCGAGCCGATAATCGGACGCCTCCAGCGGCCGCGGCCGCGCCGGCGCGGCGACCTCATCGAGAAAAGCGCGGAGGGCTTCGAGCATGATCGCGGCCTTCGAGGGTTCGGAATATCCTTACGTTCTATATGGCGGCGAACGCGCGAAGCATAGCCCGCGGCCCCGCCCGCCGAGCGCGGCCAAACCGCGGCAATGACGCAAACGGCGCAATTGCCGATTGACAGAGCCTTGAATTCTCTTTACCTACGTTATTGCTGCAATGCAGCGTGACTCGTTCCGGCCGCGTGGATCGCTTCCCACAGGGGATCGGAGCCGTAGAGCGGGTCCTCATCACGATGACGGCCCGATACGCGGGGCAGGTCTCCCATCCATCGCTGCATGGCCTCGCACGGGAGACATTCTCGCGCACATGCGGCCTATTTCGAAAGTTACGCAGTGACCAATTTCGCCGATCTCGGCTTCGCCGAGGTCATTCTGCGCGCGCTCGCGCAGGAAAATTATGCGACGCCCACGCCGATTCAGGCTCAGGCGATTCCCGCTCTCCTCCAAGGGCGCGACCTGCTCGGCATCGCGCAGACCGGCACCGGCAAGACCGCCGCCTTCGCTCTGCCGATCCTGCAACGGCTGCTCGAGGACCGCCGCCGCCCGGCCCCCAACACGACGCGCACTCTGGTGCTCGCCCCGACGCGCGAGCTGGCCGCGCAGATCGCCGACAGCTTCCGCGCCTATGCGCAATTCGCCCGCATCAGCATCGGCGTCATCGTCGGCGGCGTGGCCCATGGCCCGCAGATCCGCATGCTCGCCGGCGGGCTCGACGTTCTCGTCGCGACGCCCGGCCGCCTGCTCGATCATGTCTCCTCCAATCATCTGCGGCTCGAGTCGACGCGGACGATCGTGCTGGACGAGGCCGATCATATGCTCGACCTCGGCTTCATCGTCCCCATTCGCAAGATCGTCTCGCGCCTGCCCAAGGACCGGCAGAATCTCTTCTTCTCGGCCACCATGCCGAAGGAGATCGCCTCGCTCGCCGACGACATGCTGCGCGACCCCATCACCGTGAAGGTGACGCCGGCGGCGACGACGGCCGAGCGTGTGGACCAGCGGGTGATTATGGTGGACGGCGCGGCCAAGCGGGACGTTCTGGTGGAGCTTTTCGCCGATCCGGGCTTCTCGCGCGCCATCGTCTTCACGCGCACCAAGCGCGGCGCCGATCGCGTGGCGCAGCATCTCGACGCGAATGGCGTCGGCGCCTCGGCGATCCACGGCAATAAGAGCCAGAATCAGCGGCAGCGCGCGCTCGAGGATTTCCGCTCCGGCCGCACCCGCGCGCTGGTGGCCACCGATATCGCCGCGCGCGGCATCGATATCGACGGCGTCTCCCATGTCGTGAATTTCGAGCTGCCGGAAACGCCCGAGGCCTATGTCCACCGCATCGGCCGCACCGCGCGCGCCGGCGCGACGGGCGCCGCCGTCTCGCTGTGCGACAATAGCGAGCGCTCGCTGCTCAAGCAGATCGAGCGCGTGACGCGCCAGACTCTGCCGATCACCGAGCGCCGCAGCGCGCCGGGCGCCGCCCCGGCCGAGACCGACTCGCCGCGCCGTCCGCACGAGCATCGCCGCACGCATCAGGAGCCGGGCCGCGCCGCGCGCCATCCGGGCAAGCCCGCAGAGCATGGGCGTCCGCCGCAACAGCAGCAGCGCCGCCGCGCCAAGCCGGCCGCCGCACGCCGGCCGGACCATTCCGCGCCGCGCTCACGCGCCTCCGAGTAAGCGATTCCACGGAAGAACGGGAAGGGAGCCCCGCAGGCCCCCTCCCTCACCCTCCCCGTCCGCGGGAGAGGGCCGCTGGTGAATCTTTCAGCTCTCGGCTCTACTCTCCTCGCGAGCAAAATCGCGGGGGGAGCCGGCAATGATCTTCGATCTCCTTATCGTGGGCGGCGGCGTCAATGGCTGCGCCATAGCGCGCGACGCCGCCGGACGTGGGCTGAACGTCCTTTTGCTCGAGCAAAAGGACCTCGCCGCGGCAACCTCCTCCGCCTCCACCAAGCTGGTCCATGGCGGGCTGCGCTATCTCGAGCAGTATGAGTTCCGCCTCGTTCACGAGGCCTTGGCCGAGCGCGAGCTGCTGCTCGCCGCTGCGCCCCATATCATCCACCCGCTGCAATTCATCCTGCCGCATGAGCGCGCGATCCGCCCGGCCTGGCTCGTGCGGCTGGGGCTGCTGCTCTACGATCATCTGGCGCGGCGAAAGCGCATCCCCGGCTCCTCGACGGTCGCGCTCGCCGGCTCGAGATTCGGCGCGCCGCTGACCGCTGATCATCGCCTCGGCTTCTCCTATTACGATTGCCGCGTCGACGATTCACGCCTCGTCGCGCTGGAGGCGCTGGACGCTTTCGAGCGCCGCGCGCAAATTCGCGTCGGCGCGCGGCTCGTCGGCGCACGGCGGGACGGCGCGCAATGGATCGCCAGCGTCGCCGGCGCCGACGGCAAGCTCGAGGAGGTCCGCGCCCGCGCGCTGGTCAACGCCTCCGGCCCTTTCGTCTCTGAGACGCTGGAGCATCGTCTCGGCCTCAGCTCGCGCAAGCATGTGCGGCTAGTGAAAGGCTCGCATATCGTCACGCGCAAGCTCTATGAGGGCGCGCAGGCCTATATGCTGCAGCGGCCGGACAAGCGCATCATCTTCGCCATTCCCTTCGAGGAGGATTTCACCCTCGTCGGCACCACCGACATTCCTTTTCCCGACGCGGCGGGGCCGGTCGCGATCAGCGAGGAGGAGACGGATTACCTCATCGCGGCGGTGAATCATTTCTTCGAGAAGAAGATCGCGCGCAGCGACGTCGTCTGGAGCTATTCGGGCCTTCGTCCGCTCTATGACGATGGCGCGCTGGAGGCCTCCGTCGTCACGCGCGATTACGCTTTCGATCTCGACGCGCTGGCGGGAGAGGCGCCGGCGCTGTCGATCTTCGGCGGCAAGATCACCACCGCGCGCCGCCTCGCCGAGCATGCGCTGGAAACGCTCGCGCCCTTCTTTCCGAATATGCGCGCGGCCTGGACGGCAGGCGCCATTCTGCCCGGCGGCGACATAGGCGCGGCCGGCTTCGACGCCTTTGTCGCGGAGCTGGCGCGCGCCAAGCCGTTTCTAGAGCCCCGCCTCGCGCGCCGGCTCGCCGGCGCCTATGGGACTCGGGCGTGGCGCTTTCTGGAGCCGGCGAAATCTCTCGCCGATCTCGGCGCGGATTTGGGCTGCGGCCTCACCGAGGCCGAGCTCGATTATCTGCGCGCGCAGGAATGGGCGCGCACGGCCGAGGATGTGCTGTGGCGGCGCTCCAAGCTCGGCCTGCATTTCGACGCCGCGCAGACGGAGAGGCTGACGCGCGCGCTCACCCCGCGCGGGGCGTGAAGCGCACCACCTTGTGCCAGCGAAAGGCGGCGATCGGCGCCGCCTCGAGGCCCGCCGCGCGCGCCTGCGTCTGCAGGATGGAGAAGCTCTCCGGCATATCGTTCTCGACGAGATGCGCGCAGGTCGTCTCACGCTCCTCGATCGTCAGCTCGCTCCAGTCGCGGCGCAGCCATTCCACATAATGGGCGTGATAGAGGGGCAGCGTTTCGTCCTCCTCGCGCATCACATCGGTCATCAGCAGCAGCCCGCGCTCCGAAAGGCGCGCGGCCGCGCGGCGGAAGAATTCGGCCTTCTGCTCTGTGACAAGATGATGCACGGCGAAGCTCGTATGAATGACGTCGAAGCGCTCCTCGCCGGCGCCGATCGCGGCGAGCATATCCTCGCGGCGCAGTTCCGCCGTGCAGGCGAGAATTTTCAGATTCTCGGCGGCGAGGCCGAGCGCGGTCTCGGAGAGATCGACGCCGACATAGCGCTTCGGCTTCAGCCGCGCGAGCCGTGGCGCGAAGACCGAGGCGTCGCCGCAGCCGAGGTCGAGAATGGAAAAACCCTCGTCGCCGAAGGCCGTGCGCAGCATCTCCTCGACGCGCTCGCCGATCTCGCGATGGAACATGTAATTCGTGTCGACGATCTTGCGATAGGTCCGCCAGGCGGCGAAGAATGCGTCGGTAGGCTGGTTCGTCATTTCGGACCCGTTCCTCGAGTTTTCGCTCTCATAACATTTAGCGCATCTCGTGTCTTCGCGACACGAAAGGACAGAAGCGGAGACGGTCATGACGAAATATGTCGGCGCGATCGACCAGGGCACGACGAGCTCGCGCTTCATCCTCTTCGATCATGAGGGCGAGATCGTCGCGCTCGACCAGCGCGAGCATGCGCAAATCTATCCGCGTCCCGGCTGGGTGGAGCATGACGCGGCCGAAATCTGGCGCAACACGCAGAGCGTCATCGCCGGCGCATTGGCGAAGGCGGGGCTGACGCCGGCCGATCTCGCCTGCGTCGGCCTCACCAATCAGCGCGAGACGACTCTGCTGTGGGATCGCCGCACGGGCGCGCCGCTGCACAACGCCATCGTCTGGATGGACACGCGCACCGATGCGCTGGTCGTGCGCTTTTCCGCGCAGGGCGGCAAGGATCGCTTGCGCGCGAAGACGGGCCTGCCGCTCTCCACCTATTTCTCCAGCCTCAAGCTGCTCTGGCTCTTCGAGACCATTCCCGGCGCGCGCGCGAAAGCGCAAGCCGGCGAAGCGCTGTTCGGCACGATGGATTCGTGGATCGCCTGGAATCTGACTGGTCGCCATTTCACCGACGCCACCAACGCCGCGCGCACGCAGCTGATGAATCTCGAGACGCTGCAATGGGACGACGAGCTGCTCGCGCTCTTCGACATTCCGCGCGCCTGCCTGCCGCAGATTCTCTCCTCGAGCGAAATCTATGGAGCCTGCCGCGCGCCGCTCGCAGGCGTACCGCTTTCGGGCGCGCTCGGCGATCAGCATGCGGCGCTGATCGGCCAGGCCTGCTTTGCGCCGGGAGACGCGAAAAACACCTATGGCACAGGATGTTTTCTGCTGATGAACATAGGCGAGACGCCGCGGCTCTCCACCAAGGGCCTGCTCACCACGCTCGCCTATAAGCTCGGCGAGGAGAAGCCCGTTTATGCGCTCGAGGGCTCTGTCGCCATCGCCGGCGCGTTGGTGCAATGGCTGCGCGACAATCTCGGAATTATCGAGAAGAGCGCGGATATAGAAGCGCTGGCGGCGAGCGTTCCCGACAATGGCGACGTCTATTTCACGCCCGCATTCTCCGGCCTCTATGCGCCCTATTGGCGCGAGAGCGCGCGCGGGATCATCGCCGGCCTCACGCGTTTCTCGACGAAAGCGCATATCGCGCGCTCCGCGCTGGAAGCTGTGGCGTTCCAGACGCGCGACATCGTCGCAGCGATGGCGGAGGATTCCGGCGTCGCGCTGGAGGAGCTGCGCGTCGACGGCGGCATGGCGGTGAATGCGCTGCTGATGCAGTTTCAGGCCGATATTCTCGGCGCTCCCGTCGTGCGGCCGCGCTGCATAGAGACGACGGCGCTCGGCGCCGCCTATGCCGCAGGACTGGCCAGCGGCTTTTGGAAAGATAAGCGCGAGATCGCCGCGCATTGGCGCGCCGAGAAACGATGGAGCCCGACGATGTCGAAGGAAGAGCGCGAGCGCCGCATCGGCAAATGGGCGAAGGCGGTGACGCGCTCCTTCGATTGGACGGACTGACGCGCAGCGCTTCGTCAGAATTTGGCGAGCACGGGAATGGTCGGCGCGGCGCCCTCGAACGGATAATAGCGAAAGCTGGTGAAGACCATGCTGTCGCGCGCCTGCGGCGCGCCGCCAATGCCGGAAAAGCCGTCCTTGATCGTATAGGAATATTGCACGCCGCCGCGCACCTTGCCGAACTGCCCTTCGTACAAAGTGTGCCAGAAGCCGCCTGTGACTTGCCGAATGTCTTTGATGATTCCGGCGCAGGCCAAAGCGCCGCCCAATGGAACATTGGCCGCCGTGCCGCCGGAGAGGAAGGCCGTCGTGGTCAGCGCTTCATTCTCTATGTTGCATCCCAGATTGTTGAAATAGGGATTGGCGAAGCCGCCGAAAATGACATTGCCCGGTATGGCGACATATTGCGGATTGCGTTGCGTGAACTCGCCGCCGGCGTAGGCGTATATGTCGAGATCGGGCCGCGGATGCAGCACGCCGCCGATGAGAATCATGCGCTCGTTGATCGGCAGCGGGCCGCCGTCGACGGCCGACCATGTCGCGTCCGCGAGCTGCCCGGCGCCATAGCGGCCGATTCCATGGCCGATCGCGCCGGAGACTTGGAAATCGAGGAGACCGGGGAGAACCGGCGCGAATATGCCGGCTCCGAAACCGCCGCCCCAGGCGTTGCGATTGCCCCAATAGGCGCGCGTGGTGAAATTGCGCGCCAGGCCGAAGCCCTCCAAATGCACGATGCGGTCGCCGAGATTGGCGTCCCATGCGGCTTTGCCGATGAGATCGGGCGCGCGATTGAGCGAATAGCTGTTCACAATGTTGAAGAGGCCGCCGCCCGCCGCTTGTCCGAACAATATCGGATTTTGCAGCGGCAGAGCGGTCGTGCCGAAGAAGCCCGGAGGTAGGGAGCCATAGCCGGCGAAGGTGGTGGCGGCGCCCTCGGCGGCGAAGGCGAGCCAGAATTCCTTGTTGAAATCCACGGTGAGGCGCATGCCGGGCTGCCGCGCCCAGACATAGCCCGGAACATATTGCGCATCGATGGTGAGCGGCTGAATCGTCGTGTCCGGCTTTATGCCGACCTTGTTCAACGTCACCAGCGACCACGCCTGCCCCGCCATGAAATGCGCGCCGAACGAATCCCAATCGATATTCGTGTACATCTGCCGCAGGCGCAGATTGTAGGAATTGCTCTCATTGGAATTGGCGGTTTGCGCCGCGCCGAGAAAATCGGTTTCGACATAGCCGGTGATCTTGGTGAAAGGATCGATGTCGCCTTTCACCAGCATGGACAGACGGCTCTGTCGCGCGCTGAAGCGGAACTCGCTCGAATGTCCGGTCGCGAAGAAATTATAGGGAATATTCTGAAACGGCGTGTTGACGTCGGCGCCGACCCAGCGGCTTCGCCAGACGCTTTCGAGCGCGATGAAGCCGCCGGGCGTGATCGTGATTCCCCGAAAGCGGAAATTATCCGGCCCGTTCTTTTCGGCCTCCTCCTTTTTTTCCTTCTCTTTCTGCTTTTCTTCCTTCTCCTTTTTCTTATCGGCCTGCGTGGTCTTTTGCGACTTGTCCAATCTCGCCTCGAGCTTGTGCAAGCGCTCCATGAGCGTTCGAACCTCCGCACGCAGCTCCTCTTCGCTCGCGTGAGCACATGTCGGCGACGCGAGGAGGAGCGCGAACGCGAGCGAGCCGCGCAGCAGCTCCGCACGATGAGTGTGAAAACGATTCATTGCGCCGATCCCTTTGGACGGCGCCACGCCGATGAAGAGAGCGCGCCCGCGCGCGTCGTCAAACGAGCGCGCGAGGAGCGGCCGAAACGCTGTGCGGCGCGACGCCGATCACTGTCGAAAACGAAGAGGTGATGAAATCGCACGCGACTCGCGACACGAGAGCGCGCGGCCATGCCGGCGCGGCGCCGACTCGCTCGGCGTCGGAACGCTACGCGCAGGCTATGACGAATCGACGACCGAGGGAATCCTCGCCTCGCGCCGCTCTCCGACAATCACATGCGCTGAAGGCGACGTGAGCTCGACCCGCGCAGCGCGAATCGAAAGCGTCGGCGAATCACGCTACCGTCGATGCGCGAGCGTCGCTTTTGGCGTGGGCCGCGCGCATGCGGGAGCGCGAGCGCCGCGCGCTGCGCCCGCACGGCTGCGGACCCGCCGGCAACATCTTGCTTTTTATTGAAATTTTCGACGCTTTGCGGAAGCCTTGCGAGCGAAGGCTTCGCCGCCTGTTTCCGCGGCGATTCGTCCCTGTGACAGCGGTAGGTGATTTGTGTCGCGATTATGTATATAAGGCGACACGAAGCGGAACGTCGGCCCTCTTTCGGCCAGCGTCATGCGAATGGCCGAGGCTAGCCACATTTCGGCCGCCAACGCCTTGGAACGTGGCGCCCGAACGGCGATGTTCCAAAGCGGCGAGGCGAGCCGCCGAGACGACGAGTCGCGCGGGCGCAAGAGTCTAAGCTCGCGCCCCGAATCGAACATCGAGCCCGATATCGGACGTTAACAGTAAAGGTTGAAGATGCCGACAATCGCTCTCGTCGACGACGACCGCAATATTCTCACTTCCGTCTCGATCGCGCTGGAAGGCGAGGGCTACCGCGTTCAAACCTATACCGACGGCGCCGCTGCGCTCGACGGGCTGCGCGCCAATCCGCCGGACCTCGCCATTTTCGACATAAAGATGCCGCGCATGGACGGAATGGAGCTGCTGCGCCGTCTGCGGCAGAAATCCGACCTTCCGGTGATCTTCCTCACCTCCAAGGACGAGGAGATCGACGAATTGTTCGGCCTCAAAATGGGCGCCGACGATTTCATTCACAAGCCGTTCTCGCAGCGCCTGCTGGTGGAGCGCGTGAAGGCGATTCTGCGCCGCGCCAATCCCAAGGAAGCCGCCGCGCAGAAGGAATCGGAAGCCAAGGTGCTGGAGCGCGGCGCGCTGGTCATGGACCCGGAGCGCCACACCTGCACCTGGCGCGGCGATCCCGTCGTGCTGACGGTGACGGAATTCCTCATCCTGCAAGCGCTGGCGCAACGCCCCGGCGTGGTGAAGAGCCGCAATGCGCTGATGGACGCCGCCTATGACGATCAGGTCTATGTCGACGATCGCACCATCGACAGCCACATCAAGCGGCTGCGCAAGAAGTTCAAGGTCGTGGACAATGAGTTCGAGATGATCGAGACGCTCTATGGCGTCGGCTATCGGTTCAAGGAAGCCCCATAACGGCTCATGACAGTCACGACCGACAATGAACATGGCGTCGAGACGCAGGCGCGGCAGAAGCGAATTGGCCGCGCCGCCTCGGTTCGCTTCGCGCGGCTCACGCGCGCGATTCAGTCGCGCCTGTCGTCCTCGCTCACACGCCGCATCGTCGTGCTCAATCTTGGCGGCCTCGTGGCGCTGCTCGGCGGCTTTCTCTATCTCAACCAATTTCGCGAAGGCCTGATCGACGCGCGCGTGCAGAGCCTGCAGACGCAGGGCGAGATCATCGCCGCGGCCATCGCCGCCTCGGCGACCGTCGATACGGACGCGATCACCATCGATCCCGAGAAGCTGCTGCGCCTCGCGCCGGGCGAGAGCTACAGCCTCGCGGAGGGCAGCCAGCCCTCTATGGAGTTCTCGCTCAATCCCGAGCGCATCGGCCCGCTGCTGCGCCGCCTCGTCTCGCCGACGCGCACGCGCGCGCGCATCTATGATCGCGACGGCTATCTCTTGCTCGATTCGCGCTCCGTCACCGGCCGCTCCAACATTCTGCGCTTCGATCTCGGCCCGCCGGGCGGCGCGAGCGAATCGTCCGGCTATCTCGAGCAGGGCATAAATGCGCTGCGCCGTTGGACGCGCCGGCCGGAGCTGCCGCTCTATGAGGATATCGGCGCCGGCAATGGCAAAGCCTATCCAGAGGTCGCCGCCGCGCTCACCGGCGGCGCGCTCTCCGTGGTGCGGGCCAACGCCAAGGGCGAGACCATCATCTCCGTCGCCGTGCCGGTGCAACGCTTCCGCTCGGTGCGCGGCGCGCTGCTGCTCTCCACGCTCGGCGGCGACATTGACGCCATTCTGGCGCAGGAGCGCTGGGGCATCATCCGCATCTTCCTGGTCTCGGCCGGCGTGATGCTGCTGCTGTCGCTGTTCTTCGCCGGCACCATAGCCGAGCCCATGCGCCGTCTCGCCGAGGCGGCCGATCGCGTGCGCCGCGGCGTCAAATCGCGCCAGGAGATTCCCGACTTCTCGCAACGTCAGGACGAGATCGGCCATCTCTCCGGCGCGCTGCGCGACATGACGCGCGCGCTCTACAATCGCATTGAGGCGATCGAGCATTTCGCCGCCGACGTCGCGCATGAGCTGAAGAATCCGCTCACCTCGCTGCGCAGCGCGGTGGAGACTCTGCCCATCGTCAAGGACGAGAACGCGCGCTCGCGTCTGCTGACCATCATCAAGCACGATGTCGGACGGCTCGACCGTCTCATCAGCGATATTTCCGACGCCTCGCGTCTCGACGCCGAGCTGGCCCGCGCCGACATGGACATTGTCGATGTCGCCGGCGTGCTGAAGACCGTCGTCGGCATGGCGCATGACCTCGATCGCGGCGATGGAGTCGCCATCACGCTCGACATTCAGCCCGCCGATCCGCGGCGGCGCTGGCGCATCCTCGGCCATGATTCGCGCCTCGCGCAAGTGTTCGACAATCTCATCGGCAACGCCCGCTCCTTCTCGGCGGAGGGCGGCAATGTGCGCGTCTATCTGCGGCCGGAGCAGGCGATGGGGCCGGGCGGGCAGCCGATCGACGGCTATGAGATCATCGTCGACGACGACGGGCCGGGCATTCCGGCCCATGCCTTCGAGCGCATTTTCGAGCGTTTCTACACGGATCGGCCGGAGCAGGGCTTCGGCCAGAATTCTGGGCTCGGCCTGTCGATCTCCCGCCAGATCGTCGAGGCGCACAATGGCCGCATCCGCGCGATGAACCGCACGCGGGCGGAGCCGGAGGGAACCGACGAGATCGCGCCGGAAGATGTCGTGCTGGGCGCGCGCTTCGTGCTCTGGCTTCCGGCGGCGAAATGACCGGCGCGCCTCTCCAAGACGCGCCTCTCCGAGACGCGCCTCCCGAAGCGGAGCAGGTCGAGGAGCGGATCATGATTCACGCCAATGCTCTGCTCATCGGCGCGGCCGGCGTGCTGCTGCGGGGGCCTTCGGGCTCCGGCAAGAGCGGGCTCTGCCTCGAGCTGATCCATCTCGCGGAGGGGCGGGGGTTTTTCGCGCGGCTCATCGGCGATGATCGGATCGCGCTCGTCCGCCGTCACGGCCGCCTGCTGGCGCGCCCGCATCCGGCCATAGCCGGGGCGATAGAGGAGCGCGGCAGGGGCGTTCTGCCGGCCGAATTCGAGCCCGCGGGGGTGCTGCGCTGTCTCGTCGATCTATGTGGACCGAGAGACGAGGCGCCGCCCCGCTATCCGCCGGAGGGGGGCGCGGAGGCCAAACTGTGCGGCGTGACGCTGCCGCGGCTCGCCGCGGACGCCCGAGAGGCGGGGGCGGCGAGGAAGATTTTGTCGTTTATTCATCAGTTTGAAGCATTTTAACGATGACCGGAGGTTTTCGCTTGCCAATTTCGCCGCAACGCACAAAATGGCGCCCGAAACGCTGCGAACGTCGGGGCGACATTCGCGTTAGTAAATTGGTGAGCCGCAATGCCGGTCTGCTTCGGTTCTCCGGTTTCGACGATCTCGTTCTCCTGCGAGACGGTCTTCATGAGCGGTAGCTGCGAATGATCGGAATGGTCCTGGTGACCCATGGCCACCTCGCCACGGAGTTTCGCGCGGCCCTCGAGCATGTCGTTGGCCCGCAGAAGCAGCTCGTGTCGATCTCGATCGGCCCCGAGGACGATATGGAGCGTCGGCGCCGGGACATTATCGACGCCATCGCCGAGGCGGACAGCGGCGACGGCGTCGTCGTGCTGACCGACATGTTCGGCGGCACCCCCTCCAATCTGGCGATTTCCGTGATGAATGGCGGCAAGGTGGAGGTGCTGGCGGGCATCAACCTGCCCATGCTGATCAAGCTGGCCTCGGTGCGCGAATCGACTCCGCTCGAGCAGGCGGTGTTGCAAGCCCAGGACGCCGGGCGCAAATATGTCTATATCGCCAGCCGAGTCCTCAACGCCAAATGACCGACCAATCCGTTTCCGCCGCCGCCGATGGCGGCCGCATCGTCCGCGATCTCACCATCGTCAACCGCAAGGGCCTGCACGCGCGGGCCACGGCCAAATTCGTCCAATGCTGCGAGGCTTATGAGGCCGAGATCACCGTCTCCAAATGCGGGGATACGGTCGGCGGCAGCTCCATCATGGGCATATTGACGCTGGGCGCGGCCCAAGGCTCCACCATCACCGTGACCGCCGCCGGCCCGCAGGCCTTTCAAGCGATAGAGGCGCTGGCGGCGCTGGTCGGCAACCGCTTCGGCGAGGACGAGTAGGGTCGCGGCGCCCCACCCTTCCCTTCAGGGGGAGGGTCGGCCGGCGATAGCCGGACGGGGTGGGGTCCACCGGCAGAGACTCGGGGCGTCACCCCCTCCCGAGCGCCTACGGCGCTCGACCTCCCCCCTCGAGGGGGAGGTGGAAACGCCTCTTCCGGCACGCGTGGTTGGGCCTTCGCTACGCATCCCCCCGTCTCGGCTTGGACAGCTCGCTCAAATCCGGCTCCCCGCAGCGCGCGAGGATGGCGGCGCGGACATGATCCCGCAGCCGCAGCGCGCAGATGAAGTCGCTCCCGCCCGCCCGTATCGGCGGCAAAATGGCGAGCGACAGCGCCGAGCGGCGCGGGAACCATTGGCCGCCGCGCAACATGCCGCGGGTTCCGCGCAAGACGCCCGGAAAGACCGGCAGCTCCGCCTCGGCGGCGATCTTGAACGCGCCGAGATAGAAGCCGCAGAGCCCGGCGCGGCGCGTGAACGTCCCCTCGGGGAAGAATACGAGATTGCGCCCCTCGCGCGCCGCCGCGACGAGGCTTTCCGCATCGGCGACGCTCGCGGCAATATCGTAACGCTCGACGAAAAGCGCCCCGAGCCGGCGCAGGAACGGCCCGGCGAAAATCTGCGCGGCCAGCTCCTTCTTGGCGACGAAGGCCGGCTCGCCCGGCAGGCGGGCCGCGAGCAGCATGACATCGACATAGCTCGAATGGTTGAAGGCGAGCACGGCGCCACCCGTCTGTAGACGCTCGAGCCCTTCTGTCGTGACCTTCGCGCCAATGGCGCCGAGCATGGAGCCGGCGATCTTCCGCACGGCGGGCCAGCGCGAGCGGCGGGGCAGTATCATCACCGCCCACCAGACGGCGAAATAGCCGGCGCAGACGACGAGCCACCACCAGCTGGCGTAGGCGAGCTCGCCCGCCCGCCCCGCCGCGCCACGGATCGCCGGCCATAGGCCGAGCAGCGCCAGCCGGCCGATCTGCAGCCAGACCGGACCGCGCGGCTCGCCGAGCCGACCCTCCTCGAACAGCGCCTTGGCGGCGCTGCGGCGAATCTTGCCGCTCGAGGTTTTGGGCGTGGAGCGCGGCGGAAGGAAGCGAACCTCGTCGGCCGGCGCGCCGCAAACGGCGGCGACCGCCGTCTGAACCTTGGTCTCCAGCGCGCCCAGCGCTTCCGGCACGGTCTCATAGGTCTCGGCGACGACGATCAGCCGTTCCGTGCCGGTCTCCACATCGGGCGCGCCGAAAGCGGCGACGCAGCCCTTGCGAATGCCGGGAAGCGCGGCGACGGCCTCCTCTATCTCCTGCGGATAGAGATGCCGCCCGGCGCGAATCACAATGTCCTTGACCCGCCCGGTCACAAAGATCTCGCCGCCGGCCATATAGGCGCGATCGCCGCTGTCGAGCCAGCCGCCTCGAATCAGCGATTTGGTCTTCTCCTCATTGCGGAAATAGCCCTTCGTGGCCGAGGGGCCGCGAAACTCCAGCCGCCCCTCGCGGCGCTCCGACAGCTCGCGGCCGGCGGCGTCGACGATGCGAATCTCATGGCCCGGCAGCGGGGCGCCGCAGCCGACGATCTCCAGCGAGCCGGCGCCTTCCGCCGCCGGCTCGGCGCGGCCGTCGGTCGCCAGCGCCTCGCGGGAGATGCGGTCGATGACCGGCGCGCGGCCGGGCGGCGGAAAGGCGAGGCCGACCGCATTTTCCGCGAGCCCATAGACCGGCGCCATGGCCTCCGCTCGAAAGCCGTATTTGGCGAATTTCTCGGCGAATCGCTGGATGGTGCGCGGGGAGATGGGCTCCGCGCCATTGGCGATCATGCGCAGCGAGCAAAGATCGAGCCCCTCGATCTGCGCCGGATCGATCTTGTCGAGGCAGAGCTCGAAGGCGAAATTGGGCGCGGCGCTCAGCGTCCCGCGATGGCGGTCGATCGCCTCGAGCCAGCTCGCCGGCCGCGACAGAAAAGTCAGCGGCGACATGACATAGAGCGGCGCGCCGAAATGCAGGCAGCCGAGCCAGGCGCCGATCAGCCCCATATCGTGATAGAGCGGCAGCCAGCTGACGAAGCTGTCCGCCGAGCTGGCGCCGATGGCGAGGCCCATGGCGCGCACATTGGCGAGAAGATTGGCGTGGCTCAGCACCACGCCTTTGGGATCGCCCGTGCTGCCGGAGGTATATTGCAGCATGGCGGTCGCGCCCGCCTCGCGCGTCGGCGGCAACGGCGCGCCATTGGCGCCGCTGGTGAGATCGGCGACGCAGACGATCGCCTCCAAGCTCTCCACACGCCCGCGGGCGAGGCCGGCGAGGCGCAGACCCTCCGGCGTGGTGACGAGCAGCCGCACCCCCGCATTGCGCAAAATGCCGATCTGCCGCGTGAGATGCTCCTCGATCTGCGCCATGCGCATCGGCGGATAGATCGGCACGGGAATGGCGCCGGCGTAGAGCACGCCGAAAAAGCCGACGAAGAAATCGATTCCCGTGGGCAGCATCAGTGCGATGCGGTCGCCCGGCGCGATATCGCGGGCGATGAGCCCCTCCGCCGCGCGCCGCGCCTCATCGGCGAGCCGCCAATAGGTGAGCGCGCCGCCGGGCGTCGCGGCGTCCCGCAGAAAGGTGAGATGCAGCCGCTCGGGATTTTGCGCAGCGTGCCAGTCCAGCGCCTCGGTCAGCGTCTTCGCCTCGAAGGCGGCGCGAATATGCGGCAGCGCCTCGCCGGGCGCGGGCTCGGCGAAGGGCGGCGGCTCGGCGCCGGGGGCTTTCTCGAGCGCGGTCAGCAGATCGCCGACCGTATCGGCGCGGCCCAGCTCCTCGAGCGGCAGAGGGGCGTGGAAGGCGCGCTCCAGCCGCATGTTCAATTCGGCGCGCGCCAGGCTGTCGACGCCGAGATCCTGCTCGAGCCGGCTGGACAGCAAAATCTCGGTCGGCGCGCCGCGCCGCGGATGCATCTCGCGGGCGAGCGAATCGACGACGGCGAAAACCTCCCGCCGCGCCGCCTCCTGCGTGGCGCGGCGACGTCCCGGATAATTGGAGACCGCATGCATTGGGAGCCCCTCCCTCGCTCTCGGGGCAGATAGAGCGAGGTCGGCGGCATTCGACTCTTTTCTGTAACCCGTCATCGACAGGGGCGATCGATAATCGCTGCGCTCGCGCTAAAGATCAGCCTCGCGCAAGGCGGACGCCGGAAACTGGATGCGCGTCCGACGCGCCATGGATGGTCACGAATCATGGTTTCGCCGATTTCCGCCCTCACATCCCGAGCGCCCAGCGTGCGCGCGCTGTCGCGCGTCTCGCAGGTCACGGCGAGAGCCGAGCCGGTGGAGGAGGCGAACGTCGCGACCGCGACGGCCGCCAAGCCGCCGCCCCCGCCCGGTCCCGGCCTGCGCGATGCGCTGCCCGCCGGCTATCGCAATTTCGCCATGCCGCTCGGCGCCGAATCCGACGAGCCGCTCGCCGGAGAGGATGCGCCCCTGCGGTCGGCCTATGGGCCGAGCGCGGCGGCGCTCTCCGGCCTGCCGCGCCTCATCGGCGAGCGCATTCCACTGCGCATCGTCATTCGCGAGGCGCAAACCGCCCTGCGCGCGGCGGCGGAGGCGCGCGGCGAGACGGTCCGGGAATTTCTCGACGCCGCGGAGACCGTTCCGCGCGCGCGCCTGCCTTCGCGCAATTCAGCCGAGGCCACGCCGACGATTCGCGCCGCCCTTCTGGTCCGCGACGGCGAGCGCGACACGGCGACCATCGACCTCTATGTGACCAAGACCGGCCCGGGCGCCTTCGAGGCCGCCGCCTATGACCGCGATTTCGCTTCGCCCTCCGGCGGCTTTCCCTATGCCGCGCCGCCGCTCTTCATCGATCGCATCAATTTCGATCCCGCCTATCAGGCCGTGGTCTCGGCCGTCGCCAGCCCGCCACGCCGGCGCAGCGCTGCGAGCGGCGGCGGAACTTCGCCGGTCGGCTCTATCGTCGTCACCACGGTCATCGGCGTCGCGACCTTCGTCGCCGTCATGCTGACGCTCGCCGCCGGCCAGCCGGCGTTCGCCGCCACGATCGCGCTGCTCGGCGCCATGGGCTTCGTCTACACGCTTCGCTCGCGCTCGGCCTGAAGCGTCACGGCTGGAAATTCTCTCGGTCAGAAATTCTCTCCCCCAGAAATTCTTGCGCTCCGACGCGTCCCCCGCTAACCCTGCGGCCAGCCTCCGAAGCCCAAACAGGGAAGCCGCCGCATGAAAGCCCGCGTCATCGTCACCTTGAAGAACGGCGTGCTCGATCCGCAGGGTAAGGCCATAGAAGGCGCGCTCGCTTCGCTCGGCGTCGAGGGCGTCGGCGGCGTGCGGCAGGGCAAGGTGTTCGACATAGAGCTCGAGGGCTCCGACCGCGCCCTCGCCGAGGCGCGGCTGCGCGCAGCTTGCGAGAAGCTGCTCGCCAACACCGTCATCGAGAATTTCCAGATCGAGATCTGATCCCATGAAAGCCGCCGTCCTCGTCTTTCCCGGCTCCAATCGCGAAGGCGATATGGCGCGCGCGCTTGCCCAAGCCACCGGCCACGAGCCCGCAATGGTCTGGCACTCGCAGACCGAGCTGCCCGCGGGCACGGATCTCGTCGTGCTGCCGGGCGGCTTCTCCTATGGCGATTATCTGCGCTGCGGCGCCATCGCCGGCCGCGCCGCCATTATGGACGCGGTGCGCGCCCATGCCGCGCGCGGCGGGCTGACGCTCGGCGTCTGCAACGGCTTCCAGATTTTGTGCGAGGGCGGGCTGCTGCCGGGCGTGCTGATGCGCAACGCCAATCTGCGCTTCGTCTGCCGCATGCAGCATTTGCGCGTCGAGCGCGCCGACACCGCCTTCACCAGGCATTATCGACAGGGCCAGACGATCGAGGTCGCCATCGCCCATGGCGAGGGCAATTACGAGGCCGATGACGAGACGATCGCGCGGCTCGAGGGCGAGGGGCTGGTCGCCTTCCGCTATTGCGATGCGCTGGGGCGCGTCGGCGGCGAGGCCAATCCCAACGGCTCACGCAACGATATCGCCGGAATCTTCTCCGAGCGCCGCAATGTGCTCGGCCTGATGCCGCATCCGGAAAATCTCATCGATCCGCTGGTCGGCGGAATCGACGGCCGGGGATTGTTCGAGAGCCTCGCGGCGGCGTGAGGGGAACGGCGCGGGCGATCGATAGCGCGCAGGCGGAAGGCCCGAGCGGGGATTCCCGATCCGCCCTTTTAGCGTGGCGGCTCCTGACTGCGACGGACAAGCGTGCTCCGCATCTCAATTCCGTCTCCCGTGGTTTCCAGGATACCTGCCTCTCCGAGCGCCCGGACGCGCGCCCACAGCAAGAGATCGCTGGGTGCTCGGTCAAGCGGGCAAGCGCTCAGCTGTGACATCGTGGTTGCGACAAGGCTCGTTCCTTTCTGCCAATCACCGCTCGCGCAAGAAACGATAGCGTCGTCGAAATGAGTGATTGGCGCGGACACGAGCCCGATCCCGTCAACGACCCGTAGCGGAGCATTCTCCTGCCTGAGCCGGCGCCACATCTCGAGAAAGGCCTCGATTTCGTCCGGCCGCAGTTCCTTCTCATGATCGAATAATCGAGCCTCGACGATCTGATCCGGCGGAACGAGACCGAGAGACGCTGCGGCGATGATCGTCTCGCCGTCTTCGGCGTATTCGAAACCCGTAAAAATAACGACCCGGAAGGGCGCATCGCCCCTTCGCCGGACGAATTCGAGAAAGCCGCAATATTCTGCCGCATCGAGAAGGGACATCCAGGCAACTGGAAGAGCGGCTGAAGAAGCGGCCTCGGCCCAAAATTTATCGGCCGATTGGACGACCTGCCCAAAGTCCACACCGAGTTCATTCTCGATCCACACATGCCGCAAACGCGCGCTCGGCGGATCGATCGGTCCGAAGCTGAGATTGTCAGGAAAGCCGAGGACGAGTTCGTGGCGACCGATCCGGCTCAATGCCTGCCGAATGCTCGCAGCAGCGGACATGTTGAAAACTACATGCGTCAAAGGCTTGTTCACTCCGGTAGTCATCCCTCGCGGCGCTTGATCCACATCAGCGCGAAAAAGGCCGCCGCGGCCGAGGCGAGGCAGAGCGCCGCCGCATAGAGCGTCCCCTGCTCATTATCGGCGAAGAACAGATTCTTCGTGTTCATGCCGAATATGCCGGAGACGAGAGTCGGCGGCATCAAGAGCGTGCCGAGAATGGTCAGCACATAGAGCTGGCGATTGGTCTCCGCCGTGAAATTGGAGACGATCTCGTCCTGCAGCAGGCGCGCGCGCTCCTCCACCGCCTGCAGCTCCTGCTGCAACGAATCGAAACGCTGCGTCAGCCTCCGCAGCGCCGCATGGGTCGGCGGCGCGACGCGCGGCGAGAAAGCCGTGCGGGAAAAAACGCGCTGCCCATCGGCGAGCTCGCGGCGCAGGCGGATCGTCTGCCGGCGCAGCGCGCCGAGATCGCGACGGTCGTCATGCGCCTCGTCGTCCAGCACACGATCCTCGATCTTGTTGAATTTGGCGAGAAGCTTCTCGAGCCCGATATCCATGGAGACGAGGCTGCGCGTCACCAGCGCCTCGAAGAGATCGAGCGGCGTGCGCAGGCGCTGGCCCTCCAGCGCCGCCTGCCGAATGACGGCGGTCGATTCGACGGCGTAGCGGCGGGCGGTGACGATGCAGCGCTCGGTGACGACGACGCGCAGCGGACGCAGCACATCTTCCTCGCGCTCGAGATCGCGGCCGTAATCGGCGATCACGCCCCACAGCGCCTGCTCGTCGGCGTCGAGCCGCTGATGCCCGTCCTGATCGATGAGCAGCGCGCGCGCCTCCGCCGGCATTTGCTGGCGGCCGGCGACCCAATCGCGATAGCGCAGATCCGCGACGTTGAGATGGACCCAGAAATAGCCGTCGGCGTCCGAATCGAGCTGCGCGGAGTCGTGGTCGGCGACGAG
This sequence comes from Methylosinus sp. sav-2, assembly GCF_004366495.1. Taxonomy (NCBI): domain Bacteria; kingdom Pseudomonadati; phylum Pseudomonadota; class Alphaproteobacteria; order Hyphomicrobiales; family Methylocystaceae; genus Methylosinus; species Methylosinus sp. sav-2. The sequence continues at coordinate 526,039 of NZ_SOEJ01000001.1, forward strand.
CGTCGCCGCGCCGTCCGCATCGAAGCGCATGACCCAGAGAAAGGGCGAATCGCCCACGATCGCGCCGGCCGGCGGCATCGTCTTCATTTTCATGCGTCCCCGCGGGCGCGCGCCTTCGGCGGCCCGCCTCGGGTCCTCGCCATTAGAGGAGGGTTGCGACGTTTCGTCGACAGAGGGCGGCACGGATGACCTTCAGGCTCATGCGTCGGCTTTTTGCGGTTCGCGCTCAAGCTCCTCGATCGGCTGCGGGAGGCGCCGGCGCCGCCGCTCCTCCGCCGCCTCGAAGGCTTTGCGCAGCGCGCGCCGCACGGCGTTGGTGTGCGCTTCGGTGACGCGCGAGAAGAGGAAGCCGAAGACGACCGCCGCCGTCATCACCGCCGCCATCACCAGCCAATGGGCAGGCGTCGCCAGCTCGCGCGCCCATAGCGCGCCGAAATGCCGATCGGCCATGGCGCGCGCCAGAATCAGCACGGGCATATGGACGCTGTAGAGCGAGAAGGAGAAATCGGCGAGCCGCCGATGCAGCTGCGGCTGGAACAGCGCCCAGCCCTGCTGCGGCCCGAAGCGTAGCGTCACCACGAGATTGAGGAAGAGGACGGCCGACAGCGTATCGGCGAGATCGGCGAGATAGGGATGAGCCTCGAGATTGGGGCCGCGCACCAGAAGGCGGATCGGGATGACGGCCACGACATAGAGCGCGAGCGCGATCCAGCGCGATTCGACCAGCGGGCGCCGCGCCAGAGTCGCCAGCGCGCCGAGGCCCCAGAGCAGATAGCCGAAACGAAACCAGCCGCCAGCGGGGATGGACATCGCCACCAGAATGGCGAGGCCGAGCGCGAAGCCCATGGCGCGCGTCCGCAGCGAATAGGCGCGGGCGAAGGGCAGCAGCAGCAGCGGGAAGGAGATGTAATACCAAAACTCGCAGGCGAGCGACCAGAGCGGCCCATTGGTGCCGAAGAAATCGCAATAGATCGCCGAGAGATTGGCCAGCGAGCCGAGGAAGAGATCGACGCGATCATGGTCCTTGAAGACCGGCCAGTCATAGACGCCGCTGTCGCCGAACCAGCTGCGGCCGATCCAATCCGCCGCCACTGTGACGAGCAGCGCCGGCGCGAGCACGACATAGATGCGCGCGAAACGATGAATGAGATAATCGCGCAGAAAGGGCTTGTCCTTGCGCAGCTGCGCCAGCACCGCGCCGCCGACCAGATAGCCCGAGATGGCGAAGAAGCCGACGACGGCCTGATGTCCGAGCTCGAAGCTGACGAAGAACCACCAGGCATGGACGCTCGCCGCATGGGGCGCGCTCATTATGTCCGCGAGATTGACGAACATATTGGTGGAATGGACGGCGAGCACCAGCAACGCGCCCACCCAACGACATGCCTCGATGAATTGCGACAGAAGGACGGGCATGTGTCTCCGAAGGCTTTGGAGCGAACGGATCGCTCCAAATGAAAAAAAGCTGGACGGGGCCGAATTATAGCCCCTCGGCTCGACCTTGGCCAACCCAGCGGGCGCGCTCGCCGAGCCGCGCGCGCCGGTCCAGCGCGGCGACAGCCGCATGCAGAAGCCGCCGCAGCGCCGGCGTATGCGCCTCGGTCACACGCGAAAAGACGAAGGCCGCCGCGACGGCGACGAGGAGCAGCGCCGCCGCCGCGAGCCAATGTGTCGGCGTCGGCAGAAGCTTGTGCCAGTCCACGCCGAAAATATGGCCGGCTCCGGCCCAGAAGAAGAAAACGATCGGCATATGCGTGGCGTAGAGCGAGAAGGAGAAATCCGCGAGCCGGCGATGCAGCGCCGAATCTCCGAGCGCAAAGCCGCTTTCCGCGAAGCGCAGCGTCGTCAGCAGATTGGCGAGCGTCGCCGCGGTGAGCGCATCGGCGATGTCGTGCAGAACCGGATGCGCCTCGAAGAGAGGCCCGCGCGCGGCGAGACGGCCGACGACGAGCGCCGCGAGAAAAAGCCCCAGCGACAGATATTTGGCGGAGAGGAGCGGGCGCTTCGCGCGCGCCGCCAGCGCGCCCATGGCCCATAGCACGAAGCCGAAAGGCACGCGCGAGGAGGGAATCGAGAGAAGGAGCAGCAGCAGCGCGCCGAGGGCGAAGGCGGCGAGGCGCGCGGGCTCCGAATAGGCGCGCGCCCACGGAAGCAGCAGCAGCGGGAACAGCAGATAGTACCAGAACTCGCAGGCCAGCGACCACAGAGGCCCATCGGTGCCGGCCTGGCCCGCCCAGATATTCTGCTGCATGGCCAGCGCCGAGAGAATGCGCGAGGGCTCGTAGGCGCCCTCGAGGCCGGGGAGCTCATAGATGCCCGCGCCGGCGAAGAGGGCGCGGCCGAGCGCGTCGAGAGCGAAGGTCAGCGCCAGCGCCGGTATCAGCACGAGATAGATGCGGGCGAAGCGATCGATGAGATAGGCGCGCAGGAAGGGCGTCCGCCGCTCCATGGCCGCAAAGACGCGGCCGCCGACGAGAAAGCCCGACAGCACGAAGAAGACTGTCACCGCCTGATGCGAGAAGGCCGTGAGGAACCACCAGAGATAGACGAGGGGCCCATGCGGCGCGACCATTATGTCGCTCAAGGAAATGAGCACATTGGCGTGGGCGAGAAGAACGGCGAGAGCGGCGAGCCAACGGGCCGCGTGAACGAAATCCGACAAAAAGACAGGCATGAAAAAAGCGCTCGTACGAAAATGGCGCTGGCTAGGATAAGGGAAACCGCGCGCCGTGTCACCCTGCGGAAAAGCCGAGGGTAGGCCGAAGGGATAAGGCGACGCTCGCGGCAGGGGGCAAAAGCTCGCCTCTACCGGCTTGCTCCTGTATAGCTGTGCGGCGCAGTGGAGCGGCAAGCAGGAGCCAGGCTAGTGGAGAATTGGACGCCCGGAAGCTGGAGAGCGAGACCGATCGAGCAGACGCCGATCTATCAGGATCAGGCGGCGCTCGCCGATGTCGAGCGGCAGCTGGCCGGATTTCCGCCCCTCGTCTTCGCCGGCGAGGCGCGCAGCCTCAAGCGCTCGCTCGCCGAGGTCGCCGGCGGCCGCGCCTTTCTGCTGCAGGGCGGCGATTGCGCCGAGAGCTTCAGCGAGCATTCGGCCGACAATATCCGCGATTTCTTCCGCGTCTTCCTGCAAATGGCGGTGGTGCTGACCTATGCCGCGGCCTCGCCCGTGGTGAAGGTCGGCCGCATCGCCGGCCAATTCGCCAAGCCGCGCTCCGCCCCCACCGAGAAGCAGGGCGCGCTGGAGCTGCCGAGCTATCGCGGCGACATCATCAACGACATTGAATTCACCGCCGCCGCCCGCACGCCCGATCCGCAGCGGCAGCTGATGGCCTATCGGCAATCGGCGGCGACGCTCAACCTCATCCGCGCCTTCGCCACCGGCGGCTTCGCCAATCTCGTCAATGCGCATCGCTGGATGCTGGGCTTCGTGCGCAACAGCCCGCTCTCGGATCGCTATTCGCAGCTCGCCGATCACATCAGCGAGACCTTGGGCTTCATGCGCGCCATCGGCCTCGATCCCGAGCATCATCCAGAGCTGCGGCAGACGGATTTCTACACCTCTCACGAGGCGTTGCTGCTCGGCTATGAGCAGGCGCTGACCCGCGTCGATTCGCTCGAGGGCGGCTATTTCGCCACATCCGGCCATTTCCTCTGGATCGGCGACCGCACGCGCCAGGAGGACGGCGCCCATATCGAATATCTCCGCGGCGTGCAGAACCCCATCGGCCTCAAATGCGGGCCGAGCCTGAAGCCGGACGCGCTGCTGCGCCTCATCGACAAGCTCGATCCGCAAAACGAGCCGGGGCGGCTGACGCTCATCTGCCGTTTCGGCTCCGACAAGGCCGCCGAGGCGCTGCCGCCGATCCTGCGCGCGGTCGCCCGCGAGGGGCGCAATGTCGTGTGGTGCTGCGACCCGATGCATGGCAACACGATCAGCGCCGGCGGCCGCAAGACTCGGCCCTTCGATCGCGTGATGGCGGAAATCCGCAATTTCTTCGAGGTTCACCGCGCCGAAGGCACCTACGCCGGCGGCATTCACCTCGAGATGACGGGGCAGAATGTCACCGAATGCATGGGCGGCGCGCGCGATATTTCCGAGCAGGAGCTGGGCGTGCGCTATGACACGACCTGCGATCCGCGTCTCAACGCCGAGCAGGCGATAGAGGTGGCCTTCCTCGTCGCAGAATTGCTGAAGGCCGAGCGGCTGGCGCGCGGCGCGCAGGAGCAGGACGCGGCGGCGGAGTAGAGAATTTTTCCTTCTCCCCGCAATGCGGGGAGAAGGAAGACGGCGAATGCCGCACGAAGCAAATCAGCCGGAAGCCGTATCACTCCGCCGCGGCGTGGACATTGGCGGCGCCCGGCCGCGGAGCGGCGAGGCGGGTGGCGATGACTATGGCCGCCAACGTCGCCACATAAACGACGACCTGCAATGCCGTCGGCTGGTCGACATAGCCGATCAGCGTATGCAGCACGCGGCCGAAGAGGCTCGAATCCGGCAGCACGCCGGATGTGTCCCACACCGTCTGCGAGAGCGCGGTGACGATCCAGGCCTGTTGCAGAAAGCCCGCGCATTGCGCCGCGAGACCGGCCGCCAACAGCGTGATCATCGCCGTCGTCACGGCGAACAAATGCCGCGCCGGAATGGTGACGAGACCGAAATAGGTGAGCGCGCTGACGCCGGCGCCGAGCACGAGGCCGGCGAGGCCGCCCGCCAAGAGATCCGCCACAGTCTCTCCCGAAGCCAGAATTCCGTAGAGGAACAGCGCCACCTCCGAGCCCTCGCGCAGCACGGCGAGCGCGACGACGAGCGCCAGAGCGAGGAAGGATTTGTCGCCGGAGACGGCGGCGCGGCCGGCGGCCGCCAGCTCGCTGGCGAGCTCGCGGCCGTGGCGCGCCATCCAAATGTTGTGCGAGGCGAGCATCACCACCGCCACTGCGAGGACGCCGGCGTTGAACAGCTCCTGCCCGCGGCCCGCGACGGCCTGCGACAGCGCATCGGCGAACAGCGCGACGACGCCGGCGCCGAGCGCGCCCGCGGCCACGCCGCCGAAGACATAGGCCCGCGAGCCGCGCGCCCCGCGCGTGACGGCGAGCACGATGCCGATGACGAGACCCGCCTCTATGACCTCGCGAAAGACGATGATGAGTGCGCCCAGCATGGTTTGATCCTTACTCGACGACGAGCTCGCCCTTGGCCGTATCCTCGTGATATTCGCCGACGAAATGATAGCGGCCGGGCTTCAGCGGGCGCACCCGCACGGTGATCTCGGCCTTGCCGGCGACCACTTTCTCGATCTTGAGCGCCTTGCTCTCGAACTCCTCCGGCGTCGAATCGAGATTCTTCACGACGATGGTGATCGGCTTGTCGGCGGGCGCATGCAGCTCGGCGGTCGAGAAGCGATGATCCTTGATGGAGATTTCGAGAGAGGTCTCGTCGGCCGCGACGGCGGCGCCGACGCCCGCCGCGAGAGCGGCGGCGACGAGAAGAATACGGGAGGATGTCATTTCACGCCTTTCGATGAATCGTTTCGACGCCTTCGCCCACGCCCCGCGTGATGCGAAGCAAGAACCGGCCCACCGTCATGCGCGAGGCGGACGTCGCGAGGCCCGCCCATGAATGCGCTACAGCTTGAATATCAAGGTAATTAAAGGGCCGCCGCGCCACAACGGCGCGAGTTGAGATTGCTTCCAATCTGGACTCGGCGAAACGCCGCGGCCTCGCTCAGCCCGGATAGCCGTGGCGCGCTTTGCTCGCATGCACCAGAGCGACGGCCTGAGCGTCGCGACCCGCCGAGCAGGCCGAGGCGGCGGCGGCGATCTCATTTTGGATCGTCGCATAGACGCCCTGAGTCACGTGACCCATGGCGAGATCATTGTCCATGATCGCGCGATAGCGGCGGATCGCGCCGGAGCAGCCGGAGCCCTCGGGAAGCTCGATTCCCGCCGGCGTCGTGTTGCGCGTCGCGAGCGCCGGCGCCTCGGCAACGGCGACGGGCTGCGCGGAGTTGCAGGCGGCGAGGCACAGCGCCGCGATGATCGGGACGAAGAGCTTTGCGGATGTCATGGCGAAACCGAAATTCCTCGCATTATCGGACTGACTGCGGATGATTGACTGTCGGCGACGCGCCGAGCAAGTCGAAATTTCCCACCCTCTCACCGCGCGGGCGAATTTTGTGAAAGCAAGCCGCTGTGAAGCTCGCAATGGCTCGGACACTCTCTCCAGAACCGATCAGATCGGCAGTGGCGACGGCTCCGTGGGAATCAATTCGCAATAGAGCGACATCGAGGACGTGGACCGCACCGCATCATGGTGCACTCTATTTCGATCTCCGAAGCGGGCGATCCATATAGAAAGCCGACGTCGAGAATTTCTCTTCCAAAACCCACCCATCGGCGTTGGATAATCCATCCGCCGCGATGGTCTTTCGAGCGATCATACGAAATATTCAATCCTCGAGCATATTCCTCTGAATTAAGCGCGCCCTGGTGTTTTTTCATGAATGCTTGAATAATATAATTATCCTTCACTTGGCGAATTGCGCTCTCATCGCTGGCCACTTCTTCTTTTCCCGAAGCGCATCCCCACCGATATTCGACGGCGGTATCGAGCAAATCTTTGGCAAAAGCGACGCAAAAGACGAAGATCGAAACGGCGAGTATACAAAACATCACGCGCATCGAGGAGATGACGGCGCGATAAAGCATCGGGCCTCACTCACTCAAAAGGCGCGCGACGAAGGCCTCTATGCCCGGCAGGCGCCGCGGCCGGCGCTGACGCTCGGCGCGCAATATTGCGAGAAGATCGTCGAAGCTGCGCTGCAGATCGTCGTTGACCAGCACATAATCGTACTGCTTCCAGCGCTGAATCTCATTGCGCGCATTCTCGAGACGGCGCTCGATCGCCTCGCGCGAATCTTCCGCGCGGCGCTCGAGACGCGCGCGCAGCTCTTTCATCGACGGCGGCAGAATGAACACGGTGACAGTGTCCGCGGCCATCTTGTCGCGCACCTGCTGCGTGCCCTGATAATCGATATCGAAAAGCGCATCGCGGCCGTCGCGCAAAATCTCATCCACCGGCCCGCGCGGCGTGCCGTAATAATTGCCATGCACCTCGGCCCATTCCAGCAATTCCCCATTGTCGCGCATCGACTCGAAGCGGCTCTTGGAGATGAAGGAATAATGGATGCCGTCGACCTCGCTCGAGCGGCGCGGCCGCGTCGTCACCGAGATCGAGAGGGTGAGGTCGAGCTCGCGGTTCTGCAGCAGCATGCGCGTCAGCGTCGTCTTCCCCGCGCCGGAGGGCGAAGAGAGAATGAGGACGATTCCGCGGCGGTCTGGCGTTGTGGGCATCTCAGGTCCAGCGAATGGCGAATGGCGAGTGGCGAGTGGCGAATGGAGCGCGTCTTTCGCGCTACTCCCTATTCGCTATTTTCTCCTCACTCAATGTTCTGCACCTGCTCCCGCCATTGCTCCACCTCGATCTTGAGCTCGAGGCCGAGCGCGGTGAGCGCGCCATCGTTGGATTTGGCGCAGAGCGTATTGGTCTCGCGCGACAATTCCTGGGCGAGGAAATCGAGGCGGCGGCCGATCGGGCCGCCCTTTTCGATCAGCTCGCCGGCGCTGACCACATGGGCCTTCAGCCGGTCCAGCTCCTCGCGAATGTCGGCCTTCACCGCGAGCAGCACCGCCTCCTGATGCAGACGCTGCGCGTCGAAGGAATGGCCCGTCTCCAGCAGAGCCGCGATCTGGCTGGCGAGCCGCGCGCGCACCGCCTCGGCCGAGCGGCCGGGCAGCGCCTCCGCCTGCGCGGTCAATTCGCCGATGCGCGCGAGACGCGCGGTCAGCACATCGCCAATGGCCGCGCCTTCGGAAGCGCGCGAGGCGGTCAAAGCCTCGAGCGCCTCCGCCAAAGTCGCCAGCACGCACACGTCGAGGGCGTTGCGCTGCTCCTCATCGTCCTCCAGCTCTACGACCTCGACAATGCCGCGCACGGCGAGCAGGCCGTCGAGAGAAGCCGGCCGCAAGGATGCGTGCAGCGGCACATCGTCCAGCGCCTTGAGCAGACGCTCGAGCGCGGGGCGATTGATGCGCGTCTCGACCACAGCGTCGTCGCGACGCGCGGTGAGATTGGCGAAGCAGGAGCCGCGAGCGATGCGGCCGGAGATGAGCGCGCGCGCCTTCACCTCCACCGCATCGAAATTGGGCGGGACGCGCAGCCGCAGATCCAGCCCTTTGGAATTGACGGTCTTGATTTCCCAAGCGTAGCGCCACGGTCCGAGACTGTCGTGAGCGCGGGCGAAGCCGGTCATGCTGGCGAGAGACATTGCGATCCTAGGTAGGGCGAATTGCGAGCAGCGGGTCGGCGATCTCTCTACGCGCTTCCATCACCGAAACTTCGCCACATCCGGCACGGTCTTGGCGGAGTTCAAATCCCAGCCGCGATCCCGCAACGGATCGAGCGCCGTGCCTTCCGAAGCGTCGAAGGCGCGCGCGCGGGCGGCGCGCGGCGGCTGACCGGCGTCGGCCGAAGCGGAGAGCGGCAAGGGGCGCTCCACGGGCCGCTCCTCGACCGCCAAGCCCAGCCGCGCGGCGCGGGCGCGCTGCTCGGCGCGCAGAGCGGCGGAAACCGGATAGCTCGCCGAATCGAGACCATCGTCCTCGGCCAGCTCGTCGGAGCCGGCCTGTGAGTCGTCCGCCGCGGCGGCGATCATCGTGACGGCGGCGCGCGCCTCGGGCTGGGCGCGCTGGGCGAAATGCGTGGTGAACAGCGGCGGCGCGACGAGCGCCACAGCGGCGCGCTCGGCCGTGAGCCGCAGGCTCTCCTCATTGTCGCCCGCATATTCGAACGGGATGGACGGCAGAGCGGCGCCGATTCGCTTCAGCGCGCCATGGCGCGGATCGGCCGCCGTCACAGTCTCCATCTGCGCATCGGCCAGCGCCACGAGCCGGCCGAAAGCCGCGTCGCCGCGCTTTTCCCGCGGGGCGGGCTGCGTCGGCCCGACGACGGCGCCGGGCTCCAGACGATCGACGCCCAAGGCGCGATCCTTCTCGATCTGCCGCCAACGCTGGACGTTGCGCGAATGCTGCTCGAGCGTCTCGGCGAAGACATGGCCACCGGTTCCGTCGGCGACGAAATAGAGCTCCTGCGTGCGCGAGGGATTGGCGACGGCCTCCAGCGCCGCGCGGCCCGGATTGGCGATCGGCCCCGGCGGCAGGCCCTCGATCGCATAGGTGTTATAGGGCGTCCACTTCTCGACCTCGGACTTCAAAATCCCGCGACCGAGCGTCGCGCGGCCGCCGACGAGGCCGTAGACGATGGTGGGGTCCGACTGCAGCCGCATGCCCTTGCGCAGGCGATTGACGAAGACGGCGGCGACGCGCGGCCGCTCATCGGCCTTGCCGGTCTCCTTCTCGACGATGGAGGCGAGCGTCACCAGCTCGAAGGGCGTCTTGACGGGAAGGTCGGGATTGCGGCGCGCCCAGATCTGATCGAGCAGCTTGCGCTGATCCTCCTGCATTTTCAGCAGCAGCTTGGCGCGCGGATAGCCGCGCGCGACCTTATAGGTCTCCGGCAGCAGCGCGCCCTCCTTGGGCAGTTCCGCCATGTCGCCGGCGAGCACATCGCTCTCGCGCAGGCGCGAGACGATCTGATCCGTCGTCAGCCCCTCGGGAATGGTCACGCCATGCAGAATCTGGCGGCCGTTGATGAGCTCGTCCATCACCTCGCGCAGGCTGGCGTTCTGCTTGAAGGCGTATTCGCCGGGCTTCAGCTTGCCGCGCACGCCCTCGATCAGCAGAGCGATGTTCATCAGCATGGGATTGTCGATGACGCCATCGCGCTCGAGCTGCGCCATAATCTCGGGAACATCGCTATGCGGGGCGATATAGACGATCTTCTCGGCGGCGAGCGGGCCGGGCTCGCGCAGCTTGTGCAGCACGGCGATGAGGCCGAAGACGCCGGCGACGGCGACGACCAGCAGCAGCGAGAGCAGGCTGCTGAGCGCAGAGAGCGTTCCCTCGCGCTTGCGGCGCGGCGGGGGCGGCGGCGGAGAGTCCGCGCCGCCGGAACTGCGCAGGCTGGCGCGGCGGCGAAAGAAAGAGGAGGATTCGCGGCTCTGAGACTGTTGGCCCTCGGCCTCCGGACCCTTCGCGTCCGGCCCCTTGGCCTCGGATGCGCCGTCCTTCGGCGTCTCGGACGAATCGTTAGGAGCATCGCTCATCGGGAAACTCCGTCTCTTTGGTTCCGGGCCGTGTCGTGATTCGGATCACACCGACCAGAAAAACGCGACGGACCGACAAACAAAACGCCGCCTCGGCGGCTCGCCGAGGAGGATTGCGACGACTCTACGGCGCTCGCGCGTCCGTTACCCTATCGTTCTTTGTGGCGAAATCAGGAACGCTCCCACGTCCACAGCCACGACCGAAGGCGCGGCGGCCCCGCTACTGCGGACGCCGGAAGACGAGGGACGCGTTTGTGCCGCCGAAACCAAAGGAGTTGGACAAGACGATATCGATCTTACGCTCACGCGCCTTGTGCGGCACGAGGTCTATTTCGGTCGCGACCGAGGGATTGTCCAGATTGCGCGTGGGCGGCGCGACGCCATGGGTGAGCGCCAGAATGGAATAGATCGCCTCCACGGCGCCCGCCGCGCCGAGCAGATGCCCGATCGCCGATTTGGTCGAGGACATGGACAGGCTGGGAGCCTCATTGCCGATGAGGCGATGCACGGCCTGCAGCTCGATCTCGTCGCCGAGCGGCGTCGAGGTGCCGTGGGAGTTCACATAATCGACATCCGACACGCGCAGGCCGGCGCGCTTCAGCGCGATCTCCATGCAGCGATAGGCGCCGTCGCCATCCGGCGCGGGGGCCGTTATGTGATAGGCGTCGCCGGACATGCCATAGCCGATCAGCTCGGCGTAAATTCGCGCGCCGCGCGCCACGGCGTGCTCATAGGATTCGAGCACGACGCAGCCGGCGCCCTCGCCCATGACGAAGCCGTCGCGATCGCGATCATAGGGGCGCGAGCCGGCCTCGGGACGGTCGTTGAAGCCGGTCGACAGCGCCTTGCAGGCCGCAAAGCCCGCGACGCCGATGCGATTGACCGGCGATTCGGCGCCGCCCGCCACCATCACCTCCGCCTCGCCGAGGGCGATCAGCCGGCCCGCGTCGCCAATGGCGTGCGCGCCGGTGGAGCAGGCGGTGACGACCGCGTGATTCGGCCCTTTGAGGCCGTGCATGATCGACACATAGCCGGAAGCCAGATTGATGATGCGGCCCGAGATGAAGAAAGGCGACACGCGTCGCGGGCCTTTCTCCTTCAACGTGATGGACGTCTCATAAATGCCGCCGAGCCCGCCGATGCCGGAGCCGATCAGCACGCCGGTCGTATTCTGCTTCTCCGACGTGTCCGCCTTCCATCCGGCGTCGGCCAGCGCCTGAGTGGCCGCAGCGACTCCATAGATGATGAAGTCGTCGACCTTGCGCTGCTCCTTCGGCTCGAACCAGGCGTCCGGATCGAAGGTTCCATTGGAACCGTCGCCGCGCGGCACGAAACCTGCTATCTGACACGGGAGATCCGACGCCTCGAAGGTGTCGATGCGGCGAAAGCCGTGTTCTCCGGCGATCAGCCGCCGCCAATTGACGTCCACGCCACAGCCCAACGGCGAAACGATGCCGAGTCCGGTGACCACCACCCTGCGCATGGATTCTCTCGAGAGCTATGCCTTGCAGTTCATTGAAAATCTCGAAAACGCGGAAGCGCGGATCGTTCGACGATCCGCGTCGCGTCGGCCAGTGGCCTCAAGCCGCTTTGGCTTTTTCGAGATAGTTGATCGCGTCGCCGACCGTGTTGATCTTCTCGGCCTCTTCGTCCGGGATCTCGACGCCGAACTCCTCCTCGAAGGCCATGACCAGCTCGACGGTATCGAGAGAATCGGCCCCGAGATCGTCGACGAAAGACGCCTCCGGCTTCACCTCTTCTTCTTTGACGCCGAGATGTTCGACAACGATACTCTTAACGCGCGGGGCGATATCGCTCATCTGCTCTGATCCTCGTTCGATCGATCTGCTGACACCGATTTGGCGGATCCAGAGTCCGGCTCGGACCGCGCTCGATCGTTTCAGGGGTAAACTACGTCACATTTCTGCGGTTTCGCTCGCGCGACCCGCGGAAACGTCGCCATCAGGAGGCGAGCTTTTTCGCCAGCCCGAATTGCTCTTTGCGGCGTCGCCCCCGGCCAGCGACGCGTCTGGTAGCATAATTAATTCGCCGTGGCGAGAGGCGCCCCGCAGCAAATCCTAAGCTTTCAGATCATCGCCATGCCGCCGTTCACATGCAGCGTCTGGCCAGTGACATAAGCCGATTCGTCGCTCGAGAGATAGACGACGGCGGCCGCGACATCCGCGCCCGTCCCCAGCCTCCCGGCCGGCACGGCGCGCAGAATCGTCTGTTTCTGCGTCTCGTTCAGCGCGTCGGTCATCGGGCTCTCGATAAAGCCGGGCGCCACGCAATTGACGGTTATGCCGCGCGAGGCGACCTCGGCCGCCAATGATTTGGTCATGCCGATCATGCCGGCCTTGGCGGCGGCGTAATTCCCCTGGCCCGCGTTGCCGGTGACGCCGACGACCGAGGTGATGCCGATGATGCGACCGAAGCGCTTGCGCATCATGCCGCGCAGCGCCGCTCGCGACAGGCGGAAGGCCGAGGTGAGATTGACGTTCAGCACCGCGTCCCAATCCTCGTCCTTGAGGCGCATGAACAGCATGTCGCGGGTAATGCCTGCGTTGTTGACCAGAATGTCGAGCCCGCCCATGGCCTTTTCCGCCGCCGGGACCAGCGCCTCGGCCTGCGCCTTGTCGGAAAGGTCGCAGGGGAGAATATGGACTCGCTCGCCGAGCTCGGAAGCCAGCGTCGCGAGCGCTTCCTCGCGCGTGCCCGAAAGCGCCACGACCGCGCCGCTCTTGTGCAGGGCGCGCGCGATGTCCCGGCCGATGCCGCCACTCGCGCCGGTGACCAGCGCCGTCTTGCCGCTCAGATCGAACATCTCTCTCCCCCTCGCCGCCGCTGTGCTCGCGCGGCTTCGCGAAACTCTATGCGCCTCTATAGGGCGCCGCGCGCGCAGCGCGCAATCTCGTCGCCCCGCCGGCCTCTATTTCGCATTAGGTAGTTTTGCGGAGAGCGGGTCGGCCTCAGTTATAGTATAAAAATAATGTATCCAAAATTACTTAGGGGTGCTTTTTTATCACACCGACAAAAGAAATGGCCGGCGGGATCGTTTATAGCCTTTTTCGGCGTTTACAGTGTCAGGGATTTACGAAATCTTCGCCCGCAGCGGTTCGAATGCTTGCGTTGGTGGGGTCGAACGGCGTGTTTGGCGTGCTTGCGCCGCTTTATAGAGGATTGAGGAGCCATCTAATGAAAACCAGGATTTCCCTTCTCGCGGTCTTTTCGGCTCTGCTCGCCGGATCGGCCAGCGCCGCTGATCTGCCCTCTCGCAAGGAAGTCGCCGTCGCCTTCGTCCCGCCGCCGGCTTTCTCCTGGACCGGCCCCTATGTTGGTTTGAACCTCGGCGGCGGCTGGCTCGATCGCGGCAACAACAACAATAATTGGGGCTGGAACAACAACAGCAACAACACCAGCGGCGGCGTTGTCGGCGGCGGCCAGATCGGCTGGAACTATCAGATTTCGCCGCTCTTCGTCGTCGGTCTCGAGAGCGATATTCAGGGCACCAGCATCGGCAGCGGCAACAACAACAACAATTGGTGGGGCGGCTGGGGCGGCGTCGATCGCGCCAAAGTTCCGTGGTTCGGCACGGTGCGCGGCCGCCTCGGCCTGGCGCTGCTCGATTCGCGCCTGCTGATCTACGGCACCGGCGGCTTCGCCTATGGCGAGGTGAGACATCCGTTCAACGGCGGCTTCTGGTGGGGCAACAACAATAACAATGACGTGCGCGGCGGCTGGACGGCCGGCGGCGGCGTCGAATGGGCCTTCCTGCCCAATTGGTCGGCCAAGATCGAATATCTCTACACGGAGCTCAACGACAACAATAACAACAATAATTGGGGCGTGCTGGGTCCAGTTCTGTTCCCGCAGCTCCCCGCCACGACCTGGGGCTCCAATTGGAACCGCCACACGCGCATCAACACTGTGCGCGCCGGCATCAACTATCACTTCAATCTCTTCACCCCCGCTCCCGTGGTGGCGAGATACTGAAGCGTCCCCCTCCTCCTCTCGGGACGAAGAGCCCGGCCCTCGCGGCCGGGCTTTTTTTACGTCAGACGAAGGCGCGATAGGCGTCGAGATCTTCCGGCGCGCCCACATTGAGGCCCTTCGCCTCGGAGGCGATTCGCTTCAGCAGGCCGGTCAGCACCTTGCCGGCGCCGCATTCGACGAATTTGTCGACGCCCGCGCTCGCCATATGGGCGACGCATTCCCGCCAGCGCACCGTGCCGGTCACCTGCTCCACCAGAAGGCGACGGATATCGTCCGGCGAAATGATCGGGCTCGCGGTCACATTGGCGACGACGGGGACCTTGGGCGCGAGAATCGTGGTCGTCGCCAGCGCCTCGCGCATGGCGTCGGCGGCGGGCTGCATCAGCGCGCAATGGAAGGGGGCGGAGACGGGCAGCGACACGGCGCGCTTCACGCCCCGCTCCTTGGCGATGAGAATCGCCTTCTCGACCGCGGCCTTGGCGCCGGAGACGACGATCTGGCCGCCGCCATTGTCATTGGCGACCTGGCAGACCACCCCTTCGGCCTCGGCGGCCGCCTCGGCGATCGCGCGGGCGGCGTCGAAATCAACGCCGATGAGCGCGGCCATCGCGCCCGCGCCGACCGGAACCGCGGCCTGCATGGCCTGGCCGCGCAGCCGCAACAGCCGCGCAGTGTCGGCAATGGAGAGCGCCCCGGCGGCGGCGAGCGCCGAATATTCGCCGAGCGAATGGCCGGCGACGAATTTGGCGTCGCGGGAGAGATCGAGCCCGGCCTCGGCCTCGAGCACGCGAATGGCGGCGAGGGAGACCGCCATCAGCGCCGGCTGGGCGTTGGCGGTGAGCGTCAGCTCGGCTTCCGGGCCTTCGAACATGATCTTGGAGAGCGGCGCGTCGAGCGCGGCGTCCACTTCCTCATAGACGGCGCGCGCCTGAGGAAAGGCCTCGCCGAGCGCCTTGCCCATGCCGACCGCCTGCGACCCCTGCCCCGGAAACACGAATGCCTTCGCCATGCGCTGCTCGTCCCCTCATTTTGGATTGACGAGCGCCGAGTGACGCAGGCGCGGACGGGTGTCAAGCCTGACGGCGACGAACGCGATCGTTCAATGGAGGAAGAGCTTCAGCGCCACAGCGAAAAGGAGAGCAATGACAAAGCCGAGCATCCATTTGATGACGGCCATGTCGTTCTCGAGCTTGGAAAATCGGCTTTCGTACACAGTCAGCGCCTCGGCCGCCCGACGTGCCTTCTCCTCCGGCGCTCCGGCCGAGACGAAGGCGTCATAGACCTCGGAAATCATGATGCTCATGTCGGGTCCCTGTCGCCAAAAGCCGCTTTTACGGTCGGCGCCTCGTAAAACATAGCGCGAATAGGGTCGGCGCGCGAGGGGCGGGATTCGCCGGCGCGCGCCGCGCCCGATCACTCACCCCCGCTCATACCGCCGGCCGGTTCTTGATCAGATCATCCACCACGCTCGGATCGGCGAGCGTCGACGTATCCCCCAGCGCGCCGAACTCGTTCTCGGCGATCTTGCGCAATATGCGGCGCATGATCTTGCCGGAGCGCGTCTTCGGCAGGCCGGGCGCGAATTGGATCACATCCGGCGAGGCGATGGCGGAAATCTCCTTGCGCACGAAATCGACCAGCTCCTTGCGCAGACGCTCGGAAGCCTCGACTCCGCCCATCAATGTCACATAGGCGTAGATGCCCTGGCCCTTGATGGCGTGCGGGAAGCCGACGACCGCCGCCTCGGCGACCTTCTCATGAGCGACGAGCGCGCTCTCTATCTCCGCCGTGCCGAGGCGATGGCCGGAGACATTGATGACGTCGTCGACGCGGCCGGTGATCCAATAATAGCCGTCGGAATCGCGCCGGCAGCCGTCGCCGGTGAAATATTTGCCCGGATAGGCGGTGAAATAGGTCTGCACGAAACGCTCGTGATCGCCGAACACGGTGCGCGCCTGTCCCGGCCAGCTATCGGCGATGACGAGATTGCCCTCGCAGGCGCCATCCAGCACATTGCCGTTTGCGTCGACGATCTCCGGCTGCACGCCGAAGAAGGGCTTGGTCGCCGAGCCCGGCTTCAGCGCCGTCGCGCCCGGCAGCGGCGCGATCAGAATGCCGCCCGTCTCCGTCTGCCACCATGTGTCGACGATCGGGCAGCGGCCCTCGCCGACGACCCGGTGATACCATTCCCAGGCTTCTGGATTGATCGGCTCGCCGACCGAGCCGAGCAGGCGCAGCGATTTGCGGCTCGTCTTCTTCACCGGCTCCTCGCCGGCGCCCATCAAAGCGCGGATCGCCGTCGGCGCGGTGTAGAAAATATCGACCTTGTGCTTGTCGATCACTTCCCAGAAGCGCGAGACGGTCGGATAATTCGGCACGCCTTCGAACATCAGCGTCGTCGCGCCATTGGCGAGCGGGCCATAGACGATATAGCTGTGGCCCGTCACCCAGCCGACATCCGCCGTGCACCAATAGACATCGCCCTCGCGATAATCGAAGACCAGCTCATGCGTCAGCGCGGCGTGGACGAGATAGCCGCCGGTCGTGTGCAGCACGCCTTTGGGCTTTCCGGTCGAGCCCGATGTGTAGAGGATGAACAGAGGGTCCTCGGCGCCGACCTCGGCGTAAGGGCAATCCTCGGGAACCTTCTTCGCCTCGTCCTCGTAACGGAAATCGCGGCCGGGCTTCATATCCACTTTGGCGCCGGTGCGCGTGACGACGATGACGGTCTTGGCGGAGACCTTCTCCAGCGCGGCGTCGACATTGTCCTTGAGCGGCGATTTGCGGCCGCCGCGCACGCCCTCATCCGCCGTGATGACGACATCCGATTGCGCGTCTTCGATGCGGCCGGCCAGCGCATCCGGCGAGAAGCCGCCGAACACCACCGAATGCACGGCGCCGATGCGCGCGCAGGCGAGCATGGCGTAGGCGGCCTCCGGAATCATCGGCAGATAGATCGTCACGCGATCGCCTTTGCGCACGCCATGCGCCTTCAGCACATTGGCGAAGCGGCAGACCTGCTCGTGCAATTCGCGATAGGTGATGTGGCGCGAGAGCGAGGGATCATCGCCCTCCCATATGATCGCGACTTGATCCGCGCGATGCGGAAGATGCCGATCGATGCAATTCATCGCGATATTGGTGGAGCCGTCGCCGAACCATTCGATCGCGACATTATGCGTGTCGAAGCTCACCTCCTTCACGCGGGTGAAAGGGGCGATCCATTCTATGCGCTGCGCCTGCTCTCCCCAAAAACCGTCGGGGTCGGCGACAGAGCGCCGGTAGAGCTCGTCATATTTCTCGGCGTTCACGCGCGCCTCGTTCCGCCACGCTTCCGGCACTGCATAGGTCTTGTCGGACATTTCGAGCGTTCCCTCGGATAATCGCGGCGCGTTGTAGCGCGCCATCGGCTTTGTCGTGAATATGACCTTATTTCGCGCCTGAGGCTATGGCGTCGAGTCCGCGGGGGCGCCCCGCTTTTCGGCGCCGCCCTGCTGCGCGGCGCGCTGCGACGAGGCGCCGCGCGGGGCGCGACATCAGGTCGCAGATCGCTTCGAAGTGCTACGTATTACAGGAGCGATGCGCATGCTGCGAGCTGAAATTCACGACGGCGCCAGACTGGTCGGCGCCGGATTTGCGGCTCTTTTAAACGGCGCCACCCCTACGCCTCGAGGAGCCCAGATGAGGAAGACCCCATTGCTCGACGATATTCGCGAACTGTGCCTTCGCCGCTGCGACACGATTTTCTATTCCCTCGTCGCGATCATCGCCCTCGCCCGCGCGATCGTGGATTTCCAGGAGGGCGCGTTCAGCGCCGAGCTCTACGCCGCGCTCGTCAATTACATCGGCTATCGCGAATTGCTGCGCCTCTTCCTGTGGGCGACCGTGAATCCGCGTTACGCTATCGCCTCGCTCTATGGCGCTGTCATCGCCTCGGCGCTGCCGGTCATGTTCTCGCATCCGAGCGCCTTCTTCTTCGAATGCACGGTCTATCTGCTGCTGCGCATCGCCGCCGACATGCTGTTCGGCCTCAATGAGAAGGCCGTGCTCAAGCTCTATCGCGAGGTGCTGTTCGATTATTACAATCGCAAGCCGCCGCAGAAGCGCGACCGCAAGCGCCGCAAGTCTCTGCTCGAGCGTCTCGGCCTCGAGGAAGGCTTCGCGCCGGGCGCCGCCTGAGCTCTGGCTTCTCGAGGCGATCTTCTAGCGCTTTGGTCCTGTCTCCGGCATGGCGACGAGGACCAGCGCAAGTCCGGCGAGCGCGACCGCGGCCAGCGCCAGAAAGCCCGCCGCATAGCCGCTGGATGTGACGATGAAGCCCGCGATGGAGAGGCTCGTCGCGCCGCCCACGCCCTGCACGAATCCGAGCCCGCCGCGCGCGAGGCTGTAATGCCCCGTGCCGCGCATGATGTCCGCCAACACCAGCGGCAGCAGCGCATCGAAGAGGCCGCCGCCGACGCCGTCCAGCAATTGCGCAGCGAGCAAATGCAGCGGCGTCTGCGCGAAGACGCAGGCGAGATCGCGCGCAAAGAGCGCGACGAAGGCGAGGACGATGAGCGGCTTGCGCCCGATGAGATCGGCGCGCTCGACGAGGAGCGCCATGCCGATCGTCGAGAGCTGCGCGAGAATGATCGCGGCCGAGGTCACGCCGCTCTCGAGGCCCGGATTTTCCGAGGCGAGCTTCTGCGCGATCAATGACAATGTCGGCGCGTTGGCGAAATTGAACAGCGCCGCCGCCGCCGCATAGACGAGCAGCGTGCGGTAATGCAGCAAATCGCGCAGCCGGCCCGGCTGCGGCGGATGCGCGAGATCGACATCCTCGAGACCGCGCGCGCGATCGTGATCTATGGTCTCGGCCGGAATGGAGAAGGCCGCCCGCGCCGCGAGCGCAGCGAAGACCGGCGCCAGATAGAAAGGCGCCGTCTGCGACGCGAGCACGCCGACAAAGCCGATGATTCCGGCGATGAAAATATTTCCCGCGCGATCGAAAGCGGCGTTGCGGCCGAGCCGCTCGGCGAGACGCTCGCGGCCATAGAGGCCGAGCGTGATCGCCGCCACCGTCGGCGCGAAGACGGCGCCGAGCGTCGCCATGACGATATCGGCCGCGACGACCACCGGAATGCTCGGCGCATGAATGATGGCGAGGCCGCAGGCGCAGAGCACGAAGCTCGCGAGCACCAGAAGCTCGCGCTTGGCGCGCGTGCGATCGATAAAGGCGCCGACCGCCGGATGCGCTGCAATGCCGACGAGCCCGCTGACCGTGAGCACGGCGCCGATCTCGGCCTGGCTCCAATGCGCCTGCGTGAACAGGAAAACCCCGACGAAAGGCCCGAGCCCGCCACGCACGTCGGCGAGGAAGAAATTGAGCCGATCGAGAGCGTCGAAGCGCATGACGGCGATGGTCCCCGTGAGGTCGCTGGCGAGCGCTTTCCGATCGAACGGTATCGTTCGATCGATCAGAATTCGCTCCCAAAGGACGAAAGTAGAGCGCCGCCTGATCCGATCGGATCTGGCGGCGCCGCAGGGGCCAAACGCCCGGACAGGGGATAATCGACGTTTCCGAGCCGGCGCTTTTGGGCTAGGAGCGGATTATTCTGGGACGGAGGGGCGGCATATGGGGCAGTTCTTTCGGGACAGGCTGCGGCGGCTGCGGGATCGGCTGGTGTCGAGCCCGCGCTTTCAGCGGCTCGCCGCCGCGCATCCGCTGACACGCGCCGCGGCGCGCAAGCGCGCGCGCTCCATGCTCGATCTCTGCGCCGGCTTCGTCTATTCGCAGGTGCTGCTGGCCTGCGTGCGGCTGAAGCTGCTCGAGCTGCTGCTGGAGCAGCCGCGCTCTGTGGAGCAGGTCGCCGAAAAGCTGGAGCTGTCGCAGGACGCCGCCGCGCGGCTGCTGGACGCCGCGGCTTCGCTCGGCCTCGTCGAGCGGCGCGGCAAGGAGCGCTTCGGCCTCGGCGAGCTGGGCGCGGCGCTCATCGGCAACAAGGCGGCGCTCTCGCTCGTCGCGCATCAGCCGATGCTCTACGCCGATCTCGCCGATCCCGTCGGCCTGCTGCGCGGCGACGAATCGGCCGAGCCGCGGCTCGCCGATTATTGGCCCTATTCGGCGGCGGAAAATCCCGCCGCCCTCTCCGCCGAGGAGGTCGCGCCCTATAGCGCGCTGATGGCCGCCTCGCAGCCGCTGGTGGCGCAGGAGCTGCTCGACATCTACCCCATCCGCCGGCACAGAGCGCTGCTCGACGTCGGCGGCGGCGAGGGCGCCTTTCTCATCGCCGCGGCGGCGCGGGCGCCGCGGCTGCAGCTGATGCTCTTCGATCTGCCGGCCGTGGTGGAGCGCGCCAGCGCCCGGCTCGAGGAAGCGGGGCTCGCCAAGCGCACGACCTTCTTTTCGGGAAATTTCCTCACCGATCCGCTGCCCAAGGGCGCGGATGTGATAACGCTGATTCGCATCGTCCATGATCACGACGACGCCTCCGCGCTGGAGCTGCTGCGCAATGTGCGCCGCGCCCTGCCGCGCGACGGGACGCTGCTGATAATAGAGGCCATGTCGGGCGTCGAGGGCGCGGAGCCGCTCGACGCCTATTACGGATTCTACACGCTGGCCATGGGCCGCGGCGAGCCGCGCACCCTCGCCGAGCTGCAGAAGCTCGCCAAAAAGGCGGGCTTTAGCCGCTTCCGCCTGCTGAGCAATCCCATGCCGATCGTCGCCAGCATTCTGCTGGCGAAGCCGGACCCCGATTATCACGGCCCCTGAGCGGCGGACCCGACTTGCCGGGGCGGAACCGAGCGGCCATGTCGCCGTTGGGGGAGAATCTCCCATGGAGGAGAAAGGCCGGCCGATGACGATCGAACCTCTGCTTCTCACCACGGCGCGCGTGGGCACCTTCATAGGCGACGCCCCGCTGACCAACGCCAGCGGCTTCTTCTTCGCGCGCGACGAGCGGCTTTTCCTGGTGACGAGCCGCCATGTGCTGAGCGACGCGGCGACCGGGCATTGCCCCGACCGTATCGAGATCGAGCTGCATATAGACGCCGAGAATATGACCCAATCGACCGGCTTCTCGATGCTGCTCTACGAGGACGGCAAGAGCGTCTGGCGCCAGGGCCTCGACGCCGGCGGCGAGATCGATGTGGCCGTCATAGAGATCGAGCGGCGGGCTCTGCCGGAGTCGACCGTCTATCGGGCCTTCACCCCGGCGCATCTGTGCGGCGAGTTCGACACGGTGGAGGTCGGCTCCTCGCTGCTGATTCTCGGCTTTCCCTTGGGCTTCCACGACACGCTGCATCACATGCCGGTGGCGCGGCAGGGCGTCGTCGCCTCCTCCTTCGGCCTGCGCTTTCAGGGCCAGGGCTATTTTCTCACCGACGCGCGCACCCACAGAGGCGCGAGCGGCGCGCCCGTGGTGGCCCGCGTGCCGGCGCTGGAGGCGCGCCAGGGCGATCTTCCCTGGACGCTGCTCGGCGTCCATTCGGCCCGGCTGGACGTCGGCCGCGACCTCCAGCAGGACGAGGCGCTGGGCCTCAACTGCGCCTGGTACGCGGATATTCTGCTCCCGCTCACGGAGTGAGCCGCGACGAGGCCTCGGCGAGCGCGTCGAAGGGCAGCAGAATGGACCCGCGCCGCATCGGGAAGGCGCGCGCCGCGGCGAATATCTCCAGCTCCCGCCACCGCTCGGGAAAGCCGACCTCGGCGCCGTCCAGAAGCTGCGCCAGCGCTTCGCCGGCCGTGAGGACATCGGCGAAAGTCTCGCCGATCGCCCCCGCGACAACGATTGCGGTCGCGGCCATGCAGAGCGTGCAGGCCCGCGCGCGATGGCCGAGAGCAACGATGCGGCCGTTCTCGCATCGCAGATCGAGCGTCAGCCGGCTGCCGCAGATCGGGCTCGTCCGCGTGACGGAGACGTCGGCGTCGGCGAGGCGCAAGTCGTCGCGCGCTCGCCGCGCCCAGTCGCGCACGCGCCGCTCATAGAGCGCGGCGAGCGCTGTGTCGGTCATGCCGGCTCGTCGCGCGTCTGCCGCCCCAGCACGGCCAGGAACAGCAGCGCGAAATGCAGCCCGCGCCGCACATCCTCGTCGCCCGCCGCGCGCAGCAGGCCGAGCAGGGACGGCGTCGGCTTGCGCGACGCCTCATTGGCGGCGAAGCGGGCGGCGTTGCCGAGCGTCCATGCCGCGCCGATCGACTCCTCATAGGCTTTCATCAGCTTTTGGATCATCGCGTCGTCGGCCATGTCCACAGCGTCGGAAGCGAGAGAGAGAAGATCGACGATATTGTGAAAGCGCCGGCCCTGAAGCAAAGGCGAGGCTTTCTCGAGAAGATCGGCGATTCCCTTTCGCGTCGCCTCGTCGAGCGTTGGCGAGGCGCTTTCATGGCGCATGTCGAGTTCGGTCGTGTTCATCGCTCATCCCTCGCTTTTTCAGATCACGCCGCGCGCGACGGACCAATAGATTCCGCGGTTGAAAGCCTTGCGGAGAAGACCGCCGAGCTTGGTGGGCGGCGTCGGATGAACATCCTCGTCATAATCGTACCAGAGCGGCATTCCGAGCTCGAGGCCCATTTGCGCCACGGCCTGGACCTTGCCGTCATAGGCGTCGACCGTGCGGCCGATTCGAATGTCGCCGGCAATATTATTCGCGATGACCGGGCATTGGTTGTGACAGGAGCCGCCGGCCTTGCTGATCGGCAGATCGACGGTGTCGCCCATCACATAGGCGTTGGCGTAGCCTTCGATCTGCAAGGTTCGGCGGTCGGTAGGCAGCCAGCCTTCATTGTTCATCGCCTGCGAGACGCCGCTTTCGACCACCGCATCGACCGCGCGAATCGGCGGCGTGCACATCAGCAGATCGAAATTTTCCTCTTGTCCTTCCGCGGAGCGCGCGACCTTGCGATCGGGATCGACCGAATCCAGCGTGAATCCGCGCTGGAATTTGATTCCCTTGCTCTCGAAAACAGAGGGCAGCACCTCGCAGACCTCCTGCTGGAGGAAGAGGCAGTTGCGCAGCAGCTGCGCGACGGTCGGATAGGTGTAGACGATCTCGACCTGGTCGCGCACGCCTTTGCGGCGCAGATATTCGTCGAGCATCAGCGTCGTCTCGATCGGCGCTATGCCGCATTGATGCGGGACATTGGGCGTCTTGGGAAAATTGACGGTGATGAAGATGCGGCCCTTTTCGAAGCCGCGGAGCTTGTCGGCGAGGCGGCGCGCCGGCTCATATTGATAGAAATAGTCTCCCGCCTCTTTCAGGCCCTGTATGCGCTCGGGCGCCGGCAGGCAGCCCGTCGACACGACGATATAGTCATAGCCGATTCGCCGGCCGCTCTTCGTCGTCACGCCGGAGCCGGGGAAATCGAATCGCTCCACCTTGTCGACGATGAACTCGATCTCGGGCCGCAGCAGGGAGCTCTGCTTGCGGCGCAGCTCGCCCTCGAAGAACATGTCGAAGGCGACATACATGAAAGCCGGCTTGTAATAGTGCCAGGGCGAGTCGGAGAGCATGGTCACCTGGACCGAGCCTTCCGATATCTCGGGGTAGAGCTTTGCGACGATGCTGTTGGCGGTCATCGTTCCGCCTATGCCGCCGCCGACGACGAGTATGCGCTTGGCCACTGCTTCCTCCCTTTTTTCCGCGGGGCTTTTGCGCCCGCGGTTTTTTCGACGCGCTCTGGGCGCGGCGGCTCCTCCGGGGCAGTCACTCGCCTCGGGCTCGGCCTCTGTTTAAAATGACCGGTCGTCTCAAATCGGGGCAAAAAATCAGGCGCGGAAATAGCCGTTCAGCAGCATGTCGCGGAACTGGGTCAGCGGGCGGACCGAGCGCTCGATCTTCATGCGCAGAAGCGAGCCCTGCCACGCGTCCACGAGAAAGTCGGCCATTTCCTTGGCGTCGAGATCACGGCGGAAGCAGCCCTCCGCCTGGCCGCGCGCGACGCCATCCCGCAGCTTGTCTCTATAGCGCCGCACCGCCTCTCGCAGCGAGGTCTGGCACAGATCGCTG
This sequence comes from Methylosinus sp. sav-2, assembly GCF_004366495.1. NCBI lineage: Bacteria > Pseudomonadati > Pseudomonadota > Alphaproteobacteria > Hyphomicrobiales > Methylocystaceae > Methylosinus > Methylosinus sp. sav-2. The sequence goes on from NZ_SOEJ01000001.1 coordinate 550,242, forward strand.
GTGTCGCCGATCTCGCCGATCAGATTGCCGAGCAGGCAGCCGCCTTTGAACTCCCGGCGCTCCGTATCGGCGATCAGCTCGTCGAAATAGGCGCGGAGCGCCGCATCTGCGCCGACGTCGGTGCGCGCGAGATGCGCGTCGAGCTGGGCGATGAAAGGGTCGATATAATGCTTCACCACCTCGGCGCTGAACGCTTCCTTGCTGGGGAAGTAATTGTAGAACGAGCCCTTGGGCACGCCGACGCTCTGCACCAGCTCGTGCAGGCCGGTGCCGTGGTAGCCCTGCTCCATCAGCAAAGCGACGCCCTGGTCCAGGAGCTTGCGCCGAATATCGTTCACGTCCCGTCTGCTCATGGCGCTCTTATACGACCGATCGTCTCAAACGGCAAGAGACTGGCCGGGGCGTGCTCCATCGCCACAGGATCGCCTGCTTTGCGCCTTTTGCGACGATTTGCTAAAGGGCGCCGGAGAGCGCACCGCGCGCCCGAGGCTCCAGGACACTCCGAAATGGAAAAATTCGTCACCCTCACCGGCGTCGCCGCGCCGCTGCCGATCATGAACATCGACACGGACATGATCATCCCGAAGCAATATCTGAAGACGATTGCGCGCACCGGCCTCGGCAAGGGTCTCTTCTCGGAGCTGCGCTATAAGGACGACGGATCGGACAATCCCGATTTCGTGCTCAACAAGCCGGCCTATCGCGACGTCAAGATTCTGGTGGCGGGCGATAATTTCGGCTGCGGCTCGTCGCGCGAGCACGCCCCCTGGGCGCTGCTCGACTATGGCGTGAAGGCGGTGATCTCCACCAGCTTCGCCGACATCTTCTACAATAACTGCTTCAAGAACGGCATTCTGCCGATCAAGGTCTCCCAGGCCGAGCTCGAGAAGCTGATGGACGACGCGGCGCGCGGCGCCAACGCCACACTGACGATCGACCTGCCGGCTCAGGAAATTCGCGGTCCGGACGGCGGCGTCGTCAAATTCGACATCGATCCTTTCCGTAAGCACTGCCTGCTCGAGGGGCTCGACGATATCGGCCTCACGCTGCAAAAGGCCGGCGCGATCGACGCTTTCGAGGCCAAATCGGCCGCCGCTCGACCCTGGGCCTGATCGCGGTTTCCCGGATTGCAAAAAAGTAACGAGGGTTTTTGGTCGAGAAAGCTTAGGATCGCCGCGAGCCGCGCGCGAACTACGCGGTCCGTCTCTCTCGTGCAGGGCGCTGAGACTTGAGCTTTCGATCCTACCCATCCACGAGCGACGCCCGACCCGGCCTGTTGAGCCGGATCGGGGAACGGCTGCGCCTGCGCCGCCCCTCCCGAGCGGAGGCTGAGGCGCGGTTTTCGACCGAAATCGACGCTCGCATGGAAAATGGCGCCGATAATTTAGGCGCCGATGAGACGCCCGAATTCAGCGCCTCCGGCCCAGCGGCCTATTCGGAGGAGGAGGCCGCCGCGCATAAGGGCGTGCTGTCGATCCAGCATCTCGCCAAAGCCTATAAGACCCGACGCGTCGTCGAGGATGTGAGCCTGCATGTGGCGCGCGGCGAGGCGGTGGGCCTGCTCGGCCCCAATGGCGCCGGCAAGACCACGGTCTTCTATATGATTACCGGGCTAGTGAAGCCCGATCGCGGCGTCATCGCGCTCGACGGCTATGACGTCACCGGCCTGCCCATGTATCGGCGCGCGCGGCTCGGCATCGGCTATCTGCCGCAAGAGGCGTCGATTTTCCGCGGCCTGACGGTCGAGGACAATATCCGCGCCGTGCTGGAGATCACCCAGCCCGACAAGCGCCTGCGCGAGCAGGAGCTGGATGCGCTGCTGGAGGAGTTCAAGCTCGAGCGCCTGCGCCGCACGCCGGCGGTGGCGCTCTCGGGCGGCGAGCGGCGGCGCTGCGAGATCGCCCGCGCCCTCGCCGGTCGCCCCGCCTTCATGCTGCTGGACGAGCCTTTCGCAGGCATCGACCCCATAGCCGTCGGCGGCATTCAGGATCTCGTGCGGCATTTGAAGGCGCGCGGCATAGGCGTGCTGATAACGGACCATAGCGTGCGCGAGACGCTGGGCCTCACCGACCGCGCCTACATCATCTACAACGGCCATGTTTTGACGGAAGGAACGCCCGAGGAGATCGTCGCGCATCAGGATGTGCGGCGCATCTATCTCGGCGAAGATTTCCGCATGTGATTTCGGATTGTGTGATTTTTGGAACGTGATTTCGACCGGAAGCGTCGCGGCGATTAACTGCTAGGCGGAATTTCCGGTGGGCGCCGAATAAATGGTCCTGCGCCCAATCCGACCCCGTGCTATAAGCAAGAAACAGGCCGAGAACAGCCGTTGTGGCGGCCCAATGCCGTACGTAATGGCGGAAAGTTTCGAGTAGGCGGAAAATGGCTATTTCCACCAAGCTGATGATGCGTCAGGGCCAAGCCCTGGTGATGACGCCCCAATTGCTGCAAGCGATCAAGCTGCTGCAATTCTCCAATCTCGAACTTTCCGCTTTCCTGCATGAGGAGCTCGAACGAAATCCGCTGCTCGAGGCGGTCGAGTCCGACGACTTCCCCGACACGCATCAGGAGCGTAGCAGCGATGGCGACGACCGCGGCGACGCCGGCTTCGACGGGGTCGGCGAGCCGCGCGAAGGCGATTGGGCGCAGGAAAGTCTTGCGGTGGACGCCGGCCAGCTCGCGGCCGAGCTCGGCACGGAGATCGGCAACGCCTTCGAGCTCGAGGGCCAGCGCCCCGGCGCCGACACCTCCGGCTCGCTCGAGGGCGCGGGCCTCTCGGCCAATTCCTGGACCGGCGCCAGCGGCGGCGGCGGCGATGGCGAGACGCCCAATCTCGAGGCCTATGTCGCCGCGGACGCCAATCTGCACGATCATCTCGCCGAGCAGCTCGCCCTCGCTTCCGCCGACCCGCGTGATCGGCTGATCGGCCACGCCATCATCGATGCGATCGACGAGACCGGCTATCTGCGCGAGGACATAGACGAGATCGCGCTGCGGCTCGACGCCGATCCCGTGCGCGCAGCGGCCGTGCTGGCGACGATCCAGAGCTTCGACCCATCGGGCATCGGCGCACGCGACCTGCAGGAGTGTCTCGCCATTCAGCTGCGCGAGCGCGACCGCTTCGATCCGGCGATGCAAATCTTCGTCGCCAATCTGCCGCTGCTCGCCAAGCGCGATTTCCCCGCTCTGGCGCGGCTGTGCGGCGTGGACGAGGACGATGTGGCGGATATGGCGGCGGAGGTTCGCCGTCTCGATCCCAAGCCCGGCCGCGCCTTCGGCGGCGCGCCGATCCAGCCGCTGGTCGCCGATGTCATCGTGCGCCCGGCGACCGACGGCAGCTGGATGGTGGAGCTGAACTCCGACGCTCTGCCGCGCGTGCTGGTGAACCACTCCTATGCCGCGAAGGTGAGCGCCGGCGCCAAACGCGACGGCGACAAGACCTTCATCTCGAGCTGCCTGCAGAACGCCAATTGGCTGACCAAGAGCCTCGAGCAGCGCTCGCGCACCATTTTGAAGGTCGCCTCGGAGATCGTGCGACTGCAGGACGCCTTCCTCGCCAAGGGCGTGGAGCATTTGCGGCCGCTCAATCTGCGCACCATCGCCGACGCCATCGGCATGCACGAATCGACCGTCTCCCGCGTTACCTCCAACAAATATATGATGACGCCGCGCGGCATATTCGAGCTCAAATATTTCTTCTCCGCCTCCATCGCCACCACCAGCGGCGGCGAAGCCCATTCGGCCGAGGCGGTGCGCTACAAGATCAAGCAGATGATCGACAAGGAGAGCCCTTTCGACGTGCTCTCCGACGACGCCATCGTGGCGCGGCTCAAGGAGATCGACATCGACATCGCCCGCCGCACCGTCGCCAAATATCGCGACAGCCTGCGCATCCCCTCTTCGGTCGATCGCCGCCGCGCCAAGCAGGCGATGGCGCGGGAGCATGCGCCGGCGCTGTGAGCCGACCCGGCGGGGGACGCCCTGCCGCGAATGACGGCGCCCCTTTTGTCCAGTCGATGCAATTCATTGGCTCCGTAACAACTCCTAGGCGCCTGGGCGCCGCGGGAATGAGCAAAACGCTCGCCCATTGACTTCCCGAGCCGAGGCACTTAGAGCCTGTCGCCGAAGCGGGCAGGGCGCAAATGCGAGCTCGGCCCGTCTTCCGCCACGTTCGAACGGCAAGAATGACGCTCGGACGCTGGGCCGGGATATTCGCCGGCGTCGCGGCGAGGACCGTGGGGGGACGGTCGAAACCGACGCTCACGAGACCATCGCGAGATTTTTTCAAGGAAGGCGGCTCCGCGCCCGGCGCGAGCCCTCCAATGGACGAGGCGAATCCGATATGTCGCTGCGCGTGTCCGGCAAGAACATCAACATCGGCGAGGCTTTGCGGATTCACGTCGGCGACCGGCTGAAGGCGGCCGCCGGCAAATATTTCGACGGCGAGCTCAGCGGCCATGTGACGATTTCGCCGGAAGGCTCTGGCTTTCGCGCCGATTGCAGCCTGCATCTCGCCGGAATCGACGTTCAGGCCGACGGCCGCGCGCAGGAGCCGTACGCCTCCTTCGATCAGGCCGCCGATCGCATCGAGAAGCGCCTGCGCCGCTATAAGAGCCGGCTGAAGGATCATCACGCCCCGCGCGAGGACGGCGAGGTGGCGCAGAGCTATGTGCTCGAGGCGCCCGATCAGGAGCAGGATGCGCCCAAGGAATTCGCGCCGACGATCGTCGCCGAGGCGACGTCGCGGCTGCCTCGGCTGACGGTCTCGGCTGCGGTTTTGGACCTCGATCTGACCGGCGCGCCGGTCGTCGTTTTCCGCAACGCCGACACCGGTCGGCTCAATGTTGTCTACCGACGCAACGACGACCATATCGGTTGGATCGATGCGCCGGGCGGCGAATAGACGGCATATATCTTGCCTTTTGATTGGATGCAGCTGTGAGGGCGGCCATGCTTATTTCGCACCAATGGAATTCGCCCTGCGACCCGAATGAGAGCGGCCCCCGCCGCCGAGGGTCGCGTCGCAATGGCGCGACGCGGAGCATCCTTTGATGAACAGCGATCTCGCGCGCAACACGCGCGACGGCGGAGCTCGGCCCCGACACGGCCTCGAATGGGATAGACGCCACATGCGGCTCGCGGATTTGCTCTCCACAGAAGCGGTCATTCCCTCGCTCAAGGCGAACAACAAGAAGCAGGCGCTTCAGGAGCTGAGCGAGAAGGCGGCCGAGATTTCCGGCCTGCCGGCCCGCGAGATCTTCGACGCGCTGCTGCAGCGCGAACGCCTCGGCTCCACCGGCATAGGCGACGGCGTCGCCATTCCGCATGGCAAGCTGGCCCGCGTCAAAACGATCTTCGGAATTTTCGCGCGGCTCGAGCGGCCGATCGACTTCGAAGCGCTCGACGGCGCGCCGGTCGATCTCGTTTTTCTTCTTGTGACGCCGGAGGCTTCCGGCGCCGATCACCTCAAGGCGCTGGCCTGCGCGGCGCGCGTGCTGCGCGACCCTTCGATCGTCGCGACGATTCGCGCGACGCGGGACCCTTCGGCCCTCTATTCCATCATCGCGCAAACCTCCACGCCCCACGCCGCCTGAGGCCTTCGCGCCGCTGACGTCAGCCGGCCGCGATACGGCGAAAGAGAATGGCCGCGGATTACTCCGCGGCTGTTCTCGGCTTGCTGTGGGAGGCGTGGCCGCCCTTGCGTCCGGCCTCGGACGCGAGCTGGTGATCGCGGGAGAAGCTCCGCTTGGTCGGATCGACGCTCTGGCCACCCTTGCGTCCGGCCTTGGCCGCCAGCTCGGGGTTCTGCGAGAAGCTGCGCTTTTCATCGGGAACGTTCTGGCCGCCCTTGCGCGCGATCGCCCGCTGCTTCTCGGGGTCCATCGAAGCAAAGCCACGGTTCGACTTTTTCGTTTCCTGGATCGCCGTCATATCTTTTACCTTCTCTTGTCCCCCGGGAGTCAACGCCCGAGTCAAGACAAGGTTGCGCTCTATTCGGTTCCGATAGAAGTTTTTTTTGCCGCAATTGGGCCTGTGGTCTATACGTACGAAAATCAGCTATTACCTACGCTATGGCCTAATTGCTCACTTATGCTTATCATTGTGTTTGAGATGGGACCGTCTGTCGAAAAACAAAGCTTGGCTGATAATCGCTTTCAAGCTGTCGACACTGAAAGGCTTGGCGATGAGAAACGCCGGCTCCGGCGGCTCTCCGGTCAGAAAGCGCTCTGGATAGGCGGTGACGAAGATCACCGGAGTGGACAGCGAGCCGAGTATTTCATTGACCGCCTCGAGGCCGGAGCTGCCGTCCGCCAGCTGAATATCGGCCAGAATGAGGCCCGGAGGAGTCTTGGATATGGCCTCGACCGCCTCCCTATGCGTGCGCGCCACGGCGACGACTCTATGGCCGAGCTCCTCGACCAGCCCGCGCAGATCGAGCGCGATCAGCGGCTCGTCCTCTATGATGAGCACATCGGTCGCCAATTGGCCGGCGATCTCGGCGCTCGCCGTGTCGATCAGCGCCGCCGCCCGCGCCTCGGTGACGGCGAGCGCCCGCGCGATCTCGCCCAGCGAGAAGCCCTCCAGCGCATGCAGCAGAAAAGCGATGCGCGGCTGCAGCGAGATAGCGTCGAGATTGCGCCGCGCGCCCGTCTCATCGTCGCCCGCGAGGCCGGAATGGTCGGTGTGGGCGTTGATCGGGCTCGACGTCCAGATTTCCAGAAACAGGCGATAGAGGGAGATTTTCAGATCCTCGTCGGCGACGAGGCGGGTGGGGTCGGCGACCGCAGTCTCGAGCGTCGCCAGCACATAGGCGTCGCCCCCTTCGCGGCTGCCCGAGAGAGCGCGGGCGAAACGCCGCAAATAAGGCACATGCCTTAGAATAGCCTGAGAAATGGACATCATGTCCCTCGTTTCGCGTTGCGAAAGTCGCGCCATCATGGCGCGCCGTGCTGCGTCAAATCGCCGCCGTATATATGGGAACTATTTGGTAAAATTAGCGTTGTGAGTGGGTCGACGCATCGCAATATAGCGCAGCCGCGTCCGCTCGCCAGAGTCGGGCCTCACGGGAATTCTCGAGGAGCAGATGGTAAAAAGCAGCCGGAAGTCCACTGCCGCCGCCTTGAGCACAAGCGAAAACCCGAGCATGGAGGACGGCGCCGTCGTCGCAGCGCCATCGCAGGACAATGTAGGGCTCATGGTCTTGAATTCCCATCGTCCGGCGCGCTACGCGCGCGCCGAGGCGGAACCCAATGACCTCGGCGAGCAAATCGGCGAGCAGCTGCGCGGACTCTATGAGGACGTCCTCAACCAGCCGATTCCGGATCGTTTCCTAGAGCTCTTGAACCGGCTCGAGAGCGACCCGATATCCCCGCAGCGGTCGAAGGCGCCCGGGGAGGGATAGTGTCGACATCCGAAGCGGCGAAAGCCCAAGGAAAGGGGACGAAGGCCGACCTCGTCGCGGCGATTCCCAATCTGCGCGCATTCGCGGTTTCGCTCTGCGGCAACGCCGATCGCGCCGATGATCTGGTCCAGGAGACCTTGGTCAAGGCCTGGAGCAGCTTGGCCTCCTTCACCGAAGGGACCAATCTCACGGCCTGGCTGTTCACCATTCTGCGCAACATCCACTATAGCGACTATCGCAAGCGGCGCCGCGAGGCGCCCGACCCGGACGGCGCCATAGCCGCGCGGCTGGTGTCGCTGCCGGCGCAGAACGCGCATATGGATTTTCTCGATTTTCGCAGCGCGCTGCAAAAGCTGCCGCTGGACCAGCGCGAGGCGCTGATCCTGGTCGCCGCCTCGGGCCTTTCCTATGAGGAGGCCGCCGCAATCTGCAATTGCGCGCCCGGCACGATGAAGAGCCGCGTCAATCGCGCGCGCAATCGCCTCGCCGAGGTTCTCGCGCTGCGCTCGACCAGCGATATCGGCGATTCCTATTTCATCGGCGAGCAGTCGATTCTGCCGCGCACGGGCAATGATTGATAGACGGGCCGAAATGCCCCATAGGGAAGCTCGAGCCCGATAATTTTCCGCGAGCGAGACCGATGACCGACAAGACGACCGAATTCCGAACCGAGCGCGATTCCTTTGGCGACATAGAGGTTCCCGCCTCCGCCTATTGGGGCGCGCAGACGGAGCGGTCGCGGCAGAATTTCCCCATTGGCGTCGGCCGCATGCCGATCGAGATCGTCCATGCGCTGGCGCGGGTGAAGCTCGCGGCCGCCGAGGCCAATCTCGAGAAAGGCCTGCTGAAGGGCGAGGTCGCCGCCGCCATCTCCACCGCCGCCCGCGACGTGATCGAGGGCAAGCTCGACGAGCATTTCCCGCTCGTCGTCTGGCAGACGGGCTCCGGCACGCAGTCCAATATGAACGTCAATGAGGTGATCGCCAATCGCGCCAATGAGGCGCTGGGCGCCGGCCGCGGGGCCAAGGAGCCGGTTCACCCCAACGACCACGTCAATCTCGGCCAATCCTCCAACGACAGCTTCCCCACCGCCATTCACGTCGCCGCGGCGATCGCGATCTCGCAGCGCCTGCTGCCGGCGGTGGAGCGGCTGCACGCGGCGCTCGCCGCCAAGTCCAAGGCCTTCGAGCATATCGTCAAGATCGGCCGCACCCATTTGCAGGATGCGACGCCGGTGACGCTCGGCCAGGAGTTTTCCGGCTACGCCGCTCAGGCGGAGTTCGGCGCAAAGCGCATTCGCCAGGGGCTCGAGGATTTGTTCCTGCTCGCCCAGGGCGGCACCGCCGTCGGCACGGGCGTCAACACTTACAAAGGCTTCGCCGAGGCCGTCGCGGCCAAGATCGCGGCGCAGACCAGCCTGCCGTTCAAAACGGCGCCGAATAAATTCGAGGCGCTCGCCGCCCATGACGCCGCCGTCTTCGCTCATGGCGCGCTGAACGCGCTCGCCGCCGGGCTCTATAAGATCGGCTGCGACATTCGCCTGCTCGGCTGCGGCCCTCGCGCCGGCCTCGCGGAGCTGAAGCTGCCGGAGAACGAGCCCGGCTCCTCCATCATGCCGGGCAAGGTCAATCCGACCCAGGTCGAAGCCCTGACCATGGTCTGCACGCGAGTCTTCGGCAATAACGCCACCATCACCTTCGCCGCCTCGCAGGGCCATCTCGAGCTGAATGTGCTGAAGCCGGTGATCGCCGCAGCGCTGCTCGAATCGACTATTCTGCTCGCCGACGGCATCGACAGTTTCATCACCCGCTGCATCGACGGGATCGAGCCGGACGAGGCGAATATCAAGAATTTCCTGGAGCGCTCGCTGATGCTGGTGACGGCGCTCGCGCCCAAGATCGGCTATGACGCCGCCTCCAAGATCGCCCGCGCCGCCCATCACAATGGCACGACTTTGCGCGAGGAGGCGCTGAAGTCCGGCAAGGTGACGGACGCAGAATTCGACGCGCTGGTGCGGCCGGAGAATATGCTCGCGCCGAATGATTGAAGGTCCGCCCGCGCGCGATAAGCCGGCGAAGGCGGACGAGATTCCTCTCGACATGGAGGAGCTTCGCGCCATCGCCGGATATTCCGTCGAATGCGCTGCGGCCACGCTCGATATTTTCGAACGATTCTCTCCCACGGATTCCCGTCCGCGAAATGCGATCGAAGCTGCGCGGACGTTCGCGCACGGCGGTAAAAGGGGGAAGGCGCTACGGGACGCGGCGCTCGCCGCGCTGAAGGCGGCGCTCGCATCCGATGACCCCGCCGCCAGCCACGCAGCGCGGGCCGCTATGTGCGCGTCATCGGCGGCTTATCTTCATCCCTTGGCGCGTTCGACTCAGGTCAGGCATATTCTCGGAGCCGCCGCTCACGCGGCTAGAGCCGTCGAATTGACGGCGGGCGAGACTGTCGATCTCGGAGCCGATCGAATACGGCGCGCCGCCCGTTGCGCGACTCCACAGGTCGTCGACGTGCTGCGCCGCTTTCCGGCGGCGCCGTCCGGCGGAGGACGCGTCGGCGAACTGCTCCGTTCTCTCGACCGAACGCTTCGCGCCGGCGCGCTGACGCCGAGCGCCTCCGAACACGAAGCCTCATAGTTCATTTCACCACGCAAGCGCGCGCGATGCGCTCGAGGCGTGCGCGCCCTTCGTCGGTCGCAGCGTCGGGCAGCGCATCCTCCCGCGCCGCCTCGCGCGCCGCGCAATCGCAGGCCGTCTTGCATTTTTGAGCGTTGGCGCCAGAGGCGACGCATTGCGCGCGGCAGGCTTCCTCGAAACGCGCATTCTGCATCGGCGCGAGCAGCATGGCGACGGCGGTGAAGCCGGCGAAGAACAAAGGCTGATGCAGGAGATAGAGCGCGAGGCTGTGCCGCCCGAGCAAGGCGACGCCGCGCGTCATCACATTGCCATGCGAATCCGTGACGGCCGCTGGGCCTAGACGCGCCAGCTTCGCCGCGCCGACGCCGAAAAGCAGCGCGCCCGCCCAAGGCGCGAGCGGGCGATAATCATTGGTCATCGGCTCGAAGGTCGAAAGCCCCGTCCACCAGAACCAAGGCGCATCGAAGAAAGAGGCGCGCGCGAAGAAGGACGCCGCGACCAGCGCAAAGCCCGCGGCGAAAGCCGCCGGCCAGGGGAGCCGCAGACACGGCAGCGCGAGCAGGCTCGCCGCCGCTATGCAATGCAGAATGCCGAAAAAGACGAAGCTCGACGGGAAGGCGATATAGGTCCCAGCGCTCACCAGCAGCGCAGCGCCCACGAGCAGAGCGAGCCGACGCCAATAGGCGCGCGCGCGAAACATCGTCCCATGCGCGAGAGTCAGCGACAAGCCCGCGATGAACAGAAAGCTCGCCGCAATCGCATGGCCGAACGCCTTATAGGCGTCCGTATAGGGAATGTCGGGATCGATATGGCCGAAATGGCCGAGGTCCCAGCCGAAGTGAAAGGCGAACATCGCCAGCACGGCGAGGCCGCGCGCAACATCCAGCCACAAGAGCCGCGCGGTCATTTGACCGCCGTCGTCGCCGTCGATTGAAACTTGCCGAACACCATATCCGGCGCCGAGAGATTGTGCCGCGACGGCATATGTCGGCCGAGCCAGATTTCCGTCGCCGGCGCGCCGGGAAAGCCGATGACCGGCGCCTCCTGCCAGCCTATGCCGCGCTTGGCGCGCCAGGCGACCAGCGCCGCGTCGCTCATCGATTGCGTGGTGTACATGGACCGCAGCGAGGCGAAGGGCAGGCCGTCCGGCATTGCGTCGCTATAGGAGACATCGAGCACGATGCGGTCCTGATCGATGGAGGCGAGACGAATCTTCGCCTCGCCGCCGCGGCGGAAGCGCAGGGTGAAGCTGCGCGTCTGCGGATCGAAGACGATCTCCTTCAGCGCGACAATGGGGCGCTCCTGCACCTCCACCGGGCCGATGAGGAAGGAGGAGCCATAGGCCGTCCAGCGCATATCCTCGAAAGGCAGCGGGCGGGCGCGCCAATATCCGTCCGGCGGGTAGAAGACCAGAATTTCTTCCGCGCGCTCGCGATAGGTCATCCACAGCTGCACGAGATGAAAGCCCTTCTCCACCCGATCGCCGACGCGCACGGGCACGTCGTTCGGCCGCCAGAAGGAAGGGAAAGTGTAGCCGACCAGCCAGAATTCCGGCGTCTCCCAAAAGGTGAGGCGGCGCGCGTCGGCGGCGAATTTGGAATCATGCGAGAGATCGCAGCTCGTCCAATCCGGCGCCCAGCGATCCGAGCCGATCATGCCGATATAGGAGGGATGAACCGCCTGCACGCGCATGCGCCGCACCAGAGGCGAGACGAAATCCAGCTCGATATTGTCCTTCTCGGCGCAGAGCTCGGGCGCGGATCTGTTCTCGATCCGCACTTGCAGATCCTCCTCCGCCTCCTGCGGCTGCTGCGCGAAGGACGGCCGGGCGAAGGGCAGGCTGGAAGCGGCGAGGAGAAGCCGGCGGCGATCGATCAGCGATGCGGACATGGGCGGTATGGGTTTCCTGTTACGGCGGGAGTGGCGATGCGCCGGATATTATTGCGCAGGACGCAGGGCGAAAACATGGAAAGGGGAGCGCTCGAGTGGGATTTTCTCGAGGAACGGGGCGCTCTCGCCGCGCGCGAGGGCCGCCGCCAGCCCATGGGGCGCGCGTTCGATGAGGGCGTTTCCGGTCTCGCCGCCGTCGCACCAGAGCAGCAGCTCGGCGCCGGCGGCGCGCATAAGGCGCTCGGCCTCCGCGGGCGCGGCCAAAAATGTCTCGACCGCGAGGCGATTGCCGCGATTGTCGCGATGATAGGGCGCGGCGAAGACATAATGCGGCGTGAAGGCGAGAATATGCGCGCCCATATCGACCGGCGCGACGATGCGCGCCGGCGGCAGCGCCGCGAGGCCCGAAAAGGCGCTCGCCTCGAGGCAGGCGCGGCGAGTCTCGCGCGGCGCGGCCTCGCCGTCCGATTGCAGCGCCAGAGCGAGGCCCATGGGAGAGACGAAAAGACAGAGCAGGCCGATCGTGAGCCAGCGCAGCAGCGGCGTGACGCCGGCCAGGCGCGCCGATAGAGCGGCGGCTGCGCCGGCGAGCGCGACCATGGCCAGCGGCGTGACCGAGGAGAAGACGCGAATCTGCCAGAGCGCCGCGGCAAAGCCGATGAGGATCGCCGCGGCGAGCATGGCCCAGCGGCCGCGCGCGAGGCCACCTTCCCGCCAGGCGAGGACGGCGGCGGCGAGTAGGCCGAGCAGCACTGGCGCAGCGGTGGAGACCAGCAGGGCCGGATCGGAGACGAACGCCTTCAGCGGCTTGGCCTCGGTGACATGGGAGAGCCAGAGATCGCGCAGCAGCGGATCGAGCCCGACCAGCGGATCGCCGAGACATTGCGGCGCGCTGGCGACGAAAGTCCCGAGCGCCGCGGCGCCGACGAGGCCGAGCCCGGCGATGCGGCGCAGGAGTGTCTCGAGGCGCGGCGCGGCGGCGGCCAGCGCCGCGAAGCCGAGCGCGCCGATGAGGATGGCGCGAATATGGACGGCCGAATAGGCGTCGCAAGCCGAGAGGTCGTAACGCGCTGGCGCGACAGTCGCCGCATAGGCGAGCGGCGCGAAGACGAGCAGGCCGACAGCGAATGAGAGAAGGCGGCGTGACGCCGCTGCGCCTTCGACGAGAAAGAGGATCGCCGGCGCCGCCAGCAGCACGACGAAGAAGGGAAGATTCTCGAGGCTGATGGCGAGCGAGAGAGCGAGCGGCGCCGCGGCTGCCGCGAGCGCCAGAGGACGCTTGGCGTCGAGGCCGAGCGCAACGAGGCCGAATGTCGCCATCAGCAACGCGATCTGCGGCGCGTGATGATCGATGCGGCCCGGCGTGAATTGCATGAACATCGGCGCCGAGAGAAAGACCAGCCAGACGGCGAGCATGCGCGCCGCGCGATCCGCCATGACGCGCGCCGCAAAGGCCGCGAGCGCGAAGAGCAGAGCTAGGCAGAGAAAGGGAAAGGTGAGCCGCGTCGCGCGCTCCGCCATCTCCGGCGCGAGAAACAGTCCGAATAACAGATCGAGCGCGGCGAGCGGCGTATCGACGATGCGCGACCAATGCATGAAGAGGCCGTCCGGCGGATCGAGCCTTCGCGCCGTCATATCGAACCAGGCTTGGCCGGCGACGAGATCGCGAAGCTGCACGGCGCGCATGGCGTCGTCGGAATCGTAGAATTCGCCGGCTGTCCACACGGCGCGCGCGCGAGGCAGCGTCAATAGCGCGGCGCCGGCGAGCGCGGGTATGATGGCGGCGAGAAGCGGAATGTCACCACTCGCGCGCGTGCGGAGATCCGCCGCCTCGCCGGCGAGCGCGCTCACGCAGCGGCCTTCGCGGCCGGCGCCGAGAACAGAAGCGCGCGGCGCGCGGTGAAATTGAACAGGAAGACGACGCCCGCCGTCGGTATTTTCGCAAAGGCGGGATCGAAGCCGAAACGGCCGACGAGGAGGAACATCAACGCCTCGGTGACGAGCAAGCCGGCGAGGCCGATGGCGCAGAAGAGCGAGAATTCCGACGCCGGCCGCACGCTGCGCCGATCGCGGAACACCACCGCTATGCTGAGCGCATAGACGAGCGCGAGCCCGCCGCAAAAGCCGATCGCCGCCGCGACGAGATAGGGCATGCCGAGCGTCTCGAGACAGAGCAGCATGAGGCCATAATCGAGCGCCAGCGCCGCGCCGCTCGCCAGCCCATAGGCGATGAGATCGCACAGCACGCGCGTCGCGGCGAAGACGCGATGAGTCGACACGTCAAGCGACCCGCTTCGGCACGAGACGCTCGCTCGCCAGCGCCTGCTCGGCCCCGGAGACGCCGGCCTCCGTATATTCTGCGTCCTCGTTCACGCCCCAGACGTCATAGATCGCGCGGCCGGCGATGATGTTGAGCGCCGTCAACATGCCGGTCATCATCGCATGATCTTGGTTGTTGTATTTGTGCATGCCGTTGCGGCCGACGAGATGCAGGCCGGGATAGCGCGCCGCGAGCTCGAGACGAATCGCCTGCACATTGGCGGCGTAGGAATCGTCATAGACCGGATAGGCCTTGGCCTGACGCACGACGCAGGCGTCGCGCACATCCTCCGCCGTCATGAGGCCGATCTTCGCGATCTCGTCTTTGGCGAGCGCGATGAGATCGGCGTCCGCCGCGTTCCACAATCCATCGCCCTCGAAGCAGAAATATTCGAGGCCGAGACAGGTTGAGACGCCATCGGCGATCATCTCCGGCGACCAGGATTTGAAATTCTGCACGCGGCCGACCTTCACCGACGGATCATGAATATAGATCCAATTGTCGGGGAATTCCTCCTGCGGCCGTCCGATCAGCACGACGGTGAGAAAATCGCGATAGGCCAGCGCGCGCGCGTTGAACAGGCTGAGCGGCGTCGGCGTCAGCGCATTCATCACCTCGCGCAGCGGCGCGGAGGAGAGCACATTGCGCGCGCGATGAGTCTCGACAGCGCCCTGCGAATCGCGTGTCGTGACGGTCCAAATTCCGCTCGCTTCATCGAAGGCGAGCTGCTCGACCTTGCAGCCCATTCGCAGACGGCCGCCGAGCTTCTGCATCTTGCGCGCGGCGGCTTCCCACATCATGCCGGGACCGCGACGCGGATAGCGGAAGGATTCGATCAGCGTCTTCGCCGCGCCGCTGGATTTGCGGAGCTTCAGAGAGCGGCGCAGCCCGTCGATGATCGCCGCGCCGAGGCTGAGCCCCTTGATGCGCTGCGCCGCCCAATCGGCGGAGATATCGTCGCAGCTCATGCCCCAGACCTTTTCCGTATAGGTCTTGAAGAAGATGCCGAACAGCCGCTCGCCGAATTGATTGCGCACCCATTGATGGAAGGAGCGCGGCTCCTTCACCGGAAAGGCCTTGGCGAAAGCGAAGGACGCCATGCACAGCGCGCTCTCGAAGAGCCCGAGATTCTTCAGCGCCTCGAAGGCTTTCAGCGGATAGGCGTAGAATTTTTCGCGATAGAAGATGCGCGACAGACGCGGCCGCTCGATGAAATCATGCGGGAGAATCTCGTCCCACAGATCGACGATCTCTTTCGATTTCGAGAAAAAGCGGTGTCCGCCTATGTCGAAGAGAAAGCCCTTGTAGCTCGCGGTGCGGCTGATGCCGCCGACATAGGATCGGTCCTGCTCGAGGACGAGAACCTCGCGGCCGTTCTTCGCCAGAACATAAGCGGCGGTGAGGCCCGCAGGCCCCGCGCCGATCACTATCGATTCGATGATCTCGCCCATGACGGCCCTGAGACAAGCGTGGCGTGCGCCGGCCGCCCGCGTCACGCGGCGAGGCTCACGGCACGTAGGGGCAGTATGGATGCG
Organism: Methylosinus sp. sav-2; assembly: GCF_004366495.1. Lineage (NCBI taxonomy): Bacteria > Pseudomonadati > Pseudomonadota > Alphaproteobacteria > Hyphomicrobiales > Methylocystaceae > Methylosinus > Methylosinus sp. sav-2. The sequence goes on from NZ_SOEJ01000001.1 coordinate 566,031, forward strand.
CTTTGGTTAACGTGCTGTTACGCTCAGGATGCGAGGGTCTTCGGCTCATGCTGCACGCTGGCGAAAATGACGCGGTTGCGTCCCTCCGCCTTCGCGCGATAGAGCGCATCATCGGCGACGCGCGTCATGACGGCGAGATCCGGCTGCGCATTCTCGAGCACGGTGACGCCCACGCTGACGGTCGCCGCGCCGTCCGCGAGATGCGCGGCGTCGCGGATGAAAGCCGAGCGAATGCGCTCCGCGATCACCAATGCGCTCGTCCGATCGGCCGGAGAGAGGATGGCGATGAATTCTTCGCCGCCGATGCGCGCCAGCATGTCGTTCGCTCGAGTGTTTCGCGTCGCGGTCGCGCCGAAGGCGGCCAGCACGCGGTCTCCCTCGGCATGGCCGAAGCGGTCGTTGATATATTTGAAATTGTCGAGATCGAAGACGAGCACCGCCGTCGACGGCGCAGGGGCCGATCGCTTCGAGCGCTCGACCGCCCGGTCGAAGGCCCGCCGATTGGGAAGGCCGGTCAGCGGATCGATCATCGCCGCGACTTCTCGTCGCTTGGCGAGGCGCTCTTTGGAGAGCGTCGCCAATAGAAAGCCGAGAACGGCGATAAAGCCGGAGAGCTCGAGGAAGCGGTATTTCTGATATGGGCTGGTGAGGAAGCTCGCTTCGTCGACCGCGATAAACGGCGCGGCGATCGCGAGCGTGAATTCGATCCCCGCTTGCAGCGCGATGATCCAGGCCGTGACGCGGGACACGACGAGACGCTGGCCGCCTATGCGATTGTAGCGGAACAATTCGACGGCGGCGGCGATTTCATAGATCGCCGAGATCGCGGAGATTTCTGAAATTCGAAAGTGAATGTCGGCGCGCCACAGGCCGGCGGCCCAAATCACGCCGCCGAGTAGGGCCAGCAGCGGCCGAACCGGCTCGCCGACAAAAACGAGAATGCCCGTCCACAGCAGACCGCATGCCCATAAAGTGAGCGCGTTTCCGAAAATGATCGACAGCCATTCGACCTCATTGCGGAAAGCGTAGCAGAGCGCCGAGGCGCCCGCCGTCGCGAAGACCGCGGCCCACCACCATAATTCTTCGGCTTCTTCGTCGCCGCGCCAGATCGCGTAGAGGAAAACGCCGAGCAGCGACAGCATGAAGGCGCCGAATAAATACAGGGTCGGCGCCAATGCGATCATCGCCGTTCACGGTCCTATGAGTTGCAAATTGCACGAATGCCGAGTGTTTCCGCTCCTGGAGCGCAAGCGTAGCATCGAATATGCCATGGTCTGAAAGTCATAAACAGCAGCGCAACCGCGTCGCGGCCGGACAAGACGTCGCAAGGGTAAAAAAATCCTGGAGCCTTTGCTCTATCCTTCCCCTGCGACTTGTCGCAGCCGGTCTTTCTCCTCGGCGACGGCGCTTTCGGCCTCCTCGATCGCGCCCATCGTGCCGACATGCAGCCATTTGCCGTCGAGCGCGACGCCGAAGAGCCGCCCCTGCTCCGCCGCGCGAAAAAAGAACGGCGCGAGCGGAAACACATCCTGCTCGACTGTCTCGAAGAGCTGCGGTTTCACTATGCCGATCCCGGCATAGACAAAATCCGCCGTCTCGCCGGCGGCGCGCTTCGTCAGCCGGCCATCCGCCGCCCGATGGAAATCGCCGTCCCAATCGACGCCGACGCTGCTGAGGCGCGGAGCCAGCAGCAGAGCGATATCCATGATCTCCGGATTCCAGATTTCGGCGAGGCGGCGCAGATTGTCTGCGCGCGCGCCGATCCAGAACGCATCGGTATTGCAGATGAAGAAGGGCCGTCCCGCGAAACGGTCCAAGACCTTCTTTATGCCGCCGCCTTGATCGAGCAGCTTCTCGCGCTCGTCGGAGAGGATTATGCGCGGCGTTTGGCGGCCCTCGAGATGCGTCTCGATCTGATCGGCGAGATGATGGACATTGACGATCGCCATGCCGACGCCCGCTTGCGCGAAAGCGTCCAGCGAACGGTCGAGCAGAGCGACGCCGTCGATCGCGACGAGCGGCTTGGGCAGCCGGTCGGTCAGCGGCCGCATGCGCGTGCCGAGCCCAGCGGCGAAGACGAAAGCCGCCTCAGGCATGGAAGAGCGCGGGGAGGTTGGCGACATACCAGGCCTCGAGATCGGCGAGCGCGGGATGGCGCAGGCCCTTGCGCAGATAGCTTTCCACGCGCGGCAGATGCACGAGATATTGCGGCTTGTGGTCGCGCTGATCGAGCCGCGCGAAAATGCCGAGGATTTTGGTCGCGCGCTGAGCGCCGAGTATGGCGTAGGCGCGCGCGAAAGCCGCCATGTCGAACAGCGGATCGGCCTCGCGGCGCTTGCGCGCATAATGGCCGAGCAGCCGCATCTCCAATTCGTCCGGCACGTCGACGCGCGCGTCCTGCGTCAGCGACACGACGTCATAGGCCGGATGGCCGAGCACAGTGTCCTGGAAATCGATGACGCCGACGCGCGCCGTTCCCTGACGGCCCGGCAGCCAAATGAGATTGGGCGAGTGGAAGTCGCGCAAGGTCCAGGTCGGCGCCGACATCACGATCTCGATCAGCGCCTGGCGCCAGAGATTGACGAAGGTCGCCTTGGAGCCCGACGATATGCCGCCGCCGCCGACCCGCGCCGCATACCATTCCAGCAGCAGCTCGACCTCGATCAGCAGCGCGTCGAGATCATAGGGCGGTATGTGATAGGGCGTCGAGCCTTCGACCGGCAGGACATCCGGCAGGCGGCGCGCATGCAGCGGCGCGAGCGCCGCCAGCGCCTCCAAATAGCGATCGGCGATGGGCGCGCCGCCGGCGACGACGCCGTCGCGGCCGAGATCCTCCAGCAGCACGAAGCCGGCGGAGAGATCATAGGCGTAGATCTGCGGCGCGGACAGGCCCTGCCCGCGCAACGCATCCGCCATGGCGACGAAGGGCTTCACCGTCTCGGCGAGGCGCGCGATGGCGCTATAGGGCTTGCCATAGCGGATCGGCGGGCCGTCCGGCCGCGCCGGCGAGATCATCAATATGGCCTGCGCGCCGTCCCCGCGCCGCAGCACCTCATAGACGCGCGAGGAGGCGTCGCCCTGCAAATATTCGCGGGCGGCGTCGCTCCAGCCGGCGCGCTCCAGAAACTCCCGCATGGTGCGGAAGGCTTTGAGCCGCCCCGCCGCCTTGCCATGGGCGCTTATGCCGATGCGGCGCGCATCGGGCGTCTCGGGCGCGGCGAAGGCGAGCCGCACCTCCATACGCTCGCCGGCAAAGAGGCTCGGCGCGCGTTCCGGCCATTCGACCAGCACCAGCGCATCCTCGGCCTCCTCCTCGAAGCCCATGGCCTCGAGCTCCGCCTCGCCGCCGGCGATGCGATAGAGATCGGCGTGCAATATGCGGCAGGAGGGCGTCTCATAGAGCTGCATCAGCGTGAAGGTGGGGCTCGGCGCCTCCAGCGTCGGATCCTGCGCCAGCGCGCGGATCAGCGCCCGCGCAAAGGCCGTCTTGCCCGCGCCGAGATCGCCGGAGAGGGTGACGAGCTTCACCGTGTCGCGAATGAGCGGGGCGAGGCGGGCGGCGAGCTCTGCGGTCTGCGCTTCATCGGCGACGTCGATCAGCCATTCGGCCTCTTCGCTCATGAGGCCTGTCCTTTTTCACGCGTGGTGAGGTCCTGCTGTCCGCCGCTCTCTTGCGCCGGGAAGATGCAAGTGACCGTCGTGCCTTCGCCGAGCGCGGAGTCGATGAGCACGCGCCCGCCATGCAGCTCGGTGAAGGCGCGCACGATGGAGAGGCCGAGCCCGACGCCCCTGTGGCGCGAGCCCGAGGTGTGCGACTCGAAACGGTCGAAGACTTTCTCGAGGACCTCCGGGGCGATGCCCCGCCCCCGATCGGCGACCTTGAACACGATTTCCCCCTCCCGACGCATCGCCGCGAGGGTAATGGTTTGTCCCGGCCGAGAAAAGCCGATCGCATTGGCGAGCAGATTGAACAGGATCTGGCGGATGCGCTTGGCGTCGCCGCGAAAGCGCCCGACCTCGCCAGTGGCGACGATCTGCAGCTCTATGTCGTTTTCCGCGAGCCGGTCCTGAACGCCCTCGGCCGCGGCGCGCATGGCGTCGGCGGCGTTCACTTCCTCGAGCTCCAGCTCCATGGCGTCGCTGTCGATGGTGGCGAGATCGAGAATATCGTTGATGATGGCCAGCAGCGCCGCCGACGACTTGCCGACATAGCCGAGATATTCGAGCTGCTTGGCGTTCAGCTCGCCGGTCGTCTTCTCGCCGAGCAGGTGAATGAAGCCGATGATGTTGTTGAGCGGCGAACGCAGCTCGTAAGAAACATGATGGACGAAATCATTGCGGATCTTCTCCGCCGCGATCAGCGCCTGATTGCGCTCGGTGAGCGCGCGCTCGACATTCACGCCCGCCGTCACATCGACGAAGGTGAGCAGCGCCGCGCCTTCCGGCAGCGGCTGCGCGGTGCAGTCGAGCACCACGCCGTCGGAACGCTCGATGCGCCGCGTGAAGCCCTGCCGCATATCCTGCAGGCCGGTGACGAAGCCGCGCAGCTCGCTCCAGGTCTCCTCATTGAGATGCAGCGGCCGGCAGAGATTGGCGACAGCGTCGAAGCGCGGCTTCTCGTCGAGAATGCTCTTCTCGAGCGCCCATAGCGCGAGAAAAGCGGGATTGCAGAAGCGCAAGCGTCCGTCGGCACCGAAGACGGCGACGCCCTCGCGCAAATTCTCCAGCGTCTCGTTCTGCATGCGATCGAGCGCATGGAAACGCGATTCGAGGAAATAGCGCTCGCTCACATCGTCATAGAGATAGGTGACGCCGCCTTGCGGATTGGCGTTCACCACGACGCGCAGCGTGCGCCCGTTCGGCATGTGCCAGACATGCACGTGATGCTCTTCGGACGCCTGATAGGCCTCCAGCAGACGCGCCTTCCAGGCCTTGTAATCGGCTTCGACGGGAAGGCGCTGCTCGGCGCGCAGGCGATCGAGGATCTCGCTGTCGCTCGGCCCCTGGTCGAGATAGGCGCGATCGAGCGGCCAGAGACTCTCATAGGCGGCGTTGCGATAGGTGAGGCGCTTGGCGCGATCAAAAATGGCGACGGCGATCGGCAATTGATCAAGCGTGCGCGAATGCGCCTGCATCTGCTGCTCGAGATCGGCGCGCGTCGTGTCGATCTCTTGGCGGTCGATGGCGAGCGCCGCGGCGGCGCCGTGGCAGGGCGCCTCGACGATATCGAGACGATGCCGCTCGCCGGCGACGACCGCCGTCACACGCGCGCGCCAAACCTCGTCGCGCCCGCGCGCCGTCTGCGCCTCCATGCGCGCGTCATTGTCCAGCAGCTCGATCTGGCGGCGCAGCGCGTCGGCCGAGCTTTCCGCCTCCACCGCCTGCGCATAGGCGGAATTGACGAAGATGAGCCGGCCCTCGACGTCGCGCATCCACACGGGCGTCGGCAGCGCCTCGAGCAGCGCGCGCAGCCCGTCCACCTCGGTGACGCTGCGCGTATGGCGCTCGCGCAAGGACAGAAGCTCGAGCCGCTCGCCGGAGACCTCGCGAATGCGCAGCACGGCGCGGCCGGCGACGGCGCGGCCTTCCGCATCGAAACGGCGTCCTTGCAGGCTGGCGAGCGAGAGATGAAAGCCTTCGCCATTCTGGCGCAACCGATCGACGCGCTCCTGCAGCGCAGCCGCCTCGTCCGGTCCGAGCCAGGAGCCGAAGGCGAGCACGCGGCGCGCGAAGGCCGGATCATTGAGTCCGTTCTCAATGTCGGGCTCGCCGGCGGCGTTGTCCCAGGAGACGAAGAGCTGCGGCTCGCTGGAGAGAAAAATCTCGGCGCGATCGAGCCGTTGGCGCGTCGCTTCCAGCTCCGCCGCGAGCCCCGCCTCTCGCCGGCTCCACACCTTGCGCTCGCCGAGATGAGTAAAGGCGACGACGACGGCGAAGAGCGCGAGACCGCCGGTCAGCGCGAGATTGACGAATTCGGCGTTGTCAGTGGTGGCGAGAAGATTGGCGAGCGCTTCCGCCCGCGCCGGTCCGCCGAATGGCAGCAGACTGGCCGTCGCGAACCCGCGCGTGACGTTGCGAACGAGCGTCGAGGACGCTCCCCGACGTCGCGCAGGCGGCAACGCTTTCGGCCCGAAGGCCGTATCGTGAAACATGCGAACCGGTCTCCACGTTCGATTTGCAAAGGCTCATCGCAAACAAACGCCGTAAGCCGTCCGCGCGCCACCGAGGCGCCGTCTCGAATCGCGTCTAATCTAAAGCGCGCCGTCGAAAAGTGAAACGCGGATCGTGACCGGGAGAATGGCGCCTAAGGATTTCGCCGAACTGGCGTCGCGCAAAAAAAACGGCGGAGCGAGAGAATCGCTCCGCCGTCTCGCTCTCGCGAGGCGAGAGAAATCAGTAGCGGTAGTGGTCCGGCTTGAACGGGCCGTTCTGCGGCACGTTGAGATAGGCGGACTGCTGCTCGGTCATTTTGGTGAGCTTCACGCCGATCTTGTCGAGATGCAGCGAGGCGACCTTCTCGTCGAGATGCTTGGGCAGCGTGTAGACGCCGACCGGATACTGGCCCTGCTTAGTGAACAGCTCGATCTGCGCCAGCGTCTGATTGGTGAAGGAGGCGGACATCACGAAGGACGGATGGCCGGTCGCGCAGCCGAGATTCACCAGGCGGCCTTCGGCGAGCAGAATGATGCGCTTGCCGTCGGCGAACTCGACCTCGTCGACCTGCGGCTTCACATTGTGCCATTTGAGATTGCGCAGGCCGGAGACCTGAATCTCAGAGTCGAAGTGGCCGATGTTGCAGACGATGGCGCGGTCCTTCATGACGCGCATGTGCTCGGTCGTGATGACGTCGACATTGCCGGTCGCGGTGCAGAAGATATCCGCGCGCGACGCGGCGTCTTCCATCGTCGTGACCTCATAGCCTTCCATCGCCGCCTGCAGGGCGCAAATCGGATCGATCTCGGTGACGAGCACGCGGCAGCCGGCGTTGCGCAGCGAAGCGGCCGAGCCCTTGCCCACATCGCCATAGCCCGCGATGCACGCGACCTTGCCGGCCATCATCACATCGGTCGCGCGGCGAATGCCGTCGACCAGCGATTCGCGGCAGCCATAGAGATTGTCGAACTTCGACTTGGTGACCGAATCATTGACGTTGATCGCCGGCCACAGCAGCTTGCCCTCCTTGTGCATCACATAGAGGCGATGCACGCCGGTGGTGGTCTCCTCGGTCACGCCCTTGATGGCCTCGGCGTTGCGCTTGTAGAAGCCGGGATTGGCCTTGAGGCGCTTCTTGATCGCGGCGAAGAGGACTTCCTCTTCCTCATTGGTGGCCTTGTCGAGAAAGGCGGTGTCGCCATTCTCGGCGCGGAGGCCCAGGTGGATGAGCAGCGTGGCGTCGCCGCCATCGTCGAGAATCATGTTCGGCGTGCCGCCGTCGCCCCATTCGAAGATGCGATGGGTGTAGTCCCAATAATCCTCGAGGCTCTCGCCCTTGATGGCGAAGACCGGCGTGCCGGCGGCGGCGATGGCGGCGGCGGCGTGATCCTGCGTCGAATAAATATTGCAGGACGCCCAGCGCACATCCGCGCCGAGCGCCTTCAGCGTCTCGATCAGCACGGCCGTCTGAATGGTCATATGCAGAGACCCGGCGACGCGCGCGCCTTTCAGCGGCTGCGACGGGCCATATTCGGCGCGGGTCGCCATGAGGCCGGGCATTTCGGTCTCGGCGATGTTGAGCTCCTTGCGGCCCCAATCGGCGAGACCGATGTCGGCGACGACATAATCGTTGAAATGGGTGGTCATGACGCTCCCTTCAGGCGTTGTCTCGCCTCGGGAAGGCGAGCGGGACGGGCTGGCCGCCTATAGCAAGGCGGGGGAGCAGATGCAATAAAGATATAAACAAGTCTTTATGTCAGCTTCAGGCCGGCCTGCGATCGCGCAGGAAGATAAAGGCGCCCAAAGCCGCGATCACAGCAACGATCAGCAGGATCAGCAGCGTCGATTCCTCGAGCCAGGCTATCGCCGGAACGGCGAGGCCGAGCAGCAGGCCGACGAGCGACACGCGCCAAGCGTCCGCGTGAATGCCCGCTGTGAAGGAGCCGAGCGCCAGCACGGTGAGCACTGTGAGCGCGCTGCTATCGGAATTCATCATCTGCTTCACATCGCCGATGAAGATGAGGCACATTGCGGCGAGGACCGCGCCCCAATGCAGGACCTGGGTGCGCACCAGACGCCATTTTTCCTCTGCGGTCTCCGCCTCCTGCCAGCCGCCGGCGATGCTGATGAGCCCGAAGATCGGGGCCAGCGCGATCCAATAGGTCGTCATGCCCTGGCGCGTCACGCTCGTATAAGCGACGCCGAACAGCGCCAGCAGGAGCATGACAAAATAGGGCCACTGCCGCAGGAAGAAGGAGGCGACGCCGTGATGATGCGTCTCGGCAGAAAGGATTTCCGGCGCTCGGTGGCTCACTGTGAAGGCTCCGTTTCGACCCGCATCCTGCGACACGGGGAGAGAATGGCCGGCGGCTCCTGGAAAATTCCTGATATCGTCTCAAATCGCGCATCGGCCGCCCCGGGGCGCGAAACTGAATATAATCGTCGCTTCAGCAAAGACGAGACGCGCCAAAGCGCGTCCCGCAAAATCGATCGGCCTTTAGGCCGCGACCTTCTGGCAATCGTCGGCGCAGGCCTTGCACGCATCGCCGCAAGCCTTGCATTCCGCGATATTCGGGAACTTGTCGCATTCCTTCTTGCAGGCGAGGCAGGCCTCGGCCACGACCTTGGCGAAGGCCGGGGTGAGGGCAGAGCCGACGCCAGAGAGCGACGCCAGCGCCTTGCAGGCGGCGACGACCTCGAAGGTGGACTTGGTGCAGGCGCCCATGCTGGCGTCATTGGCCGCGAGCATCTCGAAACAGTGACGCAGGCATTCCTCGCCAGCGGCAACGCATTTGCTGGTCGACTCGAACAAAGCCTTATATTTGGCGCCGCCGCCATGATGGTGAGCGTGCGGATCTTCGGCCGCCAATGTCCCCGTGGCGGCGGTTGCGGCGGCCAATGCGCCCATTGCAGTCACAAATTGCCGACGTTCCATGAATCTCCCCCTGAGTTTTAGGAACAACAACAATTTCAGCTTTAAGCTTTTTGGAGCAAGATTCAATCATAACGACCGCTCCGCGAGTAAAAAACGTCGCGAAGCTCTGCCAATGTGACCAATCGGTTACAATGATTCGGCGACGGCGCGAGACCGCACGAAGACACGGACAGGAAAGATGGCGTTCATTACCAACTTCAACGCGCCGGAATTTTTCAATTCCCTGATATCTCTGCTCGTTGCGCTGCTGCTCGGCACGCTGATCGGAGCGGAGCGACAATATCGCCAGCGCACCGCCGGGCTGCGCACCAATGCGCTGGTGGCGCTGGGCGCGGCGGCCTTCGTCGATCTCGGCATGCGCCTCAATGGCAATGTCGGCGCGACGCAAGTGCTCGCCTATATCGCCTCAGGCGTCGGCTTTCTCGGCGCCGGCGTCATCATAAAAGACGGGGCCAATATCACCGGCCTCAACACCGCCGCCACAATCTGGTGCTCGGCCGTGACCGGCGCCTTCGCTGGCGCGGATCATGCCGCCGAGGCCATATTGATGGCGATCTTCACCCTCGCCGGAAACATGCTGCTGCGGCCGCTGGTCCATCTCATCGAGCGCGCGCCGATCGACGAGCGCGCCACAGAGGCGATCTACCGCGTGCATGTCACCGTCTCCCAGACACGGCGCGACGAATTGCGCGATCTCATGGTCGAGAAGCTCGAGGCGGCCGATTATCCAGTGCGCGAAATTGAGGAATTGGAGCGCGGCGAGGACGAGGCCGAGCTCGTCGCAATATTGACCTCGACCAGCGTCGACCCGAAAGAGCTGGACGCCGTCGCCGCTGATCTCGAGAAGATCCCCGGTGTCGAGCATGCGAGCTGGACAGCGCAGACGAGCGAGTGAAGCGGCGAAGGGCGCGTAGAACCGCCGAGTGATTCGAAGAATCTAAAAGAAAGCGCGCGTCCCGATTCTCGGTCGACGTCGAGGCGATAAAAACAGCGCCCCACATTCACCCCGTCAGCCGCCGGCACAGCCCATCGAGCTGCTCCAGCGTCGTGTAGCGGATGCGCAATTCGCCGCTCTCACCGCTATGATGGATCGACACATAGAGCCCCAGCGCATCGGTCAGCAATTTTTCCATCGCCACCGTATCGGCGTCTTTCTCGACACGCGGCTTGCGCGCCTTCGTCTCCAGCTTGGCGCCGGAATCCTCCTGCGCGAGCCGCTCGACGTCGCGCACGGTGAGGCCCTCCTCGACGACACGTCGCGCCACCGAATCGGGATTGTCGAGGGCGAGCAGCGCGCGCGCATGGCCGGCCGAGATCGCGCCTTCCGTCACCAGACGCCGGCTCGCCTCGGGAAGATTGAGCAGACGTAGCGTGTTGGCGACATGGGACCGGCTCTTGCCGATGATCTTGGCGAGATCGGACTGCGAATAGCCGAACTCCTTGCCGAGCCGCTCATAGCCCCGCGCTTCCTCGATCGCATTGAGGTCGGCGCGCTGGACATTCTCGATAATGGCCAGCTCGAGCGCCTCGCGATCATCCGCCTCATGCACGATGATCGGCACATCGGCGAGACTGGCGAGCTGGGCGGCGCGCCAGCGGCGCTCGCCGGCGATGATCTCATAGGCGTCGGCGACACCCGGAACCGTGCGCACGACTATGGGCTGAATAATGCCCTTCTCGCGAATGGAGGCGGCGAGATCGGCGAGATCATCCTCGTGGAAGGCGACGCGCGGATTGCGCGGATTGGGCCGCAGAAACTCGATCGGCGCCCGGCGCTGGCCGCGCGCGCGCTCCACGGCCGGCGCTTCCTCGCCGGCGTCTCCGATCAGAGCCGCCAGCCCCCGCCCCAATCTTCTGCGCGTCGCTTCTTCGGCCATTTCTGGATAGGTCCTTCGATCGAGAAGCGCGCCATTCGCGCGCCGAGAAACCCTGGATCAAGCGGCCCGCAGCCGCTTCTCGCGCTGGATGACTTCCGTCGCGAGCTTCAGATAGGCTTGGCTGCCGCTGCATTTGAGATCATAGAGCAGCACGGGCTTGCCATGCGACGGCGCCTCCGACACGCGCACATTGCGCGGGATCACCGTCTCATAGACCTTGTCGCCCATGAAGCGCCGCACATCGGCGACGACCTGGGTCGCGAGATTATTGCGCGGATCGAACATGGTCAGCACAATGCCATGGATCGACAGCCGCGGATTGAGCGAGCGCCTGACCTGATCGACCGTCGACAGCAGCTGCGACAGACCCTCGAGGGCGAAGAACTCGCATTGCAGAGGAACCAGCACGGCGTCGGCGCAAGCGAGGGCGTTGATGGTCAGCAGATTGAGCGACGGCGGGCAGTCGATCAGCACATAGGTGAAGGCCGGAGCCTCACCATGGCGCTCGGCTGCGATCAGCTCGGCGACGGCGCGCTTCAGACGAAAGGCGCGGTCCTTATCGCCGGCGATCTCCAGCTCGACGCCGAGCAGATCGAGCGTGGATGGCGCGATCGAGAGCCGCGGCACGGCGGTCGCGATGATCGCGTCGGCGAGGCTGCTCTCGGCGAGCAGCACGTCATAGGTGGAGATGCGTCGCGCCTTGCGATCGACGCCCAGGCCAGTCGAGGCGTTGCCCTGCGGATCGAGATCGATGACGAGCACCGTCTCACCCACAGCGGCGAGCGCGGTGCCGAGATTAATGGCCGTCGTCGTCTTGCCGACGCCGCCCTTTTGATTGGCGAGAACGAGGATTCGGGGCTGAGGAACGTCGGTCACGTCAAGCTCCAAAATCTCGCGCAAGGGCGATAATGCGGCCGGACGAATGAGTGCGGCTCTGCAATGTCCAGATCTGGAAACTATCCGCGGCGCTCGAGCCGGTCAATTCAGCGGCCCAGTCTTCACCCTTTAAAAACACGCCTTTGACGTTTTTCAACAGAAGTTCGTGCGACCATTCGATCAGTTGCGGCATTGGCGCGAGCGCGCGGGCGGTCACGCCGGCCACGGGATCGGCGATCAGCGGCAGCACATTTTCGATTCGGCCGACGTGGATTTCTGCGGCGGCTCCTGTTTCACGTGAAACAGCGCGCAGAAACGCCGCCTTCCGTTGATCGCTCTCGATGAGATGAACCTTCGCGCCCGCATGGTCCTTCAGGCAGATCGCCAGAACCATGCCGGGAAACCCCGCGCCGGATCCGAGATCGATCCAGCTCTCGAGGCTCGGAAAAAATTCGCGGATTTGCGCCGAATCGGCAAAATGCCGCGTCCATAGCTCGTCCAATGTGCTCTCGGCGACGAGATTGATGGACTTCTGCCATTTGCGCAGCAGTGATTCGTATATCTCCAGCTCGCGAATATAGGGCTGCAGCGACGGCGCGATCTGCAGAGCTCTGTCCCGATCGCTGACGCGATCCTTCCCCTTCCCGCCCATTTTACCGTTCACCCGCGCCGCGCCCGCGCCGCCAAAAGGGTCAGCGCAGCTGGAGTGACGCCCTCTATGCGCTGGGCTTGGCCGAGCGTGCGCGGACGCAACACCGACAGCTTGGCGCAGAGCTCCGCCGAGAGTCCGCCGATCTCGCGATAGTCGAGCGTCGAAGGCAGAGCGAGCTGCTCATCCCGCCGATAGGATTCGATATCAGCGCTCTGCCGATCGAGATAGACCGCATAACGGGCGTCGGTCTCGACACGCGCCGCCGTCTCCGCATCGATCTCGGCGAGCTCTGGCCAGATCGCCGCGAGCCGCCGCAGATCGATCTCCGGGAAGGACAGCAGAGCATAGGCGCTGCGTCGTTGCCCATCCTGATTAATGGGGAGGCCGACCCGCGCCGCGGCGGCAGAGGTCAAGGACAATTGCTGCAGCAGCGCGCGGGCGCGGGCGAGCTTGTCCATTCTGTCCCGATGCGCCAGCTCACGCTCGCGCCCGACGCAGCCGATCTCCAGCCCCTTGCCGGTCAAGCGCTCATCGGCATTGTCGGAGCGCAGCGACAGACGATATTCGGCGCGCGAGGTGAACATGCGATAAGGCTCGCTGACGCCTCGCGTGACGAGATCGTCGATCATCACGCCGAGATAGGCCTCGGCGCGATCGAAAACGCTCGCCGTCCAGCCGCCTGCCCGCGCCGCGGCGTTGAGCCCGGCGACGAGGCCCTGGGCCGCCGCCTCCTCATAGCCGGTCGTTCCATTGATCTGGCCGGCGAAAAAGAGTCCCACGACACTTTTCGTCTCCAGCGTGGCGTCGAGCTCGCGCGGATCGACGAAGTCATATTCGATCGCATAGCCGGGGCGAAGTATCTGCGCCTTTTCCAATCCTTCGATCTTCTGGATGAAAGCGCGCTGAACCTCCTCGGGCAACGAGGTCGAGACGCCATTGGGATAGACCGTGTCGTCGTCGAGACCTTCCGGTTCGAGGAAAATCTGATGTGCGTCGCGATCGCCGAAGCGCGTGACCTTATCCTCGATCGAGGGGCAATAGCGCGGACCCGGCCCCGAGATGGCGCCGCTGCGCATGGGCGAGTGCTCGAGATTATCGAGAATGACCCTATGCGCGGCGGTATTGGTGCGGGTGATGTGGCAATTGATCTGCGGATTGACGATCGAACGAGTGAGATAGGAAAAGGGCTCGGGGATCTCATCGCCGCGCTGCTCCTCGAGCCGCGCCCAATCGATCGTGCGGCCATCGAGCCGAGGTGGCGTGCCGGTCTTCAGACGCCGCGTGGCAAAGCCGATGCGGCGCAAATCCTCGGCGAGGCCGATCGATGGATTTTCGCCCATGCGTCCGGCAGAATAGCGCGTCGCGCCAATGTGAATCACGCCATTGAGGAAGGTGCCGGTGGTCAGAACCACCGCGCTCGCGGCGAGCGTCTCGCCGTCCAGAGTCACGCCGATCACGCGGCCCTGCTCCAGCACGAGACCTTCCGCCGAGCCCTCTACGACCTCGAGATTCGGCGTCGCCGCAATCGCCGCCTGCATCGCCTCGCGATAGAGCTTGCGATCCGCCTGCGCGCGCGGACCACGCACGGCCGGGCCTTTGGAGCGATTGAGCAGCCGAAATTGAATGCCGGCGGCGTCGGCGACACGGCCCATGAGCCCGTCGAGCGCGTCGATCTCGCGGACCAGCTGGCCCTTGCCGAGCCCGCCGATCGCCGGATTGCACGACATTGCGCCGATCGTCGCGAGCGAATGGGTGACGAGCGCCGTGCGCGCGCCACGTCGCGCAGCGGCGGCGGCGGCCTCGCAGCCAGCATGGCCGCCGCCGATCACGATCACGTCATAGGCCGGTCGGCTCAATTTCCTATCCTCGATCCTGTTTCACGTGAAACTATTTGCCGATGCAGAATTGCGAGAAAATCGCATCCAGCACCTCCTCCACATCGACAGCGCCGACGATGCGGCCGAGCGCCCGGCCTGCGACACGAAGATCGTCCGCGACGAATTCGAGCGGCTTGCCAGAATCGAGACTCGCCTCGATCGCCATTTTCGCCCCCTGAATGAGCCGCCTATGCCGTTCACGCGTGAGAAGCGCCGTCGAGCCGTCGCCCAGACGTCGCTTCGCGCGACCCGCAATTTCCTCCAGAAGTCGGTCTATTCCAAACCCTGTTCGAGCGGAAATTGCAAGATTATCTGATGTGCAATCTAGAAAATCCGCCTTGGTTGCGACACGGATCAGCTCGGCGTCGCCCAAAGGCTCCAATTGCGGCGTCTCACGGCCCCCTTCCGAGAGCCACAGCAGCAGATCGGCCTCCCCGATCCTCGCCCGCGTCCGCGCGACGCCGATGCGCTCGATCTCATCCTCCGCCTCGCGAAGACCCGCCGTGTCGACCAATGTGATCGGCATGCCGCCGAGATCGAGATGAACCTCGATCATATCGCGCGTTGTTCCCGGGATGGCGGAGACGATCGCCACCTCGCGCCGCGCCAGAGCATTGAGCAGCGTCGATTTGCCGGAATTGGGCGGGCCGAGCAGCAGCGCCACGAAGCCGTCGCGGAGCCGCTCGCTGGCTTCGCTCGCCGCCAGCGCCCCGGCCATTTCGGCGATCCCGGGCTCGAGCAAGGGACGAAGCGCCGTCGCCGGCTCGAAGACATCCCCCTCATCGGAAAAATCCAGCTCCGCCTCGACCAGCGCCAGAGCCCGAATCAGCCGTTCGCGCCAGCCTTCGACTCTTTTGCGCAGAGCCCCGCCGAGCGCCCGTATCGCCTGACGGCGCTGAAACTCTGTCTCCGCATCGATGAGATCGGCGAGCCCTTCGACCTGCGACAAATCCATTTTGCCATTGGCGAGGCTGCGCCGCGCAAATTCCCCCGGCTCCGCCTCGCGCAAGCCGGGAAGGCCGTTCAGAACGCCGAGCAGCGCGCGCGCCACAGCGCGGCCGCCATGAATTTGCAGCTCGGCGTAATCTTCCCCGGTCGGCGAATTCGGCGCTGGAAAATAGAGCGCGAGACCGCGATCGAGCGGCTCGACCGCGCCCGGCGCGCGCAGCGTCACATAATGGGCGAAGCGTGGCTGAGGCGTGAGCCCGGCCAAAACCTCGAGCACACGCCCGACCGACGGACCGGACAGGCGAATTACCGCGATTGCGGCGCGGCCGGCGCCAGAGGCCGAGGCGAAGATCGTGTCGCTGGACATGATCCTGATGCTCTACTCGAATTTCTCTCGCCGAGAAAGAATACGGCTTTTTCAATCTGAAGGAATGACTTTAGAGGTGAATTGAGAATTCGTTAACTTTTGGTCTTTCCCAAATCGCAGCGCGTGGCGTCGGCAAAGGGCCGCGGAGCTTTGCCGAAGGAAATCAGGCGCTGGAGCCGAAGAGGCGCTGACGATAGAGCCGGCGAAAGGCCAGAGTGGCCGCATCCGTCGGCATGGATGCCTCCTCCCCACCTAGCGGCGAGAATGGCGGCGTCGAGGATTCGACGATCGCGCGATCTTCTTCCGCGATCCGGCGATTGGACCAGAGAAACAGCGCATCGAAGAGACCAGCGCGCAAAAAGCCGCGGGCGGTGAGCAAGAGAAGACGTGTCTCCCGTTCCCCGACAGGAATGCAGATCGCGAAGATGCGAAAGACGCGGCCGCGAAAATCGAGCGACAGCTCCATCAGATTGGGAAACACATAATCCAGCGCCGCCGGGCGTCGCCTCCCCACCACGGAGGCCGCGATCTTGCCGCCATATTCATGCGGCTCGAAGCTCACATCCATCCGCGCCAGGGAATTTTCGTCGAGCGCGCGCGCCATGGCTCCGCCGAAGGTCCGGCGATGCACGAAAGCGACATGGGGCGAATCGAGCATATTCTCCATGACGCGCGTCCAATGCACGCGCCAGACGAAGCTTTGCGCGCAGAGCCGCAGGCCGCACGTCAGCGATTCGATCGGCGGCGGCTCGTCGGCCGTCTCGCCCGGCGCCGTGCGCAACCAGATGACGCCATCGATTTCACGCACAGGAAGCCGCGTCGCGCGAATCGTGTCGCGCTTCGCCTCCGGGTTCCAGGGAATGTGACGAAGGCTTCCATCCGCGCCGAAGCGCCAGCCATGGAAGGGGCAGCGAATGTCGCCCTGCTCGACACAGCCAAGCGAAAGGGCGACGCCACGATGCAGGCATTGGTCGATCAGCGCAGCCGGCGCGCCATCGAGGCCGCGGAACAGCACGATTTTTTCGCCGGCCACAGTGAGCGGCAGAGGCGCGTCGGCCTTCAGCTCGCGTGCGAGGCCGACGATCGTCCAGACATTGGCGAAACCCTCGAACACGCTCTCCCCGCGAATTCACATCGCCGGCGCGTCCGAGGGCGCCAACTCAGGTGTTCATCGAATCGAAGAAGCTGGCGTTGCCCTTGGGCGTCTCGCGCAGCTTGCCGAGCAGGAACTCGATCGCGTCCACCGTGCCCATCGGATTGAGGATGCGGCGCAGCACATACATCTTTTTGAGCACGTCCGCGGGCACCAGCAGCTCTTCTTTGCGGGTGCCGGAGCGGGTAATGTCGATTCCAGGGAAGACGCGCTTGTCGGAGACCTTGCGGTCGAGAATGATCTCCGAATTGCCCGTGCCCTTGAATTCCTCGAAAATCACCTCGTCCATGCGGGAGCCGGTGTCGATCAGCGCCGTGGCGATGATTGTCAGCGAGCCGCCCTCCTCGATATTGCGCGCGGCGCCGAAGAAACGCTTAGGACGCTGCAGAGCATTGGCGTCCACGCCGCCGGTCAACACCTTGCCGGAGGACGGCACCACAGTGTTGTAGGCGCGGCCGAGACGCGTGATCGAATCGAGCAGGATCACGACATCGCGGTGATGCTCGACCAGGCGCTTGGCCTTCTCGATGACCATCTCCGCGACCTGGACGTGACGCACGGCCGGCTCGTCGAAGGTGGAGGACACGACCTCGCCCTTCACAGAGCGCTGCATGTCGGTCACTTCCTCCGGGCGCTCGTCGATCAGCAGGACGATCAGATAGCACTCGGGATGATTGGTGGTGATCGACTGCGCGATATTCTGCAGCAGCACGGTCTTGCCGGTGCGCGGCGGCGCGACGACCAGAGCGCGCTGGCCCTTGCCGATCGGCGCGACGAGATCGATGACGCGTGCGGAAAGGTCCTTGCGCGTCGGATCGTCGATCTCGAGCTTCAAGCGCTCATCTGGATAGAGCGGCGTCAGATTGTCGAAGGGGACCTTGTGCCGCACCTTCTCCGGGTCTTCGAAATTGATCGAATTGACCTTGAGCAGCGCGAAATAGCGTTCGCCCTCTTTGGGGCTGCGGATCATGCCTTCGACAGTATCGCCGGTGCGCAGGCCGAAGCGCCTGATCTGCGAGGGTGACACGTAAATGTCGTCGGGGCCGGCGAGATAATTGGCGTCCGGCGAGCGCAGGAAGCCGAAGCCGTCCTGCAGCACTTCGACGACGCCTTCGCCGACGATCTCGACGTCGCGACCGGCGAATTGCTTCAATATTGCGAAGAGCAGTTCCTGACGCCGCATGAGCGACGCGCCCTCGACCTCATGCTCCTCAGCGAAGGCGAGAAGCTCGGCGGCCGATTTGGACTTCAGGTCCTGAAGCTTGATTTCCCCCATTTGGGACAATCCTCGACGATATTCGGATGAAACTTGGCCTAGGGCGGCGGGGTAGGGCAGATAAGGAAGCGGGACACGATGCCCCGGTGAGCCGGTCTGGATCCGGCTGTCGTGCGAAACGACGATCTGCCTTTAGGTGAGCAAGTCAGCAATTAATCCTTTTCGGGCGGAAACGCAAGCCATCCGCCCGAAACTCATGACAATTCCGTGAAAGGCGGGGAAAATCCCCAGTCGTCAGAATGGCTTGACGATCACCAGAATGACGATGCCGATCATCAGCAGAGTCGGAACCTCATTGATGAATCGGAAGAATTTCGCCGGCCGGTGATTCTCGTCGCGCTCGAAAGCCTTTTGCGTGACGCCGAAATAGAAGTGGACGCCAGTCAGAAGGACCACCAGCGCCAATTTGGCGTGCAGCCATCCGGCGCCATGGAAGGAGCCGAAATAGATCAGCGCCAGACCGGCCAGCCAGGAGACGATCATCGCCGGCGCCATGATGTAGAGCGCCAGCCGGCGTTCCATCTTCTTGAACAATGCGGAGGGCGCGCCCTGCCCCACTTCCGTATGGTAGACGAACAGCCGCGGCAGATAGAGCAGCCCGGCCATCCAGGAGATAACTGCGATCACATGCAGAGCTTTGATCCAGAGATACATGACTTCAATTCCCTGTTCCGCGAATACGCTCGATCAATTGCGAGACATGCTCGAGCGGCGTCTCCGGCAGGACGCCATGGCCGAGATTGAAAATATGCGGCCGTCCGGCAAAGCACCGCAAAATGGCGTCGATCTCGCGATCGAGCGCCGCCCCACCGGCCAGCAGAGCCAGAGGATCGAGATTTCCCTGTAGCGCCGGGCCTGCGGGGATTTCCTTCACCGCCCAGGCGGGATCGATCGCCGTGTCGAGTCCCAGCGCATCGGCGCCGAGCGTCCCGGCGAGACGGGGGAGATGCGTCGCGCCGCCACGCGGGAAGGCGATGATCGGCACGCCGGGCCGGGCGGCCTTCACCGCGTCTATGATCTTCTTAAGCGGCTCCGCGACCCAACGCTCGAACTCGTGAGCAGGCAGCACGCCGGCCCAGCTGTCGAAGAGCTGCAAAACCTCGACGCCGGCGTCGATCTGCCGAATGAGATAGGCGATGGAGGCCTCGACCAGAATATCGATGAGCCGTGCGAAAGCCTGCGGCCGTCGATAGGCGAAGAGCCGAGCCGGCGCCTGATCCGGCGTGCCGCGGCCGGCGATCATATAGCTCGCCACCGTCCAGGGCGCGCCGCAAAAGCCGATGAAAGTCACTGACTTCGGCAGCTCACCCTTCACCCGGTCGATCGTCTCGAAGACAGGCGAGAGCTTGCCCAGGTCGAAATTCTCGGCGAGCGCCTCGATGTCCTGATCGCTCTCCAGCGGAATCAGCCGCGGCCCATGCCCCGTCTCGAACCAGACCTTCTGCCCCAGCGCATCCGGCACGACCAGAATGTCGCTGAACAGGATCGCGGCATCGAAGCCGAAACGCTCGATCGGCTGCAAAGTGATCCGCGCCGCCGTCTGCGGATTGTAGCAAGTGTCGAGAAAGCTGCCGGCTTTGGCGCGCAGCTCCTGATATTCCGGCAGATAGCGGCCGGCCTGTCGCATCAGCCAGATCGGCGGCACGGCGCGTGCTTCTCCGCCCAGAACGGCGAGGAGAGGCTTGAGATCACCCATTTCGCTTATTGCTCCGGCAGGATCGGGAATGGAAGGCGACGTCCAGCGCTCCTTCCGTCATTGGAGCTAGCCCAAAACGACACAAAAAGAAAATTCAATCTTTAAGAGATTTTTTTGATTTTATTGACGGTTCATTAACGAAGGTTAATTTCCGTCAACCTTTTGTCCACATCTTACGTAGCTAGAACCATGCTGTAGAGAGTTTTGCCAGCCCGCTGTGGACACAATCGTAAACGAAACATTAACAATGGCTTGTGGGCGTCTACCCACAAGCCTCGCGGTTGACGGCGGAGAATCCCACGCTGCAATGCCAAAGCTCCTGTTTATCCCCACCCGTTCCGTCGCCTGTTGATCGCTGCCCCTGGTTATGCGCAGCTGTGCACATGCCCGGCCCGACGGCGCTCATTTGTCCCCATAATGCCCACGACCACGTCCGGCCTGTGGGAATCGATCGGAGGAGGTTCGACTGCCGCAGGATCGCCCCGGCGCCTTCTGGCTTCTCGCCGAGCCGCTGATTCTCGCCTCCAAGAGCAAAGGCCGGCGCATGGCGCTGGAGCAGACTGGCGCGCCTTTTCTCGTCGAGCCAGCAGAGATCGACGAGCGCTCTGCGGAAGCGCAGGTCGTCGCCCTTGGCGGCGACGCCGACGCTGTCGCGGCGCGATTGGCCGGCGACAAGGCGAAGCTCGTCTCACTGGCGCGGCCGGGCGCTCTCGTCCTCGGCGCGGATCAGGTTGCGAGCTGCGAGGGGCGGAGATTCGGCAAGCCGCCGACCGTCGCCGCCGCCGGCGAGCAGCTGCGCTTTCTCTCCGGGCGGACCCACCGTCTGCATTCGGCGGTGGCCCTCGCCCGCGACGGCGCCATAATCTTCGAGACCGTCGCCCATGCCGATCTGACAATGCGCGCTTTTTCGGATGATTTTCTCGCCCGCTATCTCGAGATCGTGGCCGAGGAGGCGACGACCAGCGCCGGCGCCTATCAGATAGAAGGACTCGGCGTTCATCTCTTCGAGCGCATAATCGGCGATCATTGGACCATTATCGGAATGCCGCTGCTGCCGGTGCTCGATGCGCTTCGCCGCGAGGGAGCGATTCTGTCATGAGCGGCGACGCCGCGCCCCGTCCTCTGGTCATCGGCCTCACCGGCTCGATCGGCATGGGCAAATCGACGACGGCCGATCTCTTTCGCGCCGAGGGCGTCCCCGTCTATGATTCCGATCGCGCCGTGCATGAGCTCTACCGTGGCCCCGCGGCGGCGCAGATAGAAGAGATGTTCCCTGGCGCGACGGTGGATGGCGTCGTCGATCGCGCCCGCCTCGCCGCCCACGTGCTCGGCGACGGCGAGGCGTTGCGCCGTCTCGAGGCGCTGGTGCATCCGCTCGTCGCCATCGGCCGCGACGAATTTCTCGAGAATTGTCGCCGCGCGGGCGAGCGTTTCGTCGTCTTCGACATTCCGCTTCTCTTCGAGATCGGCGCCCAAAAGGATGTCGACGCCGTCGTCGTCGTCTCCGCCCCGCCGGAAATTCAGCGCGCGCGCGTGCTGGCGCGTCCCGGCATGACGGAGGAAAAATTCGCCGCCATACTCGCCAAGCAGGTTCCAGACGCGCAAAAGCGCGCCGGCGCCGATTTCGTGGTGCATAGCGAGCGCGGCCTGGATTCCGCTCGGCAGGAAGTTCGGCTAATCCTCGAGGAGCTGGCGCGACGAAAGCCGTCGCGCTGATCCGATCGAGAGAGGCTGCCGATGCGTGAGATCGTCTTCGACACGGAGACGACCGGTCTCGACCCGACCAAGGGCCATCGCATCGTCGAGATCGGCGCGGTGGAGATTTCCAATCTCATCCCCACCGGCCGCACTTTCCATTTCTATCTCGATCCAGAACGCGACATGCCGGAAGAGGCGTTTCGCGTGCATGGCCTCTCCTCGGCCTTTCTCACGGGCCAAAAGAAATTCCGCGAGATCGCCGACAGCTTTCTGGAATTCGTCGAGGACGCCAATCTCGTCGCGCATAACGCCGAATTCGACATGCGCTTCGTCAATTTCGAGCTCGGCCAGCTGGGAAAAGCGGCGATCCCTTTCGATCGCGTCGTCGACACGCTGACCATCGCCCGCCGTCGGCATCCCGGCGCCTCCAATACTCTGGATGCGCTCTGCCAGCGCTATGGCGTCGATCTCACGCGACGCGACAAGCATGGCGCTCTGCTCGACGCAGGCCTGCTCGCGGAAGTCTATGCGGAGCTGATGGGCGGCCGCCAATCGGCGCTCATTCTGCAAGCGGATGCGGCGACTCTGGCGGAGGAGAATGGCGGCGAATTTTTGCGTAGCCGCCCGCAAAAGCTGGCGCCGCTGCTCACCGAGGCGGAACGCGCCGCGCATGAGGCCTTTATCGCCAAGCTGGGCAAGGAGCCGATGTGGCTGCGCTATCTCGCGCAGCCAGAGACGGCCGAGCCAGCCATCGAAACCGTGATGGAGAAGCGAGCCTGACGGCTCGCCTCTGCGATTTCGTACGGTTTCCGAATGATCGATTCGCCGTCATTGCGAGCGCAGCGAAGCAATCCAGAGCCGTGGGGCGGTCGCTGGATTGCTTCGTCGCTTAATGACGACCGGGGATAGTTCAGTTGGCGTTGGCCGGAGCTTGCTGCTCCTGAGCCGCGCGCTGCTGATAGAGCGCGAAAAAGTCGATGGGATCGATATAGAGAGGCGGGAAGCCGCCATTGCGCGTGGCGTCGGCGACGACCTGGCGCAGGAAGGGGAACAGCAGGCGCGGGCATTCGATCATCACGATCGGATGAATCTGCTCGGCCGGAATGTTCAGCAGGCGGAACACACCGCCGTAATCGACCTCGAGCTTGAACAGCACCTCGCCGCCTTCGGTGGCCGAGGCTTCCAACGTCACCGAGACCTCGAAATCCTCAGGTGACATCTGGCGGGCGTTGACATTGACCTGAATGCCGATCTCCGGCGGATTCTGGCGCGGCTGCAGCGAGCGCGGCGCATTGGGATTCTCGAAGGAGAGATCCTTCACATATTGCACGAGCACGTTGAGCGCCGGGGCGCCGGTCGGGCCGGAGCCGCTTCCATTCGTATCGGTCATCGTCGAACTCCCTGCCGATTTCGGCTCCTGACAGGCGCGACGGTATGGCGGCGCCTATCACGGCGCCCGCCTAACACGTCCCCTTGCCTGCGACAACGGATTTGACGGTGGTCAGACAACTTTGGCGGGAGGGGCGCGGCGCGCGCGCACGCGGCGCTTGGGACCTTCATCGACAATGGCTTTCCACTCGCCAGGCGAAAGATCGATGGTCTGCGGACCCTGCCGCTCGGTCTTGCCGCGAATGCGATCGGCGACCTGCGCGCGGATCGACGGCGACTTCAGCGCCAGGCCGACGAGATCGGAGGCGAAGCCGGGCAGGATCAGCAGCAGCGAGCCCACCGCCTCGAGGCCGCCCTCGAGCAGAGCGACGCCGGATTTCAGCTCCTCGCGCGGCTGCCCGACGCGGCTGCGCAGATAGACGAACAGCCGCTTGACGTCGGCGAGGCCGAGCAGCGTCGTGCCGACGCCGAGCGCCACGGCCGCCATCACGCCGAGAAATTGCACGACGAGCACGAAGGCCACGATCTCGACGAAGAGCCAGCCTGTCAGCACATAGGCGACGAGTTTCGACTTGTTCACCTCGGCGCGCCCTCCGTTCCCGTCACGAGAGACCCCTGCGAGGGGTTGATTCGTGACATCTGGGACGCGACATGATACCGGACAATCCCTGCGACCGGGAGACGCCCTTTGTCGGGATCCGATTTCGACCCATCCATCTTGGTCTTCGCCGCGCTCGCGGCTTTCGTCGTCTGGAAATTGTGGTCGGTCCTCGGCGTGCGCGTCGATCGCGAAGGCCCCGCCTCCGATCGAGCCGGCCCCGCCCAGCGGATCGGCCCGGCTCCGGCGCCGCAGGGCTCCGCTTTTGCGCCTTCGCCCGCCAATGGGGCGCTGGACGCCGACCGCTGGAAAGGCCTCGCCGAATCGGGCAGCAATGGCTGGCGCGGTCTGGACCAGATCGCCGCCTCCGATCGCAGCTTCTCCGGCCCGGCCTTCGTCGAGGGCGCCAAGAAAGCCTATGAGATGATCGTCCAGGCCTTCGCCAGGGGCGACCGCGACACGCTGCGCAATCTCCTCTCGACCGAGGTGTTCGACAGCTTCTCCGGCGAGATCGCCGGGCGGGAGCAGCGCGGCGAGACGGCCGAGGCCCATGTCGTCTCCATAGATTCCGCTACGGTGGAGGACGCCAAGGTCGAGCTCCGCAAGGCGCAGATCACCATTCGTTTCGTCGCCAAGCTCCAATCGGTCCGCCGCGACAGCGCCGGCGCCGCGATCGAGGGCGATTCCGATCGGCCGCTCGAGATCGTCGACCTCTGGACTTTCGCGCGCGATGTCGCGTCGCGTGATCCGAATTGGAAGCTCGTGGCCACCGAAACGGTTCATTAGGCGGAACTTGCGTGGCGTCCGTCGATCTCGATCCAGTCGGTTTCGATTCGATCGACGCCATTTTTCGGGACGATCTCGGCGCGGCCTTTCGCGTCTTTCGCCGCTCAGCTGAAATCATTCTCTCCGCTGCGCAGCCGCTCCGCGCGGCTTTGCCGGCCGATGAAGCGCTGGCTCGCGTCTGCCGCATCGCCGCGGGCATGGATGCGGCGAGGCTCTCCCAAGATGCGGCGCTCGATTTTTTCGCCGCCAATTTCCGCCCTTTTCGGCTGCGTGGGCCGGGATTCGTCACCGCCTATTACGAGCCTGTGATCGAGGCGCGGGAGGCGCCGGAGGCGGGGTTCCGCACCCCCGTTCCCGCTCGTCCTGCCGATCTCGTCACCTTGAACGAGAGGCCTATCCGCGGCGAGGCGGGCGAGGCGCTCACCTCGGCCCGGCGGCGGGACGATGGCGGCCTCGAGCCCTATCCCGATCGCCGCGCCTTGGAGGAAGGCCCGCCCGAGCTGCGGCCGAGGCCGATCGCCTATGTTCGCGACAGGGTCGAGCTGTTTCTCATTCAGGTGCAGGGCTCAGCGCGGCTGCGCTATCCGGGCGGGCGCGATTTGCCGCTCACCTATGACGGCCGCAATGGACGTCCCTATACCTCGATCGGTCGCCTGCTCATCGAGCGCGGGCTGGTGCCGCAAAATGAGATGTCGCTCGAGCGCTTGAAGACGGAAATCCGCGCCCTCGGCCAGGAGGATGGCGCGCCCGGCGCCCGGCTGATGCAGGAGAACCGCTCCTATGTCTTCTTCCGCGCCGATTCCTCGCCGGAGCGGCGCGACGGCCCCATAGGCGGCGAGGGCTGCGCGCTGGCTCCGCTTCGCTCCATCGCCGTTGATCGCTCGCTGTGGAGCTACGGCCTACCCTTCTTCATCACTGCGACGCTGCCCTGGCGCAGCGCGGCGGCGGAGCCCTTCGCCCGGCTGATGATCGCGCAGGACACGGGCTCGGCGATCCTCGGACCTGCGCGCGCAGATCTCTTCTTCGGCGCCGGGGACGAGGCCGGCGCGCTCGCCGGGCTCGTGCGCCACAATGCGGATTTCACCGTGCTGCTGCCGCGAGGAGCGGTCGGCGATGAGTGATCCGCCGCGCGAATCGCGTCGCTCGCGTTTTCTGTCCCGCGAAGAGATCGAGCTCTGGAACAAGGTGACGGCCGATGTGCGGCCGTCGCGAGGGCGTCGTCGTCGCCCGCTAGAGGAGCAGCCGACCGAGGCCAGCGAGCCGAAGAAAGGCGCCGCCGCTTCGCCTCTTCCTCCGCCCGCTCCGGCGGAAAAAAAGCCGCGGCCCCATCCGGCCGCGCCGCCGGCGGAGATCGATCACCGCACGCGCATGAAATTGCGTCGCGGCCGGCTCGAGGTGGAGGCCAAGCTCGATCTCCACGGCCTGCGCCAAGCCGAGGCGCAGACGGCGCTCTATGATTTTCTGCGCCACGCCCAGGCGGCCGGCGCCCGCATGGCGATCGTGGTGACGGGCAAGGGCGTGCGCAGCGAGGAGGGCGGTGTGCTGCGCCGCGTCGTACCTTTATGGCTGAGCGCCCCGGCCATGCGCGATCTCGTGGTCGGCTTCGGTGAGGCGGCGCGCAATCACGGCGGGGAAGGCGCGCTCTATGTGCAGATCAGGCGCCCGCGCGGCGCGAAATAGCCGTTCACTTGATTCCATAGAATTTCGTCGCGAAGGACCATTTGGGCGCGCGCGTCGGGTGCTCGCCTTCGGCGGGCAGGATCTGCAGCATCCGCGTCGAATCCTTCACGAAATCCGCGGCCTTGGCCTGCCCGGCAATGGCGGCCGGCACATCCGGCAGATCGACGATCTGCAAGGGCGCGTCGCTCAATATGGCCACCACCATGCCGACGCCCGTCGGCGGCGAGGCGACGAAGCGATAGGCGGCTTTGCCGCCGGCGTCCGGCAGCGTCATCGACTGGCCGGCCTTCAGAAAATTGGCCTTCTCATCGACGCCGGCGGGATCGGCCAAAGTCACCATATTGGGGAAAATCTGCGCCAGCTTTCCCTGCGCATCGACATCGACCAGTATCACATAGCCGGGCTTTTCCGCCGTCACGCGAAAGCTCATCGGCGCGCCGAGCGCGAACTCCTCCTGTGGCAGCACCTCGATCCGCACGCCGACGCCGGCGGCCTTGGCCGGCTCCTTGGGGATCGCCGGCGCTTGCGTCTGCGGCGCCGGCGCGGCCTCCGCGGGCGGATCGTCGATGATGCGCACAGAGCGCGTGGCGTCCTGCGGCTCGGCGAGCGCGACGCTCGAGACGCAGCAGAGAAGCGGGAGACAAAGACGCCGCATCATTCTCTCCTTCTTTTCAACGCGCGGTGAAAATGCCGACTGTGCCGAGCTGCGCCTCGCCGTTCGAAAATTGCGAGACGATCTCGATGACCTTGGCCGGATTGCGCAGCCGATCGAGCTGCCGCAGCGCCTGCTCGAGCTGTGGCATGGGCCGCGTCGAGGCGATGGCGACGATCTGATCGGCGCCGAAGGGCTCGCCCGCGACCACGCTCAGCCGGTAATCGGAAGATTGCACGACGGGCGGGTCCGAGGCGAGCGGATAGAGCAATTGCAGCACGCCGTCCCCGGTGAGGTCGAACAGCAGCAGATTGCGGCCGGCGACTCCGCCTATGGTGATCTCGACGCGCTCGCCCTTGCGCCGCAGCCCCTCGGGCGCGACGCGCATGGGCAGCGGCCCTTTGCCGGCGACGAGCTTCAGCCAGCGCACCGTCGCGGCGCGATCGATCAGTACGTCGAGCTCATGCGCATCGACATTATGGGCCAGCACATCGCCGCCGGCCAGCGCGTCGCGGCTCGCCGCGTCCCAGACGATATCGGGCGCGGCATCGGCGCCGACGAGCACGAAAGGCGCATGCGCGCCGGCGCCGGTTCCGCGCTCCGCAGCGGCGCCGCGCAGAGCGAGGCGGATCGGCTCCTTGGGCCGCGGCGGCAGAGCGGCGGGCTTTGCCGGCGGCAGGCTCTGGCCCGGCCCGATGGCCATGGATTTGGGCGTCAGCGGCGTGATCGTCAGCCCGCCGCCGCCGGAGGAAGCCGCGGCCTCCTCCTCCTCCGCCGGCGATCCGCCCACCGCCTGCACGCCGACGCCGCGCCCGAGCTGCGCGATCACATCCCTCGAGGCGTCGAGCCCTCGCGGCGCGATGACGGCGATGTTCTGACGCTGATCGCTGAGCTGATAGGCGAGCCCCCTGACATAGGCGATGAGCTCCTCCGTCGTGACGGCGCCGTCGCCATTGGCGTCCGCCGCGCCCTCCAGCGCGCGCGCCACGGCGTAGCTCAGCGCGCCGCGCTGGCCGACGCCGGGAATCTCCAGCTCGGGCGCTTTGGACTGCGCATCCGCCGCCATGAGAACGACGGAGCGTGCGAAATCCCGTGGCGCGATCTTCGTCGTGGCGGCGGAAGCGCCTTCACTCAGCGAGCGATAGACGAGCTTCGCCGCGCGTGGATCGACCTCGCGCGCGAGGCCGTCGCCGAAGGAAGCGTCGGCGACGAGAAAGACGCGCGCGCCTTTCTTCTCGAAAGCGTCGATCATCGAATCGAGCTCGGCGCGCGCGATCTTCTCGCCACGGTCGCGCGCATGTCTCGGATCGAATTTCGGCAGCAGCAGAACGGGGCCGTCCTGCTGCGCGCCATAGCCGGCGAAGGTCAGGAAGATGGCGTCGCCCTTTTGCGTGCGCGTCAGCATGGCGTCGAGCGCGCGCATCACCGCGGCGCGCTCCGCTTTGTCGATGAATGTCACAATGTCGCGCGCCCCGCGTCCGCGCAGGCTCGCCTCGAGATCGCGCGCATCGGCCGCGGCGCCGCGCAAGGGCGGCGCATGCGTATAGCGATCAACGCCGATGACAATGGCGCGCGTCTCGGCCGATGCGGCGTTCGCGAAAAGACCGAGCATAGCGCAAGAGATCGCGAGCGCGCCTCGCCGCAGAGCGGACGATAGGGTTTCGCGCCGCCCTCTCCCTCTCCCCGCCTGCGGGGTGAGGGGCTCGGGGCGTTGGCCAAAAACGCAAAACGCCCCGAGCCCCTCATCCTCACCTTCTCCCCGTTCACGGGGAGAAGGAAGGCGGCGAAGGCGGCGCGACGCGATCAGCTGCACAGCGCAGGAAAAATCAGGAAAAGCGATCATGCGCGCGAGGGATCTCGAATGACGCAAAAGGCCCGAACAAGCGAGGCGAGACTATCATTCGCGCCTCCGCGCCGGCAAGCGCGGGAAAAAAGCGCTCGCGAGCGTGATCGTCGCGCGAATGCAGCCGTCTCGTGAGAGCTTTCGGCGCATTCGCCTCGGAAAAGCCGCCGATCCGCCCGCGCGCCGCAGCGGCCGCGTCACATTTGGGAAGGAGATTTCGAACATGCTCCGCTTGCTCTTTCTCCCCCTCACGCCCCGCTTCGTCGCGCTCACTCTCAGCATCGCGGGCTTTCTCGCCTGCGCCATAGCGACGAAGGGCGATCTATCGAGCGCCTTCTTTCCGGCGGCGCTCGCCTGCGCCGCGCTCTGCGCGCTCGGCGCGCATGATCTGCTGCAGCGCGAGCATGCGATTTTGCGCGCCTATCCCATTTCCGCGCATTTGCGTTTTCTGCTCGAGCATGTGCGGCCGGAGCTACGGCAATATTTCTTCGAGGACAATAAGGACGGCCGTCCGTTCAGCCGCGACAAGCGCGCCATCGTCTATCAACGCGCCAAGATGAACATAGACAAAAGGCCTTTCGGCACGGAAATCGACGTCTATGAGGAAGGCTTCGAATGGTTGCGCCATTCGATCGCGGCGCAGCCGGTCTCGCACGCGCATTTTCGCACGCGCATCGGCGCCGCATGCGCGCAGCCTTATGACATCTCGCTCTTGAATATTTCCGCGATGAGCTTCGGCGCCTTGAGCCGCAACGCCATTCGCGCGCTAAATCTCGGCGCGCGCAAGGGCGAGTTCGCGCAGGATACGGGCGAGGGCGGCTTCAGCCCCTATCATCAGGAGGCTGGCGGCGACGTCATTTGGCAGATCGCCTCCGGCTATTTCGGCTGCCGCACGCGCGATGGCGCATTCGACGCAGAGAAATTCGCCGAGATCGCCACGCGAGATCAGATCAAGATGATCGAGGTGAAGCTGAGCCAAGGGGCGAAGCCCGGCCATGGCGGCGTGCTGCCGGCCGCCAAGGTGAGCGAGGAGATCGCGCGTATTCGCGGCGTGCCCATGGGCGAGGATTGCATTTCGCCGGCGGCGCATTCGGCCTTTTCGACGCCGATCGAATTGCTGCAATTTCTGGCGCAGCTGCGCGCGCTCTCCGGCGGCAAGCCGGTCGGCTTCAAGCTCTGCCTCGGCCAGCCATGGGAGTTTCTCGCCATTTGCAAGGCGATGCTGGAGACGGGCCTGCATCCCGATTTCATCGTCGTCGATGGCAAGGAAGGCGGGACCGGCTCGGCGCCGCTGGAATTCATGGATCACATCGGCATGCCGATGCGCGACGGACTCGCCTTCGCGCATCACGCGCTGATCGGCGTCGGCCTGCGGGATGCGATTCGCATCGGCGCCGCTGGCAAGATCGCGACGGGCTTCGACATGGCGCGGGCGCTCGCGCTCGGCGCCGATTGGTGCAATAGCGCGCGCGGATTCATGTTCGCGCTCGGCTGCATTCAATCTCTGTCCTGCCATACCGATCGCTGCCCGACCGGCGTCGCCACGCAGGACGCCTCGCGCGGCCGCGCGCTCGTCGTCTCGGACAAGGCGGAGCGCGTGCGCAATTTTCATCATGCGACGCTCGCAGCTCTCGCCGAGCTTGCCGCCGCCGCCGGGCTCGATCATCCGAGCGATTTCACGCCGGAGCATTTTTGTCGCCGCATCTCCCCGCATGAGGCGGCGACTTTCGCCGAGCTCTATCCGGCGCCGGCGCCGGGCGCGTTTCTCCGTGGAGAGATGGACGCGCGCTTCGCCGCCGCCTGGCGCAGCGCGCGCGCGGATTCGTTTCGGCCGGCGTCGCTCGCTCTCGCCTGATCGTCCCGCAGCCGCGCCTTGCATGACGTGGTGAATTCACCGAGGATCGATCGTCGATATTGCGAGCCCATTCCCATGACGAATGTCTATGACGAGCAGGACTATCCTTACGCTGTCCGCCATTGGACGCATCCCACGCAGCTCGGCGCTCTTTCGCAATTGATGGGGCGGCCCGCGGCGCCCTTTCAGGACTGCCGCGTGCTGGAGATCGGCGCCGGCGATGGCGTCAATCTCGCCAGCATGGCGATCGGCGCGCCGTGCGCGGAATTTATCGGCGTCGATCTCTCCGAGCGCGCCGTCGCCGCGGGGCGTGAGCTGACGGCGGCGGCGGGCGTCTCTAATCTGCGGCTCGTTTGCGCCGATCTGCGTGATTTTACGGCCGAGCCGCAATCCTTCGATTACATCATCGCGCATGGCGTCTACGCCTGGGCGCCGAAGGTCGTTCAGGATGCGGTGATGGCGCTGTGCGGGCGGCTGCTGTCGCAGCGTGGCGTCGCCATGATCAGCTATAATGCGCTGCCGGGATGCCGCTTGCGCCAGGGCCTGCGCGACATGCTTCTCAGCGCCGTCGCGGGAATAGTGGAGCCAGAGCGCAGAATCGCCGCCGCGCGCGCGACGGCGAGCTTCTACGCCGAGCAATGGTCGACGAGCGACAACGCCTTTCGCAAGGCGCTGGCGCTGGAGGCGCGCGATTTTCTCGGCCGGCCGGATGGGCTCATCTTCCACGACGAGCTCGGCGAGATCTATGATCCGCAGCTCTTGTCCACTGTCGTCGCCGCAGCGCGGGCGCATGGGCTCGATTATCTTTGCGACAATGACCCCTCGCTGGTGGGACATGCGCTATGGGAGAGCGAGCTGTGGAGCCAATCCTTGCCGCTCACCGGCGGCGATCAGATCGCCTATGAGCAGGCGCTCGATTTCGTCGAGACGCGGTTTTTTCGTCGCAGCCTGTTCTGCCGCGCCGGCGCGCCGCTGGAACGGCGCTTCGCGCCGGAGCGTCTTTCCGGTCTCTATCTCGAGGCGCCGCTCGAGCCCTTCGTGGACGCCAGCGTCTCCGAGGGCGAATACGCTTTCAAAACGGCCGGAAAGGGTGAGGTCTCGACGCGCGATCAGGCTTTCGGAGCGGCCATGCGCCGGCTCGGCGAGGCCTATCCGCGCGCGCTCGCGATCGACGAGATCGCGGCCGAGCCCGCGGCGCGCTCGGCGCTGCTGCGGCTCTTTGCGGGCAATATGGCGCGCTTGGCGACGGAGCCTTTTCCTGTCGGGCGCAAGCCGGGCGAAAAGCCTTTCGCCAATCCGCTGGCGCGCGTGCAGGCGCGGCTCGGCCTCGGCTCGGTGACGAGCTATCGGCATTCGCAAGTCGCGCTCGAGGGTGATGACACGCGCCGTTTTCTGGCGCTGCTCGACGGAACGCGAACGGTCGACGATCTCACCCGCGCAATGTCTGGCGAGGCGGAGGAGAGCCGCACGCGCGCGCAGGTGGAGGCGGCGCTCGCGACTTTCGCGATGTGGGGCCTGACGCGCGATCCTCACGCCTGAGCGACGAATCTAAAAATCAGAAGCCCGGATTATGCGACCATGAGAGCGGCTTCGGCGTCGCGGCGACGGGGGCGGCGACCACGGCCGGGGCCGCCGGACGCGCTGGGCGGGCGACGACCGGGCGCTCGACGGGGGCGCGCTCGCGCATATGACGCGGGGCGACGACCGGCGCGGCGATCTGATTGCGCTTGCCGGCCCGCGCCGGACGCGCCGGCTCGTCGTCCTCTTCCTCATGACGACGCGCATTGTGCTTGGCCGGCTTGGCGGCCGGAGCCGCCTCCTCGCGGGCGGCGTCCTTGACCGGCGCTTCCACGGGCTTGGCGGCGACGGGCGCGGCCTGATGCGGGCAGACGATCTCGGTCTGGCCCTGCAGCTGCGCGACCAGCTCGTCGGTGAGGCGCGTCGGCGCGGCCTCGCCCTTCTTGCTCGCATAGGCGGCGAGGGCGGATTTGGTCGGCTCGTCAAGCTTGCCATTGGCGGCGGCCGCATAGCAGCCGAGCGTCTTCAGCTGCGTCTGCGCGGCGCGCACGCGCGTCTCGGTCGCGGCGACGGCCTTGTCGAGATCGCCGCGCGCATCGGCGCAGGAGAATTTGCGGCCGCGCAGCGCGCCCAATTTCTGCTGCGCGTCGAAGCTCGTCGCATCGACGTCGGCGACGCTCTTGCGATCGGCGGCGCAGGCGCCTTCCAGCTCGGCGATCTTGCGGCGGGCCTCGGCGCGCGCCGTTTCGCAGCTCATGCCGTCGAGCGCGGCGCGCAGGCCTGAGAGATCGCCGGACTTGCCGTCCAGCGCCTTACGATCCGCGTCGCAGCTCTCCTTGGCGAGGCGCTGCTTTTTCTCGAGCTCGGCAGCGAGCGCCTTGCCGTCCTTGCGCACATCCTCGCAAGTGGTCGCCAGCACGGCGGCGCGCAGAGCGATGAGGTCGTCCGCCTTGGATTGCAGCGTCTTGCGCTCGGCGTCGCAGGTCTGGCGGGCCAGCGTCTCCTGCTCCTCGAGCTTGGCGAGGCGGGCTTTTGCATCGTCGCGCGCGGCGTCGCATCTCATGCCCAGCGAAGCGGCGCGCAGCCGGGCGAGGTCGCCGCCCATTCCGGCGACGCTCTTGCGCTCGGCGTCGCAGCTCTGCCCTTCGATGCGGATCGCCTTGCTCTCCAGCTCGGCGACCAGAAGATTGGCGTCATTGCGCACCGCCTCGCAGCGCATTTTGGCGGCGGCGGATTTCAGCGCGCTTATGTCGCTCACGCCGGCGGCGCCCAGCGCCTTGCGATCGGTATCGCAAATATCGCGCTCGCGGCGCTCCTTCTCCTCGAGGCGGGCGAGCACGAAGCGCGCGCCTTCCAGCGCGGCGGCGCAGCTCATGCGGCCGACGGCGGCGCGCAGGCCGGGAAGATCGCTCGGATCGACCGCGGCGAAAGCCTTGCGCTCGGCGTCGCAGGTCTCGCGCTCGCGGCGCTCCTTCGCCTCCAGCGCCGCGACGAGGGGCCTCGCCTCCTCGATCGCCGCGCGGCAGGCGAGCCGTCCGGCCACCGCGCGCAGGCCCGGAAGATCGTCGCGCGCCACGGAGCGCAGCGACGCGAGATCGGCGTTGCAGATGTCGCGCTCGCGACGCTCCTTCTCCTCGAGAGAAGCGACGCGATCGCCGGCGCGCCGACGCGCGTCGGGGCAGGTCATTCTCGCGGCGGCGGCGCGCAGGCCGGCGAGGTCGTCCTCGCGCAGCGCGCCGAGCGATTTATTGTCGGCCTCGCAGCTCGCCAGCTCGCGACGCTCTTTCTCCTCGGCCTTGGCGACGAGCGTTTCGGCGCCCTTGCGCGCGGCGTCGCAGGAGAAGCGCCCGGCGGCGGCGCGCAGGCGCGAAAGATCAGCGGGGGCGATCGCCTCCAGCTCCTTTTGCTCGGCGTTGCAGCGCTGCACGCTCTCGAAGAGATCGAGCCGCAGCTGCGCGTCGCGGGCGCGGGGCGAGGTCGGATAGAGCGTCAGCACGCTGCGGAAATCGGCGGGGTCCTGCGTCTTGGAGGCCTTCTGCCAGGCGCGCTCGGCCATCTCATCCGGGCTGAGGAAATAAAAGTCGCCATAGATGCGGCTGGAGATTTCCGGCGACTGCTTGCCCTTGGTCGTGCGCGCGACATCGTCGCTGACGAGGTTGAACAGCCGGCGGATCTCCACCTCCGGCGCTTTCAGATTCTTGAGCAACGCCTCGGCGAAGGGGCTGTTGCGGCCGGAGCCGTCCAGCGCCACCTCATGCGGCGCGGCGGCATAGGCGACGAGAATGCCCTTGGCGCCTTTGTTCACTGCGACGCTCATCCGCTCGAGGCCGCGCGGCAGCATTCCGCCGTCGACCGAGCGCGAGGCGGTGACGAGACTGTCGAAGGGATTGTTGCGGCAGGCGTCGAGGATGAGAATATTGACGCCCGCGGATTTCGACAGCGCGAGACGCACGCGGTCCATGTCCAGCGCCTTGAACTCGACATCGGCGACGTCCTTCACGGCGATGTCGGTCGGCAGCAGATAATTCTTGCCCTCGTTCTGCACGCCATGGCCGGCGTAATAGAACAGCGCGACATCGGCGCCGGCGGCCTTGCGCGAGAAATCGGCGAGCGCGCCGTCCAGCTGCTCCTTGCGGGCGTTGACGAGCGAGATGACCTCGAAGCCGAGGTCCCTCGCCAGAGTCTCGGCGACGTCCTTGGCGTCGTTGACCGGATTTTTCAGCCTGGCGATGTGGTCATATTCGGCGTTGCCGAGCACGAGAGCGACGCGGCGCTCTGCGAAAGCGGGAGACGCGACGACGGCCGCGAGAGCGAAGCTCGCGAGGGCAAGGACGAAATTTTTCCAATGCTTCGTCATTTCGCCGATGGCCATTGTCTGATGAATAGACGCGATCCCAATGGCTCACGCTATCATCGCCCTTGTCGTCGTCGCAACCGATATCAGAGGCGGGAAGGCCGGCGATGTGAGATGACGCACATCCCGGCGGCGCGCCGATCATTTTTTTCCGGCGTGATAGGCGGCGGCGTCGATCTCCTCGCCCTGGAGGATCGCCTCGGTGAGCAGCCTATTGTCATGCGGCACCGCCGCCTCATGGGCGGCGCCGTAGAATTTTTGGAAGAAGCCGCCAGTCTTGCTGTCGAAGCGGAACATCACATCCTCGAAAGGATAGTCGACATAGACGTCGCGGTCGCGAAAATCGGCTTTCGATAGTCCCATCACTTTCCTCCCGCGCGCCGAATGGCGTCGTAATAGGCGCGGCTCTCGGCCTCGATCTCCGCGGCCCGCGGATCGCCGGCCGGAAGATCGCGATACGCCTCATAGAGCGCATGCCCGCGTCCGCCCTCGAGATTCGCGGCTTCGGCGATCTCCGCATATTTCTCCTCGCCCAAGATCAGCTTCGCGACCTCGGGCGTCTCCTTGGCGAAGATCATCTGCGGCGTGTTGACTTGAATTTCCGCCATGATCCCGGCTTCCGTCTTCAAGACCGTATTGGCGCCGCTATAACCGAGCGCGTCCGATCCCGCGTCGATTATCTTGCATTTGGCGCCTTTCTCCTTCAGCAGCGCGACGGCGGCGTCGAAATTCTCCTTTTCGACGACGATCGTGTTGCGGGCTATGTCGCGGATGCGGGATGCGTCGCCTTGATAATCCGCGATGATCTTCGCGCGCGCCCGGTCGATGTCCTTGAGCGGCGCCTTCGCCACCGCGCCGCCGGTCTTCTCGGCGATCTCCGCGGCGATGGCGTCTATCTCCTGCTTCGCCGCCGGGGCCTTCTCATAGATTTTCGCGAGCTGCTCCGTCAGTCCGGGCTGCAACAGCTTCTGCTCATTCGGCGGCCCGGCCGGCTTGCTCGGCTTGGGCTCATATCTCTCCGCCTTTGGCGCCCTCTCCTGCGGCGTGTTGCGCAGGCTCGGCTTTTTCTCGGTCCAGCGCCCGGCTTTTTTCGCGGCGCCATGGGTCAGCGCGGCGATCAGAACGGCGATTCCGAGCTTCGTCACGCCTTCCGCGAAAATCGCCGCAGCCTCGTCGAGCTGCGTCACGCTCTGCGCCATGCGGATCAGATCGAGCGCATGGAACAGCGCGTGCAGCCCACCCCAGACCTGCGCGCCGCCGAAATAGAGGCCGGCGGCGAGCAGCACCGCGTCGATCGCCTCGCCCGCGCCGAAAGCATGGGAGATCGCCCAGAGCGCCAGCACCTCGACCGTGGTCGCCAGCGCTTTGGGTTCGATGAGCTCTGCGAAGGCCTGCTTCGTCGTTCCGCTCAAATGGTTCGGAACGAGGCGGAGCGTCGCCGCCAAGCGTTCCTGCAAATTCATTCCCGTGACATTCGCGCCCACGAGATTCGCGCCGCCCGGCGGCGCGGCGGCCGTGGAGACGCCGAGGCCCTTGGCGCGATCCTGGACGACGAAAGCCGCCAGCGCGCCATTGCGGCTCATGCGCGCGACGCGATCGATCAAAGCGTGATCGTCGGCCTCGCGAATGCGCGCGCCCTCCTCCCGCCAAAGCGCGAAGGCGCGGCGCAGCGCATCGGCGCCCTCGGGATCGGCGAGCGCGAGGCGCAGCCGGCGACGCACCTCATATTCGCTGACCAGCGCGCGGCGGTCGCGGCCGGCGAGGCCCGCGAAAGCGGAGCGCGGGCCGAGGATCAGCGTCTCCGAGCCGGTGCGCAGGCGCAGGATCATGCCGCTCTCACCGCGTCCGCGTCTTGACCGCGCCCTTGGCGGGCTTCTCGGCGCCGTTCTGATCCAGCGTCTCGGGTTTTGTCTTGCCCATGGGCGTCGCCGTGGCGACGGCGGCGACCGGCGACGGCGCGCTCATATCATTGGCGAGGCCGCGAAAGCGCACCGGCCGATATCCGCGCGCCAGCAAGGAAGCGAGCGGATAGATGTTGCGGCACACTTTGCCATTGCAGCCGCCGGTCGAGGATTCGATCACCTCGGCGCGGCGGTCCGGCGTGAAGCGCATGAACAGCATCACATGCGAGCCCGGCTTGTTGAGCGCATCGCCCGGCAGCAGGTCCCAAGGATTGCTCAATTCGCGCGAAATGGCCGGAATGGCCATTGTGGTGAAATGCGTCGAGAGCCCCCAGCAGGCGCTGACGAAAGCCGAGCAATCGACGCCGGCGACATCCGGCCGCGGATCGTTGCGGGTGCAGACATTGCCGGCGAGACGGCCGGCGCCGATCGCCGCCGCTATGCGCGGCAGCGCGCCATGGCAGCCCCAGCAATAGGGAATGCCGATGACCTCCTGCCCCAGCTTGCCATGCAGATAGCCCGGCCGGCGGATGCGCGCGAAGCCGCTGCAAGAGCGGTCCGGGTCTGCGCCATAAGAGCCCGCGTTGACGCGCCAGCGCACATTGGCGAATTGCAGCGCGGTCTGCACGACCTGCGTGCGATCGAGCGGACGCATCGCCGCCGTCGCGCCCTTGCGCTTGCCGAAATCGGTCAGCGCGTAAGAGGGAATCGCCGGCGCCGGCGGCGCGAGATCGATGACCTGCCCATTCTTCATCGGGCGGAAGCCGACGCCGAGCAGATCGACCGCGCCTTTGCGCGTCCGCAGGAAATAGACGTCACCCTCCGCCGAGACGGTGACGAAGCGTCGCGACAGGGCGACCTGCTTGTCCAGCGGCAGCTCATACACGCCCTCGAGCGCGCCGTTGGAGGCGTAGCGGGCGACGAAGGTCGAGGGTTGGTCGGTCGCGTCGGTCGGAATATTCTCGCCCAGCACGAAAATGCGGCCGCGCTGATCGACATCCAGCAGCTCCACCGAGCCGATGCGGCTGCGCACCTGCATTTTGAGCTTGGCTAGCGCGGCTCCATCCTTGATCTGCAAGGAGATGGAGACGCCCTTTTTGTCGAGGGCGTTCACATCGGCCACCACCTGCCCGCGTCCATGCGAGGCGATGGTCTGCCGCGAGCGCGCGGGCTTTCCGTCGCCGAGGCTGCGTGTCGCGGCCTCGTCGTCGATCTCCTGCGAGCCGGTCTGCGCGAAGGCGGAGAGCGTCGCCTCGTCCGGCGCGGCGACCGAGCGCGTCACCGCGAGGCTGCGCGTCTGCGCATCTGTCGGCCCGGTCGCCTGCAAGGCGCGCGGGCCTTCGTCCCACACATAAATCGTGTCCTTTGCGACGACGATGTCGGTCGGCCGCAGATCGTTCGGCAATTCGAGCGAGCGCGTCGCCTCGGCGGGCTTATGCGGATCGAAGCGCAAGACGCGGCCATTGACCTGATCGAGCAGATAGATCTCGCCTTCGGCGCCGGAATAGATCGCCTGCGGACCTTCGATCTCCGTATCCGCGCCGGCCTCGACGACGCCGACGGAGGCGACGTCGCCGCCGTGGCGGAAGCTGCGGACGAGCTGATCGTCCGCGAGCGCGCTTCCGTGCAGCAGAGCGAGCGTCGCCAATGCCAGAAGGGGCGAGCTCACCCTCCCCTTAAGGGGGAGGGTCGGACCGCGAAGCGGTCCGGGGTGGGGTGAGACCCCGAGACTGGGGAAGCACCCCCTCCCGAGCGCCTTCGGCGCTCGACCTCCCCCCTCGAGGGCTATCGGATTCGCACATCGCGAAACGCTGCAGCCGTCATGGCCGGGCTTGTCCCGGCCATCCACGCCAAGCAGCTGAGAAATCGTGGGAAAGCGCCCGCTATCAACGGATTCATCCCACGGACGCCCCACCGGAGCTTCGGCGTCACGCCAAGCTTTCAAGACGCCTCGGCGTCCTGGCGTGGATGGCCGGGACAAGCCCGGCCATGACGTCGCGGGGGCGAGGGGGAGGTGGAAACGCCTCTTCGAGGAATGGTCGTCGCACGATTGATCGGCCGGCGCATGTCCCCCTCTCCCCGCGAGCGGGGAGAGGGGTGGGGTGAGGGGCTCAGGGCGTGAGGCCCAGCGGAAAACGCCCCGGCCCCTCATCCTCACCTTCTCCCCGCTTGCGGCGAGAAGGAAGGCGGCGAGGGCCGCGCGAAACGATCGATCGAAAATCCCTATCATCGATCGCGTCATGACTATCCTCCGCCCGGCGCAGCGCCGGAAAATGCGAATTCGAAACTCCGAGGTCGAAAAGTCTCGGGGCTATTTTTCGCCGGCCCCGGCGGCGCTCAGCGTCCCGAGACCAGCGACACATATTTCAGCGCCACCGCCGGCGGCGGCGACGCATTGGCGAGCTCCTCGGCGAGCTTCGCGAACACTTCTTTGGCGGTCGCCGCGCGGGCGGCGCCGGCCAGGGAAATGGGCGTCGCGCCGGCGATCGCCACCAGCAGCACAGGGCCGGGCCTTGTGGCGCGCAGCTCCATCGCGAAGTCGCGCCGTCCGGGCTCCTGTCCGAGCCGAGCGCTGAGATCATTCACCAGTCCGTCGTCGTCGACTATGAGAAAACGCACATGTTCGGCGCGCGTCTCGATCGCGCCCTCGAGCTTGTCGCCGCTGCGCTGCAGTTGCGTGCGCGCGACGTCGAAACGCAGTGGCTCGCGCGTGGCGAGAAATTTCTTGGCGAAGCCGAGCGCGGGACATTGCGGCGCCGTCACCTTGCGGATGCCGATCGCGGCCGGGACGCCCATCGCGTCCTTGAAGGATTTATCGAGCGCGTCGAAGGGCTCGCGGCCGCGGCCATAGCCGTCGATCTGCACCTCGCCGGCGGCGATGTCGCCGACGACCGCGAGGAAGCAATCGCCGCCGTCGAAATCACGCGCATATTCGCGCAGCCGCACGAAAGGATCGGGCCGAGTCTCGACCGGCTTTTGTGGCTCGACGACGGGCGGCGGAGGTTCGGCGGCGGTAACGTCGGTCGTCAGAGGCGTTTCGGCCTGCGTGGTCGCGGCCGGTTCCTCGCGATGAAGATAGCGCCAGCTGCCGAAGCCTGCGGCGGCGAGCGCGATGATCGCGACGAGAGAGCCGATAAGGACGCCGGCGCGCCGCGGCTTCTTCTCCGCGGCGGTCTCAGCAGGCCTCGCCGGCGGTGGAAGCGGCGCGGCGCCGAGCGGAATCGGGATCGGCGGAGGAGCCGAAGATATGGGAGTCGCCCGTGCCCCACGCGGCGCGAAGACGGTGGAGCCGCGCTCGTCTGCGTCCGGGGTCCAGGCGGCGAGCTCGGCCATGCTGCGTGGCCGCGCCTCGGGGTCCGGCTGCAGCATTGCGGCGATGATCGGCCGCATCATCGGATCGATGGCGGAAAGATCGGGAAGGACGCGGCGGCGCTCGATCACCTCCACCTGCGTACCGTCCATCGGCAGCGGCTTGCCGAGGAGGCAGGCCGCGAGCACCAAGCCGAGACTGTAGATATCGGAGGCCGCGCGCACATCGCCGCCGAAGAGGCCGAGCTGCTCCGGCGAGACATATTTGTATTTGCCGGCGAATCCAGAGCCGATCACCGTGCTGTCGCCGACCCGCAGCGAACGGGCGATGCCGAAATCGATGATGCGCGAGCGGGCGATGCCTGTCTCCGGCACGATGATATTATCCGGCGAAACGTCGCGATGGACGAGATTTTGCTCATGCGCGGCCTGCAGGCCGGCGGCGATGCGGCGCATCAGCGCGAGAACCTGCGCCGCCGGCAGCGGACCGCGGTCGAGAATATCGGAGAGCGGCTGGCCCTCGACGAACTCCATGGCGAGATAATGCCGACGGAGCTGCGGCTCCAGCGTGAAGCCGAAATAGCGCACGATCGCTTCGTGATGGATGCGGCGCAGCGCCAGCGCCTCATTGCGGAACATGGCCAGCACGGCCTCGTCGCCGGCGAGCTGATCGCGAATGAGCTTTATGGCGACCGTGTCGCCGGTCTCTATCTCATGGCCGCGATAGACATCGCCCATGCCGCCCGCCTTCAGAAAGGCGTCGATCTCGTAATTGGCGTTGAGCCGCGCGCCCGGCGGCAGGGCGCCGTGGATCGATTGGACATCCGGCGAGTAAGACATGTGATCGCTCTGAAATTCCGGCTCTCGCATGAGCATGAATGATAGGTGGTCCGCGTGAATGTCTTCAACGCGGCCTCGTCGTTTCTCTGGACTCCTCCCGTCCCGGACGCAAGCGGGTCGGCTCCTCCTCCTGCTGCCGATAGGCGGCGACGAGCACGGTGACATTGTCGGTCCCGCCACGCGCCAGCGCCAGATCGATCAGCGCGCGGCAGGCCTCCTCCGGCGCGCGGCCGCTGGCGAGGCCGGCGATCTCCGCCGC
Organism: Methylosinus sp. sav-2; assembly: GCF_004366495.1. Classification (NCBI taxonomy): domain Bacteria; kingdom Pseudomonadati; phylum Pseudomonadota; class Alphaproteobacteria; order Hyphomicrobiales; family Methylocystaceae; genus Methylosinus; species Methylosinus sp. sav-2. Next base: position 607,023 of record NZ_SOEJ01000001.1, read on the forward strand.
CGTCACATGGCCGGTGAGCCCGTCCGAGCAGAGCACGAACATATCGCCCTCGAACAGCTCGCCATTGACGAAATCGAGCGCCAGCGTCTCGCCGGCGCCGACCGCGCGGGTGATGACATTGCGGCGCGGCCAGTTGCGCGCCTCCTCGGGCGTGAGCACGCCATCGGCGAGCAGCTGCTCGGCCTCTGTGTGGTCGATGGTGATCTGAACGATATCGCCGCCGCGCAGAAGATAGGCGCGGCTGTCGCCGGCCCACAGACACGCGTAATAGCGGTCGAAAGTCAGCAGCATGACGACGGTGGAGCCCATCGTGCCGACCCCGCGCAACGCCGCCTGGCGCTGGATATCGCGATGCGCGCCTTGCAATGCCGCCTCGCATTGCCGGCGCAGCTCCGCCGCCGCGCCCTGTGGCGCGACGCGGCTCAGACTGTCGACGACCACAGCGCTCGCCGTCGCGCCAGCGGCGTGGCCGCCCATGCCGTCCGCCACGGCGAAAAGGCCCATATGCGGCTTGGACAGGAAATTATCCTCATTCTCCGCGCGCACCCGGCCCTTGTCGGAGAGCGCGAAGGCGCGCATCGGGCGAAGATCGGCCATGCCGCTCATTGCTCGCTCGCCGCGGGCGTGAAGCGGCCGGTGATCATGGCGGAGAAGATCGCCGGATCGGGCATGCCGGTCGAAGCCAGCGCGTAAGGCTCGAAACCCTCGCCGCCTTGCGTCCACCAGAAGCTCTGATCGGCGACGGTGCGGGCGCGGGCGAGCGCCTCGCGGGCGGAGCGGCAGGCTTCGCCGAAGCCCGCCTCGCCGACGCGAGCCGCGGCCGCCCTCGGCGTGACGAGACGCGCCTGCGGCTGCTCCAGCGCCGGCGCGGGCAGAGTCTCCAGCGATTCCAGCACCGATTCGAAGGCGACGCCCTGCTCCAATGTCGAGAGCAGGAAATCCTCGAGCGTCGCGAACCAGAGGTCCTGCGGATCGGCCTCGGGCGGCGGCAGCGCCTCGCCCGCCTCGGCGAAAAACGCGACGCTGAGCGGGAAATAGCGACCGACGCCATCCACCGACGGCATGAAGGCGCCGAGCGTCGTCACGCCGCCGCAGAGCTGCGGGCCGAGCCAGAAGCGCCAGATGGGCGCGGTGAGATAGGCCGCCTGCCAATCGCCGCCGAGCTGCGCGCGGCTGGAGGCGACGCCGCTTTGAATCCACGGCTCGAAGGCCGAGAGAAAGCCGCGCGCCGCGCCCTGGGACACGAAATCCCGCTTCGCCTGCAGCTTGCCGAACAATCCGCGCCGCATTCCACGTCCCTCACAATTGCGTCGGGCAATGGAATTCGGCGAGCGCCGGCAGAGTGAGCGGCTTCAATGTGGAGCCCGCCTGAAAGCCGAAGCTCAGCGTCTGCTTGCCGAGCGAGAAGGTCGCGTTGAGCCGCTCGCCGGCATAGGAGCGGCCGGCGGCGTCGAGCAGGCGGAACAGCGCCCAGCCGCCGAAGCGCTCGAGCACGATGGGCGCCGCCGCCGGCGCCGAGCCGTCCGCCGCGGCGGTCTGGCTCGGCGCGAGCTCGGTGGCGAGGCTCACGGCCGCGCGGCCGCCGCCGGCGCCGGGCCATTGGATCGCGCGCGGCGTCACCGAGGTTCCGGCGACGGAGGTCGCCTCTTGGCCGTTCACCTCGAATTTCGCCGTGCGGCCCGCGCCGCTCAGCGGCGGCGGAAAGACGGTGAGCGCGAGATTGGGCATGTTGCCGCCCGACGGGAAGAAGGCGTCGCGGATCTGCGCGGCGCGCTGAAACTCGCGCAGGCTCGCCGCCGAGAGCCGTGCGGTCAGCGGATATTCCGGCCGGAAACTCCAGGGCGTCTTCGCCGTGTCGACATATTTGGCGAGCGACTGCTTGAAGAAGCTGTCGAGTATGCCACTCGGCCCGAACAGCCGGCCGAATTCGGCGAGGCCGATCTCGCTGGCCGCGCCCTTGACGAAAGGATAGCGCCCCGGCGTCAGCTGCTGGCAGGAGGTCGCGACCTGCTCGCGAAAGGCGCCGGTCAGCCGGATCAGCTCCGAATCGAGCACGGCGCGATCGAAATCGGAGGCCGCGCCGGTGAGCATGGGGCGGAAGGGTTCGGGCAGCCGATCCGCCGTGCCGCGGAATTTCTTCAGCTGCATGGCGAGCGCCGCATTCGCCTGCGGCGAATTCTCCGGCAGAGTCGCGCCGACGACGAGATTGTCCTTTATGTCGTTCAGCTCGGCGAGCAATTCGTCGATCGGCTTGCGCGGTCCCGAGCCATCCAGCCAAATCTGGAAGGGGACGAAGCGCTTCTCGATCTCCTCGCCCGGCGGACGGTCGCCGCGACCAGGGAAGAGGTCGCTCAAAGCGATCTGCGGCGCGGCGGCGCCTTCCTTGGCCGGCGCTTCCTTGCGCAGCTTGCGCTCCTTGGTGAGAGACGTCTCCTCGACGACAGATTCGAACAGCGCCTTCAATGGCGAGTTGGAGGCGGTCGCGGCGCCGAGCGCGCGATATTGCGGCTTGTCGGCGTTGAGGCGCTTCATCTTCAGCCGGGAGAGCGCGCTGCGCCAGCCGGCGTCGAAATCGCGGCCGTAGAGCGCGAGCAGATCATTGCCGAGCGAACGATATTCGTCGCCGAGCGTCTCCTCCTCCCCCGGGCGCCCGAGCACCCAGCGCTCCTTGCGCACGCGGTCCGAGATGCCCGGCAGCCCGCGCAGAAAGGCGCGCCGGAAACCCTCGTAAGTGTAGAAGCCCGGCACGCGGATCGAGTCGAGATCCTTGCCGCTCGTCTCCTCGAACAATTGATCGAACAGAAGACCGCCGGCGCCCGGCGCGGTCCAATCGGCGATGTCGAGCGTGCGCGCTTCGGACTTCAGCAGCTGATAGGCGCGCTCGGAGAGCTTCAAGCGCGCGAGAGTCTTCTGGCTCTCGTCGATGAGCGTCTGATTGGGATGGACGAGCAGCTCACCATTGTCGAGCTCGAGCATGGCGTCGAGATGCTGCTCCAGCGCCTTGGCGTTGTCGGCGAGCGGACCGCGGAAGAGATTGTCGCGCCAGTCGCGCCGCTCCCATGCGAGGATCGCCTCGCGATCGACGGGCGTGCGCGCATGGCCGAGCATCAGATAGACCTTCAGCGCCTCATAGATGAAGCCCGGATCGTCGCGATGCTCCTCGAGCAACTCCTCGAGGCGGAACAAGAGACGCGGCCGCAACAGACGCTCGAGCGCGAGGCGATAGGAAGCGACGGAAGCCTCGACGAGACGCGGCCGCTGGCCGAAGCCCAATCCTTCGAAGAAGGATTCGGGATCGCCCCGATGGGCGTAGCCGGTCGGCGCGTCGCGCAGCTTCTGCAACAGGCCGAGAATCTTGCCATAGTCGCGATCCTCGACGACCATTTGCCGCGTCAACGGATAGGCGGCGTCCGCCGCATATTCGCGCGCCAAAGTCTGCGCGGTCGCCGTCAATTCGGCATTGGCGGCGTAACTCTTCCACATCGCGAAGCCCGCGCCCGTGCTGATGAGCGCGATGAGCGCGAAGGCGGCCGTCTTCAGGACGAAGCCGCGCCGCACCGCGCGCGGATCGGTCGACACCCAGGCGGCCTCGCCGATAATGACCTTCTCGACGAGATCATAGAGAAAGAAGCTCTTGCCGAAGCCGCGGAAGCCGATGCCGCCGACATCATGCGCGCCGAAATTCTTGACCAGCGCATTGATGAGCTGATCGATCGGTGTGCCCTCCTGCGTGCCGGAGGTGAAATAGAAGCCGCGCAGATTGGCGTTGGAGTGATAGCGCGTCGGCTCGAATATGGCGTTGAGGAAATCATGCACGGGACGCTTGAGCGCCGCCATTTGCGCGGGGAAGCCGTAGAGCGCCACGCGATTGGCGGGATTGGGCTCCTCCTGCAAACGGTCGAGCATGTTCTGATTCAGACGCTCGATCAGCGCATCGAACTCGCGCGGAATATCGGCGACGAGATTGAGCTTCTTGTCCGCCGTCTGGAAGGTCGCGCCGAAGACGCTCTGCAATTTGTCATTGTCGAGATTGGCGAAGAATTCGGTGAAGCCGGCGACGAGATCGGCTTTGGTGAAGACGGCGTAGACGGGAAAATCCACCTTCAATCGTTCGTGCAGCTCTAGCAGGCGGGCGCGAATGGCGCGCGCATGGGCGGCGCGCTCCTCGCGCGAGCAGAGCAGCAGATCTTGAACGCTGATCGCCACCAGCACGCCATTGATGGGCTGGCGTGGGCGCTGCTTTTTCATGAGATCGAGAAAAGCGAACCAGCTGCGCTTGTCGAGCGTCGCATCCGAATCCTGCGTCGTATAGCGGCCCGCCGTGTCGATGAAGACGGCGTCCTCGGCGAACCACCAGTCGCAATAGCGCGTGCCGCCGGCGCCGGCGATCGCCTCCGGCGTCGCGCCGCCGGACAGCGGAAAGCGCAGGCCCGAATTGACCAGCGCCGTCGTCTTGCCGGCGCCGGGCGGGCCGATGATGACATACCAGGGCAGATCATAGAGATAGGTGGAGCCGCCCTTGGCGGATTTCTTCAAAGTGGCGAGCGCGTCCTTCATGCGCTCGCCGAGCACGATGGAATCGTCCTCGTCGGCCTCGGCGTCGGCGACGCCATCGGCCAGTGATTTGGCGTTCTTGCGCCGCCGCCAGAAGGAGAAGCCGGCGACCGCCGCCGCCAGCGCGACGATGACGACGATGACGATCTCGCGGACGATCTCATTCTCGAGCGGACGCCAGCCGCCGAAGGCGATGAACGGCCCGGCGAGATAGACGATGCTCGAGATCGACGCGAGGCCGAGGCCGAGCAGAATGATGCGGACGATGTCGCCCTTGACGCCGGTCTTGTCGGACATTGACGAAAATCCTCAGTCTATGCGGCCGATCAGCACTTCGACGCGCCGGTTGAGGCGACGTCCGGCTTCATTGGCGTTGTCGGCGATCGGCTCGGAAGGGCCGCGGCCGGCCTCCGCGACGCGCGACGCATCCTTGAGCAGCGGCTTCAGCAGAGAAGCGACGGCGTGCGCCCGCTCCTCCGACAGACGCTGATTGTCGCGGAACGGATTGAGCGGGCTCAGCGGTTGATTGTCGGTGTGGCCGATCACCTTGATCGGCCCGGTCTCGCCGTCTATGGCGCGCGCGATACGCTCGGCGATGGGCGCGAATTGCGGCAGCACCGCCGCCTTGCCGGATTGGAAAAGCACGGCGTCGCCGACCTTGATCTGCACCCATTTGCCATTGCAGGTGACGCTGACGCCATCGCCGACCTGCTCGCCGATGCGCTTGCATTGCACGGAAGGTTTGGGCGGCGGCTCCACGCGCGGCAGATTCAGCCGCTCCTGCAACGCGATCTTAGTCGCGGGATGCAGCGTCTCGATCTCCGCGGCGACCGCTTCGCCGATTCCGCCGAGCTTGGCGCGCAGGCCGATGAATGCGCCGAAGAGCAGCAGCGCCGCGACCGCCGCCGCGACCCAGACCGGCGGCGCGAAGCCCTTGCGTCGGAGCGGCAACGCCTGGCCCTTCCAGCGCGGCGAGAGATCGAGCGCCTGCCGCGGCCGCACGCGGCGCAGCAGCTCATAGAGGTTGCGCTGAATATATTGCAACTGATTGGGGCCGCCCTCGGCGGCGCGATACTGACCCTGAAAGCCGAGCGCGAGGCAGACATGCTGCAATTCCAGCACGTCGAAATTGGCGCCCGGATCGCGCTGCAGCCATTCGAGCTGCTTGAAGAAATTCACGCCGCCGAGCCGCTCGCCGAAGAAGCGCGAGGTCATGCTGTAGCGCGTCCACAAATGGCGGTCGTCGGTCGGTATGTTCTGCACAATGTCGTCGGCCGTCGCGCAAATGAGATATTTGGCGACGTTGGCCTGCTCCGGCGTCACGCCGGCGCTGCGAATATCCTTGTCGAAAAAGGCGACGGCGGCGGCGACCTGCTCGAGCAGGCTCTCGAGATCGGCGCTGAGCGCGGCGACGCGCAGACGCCCGAGCAGATGCAGCAGCGGGCCGGCGGCGCGCAGGATCGGATTGGGATGCTGCGCGACGAGCGCGTCGAAATCCAAATCCTCGGCGCGCTGCAAGGACGCAGCCGTCTGCTGCTGCTGCCCGCGGCCCGTCACCCAGGCGTCAGGCGCGGGAGCGCGCGGCGCGCTGGCGGTCTCGAAAGGCGAGGGCGCGAATTGGCCGTAAGGGTTCTCGGCCGGGCGCGGCGCGCCGAAATCTTGTTGCGGCGCATAGGCCGGCGCCGTCTGCGGCGTGTATCCGGGCGTGGGCGCCGGAGGCGGCGGCGGCGCAGCGGGACGCGGCGGCGGACGGCGCCCGCCGGGATTGGGCTGAAAGACAGTGCGATCGCCGCCCGGAGGACCGAAAGGATTGTCCTTGTCGCTCATCTCTTATCCTCCCGAATGGCCCAGAGCTCGAGCTCGAGGTCCGGCCAATCGCCGGAGAAATGCAGGCCGATCGCGGCGGCGACGCTGAAATCGGCCCAGAGCGGACTCTTCTTGTCGATGTAGAAATACACATGGTCGCCGAGCAGCCGAATCTGCGGCGGCGGCGAGGGCCGATGCACGATCGGCACGCCGGGAAGATTATAGTGAACGATCTCGTTCATGCGCGTGTCGGGACCGATCTTCAGCAGATTGGGAAACTGCATCTGAATCTCGCTGAGCGGACGACGCGAGGCGACCTCAAGATAGAAGGACGCGTTCTGAAACAGCGAGCGATCCTTGATCGGCGATTTGAACGCATTGGGCGCGAGCTGCTGCAGCTCGAGGCGAATGGCGCGATGATCGGCGTCCTTGCTGAGGAAATCCTGCAGATCGCGCAGCACGGGCTCGAATGTGTTCTTCAGATTGTCGTGGTCATAGGCGCGATAGCTCGGCGCGCGGCGATCGGCGGCGCAGAAAGTGGCGAGCTCGCCGGCGAGCGAGACGAGGAACACATAGAGCCGCTCTGGATGCAGATGATTGGCCGTATGCTCGAAATGCTGGAGCGCCGGTATAGCGCGATTGAGCGTCTGCAGCAGCAGATAGTCGCGATTTTGCAGGCCGCCGCCGGCGGTGGGATCGGCGGCGTAGCGCGCGATGGATTCGAGCTTGTTCTCGATCCCGCCGATGACGCGATTGAGCCAGCCGGTGACGACATCATGCGCGCGGCAGATCAGCACGGTCGGCGCGAATTCGGGATCGAGCAGCACGGCTCCGTTCTCGATCTTCACGATGCGCGCGATGGGTAGATTATTGTAGCCGCGCTTGCGCTCGCTCTCGAGATGCAGCTCCATGCGCGGATGCGCGACCTCTATCTCCTCCTCCACGCGCAGCTCGGATGTGGAGTCGATGAAGGTCTCGGAGGCATGGAAATAGCGGCTCGCGGAAACGCTGTCGCGCCGCGCCACCTCGCGCGTGTTGGGCGAGGCTTCCGGGAAGGCGAGCCAGACGATGCGATTGGCGATCTTGTCGTCGATCGGCAGAGGCTCCGGCAGCTCCTCCTTACCCTCGAGCTGAAAGGGCGTGCCGTCCTGCATCACGCCCCATGCGGCCTCCAGCCCGAACTTGCCGCGCTGCGCGAGACCATGGTCGATGTCGAGGCGCGAGAAGCCCCAGGAGAAGGGCGCGAGATTGCGCGTGCGGGCGGTCGTCGCCCATTCCAGATAGCGGTCGCCCTGCTGGAAGTGGTGCGGGCGCAGGAATAATCCTTCGCTCCACACGACCTTGCTGCGCCAAGACATTTGCTCCCCCTGTGTATTTTTATTTCTGGGCGTCGGCCCGGTCGTAGCAGTCGGCGAAATTGCGCATGAAGGCGTCGGCGAGCTTGTCGCCCGAGCGCGGGCTCATCGCCGTCCAGCGCTCGACATAGCGGTCCCACAGCCGCGCCTTGCGGGAGCCGACCAGCGAGGCGATGCCGCTGTCCTTGCCCTGCGCTTTCTCGAGGCTCGCGGGATCGAGGCTGTCGCTCAGCATGCGCACCGCCTCCTGCATGGCGGCGTAGGTGCGCAGCTCATGCGCCTTCACATCGACGAAGGCCTGAGCGAAGGCGGGGCCGGCGGAGAGATAGCCCGGACGCGGCGGACCGAGCACGATGCGCATCGCCTCTTCTGTCGTCGGCGCGAATTTCAGCGGGTTGTTGCCCTGCGCCTCGATGATCGTATGGCTGGCGCTGCGCGTCAGCCGCTTGGCCTCGGCGCGAGCGCGCAGCAATTGCCGCGTCTCCTCGGCGATGAGGCGCGTCAGCGCTCCGAGCTGCTCGCCGAGCTGCGCCGGCGTCGCGCCGGCGAAGGTCTGCTCCGGCAGGTTCAGCGCGCGCGCAAAGCTCGTCAGAAATTCGGCATAGGCGCCCTCCGTCCCCGGCGCAGCGGCGGCAGGGGTCGGCGGCGGAACGGGCGCGGCGGCGATCGGCCCAGGCGCAGCGAGAGGCGCAGGGGCGGCGAGAGGCGCGACGGAAGGCGCCGGAGCGGGCGGGGGCGAGCCCCAGTCGACAACGGGCGCGGGAGTCGACGCAGCCGGCGACGGCGCGCCCCAAATGTCGTTCGGCGCGGCGACTGGAACAGCGGCGGCCGGCTGTGGCGGCTCGCCCCAAAAGGAGGCGGGCGCGGGGTCGGCGGAAGGTCGGCGCGGGGTCGGCGCTATCGGCGTCGCCACATCGGCGACATGGTCGATCCAATCGGTCTGCGGTCCCGGATCGAGCCGGCGCGGATCGAGCGAGCGTGGATCGATGGGCGGCGGCGCCGGCTCCGAGGAGCTCCAGAAATCGTCGTAGGCCGGAACCGGCTGCGTCGACGAGACGGCGGCGGGCTCGAGGGCGGGCGCGTCGCCCTCCACATGCGCCACCACGACATATTCGCCGATATAGAGACGATCGCCATCGCGTAGCCGATAGGGCGATTGCACGCGATTGTCCGGGTGATTGACGAAAGTGCCGTTCATCGAGACATCGGTGAGATAATAGCTGCCGTCGCGCGGCGCGATCTCGCAATGGCGGCCGGAGATGAAATGATTCTCGTCCGGCAGGCACCAGTCGAGATGCTGATTGCGGCCGATGTCGATGCTGCGGCGGCCTTCCGCGACATAGGTCAGCGGGCCGCCGTCCGGCCTTCGGCTGAAATTCTCGATCGTCAATGTCAGGCGCATTCCCCGATGGCTCCCTCAGCGGGCCGCGAGCCCGCGCCTCATAGCGTCACGACCGTTGAAGATCGCCGAGCGCGCAACGCAGCGCCGCCTCTATCCATCCGGTCTCGACGGCCTCACGGCGATCCCCCGCAATGGCGCCGAGCGTGATCAGCACCGCTCCGCGCGCCGCCTGCGCCGTGGCCTGCGGCGGCGGCTCCAGATAAAAGGCGGGATCGGGCGAGACATTGCCGCCCGACCATCCCGCCGCTTGCGCGACCCAGGCCGCGGCCAGCGATTTTCGCGCCTGCGCGGCCTCCTCCAGCGCGCGCCGGCGCCGCGCCTCGCTCGGCTCGCTCACCCATTCCTCCGCCGCCTGCAGGCAGCGCAGCGACACGGCGTCCGCCGGCTCCGTCTGCCGCACGCAGCGCGCCGCCCACCACACCGCCTCGCGCCGCGCCAGAAGATAGGCGCAATAGGACAAGGCCGCGCGACGATCGCCCTCCTTGGCGAGACGGGAGACGAAACCTGCGGAAGGCTCCTCGCAGCTCTCGATTCCGACGTCGACCTCCGCCGTGGGAAAAGCGGCGTAGAGGTCGCGCACGGTGGCGAAGCGTATCTTGCTCGGCGTGCTCACCCTCTCCCCCTCAGTTCAGATCGATCTTGGCGGCGGACAAAGCGATCGCCGTCGAGCTGATCTCGATCTTGCTCGGCGTCAGCTTGATCGAGCTCGCGCCCGTCTTCAGCGTGATCGTGTCGCCGAGCGATTCGATCGTTATGCTCTGATCGACGGTCGTCGCATCCTTGCCGCCATGAATCGTCGTCTTGCGCGAGCCGGACTCCAGCGTCAGCTCGTCGCCGCCCTGCTTCAGCGTCGTCTTGCGCGAGGCGCCGCCGCCGGAGAACGCCTCGCCGATCTCGGTCGTCTCGGAATTGCGAATCACCACCTCGTGATCCTTCTCGGCGTGCATGCGGATCTTCTCCGAGCTCGCCTTGTCCTCGAACATGAATTCATTGTAGCCGCCATGGCCCTTCGAGGAGTCGGATCTCAATCCCGACTGCGTGTTGTTGTCCGGCAGCCGATAAGGAAATTTATTGCCGCCATTGTAGACGGCGCCGACGACGATCGGCTTGTCGGGATCGCCCTCCAGAAACTCGACGACCACCTCCATGCCGATGCGCGGAATGAATTGCGCGCCCCAGCCGGGGCCGGACCACAATTGCGCGACGCGCATCCAGCAGGAGCGCTTGTCCTCGCGGTCCCAATGGAAGCGCACCTTGATCATCCCATGGCCGTCGGGATCGGTGTCGATCTCCTCGCTGTCGGCGTCCTTGTCGCGTGCGACCACCTTCGCCGTCTGCGGCCCATGGACGAGCGGCCGTGGCGTCACCAAGGGCGCGCGAAACACGCGATCGACCGGCTGAAGCTCGTAATTGCCGTGATAGGGCTGACGCCCGTCGAGCCCGCCTGCGGAGCGAAACGCCTCATCGGCGAAATGATGCGAGCAGCGGACGATGAGATATTGCTTGTTCTCCGCGCCGGTCGGATGGCGCTCGAGCGTGGCGAGCCCGCCTGGAAAGAGATTGGCCGCCTGGCCGGATGCGTAGCGGCGATAATCGATCGCCTGCTCGGCGCCGAGCCTTGCGTCCGCATAGAGGCGCCCGTCGCTCGCATTCTGATATTTGCCGGGATAATCGTAATATTCGTAGGTCGTCGCGCGCGCGTAGCGCTCGGAGCCCTGCGTCGTGGCCTTGAGATTGGAGCCGGGCTCGCGAAACGCATAATCGCGCAGCTCTATCTTGCCGGTGCGGAAGCGCCGCTCCGACGACCAGGAGAACAGCGCCTGCTCCTGCTGCGTGAGGCCGGCCAGCGCATTGGCGAAGATGATGGAGGCGCCGCCCTCTATCGCCTGATGCGAGGAGCGCGAGTCGGACAGAACCAGCGTGTGCGCGCCTTGCTCATGCTTGAAGTAATAATAGATTCCGTGCTGCTCCATGAGCCGCGAGACGAAATCGAAATCGGTCTCGCGATATTGCACGCAATAGTCGAGCTTCGGATAGTTGCCCTTGGTCGCGTTCTCGATCGTTATGTTGCGCTCGCCGAGCACGTCGGAGACAATGGCGAGCGCGGACTTGTGATGAAAGATCCGGCAATTGGTCGTGCGCGTCAGCAGCCATAAGGCCGGCCGCAGCACGAAACGATAGACATAGAGATCCTCGAAGGCGCCGATCGCCTGCGCTTCCGCGACGATTCCGTTGAAATGACGTTTCGGACGATCGAGCAGCGTCAGAGCCACTGTGCAGTCGCGGCCGAGCAGCTGATCGAAATCGACATTCGCATCGGGACTCACCGTCTCGATGCGAATCTCGAACAGCTCGCTCAATCCTTCCGTCGCGTCGAGCGCCGTGATCGCGAGCTTGTCCTTCCCCAATGGAGTGGACAGGATTGCGATGCGGCCGTCTTGAATCAATATGTCAGACATGGTGCATCCGAAGCTCGAAACGGTCCAGGAAAGCGAAACGGGTAAGCCCTTGACGATACGTAACGGCAAAAATAGTGTCGAGAAGTATTTTTGCGCCGAGGACGACATATTGGGACGCAAGCTTCTTCTCGCTCTCGCATTGTCGACGGCCGCGGCGTGCGCGCCGTCGACTCTCAGCCGCGCCGATGACGCGCCGGCCTATTCCGCATCGGATATCGTTCGACATTTCGCCGCGGAGCCGTCCTTCGGAGCGTCGCGCTCGCTGTGCATCGGCGCAGCGGCGGATTGCCCCGGCGATGCAGAGAAAGCCACGCGGAGCGAGAGCTTCGACCTCGAGGTGACATTCGAGCTCGGCTCCGATCGGCTGACGGCGCCAGCGCGCAAGAATCTCGACGAATTCGCCAAGGCGCTGCGCGATCCGGCGCTCGCCGTGCGACATTTCCATGTCGACGGACATACGGATGCGCGCGGCCGCGACGAGACCAATCTGCGGCTGTCGCAACGTCGCGCCGAAGCGGTGCGCAACTATCTGGTTTCGGCGGGGATCGACGGCGCGCGGCTCAACGCGCAGGGCTATGGCCGCACGCGGCCGAAGGCGCGCGATCCGCTCGACCCGGCCAATCGCCGCGTCGAAACCCGCGCGGAGGATTGAGCCGCCATGGCGATCGTCGATCCGGCCTTTCTGTCGTCGCCCGTCACCGAGGCGGACCCTTGCGGTCCCGATCTCGACGAGAACGGCGACGCCGCTTTCATGAATTTCTTCGCCTTTGCGCCGTTTCAACTTCCCGAGACCTTCTTTACCGACGGCCGGCCCTTCGACCCGACCGACAATGAATTCCGAGAAGCCATAGAATACATACCGGCGATGCTCGCGGATGTGATGAAGCGCACACGCGATCTGCGCCTCATGGTTTTTCTGGCGCGTCTCGCCATACTCAAGCGCAACCTCGACGAGTTCGTCGACACGATCGCAGCCATGGCGACCTTGCTGGAGCGCTATTGGGACGGCGTGCATCCGCGTCCCCGCGACGGATCGGTGAAGGCGCGCGCCGATATTCTCGATGAGCTCGACGTCTCCGTCGTGACGATCTCGCTGCAATTCGTCACGCTCCACACGGATCGGCGCAAGGGCATTGTCGCCTTTCGCTCAACCGTGCTTGCCGAGCAGGAGAAGGCGGCCGAAGGCGCAGAGGGCGGCGAGAAGCCCGCGGGCGGCCGCATAGCGGCGATGACGCAGGAGCAGATCGTGCGCACCCTCGCCGACGCCGGCGAGGAGGCCGTCGCGGCGACGCGCGCCAGCTTCCAGCGGCTCGAGGCGGCGCTGAAAAATATTCGCGCGCGTTTCGCCGAGCATACGAGCGGCGCGGAGACGCCGGAATTCGGCGCGCTGCTGAAGGTCGTCGGCGGCGTGCTGACGTTCTTTTCCTTGGCGTTTCCCGATCCGACGGCGCCGGAGCCGGAAGACGGAGAGGAAGCAGGCGGGGAGGCGCCGCGCGGCGCCATCGGCTGCGCCGCGGACGCGCGCCGCGCGCTCGATGCGGCGAAGGATTATTTCTGCCTCTTCGAGCCGTCCAATCCGGCCCTGCCGCTGGTCGCGCAGGCGATTGCGCTGCAGGGCAAGACATTCATCGAGGTTCTCGCGGCTCTGCTGCCCGACCGCCATTCCTATGCGCAATTTTCGATCGGCGGCGAGAACGCCTTCAAGCTGGCCATCGCGCCGCTCGGCGACATGACGCCGACGCGCGCCGAATATTTCGACGAACGCCAGACGCCGCGCAAGACGCGCCGCCGCGTGGCGCCGCCCGCGCCGCTGCTGATCGAGGCGCCGTCCGTAGAGGAGCCGGCGCCGTTCGAGGAAGAGAGATCGGAGCCAGAGAGCATAGAGCAAGAGGCGCAGGCGAGCGCGGAGGAGCCGGACGCGGCGATGAGCGACGCCCCGCAGGATGGTCTCGCGGAGACGCGCGAGATCGAGGCGCCGGCTTCGATCGTCGTCGAGCCGGAGCAGGTCGAGCCGCGGCCGGAGCCGATCGACTATGCCGAGGATTATGAGATCGACGCTCCGAGCTTCTCGGCGACGACGCGTACGCAGGCCTTGCTGCTGCTGGACGACATAGCGCGCTACTTCCGCATCGCCGAGCCGTCGAGCCCGATTCCTTGCCTCATCGATCGCGCCCGCGCGCTCGCCGACAAGGACTTCATCGCCGTGCTCGGCGCCGTGCTCGAACGCGAGGAGAGCTGACGGCCGTCGCAAGATTGACATGAGTGTGCGCCATCACACAGCGATTTTAAGTGGTTCGATGAGTATACGGAGGGCAGCGCGAACACGAGCCGACTCGGCGCGTCCACGGCTTGACAGATTCGCGATGCTCGGCTTCTCTATCGCGAATTCATAAAGGATAATTGTATATGGCGAAGATGAGTGGGCAGAAATTCATCGCGCGCAACCGCCCTCCGCGAGTTCAAATCGAATATGTCGATCCGACCGCCGACGAGAAGGTCGAGCTTCCCTTCGTGATGGGCGTGCTGGCGGATCTCTCCGGCAACTCGCCCGGCCACGGCAAGGAAGACTTCGACAAGGGAACAGCGGCGACCCGCAAGTTCGTCGAGTTCGACATGGATAATTTCGACGAGCGCATGAGCTCCGAGCATGGCGTTCGTCCGGGCGTCAGCTTTCACGTCGACAACAAGCTTTCCGAGCAATCGGGCGAGAAGCTGAGCGTGAAGCTCGATTTCAAGAGCATGGCCGATTTCAGCCCCGCCGCCGTCGCCAAGCAGGTGCCGGTGCTCGCCGAGCTGCTCGAGGCGCGGCAAAAGCTCGCCAATCTGCGCGTCTATATGGACGGCAAGGACGCCGCCAACCAGCAATTGCGGGCTCTGCTGAAGGACCCGCAAAAGATGGAAGCGCTCAAGGAATTCCTCTCGGCGACGCAATCGGGCGACAAATGAGCGAGGCGCAAGTGACCACAGAGCTCACCCAGACCGAAGCCGCAGTCACCACGACCGGCGGCGAACTCGACGAGTTTCTGCAATCGCTGAAGCAGAGCTTCAAGCCGCCGAAGGACGAATCGGCCGCCAAGGAGCAGAATGCGCGCGTTCAGGACGCAATCTCCATCTTCGTCAATCAGGCGTTGTCCAACACGGACGCCGTCATCAAGGACGATGTGCTCGACACGATCGAGCGGCTGATCGCTTCCATCGACGAGAAGCTGACCGCGCAGCTCAACGAGATCATCCACGCCGAGGAGTTTCAGAAGATCGAGAGCGCCTGGCGCGGGCTGCATCATCTCGTCTACAGCTCGGAGACGGACGCGACGCTGAAGATTCGCGTGCTGAACATCTCCAAGACCGAGCTCTATCAGCATCTGAAAGACTATCCCAAGGCGAAATGGGATCAGAGCGAGCTGTTCAAGAAGGTCTATGAGGAAGAATATGGCCAGCTCGGCGGCCAGCCCTATGGCGCGCTCGTCGGCGACTATTATTTCAGCCATCATCCGACCGATGTGCAGCTGCTGCGCGATCTCAGCAAGATCGCCGCGGCCGCCCATGCGCCCTTCATCACCGCCGCCGATCCGAGCCTGATGCGCATGGACAGCTGGAACGAGCTGTCCAATCCGCGCGACATCGGCAAGGTTTTCGACACGCCGGAATATGCCGCCTGGAAGAGCCTGCGCGATTCGGAGGACGCCAAATATCTCGGCCTCACTTTGCCGCGCGTGCTGGCGCGCCTGCCCTATGGCTCCGCGTCCGAGCCGGTCGAGGAGTTCGGCTTCGAGGAAGACACGGACGGCCATAAGGGCGAGAATTACGCCTGGATGAACTCCGCCTATGCGATGGCGGCGAACATCACCCGCGCCTTCAAGGACCATGGCTGGTGCTCGCGCATTCGCGGCGTCGAATCGGGCGGCGAGGTCGAGGATCTGCCGACGCATACTTTCCCGACCGACGATGGCGGCGTCGATCTCAAATGCCCGACGGAGATCGCCATCAGCGACCGCCGCGAGGCGGAGCTGGCCAAGGCCGGCCTGATGCCGCTCATCCATCGCAAGAACACCGATCGCGCGGTGTTCATCGGCGCGCAATCGCTGGCGCGTCCGAAGGAATACAATAATGACGCGGACGCCACCGCCTCCAGCAATCTCGCGGCGCGCCTTCCTTATATGTTCGCAGTGTGCCGCTTCGCACATTATCTGAAGGTCATGGTGCGCGATAAGATTGGCTCCACCAAGGAGAAGGAGGAGCTGCAGAGATGGTTGCAGAACTGGATCGTCCAATATGTCGATGGCGACCCGACGAACTCGTCCGACGAGGTGAAGCGCAAGAAGCCTCTCGCCGGAGCGAAGATCACCATCGTCCCGAATGAGGAAAATCCAGGATATTATTCCGCGACATTCGAGTTGCGGCCCCATTATCAGCTGGAAGGCATGAATATCGGAATGCGCCTCGTTTCCCGTCTCCCGATCAAATAGGAAGACGGCGAGGATCACGAAACGCGATTTCATGCATCGATCTTTCGAACGCGATCAAAGGATATAGACAATGGCTACCGATATTTTCCTCAAGTTCACTTCCAAGGTCGAAGGCGAATCCTCCGACAGCAAGCACAAGGGCGAGATCGAGATCTCGAGCTATGGATTCGGCGTGACCAACCAGGGCACCTCTGGTCACGGCGGCGGCGCCGGCGCCGGCAAGGCGGATTTCCAGGATCTGCATTTCACCAAATCCGTCGACAAATCCACGCCGAACCTTCTCAAATTCACCGCCGAGGGCAAGCATTTCGAGGAGGCGCTGATCACCGTCCGCAAGGCCGGCGGCGGCCAGCAGGAATATCTCAAGATCACGCTCAACGACGTGTTCATCACCTCCTATCACAGCGACGGCCACAGCGGCGCGGTGCCGTCGGAGAGCTTCACGCTCAACTTCACCAAGGTGAAGCTGGAATACAGCCCGCAGAAGGCCGACGGCTCGCTGGAGCCAAGCATCAGCGGCGGCTACAATGTGAAAGAGAACAAGTCGTTCTGACAATGAATGACGTGTCGGCGGCGCTCGCGCGACGGGGCCGCCGACCGTATGTCGCATCGCTCGCCGCTACGCGACGCCGCGCGGGAAAAGCTCAATGACCTCCTCGACGACGACGAGCGTTCGCCCGGCGGACCGGCTCAGCCCGCCTCTCATGCATGTGTTTCGCGCCGCGCATCGCGACCGCCGCGAGCAGGCGCGCGAGACGGCAAGACGCCAGACGCTCGCCCGCGAGGGCGGAACGCCGGAGGCGGAGCGCAAGACGCGGCCGCAACGCGCCCCCATCAACGAGCAGGAGCTGAAGGCGGAGGTCGAGCACGACGTCGCCGCGCTGATGAATCATGTCTCGATGGATTCGACGATCGATCTTTCGTCCTTCGCGCGCGTGCGCGGCTCCATCCTCAACTACGGATTCCCCGATCTCGCCAATCGCACCATGGACGAGCTGGAGGCGCGCGATCTCCATGGCGAGATCATTGCCGTGCTGAAGCAATATGAGCCGCGCCTCATTCCCGGCTCGGTGCGCGTCACGCGCGACCGCTCGCCGGAGGCGCTGCAGGAGATTCGCTATATCGTCGACGGCCATCTCCTCTGCCAGCCGCTGAACGTTCCCATCGAGTTCGTCGCCAAATTCGAGGAAACGACGGGCAAGCTGCATCTCACGCGGCGCTGAGCGATGAATCGCGAATTCCTCGATCTCTATAATCGCGAGCTCGATCTCTTCTACGAGCACGCCGCCGAATTCGCGGAAGAATATCCAGAGATCGCCAAGCGTCTCGGCGGGCTCATTCGCGACCGCACCGATCCCATGGCCGCCGGCCTTCTGGAAGGCGCGGCCTTTCTCGCTGCGCGCGTGCAATTGAAGATCAAGCACGAGTTTCCCGAATTCGCCAATAATCTCTTGGAGCAGCTGGTTCCGCATTATCTCGCGCCGACGCCCTCCGCCATGCTGGTGAAGGCGTTGCCGAAATATGGCGACTCCGCGCTCGCCGACGGTCGCCTGTTTCCGCGCGGCTCGCAGATCGACGCCACCTATCTCGAGGCCGATAAGGAGATCGCCTGCCGCTACACGCTGACGGCGCCGATCCGCCTCTGGCCCTTCTACATAAAATCCGCCGAATATTTTACCAGCGCCGCCGCGCTGCAGCCGCTCAAGATCAATGTGCGCCGCGAGACGGTCGCCGGCATGCGCATCACGCTCGTCGTCGCCGCGACATCGGACCCGATGGACGATGCGCGCGAAAAGGCTGCGCCGCCGCAGCCTTGGTCGCTGTTCAGCGACAATAAGGCGACGGAGCTGCCCTTCTATCTCGCCGGCGCCGAGGCGCACGCCAATGCGATCTATGAGCAGATCTTCGGCCATTGCACGGGCGTGTGGTTCCGCTACGTCGACGCCAATAATGACGCCACCGTCATAGAGGCGCCGAAGGACTGTCTCCGGCAGCTCGGCATGGATGAGCAGGAATCGCTGCTGCCGCGCGACGATCGCATCTTCCGCGGCTTCGATCTGCTGCATGAATATTTCATGTTCTCGCGCAAGTTTCTCGGCTTCGAGCTCGCGCTCGATCGCGAGAAAGTGACGAGCCGCCTACCCTCGCGCGTGATCGACATCATCTTCGGATTCGACGAGGTCAATAGCGCGCTCGCCGCCAGCGTGCAGAAGGACATGTTCGCGCTCTATGCGGCGCCGGCGGTCAATCTCTTCGAGATGGCGACCGATCGCGTCTCCATCAAAGCCAATCAGCACGAATATCATGTCGTGCCCGACAAGAGCCGCTATCTCGATTATGAGCCGCATCGGCTCATCGACGTCTTCGCGCATTTTCCCGGCAGCGTCGAGAAGCGTCCCGTGCGGCCGCTCTACGCCTCATCGACCGATCTGCGCGAGAAGAATGCGCTGCAATACACCATTCGCCGCACGCCGCGCCGGCGCACGATCGAGGAGAAGCGCTACGGACCGGCGGGCGATTATTTCGGCACGGATCTCTTCATCTCGCTGAGCGACACCGGCGCGCTGGACGAGACTATCGGCGTCGCGGAGCTGAGCATTCGCGCGCTCTGCTCCAACCGTCATTTGCCCGAGCATTTGCCGATCGGCCAGAACCGCGTCGACTTTCGCCTCACCGATGACGTCGAGCTCGATCTCGTCTGCGTCGCCGGTCCGACGCGGCCGGGCGAGCCGCTCGTCTCCTATCAGCGCCGCCGCGCCGAGACCGCGCATATGGGGACCGTCTCCTGGCGGCTCATCAATATGCTGAGCCTCAATCATCTCGGCCTCACGGAACGCGAGGCGGGCGATAATGCGCGCGCGCTGCGCGAGATATTGACCACATTCACAGAGCCCAATGACGCCGCTGGCGAGAGGCGCGTGCGCGGCGTGCTGTCGGTGGACAGCCGGCCGGTCGTGCGGCGCATTCGTTGCGGCGGCGGCGTCGGTCCGGCGCGCGGCACGGAAGTCAGCGTCACGCTGGACGAGAAGGCCTTCGAAGGAACCGGCGCCTTTCTGCTCGGCGCGATCCTCGATCGCTTCTATTGCGAATATGCCGCCTTCAATCATTTCACCCAGCTCGTTCTGCGAACGACCGAGCGTGGCGAGATCATGCGCTGGCCGGCGCGGCTCGGCGCGCGGAGGGCGCTTTGAGCTATTTCGAAAAAATGCGGCGCGAGCCCTGGCGCTATGATTTTCTCGACATGATGCGCCGCGTCGAACGCAGCCTCGGCCAGCGGCTCGAGGGCGACAGCGTGTTCGCGCAGCCGCGTCCGCGCATCGGCGACAGCGCCACGCGCCGCGACGAGGTCGTGCGGCTCGGCTCGGAGCAATTTGCGCGCGAGGTCGCCGTCTCCTTCGGGCAGGAGGCCTGGATGGCGTTTCCAGGCTCGACGCTGCGCGAGATCGCGCCGCGCTGGAACCGGCCGCTGCCGCCCGCCGACGTCATTGCGCGGGCGGAGACGCCCGCCGAGCGCGTGCATATCGTCTCAGCCTTTCTCGGCCTGCTCGGCCCGCAGGGGCCGCTGCCTTATCATCTGACAGAGGAAGCCTTCGCCTATGTGCAGGCGGAGGATACGTCCTTCGTCCATTTCCTCGATCTCTTCAACAATCGCTTCATCCAATTGTTCTTCCGCGCCTGGGCCGATTCGCGTCCCATCGTGCAGGCGGACCGGCCGGAATATGATCGCTTCGGCGCCTATGTGACCTCCATGATCGGCGTCGGCTCGCAGGCCTTCGACACCACGCCGGCGAAGCATGATGGCGCGCGCCGCGAGAGCTTCATACCGGAGGGCGTCGGGCTCTATGCGGGCTTGCTCGGCCCACAGGTGAAATCGGCCTCGCGTCTGCGCCAAGCGATTCGCGGGATGCTGCACGTCGAGATGGAGATCGATGAATTCATCGGCTCCTGGCTGGAGTTCGACGCGCGCGAGCGTTCGCATCTCGGAGGCCGCAACAGCACGCTCGGCGTGGATTTCCTCGTCGGCGCCGCGTCCTTCAGCGTGCAGGACAAGATTCGCGTGCGGCTGTTCGTCGCCGATATGGCGCAATATCGCAAATTCCTGCCGGTCGGCGACGATTGCGATCGGCTCGTCGATATTTTGTTTTTTTACGTCGGCGACGAGATCGATTGGGATGTCGAGCTCGCCGTGCCGGCGCGCTGCGTCGAGCCCATTCGGCTCACATCCGATTCCGCCGCGGGGCCTGCGGGCGGCGCGCGGCTCGGCTGGACGAGCTGGCTCGTCGACGAAAATGCATCGAGGAAAGACGGCTATCGGGCCGATGCGCGTTTCCAGCCTGCGGAGCGCAAGAGGCATGAGCGCGAAAAAGCCAGACGCGAAGCGGAGGCGATGAAACCATGACCGACATTGGACTCGAGACAGTCACCGGCAAGCTCAATCTCGTCGGCTTCGAGACGATCGCCAAAGCGCATCGCCAAGCGAAAAGCCTCGGCAATCGCTATGTCGAACTCGCCCATTGGCTGCTGCATATGCTGGAGAAGACCGGCTCCGACGTCGATGTGATCGCCGATCATTTCAACCTCGATCGCGCCAAGCTGCTCCTCGACGTGGAGCGCGCGATCGGCGCGCTGACGCCGAGCCAGACGGAGACGCCCTATTATTCCGGCGCGGTGATCGAGGCGCTCGACCGCGGCTGGCACTATTCCACGCTCTTCTTCGCCGAGGCGCAGATTCGCACCGGCCATGTGCTCGTCGGCGTGCTGAAGACGGATCGGCTGCGCGCCGCGCTGCTCGCCGTCTCGCGCGAATTCGGCAAGATCGCCGTCGATGCGCTGCTCGACGAGCATAAGAAGATTCTCGCGCGCTCGGACGAAGAGAATCTTCGCCCCATAGACGGGAGCGGCCTCGCGCCGGCGAGCGGCGGCGGCGGCGGCGCGGCGGGCGATACGCGCGGCCAGACGGCGCTCGATCGCTTCTCGCAGGATTTGACCGCGAGAGCGCGCTCCGGCGAGATGGATCGCATATTGGGCCGCGACGAGGAGATCCGAAAAATCGTCGATGTGCTGATGCGTCGGCGGCAGAATAATCCGATCCTCACCGGCGAGGCCGGCGTCGGCAAGACGGCGGTGGTAGAAGGATTCGCGCAGGCGATCGTCTCCGGCGACGTGCCGCCGCCGCTGCGCGACGTCACTTTGCGCGCGCTCGATGTCGGGCTGCTGCAGGCCGGCGCGTCGATGAAGGGCGAGTTCGAGCAGCGGCTGCGCTCCGTCATCGACGAGGTGCAGAAATCGCCGAAGCCGATCATTCTCTTCATCGACGAGGCGCATACGCTGATCGGCGCCGGCGGCGCGGCCGGCACGGGCGACGCCGCCAATCTGCTGAAGCCGGCCCTCGCGCGCGGAACTCTGCGCACCATCGCCGCGACGACCTGGAGCGAATATCGCCAATATTTCGAGAAGGACCCGGCGCTGACGCGGCGTTTCCAGCCGATCCAGATCGACGAGCCGGACGCCGCGCGCGCGGCGGCGATGCTGCGCGGCATTCTCGCGCCTATGGAAAAGCATCACGGCGTGCGCATTTCCGACGCCGCGATCACGGCAGCCGTCGCTCTGTCGCAGCGCTACATCCCCGCGCGGCAATTGCCGGACAAGGCGGTGAGCCTGCTCGACACGGCGAGCGCGCGCGTCGCCATCAGCCAATCGACGACGCCCGCCGCCATCGCCGACAAGCGCGTCGAGATCGACCATCTCGCGCAGGAGAAGGCGTCGCTGCTCGCCGATCGCGATCTCGGCGCCGACACGCGCGCGCGGGTCAATGAGATCGACGATGCGATAGCGGCGGCGAAGGACAGGCTCGGCCTGCTCGAGAGCGCATGGGACCACGAGAAATCCATCGTCGAAGACGTGCGCTCGCTGCGCGAGATTCTCGGCCAGACGGAAGACGAAGCCGCGCAGGAGAACGAGCGCGCGAAGCTGACGGAAAAGCTCGGCGCATTGGCCGCGCTCGATCCCGAGACGCGCGTCATTTATCCGCATGTCGATGAGCAGGCGGTTGCCGCCGTCGTGTCGGACTGGACCGGCATTCCGGTCGGGCGCATGGTGAAGGACGAGATCGAGAACATCCTTCGCCTGCCGGAGATATTGAACAAGCGCGTCGTCGGCCAGAGCCATGGCCTCGCGATGATTTCAAAGCGCATCGAGACCAATCGCGCGCGGCTCGACAATCCCAATAAGCCGATCGGCGTCTTCATGCTGTGCGGCCCCTCCGGCGTCGGCAAGACCGAGACGGCGCTGGCGCTCGCCGAGGCGATCTATGGCGGCGAGCAGAACATCATCACCATCAACATGTCGGAGTTTCAGGAGGCGCACACGGTCTCGACGCTGAAAGGCGCGCCTCCCGGCTATGTCGGCTATGGCGAGGGCGGCCGGCTCACCGAGGCGGTGCGGCGCAAGCCCTATAGCGTCGTGCTGCTCGACGAGATCGAGAAAGCGCATCCCGACGTGCATGAGATTTTCTTCCAGGTCTTCGACAAGGGGCAGATGGAGGATGGCTCGGGGCGGCGCATCGATTTCAAGAACACGCTCATCATCCTCACCTCCAATGTCGGAACCGATCTCATCATGGAGCTCGGCGCCGATCCCGCTTATCACGACGATCCGGAAGCGCTCGCCGCCGCGCTGCGGCCGGAGCTGCAACGCGTCTTCCCGCCGGCGCTGCTCGGGCGCATCGTCACCATTCCCTATTTCCCGCTGTCGCCGGATATGTTGTCCGGCATAGTGCGGCTGCAATTGAACCGCATCGGCAAGCGCATCGAGGAGAATCACAAGGCGGCCTTCGTCTATGACGACGCCGTGGTCGATCACATCGTCGCGCAATGCAACGATCCCGATTCCGGCGGGCGCATCATCGACAACATCATCACCAACACGCTGCTGCCGTCGCTCTCGCGCGAATTCCTGAAGCGCTCGCTGGCGAAGGAGGAGCTGCGCGAGGCGCGGGTGACGGTGAGCGCGGGGGCGTTCGGCTTCGAATGGAGATGAGCGTCCGCCCGAGCGGACGCGATAATTCTCGGTGAGAGCCGACCTCCGGATCGCCTCGGCGGGCTTGTGGCCGAGGCAGGGCGCTCGGGTGAAGGTTTCCTCATCCTGAGGAGCCGCGAAGCGGCGTCTCGAAGGACGAGGAAACCTTCATGCGCTGCCATCTGGAGCTCCCCCTCGTGCTTCGAGACGCCCGCTTCGCGGGCTCCTCAGCATGAGGAGGAGGATTATCGTCCTACACCCGAGCGCCCTCATGGCCAAGGCCGCGGCTCTTGACGCAGCCCCAAAAATGTCGCATTTGAGCAAAGCTTTAGCAACAGAATAGACATTTGTGCGTAATGCGCGTCGGGGCGAGCGTTCGTGAAAAAGACTAAAATCGGCGCTCTCGTCGTTGCCGCGTGCGTTGCTTGCTTCGACGCTTCCGCGCATTCGGAGCCGGCGCCCGAGCAATCGGAATTGGAGCGTCTGGCGGCTCACGTCCGCACGCATCCGACCGATTACGAGCAGACCTACGCCTATATTCGGCTCGCGACGGAGCTGCACGACGAGGCCGCGATCGGCGCGCTCGAGCGCCTGCTGATGTATAATCCCGCGCTCGGCCGCGCGCGCAAGGAGCTCGGCTTTCTCTATGCGCGCATCGGCGCCTATCAGAGCGCGCTCTACAATCTGCGTGCGGCGTTGAAATCGGCCGATCTCGATTCCGCGCAGAAAGCGCAGATCGAAGCGCAGCTTCCCGATATCGAGAGACGCACGCAGGCGAGCCGCCTCTCGGGAAATCTGCAGATCGGCGTTCGCACGCAGTCCAACGCCGCCTATCTGCCGTCGAGCGGCCTCTATGACGTCGGCGGCGTGCAGACGCCGGGCGGCGTCACCGGACGACAATCCGACGCCAACACTTTCGAGCAGGCGCAGCTGACGCACGACTATGATTTCCAGAATCAGCGCGGCGACACGCTGGAGACGCGCGGGCTGGCCTATGCGACGCAGCAATTCGCTCTGTCGCAATATAACGTCGCCTTGTTCTCGCTCTCCACGGGTCCTCGCTTCGGCCTATCGGACATCGCGCCGGGCCTCTCGGTAAGGCCCCATGTCTCGGGCTCGGCCTCGCTCGTCGGCAATCTGAATTATCTCAACACGGGCGGCGCCGGCGTCAGCCTGCGTCAGATCTTCGGCGATCGGCTGTCGCTGGAGCCGGGCTTCGAATGGTCGCGGCTCTGGGTCAATTCGGGCGCCGCGTCGGGAAGTGGCGCGCAGACGGTGGCGACGATCGCGAGCGGCGATGTGTTCACCGGCTCGCTCGGCGTCAGCCTGCGCATTTTCGACAATGTGCGTCTCGAGGGACGCGGCGCCTTCTCGCGAGCGGCGGCCTATGTCGCGATGCAGGCCTCCGATCAATTCGATCTGCAGGCGATGTTGCGCGTGGAGGTCGATCCGCCGCTCGCGGAGATGCCGCGGCGATGGACCATCGCGCCTTACGCGCGCTTCACGCAGATCGCCTTCGACATCGCCAATCCCGCGCTCGATCCGTTCCGCGTGCGACGTGACGACGCCTGGACCTATGGCCTCGCGTTGGACGCGCCGATCACTGCGGAATTGGGCGTCTCCGGCCATCTCGAGTTTCTGCGCAACGATTCGAACATATCGAGCTTCAAGATGCAGAATGTCTCCTTGACCTTCGGGCCGACGGCGAAATTCTGACAAGGGGGAGGCGATGCGAAATCTGCCCGGCGCGGCGCTCCTCGCGCTCTTTGGTCTTTGCGCGACGAATGTCCGCGCGGATGTCGTCGGCAATGTCGGCGCCGTCAATCCGGCAGCGCAAGGAACGCCGCCCGGCGGATCCGCCAAAGGATTGACGCTCGGCTATGGGGTCGTCGATCGCGAGCGCATCGACACCAAGACCGACGGCCGCGCGCAGATCGTCTTTCTCGACAAATCGACGCTCGGCGTCGGAGCGAACAGCTCGGTGACGATCGATCGTTTCGTCTACGATTCGGCCGCCGGCGCCGGCAAGCAGAGCCTGTCCATCACCAAGGGCGCGCTGCGTTTCATCGGCGGCGAGGTGAGCCATGGCGTCGGCATGGAGATCAAGACGCCCTCGGCGACGATCGCCGTGCGCGGCGGCATGGTGCTGGTGCGCGTCGGCGGCGCTGATTGCCGCGAGTTCGCTCGAGCGGGCGGATGCGACGAGATCGTGCTGCTGAATGGCGTCGCCACCATTGTCACTGCGAAAGGTCGTCGCATCCGTCTGACCCGTCCCGGCTATGGCGTGGTCATCGGCTCGGGTGGCGAAGAGATGTCCGATCCGGCGCCCGCCGGCGAGGCCTCGATCGACGGCTTCGACCAGCAATTCGCCAGCCTGCCCGGCCAGACCGGCGGCGCGAGCCTCGGCTCGCTGCCGACGGGCGCGCAGGCGCTCGCGCATCTTGGGGCTCTTCGGGAGCCCGATCGCACGCCTTGGGCCGGGCTCGGGGCGATCGGCGCGCATTGGGGCGGCGCCGGCATAGCGCAGAGCCGCGCGCAGACGAATAATCAGACGGTCGCGACGCAGACGCACCAGGCGCTCGTCGCCATCGTCGCGGCGCAAAACGCCGCGCACGCGGTCACGGGCGGCGGGACGGGTTCCTCCGGCGTGACGATCGATCCCGGCAATCCCACCAGCGGCGCGGTGGGCGCGCTATTCGCGGGTGGATTTTGCGTGTGGGGCTGCGTGACGCCGACTTTCGTCTCGCAGAGCGTCTCGGGAACGACGACCACCATCACGCTGCAGGCGACCTTTCCAGGATATGGCTATTTCCTGATCGCCCTCTCGGTGGATGCGGCGAGCATCAATTATGTCGTGGGCCAGACCTCGGCGTCCTTCAGCGGCGTGTTCGGCGCCACCATCGCCTATCATCCCGAGAGCGGCGCCGCGGTGCAGACGAACACCTATAATTTCGCGATCAACGAGAATCTGAGCTGGTCCGGCACGGTCTCGGCGAATGGCGCGCCGACCTCATTCACCGTCAGCGGCAGCGACACGCTGAGTTTCGTGAACGCCGCCGGCATCGTGCTCGAGCCGGCGCCGACATCGTCCAATTCATTCTTCAGCCTGCCGAACGGCTTCACGCAGACCTTCGACTTCTCTTATCCGTGACGGGCCGCCTTCGGTGGCCGAAGCCTCCAGTTCACGCCGGCGCTCGCGCGCCGCCGCCGTTTGCTGCGTCGCTGACCAGTCGATGCTCTCAGGACTTTCTCGGGGACGAATTCTGATTCGATCGAACGATTCCGTTCGATCGCAAAGCGCCCTCTCCAGCCGAAGCGGATGCCGATTCGGCGCTGGCAACCGCTGTGAACAGCTCTAGAGCCCGCGCCGAAGCGTCAGCGGCCGGCGATGTCGTCCCGATCTATCGAAAAATGGCGCGCCCGAAGAGATTCGAACTCCTGACCCCCAGATTCGTAGTCTGGTGCTCTATCCAGCTGAGCTACGGGCGCCTTACGGTCCGTTCCGCGTCACGAAGATGCGTCGAACCGGTGGAGAGGTCGTTTAGCGGCTACGAGGCCGCTTGGCAATAGGAAGATATTTCCCCCGCCAAGACGCTTGCGCTGCCCTACGGCTGCGATAATTACCGACGATCCTGATGCCGACGCTCCTTGAATGTAATAAAATAGGATTGATGATGGACGAGTTCGGGTCGAATGGCGTGCAGATCGCCTATATCGATTTTCCGCCGCTGACGGAGGATCGCGAGGAGCCGATCGTTCTCATTCATGGCTTTGCCTCGACGCATGCCGTGAATTGGCTCTTTCCCCAATGGGTCAAGACTTTGACCGAGGATGGACGGCGCGTCATCGTGCTGGACAATCGCGGCCATGGCCGCTCGGAGAAAATTCACGATCCTACGGCCTATGATCTCTCGATGATGGCCGGGGACGTCGCCAATCTGCTCGCGAGCCTCGGCGTCGCGCGCGCCGATGTGATGGGCTATTCCATGGGCGCGCGAATCGCCGTCACGCTGGCGCTGGACCATCCCGAGGTCGTCCGCTCCCTCGTGCTCGGCGGCATCGGCGCCAATCTCGTGACCACGGGCCTGCCGCGCGGCCTGGCCGAGGCCATGGAGGCCGAGCGCATAGAGGATATCGACGATCCGCTGCTGAAAATGTTCCGCGGCTTCGCCGAGGCGACGCGCGCCGATCTTCCCTCTCTCGCCGCCTGCGCGCGTGGCCCGAATCAGACCGTCGACCGCGCCCGGCTCGCCGCGATCACGGTTCCCGTGCTGATCTGCGTCGGCACGCGCGACGAGGTGGCCGGCGATCCGCATCCGCTCGAGCCGCTGTTCCCGGACGCCCATATCGTCGATATTCCCGGCCGCGATCACAATCGCGCCGTCGGCGATCGCGTCTTCAAGCAGGCGGTGCTCGATTTCCTCGCGCAGCGGGAATAGGCCGCGGAGCCAAGCCATGACCGACAGCGGCCCCGCTCGGCTCGTCGCCTTCTCCGGCGTCGATCCGCTTTTCACCCGCCTCTCGGCGGAGGCCGAGGCCGCCGCTGGCCGCGAGCCCAATATGGCGGCCTTTCTCTATGCGGCGGTTCTGGCGCAAGACAGCCTCGAGGCCGTGGTCGCGCATCGTATCGCGCAGCGTCTCGCGGCGCCGGAGCTGCCGGCGACCGTCATAGAGCGGCTCTGCCGCGATCAGATGGCGCGCGATTCGGCGCTGGGCGCGGCGTTGCGGGCCGATCTGATGGCCGTTTTCGACCGCGATCCGGCCTGCACGCGCCTGCTCGAGGCGGCGCTCTATTTCAAGGGCTTCCACGCCATTCAGACCTATCGGCTGGCGCATGGGCTGTGGCGCTCCGGCCGCAGCGATCTCGCGCTCTGGCTCCAGAGCCTCGCCTCGGCGCGCTTTCAGACCGACATCCACCCGCAGGCGCGAATCGGCGCCGGCTTCTTTCTCGATCACGCGACCGGCGTGGTGATCGGCGCCACCAGCGTCATAGAGCATGACGTGTCCATGCTGCATGGGGTGACGCTCGGCGGCTCCGGCACCGCCGGCGGCGCGCGCCATCCCAAGGTGCGCCATGGCGTGCTGATCGGCGCGGGGGCAAAGCTGCTCGGCGACATAGAGATCGGCGAGCGCGCCCGCGTGGCGGCGGGCTCCGTGGTGCTGGAATCTGTGCCTGCGCATAAGACGGTCGCCGGCGTGCCGGCCCGCGTCATCGGCGATGTGGGCGCGGCGGAGCCAGCGCTGACGATGGATCAGATCATCGACGAGTCGCACGATCCGGGGTTGTAGAAGAGTCGACTTCCACAACTTTTCCTCATGAGGAGCGGCCGGAGTCTCGCGGCTCACCCTCACTTCGAGACAGCGGCTTCGCCACTTCCTCAGCATGAGGGCGAGACTGAAATCACGCGCTCACCCCCCGAATCGATTGCTCTTCGGGAACCCCCGCGGCGGCAGCCGCCCCGCTTCCGCCCTATGGGCGATCCACTCGCTCAGCTCGCGCTTGTCCACAGTGAAGGTGCGGCCGGACGAATCGACCCAGGTCAGTCCGTCGGCGAGCGCGAAGACCTTGGCGTCGGCGACGCCGCCATCCTTGTAGCGTTGCAGCCGCACGCCTTTGCCGCGCGCCATTTGCGGCGCCTCGGCGAGCGGGAACACCAGCAGCTTGCGATTCTCGCCGATGATGGCGACATGGTCGCCCTCCGCCGGCGTCACGATCCTCAGCTTGGACGGCGGCTCGACATTGAAGACCGCGCGGCCCTTGCGCGTCGTCGCGACGAGATCGTTCTGCGAGACGACGAAGCCGCGTCCGTCGTCGGCGATCAGCAGCAGCAGCGCGTCCGGCGTCTGCGGCAGCACTTTCACAATTGCCGCATCCTCGTCGATATCGGCCATCAGCCGCATCGGCTCGCCATGGCCGCGCCCGCCCGGCAGCTTGGCGGCGTCCAGCGTATAGGCCTTGCCATTGGAGGCGAGCGCCAGAATCTTCGATGTCGTCTGCGCGAAGAAGGACGTCTCCAGCGCATCGTCGCCCTTGAACTGCAATTGCGTCAGATCGGCCACATGGCCTTTCAGCGCGCGTATCCAGCCCTTTTGCGTCACGACGATGGTGATGGGCTCGCGCTCGATCAGCGCCTCGGCGAGATCGATATCGGTCGCCTCCGGCGCATCCTCGAAAGTGGTGCGGCGCTTGGCCAGCTTGGCGTCGGCGCTGATCGTTTTCTTCAGCTCGCGAATCTGCGTGGTGATCGTCTTCCACTGCTTGCCCTCGTCGGCGAGCAGCGATTCGACCTCCGTCTTCTCCTCGAGCAGCTTCGCATGCTCTTTGCGCAGCTCCATCTCTTCCAGCTTGCGCAAGGCGCGCAGGCGCGTGTCGAGAATGTAATCGACCTGCACGTCGGTCAGCTCGAAAGCCGCCTTCAACGCCTGCTTGGGCTCGTCCTCCTCGCGGATGATGCGAATCACCTCGTCGAGATTGAGGAAGACGATGATCATGCCCTCGAGCACCTCGAGCCGGCGCACGATTTCCGCCAAACGATGACGCGAGCGGCGCTCCAGCACCTCGCGGCGATGATCGAGCCATTGGCGTAGAGCCTCGTCCAGCGAGACGACGCGCGGCACGGCGCCATCGACGAGCACATTCATATTGACCGGGAAACGCACCTCCAGCTCGGAGAGCTTGAACAATGTCTCCATCATCAGCGCCGGATCGACGGCGCGCGTGCGCGGCTCGATGACGACGCGCACATCTTCCGCCGATTCGTCGCGCACATCGCCGGCGAGCGGCGCTTTCTTCTCGACGATCAGCTCGGCGAGCTTCTCGATGAGGCGTGATTTCTGCACGCCATAAGGGACCTCGGTGACGACCGCGACCCATTGCCCGCGCGCGGTTTCCTCCTTGTGCCAGCGCGCGCGCAGGCGGAAGGACCCGCGCCCGGTGCGATAGGTCTCGACGATCTGCGGGCGCGGATCGACGACGATGCCGCCGGTCGGAAAATCCGGTCCCTGCACGAAGGTGAGCAATTGCTCGGCATTGGCGTCGCGATGGGCGATCAGATAGAGCGCCGCGTCGCACAGCTCATTGAGATTGTGCGGCGGAATGGAGGTCGCCATGCCGACGGCGATGCCCTGCGCGCCATTGGCGAGAAGATTGGGAAAGGCCGCCGGCAGCACCACCGGCTCCTGCTCCTCGCCCGAATAATTGGGGCGAAAATCGATGGCGTCCTCGTTTATGCCCTCGAGCAGCAGACGCGCGACCGCGGTCATGCGCGCTTCCGTGTAGCGATAGGCGGCGGCGGCGTCGCCATCGACATTGCCGAAATTGCCTTGCCCATCGACGAGCGGATAGCGCGAGGAGAAATCCTGCGCGAGGCGCACCAGCGCATCGTAGATCGCCTGATCGCCATGCGGATGGAAGGAGCCCATCACATCGCCGACGATCTTCGCGCATTTCTTGAACGGCGTGTTCGGGTCCAGCCGCAGCATCTGCATTCCGTAGAGAATGCGGCGATGCACCGGCTTCAAGCCGTCGCGCGCATCCGGCAGCGCGCGTCCGGTGATCGTCGAGAGCGCATAAGTGAGGTATCGCTCCTCGAGCGCCGTGCGCAATTCGACCGGCAGCGCATCTCCGCCGCCGTCTTCCGTCGTCGTCGTTCCGCTTTTCGCCATATCGCCGACTCCCGCCCTTTCGGCGTTTACTGCGTGCGCTTATATCCCGTCGCGACTCTGGCGTGAACCATTGCCGTCGCTGCGTGCTTCCACTAAGACAGCCGAGCTTTCGGCGTCCCGTCGCAGCGCCGTCTTTTCGAGCAGCATCTCATGAAGAAGCCTCTCCTGTTCGCATTTTTTGTCGCCGCCGCCCTCGCGGGGGCCAGCGCCCGCTCCATGGCGCTGGAAGCCTCGCTGCTCGATTGGCTGCCCTTCCTGCACGAGGATGCGGCGGAGAAGAAAGACGCGCGTCACGGCTCGCCGCAGGCGCTGTGCAAGGAAGTGGAAGTGCCCATCGACGAAGGCTATGGCGTCAGCCGTCATGAGCGCCGGGTGGTGTGCGAGCAAGAGTGACGCGCCTCGAGCGAGCCGGAAGGCTCGCATCACGACGCCGCCGCGGCGGCCACATAGAGCGCGCGCGCCTGCGGCGTCGTGAGCCCGCGCGGGCCGAAGACGTCGCGCTGCAGAAAATGCCCGGTGAGGCGGAAGGCCGCCGCCAGCTCCCCGGCGTTCGCCCCGGCGGGCGCCGGCTGGCGCAGAAATTCCGGGAAAGGCAGCAGTCGATCGCGCCATGGGGCGCCCGCCGCGCGAGCGACGGCGCGGCCCGTTTTGGGCGACACATAGGCGAGATCGGCGGCCTCCCCCGTCAAGGCGCAACGCTCGAGATCGAGGCCGAAGCCCAAGGCCGCCAGCAGCGCCAGCTCGAAGCGCGCCATCAGCGCCGGGGCGAGCTCGAGCGAATCGAGCCGATCGGCGATGACCTCGGCCATATCGAACAATTCGCCATGCGGATCGCGCTCCGGCAGCAGCCGCAGCAGCGCGCAGAGATGGCCGACGCCATGCAGGGCGAAGGCGCGGTCGATGAGCCGCGCCGCCCGCGAGCGCAGAGGCTCGACGGCGAAAGCGCCGAGATGCTGCTCGAGCCGCGCCCGCCAGGCGACCTCGACGCTATTGCCCGGCTGCAGCACGGAGCGCAGCGCGCGGCCGGCGCCGCCGCGCACCATGCCGGCGTGACGGCCATGCGCGCGCGTCATCAGCTCCAATATGACCGCGGACTCGCCGTGGCGCTTGACGCCGATGACGAGCCCTTCGTCCCGCCAATCCATCTATCCTGTCACAGCTCGGAGAGTTTCACGTCCGGCGTGTATTTGAAATCATAGACGTCCTTGGTGATCGCCTGACCGCAGATCACCTTGCCTTTCGTGGCGTCGAAGGTCAGCGTCGGCGAGCCGTAGAGCGACCAGCCGAGACTCAGCGCCTCGGTGACGCGCTTGCAGAACTCCACATCGTCGGGACCGGTCAGATAGCGATAGACGGTCGATCTCTTGCCTAGAGTTGCGGACATTGTGACCCCTCGAATAGCCAGCGGGCGATTCGCCCGGGCGCTCGCGCCGTCATCCTCGCGCGCGCCGCCTCGCGCAAGAATTTTCTCTAGCGCCGCCCGGAATTGAAGAGCCGCAGCACGAACCAGATCGGCACGACGATGACCGCGCCGGTGATCACATAGCCGATGACTGTATGCACCGCGCCGAAGCCGAGCGAGGAGATGCGGTCGAAGAAGCGCCGCGCGCCATGGACGAGATCCATGGGCTCGATCTCCAGCCACATCAGCAGCGCGCCGACGACCAGCGAGACGAACAGCAGCTTGACGAGCACTTGCAGCGGCGAGCCGCCGAGAAAATCATGGAGTCGACTATTGGAGGCCATGCGTCCTTCGCTCTCGATTGCGGTCCCTGCCGATCGCCTCGCTTCGCGCTCTCCCTCTCCCCCTCGCGGGGAGAGGGAGAAGGCGCGCCGCGAAACGATCACGCGAAATTCTATCAGAGGCTGTCGCCCTTGGGAGCCTCCTCGCGGAAGAGCCTCATCATGCGCCGCAGGAATCGCTCGGTAAAGGAGAGCGCGCGCTCGAACTCTTCCTCTCCGGGCAGGCCCTTGCGGGGGGCGGCCGCCTCGGGCGCGGCGCCGGGGAGCTTGGCGCGCAATTCGGCGTTCTCGCGGGCGAGGCGCTCGATCTCTCCCTGCAGCGCGGCGCGTTCCTCTGCGGCGACGCGGCAGACGGAGAGCCCGCCGTCCACCGTGCAGAAGGAGACCGCGCCGGTCTGCTTGTCGAGCCGCAGCAGGCCGCCCTCGGCCGGGCTCATGGCGAAGCGGCCGGCCTCGCTCTGGGAGGGGTCGGCGGCGGGGGCTTCGGCCCGCGCGGCGGCGGAAAAAAGCACGGCGAGACAGACGAGGGAAAAGATGCGCATCGGCTCCGACCAGTTTCAGCAGGCCGCCCCTCGAGGCCCCGCTCCGATGTGGCGAGAGGGGCGGCGCGCGTCAATAGGCGGGCAACAATCCTCCCCCTCATGCTGAGGAGCCCGCGAAGCGGGCGTCTCGAAGCACGAGGGGGAGCTCCAGATGGCTGCGCATGAAGGTTTCCTCGTCCTTCGAGACGCCGCTTCGCGGCTCCTCAGGATGAGGAAACCTTCACCCGATCGCCTTGCGGCGTCGCTCCCGCTCAGTCCTTGGGGCCGAGGAGCAGCACGCGCAGCAGGCCGGTCGGCCGGAAATCGGCGGCGCGCATCTCGAAGGCGGTGGGCGAGATTTTCTTCAGATCGGCGAGGCAGAAGCTAACGAGGCGCGTCGGCTTGCCCTTGTCCACCACGAGGCGGAATTGCCGAACCGGCGCGGCCGGCGCGCCGGCGCCGAGATCGAAGGAGATGCGGCGCTCCTGCAGCTCGGCGACATTGGCCTCGGGGAAGATCCGCGCCACGGGCTGCGGCTTTTTCGGCGCATCCGCCGCTATAGCCTCGTCCGGCGGAAGCGCGGCGGCTTCCTGCGCCGCCGAGCGCCGCGCCGCAGCGGCGGAGACCATTTTGTCGACGCCCGCGAGAAAGGCGCGATCGAGGCAATAATCGGCGCGGCGGCGCTCCACCTCCGCCGCCAGCTCCTTGGAGGAGCGCAAGGGCTCGCGCAGCACGCTGTCGCGCGCGACGCCGACGCTCGAGCGAAAGCGAAAATCGAGCAGCGCGCTCTGTCCGGGCGCGAGATCGAGCATGCGCGTCGCCGCGCCGAGCACCGACCAGCGCGGCGCGTAGATCGGATGTCCCGCCTGATCGACGCCATTCTCGGCGATGAGCCCGTCCTTGACGAGCCGCGCGCGGGCGTCCGGCGTCAGAGCGGCGAGCTTGTCGTGAAAAAAGCCGATCGGAACCAGCGGCAGGCCGCTGCGACGCAGCGCAGCGGTCACATCCTTGCCGTCGACGAAGGCGCTCTGCGTGACCGCGAGCGGCGCCGGCTTTTGATCGATGGTCGCGGCGAGGCCGATGTAATTGACAGGGTCGGCGCCCGGAATGGACCAGGCCGCATCGGGATCGGAAAAATCGATCTCGGGCAGAGGGAAGGTCACAGTGGTCCGCGCCGGCGCTGCGGTCGGATTGACGATGCGATATTTCAGCGAGCTGTTCTGCGCTCCGAGCGTCAGCTCCATCTGCTCGACGACGAGCCCCGCCGCCTCGAGCCCGGCGAGCTCCGGCCCGCGATGGACCAGCTCCTGAAGAGTCTCTTCCGCCCGCGCCCCCCAAACGCCGAGCGCCAGAACCGCCGCCGCCAATCCGGCGCTCCGGGGGAAAAGAAAATTCATCGAAAGCCGCCTTTCATTGCGAATGCGCGCGAGAATATCGTCTCCGGCGCGAAAGCGATATGGGCGGGCGCACAGCGCGATTGACGGCGATGGCCTATCGAATAGGCTGATATGCATTGCTCGAGATCATAGAGGGAGCGGATCATGGGACGGCCGGCTGCGCGCGTGAGCGATCCTGTGGCCCATCCTCTGCCTCCGGTGCTGACGCCTGGCCCCGGCAGCTTCAATGTGTTCATCGGCCAATTGCCGGCCTGGCGCGGCGTCGGCGGCGCGGCGGCTGCGGCCATTCAATCCGCGAAATCGGCCTCCGATGCGACGATCCAGGCCGCCGAGGCGGCGACGCTCGCCGCCGCCGGCACGCCGGGCGCGCCCGCCGCTCTGGCGGCCGAGCAGGCGACCAAGGCCGCGGCGGCCGCCAGCATGGGATCGATGATCAGCGGCGCCGCCGGCGGAGCGGATATTCACATGTGCGCGACGCCGCTGCCGATCCCGCCCCATGGGCCGGGCGTGGTGGTGGACGGTTCCACCAGCGTCTTCATCAACGGCTTGCCCGCCTGCCGGCAGGGCGACACAATCGTCGAGGCGGTCGGCCCGCCGAACAAGATCGTCATGGGCCTGCCGACCGTGCTGATCGGCGGGTAGGGCGATCACGTTTTCAGGCGGTCGCGCTCTCTTCCTCGATCTTGGCTTCCAGCAGCCGCTCCGGCCGCGTCAGGAACGCCGCCGGAATATCGGCGCGGGCGTCCTCGGTCGGGCCGCGGACGGGCTCGGGCGGGGTCGCCCAGACGAAAGCGTCGAGCTTGCCGGTGACGGGGGAGGCCGGCGCCCAGCGCCGCGAAATGACGCCATCGGCGATCCAGGCCGGATCGCGCGGCGCGCGCGAGCCGCGGGCGAGCCATTCGCGCACCGGCCCGCTGGGGCCGTTCTCGGCGTCCTCGAGCTCGGCCATCAGCAGGCAGATTTGGGCGGTCGGCGTCTTGCCCTCGGCGACCAGCGGAGCCAGCGCCTTGCGCGCGGCGCCGAAATCGCGCGCCGCGAGCGCCACGCGCGCGACGAGAATTCCCGCCTCCGGCGAATGGGAAACGGAGGAGGCGAATTTCTTCACACGCGCCAGACGCTCGGCGTTGGATTCGCTCGGCGCGATCTCGAGAAAGGCTTCGGCGATATCGGGATGCGGATGCTCGGCATAGGCTTTCTCGAGCAGCTTCAGCGCTTTGGCGCTGTCGCCATGGCGGGCGAGCAGACGTCCGATCAGCGCGATCGCCGGAACCAGATCGGGCGCGCGCTTCACCGCCTGGCGGGCGAGATGCAGCGCCTCGCTCGGATGCTCGGCCTGCTTCTCCAGCGCCAGGGCGGTCTCCACCACGGCGCGCAGGCGCTGCGCGGTCGGCAGATCGATGGCCTTGGCCTTCAGATTGGCCTCGACGGCGATGCGCGCCTCTTCCCAATTGGCCTGGGCGCCGTGATGCTCGAGCAGCGCATGGCCGGCCCAGGGCAGCGGCGTGAGCTGATGCGCCTGATCGGCGAAATGATGCGCCGCCTCGTCGTCCTTGCGGCGCTTGGCCTCTATGTGCAGGCCGCGCAGGCCGAGAAGGCGCGTCTCCGAGAGCTGCGTCATCTCGTGAAAGGCGGTCTCGGCGCCGACGCGATCGCCCTCGAGCTGGGCGACCTGCGCGCGCAGCAGATAGGTGAGCGGCTCCTTGTCGAGATTTTTCACCGCCTCCTTGGCGGCGCGCTTGGCCTCGGCGACATGGCCGGCGCCGGCCGCCACAATGCCGCGCGAGAGGGCCTGAAAGCCCCGCTCGCGGCGCTTGGCGCGGGAGTTCTGCTTCAAGCGCGCGGGCGCCTGAAAGAAATAGGCGATGATCGCCCAGGCGATGAGGATCGCCGCGATCGTCGCGATCAGCGCCGCCGCGCCGACGACGAGCGTCGTCTCAATGTGATAGCCGCCCCAGTCGAGCGTGATCGAACCGGGCTGCTCGATGAGCCAGTGGAGGCCGATGGACAGAGCGGCCAGCGCCGCAATGAAGAAGAGCAGCAGAATCATGGGTCGTCGATCCTCGCCTCGGCTCTAAGCGCGCCTGCTTAGATTTTTTGTTTCAGCAGGATTATTGTCTGGCCCTGCTCAGTTCTTGGGTTTTGCGAGCGCATCCAGCGCGCCCGCGAGAATGGAGGCCGCCGCCTTTTCGGCCTCGACGCGCTGGCGGGCTTGTGTCTCCCACTCGCGCGCGACGGCCTTGGCGGCGTCGGGAAATTCGGCGAAAGCGGCCAGCGCCGTCTCGATCTCGCCGCGGTCGAGCGCCGCCTCCAATTTGTCGGCGATGTCGCCGATCGTGGCTTTTTCTTTCTCCGCGGCGCTGCGCACCTTCACCAGTCTGGAGGCGCCTTGCAGCAGCCGGTCGGCCAGGGGGGCGTCGGGCTTCAGATCGGCGGAGGCCTCGAGCTTGCGCACCAGCGGATGGAAGGAGGCGCGCAGCGCGCGCGCATCGGGAGCGCCCTTTTCGGCCAGAGGCGCGAGCGCGGCCAGCGCTTGCGAATCGGCGCCCTGGGCCGAGAGAATGGCGTATTCGGACGGGAAGGGGGCTCCCCGGTCCAGCGCCCGTTGCAGCGAATGCGCCACCACGGCGACGGTCGCCGGATTGGGGCCTTTCTCCTCCGGCGCGGCGGCCACGGGCGCGGGCGGCGGCGGGGCCGGCTCCACCTCGCGCGGGGCGCGGGTCTCGTCCTTGGCCGCGTCGAGCTTGTCGCGCAGCGCCTTCACCTCATCGGATAGCCAGTCGATCCGGCCCTCGAGGCCGCTGACATTATCCTCGACGTCCTGCACCTTCTGGTCCGGGACCTTCGCCTCTGCGCGGGGGGCGGCGGCGGGTTCTGCGCCATTGCGGGCCTGGTCCGCCAGCGCCAAGGCCGAGCGAGCGATTCGCTCCAGCTCGTCCAGACGGCGCGTCAGCGCCTCGATTTGGGCGATGGAAACCGGATTGGCCTCCGCCGACGCCGGCTTGGCGGGAGCGGGCGGCGCCGGGGGAGGAGCTGCAACGACCGGCGCCGCAGGGGCCGGGACGGGCGCGGGTGACGCCGCGGGCGTCGCGCTGGGCGCGTTCCAGGTGATGTGATCGCCGCCGGAGCGCGGCGGAACGGCGGGCTCGGCCGGCTTCGTCTCGACAGGGGCGGGCGTCGATTTTTGGAGGGGCTCGGCGAGCTTGGCCGGGCCGGGCTTGTCTGCCGGCTTCTCCGGCTTGCCGGTCGCTTTCACGATCGTCTCGCGCAGCGTGGCGATCAGCTTTTCCGGCCGCGCGAAAGTCTCGTCCACGACAGTGGCGAAGGCCGCGAGCTTCTCATTCTTGTCGCGGAAACGATAGGCGGCGATCGACCCCGCGGTCGCCAGCAGGCCGAGCGTCGCCGCCAGCAGCGTGAAGCGATGCCAATTTTTGCGGCGCGGCTTTTGCGCCGGCGCGGCCCCGCTCGCGGGCGCCGAAATTGCTTCGCTCACCATGCGCTCGGCCTCGGCCGGATGGTCGACGCTCGTCGCCGTCCAAGCGTCGTTCGCCGATGATTCGCCGGCCGCGTGGCTATCCGCTGCGGGGTCTTTGTCGTGCTGCGCCATGTGCTAGGGGCTCCTCGCCGCAGCCCCTTATAGACGAGGCGGACATTCCGCGAAACATCCGCCGCTTCGTTCGAGCCACGCCGCGACGGGAATTTCCGGCGCGGGCGGCGGCGGCGCTCATCCCTGGCGGGCGAGCAGCGCCTTGATATGCTCGACCAGCTCGCTCTCCGGCGCGGAGAATTGCGCGGGCCGGGCGGATTTCCATTCCTCATTGGTGGAGATGGCGGCGCTCGCTCGCGCGCCCTCGATGAGGTCCTTGATCTGCACCTCGCCCTTGGCGCGCTCGTCCGAGCCTTGGATCACCACGGCCGGGCTGTTGCGCTTATCGGCATATTTCATCTGCGCCTTCATGCCGGAGGAGCCGAGATAGAGCTCCGCCGAAACGCCGGCGTTGCGCAGAGCGGCGACCATGCGCTGATAATCGGCGATATGGTCGCGGTCGAGCGCCAGCACGACGACCGGGCCGAGCCGCGCTGCCGCCGAAACGACCGGGCTGCCGACCAGCTTCAGCGCCGCATAGAGACGCGAGACGCCGATCGAAAATCCAGTCGCCGGCGTGTTGTCCGAGCGAAAACGGCCGATGAGCCCGTCATAGCGCCCGCCGCCGCCGACCGAGCCGAAGCGCACTGGATGGCCCTTCTCGTCCTTGGTCTCGAAGGTGAGATCGGCCTCGAAGACCGGCCCCGTGTAATATTCGAGCCCGCGCACGATGGAGGGGTCGATGCGGATGCGCTCCGGGCCGAAGCCGGCGTCACGCACCAGATCCTCGATCTCCAGCAGTTCCTCGGCGCCTTCCGCGCCGACATTGCTACGGCCGAGCAGCTCGAACAGTCCGAAGCGCGGCTCGCCGTCCTTATATTGCCCGCCGAGCGTGAAGGAGAGGATCGTCGCCACCGCGTCATCGGCGAGGCCGGCGCCTTTGGTGAAGTCGCCGCTGTCATCCTTGCGGCCGGGGCCGAGCAGCTGGCGCACGCCCTCGGGGCCGAGCCGGTCCATCTTGTCTATGGCGCGCAGCACGGTGAGGCGGCGGCCGGCGTTCTCGTCGCCCTCGAGGCCGATGGCCTTCATCACCCCGTCCAGCACCTTGCGGCTGTTGATCTTGATGACGTAATCGCCGCGCGGAATACCGAGCTTTTCCAGCGTGTCGGCGGCCATCATGCAGATTTCGGCGTCGGCGGCCGGCGAGGCCGCGCCCACCGTATCGGCGTCGAATTGCATGAATTGGCGGAAGCGCCCCGGCCCCGGCTTTTCGTTTCGATAGACATTGCCGAAGCGATAGCTGCGGAACGGCTTCGGAAGCCGGTCGAAATTCTGCGCGACATAGCGGGCCAGCGGCGCGGTGAGGTCATAGCGCAGCGACAGCCATTGCTCGTCGTCGTCCTGGAAGGAGAAGACGCCCTCATTGGGGCGGTCCTGGTCCGGCAGGAATTTGCCGAGCGCGTCGGTATATTCGATCGCCGGGGTCTCCAGCGCCTCGAAGCCATAGAGCTCATAGACGGAGCGAATCACGTCGAGCATGCGGCCGGTGGCGGCCAGCTCTGCGGCGTCGCGGTCGGCGAGGCCGCGCGGGGAGCGGGCCTCTATCTTGGATTTCTTCTGGTCTGACATTGGGTGCGCCTTTTCGGCGCTCTTCCTAGCATTTTTGCGCGGCGAGGAAAGCCGGGGCGTCGCCCCTCGGCCAGAACAGCAGATGGCTGCGGCAGCGCGGACAGTCCGAGCTGCCGAATCCCTCGAGCGGAACCGGCAGCGCGGAGAGCGCGGCGACGAGATCGCATTCGCCCTTTTCTAGGCTGATCCAGGCGCCGAGCGATTCGCCGGCCTCGGTCAGCTGGTCGATATGCCAGCGGCGCCGCTTGCCTTGCCGCATATGCCGGCCGAGCCGTGCGCGCAGCCCGCCCGGCCCTTTGGCCGAGCCGCAATAGAGATAGAGCCCCGGCGCGAGCGTCGCCGCGCGGCGTCCTGCGCTGGCCTCGAGCGGATGTGATAGCGCGATGAGCAGCGCATATGCGCCGGGCGTGGCCGGGGCTTCAGATGCGGCGCGAATGAAAGCGAGCGCGGAAAACGATTGGTCGGGCTCAGCGCGCGCCGAGCGGCGCATCGAGGCGGAAGTGGTTTCTGACGCCATATTGCAGGCCGAGCTTTCGTCCGGGAATCGAGACGCGCATTTCCGGCGGAATGAGGAGGTCGAGCGCCTTCTGGTCGAAACGCGCGGGCAGGCGGGCCTCGCGCGCCAAGGCCTCCACCGTGTCGAAGCGCAGCGTGGACGTCCGATAGAAGCCGTTGACATAGCGCATTCTGATCTCGCCGATCAAATCATAGGCGCGCCGCATCGGCTCGGGGACTCTGGCGCGATCTATTCCATAGGCGAGCAGCAGGCCCGGCCGGGCGAGGTAGAAAATGCCGAGCGCGGTCGCCTTCTCGCAGCGCGGCTGGCGCATGATCCAGAACAAGGGAGCGTCGCCGAGCTCGCGATTATAGCCGAGCATCATTCTGTGCCAGTCGTCGCTGGAGGCGAGCGGCAGCCAATCGGCGATGAATTGCGCATATTCGCCGTCGCCCGGCTCGAGGCTCGCGGCGCGCTCCTCGACCCAGCGACGCAAGAGATCGTCGACCGCGAGAGGCATAGGAAGACTCCGGTTCTTCAAAAACGACGAAGCGACCGCGAAGCCCGGGCGTCACGATGGTCTCGGCGAGAGACTGGCGCTGAGCACTCTTCTCTCTTCCCGTGCGACGGGCTTCGGCATAAAAAGGGGCTCCCCGTTCCGCGCGTACGCGAAACGGGGAGTTGGACAACACCGTGAGAACCTGAACCGCAAAGGACCGACCTCGACGGATGAGGCCGCGCTCCGGAGGGGTAGAGCGTCGCAGCAAGGAGAACCGCCTCAACGAACCAAGCGATGTCGCAAGTCGCAGAGCTGTGGAGGCGGGACCTTGACTTGTTCTTTGCAAGACGATTGCCCGTTTGGGCGTTCTCTTTATGCCTCGGCTCGTTATGTAATGCAACTACATAAATTGGGCGCAATGCCCGATTTGGCGCGGCCGCTATGCATAAACAACCGGCAATTCGCGCTCGACGCATCTTCGCCCTCCAGCTGATCCGGGCCGTGACCAGACCGACTCGACGAGAGATTTTAGGCTTTGGAGCGGGCGCTTTCGCCGCTCTCGGCGGCGCCGCGCGCGCTAACGCCGCAGCCCCGGACGGGACCGAATGGCTGCAGCGGCGCCTCCGCGAGGCTGCCCGCGCCGGAGGCGCCCTGCGGTTGCCGGCCGGCGTTCTGCGCATCCGCTCCCTCTTTATCGAGGACAAAATCACGATCATCGGCGCCGCGGGCGGCTCCGTGCTGCAGGCGAGCGGCGCCGGCCCGTTGCTGCGCGCCGTCAATATACCGGCGCTGACGCTGGAGAATGTGAGCTTCGATGGAGGCGGCGCACGTTTTGCCGATCGCCGCCAAGGCCTCCTCGATCTCACCGATATTCCAAAGCTCGCCGTGCATGGCT
This sequence comes from Methylosinus sp. sav-2, assembly GCF_004366495.1. Lineage (NCBI taxonomy): Bacteria > Pseudomonadati > Pseudomonadota > Alphaproteobacteria > Hyphomicrobiales > Methylocystaceae > Methylosinus > Methylosinus sp. sav-2. Next base: position 648,510 of record NZ_SOEJ01000001.1, read on the forward strand.
GCACGATCCGCCGCTCGGGCGGCAGGGGAATAAATCTCCTGCGCTGCGGCGGGCGTTTCGCGCAGAATATCGTCGAGGATGTGCGCGACGCCGGCTATTTCTCGCTCGATGGGCTTGGCGTCGACATAGACAATAACAAGCTGCGCCGCTGCGGCGACAATGGCGTGCAAGTGTGGACGACTTCGGCCGGCCGTTACGAGGGCTCGCGCATCCGCAATAATGAGATTGTCGATATTCGCAATCTCTCCGGCGGCGACGGCGCCTATGGCAATGGCGTGAGCATTTGGGGCTCCGGCTTCGTGCGGGTGGAGAAGAATGTCATTCGCCGCTGCGCCTATACGGCGGTGCGCAACAACGCCGGCCATGATGTCGAGGTGGTCGGCAATGATTGCGCGGGCTTTGGCGAGCGCGCCATGTATGCGGAGTTCGGCGCCAAGCGCGCGAGCTTCCGCGACAATAAGATCGACGACGCCGGCGCCGGAATAGCGCTCGCCAACGCCGAGCGGGGCACGGATATCGGCTTCGTGATCGGCAATCGGATCACCGGCCTGCATGAGACGCATCCCGATGACGAGTTCGGCCCGATTATGAGCTGGCTCACGGGCATAGAGGCGGAGAGCAATGTGGAGATCGCCGGCAATATTGTGGTCGGCGGCTGGATGGGCGTGCGCTGCGGCGGCTATCGGCAGAACATCCGCGTCGAGGGCAATGAGCTCGTCGATAATGATTATGGCGTGACCTTCCAGATCGGCGAGGGCGTCGGGCCGGCGGTCATCGCGCGCAATAAGATCATCGGCGCCAAAAAGGCGGCGATAGCGGCGATAGCGGGTCAGGACATTCTGCCGGGAGACGTCGCGCGGCCGGGCGCCGCGGCCAAATATCCGCGGCTCACGATAGAGGGCAATGAGGTCGGCTGAAACTTAACATTGCGTCAACAACCTCGAGCGCATGATCGCGGGCCAGTCCCTTGGAATATCTTCATGACGACGCTCGCCACCTATCTGCAGATCGCCAATAATCAGTCGAAATGGCAGGCGATGACCGCCAAATCGCCGGACGTCGCGACTCAGACGCAATATTTCGAGGATAATATCGGCAAGGTGACGTCGATCGACGAATTCATGAAGAACTCGCGGCTCTTCAATTATGCGATGACCGCGTTCGGCCTCGGCAGCATGACCTACGCCAAGGGCCTGATGCAGAAAGTGCTCGAAGGCGGCGTCTCCAGCAACTCGGCGCTCGCCAACACCATCAGCAGCGCCAATATCAAGGCCTTCGCGCAGGCATTCGACTTCGCCGCCAATGGCGAGACCACGACCACTTCCTCGACGCTCGTCGACAATGTGGTGAGCCGCTACACGGAGCAGGCGCTGGAAACGAGCCAGGGCGAGCAGAATCCGGGCGTGCAGCTCGCGCTCTATTTCCAGCAGCATGCGCCGGATTTGACGAGCGCCTACGGCATTCTCGCGGACAGCAATATTTTGACGGTCGTGCAGACGGCGCTCGGCATTTCGTCGAGCACCTCGTCGCAGTCGATCGACACGCAATATCGGCTGCTGTCGTCGAAGGTGAATGTCGACGACTTCAAGGACCCGAAGAAGCTGCAGCAGTTCATCGCCCGCTTCGCCGCCCAATATGATTACAACAATGGCGGCGACGCCAATTCGCAGAGCTCCCTGCTCTCGACGCTGTTCGATACGTCCGGCTCCGGATCGAGCTTCGGGCTCGATTCCAGCCTGATGCTGAACATGCAGGGGATGAAGTTCGGCTATTTCTGATCCGGCGAAAAGCGGCTTCCGCGCAGGAAGCGGAAACCGCTTTTGGCAAAAGCGTCAGAGAATATTCACCGTCACGGTGATATGCGCGATCCCGCCCGAGCCCGAATACCAGTCATAGGAGAATGTGTCGGTTCCCGAGGCGTTGGGGCCGGCGTGGTAGAAGAGCTTGGTGCCGGGCACGCGCTGGGTGTTGCAGCGCGACCGCGGATTGCCGGGACGGAAATAGGCATAGCCGGCCTCGCGCCGAATCTCGACCCGGCCCTGTGAGGGGGCTTGGGTGAGCGTGACGCGATCGGGACTGTCGGCGCGCGAGCAGTCTGGATTGATCTTGGCGGCAAAGCCGAGCGAGGCGGTGGAGCCGCGCGGGACAGAAATCGTCCTCTGCACGGAGGCTTGGCTGCCGCCAGCGTAAATATAGGCGCGCGGGCCGGTATTGCAGGCGGAAAGGCCGAGAGCGGCCGCCAATAAAGCGATGCGTGCAAAACTCATGGTCGGCAATCCATTGGTGAGCGACGGCGCGTTCTAGCGTGAAAGCGCTTTGTTCACAATGGCCAGGGTTCCGTTTGCATTCCGTTTGCGGCGGCGCGCCAAAAATTCGGCGCGACTTCGCCGCGAGCCGGAAACATCTCGAACCTCTCGGACAAACGGAGGAAATCCCTATCGACGAAGCCGAAGCGGGGGCGTCGTCGAAACGAGGATTTTTCATGAAGCCAGTCATCACGGCTCTGGTTCTGGCCGCAGCTTTCTCCGCTGGCGCGCAGGCGGCGGATCTGCCGTCGCGCGAGCGGGTCTTCCAGCCGCCCCCGACGCCGCCGGCTTTCGCATGGACCGGCGTCTATGCGGGTCTCGATATCGGCGCCGGCGCGTTCGCCTCCGGCAAGTCCGACGCCGGTGTCTCGGGCGGCGGGCTCGTCGGCTATAATCATCGGATCGGCCCGCTCTTCGTCGTGGGCCTCGAGACTGATTTTTCGGGGACCAGCCTCTCCGGCGGTGGTCGCGGACCTGATCCGCTGGGCCTGCGCGGACCCGAGGGGGCGCGCTCGCTGCCCTGGTTCGGGACGCTGCGCGGGCGCTTCGGCGTCACCGGCTTCGATTCCCGCGTGCTGTTCTACGGCACGGGCGGCTTCGCCTATGGCGACGTCGGCGGATCGGTCCGCGAAGGCTGGACCGCGGGCGGCGGCGTCGAATGGGCCTTCGCGCCGCGCTGGTCGGTCAAGACCGAATATCTCTTCACCGATCTCGGCGAGAACGGCGGCGGCGATCCGGGCGCGGCGCGCGGCGCGAATTTTCACACCGTCCGCGTCGGCGTGAATTATCATTTCGATCTGCCGTCGCGGTGATCGAGACGCGTTCGCGCGGCTTGCTCGCGGCGCGGCGAATTGCTAGATAGGGCGTGGATGGCTGGCGGGGTTTCCCTTCCAGCCTCTCCGTTTTTGAAAACACGGGCATTTTCGATCGGGCCGCGCCGGCCAGTTCTCTGAGCAGAACTCTCGTTTCCTCCAGGCCTCGCTTCGGCGGCGGGAGGGGACTTCCGATCGAGGAGGCCCGATCCGCAACGCCAACCCCATGCCGGCGCCGCGCCCGAAAGGGCATTCCAGGAGAACTCATGTCAACTGCTACTGAGCGCGCCCCGTCGCGCGAGGACTTTGCCGCCCTGCTCGAAGAAAGCTACGGAGAAAACGAAGCTTTCGAGGGTTCCGTCATCAAGGGCCGCGTGGTCGCCATCGAGAAGGACGTCGCCGTCATCGATGTGGGCCTCAAGACCGAGGGCCGCGTCGCCCTCAAGGAATTCACCGGCTTCGGCCGCGACCCGGCTCCCAAGGTGGGCGAAGAGGTCGAGGTCTATCTCGAGCGCATCGAGAACGCGCTCGGCGAGGCCGTCATCTCGCGCGACAAGGCGCGCCGCGAGGAGAGCTGGGTCAAGCTCGAGAAGGCCTTCGAAAGCAATGAGAAGGTCGAAGGCGTCATCTTCAATCAGGTCAAGGGCGGCTTCACCGTCGATCTCGACGGCGCCGTGGCCTTCCTGCCGCGTTCGCAGGTGGACATTCGTCCGATCCGCGACGTCGGCCCGTTGCTGAACGTGCCGCAGCCCTTCCATATTCTGAAAATGGACCGCCGCCGCGGCAATATCGTCGTTTCGCGCCGCACCGTGCTCGAGGAGAGCCGCGCCGAGCAGCGTCACGAGATCGTGGCCAACCTCGAAGAGGGGCAGGTCATCGAGGGCGTCGTCAAGAACATCACCGATTACGGCGCCTTCGTCGATCTCGGCGGCATCGACGGCCTGCTGCATGTCACCGACGTGGCCTGGCGCCGCGTCAATCATCCGAGCGAAGTGCTCACCATCGGCCAGACCGTGCGCGTGAAGATCATCAAGATCAATCACGAGACGCATCGTATCTCGCTGGGCATGAAGCAGCTGCTCGAGGATCCGTGGCAGGGCATCGAGGCGAAATATCCGATCGGCGCCAAGTTCCACGGCCGCGTCACCAACATCACCGACTACGGCGCCTTCGTGGAGCTGGAGCCGGGGATCGAGGGCCTCGTCCACGTCTCGGAAATGTCCTGGACGAAGAAGAACGTGCATCCCGGCAAGATCGTCGCGACGAGCCAGGAAGTCGACGTTCAGGTGCTCGAGGTCGATCCGGTCAAGCGCCGCATCTCGCTCGGCCTCAAGCAGACGCTGCAGAATCCGTGGGAGGCCTTCGCCGAGAAGCACCCGCAGGGCTCCACCGTCTCCGGCGAGGTCAAGAACAAGACCGAGTTCGGCCTGTTCATCGGCCTCGATGGCGATGTGGACGGCATGGTCCATCTCTCCGATCTCGACTGGAATCGCCCCGGCGAGCAGGTCATCGAAGAGTATAAGAAGGGCGATGTCATCACCGCTCAGGTGCTCGACGTCGACATCGAGAAGGAGCGCATCTCGCTCGGCGTGAAGCAGCTCGCCAATGATCCTTTCGCCTCGGTCGCCGAAGAAGGCGCGGGTGGCGAGGTGAAGAAGGGCGCTGTCGTCACCACCGAGGTGCTCGAGGTGAAGGAAGCCGGTCTCGAGGTGAAGATCCTCGGCACCGACCTCACCACCTTCATCAAGCGCAACGAGCTGGCGCGCGACCGCGCCGACCAGCGTCCCGAGCGTTTCGCCGTCGGCGAGAAGGTGGATGTCCGCATCACCCTCTTCGATCGCAAGGCGCGCAAGGTCGCCGTGTCGATCAAGGCGCTGGAAATGGCCGAGGAGAAGGAGGCGATCGCCCAATACGGCTCCGCCGATTCGGGCGCCTCGCTGGGCGACATTCTCGGCGCGGCCCTCAAGGCCCGCGAGGAAGCGCCGAAGAAGTAAGACGACGATCGAGGGAAAGCCGCTTTCCCTCCTTCTGTTCTCAGCGCCCGCTCTCTTTCAGAGAGCGGGCGTTTTCTTTTTTGAAGCCGTCATGCGCCGCCTTCTGGACCTGTTCGCGCTTCGAGACGCCCCGCTTGCGCGGGGCTCAGCACGAGGGAGGCATCACGCGGCTCTTTGGTTTCGATTCCTCGCCGTCATCGCGAGCGGAGCGAAGCGATCCAGAGTCGCGGGGCGGCTCCTGGATTGCTTCGCCTTCGGCTCGCAATGACGCGCCGTTCACTCCGCGGCGGTCTTCAATTCCTCCGCGCGCACCACATCCAATCCGCGGAAGATCGCGCAGCGCTGGAATACGGCGATATCCGGCTTGACCTGCTTCTGATGGCAGAATTTCGCCGTCAGCTTGGCGAGGCCCTTGATGTCGCGGCCCGTCGCATAGGGGAAGACGGTGACGAGATCGTCGATCAGCGCATCGGCGAGCTTCAGCTCGAACTGATCCGACATCACGCGCCAGATGCGGCGCTTCGCGTCATCGTCCGGCGGGCTGTATTTGATGAGCGCGATGCAGCGGGAGACGATCGCCTCGTCGATATCATCGACGCGATTGGTCGTCAGGAACAGCAGGCCGTTGAAATATTCCAGCACGCGCAGGAACACGCCGACCACGGCGTTCATGGCGATATTATCGTCGCGCCGCTTGATGTAGACGTCGGCCTCGTCGATCAGCATCACCGCGCCCCAGCGTTGCGCGCGGGTGAGGATTTCCTTCAGCGCGGTCTCCATCGTCGCGACATTGAGGCCGAGCTGGCCGGAATGCACGCGATAGAGCGGCCGCTGAATAATCTCCGAATAGACTTCCGCAGTGAGCGTCTTGCCGACGCCGGGCGGGCCGGCGCAGAGCACTGTGGTGCCGCCCGACTTGCCGGCGACGATATCGTCCATCAGCACGTCCATCTCGGCGGTCAGAATGTCGATGAGATCGGTCTGCTCGGCGGGCAGCACCAGCTTCTGCTTCAGCGCGGGCTTATATTCATAGAGCTTCATCTCGTCGACATGCACCCACACATGGTGATGCAGATCGAGATGGAACATCAGAATATAGGGATGCACCGGAATGCGCTTGAAGAGATGTTCCGGAATCTGCTGCTGCATCACCGCGAGCTCGTCCTCGACGGTGAACTTATTGCTCTTCGACGCTTTGCGGATGAAATTGCCGAGCACGTCGCCGGGCGATTCCAGCGTCAGGCTGCGGGCCGAGAGAATGGCCTCGTCATTGACGAGGCGGGCGTCGCCGCCGCTGGTCGACAGCACCACGACATCCTTGCGCGACCAATCCGTGTCGCGATGCGAGGCGTTGGGGTCCTCGGCGTGGAAGCCGGTGCCGCGACCGGTGAACTGCTGGCCATAGCGGCCGCGCCAGTCGAAATAGGTCTCGGTCGCCGTGTCGAAGGCCGCGATCAGCTCGGGCGTCTCGCGGATAAAGCCTTTGACCGCGAGAATCTCGTTGATCGTGCGGCCCGCGATCTCCGCCGCCATGATGCGAATGGCGTTGGTGGTCAGCACGCCCTTGGCGTTGGATTTCAGCTCGATCATCACCTTGCCGGCCTCGTCGTTGGAGGCCGGCACATAATCGAAGCGGGTGATGACGTAAGGCAGAGGCTTGGAGGCGACGCTCGCCGTGAACAGCCAGCCGCGAATGGCGTCGGCGGTCAGATAGCGCACCATCGCCGGCAGAACCAGCTCGAGCTCGGTGGCCTCGAAGCGCTTGCCGCCGGCCTTCAGCGCGCCGCGCAGCGTCGCGAGCTGCGCAGCGCGGGCGCGCATGTCCGGGCCGGCCGCGCGATAGAGATCCTCGAGGAAGGTCAGCTCCTCGTCGGAGAGATGAGAGAACTCGACCTCGACTCTGTCGCTGAAGCGCAATTGTTCCGCGAACCCTGCACGGGCCGGGAATCGCGCCATCAGCGATTCGACATATTGGCGTTCGATTTGAATATTCATCGCCGCTCTCGCCTGTCATCGGGATAGGGGGGAAGCGTCAGAATGCGCGTGTCTTCGACAGGCCCTCCGACGGTGAAGTGGTAGACGTCCTGGAACTGCATATCGCCCGGCGTCAGGCCCAGAAGCTCATGGACCGTGTCGTCGAAGAAGCAGCCGATGCCGGTGCCGGCGATGCCCGCCGCGGTGGCCCAGAGATAGAGAGCCTGGCCGATGAGGCCGGCCTCGAAATGCAGGCGCCGATAGGCGAAGGCGCCGTCCGCCTCGAGCGCGCGGTCGAATTCGGCGATCATCGCGACGCTGAAGCAGCCCTTGCCGGAAATGGGCTGCAGACAAGCGAGCTTGGTCGCCTCTTTTTCCACCGAGCCCGCATAGAGCCGATAGAGCGGCAGACCTTCTAGCTCGACCAGCGCCCATTCGAAATCCTTGCGCGAGGCGTCGCGCAGCCGCGCGGCGACATCCGAGTCGCGCTGCAGCGCATAGAGGCCGGGCTCCAGGCCATCGACGCGATGCACGAAGAGGATGAGCGTGATCGCCGCGCCCCAGGGGAAGGCCGAGAGCAAAGTGGATTCGCTCGGCAGCGTCGAGGCGATGAGCGCGGCGAAGGCCTCGCGCGAGATGGAGGTGGTTCCGTCCATCTTCTGCGCGCTGCGGCGCTTGCGCACGGCGTCGCCGATGGAGACGCCTTCGAAACCGGGCGCCGGCCATTGCGCGCGCGTCGGCGCCGGGGGCTTGGGCTGGCGCGGCTTGCGGCAGAATTGGCCAGCGAGATCGATGATCGGCCAGCCGTCGTGATCCTCGCTCAGCCGATTGGCCTGGCCGCGAAACTCGCGCGGCGCGTCGATCAGCGCGAAAAGGTCGAGCGGCGTCGCCGGTCCCGGCTCGGTCGCGATCCACATCAGCAGATCGGGATGCTCCGGCTCGCGCTTGTGCCAGGCGTCGTCGCGATCGAGGCCGATGAGCGCGGCGATCTCGCCGTCGGATGGATCGGCCAGCGCCTGCGCCCGCCAGCCGAGCGCGGCGGCGGCCTGAGCGACGGCGCCGATCGCATGGCCGGCGTCGAGCTGACAATAGCGAAAGGCGCGCTCGCCATATTTCCACGCCTCGCGCCAGGGAATGGAGGAGAGGGCGAGCAGAAAGCCGCCCTTGGGCAGCACGCGCGGCGCCGTATAGGTCGCGCGCTCCTCGAGCGCATGCAGCAGCGGCGCATAATGATAGAGTGCGGCGCCGGCGCCGAGCCCCTCCACCGCATCCAGCAGCACATAGCTTTCGGTGGGATGCAGATTGCCGGAGGAGGGATTGTTGCGCAGCGCCCAGGTCGAGCCTTCATAGCTCTTCCAGGCGCTTATGCCGAAGGAAAGCTCGAGGAACAGGCCGAGCGCCCGAAGATCGAGCGCCGCCGGCTGCTGCGCAGGGCCGGGGAAGGACGGCGTCTCCTCGATGATGGGCAGCGGCGTCTGCCGCACGCCCTCGAAGAGGCGGAAGGGCGAGGGCTGCGACGTCCAATCGAGAAAGCCCGGACCCATCGCATAGCGGTTCGGCGCATGCTTGGTGCGCCGATGGTAGCCGCGAATTTCCGTCGGCATGGTATCGCGATCATCGAAGCTCATAAGCGCTCCCGCTCCCCGCCGCAGAGACGGGGAAGGTATGGATTTTGATTGTCGGCCACTCGATCGGATCCCGACAGGCAGCCTAGGGGGATTCAAGGATCGTGCCTTGTTCGCTGCGCCGCAAAAAAATGATCGGCGCCAGCAAAATCAGTCTGATAGTTAAATGCAGCCGTGTCGGTTTGGGAACGGCTCAAACAAAAGGAGCCTACCGATGTCGCAAATTGTCGAAGTCGCAGCCGCCGAGCATCGGCATTTTGGCGCATTGGTGACGATTCGCGTGGGCGAGCAGCCGCTGCGGCGGCTGACCCCGAACGAGGCGGGCATTCTCTCCCGCGCGCTGGCGGCGGTCGCCAATGGCTCCAGCGCGGAAAAGACCATCTTCATGAGCCCGATCGCCAGCGATCACGAGTTCGAGGCGCAGGTCCAGGACGATGGCGTCACGGTGAAGGCCACGGAAGGGCCGGAAATATTTCTGGACTGGACGCAGACCCGCATATTGGCCGAGGCGCTGGCGAAGCTGGCGGGCTGACGCGGGTTTCGTCCCGCTCGCGCGCTCATGCTTGCAACCCGAGGCGAAGGCGCGTATTTTCATCATCGGATCGGCGCAGCGCCGATGAGACCGAGGAACTGAGCTTTGGCGGCAATGGCCACCATCACGATTGACGCGGCGCGCTCCTCGGCGCTCGAGACCGCGCGTCTTCTTTCGAGCCTGCTGCTTCTTAGTCGCCCCTGAACGCCCCCAGGGCCGCCCGGCCCAGGCATTCAGGGGACTGCCGAGCTAAGACGAAACGAGAGCGCCTGCAGAGCGGGCCGAGCAGTTCAGGACGAAGCCATGACCGACAATAATCCTTCCGCCGCCCGCGACGCCGATCGCGTCGTCATTTTCGACACCACTCTGCGCGACGGCGAGCAGTCGCCCGGCGCCTCCATGAACTTCGAGGAGAAGCTCGAGGTCGCCGACATATTGGACGAGCTGGGCGTCGATATCATCGAGGCCGGTTTCCCCGTCGCCAGCCAGGGCGATTTCGAATCGGTGCTCGAGATCGCCAAGCGCGTGAAGAACGCGACCATCGCCGGACTCGCCCGCGCCGCCGCCAAGGATATCGACCGCTGCGCCGAGGCGCTGCGCCACGCCCGCAATCCGCGCATCCACACCTTCATCTCCACCTCGCCGGTCCATATGAAATACAAGCTCCAGATGGAGCCGGAAAAAGTATTGGAGATGATCGCGTCTTCCGTCTCGCGGGCGCGCAATCATGTCGCCGATGTCGAATGGTCGGCCGAGGACGGCACGCGCACGGAACATGATTTCCTGTGCCGCTGCGTGGAGACGGCGATCGACGCCGGCGCGACGACGATCAATATTCCAGACACGGTCGGCTATTCGACGCCGCAGGAATATGAGGCGCTGTTCCGCATGGTGCGCGAGCGCGTGCCCAATGCCGACAAGGCGATCTTCTCGGTCCATTGCCACGACGATCTCGGCCTCGCGGTCGCCAATTCGCTGGCCGGCGTGCGCGGCGGCGCGCGGCAGATCGAATGCACCATCAACGGCATAGGCGAGCGCGCCGGCAACGCAGCGCTGGAAGAAGTGGTGATGGCGATGCGCACGCGCCCCGATGCGCTGCCCTTCCGCACCAATATCGACGCGAAACTCCTGACTCGCGCGTCAAAACTCGTCTCGGCGGTGACGTCATTCCCGGTGCAATATAATAAGGCCATCGTCGGCCGGAACGCCTTCGCGCATGAGAGCGGCATCCATCAGGACGGCATGCTCAAAAACGCGCATACGTACGAGATCATGACGCCGGAGAGCGTCGGCGTGTCCAAGACCTCGCTGGTCATGGGCAAGCATTCCGGCCGTCACGCCTTCAAGGAGAAGCTCAAAGAGCTGGGCTATGAGCTGGGCGAGAATGCGCTGGAGGACGCCTTCAAGCGCTTCAAGGATTTGGCCGACCGCAAGAAGCTCGTCTATGACGAGGATATCGTCGCGCTGGTGGACGACGAGATCGTGACCGCCAATGACCATATAAAGGTCGCGGCGCTCACCGTCATCGCCGGCACGGCCGGGCCGCAGACGGCCGCGCTGACCTTGGACATAGACGGCGAGAAGAAGACGCATCAGGCGACCGGCAATGGTCCTGTCGATGCGATCTTCAACGCCATCAAAGCGCTGGCGCCGCATGAGGCCTCGCTCGAATTGTTCCAGGTCCATGCTGTCACCGAAGGCACCGATGCCCAAGCGGAAGTCTCCGTGCGTCTGTCGGAGGACGGAAAATCGGTGACGGGCCGCGGCGCCGATCCGGATACGCTGGTCGCCTCGGCGCGCGCTTACGTGGCGGCGCTCAACAAGCTGATGGTCAAGCGCAATAAGACCAAGCCCGAGGCGATGAGAGCGGGCTGAGGCTTTCGCCTATTCATATTATTCGAGGGACGCGGCGACGCGTCCCTTGTTTCGTTTTGCCGGCTGGCCCGAAATTCTCTACAAGGTTCGCGGATGGCGCGACGTCCCGTCATTGCGAGGAGCGAAGCGACGAAGCAATCCAGAGCCGCGGCCCACGGCTCTGGATTGCTTCGCTTCGTTCGCAATGACTTCTGTCCGCGCCTGTCATCGACTCCAAGCGAAGGAAGCGCGAAATGCCGTCACTCGACAGTTTCAAAGCCCTAGAGACGCTAAAGGTCGGAGACGACACCTATCACTTTTTCTCGCTGAAGGCGGCCGAGGCCAATGGCCTCGAGGGCGTCTCGCGACTGCCCTATTCCCTGCGCGTGCTGCTCGAGAATCTGCTGCGCAACGAGGACGGCCGCTCCGTCACCAAGGAGAATATCGAAGGCTTCTCCAAATGGCTGACCGAGAAGGGCAAGGCCGAACGTGAGATCGCCTTCCGCCCGGCCCGCGTGCTGATGCAGGATTTCACCGGCGTTCCCGCCGTCGTCGATCTCGCGGCGATGCGCGACGCTTTCGTCGCGCTCGGCGGCGATCCGCAGAAGATCAATCCGCTGGTGCCGGTCGATCTCGTCATCGATCACTCCGTTATCGTCGACGAATTCGGCACTAGAAAAGCGCTCGAGGCCAATGTCGAGCTCGAATATGAGCGCAATGGCGAGCGCTATCGCTTTTTGAAATGGGGCCAATCTTCCTTCGACAATTTCCGCGTCGTGCCGCCGGGCACGGGCATTTGTCATCAGGTCAATCTCGAATATCTCGCCCAGACCGTCTGGACGAAGAAGGAGAAGAGCCGCAACGTCGACGGCAAGAAGGAGACGATCGAATACGCCTATCCCGACACTCTGGTCGGCACCGATTCGCACACCACAATGGTGAACGGTCTCGCCGTCCTCGGCTGGGGAGTCGGCGGCATCGAAGCGGAGGCCGCCATGCTGGGCCAGCCGCTTTCGATGCTCATTCCGGAGGTCGTCGGCTTCGAGCTGACAGGCGAGCCGAAAGAGGGCGTCACCGCCACCGATATCGTGCTCACCGTCACGCAAATGCTGCGTAAGAAGGGCGTTGTCGGCAAATTCGTCGAGTTTTTCGGCAAGGGGTTGCCGCATCTCTCGCTCGCCGATCGCGCGACCATCGCCAATATGGCGCCGGAATATGGCGCGACCTGCGGCTTCTTCCCCGTGGACGAGGAGACGCTGGACTATTTGAAAATGTCCGGCCGCTCCAATTCACGCATCGATCTCGTCGAGGCCTACGCCAAGGCGCAAGGGCTCTTCCGCGAGGCCGACACGCCCGATCCGGAATTCACCGACACGATCTCGCTCGATCTTTCGACCGTTGTTCCGTCCCTCGCCGGGCCGAAGCGCCCGGAGGGCCGCGTCGCGCTCGAGGATGTGGGAACCGCTTTCGCGAGCGCGCTCGCGAGTGAATATAAGAAGCCCGGCGATGTGACGCAGCGCTTCTCGGTCGAGGGGACGAATTACGATCTCGGCCATGGCGACGTCGTCATCGCGGCGATCACCTCCTGCACCAACACCTCAAATCCGAGCGTGCTGATCGGCGCCGGCCTGCTCGCCGCCGCCGCCCATGAGCGCGGCCTCAAGGTAAAGCCTTGGGTGAAGACCTCGCTCGCGCCGGGAAGCCGCGTCGTCGCCGAATATCTCGATAAGGCTGGCCTGCAGAAGGATCTCGACAAGCTCGGCTTCAATCTCGTCGGCTTCGGCTGCACCACCTGCATCGGCAATTCCGGTCCGCTGCCGGCGCCCGTCTCCAAGACGATCAACGATCATGACATTGTCGCGGCGGCGGTGCTGTCCGGCAATCGCAATTTCGAGGGTCGCGTCAATCCGGATGTGCAGGCGAACTATCTCGCCTCGCCGCCGCTCGTCGTCGCCTTCGCGCTGGCGGGCTCTGTGGCCAAGGATCTGACCAAGGAGCCGCTCGGCCATGACAAGAAGGGCGAGCCGGTCTTCCTGCGCGACATCTGGCCGAGCAACGCCGACATTCAGAAATACATCCGCAAGAATGTGACGCGCTCGCTGTTCCGCGACACTTATGCGGATGTCTTCGAGGGCGACAAGCATTGGCGCAAGGTCGACGCCCCCTCGGGCGAGACCTATAAATGGTCGGGCGGCTCCACCTATGTGCGCAATCCGCCCTATTTCGAGGGGCTGACCAAAGAGCCCAAGCCGATCCAGGACATTGTCGACGCGCGCATTCTGGCGCTGTTCGGCGATAAGATCACCACCGACCACATCTCGCCAGCGGGCTCGATCAAAGCCGCCTCGCCCGCGGGACACTGGCTCACCGAGCGCCAAGTCTCGCCGGCGGATTTCAACCAATATGGCACGCGCCGCGGCAATCACGAGGTGATGATGCGCGGCACTTTCGCCAACATCCGCATCAAGAACCATATTCTGCGCGATGAGGCGGGCAATACGCCGGAGGGGGGCGCCACCAAGCATTTCCCCGATGGCGAGACGCTCTCCATCTACGACGCCGCGGCGAAATATGCCGAGGAGGGCGCGCCGCTGGTCGTCTTCGCCGGCGCCGAATATGGCAATGGCTCCTCGCGCGACTGGGCGGCAAAGGGGACCATGCTGCTCGGCGTGCGCGCCGTCATCGCGCAGAGCTTCGAGCGAATCCACCGCTCCAATCTCGTCGGAATGGGCATTCTGCCTTTGACCTTCGAGGCGGGGACGAGCTGGGCCTCGCTCGGCCTCACCGGGGCGGAGAAGGTGACGATCCACGGTCTCGCCGGCGACACGCTGACCCCGCGCCAGACGCTGCATGCCGAGATCGCCTATCCCGACGGAAAAATCGTGAGCGTCCCGCTGCTGGCGCGCATCGATACGCTGGACGAGCTCGAATATTTCAAGAATGGCGGCATTCTGCCCTACGTTCTGCGCCAGCTCGCCGGCTGAAGAAGGGCGGGCTCTCTCCTTCTCCCACTTGTGGGAGAAGGCGCCCCTCGCGTCAGCGAGGGTCGGATGAAGGCTCGAGGGACTGCCGCGCGCTGCGGAAAAGCGCGAATGCTGCGGGGACCCTCATCCGACCCCGCTTCGCGGGGCCACCTTCTCCCGTGAACGGGAGAAGGGAGCGCCCTTCCTGATAGATGAGCTGAATTCATTCATCATCTTACGGCAAAGCTTTTGACAAGCCGCCTGATCGGCTCCATGAGATGAATAATTCTCATCCATAGGAGGCGGCGATGCGGGCTCTGCCCTCGCTTGTGTCCTTGCGCGCGTTCGAGGCGGCGGCGCGGCGCGAGAGCTTCAAGCTCGCCGCTGCGGAACTCGGCGTCACGCCGACGGCGATCAGCCATCAGATCCGGGGTCTCGAAACCGAGCTCGGCCTGCGTCTCTTCACGCGCAAGGCGCGCGAGGTCGCGCTGACGCCGCAAGGTCTTGCGCTCTATCTCGATTTGCGCGTCGCCTTCGATTCCATGGCCGAGGCGGTGGATCGCGCGCGCCGGCCGAGCGAGCGCAAGCAGGCGGCGACCCTCTCCGCCACTGTCGCCTTCACCTCGCGGGCGCTGGCGCCGCGCGCCGAATCCTTCCGCGGCCAGAATCCGGGCTGGGATCTGCGGCTGCACGCCTCCGACCGCCCGGCCAATCTGCGCGCCGGCGAGGCGGATGCGGCGATCCGCTGCGGCGTCGGCCAATATTCCGGCCAGGTGGCGACGCCGCTGTTCACAGACCGCTACGCGCCCGTGTGCAGTCCGCGCCTCGACATACGCCGCCCCAAGCATCTCGCCGGGGCGACGCTCATTCACCGCGAATGGGGGCCGCACGCCAATGGCCCGCGCCTGCCGAGCTGGCGCCGCTGGGCCGACGAGCGCGGCTCCAAGAGCTTCGACCCGGAGGTCGGAACCGTCGTCGCGGACGAGGAGAGCGCCATACGCGCCGCCGTCGCCGGTCAGGGCGTGGCGCTGGCCAGCCTGTCGCTGGTCGCCTCCGAGCTCGCCTCCGGCGCTTTGGTGCAGCCCTTCGGCCCGGTGCTCGACGGCTTGCAATATGACTTCGTCCATCCCCTCGGCGCCGAAGACCGGCCGGCGGTCGCCGCGCTGAAGGATTGGGTCGTCGCCGAATTCGCCGCCGAGCCGTGCAGTCTTCCGCGCGGCTGAAAACAGCCGCGAAGCGCGGTCAGTTGCCGAAGGGGCTCGTCATCGGCGCCGACTGCCAGCTCTTCACGCTGGTGACGGAGCGATAGCGCTGTCCCGGTCCATAGGCGAGCGCGTGAGAGCGATGCGGCCGATGATGCAGGCCCGCGACATGGGTCCGATGCGGCTTATGGGCGGCGTAGCGCGTCGCCGGCGAGGAGCCGGTGATGGAGATTTGCGCGCCCTCCTCCTGCACCAGCTTGTAGAGCGTCGCGGCGTTGGCCGGCGAGACGCGCACGCAGCCATGCGAGGCGGGACGGCCCAGCGCGCCGGTCGCATTGGTGCCGTGGATCGCGTAGCCGCCGCTGAAGAAGATGGAATGCGGCATGGGCGACATGTGATATTTGCGCGAATAATGCATTTTCTGCAGGCCGGTGGGCGCATAGGTGCCGCGCGGCGTCACATAGCCCGCGCGGGCGGTCGAGACCGGCCAGCTATACGAGCCCTTGGAGGACTCGACCTGCATTCTCTGGGTGGAAAGATCGATATGGATTTGCACGGTCGCCTGCGCCGCGCCGATCGATGCGAACATCGCAACGAGAACGAGCCCGAGGGCTTTGAAACAACGCATCACAACACTCCCCGACGAACACGAGACACACGCCGCACAGTTAGGGCGGCATAAAAAGGCGCCGCCTACGTAGGGGCAATCTATATCCGAGGGTAAGGTTGACGCGAAAGCCAAAAAACGAGGCGAATCGATTCGCCTTCTCTTTCCGATGCTGCGCGGACTGGCAAAAAGACCGAAAAGCGCCCAGAATCTGACTGATTCACGCTTCCGCTCCCTCACTTCGCCACGAAAGCCGCAGAAATGATCCAATCGAGATCGGCCGCACTCGTTCTCTGGCTCGCCGCGATCGCCCCGGCCGTCGCGCAGGACAGGGGCACGTTGGACCCTAAGCCCTTGCCGCCGCTCGCCCATCCAGACGATCCGTCGACGCCCGCCAAGGAGCTCTTCGGCCGCGCCACCAGTCCCGCCCCGCTCGATCCCGATCCGATCGGCTTTTATTCGCATGGCTGCCTCGCCGGCGCCGAGGCGCTACCCGTGAACGGCCCGAATTGGCAGATCATGCGCCTGTCGCGCAATCGCTTCTGGGGCCATCCGGCGCTCATCGGCTTTCTGCAGCGCCTCGCGCCGGCGGCGTCGCAGGCCTCCGGCTGGCCGGGCCTGCTGGTCGGCGATATCTCGCAGCCGCGCGGCGGGCCTATGCTGACCGGCCACGCCTCGCATCAGATCGGCCTCGACGCCGATATTTGGCTCACCCCCATGCCGCAGCGCGAATTGTCCCGCGCCGAGCGGGAGGAGATGTCCGCCACCGATATGGTGCGCGAGGATCGGCTCGATATCGATCCGAGCGTGTGGACCGAGGGCCATCTCGCCGTTCTGCGCACGGCGGCGCGCGCGCCGGAGGTGCAGCGCATCTTCGTCAACGCGGCCATCAAAAGGGCGCTGTGCCGGCAGGCGACGGGCGACCGCTCCTGGCTCGCCAAGGTGCGCCCCATGTTCGGGCACAATTACCACTTCCACATCCGGCTCTATTGCCCGAAGGATGCGGAGAGCTGCAAGGATCAGGACCCCGTGCCGGCGGGCGACGGCTGCGATTCATCCCTGGCCTGGTGGTTCACCGACGAGGCGCTGCACCCCAAGAAATCGACCAAGACCTGGCCGCCCATGACGATGGCCAAGCTGCCCGGCGAATGCCGTGAGGTGTTGAAGGCGCGATAGATGAATCGAATTCAGCTCGGATCGACGCCCGGATCGACGCTGAGCCCTACGGGGCAGGCGACGCCCGTGCCGCCCAGGCCGCAATAGCCGTCGGGGTTTTTGGCCAGATATTGCTGGTGATACTCCTCGGCATAATAGAAGCGCGGGGCCGGGGATATCTGCGTCGTGATCGGCCCGAAGCCTCGGCCCGTTAGTGCCTCGCCATAGGCGCGCTTGGACGCCTCGGCGATCCGCAGCTGGTCGTCCGAATAGCAGAAGATCGCCGAGCGATATTGCGTGCCGACGTCATTGCCCTGCCGATTGCCCTGCGTCGGGTCGTGGCTCTCCCAAAAGACGCGCAGCAGCTCCTCATAGGAGATTTTCGCGGGGTCGAAGACGACGAGCACCACTTCCGCATGGAAGGTGCGGCCCGTGCACACTTCTTTATATGTGGGGTTCTCCGTGGTCCCGCCGGCGTAGCCGACGGCCGTCGTATAGACGCTCTCGCCGAGCTTCCAGAAGCGGCGCTCCGCGCCCCAGAAGCAGCCGAGCCCGAAGACGGCCTGTTCCAGCCCCGGCGGAAAGGGGGCTTCGATAGGATGATGATTGACGAAGTGATCGGTCATTTTTATCGACCTTTCGCTCGATATGCGCCGAGCCCCCGATATGGCCCCGCGGCGCCGGCGGCGAAAGGGCGGTCAGCGAAAGGGCGGTCAGCGTAAGGGATAGTCGATCGGCCGGCGGCGCTTGCGGCTCAATGCAATGAGCAGGCCGCCGAGGCCGGTGAGCGTGAGGCTCAAAGGCGCGAGCAGCAGAGCGAAGACGATGGAGCCCCAGATTTGCGGGGCCTTCTGCTCCAGCGCGATGCGAAAGGCCTTCATCTGCGCCGGAAAAAGATCGGCCGCGCCTTCGCTGAGCGGGGTGACATGCAGCCCGTCCCCGGCCAGCGAGCGCGTGCCGTCGACGATGAGGGCCGCAAATCCCCCGGCCAAAAGGAGGAGACCGAGAAAACGGACAATCAATCTCAGCATGGCGGTTTCGAGCCCCAAGGGGAGGCTGATGAATAGAATGCGCCGGGCCGTCTGTCCACGCCGGGCCGCCACGAGGCGAGAGAATGTCGCTTCGGCGTGGATTTCCCTACGGAAAGATTTGCACTCTGGCGGCTTGTGAATATAGTGCGCGCCGATCCGGGGCCGAATCTGAGCCGGCCAGGGTCGATGGAGGGGTGGCCGAGTGGTTGAAGGCGCACGCCTGGAAAGTGTGTATACGGGAAACCGTATCGCGGGTTCGAATCCCGCCCCCTCCGCCATTTCAGTCCTTGAGTGGGCACTGCGTTTGCACCGCCGTTCGCTACGAGCGTCTGGAGCAGTCGGGACTTCGATCCCATGATCCGAACCTCACCGTCCGCGACCTCGACGCGCTGGGCTAGCGCACGAAGATGGTCGCGGCGATAGCCGCCGCCTTCAAGCCGGATACGCATCCGCGCGGTGTGGGCGAACTTACTGAGCATCTCCGGTGTAACCGCCCGGCTCCCTGAGTTCTGAAGCATCGCCTGGGCGCGCTCGGCGTCGGCCTTGGCCTGATCGCGGATGGCCTTGAGGCCGTCGATGCGGTCCTTGAGCGCCGGGTCGTCCAGATCGGCGAGGCCCACCTCGATGGCGTCGTAGAGGCGCTTAAGGCGCGCTTCGGACTCCGCCGCACGCCTGTTCAGTTCGGCAATGTGCTCGCGCTGGCGCTCGCTGCGTTCCTGCCGCCGGTCGAGCACGGTAGCGAGGATCGTTTCCAGCCGTTCGGTCTGGAGCAGACGGTCTTCGAGATGACTGGCGACAAGATCGTCCAGCTTCTCCATCGGCACCGCCATCCCCTTGCAAGCGGTCGGTCCCTGCCGGGCCTTGGTCGAGCAGGCATAGTAACGGTAGCGCCCGCCCTTGCCGGTGCGGATGGTCATGGCGCCGCCACACTTGGCGCAGTGAATCAAGCCGGTGAGCATCGTCGGGCCGCTGATGACAGCGGCTGGCGTCACCGTAGGATGTCGGGCCTTGAGCAGCGCCTGCACCGCGTCGAAGGTCTCACGGTCGATGAGCGGCGGGACCGGCACGATCACGATCTCGCTGACCGGCTTCAATTCCTTGGACTTGGACCGCTTATTGAACTCGTGCTCACCGACATAGGTGCGGCGGGTCAGGATGCGGTGGACCTGGCCGATGCCCCAACGACCACCGTCGCGGGTGAAGATTCGGTTGCGGTTCAGATAGCTGACAATGTTCTTGACGCCCATCTGGCCCTTC
Source organism: Methylosinus sp. sav-2 (assembly GCF_004366495.1). Taxonomy (NCBI): domain Bacteria; kingdom Pseudomonadati; phylum Pseudomonadota; class Alphaproteobacteria; order Hyphomicrobiales; family Methylocystaceae; genus Methylosinus; species Methylosinus sp. sav-2. Next base: position 667,822 of record NZ_SOEJ01000001.1, read on the forward strand.
GCGCCGTCGCCGTGGAGGGCGAGCCGGTAGATCAGTCGCACCGTCTCGGCGTGCAGCGGGTCGATCTCCAGCTTTTTCTTGACCTTGGCACCACGCTGCTCGGTCGCGACGACACGGTAGCCGATTGGCGGCAGCGAACCGTTCCAGAAGCCTGCCGGGCGTTCTCCTTCAATGCCCGCATGACGTGCTTGGCGTTTTCCTTCGACTGATATTCGTCGAACAGCGCCATGATTTGTCGCATCATGACGTGCATGGGATCGTCGCCCATCTCCTGCGTGATGGAGACGAGCTTGACCCCGTTCTTCGCCAGCTTACGAACGTAGAACTCCAGCTCGAAATGGTCGCGGAAAAAGCGGCTGAATGAATGGACGATCACCACGTCGAAGGGCACGGGCTTGGATGTGCCCGCTTCGATCATGCGCTGGAACTCGGGGCGGCGATCGTTGGTCGCCGATGCGCCCGGCTCCACATAGGTCTCGACGAGCTGGTAACTGCGTGAGGCACAATAGGCTTCGCCCTGGCGCTTCTGGTCGGGGATGGAGACATCGTGCTCGGCCTGCCGCGCCGTCGAGACGCGCAGATAGAGGGCGGCGCGCAACGGCACGGTCATGGTGCATGTCTCCCGGTCAAATCATGGGGCCGACCCGAACAGTTCATCGAGCAGGTCGGCGAACCATCGCTCGAACACCTCCACTTCCGCCTCGGTGACGGGCACGCGCTCCGGCCAGTCGTCGGTGACGGTCCAGGTCGCAAGGTCATGCTTTGCCGGCCGGCCGGGGAACGGCCAAGGGTAGCCAAGCAGCGATTCAAGCTGCTCGGAGACGGTGACGACAGGCTTGTGTGACGGCCGGGACATCCCCGCAGTATCGCCGAGGCCCGGGCCGGGCTGAATGGCCCATGATTGCGCCACACCGCGCCCGGCTTCACCTTGGTCGCGGCGCTTCCCATCATTCCCCTTTCCGGCCCGTCCTCGGCGACACCGCCAAGCCCAGGAACACCATCACGGCCTGGTTGAGTCGGACCAAGTCTTCGTCGTCCAGCCGTCCGATTCGCTCGCCCACCTTGAACTTTGGGACAGTGGTGATCTTGTCCACCATCAGCCGGGAGGGGGAACGCAGCCCGTTGCGCTCGTTCGGCTCTATCGGCAGCCGGAACAGGGGCGCTTCGGTCGGATCGGTGGTGAAGGCGCAGATCGTGATCGAGTCCGTCCCGTCGAAGGCGTCGTCCTGCACGATGACGACGGGGCGCGGCTTGCCCGCATAGTCCTTGCCGCCGGAGACGGTCCAGATCTCTCCCCGCCTCATTCATCATCCCAGTCGAACGCCGCGCTGATGAACGCCTGATCCTCGGCCGCGTGGGCGCTCGCCGCTACCGCCGCCGATTGCCGATGCGCCTCCGCCCGGAAGGACGAGGCACGTACGTCCGGCACCCAAATCTGGATCGGCCGCAGGCCCTGCGCGCGCAGCCGCTCGCGATGCTCCTGTACTTTCACCTTGGTGGGCTTCGCGTCCCTCGCCGATGCCATGACTCAGTTCTCCAATATGGTTACATGTAACCTAGCACGCGACACTCGGCATGGGAAGCGGATGATCCAGGCGAGCCTGCGCCAGAGGTTGAAAACCCACTCTGAGCATAAAACTGCTTTGAAATCATTGAAGAAAACGTTCCACGCGGGACATGCGCCACCGGACCTGCACACGGAAAGGCGAGCTGACACAATAGCTTAAGACGCCGCTGTGCATGCGCTTTTATCTCGCCTTCGGCGCCGAGGATGCGGCTGCGCCCCTTTGGCCCACTGAACTCGCGGACAGATTGGCAAGCGCCGACCATGAAGATGTGCGGAATATGGCTATAGAACTATTACCTGATAGCGGCGCACAGTACGTCCCGAGACCCGACAGAGACATCATCTCGGACCCTTTGTCGGCACAGCGGCAGAGCCTCTTGACGCCAGTCTGTGAACGTCGTAAACAAAAATCGTTTACGACGTTCACAGGAAAGTTGATTCGGTGGCGATAGACTACGAACTCGTTGGCATCAACGAGATCGCTGAGATTGCGCGCGTGTCGCGGCAGGTCGTGGCCAATTGGCGCTCACGGTCAACCGACTTCCCGCAGCCTATCGCCGCGCTCGCGTCAGGGCCTGTGTTTCGCCGTTCTCAAGTGAAAGCTTGGCTACGGAGAAGGAAGGTTCCAATGGCGCATGTTATTTCTACAATCAATTTGAAGGGCGGTGTTGGCAAGACGACTACCACTGTCGCCCTAGCGGAGACGCTATCGGGCGGGTTCCACAAGCGGGTGCTTGTGATCGACCTGGACCCGCAGACGAACGCCACCACTATGCTGATCGGTGAGGAGAAGTGGCGCAAGCTAAACGACAGCGGCCGCACGCTGGCCCGGCTGTTCAAGGATGCGCTGGAGCCGAACAATAAGCAGTTCGATTTTGACGCCGCCTTGCAGAAGGGTGTCTCCGATGTATCGGCTGCTCACACTATCGACCTTTTGCCGTCCAGCCTCGATCTGATCGACGTGCAGGATCAACTGGCATCCACGCCCAGCGGCAAGTTCTACTCTGTCAATCCGATTGAGCTTCTGTGGCGGGCTGTGAAGTCCAAGCTGGACGACTATGACGTTGTCATTGTGGACTGCCCCCCGAATCTTGGCATCATCACCCTGAACGGCCTGCGCATCTCGCAGGGCTACATCATTCCGACTATCCCCGACATTCTCTCGACATACGGTATCCCGCAGATTGTTACGCGAGTCCGCGAGTTCTCGCAGGAGATAGCGGAACCTATTGAGCCGCTGGGCATCGCCATTACTAAATATCGCGCTCAATCCACAACGCACATCAACGGGTTACGTCGCTTGAAAGGGGAGGAAGATGCTGGAAAAGGGCCTCATGTCTTTGACACGGTGATTCCTGAAACGGACGCCGTTGCCGCTGCGGCTGAACATTTGGAGCACCAAAGAACCTTGAAGGGGAAATATCCTCGCGGCCTAGCTGATTCATATAGGAGCCTCGCCGGAGAGGTACTTGCCAAGCTAGAGGGCTGACCATGAAAGTGAGGAAGGTTCTTCTCGATCTTGCCCGCGTCGTAGCCGATCAGGCCGAGCGCGATCCCGTGTTCGCTGAGCAGATTGCCGTCGCGCTCGGCCTCAGCGATAAGCACGGCGAAAGCCCAGCACCCAAGCGCGCCGCCGATGCGGAGCGCCCGAAAAATCGTCGCCCGGCAGCAGTGCTGGATCCGATTGCATTGGCGCGGGAGGGTGAAGCTACGCTTCGGTCGCGGCTTTCCGCTCTGTCGCTGGACCAACTAAGGGACATTGTTGCCGACTATGGGATGGACCACGGCAAGCTCGTGATGAAGTGGAAGGACGTGGAAAGGGTTGCGGGCAGAATCGTCGAGCTGTCATTGGCGCGCGCCCAAAAGGGCGATGCGTTCCGCTCAGAATAGACGCCTCATAGTGCCACAGCGAAGACGTAGTGATCATCGCTATCGGTCGTGGTCCGCCAGTTCGGCCGATTTTCCTCTTCGGTCCGGTATTCTTGCCGCAAGACCGCAAGCGGCGTGGCGAACCGCCGTTTCCATTCCATCGCCTGACGTTGTTGCAGCCTAAAACGGCCGATCGCCGTCCGGCGGTAGGGTTACGCTACGCTCGTTCAGCCATTATTCTGGCGACACTCGCCAAAACGCTTTCCTGCGCCGCAGTGGAGCCTGGCGCGTTTCCGAGATAGGCGGCGACTACGATCGGCTCACGGCCGGGCGGCCAGATCACACCAATATCGTTGGTGGAAATTCCCTCCCAAGTGCCGGGCTTGTTCGCAATGCGCCATCCGGCAGGCAGTCCGACGCGCAAGCGTCGCGTGGCCGCGTCCTTGGCCTCGACCATCCAACTCGTCAACCTTGCACGCGACGCTTCGGAAAGGGCGTCGCCCAATAGCAGCCGGCGCAATGTCCCGACCATGGCGCGGGGCGTCGTCGTATCGTGCGTTTCGCCCGGCTTTACGACATTGAGCGTCAATTCAAAGAAATCGGACCGCGTGACATGATCGCCGAGGGATCGCAAATAGGCGGTAAGAGCGGTCGGACCGCCAAAGCTGGTCAGCAACAGATTGGCGGCGGTGCTGTCGCTGACGGTGATAGCCGCCTCGCAAAGCGCCTCGATCGACATGCCTTCAGGGCCGACATGAGGTTGGGTCGCCTTGTAAGGGATCACCAGGTCACGCTCGGTAAAGACCATGCGCCGGTCGAGCCTTTCCTGTCCGAGGTCGACACGGGCCAGGACATGGGCGACGGCCAGCGCCTTCATTGTGCTGCACATGGCAAAGCGCTCGTCGATTCGGTTACCTATGATCTGACCCGTCGCGCAATCCAGCATGGCCACACCCAGCCGCCCACCGCTGCGCGCTTCGAGCTCCTCGAGCTCGGCTTCGATGCCTCGAGGGCTGCTCAGGGTTTTGGAAGAGGTCGACAGCGGCGCTGCGACAGCCATTGTCATCGAGGCGATCGCGGTACGACGGGTCAGGATCGGAGAAGACATGTGGTTTCCATACTATGTGGCCATTCCGGTGAAAGGATAATGCCTCTTGAAGAATCGACTTGTCATGATTTCCGGCAGTTCGGGCGCAGGAAAGTCGACCCTCCTGGCCGAGTTGAAGGCTCGCGGCCATGTCGTCGTGGAAGAACCCGGTCGCCGCATCATCGCCGAGGAAACGGCCTGCGGTGGCAACGCATTGCCGTGGGGCGATCTCGCGATGTTTCTGCGTCGCGCAATCGACATGGCGCTGGCGGACCACGTGGCGGCGGTGGAGCAAAAGGGCTGGGTGTTCTTCGATCGCGGCCTTGTCGACGCGGCGTCGGCATTGGAAGCTTTGATCGGCGAACCGGTCCTGCGTCCGTTATGCATGACGCATCGCTATCATCGCCGCATGTTCATGGCGCCGCCTTGGCCCGACATCTATGTGACCGATATGGATCGCAAGCACGGGTTCGATGCGGCGGTGGTCGAGTATCGCCGCCTCATGGAGACCTATCCGGCGCTGGAGTATGAGGTGGTGCACCTGCCGAAGAGCACTACGGTGGCGCGTGCCGATTTCGTGCTGGCCTCCCTGGATGGATGAACGCGGCGGTCGGACGAAGCCAAGTGGCATCATAGGACTATAAGTGCAGTTGCAGTTCTTATCTTCGTCGGACGCGACCCAAGCTCTCGCCGCCACCGATTCGCCCTTCGCCGAATGAGCGCGACGCCCGCGGGCGAGCTGCGCCTTATGCGGAGACTTCCGTAACTTTCCTCGGCTATTGAGCGACTTCACTCCGCGAAGCGCGCGCATTTCTGCTGCGCCTGCCAGACGCGTGGAGGTGGGCGCCGATGAGAGAAGCTCGGATCGCATGGATCGATAATGCGAAAGGGATAAGCGTCATCCTCGTCGTCATGATGCACTCCGCGCTCGGCGTCGGGGAGGCCATGGGGGGCGAGGGGCTGCTGCATTGGCTGGTGGCTTTCGCCAAGCCGTTTCGCATTCCCGGCTTCTTCTTCATCGCCGGGCTCTTTCTGTCGCGCGCCATCGATCAGGACTGGCGGAGCTATCTCGACAAAAAGGTCGCGCATTTCGCCTATTTCTATTGCCTGTGGCTGTTCATCCAATGGCTGTTCAAGAGCGCGCTGCGGCCCGGCGCCGATCCGCTGACCGCGCTCGGGCAATTGGCGCTCGCCCTGGTCGAGCCGTTCGGAACCTTGTGGTTCATCTATCTGCTGCCGATCTTTTTCGTCGCCACCAAGCTGCTGCGCCTCGTTCCGACGCCGATCATGCTGCTGGCGGCCGCTCTGCTGGAGATGGCGCCGATCGAGACCGGCTGGGCGGTTCCCGACGAATTCGCCGCCCGCTATGTCTACTTCCTGTCCGGCTATCTGTTCGCGCCGCAGGTCTTCGCTCTGGCCGAATCGGCGCGGCGGCATCCGCGCGAGGCGCTCTGCTGGCTGCTCGGCTGGGCTATGGCCGACACGGCTCTGGCTTTCTCGCCCTCGCCCTCGGCGGATTATCCGAATCTCGCCTCGCTGCCGCTGGTCAGCCTCGTCACGGGCTTCGCCGGCGCTGCGGCGGTCATCGCCGGGGCCGCTCTGCTCGCCGATCTTCCGTCGATGGAATGGCTCCGCTACTGCGGCGCCAATTCGCTGGCCATCTATCTCGGATTCTTTCTGCCGATGGCGGCCGCCCGCAAGCTGATCGTCGATCATGATCTCGTGGATAGCGTGGGCTTGGCCTCGCTCATCGTCACTATGGCCGGCGTCACCTTCCCGCTGCTGCTGCATCGCGTGACCGAGCGGGGGCGATTCCGCTTTTTGTTCGAGAGGCCGCGGTCCTTCCGGCTCGAGCCCGCCGAATCGGGCGCCGCGCGGTCGGCGCGGCAAAACGCTGCGTAGAGCGTCGGGGATTTTTGTCCTGTGGGTGAGGAGGGCCGCGGGCCTAGGCCGCGGACAACGGGACGGCGCCCGTAAGCAAGTCGCCTATCATCTGAAGCGATGATCTTTGGAGCGGGCGAAGGGATTCGAACCCTCGACCCCAACCTTGGCAAGGTTGTGCTCTACCCCTGAGCTACACCCGCATCCGTGTCGCGGCGACGCGACGGGGGTCCTTATGCCGTAATCGAAGCGTGATTGCAACTGTCTCGGCGACAGTCTCGAACGGCTTCGCACAGGCTGTGGATGATCTATCTTTTCGCCGCCGGCTGCGCTAATCCCTGCGGTCTCGCGCCGGCGCCCGAAATGGCGGCCCGGCGCGCGAATTCTTGTACTCGGCCCCTGTCCGCCCGCGGATTTCCGCCCTTGAGCCACTCGACGCCAGACGATTCCGACATCCGCCGCAAGCGCATAAAAATTCGCGCCTGGCGCCGCGGCATGCGCGAGATGGACATATTGATGGGCCGTTTCGTCGACGCCACGGTCGATTCTCTGCCCGAGGCCGAGCTCGACGATCTCGAAGCGCTGCTGGACGCCGAGGATGACGTGGTTTTCCGCTGGCTGTCGCGCGCCGAGCCGGTTCCCCCGCGCTACGACACGCCCCTCTTCCGCCGGATCGCAGCTTTCCACACGCATGAGAAGCCGATCGATCTTTAGAGCATGTTCCCGAAAGGCGCGAAGCGGTTTTCGGAAGAGAATATGCGAGTTCAAACAGCTCCAAACGGCCCCGACGTTCCGATGACCGATCTCAAATCCGCCGTCGCCCGCCTGGAAAAGGGCGACAAGCTCCGCTTCGTGAATGTCCCGGACGGTTTCGACGCTTTCGTCGCCGCCGATCTCACCCGCGCGCTGGCCCGCGTCGCGGAGGGGCGGCCGGCCGTCTTCGTCCATGTGGCGCGCGATGCGCAGCGCTCGGCGGCTTTTCGCGAGGCGTTGCGATTCGCCGCGCCCGAGGTGGAGGCGCTGGATTTTCCCGGCTGGGATTGCCAGCCCTATGATCGCGTCTCGCCCAACGCCGCCATTTCCGCCCGCCGCATGACGGCGCTGGCGCGTCTCGCCCGCTCCAAATCCTCGGCCGAGCGGCCGCGAGTCGTCATGACCACGGTGGACTGCCTGCTGCAGCGCGTGCCGCCGCTGGAGAATGTCGCCGCCGATACTTTTTCCGCCGCGCCCGGCAATGTCGTGCATCTCGACGAGCTGGCGCTGTGGCTGGAGACCAATGGCTTTCTGCGCTCCTCCACCGTGCGTGAGACCGGCGAATACGCCCAGCGCGGCGGCATCGTCGATCTCTATGCGCCGGGAATGCCGGGGCCGATCCGCCTCGATTTCTTCGGCGACACGCTCGAATCGATTCGCAGCTTCGATCCCGAGAGCCAGCGCACCATTGGGCAATTGCGCTCGCTCGATCTCGTGCCGATGAGCGAGCTGCGGCTCACCAGCGACACGATGCGGCGCTTTCGCCAGGCCTACACCACGCGCTTCGGCGGACAGACGCGCGGCGACGCGCTCTATGAGGCGATCAGCGAGGGCCGCCGCCATCAGGGCGCGGAACATTGGCTGCCGCTCTTTTATGCGCGCATGGGCAGTGTTTTCGATTATGTGGGCGAGGCGCCGCTGCTGCTCGATCCGCTGGTCGAGGAAGCCGCCGGCGAGCGGCTGACGCAGATCGCCGATTATTACGACGCGCGCAAATTCGCCTATGACGCGGCGCCGGCCGACTCCAACTACAAGCCGCTGCCGCCGGATCAGCTCTATCTCACCATAGAGGAATGGCGCGGCAAGCTCGAGGGGCGCAGCCTCGCGACATTCTCGCCCTTCGCCGCGCCCGACGGCGCCGGCAAGGAGACGATCGATTGCGCCGCCCGCGCCGGCCGCGATTTCGCGCCCGAGCGCAATAATGAGGACACCAATGTCTTCGAGGTCGCCGTCGAGCATGTGAAGGCGCTGCGCGGCGCCGGCAGAACCGTCGTCGTCGCCGGCTGGTCGGACGGCTCCTGCGAGCGTCTCGGCAGCGTGCTCGCCGAGCATGGGCTGCGCGATCTGAAGACGGTGTCCTCTCTGCCGGCGGCTCTGGCGCTCGGCAAGGGCGCGGCGGCGCTGGCCGTGCTCGGCGTGGAGCATGGCTTCGAGACGGAAGGCCTCGCCATTCTCGGCGAGCAGGACATTCTCGGCGACCGCCTCGTGCGACGCCGGCGCAAGACCAAGCATACGGAAAATCTGCTCGGCGAAGTCGCCGCGCTCTCGGCCGGCGATCTCGTCGTGCATGTCGATCACGGCATCGGCCGCTTCATCGGCCTGGAGACGATCACCGCCGCCGGCGCGCCGCACGACTGCCTCGAGATTCACTATGCCGGCGGCGACAAGCTCTATCTGCCGGTCGAGAATATCGAGCTGCTGACCCGCTACGGCTCCGAGGATACGGAGGCGGTTCTCGACAAGCTCGGCGGCGTCGGCTGGCAGACGCGCAAGGCGCGGCTGAAGAACCGCATTCGCGAAATGGCCAAGGGCCTCATCGCGATCGCTGCACAGCGCAGCCTGCGGCAGGCGACCAAGCTCGTCCCGCCGGAAGGGCTCTACGACGAATTTTGCGCGCGCTTCCCTTACGACGAGACGGAGGATCAGGCCGCGGCGATCGAGGCGGTGCTGGACGATCTCGGCTCGGGACGGCCGATGGATCGGCTCGTCTGCGGCGATGTCGGCTTCGGCAAGACGGAAGTGGCGTTGCGCGCCGCCTTTTGCGCGGCGATCAATGGCCGCCAAGTGGCTGTCGTCGTGCCGACGACATTGCTCGCGCGCCAGCATTACAAGACTTTCTCGACGCGCTTCTCCGGCCTGCCGATTCGCGTCGCGCAATTGTCACGCATGACGCACGCCTCCGACATGCGCCTCGCCAAGGCCGGCATTGCGGACGGTACAGTCGACATCGCCGTCGGCACGCACGCCGTGCTCGGCAAGGCGATCTCCTTCAAGGATCTCGGCCTCGTCATCATCGATGAGGAGCAGCATTTCGGCGTCGGCCATAAGGAGCGGCTGAAAGAGCTGCGCGCCGAGGTGCATGTGCTGACGCTCTCGGCGACGCCCATTCCGCGCACTTTGCAGCTCGCCATGACGGGCGTGCGCGAATTGTCGCTCATCGCCACGGCGCCGGTCGATCGTCTCGCCGTGCGCAGCTTCGTTTCGCCCTTCGATCCGCTCATCGTGCGCGAGGCGCTGCTGCGCGAGCGTTATCGCGGCGGCCAGGCTTTCTTCGTCTGCCCGCGCATCGAAGATCTGGAAGACGCCGCCGCCTTTTTGCGCGAGGCTGTGCCGGAGGCGAAATTCGTCATGGCGCATGGGCAAATGGCGGCCGGCGATCTCGAAGAGCGCATGACGGCTTTCTACGAGGGGAAATTCGACATTCTCCTCTCGACCACCATCGTCGAATCGGGCCTCGACATTCCGACGGCCAACACGCTCATCGTCTGGCGCGCCGATATGTTCGGCCTCGCGCAGCTCTATCAGCTACGCGGGCGCGTCGGCCGCGCCAAGACGCGCGCCTATGCGCTGTTCACCACGCCCGCCAATAAGACCATCACGCCGCAAGCGCAAAAGCGTCTCGAAGTGTTGCAGAGCCTCGACACGCTCGGCGCTGGCTTCCAGCTCGCGAGCCATGATCTCGACATTCGCGGCGCCGGCAATCTCCTGGGCGAGGAGCAGTCCGGCCATATCAAGGAGGTCGGCTACGAGCTCTACCAGCAGATGCTGGGCGATGCGATCACGCTGCTGAAGGCCGGCATAGAGGAGCCGGAGGAGGAGGCCTGGTCGCCGACCATCGCCATCGGCGCGCCGGTGACGATACCGGAAGATTATGTGCAGGACCTCACTCTGCGCCTGCAGCTCTATCGCCGTCTGTCGACGCTGGAGACAGATCAGGACATCGAATCCTTCGCAGCGGAACTGATCGACCGTTTCGGCCCGACGCCGCCGGAGGTGGAGCTGCTCTTGAAGATCGTCGCCATCAAAGCGCTCTGCCGCCGGGCGCATGTGGAGAAGCTGGAGGCGGGCCCCAAGGGCGTCATCGTCGCCTTCCGCGACGGCAATTTCGCCGATCCAGCCGGCCTTGCGCGCTTCGTCATGGAGCCGGGCACTCAGGCAAAGGTGCGCCCAGATATGAAGATCGTCTTCATCCGCGATTTCGCCGATATGAAAAGCCGTCTCGAGGGCGCGCGCCGCATATTGCGCACGCTGGTGTCGATCGCGGAGAAGAAGAAAGCGGCGTGATCTCGTCGCGCTCATGCGCGACGAGCCCGACGGCCTCGGTCAGTGGCCGCCCTTGGCCTCGTGATAATTCTCCACATTGGTCTGGAAATCGGCGACGCATTCTTGCGGAACCTCGTCGGCGATCTCGGGCCGCGCGTCGAAGCAGCCGCCGAGCATTTCCGGGCCGGGCGGAAATCCCTTGCAGAGCGAGACATAGATCGCATTGCATTCGCGCGAGAGTTTTTCCTCCAGCGTTCTGGCGATGAGCAGGCCGTCGATCAGGTCGCGCGCCTCCTCATTCGTCTTCGCCGCGCCGATGATCATGGGCTCGCCGCGCAGATCGAAGACCATGAGCGTTGAGGCCGCGGCGCCGTCGGCGCGCTGATAGGCGACGCGCACGATCAGCCCGGCCGGCGCGCCGGCGGGATCGAGCCGCCATTCGGCCAGTTTCGCGCCCGTGACATTGGGAAAATTGCCGAGCGAGAAGGCCGAGGCCATGGGCCGTTCCAGTGAATAGAGCGTTTTGCCGCGCTCCAGCACGAGGAAGCTGCGCGGATCATCGTCCACGACATAGACGGAAAAGCCGCCGACGCCGGCGCAGTGGAAAATCGCGGTCCTGCCGCTCCTCTCCAGCGTGCGGTTCGCGAGCTTCAGGCGATCCGTCGCGGGGCAGTTCTGGAGAGAGCTATATTGCGATTTCGGCTCCGCGGCGGGAGCGGCGCAGGCGTGGCAGGTGAAGGCGTGGGAGGTGAAGGCGAGAAGAGAAAGGGCTATTCCGCGGATCATGCCGGCTCGGCCTTTCGATGCGACGGGGGCGGCGACTATATAGCGACCGACGAAGGGCGAAGCGATGATCGGCGCTGCTCAGCCCTGGATCTCCTTCAGTCTCGCCCCGCGGGCGACGCAGACGCGATCGCGGCCCAGCGTCTTGGCGCGGTAGAGCGCTTCGTCCGCGCGGCGCATGGCGTGGGAGAAGCTCTCGTCCGCGGCGATTTCGGCGACGCCTATGCTGACGGTGATCGGGGGCAGGCGCGGCGTGACATGCAGCGCCGCCGCCTGCCGGATCATCTCGGCGACGCGCCGTCCTCGAGCGAGCGGCGCGCCTGCCAGGAAAATGACGAACTCCTCTCCGCCCAGGCGGCCGGCGAGCGCGCCTTCGGGGGTCGTCAGCCGCAGCAGCGCGGCGAAATATTGCAGAACCTCGTCGCCGACCGCATGGCCGAATCGATCATTGACCCGTTTGAAGTGATCGAGATCGAGGAGAACGACCGTCGTCGGATCGCGCTCGGCCTGCGCGCTCGCGAGCCGAGGCGCGCAAGCGAGGTCGAAGCCGCGCCGGTTCAAGAGCCCGGTCAATTGATCGATCTCCGCCGCGCGGCGCGCCTCGCGGATCGCCTCCTGCGCGACGATGAGCAAGGTGAGCAGCCCCGCCGCGATCAGCAGAACGCCCGTCGCCGATTGCGAGGCGATCGCATAGGAGCTCGCGACATATTCGCTCGGCGTGCGGCCGACGCCGAAGGCGGTCGCGAAAAACGGCTTTATGATGAAATGCGCCGCGATCACCCCATAGAGGCCGGCGAGCGCTATTTCGAGCGCCGCGCGTCGGCCCGCGAGCAGGATGATCCAGCCGCAGCAGGCTGTCGCCAGAGCATAGGGCGTCTGATAGACGAGGTTGAAGGCGAGACTGTCTTGCGGCCATTCGCCGATCGCCGCGCCGCTGAGCAGCGCCGCGCCATAGAGCCCCGCGACGGCGCTCCAGCGCGGGCCGCGACCATAGAAGCGGGCGAGAGAGGCCGACATCAGAAACAGGCCCGCGCAAAAGCCCACATAGTTCAGCGCGCCGAAGATATCGGGCCAGACTCCCAAGTGAACGACGAAAAGGCACAGCGGAGCCGACATTCCGAGCATGTAGCTCGCAGCGAACCACAACGCCCGGCGGTCGGCCGGATTGGCCAGAGCGACGAAGGCGAAGCTCGCAGCGAACAGCGCTGCGATCATGACATTGACGATGAGAGCGTAGGACGCGCCGAGCATGGGACTCCCGAGACGCCGGGAATAGACCTATAAGGTTGACAATTCGCGTCATTTTCATGTCGGCGATCATTGGAGGACGAAAGATTGCGATCGAAGGAGACAGAGACGTCGGCCGGCCTCATCGCGCATTGGCGCGCCATTCCGCTCTATGCGCGCATCATCGTCGCCGTGGCGCTCGGCGTCGTCGCCGGCCTCGCGCTCGGCGATTCGGCGCATATCCTCGGGACGCCGGCCAAGCTCGTCCTGCGCCTGCTGGGCGCGCTGGCGCCGCCGCTGATCCTGCTCGCCATCGTGCAGGCGCTCATGCGCGCGCATCTCGCTGGCGGGCAGGCGCTGCGCCTCGTCGCTCTGCTCCTCACCAATACTCTGGTGGCGATCTTCATCGGACTCGCGGTGGCCAATGTGCTGCAGCCGGGCGCCTGGACGACGGCAGCCCCCGGCGCCCCGGCGAAATCTGCGGGCGGCGCGGCCGATCCGCTGATGCAATTTCTCGACAGCGTGCCGAAGAGCATTCTGGGGCCTTTCGGCGACAATGGCGCGGTGATGGGCGTCATCTTCATCGCCGTCGCTTTCGGAATCGCGCTGCGCGGGCTGCGCACGCATGAGGTGCGCACGGTGGAGGACCTCGTGCATGTGGCGCTGACGAGCCTCATCACCATTCTGCATTGGATCATCGATGTGGTGCCGCTCGCCGTCTTCGGCCTCATCGCCAGCATCGTCGGGGTGAGCGGCTTTCGCGATTTTCTCGCGCTCGGCGGATTCTTCATCGCTGTGCTGACGGCGCTGGCGCTGCAATTCGTCTATTACGCGCTGCGCATAAGGCTCGGCTCATGGGCGAGCCCGCTGCATGTGGTCGCCGGCGTGCGCGACGCGCTGCTGATGGCTTTTTCGACCGGCAGCTCCACGGCGACCATGCCGCTCACCTATGAGCTCTTGCGCGAGCGCGTCGGATTGCGCGAGCAATCGGCGAGCATGGGCGCGCTGGTCGGCTCCAATTTCAACAATGACGGCACGGCGCTCTATGAGGCGATGGCGGCGCTCTTCGTCGCGCAATTGCTGGGGCTGCATTTGACGTTGGGGCAGCAATTTTTGGTGGCGCTGACTTCCGTCGTCGCCTCTGTGGGCGCTGCCGGCATTCCAGAGGCCGGCCTCGTGACCATGACCATGGTGTTCCGCGCCGTCGCGCTGCCGACGGATTACATCGCGCTGCTGCTGACGATCGACTGGCTGCTGGATCGCTGCCGCACGGCGATCAATGTGATGGGCGATGTGACGGTGAGCTGCCTGCTGGACGGCAAAACGCGGGCAAGCGAAACGCGGGCAAGCGAAACAGGGGAAGGCGAGGGCTCGTCGCCCCCGCCCCTTTGATGAGCCGCTCAGGCCGCGCCGGAGAGCGCCAGCGTGCGCCGCGCGCCGTCGAGATGCAGGCGCTCCACCATGCGGCCGTCGATCTGCGCGACGCCGATCGACGCATTCTCCGGCGCGTCGAACAGCTCGACGATCTTGCGCGCGAATTCGATCTCGGCCGGCGAGGGCGCGAAGACCTCGTTGACCGTGGCGATCTGGCCCGGATGGATCAGCATCTTGCCGTCCATGCCGAGATCGCGGCCCTGCTCGGCCTCGCGGCGCAGCCCATCGAGATCGTTGAAATCATTGTAGATACCGTCGATGATATCGACATCGTGCAGACGCGCCGCCAGCACTGAGGCAGAGAGCCAGGAGACCAGCGCCGGCCGGCCCGGCGTCAGCCTTGCGCGCGTCGATTTGGCGATGTCGTTCGGCCCCAGCATCATGGCCGAGAGCGGCGCCTCCTGCGCGGCGCTGGCGATCTTTTCAATGTCGAAAAGCGCGCGCGGCGTCTCGATCATCGCCCAGAGCGTGGTGTGGGCGGGCGCGCCGGCGGCCTTCATATCGCGCGCGGCGCGCAGAATATCGTCCCGGCTATTGGCCTTGGGGACGACGATGGCGTCCGGCCCCGCCGCGGCGACGGCGGCGATATCGGCGGCATACCAGGGCGATTCGAAGACATTGACGCGCACGATGATCTCGCGGGAGCCATAGCCGCCGCCCTTCACCGCGGCGACGACCTGCTCGCGCGCCGCCTCCTTGGCGGCCTCGGCGACCCCGTCCTCGAGCTCGAACATCAGCACATCGGCTGCGAGCGTCTTGCCCTTCTCCAGCGCTCTGGCGTTGGAACCCGGCATGGCCAGCACGCTGCGTCGCGGTCGCGAAATCATGGCTCTCTTTTTCTCCCCTTGCCTCGTCGGTCGCGCTCCACAATAAAGGAGCCGCCGCCGGCGCGCCATCGCCGGCCGTCACGAGGAGCGAATATGACCGAAGCCGGCCCGACAGAGCAGCCCGGCGACATTCTCCCCGCCCATCTCGAGAAAGGCTACGAGACCTTTCTCGCCGGGCGGTTTCGCAGCGAGCAGCAGAGATTCCACGAGCTGGCGGCGGAAGGCCAGAAGCCGCGGACGATGGTGATCGGCTGCTGCGATTCGCGCGTCGCGCCGGAGGCGATCTTCGACGCCGGGCCGGGCGAGCTGTTCGTCATTCGCAATGTCGGCAATCTCGTGCCGCCCTATGCGCCGGACAATCAATATCACGGCACCTCGGCGGCGCTGGAATATGCGGTGATGGCGCTGAAGGTGAATCACCTCGTCATTCTCGGCCACGCCCAATGCGGCGGCGTGCGCGCCTATGCGGAGAGCCAGGCCGATCCCTACACGCGGCCGCTCTCGGCCGGCGATTTCATCGGCAGCTGGATCAAGCTGCTGGCCCCGGCCGCCGAGCGCGCCGGCGCCATTCCAGACCCTCTCACGCCCGATTATGTCGAGCGGCTCGCCTTCGAATCGATCAAGCAGGGCGTCGCCAATCTGCGCAGCTTCCCCTGGATCGCGACATTGGAGCAGCGCCATTATCTCTCGCTGCACGGCGCCTATTTCGGCGTGATGGACGGCAGGCTGCTGGCGCTGGATGAGGCCACGGGCCAATTCTCGCAGGTCGCGCCGCAGGCCCATGCCGCCGCCTTCGCCCAGCCGCGGTTCTGAATATGGCGATCCCGCAGATCGACGGCCTGTCGCAGCTCGCCGATCGCTATGACGCGATCCTCTGCGACGTCTGGGGCGTGCTCATCGACGGACGCTCGCATTTTCCGGTCGCCGCCGAGGCGTTGGAGAAATTCCGCGCCCGCGGGGGCAAGGTGGCGCTCGTCACCAACGCCTCGCGGCCGAGCGAGGAGGTCCGCCGGCAGCTCGACGGGCTCGGCCTGCCGCGCGCCGCCTATGACGATCTCGTCAGCGCCGGGCAATTGACGCTGGAGCAGATGGTCGCGCGCGACGGCGAGGCGTGCCATCACCTCGGCCCGCCGCGCGACAATGGGCTTTTCGAGGCCGCCGATCGGCTTCTCGGCGGAAAATTCCGCCGCGTCCCGCTCGAGGACGCCGATTATGTCGTCTGCACCGGGCTCATCGACGAGCGCCGCGAGACGCCGGACGATTATGCGAGAACGCTGGAGCGCATGCGCGAGCGCGGCCTGCCCATGCTCTGCGCCAATCCCGACATTGTGGTCGGCATCGCCGGGGAGCTGGTCTATTGCGCCGGCGCTCTGGCCGAGCGTTACGCCGCGCTGGGCGGCGAGGTGGTGATGGCCGGCAAGCCCTATCTTCCGATCTACGCCGCCGCTCTCGGCCGCATCGCCGCTCTCGCCGGCGAGGCCCCCGCCCGCGTTCTGGCGATCGGCGACGGAGTGGCGACGGATTTGCTGGGGGCTTCCCGCGCCGGCCTCGACTCGCTGTTCTTGACCGAGGGGGTGCATCGCGACGAGCTCTACCCGCCGCCGGACCGCCGGCTGGACGTGGCCGCAATGGGGGCGCTTCTGGCCGGGGCCGGAGTCAAACCGGTTGCATTTGCGCCGTTTCTGGTGTGGTAGATGGAGAAACGGCCCAGCGGCCTCTTCCGCCTGGGCGACAAAGGCCGGTGACCGCATCCATGTCGACGCCCTTCAAGACCTATTATTTCGAAGACCTCGCCATTGGAATGCGCGAGACCTTGATGAAGGCCGTCATGGACGACGACGTGATCGCCTTCGCCGATCTCTCCGGCGACCGCAATCCGATCCATCTGTCGGACCATTTCGCCAGCAAGACGCGCTTCGGCGAGCGCATCGTGCACGGTCTCTACACGGCCTCGCTGATCTCCACCGTCATCGGCATGTATCTGCCGGGGCCGGGCGCGGTCTATCTGTCGCAGACGCTGAATTTCCGCGCCCCGGTGAAGATCGGCGACGTGATTCACGTCGTCGTCGAGATCGTCGAGCTGATCGAGAAGGGCCGCCGCGCCCGCCTGCACTGCGAATGTCTGGTGGACGGCAAGGTGGTGCTGGACGGCGAGGCCTGGGTCATGGTGCCGAGCCGCGAGCAGGCGACCCGCGCCGCGCAATTGGCCAAGCCCGCCGCCTCCGCCTGAGCCGCGGCGTCTTCGCTGCGGCTCATTTGCGGCGCGCCACGATGAACAGCCGCGGAAAGAGCAGCAGAATCTTTCCGTCCGTCCGGCGCGGATAGGCTTTGGCGAGCGCCGCTCGATAGGCGGCGACGAAGTCTCGCGCCTCCCCCTCCGTCAACGGCGCGAGAAACGGGCGCAGCCCTGTCGCTCTCACCCATTCGACGATCGCATCCGCCCCCGCCAGCGGATGGGCGTAGGTCGTGCGCCAAACATCCGTCTCGCAGCCCGCTTCGTGCAGCAGATCGTAATAGGTCTCGGCGGTGAGGATTTTCGAGCGGATCGCCGAGGCGTCGCCGATTTTCTGCGCCCAGGGTCCGGCGACGGCGGTCTCCCGCATCAGCCGATGGCTCGGCTCGTCCTGATTATCGGGCATTTGCACGGCGAGGACGCCGCCCGGCGCGAGCTCGGCGACGAGGCGGGGGAGCAGCGCGCGATGATCGGGGAGCCATTGCAGCGAGGCGTTGGCGAAGAGGAGATCGGGCGCCGCATCGGGACGAAAATCGGCGATGTCCGCTAAGGTGAAGTCGGCGGCGGGGAGGCGGGCGCGGGCGGTGGCGATCATGGCGGGCGAGGAATCGACGCCGAGCAGACGGGCTGTGGGAAAACGCCCGGCCAGCAATTCTGCGCTATTGCCCGGCCCGCAGCCGAGATCGATGATGAAGCTGGGCGCCTCGAGCGGAATGCGAGCCAGCAGCTCGCGCGCGGGCCGCGTGCGTTCTGTCTCGAAAGTCGAATAGAGAAGCGCATTCCAGTCGGCCATGATCGAGCCAATTCATCTGTCGCGGCCTCTGCGAGCCCGCTCGAGCGGCGCCGCTCGGCCGCATCATCCCTCGCCAATGCGGCGAGGATTCGTCCTTCGGCTCCTGCGCTCACGGACTTGCGCGTCGCAGACACGGGGCGGCCCTTCCAGCGCCGAACTCGCGCCCTTTTTCGCCGCCACGCTCACGTAGAAAACGTCTTCGGCGCCAGCATGATAGAAGATGACACGCGGCAATGTGGGACATGAGGCGAGGAGACAAGGGCATGAGCGCGGGCATGAGCGTCAGACCTACGCTGTCCGGCGCCCTATTGGCCGCCGGCCTTGCCGCCACCACGGCCATGGCGGGCGATCTCGGCTATCCGGCCTCGGCGCTCGGCGAATTTTCGAGCAAGCCGCGCAGCGCCTTCGACAGTGCGCCGCCGCTCGCCGCGCCTTTCGTCCTGCCGGCGGACCCGGAGCAGACGGCGACCACGGCTCCCGCCCAACCTCCCGCCCAACCTCCTGCCCAAGCTCCCGTCCAAGCTCCCGTCCAAGTTCCAGCCCAAGCTCCCGCCCGAGCCCCGGTCCGAGCTCACGCGCCGCCTCCGGCCGCCGCCGCGCCGGCGCCGGTCGCCGAGGCCGAGGAGCCGGCGCCGCCGCCCTCCGATACGGCTCCCGCTCCTGCAGGCGCGCTCGACGAATATGAGGCGCGCTGCTTCGTGAAGCTCCAGGGCCGCGTCGTGACCGCCAAGCCGTGCCGCATCCTGCGCGAGCCGAAGGAAATCATCTTCGAGATCGACGAAGGCCCGCTGACGATCAAGCTGCGGCAGGGCCGCGTCTGGACCGCGCGGCTCAAGGATCACGATCTCGGCAATGTCTACCAGACCGGCCCCTGCTGGGGCGCAAAGGGTTTCTACGCCTGCGACCGCGGGAAGCTCTGATTTTACTGCGATTTAACGCCCCGGCCTTCTTCCTGCGGCTCGCTGCGCAGGCCCTTGGGGCCGAGCGTCTTGGCGATGATCGCCTCGGTCGCCGACGTCCAGCCGGGCTTCGCATGGGCGATGGGCGTCGGCCCTTCGCCGGGGACGATGTGAACGAGGCGGAAGCCGCGCGCTTTCAGCTCGCGTAGAAAATCCGGCATCATCGCCGCCGTCGAGGGCCGCGGATCGTGGAACAGCACGATGCCCTTGCCGGCCGCCTGCAGCCGCGACATCACCAGCTCCAGCTCGGCGCGCGGCGACATTTCCTGCCAGTCCGAGGCCCAGAGATCGGCGCCGAAGACCGAGACGTCGCGGTCTTCCAGCCAGCGCACCAGCTGCGGCGTGTCGGCGAAGCCGGGAAAGCGGAAGAAGGGGAAATGCGGCGAGGGCTCGCCGGTGGGAAAGCCAGCGGCGGCGTCGACGGCGCGGAAGCCTTTTTCTATGTCGGCCTGCGCCGTATCCTCGCTCATCAGCCGCAGCGTGCGGGCGGGGTGGCTATAGGAATGATGTCCGGCGTTATGCCCTTCGGCGACGATGCGACGGACCAGCGCCGGCGATTCCGCCGCATGGGAGCCGACGAGAAAGAAGGTCGCCCGCGCGCATTCCGCCTTCAGCGCATCCAGCACGCGCTCGGTCGCGCCATGGGCCGGGCCGTCGTCGAAGGTGAGGACGACCTCGTGATCGGCGAGGGCCAGCGTGCGCGGATAGGTCTGCAGGCCGAGCGCCAATCCCTCGCTTCCGTCGATCGCGATCGTCCGCGAGACGCCCAGCGCCTGCGCGCCGCATTCGGCCGCGCCGGCGGCGGCGGGCATGAGGGCGAGCAGAGCCGCAGTAAGACGAAAGAGAGTCGAAAGAACATGCATAGGCGGTTTGCTTTCCCGGCGCGGCGCGTTATGGGAGCCCTGTCCCGGTCTCGCCGGCCGGTTGGCTCCCCTCGCGCATCGATCAGGCCCCCATATGTCGCAAGACCATGAAAAATCGGCGCCTGCGGAAGGAAATTTTCGTGACGAGGAAACCGGCGAGCCGCGCGCCGATTTCGTCGCCGCGGTGGAAGAGGCCATCGCCGAAGGCGATTCCAGCCATGTGAAGGAGCTGGTCTCCCCGCTCCACGAGGCGGATGTCGGCGCGCTGATCGAATTGCTCGATCACGAGGAACGCCCGCGCCTCGTCGAGCTGATGGGCGACGAGTTCGATTTCGCCGCTCTGACCGAGATCGGGGAGTCGACGAGAGAAGATATCCTCGAGGAGCTGCCGGTCGCGACGCTCGCCGAGGCGATGCGCGAGCTCGAGAGCGACGACGCTGTCGCTATTCTGGAGACGCTGGAGCCCAAGGAGCAGGCCGAGGTCCTCGAGGCGCTGCCGGCGCAGGAGCGCATCATTTTGCGCCGCTCGCTGGAGGCCGCCGAGGGCACGGCCGGGCGCCTGATGCAGACCACGCTGATCGCCGTGCCGCCCTTCTGGTCGGCGGGCGAGGTGCTGGATTTCTTCCGCGCCACCGAGCCGGACGAGCTGCCGGACAATTTCTTCGAGGTCTTCGTCGTCGATCCGGCCTATCGGCTGCTCGGCACGGTTTTTCTCGACGCGCTGGTGCGCGCCCATCCCAAGACGCGCGTCGAGGAGATCATGCAGGCGGACCGCCGCCGCGTGCAATTCGACGAGGACACCGAGGAAGTGGCGCGCCTCTTCGAGCGCTATAATCTTGTGTCCGTTCCCGTGGTGGACGAGGCGGAGCGGCTCGTCGGCGTCATCACCATCGACGACGTCGTGGACGTCATTCAGGAGGCGGCCTCCGAGGAGATCAAGGCGCTCGGCGGCGTCAGCCCGGACGAGGAGCTGACCGACAGCTTCTGGTGGATCGTCAAGAGCCGCTTTCTCTGGCTCCTCATCAATCTCGGCACCGCCTTCATCTCGGCGAGCGTGCTGAAGACCTTCGAATCGCAGCTGCAGCAAATGGTGGCGCTGGCCGTGCTCGCGCCCATCGTCGCCAGCCAGGGCGGCAATTCGGCGACGCAGACGATGACGGTGACGGTGCGGGCGCTGGCGACGCGCGAGCTCTCGCGCTCCAACGCGCTTCGCATCATAATGCGCGAGCTGGCGACGGGGGCCTTCAATGGCGCGGCTTTCGGCGTGATCACGGGGCTCGTCGCGGCCAATTGGTTCCAGACGATCGGCCTCGGCCCGGTGATGGCCATGGCCATGTTCACCAATCTCGCCGCCGGCGCGCTGGGCGGCATTCTGGTGCCCATGCTGCTCGAGCGCTGGAAGGTCGATCCGGCCGTCGCCTCCAGCGCCTTTGTCACCACTGTCACCGATGTCGTCGGCTATGGTTCCTTTCTGGGCATAGCCACGTTATGGTTCCGCCTGGGTTGAGTCGCGCGGCCGAGACTGTGGCGAATCGCGCCGGCTTTGGGGAATTAACGCTTCGTTACCGGCTTGCGGGATATTTTCGCGCAATGCGATCGAACGAGATTTTCGCGGCTGCGGCCGCCGTCCTCCTTTCCACGGCCCTCTCCGGCTGCGGCAGCGCCGTGGATCCGTCCTATAGCGCGCGCCCGCGCTTTGCGACCAGCGCGCCGCTGGTCAACACGCGCAAGGACCCGACCTATCTCGCCTATGCGGTGCCGGAGTCGCAGCTGCACGCCTATCCGGCGACGCGCAGCGCCGAATTCTCCGTGCATGGCGTCGATGTCTCCAAATATCAGGGCGATATCGACTGGCAGGCGGTGAAGGAGTCCGGCGTCGGCTTCGCCTTCATCAAGGCGACCGAGGGCGGCGACGCGCTCGACTCCAAGTTCCAGCGCAATTGGGCGGCGGCCAAGGCGGCCGGCGTGCCGCGCGGCGCTTATCATTTCGTCTATTGGTGCCGGCCCCCGCATGAGGAGACCGGCTTTTTCAAATCGGTCGTGCCGGTGGAGCCGGACGCGCTGCCGCCGGTGCTGGACGTGGAGGCGACGCCCACCTCGCGCAGCTGCAAGCGCACGCTCTATCGCGAGGAAGTGCTGCGCGACATGCGCGTCATGCTCCAGGATATGGAGCGCCATTACGGCAAGAAGCCGATCATCTACAGCTCGGTGGATTTCTATCAGGCGATCCTGCATTCCGGCGCGCTGGCGGAATATCCGATCTGGGTGCGCTCGACCAAATATCATCCGGCGGTGCGCTATGGCGACCGCAAATGGACCTTCTGGCAATATCGCTCCGACGGGCATGTGCCCGGAATCTCCGTCGCCGTGGATCAGAACACATTCAACGGCAGCCATGCGCAATGGCGGGAATGGCTCGCCGATCAGACCGGGCTGAAGGCGCAGCCGGTCGCCACGGCGGCCGCCAAGCCGATCGACGATCGCAGCATAGAAAAGCTGATCGAGGAGGATCCGGCGATGCTGCCCTCCGCGATGAAGAACGCGCAGTGATCCCCCGCCGGGCGGCGCGCGTGCGAGCCTTTTGGCTCGCCCTCGCGGCGACGCTGCCCGCGGCCGAAGCGGCCGGCTGCGAGACCGGCGATCCTTCGCTCGCCGGCCATTATTATCTCAGCGGCGTGATGGAGACCGGCTCCGAGCTGCTGTTGCGGCCGGACGGGCGCTTCGACTATATGCTCGCCTATGGCGCGCTGGACGAGATCGCCTCCGGCTGCTGGTCGCGCCAGGGCGATGTGGTGACGCTCGCCGTCTCGAAATTTCAGGCGAGCATGGACGATCCGATGAAATTCGATCGGCTCGCTCTGACCGTCACGCCGCGCGGCGGCCTGTCGCGCCGGTTCGAGGGCGGCCGAACCGGCGTCTATTCGCGGCCGCGCGGCGGCCGCTGAGCGCGCCCGGAGCTGCGCTCGAGCGAAATCCGGGCCGTTTTGAAATTCGCATTTTGCCCCTGAGCGGTCATTCGATATCGACAAGAATTTCGTGCAGGCTCCTCGAGGATCAGAACGTGTTCGAGGTCAAACAGTGGCCGCGTCACGGCTTTCCGATTTGGGCGCGTTGCGTTGTCGAGGCGGTCTAATTCGCATACCTACCTTCGCTCTTCAGACTTTTGGGATTATGCTGCTTCCAACAGGATATTGGCGTAGTTTGGCGTCCGTCCTCCAAGGTCGAGCGCTTCCCCATGGGAAGCAAAAAAGAGCGTGTGCAATGCCCGCTATCAGACCAACGCAATTCGTGACCGAGGATCGAAAGCCCGGCGATGTCTGCGGACCAGCGAGTACGCTCTGGATCAGTGAAGCGGCGGGGCTGACGCAGTTCGGCGCCCTCATCGAGATCCTCGAGCCCGGGTCACTGTCCTCCCTCGAGCATTGGCACAGCGCTGAGGACGAGTTGCTCTATGTCCTGGAAGGCGAAGTAACGCTGATCGAGGGCGCTACCGAAACGATTCTCCGCGCTGGCGATGCAGCCGCTTTCAAAGCTGGCGTCGCGATTGGCCACCATCTGCACAACCGCAGCGAACAACCAACTCGCTGCCTGGTTATGGGCGCGCGTGCGCCTATCGATAAAATCACATATCCGGATCATGATCGGGTCTGCCATCGAGATCGCTCCCTTCCCGACGACATCTGGACCGACGGCGCAGGGACGCCGGCAACTAACCCATATGCTTGAGATCTAGCGCTTCTGTATCGTTGAACGGCGTGCCGATTCATTCTCGATATTCGAAGCGATGCGTTTGGCGCCTCGGCGAAATTCGGCATGCCCACCGCCACTCTGCCGCCCCCTTGCCCAATCGCTGGCCAAGGCGGGCGAAATCGTCTAGTGTGCCGGAACATTCGAGAGCATCAACGCTTTTGAAGGATTCTCGGCGTCGTAATATCGACGCGGTTTCGAGCGTGTGCGCCGTTTAACGAATTTTCCAAAGGCCCGGACGGGGAACGTCCGAGGCGACGCCTTCTGAGACGAAAGGATGAGGCCATGCGGCTTGCTGCGGCGATCTTCGCCACTTGCGTATCTTTTTCCGCGCTGGCGCTCGAATTGCCCGCCGCATCCCCGGCGGATATGGCCCCCGCCGCCGTCGCCCAGCTCGACGTCCGCGTCCCCGAGACCGCTCCGGTCGTCGATGTCGCGCCTCTCCCGCCCGTGATCGAGCGCTCGGTCGTCGCGCGGCCGGCGCCGGCCGCCGCGCATCGCAAGGTCAGGCGCATCGCCCGGCGGCCCGGCGCGCTCGCGCATCATTCGGCGCCGCCGCGCCGCCGCATAGAGGCGCGCGCGCCCCTCCTTCCGACGCCTGTAGCGGAGGCGCTGCGCCCCGCCCCGCGGCGTTGCGACACCATCGCCTGCCCTCGCTTCGTGCTCGTCGGCGTCGGCTTCTGAAGAGAACCGATCTCACGAAATGACGCGGCCGCGCCGAAGAGGCGCGGCCTTTTTCGTTTCATGAGGCCGCGTCGCTGCGGACGCGGCCTCCACTCATGCTTCAGCGGTCACGGCGGTGATCGTGATGGCCGTGATGGTCGTGATCATGATCGTCGTCGTGATCGTGATCTCGATCGGCAAAGACGAAGAGATCGACGAGATCGCCGATGGCCGGCCGATTGGCGGGAATATAGGGATTCTCGCGCGAGGGAATCGGGTTCGGCAGATTGTCGCGGCTGAGATGCGAGACTGTCGGCAGCTTCCAGTTCCGCTCGATGAATTTCAGCAGCGAGATATGGTCGTAATAAGTATGGTCGACATAGCCCTTCTTGGCGTAGGGCGAGACCACGATGAGCGGAATGCGCGTGCCGTCGCCGAAGAAGTCCACCGGCTGAATATAGCCCGAGTCGTAATAGCCGCCGCCTTCGTCCGTGGTGATGAAGATCGCCGTGGAGTCCCAGGCGGAGGAGCCCTGCACGCGCGCGATCAGCGTCTTCAGGAATTGCTCATAGAGATGGCTGGTCGAATCGGCAGGATGCGCGGCGAAGGCCTCGAAGGGACGCACGAAGGAGACGGCCGGCAGCGCGCCATCGGTCAGATCGGTCAGGAAAGCGCCATAGTTCTGCAGCTTGGCGTATTCGCTCGTCGTCATCACCTGCAGATAGCCGGTGAGCGGATCGCAAATGCCGCAATAGGCGTGGAAGGGCGCCCCGCCCGCCACGGGGAAATTCACGCCATCGACGGAATTGGCGAAGACGGTGGGATCGTCGCCGCGATCGGCGCTGTAATATTTCCACGACACGCCATGCGCGGTCAGCACATCGACGATGGTCGAGGCCTTCTGCGGCGGCAGGGTGAAGTTCGTCGCGCCGAGCGCGCGCGTCACCGAGGGCTTCTCGTTCCAATACATGTTGTAATTGTTGACGAGGTAGTAATGCCCCGGCGCGCATTTGCGCTCATAGGTCCCGTTTCTGCGCAGCTGCTGATCGACAGCGGCGACGCCCGGCTGCGAGAGATCATGGCAGTTCACATAGGAGCCGCCGCTATAGCCGTCCTGCGTGTAGTAATTATTCGTGCCGCTGACCGGATCGGGATTCTCGATCTGATTGACGGGCGGCGTCGCGGGCGAGCCGTCGAGACGCGCGGGATCGGTATAGAAGGCCGCATGGCCGGTGACGATCGCCTGGAAATTGGCGCCCGTGCCGCCCATCACCGCCTGATGAAAATTGTCGCTGATCGCATAAGAATCGGCGAGCGATTTGAAATAGGGCGCGTCGCCGGTCTGCGCGACGCCATGCGCGTCCGTATAGGCGTTCATGTTGAAGAAGCCCATGGAGATCGCGCCCTCCTTGGGATCGAAGCCGGCGGGGGGCTTGCCGTTGGAGCCGGTGCCGATCGTCTTCTCCACCCAGACGAATTTGTCGAGCTTGCCGCCGTCCCACTGCTGCCACATCTGGAAGAAGCGATGCACGGGGTCGCCGGTGTAAGCGGCGTAGGAGACATATTTGCTGATCTGATAAGGCCCGTTGGGCAGATCGGTCGGGAAGCGCGTATCCGGCACGCCCTGGGGAACGCCGGCCGCATAAGTGGTGTAGGGCTGCGGCAGCGTGGCGTAGGCGCCGGTCGAAGGCGTCACCACCTCATAATGATGGAGATCGGAGCCGATGTTCTGCGCCGCCTCGGAGAAATGCGGGCCGGGCGTTCCATCGGCCTTGATGATGCCCTTGCTCAGCAGATTGTCGACGCTCTGACCGGCGGCGGGACGATAGCCGCCGAAGAGATTGTCGAATGTGCGATTCTCGCCGACGACGATGATGACATGCTTGATCGGCGTCCGTGTGGACGGATCGGCCTTGGCGGAGATCGTGATCGACGTCGCGGTGAGCGCCGTCGTCGCGAGACAGGCGCTCTTCAAAAGCAGACGTATGTTCATGTGGCCCTCGCATTTTCAGAGGAAAAGCACTTTTCCAATCTCGAGGCCGGCGCTCGCCGTGAGCGTCGCGGCAGGCCAAGCTAGCGACGCCCGATCTCAGCGCGATGGCTGCGCAATGAAGCTCTCGTGACTGCGGTGGCGCTATCGGGCGCGAGCGCCGAGGCGACGTGCGACTTTGCCGCATGCTTGACGCGCCCCGCTCCGCGACTAGCTGACTGTCTAGAAATGCGCGTTTTTCGTTGTTTTTTCCGACAAAGTAGAAGAAGCCGGAAATTTGCGGCTTTCCCGCCAATCGCGCATCGTTTTCGCATATTGCGAGACTCTTCAACGCGTTCTACCTACACGCATGTAGTCGACGACAGCAGCAACAATGACGAAAGGCGTCACTGATGGCACATACGACAGCGGAGCTCGAGGCGATCCTCATGCAGCGCTCGCTCACCGACGTGGAACTTCTCGCGGCGGCGGACAAGGCCGAGGATTTTCGCATCCTGCCGGACGCGTCGGTGATCAAGATCGGGGGGCAGAGCATCATCGATCGCGGCCGCTCGGCGGTCTATCCGCTCGTCGATGAGATCGTCACCGCGCGCAAGACGCATCAGATGCTGATCGGCACGGGCGCCGGCACGCGCGCGCGTCATCTCTATTCCATAGCGGCGGGCGTCGGCCTGCCGGCGGGCGTGCTCTCGCAGCTCGGCGCCTCGGTCGCCGATCAGAACGCCGCGATGCTCGGACAGCTGCTCGCCAAGCACGGCATTTCCGCGGTGGAAGGCGCCGGCCTCTCGGCTGTGCCGCTCTATCTGCAGGAGGTCAACGCCGTCGTGTTCAGCGGCATGCCGCCTTATAATCTTTGGATGCGTCCGGCGGCCGAGGGCGTCATTCCGCCCTATCGCACCGACGCGGGCTGCTTCCTCATCGCGGAGCAATTCGGCTGCAAGGCCATGATCTTCGTCAAGGACGAGCAGGGCCTGTTCACCGCCAATCCCAAGACCGACAAGAATGCGAAATTCATCCCCAAGATCACGGTCGACGAGATGAAGGAGCAGGGCCTGCAGGATTCGATCCTCGAATTTCCGCTGCTCGATCTGCTGAAGTCCGCGCGTCACATCCGCGAGGTGCAGATCGTCAACGGCCTCGTGCCCGGCAATATGACCCGCGCTCTTTCCGGCGAGCATGTCGGCACCATCATCACCGCGAGCTGAGACAGACCATGACCCACACTTACAACATCAAGCATGTCGCCTCTCCGCTCGCGCGGCAGACCCTTCTCGACTCCGAGCTGACGCGCCCCGTCGCCGGCAAGCGGCCGATCCGCGTGCTGCCCTGGCTGCAGGTGGTGAAGATCGGCGGCCGCGCCATCATGGATCGCGGCGCCGAGGCGATCCTGCCGCTGGTGGAGGAGATCCGAAAGCTCATGCCCGAGCATCGGCTGCTCTTCCTCACCGGCGCCGGCGTGCGCGCGCGTCACCTCTATGGCGTCGGGCTCGATCTCGGCCTGCCGGTCGGCTCGCTGGCCCCGCTCGCCGCGAGCGAGGCCGGCCAGAACGGCCACATACTCGCGTCGCTGCTCGCGCCGGAAGGCGTCTCCTATATCGAGCATCCGACCATCGCCAATCAGCTGGCGATTCATCTCAGCGCGACCCGCGCCGTGGTGGGCAGCGGCTTTCCGCCCTATCACCATCATGAGTTCCCGGGCTCGCGCATCCCGCCGCATCGGGCCGACACGGGCGCCTTCCTGCTCGCCGACGCCTATGGCGCCGCCGGCCTCACGATAGTGGAGGATGTGGACGGTCTCTACACGAGCGATCCCAACGGTCCGGACGGCGAGAAGGCGCAGCTCATCCGCGAGACGAGCTTCTCCGAGCTCGCCGATCACAAGGGCACGCTGCCCTTCGACCGCGCCTTGCTCGAGGTGATGGCGACCGCGCGCCATATCGATCATGTGCAGATCGTGAACGGCCTCGTCCCCGGCCGCCTCACTGCCGCTCTGCGCGGCGAGCATGTGGGCACGATCATCCACACGGCCGCGCGCCGGAACAGCTGACGAAAGCAAGACCGACATCTCGCGCCGTCGATTTTCGATGGCGCGAGATATACGCATGATGGGCGAGGCGACGCTCACCCCTCCCCGTGCAAATTCCTCTCCTCCATGCGCGCGAGGAAGAAGAAGCACAGAGCGATGAACATCGCCCCCACCAGAAAAGCCGTGCGGAAGGTCTCGCGCAGCGCTTCCACATCGGCGCGGGTGGCGGCTTCGGCCACGAGAGCGCCATGGCCGGCGCCGATGACGATCGCGCCCATGATCGCCACGATCAGCGCCGCGCCCAGCTGCCGCGAGAATTGCATCACCGCTGTCGCCGTGCCGAGATTATGCCCCGGCGCCGCGCTCTGCACGCAGACCGTCGTCACCGGCAGCATGGCTCCGACGCCGAGGCCGACGATCGCCAGCAGCGCATCCAGCGCGGCGAGCGGCAGATCGGCGAGAAATTGCCGCGCGGCGAGCAGAGCGACGAAAGCGAGAACGAGCGCCGTCAGCGGCGCCGCCTTGTAATGGCGCACACGGCCGAGCAGCCGTCCAGAGATGGTGGCGCCGGTGACTGTCGCCACGGTCAGCGGGATCAGCGCGAGGCCGGATTGGTCGGCTGAGAGGCGCAGCGCGCCCTCGAAATAAATCGGCATATACATGGTCAGCGCGACGAAGGTTCCGAGCCCGAATCCGCCCGCGAGAATGGCGTTGCGAATGACGTCGTCGGCCAGCACGGCGAGCGGGATCAGAGGCTCCTCCGCCGTCTTGGTGCGCCAGGCGAAGATCGCCCAGCCGGCGAGCGCCGTGGCCAGCATGGCGAGAATGGGCGCCGAGCCCCAGGGATAGCGCACGCCGCCCCAGGAGAGCGCGAGCAGCGAGGCGACCGACGCGATGACGAGCAGCGCGGCGCCGCCGACATCGACGCGATGCGGATGGCGGCGCAGCGGCAGCCGCGCCAGCTTGAAATAGGTCATGAAGAAAGCCGCGAGGCCGAGCGGCAGATTGATCCAAAAGATCAGCGACCAATGCAGATATTCCGCGAAGACGCCGCCGAGGATCGGCCCGCCGACGCTGGCGCCGGCGAAGACGACCGAAAAATAGGTGAGCGCGCGGCCGCGCTCGCGCACGCTGACGAGATCGGCGATGATCGTCTGCGCCAGCGCGATGAGCGCGCCGCCGCCCGCGCCCTGCACCGCGCGCGCGATGGCGAGCAAGGTGAGAGTCGGCGACACGGCGCAGGCGAGCGAGCCGAGCACGAAGGTGAAGATGCCGATCAGCAGCATCACGCGCACGCCATGAATATCGGCGAGCTTGCCATAGAGCGGCGTCAGCGCGGTCGCGGCCACGAGATAGGCGGTGACGATCCAGGGCAGATGCTCGAAATCGCCGAGGTCCTGGCCGATCGTCGGCAGAGCGGTGGCGACAATGGTCTGGTCCAGCGCCGAGAGCAGCATGGCGAGGCCGAGCCCGATCATGATCTGCAGCATCTCGCCTCTACTCAGATCGGCGTGCGAGAAGCCGGCGGCGGGCTTGTTCACTTTTGGGGGTCCTCTCCGCGAATCGCTGGGCGAAAGCCTGAGCTTGCGAGTATGGCGCCGTCGCGGCCGACGACGATGATCTCGAGCGCGGTCGCCGGATTGGCGAGCGCCGCTGCGGCCGTGTCCCATGCGCGATGCGCGATCGGCGCAGCGAGGTCCAGCCCGGCTCCACGGGCGGTCGCCTGCGCCTCCAGCGCGCTATTGGCTTTTTCGATCGCCGCGCAGAGCGCCTCGCCGGCGCCGGCCGCGCGGGCGGTCGCCGCGAGATCGGGTAGATCGACCGAGGAGCGGCTGGAGTGAAGGTCGAGCCGGCCCTGCGCCAGCTTGGTCAGCTTGGCGAAACCGCCGGCGAGGGTCACGCGCGGAACCGTATGCCTGCGCAAATATTTCAGCAGGCCGCCGGCGAAGTCGCCCATTTCGATCAGCGCCTCCTCCGGCAGGCCGTAGAGCTTGCGCACGGCGTCTTCCGAGGTGGAGCCGGTGGTCGCGGCGATATGGTCGAGGCCGCAGGCGAGGGCGACGTCGACGCCGCGATGGATGCTGTCGATCCAGGCGGAGCAGGAATAGGGCACGACGATTCCCGTCGTGCCGAGAATGGAGAGCCCGCCGATTATGCCGAGCCTTCCGTTGAGGGTCGAGCGGGCGAGCTCCTCGCCATTCTCGACGGAAATCTCGATTTGCGCGTCCGGCGCTGCGCCGAGCTCGGCGGCGGCTTCCGCTATCGCCTGCCGCATCATGGCGCGGGGAACGGGGTTTATGGCCGGCTCGCCCGGCGGCAGCGGCAGGCCGGGGCGCGTCACCACGCCGACGCCGGGGCCGGCCGCAAAGCTCACCCCCGCGCCAGCCGGCGCGCGCCGCACCTTCGCGCGGATCAGCGCGCCATGGGTGACGTCGGGATCGTCGCCGGCATCCTTCACCACGCCGGCCTCGGCATAGTCCTCGCCGCGGGTGAATTGCGCGAGCGCGAAGGCGACGCGCCTTCCGCCCGGCAGGCCGATCTCCACCGGATCGGGCGGCTCGCGCCCGGAGACGAGCGCGACGAAGGCCGCCCGCGCCGCCGCAGTGGCGCAGGCGCCGGTGGTCCAGCCGCGGCGCAGCGGGGGTTTTGTCGGGTCCGCGTCTGTCATGGGCGACACATAAACCGCATTCTCTCCGCGCGACACTGCGCGCGAGTTGGACTAGAAGAATGTCCTCGTCCAGAGCAGCGAGACAGGGGGCCGAAATGACGCGCAATCTCCTCGATTTCCATATTCTCCTCGCGCCGGCGGAGGCCGCGGGCGGCGGCTTTTCGCTGTCCAGCCCGGATATCGCCGAGGGCGCGACCATCGATCGCAAATTCGTTTTCAACGATTTCGGCGGCACGGGCGACAATGTCTCGCCACAGCTGAATTGGAGCGAGCCGCCGGCGGGAACCAAGAGCTTCGCGCTCTTCTGTCATGATCCCGACGCGCCGACCGGCGGCGCCGGCTTCTGGCACTGGCTCGTCGTCGATATTCCCGCCTCCACGCGCGCGCTGGCGCAAGGCGCCGGAGCGGTGGGCGACGCTGGTCTCCCGGCGGGCGCGAAGCCGATCCGCAACGACTATGGCTTTTCCCATTGGGGCGGTCCTTGCCCGCCGGTCGGCGATCCGCCGCATCGCTATGTCTTCACCATCTATGCGCTGAGCATCGAGACGGTGGAGGCGCCGGAGGGCGCGACGGCCTCGCTCGTCGGCTTCATCGTCAATCAGAATGTCCTCGCCAAGGCGAGCCTCACCGGCCTCTACGGCCGCTGAGCTTTGCTCGCTGCTCTCGCGGATAATTTGGCGCTCGCCGCGCTCGGTCTTTCGATCGAGGCGGCGATCGGCTATCCGCAATGGCTCTTCGCCGCCATCGGCCATCCGGTCACTTGGATCGGCGCGCTGATCGCCGCGCTCGATCGCCGGCTCAATCGGGGTGGCGCGCCGCCGCTGCTGCGTCGTCTCGCCGGCGTCGGCGCGATCCTCATCGTCGTCGCCATCGCTTGCGGGATCGGCCTTCTGCTGCAGGCGGCCTGCCTCGCTCTGCCTTTCGGGATTGTCCCGCTGGCCGTGCTGACCTCGAGCCTCTACGCCCAGCGCAGCCTCTATTCGCATGTGAAGGATGTGGCCGAGGAGCTCGACCGTTCGCTCGAGCGCGGCCGCGCCAGCGTCGCAAAAATCGTCGGACGCGACGTCTCGCGGCTGAATGAGGCGGGCGTGAGCAGGGCGGCGATCGAAAGCCTCGCCGAGAATTTCTCGGATGGGGTCATCGGCCCGGCCCTCGCCACCGTCTTGTTCGGACTGCCCGGGGCACTCATATACAAAGGCGTGAATACGGCCGACAGCATGATAGGCCACAGGACGATGCGACACGAAGCGTTCGGTTGGGCGAGCGCCCGATTGGACGATCTCCTCAATCTTCCCGCCGCGCGCCTCTCGGCGGCTCTCATCGCGATAGGCGCCGCGCTGACGGGGACCTCCTTCCGGGCCGCGATTTCGACCTGCCTGCGCGATGCGGGCGCGCATGCCTCGCCCAACGCCGGCTGGCCGGAGGCGGCGATGGCCGGCGCCCTGGATTTGCGGCTCGGCGGCCCGCGCGCCTATGGCGCCCATGAGGTCGCGGGCGTCTGGCTCGGCTCGGGCCGCGCAGAGGCGACGCCGGCGGATATTCGCCGCGCCTTGCGGATTTTCAGCTGCGCCGCGGCGACGGCGATCTGCGCTTTCGCAGGCGCCGCTCTGGTGTTGCTCAGTAATTGAGCAGATTAGCTGGTGCTCGAGCGGGCGAAGTGAAAAATTTTTGGCGCCTAGCGCAAAACATCACCAGATTTCATTTCAGGAGACATTGACTATGCTATAATTTCTTTTTTGTGCGTCGCAGCACAGCTCGAATGAGCGGCGGCCGCGCATGAAGGGAGCGTGGAGAGATGGACCGGATATCGTACCAGTTCTATGAGATGATGCATCTGGCTTTCGCCCCGGCGCGGGCGATGTCGGACGCGACTCTCACGACCTTCAAGAGCCCGTTCAATCCCTTCGCGCATACGTCGGTAGGGCGCAGCGTCGCGGCGGCGGCGGAATTGTTCGAGCGCATGACGCGCCGCTATGGCAAGCCGGTCTTCGATCTTCCCGAGACGCTCGTCGATGGCGTGGCGACGCCCATCGTCGAGGAGGTGGTGTGGGAGCGGCCTTTCTGTCGGCTGCTGCATTTCCAGCGAATCTTCCAGGGCGAGGCGCCGCGCCAATCCAAGCTGCTGATCGTCGCGCCAATGTCCGGCCATTACGCCACGCTGCTGCGCGGCACGGTCGAGGCCTTTTTGCCGAGCCATGACGTCTACATCACCGATTGGTGCGACGCGCGTTCCGTGCCGACCGAGAAAGGCGTCTTCAGTCTCGACGATTATGTCGATTATCTCGTCGATGCGCTGCGCCTCTTGTCGAAGCGCGACGATGGCGTTCCGCTGCATACGCTCGGCGTCTGCCAGGCGTCCGTGCCGCTCATCTGCGCCATTGCGGCGCTGGATGGCGAGGGCGGCGTCGATGCGCCGGAATCCATGGTGCTGATGGGCGGACCGATCGATCCGCGCCGCAGCCCGACGGCGGTCAATCGCCTCGCCGTGGAGCGCGGCGTCGACTGGTTCCATCGCAATTGCATCCACAGCGTGCCCTTTCCCCATGCCGGGTTCGGGCGCAAGGTCTATCCGGGCTTTCTGCAGCTCTCGGGCTTCATGGCGATGAATCTCGAGCGCCATGTCGCCGCGCATTTCGATATGTTCAACCATCTCGTCGAGGGCGACGGCGATTCCGCCGAGAAGCATCGCGACTTCTACGACGAATATCTCGCGGTCATGGATCTCGCCGCCGAGTTCTATCTCGAGACGGTCGAGAAAGTGTTCATCCGCCATGAGATTCCGCAGGGCCTGCTGCGCCACCGCGGCGAGATCATCGATCTTTCCGCCATACAGCGCACCGCGCTGCTGACGGTGGAAGGCGAGAAGGACGATATCTCCGGCGTCGGCCAGACCTACGCCGCGCAAGAGCTGTGCGCCAATATTCCGGAAGTCCGCAAGCAGCATTATCTGCAAGAGGGCGTCGGCCATTACGGCGTCTTCAACGGCTCGCGCTTCCGCCGCGACATCGTACCGCGCATCCGCGATTTCTTCACGCGGGTGGAGACTTATTCCAGCTGAGCGGCGCGCGCTTCTCCCCGCGCGCTTCGCGGCGGGGAGAAGCCTCGAAATCGTCAGGCGCGGCCGAAGATCAGGATGAAATTATTGGCCGGAAGATCGACGATCTTCTTCAGCGCGATTCCATGCGGCGTGGCCGCCTTCTCGAGGTCCCGCACATCCTTCAGCCCCCATTCGGAGACCTGGGCGGCGAGGATTTCCTTATCGAAGGCTTCATTGGAGGCGGTCGTATATCCGCCCTCCACCTTGAACGGGCCATAGATGGCGACGAATCCGTCCTTGGCCAGCAGCTTCGCCGCGAGCTGCGCGATGCCGTCGGCGATGGCGACGGGCGCGACCTGGAACAGATTGACGACGAAGATCACGTCATAGAGGCGATCTTTCGCATCGGGCCAGGTCTCGGAGTTGGTGAGATCGATCTTCAGTGGATCGGCGACATTGGCGGCGCCGGCTTCCGCGCGCTTGGCTTTGATCGTCTCGAAGACATCGGCGTCGTAATCAGAAGGCTGCAGGAACAGCTCCTTGAAGTGCGGCGCGAAATAATTGATGTGATTGCCGGCGCCGCTGGCCAGCTCGAGCACATTGCCGCTCTTTGGAAAAATTTCCTTGAACACGTCGAGGATCGGATCGCGATTGCGATTGCCCGCCCAAGCGACATAGGGGCTGAGCGGATAGGGATCGATCGGCGGACGGTCGGCGGGAATGACGACGGCCTCGGCGGTGACGTTCGACATTGCTTGCTCCTCCTTTACGCTTGCACAGGGAATTCGCGCGCCGTCAGGCGGCGAGCAGCTCGGCGAGATGGCGATCGATCGCCGAATTATAGGCGGCGTCCGCTCCAAAGAGAGCGAGATGGCCCCAAGTCGACGAAACGCGGCGCAATCGGCTCTTGGGGATGAGCTTCTGCTCGGCCTCTATGTCGGCGAGCGGGAAGAATCCGTCCTCGTCGATGGCGATGACGGAGGTCTCTGCGCGAATTCGGCCGAGCGCCGTCGCGAGATCGCCATCGGCGTTTCGCGAGACATCGGCGTCGCGCCACTTGCGCAGCAGCAGAAGAAGATTGTTGGGGTCCTGCGGCAGGAAGTGATTCTCGACGAAGCCGGTGACGAAATCATCCGTCGTCGTGAAGCCCAGCTCCGCAAAGCCGCGCGTGTTGTAGAGCGCCGGAGAGAAGCCGGAGGCAGCAAAGACGCGCGAATGTCGGCGCAAGCCGCGATGGACGCGAGAGGCGCGCTCGTACCAGCCCTCCTCGAAGGCGGGATCGGAGGTGATCGCGTCGATGAATGTCTGCACCAGCAGGCGATTATGCGGCGTGCCGCGCGCGAGGCCGGCGATGGGCGCGGCGCGGCGCACCGCCTCGGGAAAACGCACGGCCCATTCATAGGTCTGCTGCGCGCCCATGGAGCCGCCGAGCACGAGAGCGAGGCGCTCGATTCCGAATGTCTCCGTCACCAGACGATGCTGCGCGCGCACGTCGTCGGCGATCTCGACCTTGGGAAAGCGCGCGGCGCCGAAGGGTGCGCGCGTGTTGCTCGGCGAGCTGGAGAGGCCGGCGCCGATCTGATTGACCAGGATGATGAAATATTTTTCTGGATCGAGCGCGCGGCCGGGGCCGACATAGGCGAGCTCGAGAATTTTCGACGAGCCGGAATACCAGCTCGGAAACAGCACGGCGTTGTCGCGCGCCGGCGAGAGCTTTCCGAAAGTGGCGTAGGCGATCTCGAGGTCGCGTATCTTCTCTCCGCTCACGAGATCGAAATCGCCGAGCGCCTGCGTCTCGAAAGGGCCGTGGGTCTTCTGCGAGTAGTAAGCCTCGGTCACGAATGCCTCCGCGTCGGTTCGCGCAGATGCTGCTAAATCATATCGAAAATATCAAGAGATAAAAATTGGGCAGGCGAATTGTCGCATATAAAACAAAACTGTCATATTGCCATGCTGCCGCTACGACGAAAATTAGCGTTGTTAGACTAGTGGGATTATGATTTTAATTGCCGCCGAATGCGCGTGAGGCGCGAGAGATTCGCGGAGGCCGGCATGGGTGAGAAGATATTTCTCTACGCTGAAATTCAGGTGTCGATTCCTTTCGAGCAAATCCCCTGGAAAGAGATCGATGTCGCGATGAAGAAAAATCCCGGCATAAAGAGCAAGACTTGGCTCAGCGGGATCAACACCAACACAATCGGCGGCTTCTACGAATTCGACTCGCTCGAGAACGCCAAGGCCTACGCCACCGGCTATCTCGCCGAGGCGGCGCAGCAGCTCGGCGGCTCGCTGACGGTGCGGCTCTACAATGGCGATGTCGTCGCCGAGGCCAGCAAGGCGATCTACTCGCCCTTCTACTAAAGACGCGTCGCTCGCGAGGTCGAAGGCCGCGAGCTTCGCGGCCTCCGCGCCCGAGCATGCTTCTCTCGCGCCACGCGCGAAACATCATGCTCATAGGAGGCGGCCCGCGGGGCGCCGCGCTTTTCCGCATGGAATCTCCCCACTGGCGCGGAAACGATCTTCTCCGTGACGCCCGGTCCCGATAAGCTTCGTCATGTCGCCGGCGGCGAACCGAACGCTCTCGAGGAGGACGCCATGACCAGCGGAGATCAATTCCCCGTCACCCGTACCGAGGAGGAGTGGCGCGCGCGCCTCACTCCCGATCAATATGTCATAATGCGCCGCCATGGCACCGAGCCGCCGGGCAGCTGCGCGCTCGACCAGGAGAAGCGCCCTGGCGTGTTCTCCTGCGCCGGCTGCGATCAGCCGCTCTTCGCTACGCGCCAGAAATTCTCGAGCGGCACGGGCTGGCCCAGCTTCTTCGATCCGCTCGACGGCGCCATCGCCACCTCCGTCGATCACACCCATGGCATGACCCGCACCGAGGTGCATTGCAGCCGCTGCGGCTCGCATCTCGGCCATGTGTTTCCCGACGGCCCGCCGCCCACCGGTCTTCGCTATTGCATCAATGGCCTCGCCCTGACTTTTTTTCCCGAGTGACGGGCGGGTAGGCGCTACCCCATTCGTCGAGCGACCCTCCCCTCCCCCGCTCGAAGGGGTACGGGTGGGCCGCGACGACGCTCTGGCGCGAGCTTATACGCTCCTTTCGATCGGGAGCGCGGGCGCACGGGACTATATTTCCCACTCTGGATATTGATTTTCAAACCTATACGGGACGAGCCGGCCGCGGCGCGCGCGCCATGCCAGTCGATCACGAACGCTCTGATCGGATAGGTAAAGGGTGGGCGGACGGCCCCGGCTGTTCGAATGTGCGAAGAGAGCGGGACGCGACTCCGAACGAAGAGGAGAGCGTCGCAATCGCTCGATTTCCGCGGAAACTGTGGGCTATATCGCCTGATATTTTCGCTTGACGAGGAATTTCGATCTCTCCATAGCCACGGGGCCGCGGATATCGATCGGCGTCTTGCGGGCAGGAGACGATGTCGCAGGGCCGAATGTCCGCCAGCCGTGGTTCTTGATGAAACTATCGGAAGGTTCTAGTTTCGCGGAACAATGACGGCGAAGACCGGGTTTCTCGGTCTTGGCCCGACGGTCGTTGGCGGCGCGCGCAGGGATTTCCACTGCGCGGGGCATGGCCACTCGGCCCGGATAAATCTTCGAGGGCGGGCGAAACGCTTTCTGCGAGGGGAGAGAAATTGTAATGTCCGATACGTCCATCCCGGCCAGCGGGAAAGGCAACCAGCATCTTTCTCCCAAATCCGATATCGAGATCTCTCAAGCGGCGTCCATGCGTCCGATCGTCGACGTCGCCCGCGAGAAGCTCGGCATCCCCGCCGAACATGTGTTGCCTTACGGACATTACAAGGCGAAAATCTCCCTCGACTATCTCAGCTCCCTGCAGGACCGCCCGGACGGCAAGCTGATCCTCGTCACCGCCATCACGCCGACGCCCGCCGGCGAAGGCAAGACGACCACCACGGTCGGCCTGGGCGATGCGCTCAATCACATCGGCAAGAAGGCCATCATGTGCCTTCGCGAGCCGAGCCTCGGCCCCTGCTTCGGCGTGAAGGGCGGCGCCGCCGGTGGCGGTTATGCACAAGTCGTGCCGATGGAGGACATCAACCTCCATTTCACCGGCGACTTCCACGCCATCGGCGCGGCCAATAATCTGCTCTCCGCGCTCATCGACAATCACGTCTATTGGGGCAATTCGCTCGGCATCGATCCGCGCCGCATCTCCTGGCGCCGCGCTGTGGACATGAACGACCGCTCGCTGCGCTCGATCGTCTCCTCGCTCGGCGGCGTCGCCAATGGCTTCCCGCGTGAGGACGGCTTCGACATCACCGTCGCCTCCGAGGTGATGGCGATCTTCTGCCTCGCCACCAGCCTCGAGGATCTTCAGCGCCGGCTCGGCGACATCATCGTCGCGCAGACGCGCGACAAGAAGAACATCCGCGCCTCCGAGCTGAAGGCGCAGGGCTCCATGGCCGCGCTGCTGAAGGACGCCATCGCCCCCAATCTGGTGCAGACGCTCGAGAATAATCCGGCCTTCATCCATGGCGGGCCTTTCGCCAATATCGCGCATGGCTGCAATTCGGTCATCGCCACCAAGGCGGCGTTGAAGCTCGCCGATTATGTGGTGACGGAAGCCGGCTTCGGCGCCGATCTCGGCGCGGAGAAGTTCTTCGACATCAAATGCCGCAAGGCCGGAATCAAGCCGGACGTCACTGTCATCGTCGCGACAATTCGCGCGCTGAAGATGCATGGCGGCGTCGCCAAGGATGATCTGAAGGTCGAGAATGTCGCGGCGCTGGAGAAGGGCTTCGCCAATCTGAAGCGCCATATCGCCAATGTGCAGAAGTTCGGCGTGCCGGTGATCGTCTCCGTCAACCGCTTCAGCACCGACACGCAGGCGGAGATCGAGCTGCTGCAGAAGCTTTCCCAGGCCGAGGGCGTCGATTGCGTGCTCGCCGATCATTGGGGCTCGGGCGGTCCGGGCGCGGCGGAGCTCGCCCATAAGGTCGTCTCGACGATCGAGGCCAAGCCCACGCAGTTCAAGCCGCTCTACGCCGATGATCTGCCGCTGGTGGAGAAGGTGCGCACCATCGCGCGCGAGCTCTATGGCGCCTCGGACATCGCGCTCGATCCGTCGGTGAAGACGCGCTTCGCGGAGCTGGAGAAAGAGGGCTTCGGCCATCTGCCGGTCTGCATCGCCAAGACGCAATACAGCTTCTCGACCGACGCCAACGCCAAGGGGGCGCCCTCGGGTCATGTGATCCCGGTGCGCGAGCTCCGGCTGTCGGCGGGCGCGGAATTCGTCGTCGTCGTCTGCGGCGACATCATGACCATGCCGGGCCTGCCCAAGGTTCCCGCCGCCAACAATATCGAGGTCGGCGCGGACGGGCGGATCGCCGGCCTGTTCTAGAGCGCTCTTCGCTCGAACGATCTCGTTCGAGCGATCAGAGCCCGCTCTGAGCGCGGCCGCCGCGGGAAGAAGCAACGGGCGCCGGGCCTCGTTCCCCGCGTCCGACGAAAACAAACTCGAACCGATGAGCTCGAAGGGAGCCCAAGACATGTCGAATTCCAGAATTCCGGGCCGCAATTTTCTGTTCGTTCCCGGCCCGACCAATATTCCGGACCGTATCCTGCGCGCGATGAATGTCGTTTCCGAGGACCATCGTTCGCCGAAGTTCCCCGAGTTGACGCTGCCGCTGTTCACCCAGCTCAAGAAGGTCTTCAAGACCGAGAGCGCTCAGGCCTTCATCTTCCCGGCTTCGGGCACCGGCGGCTGGGAAGCGGCGATCACCAACACTCTGTCGCCCGGCGACAAGGTCATCGCGCAGCGCTTCGGCCAGTTCACCCATCTGTGGATCGACCTTGCCAAGCGCATCGGTCTCGATGTGATCGAGCAGGACGAGGAGTGGGGCGTCGGCAACAATCCCGACCGCATCGAAGAGACGCTGAAGGCCGACAAGAATCACGAGATCAAGGCCGTCTTCGCCACGCATAACGAGACAGCCACGGGCGTGACCTCGGACATCGGCGCCGTGCGCAAGGCGATCGACAACGCCAAGCATCCCGCCATGCTCTTCGTCGATGGCGTGTCCTCCGTCGGCTCGCTGGACTTCAAGCAGGACGAGTGGGGCGTCGACGTCGCCGTCTCCGGCTCGCAGAAAGGCTTCATGCTGCCGGCCGGCCTCGCCATCATGAGCGTCAGCCAGAAGGCGCTGAAGGCCGGCGAGACCGCCAAGCTGCATCGCGCCTATTTCGACTTCCAGGATCATGTGAAGGCGAACGCCACCGGCTACTTCCCCTACACGCCGGCGCTGCCGCTGCTCTACGGCCTGCGCGAGTCGCTCAATGTTCTGTTCGAGGAAGGCCTCGATCAGGTCTATGCGCGTCATCACCATCTCGCCGAGGGCGTGCGCGCCGCGGTCGCGGCCTGGGGCCTCAAGCCCTGCGCCAAGGAAGCCAAGTGGAACTCCGACACTGTGACCGCGATCGTGGTGCCGGAAGGCTTCGACGCAGCCAAGGTCATCGAGATCGCCTATAAGCGCTACAATCTCGCGCTCGGCGCCGGCCTCAACAAGGTCGCCGGCAAGGTGTTCCGCATCGGCCATCTCGGCGATCTCAACGAGCTGATGCTGCTCGGCGCCATCGCGGGCGCGGAAATGGCGATGCTCGACGTCGGCATTCCGGTCACGGCCGGCAGCGGCGTCGCGGCGGCCCAGGCCGTCTATCGCGCCAATCCGATCCTCCAGGCCTGATGATTCGCGGCCTCGCCCCTTTGCGGGCGAGGCCGCTTCTTCAAAACGAGACGCGACGTTTCGACGTCGCAAAATGTCGAGCCGAAACGGCCGAGCGACTTCGGGGGAAGCAGCAAACATGTCGCACAAAATCGTCTTTCTCGATCGCGAGACGCTCGACGCCAATTTGCGCAAGCCGAATTTCCCGCACGACTATACGGAATATGCGCAGACCTCTCCGGCCGATGTGGTCGAGCGCCTCAAGGGCGCGACCATCGCCATCACCAATAAGGTTCCGCTGCGCGAGGAAGCGCTGAAGCAGCTTCCCGATCTCAAGCTGATCGCCGTCGCCGCCACCGGCACCGACGTGATCGACAAGGCCTATACGACGGCCAATGGAATCACCGTCTCCAACATCCGCAATTACGCCTTCAACACGCTTCCCGAGCATGTGATCGCGCTGATCTTCGCGCTGCGCCGCAATCTCGTGAACTATGTGGATTCGGTGCGCCGCGGCCGTTGGCAGGAGTCGAACCAGTTCTGCTATTTCGACTATCCGATCTATGACATCGCCGGCTCGACGCTCGGGATCATCGGCTATGGCGCGCTCGGCAAGTCGATCGCGACGCGCGCCGAGGCGCTGGGCATGAAGCTGCTCATCAATGACGTCGTTCCCGGCCCCGGCATCGTCGACATTCCGACCATTCTGCGCGAGGCCGATGTCGTCACGCTCAATCTGCCCCTGACGCCGCAGACCAAGAATCTCATCGGCGCGAAAGAGCTCGCCTCGATGAAGAAGACGTCGATCATCATCAACACCGCGCGCGGCGGCATCGTCGATGAGCAGGCGCTCGCCGATGCGCTGCGCAATGGCGTCATCGCCGGCGCGGGCTTCGACGTGCTGACCGTCGAGCCGCCCAAGCAGGGCAATATTCTGCTCGATCCGACGATTCCCAATCTCATCGTCACGCCGCATGTCGCCTGGGCCTCCAAGGAGGCGATGCAGGTGCTGGCCGATCAGCTGATCGACAATGTCGACGCCTTCGTCGCCGGCGCGCCGCGCAATCTGGTGACGGCGTAAGCGCAGTTGCAGTCTCGCGCCCGACCAGGCGTCATGGCCGGGCTCGTCCCGGCCATCCACGCCGAACGGCGGTGGAGCGGTCGAGACGAAACAGGAATGACTCGGCGCATGTCGGGCGCCTTGCGTGGCGTGGATGGCCGGGACGAGCCCGGCCATGACGGACAGCCTTTCACAGGAACTGCTATGACTCAAAAGCTGCTCTTCCTTCTCGACACCGATGCGGTCCCGAGCGTGTTCGACACGGTCGTCGCCTATGACGGCGGCGCAGATCATGTCATCGGCTACGCCAATGTGACGCCTGCGAATGTCGGCGCGCTGGTCGATGGCGCGATATACACGCGCGGTCCGAAGGAGAAGCAGTTCACCGCGCTCTTCGTGGGCGGCGGCGATATGGTCGCCGGCGAGACCTTGTTCAAAGCGGTGCGCAAGCGCTTCTTCTCGAATTTCCGCGTCTCCGTGATGCTCGACTCCAACGGCTCCAACACGACGGCCGCCGCGGGCGTGGCGCTGCTCGCCAAGGCCAAGCCGCTCGCCGGCAAGAAGGCCATCGTGCTCGCCGGCACCGGCCCGGTCGGCCTGCGCGCCGCGGCCTTCCTGCATTCGGAGGGCGCCGAGGTCGCCATCACCTCGCGCCAGAAGTCGCGCGCCGACGCGGCGGCCGCCGCGCTGCAGGAGCGTTTCGGCTTCACGCCCACCGCGATCGAGGCGGTCGATAACGCCGCCCGCGCCGCGGCGGTGAAGGGAACCAATATCGTCTTCGCGGCCGGCGCCATCGGCGTGCAACTGCTGGAAGAGCAGGATTGGCAGAATGATCCGACGATCGAGCTGCTCGCGGACGTCAATGCGCAGCCGCCGCTCGGCATCGGCGGCGTCGAGGCGATCGACAAGGCGAAGGAGCGTCATGGCAAGATCGTCATTGGCGCGCTCGGCGTCGGCGGCCTGAAGCTGAAGCTGCATCGCGCCTGCATCGCGCAATTGTTCGAGAGCGCCGACAAGGTGCTCGACGCCGAGGAAATCTACGTGCAGGCCAAGGCGAACGCCTGACTTTCGAGGGATCGACGAGAATGACCAAGGACGAAACGATCGGCAAATTTCTCGACGATCTCGCCAGCGAGCGTCCGACGCCGGGCGGCGGCGGCGCCGCTGCGGTGATGGGCGCCATCGGCGCGGCGCTAGTGTCGATGGTCGCCAATCTCACCATCGGCAAGAAGAATTACGAATCCGTCGAGGAAGATCTCAAAGCCGCGCGGGCCGAGGCCGAGCGCGTTCGCGCCGAGCTGACCGCCGCGATCGACGAAGATGTCGTCGCCTTCAATTCGGTGATGGGCGCCTATGGCCTGCCGCGCGCCACCGATGAGGACAAGGCCGCGCGCTCGGCCGCCATTCAGGCCGCGCTGAAGGAGGCCACGCTCGCGCCGCTGCGCGCGGTGAAGGCCTGCTTCGAGGTGATCGTCCTCTCCGAGGCCGCCGCCGACAAAGGCAATCTCAACGTTATCAGCGACGCCGGCGTCGCCGTTCTCGCGGCCAATGCCGGATTGCGGAGCGCCGCGCTCAACGTCTACATCAATGCAAAAGCGATCAAGGATCGCGAGTTCGCAGAGAAACAGATCGGCGAGGTCGAGGCTCTGCTGGCCGCCGCCGCCGAGAAGACCGAAGCCGTCTACAAGGTCGTGAGAGACAAGATCGGCTCGTAATTTCACTCTCGAGCCGGCGATAAAACTGCAAGGGGAGAGGAAACATGGACGTCCATGAGTATCAAGCCAAGGAATTATTGGCGAGCTGCGGCGTCGCCGTGCCCCCCGGCACCGTCGCTTTCAGCCCCGATCAGGCCGTTTACGCGGCGACCGAGCTCGGCGGCTCGCATTGGGTGGTGAAGGCGCAGATTCACGCCGGCGCGCGCGGCAAGGCGGGCGGCATCAAGCTGTGCCGCACCTATCACGAGGTTCAGCAGGCCGCGCGCGAATTGCTCGGCAAGCGTCTCGTCACCAAGCAGACCGGGCCGGAAGGCAAGCCGGTGCAGCGCGTCTATGTCGAGCTCGCCGACCCTTACGAGCGCGAGCTCTATCTCGGCTTCGTCCTCGACCGTAAGCTCGAGCGCGTGCGCGTCATCGCCTCCAAGCATGGCGGCATGGAGATCGAGGAGATCGCCAAGACCGATCCCGACGCTATTCTTCAGGTCATCGTCGAGCCGGCCGTCGGCCTGCTGCCCTTCCAGGCGCGCGAGCTGGCCTTTCAGCTCGGCCTGAATCTCAAGCAGGTGTCGCGCGCGGTTCAGTCGATCCTCGGCGCCTATCGCGCCTTCCGCGACAATGATGCGACCATGCTGGAGATCAATCCGCTGGTCGTCACCAAGGACGACAAGGTTCTCGCGCTCGACGCGAAAATGTCCTTCGACGACAACGCCCTGTTCCGTCGCCGCAACATCGTCGACATGAATGATCCCTCGCAGTCCGACCCGCGCGAGGCGCAGGCGCTCGAGCATGCGCTGAACTACATCGGTCTCGACGGCGAGATCGGCTGCATCGTCAATGGCGCGGGCCTCGCGATGGCGACGATGGACATGATCAAGCACGCGGGCGGCAATCCGGCGAACTTCCTCGATGTCGGCGGCGGCGCCTCGGCCGAGCGCGTCGCGACGGCGTTTCGTCTCGTGCTCTCCGACGCCAATGTGAAGGTGGTGCTCGTCAACATCTTCGCCGGCATCAATCGCTGCGACTGGGTCGCGCAGGGCGTCATCGACGCGGTGAAGGCGACCAACATCACGGCGCCGCTCGTCGTGCGTCTCGCCGGCACCAATGTCGAGGCCGGCCGCAAGCTGCTCGACGAGAGCGGCATCAATGTCATCACCGCCGATTCGCTGGCCGACGCCGCCCAAAAGGCCGTCGCCGCTTGGCGCTCCGTGAAGTGAGCGGCGAGGCCGGGAGGAAACAATGAGCATTCTCATCGACGAAAAAACGCCCATCCTCGTTCAGGGCATCACCGGCGACAAGGGCAGCTTCCACGCCAAGGAGATGATCGACTACGGCACCAATGTCGTCGCCGGCGTCACTCCGGGCAAGGGCGGCAAGACCGTGCATGGCGTGCCGATCTTCGACACGGTGCGCGAGGCGGTGAAGCAGACCGGGGCGACCACCAGCATCACCTTCGTGG
The DNA here is from genome assembly GCF_004366495.1 of Methylosinus sp. sav-2. Taxonomy (NCBI): domain Bacteria; kingdom Pseudomonadati; phylum Pseudomonadota; class Alphaproteobacteria; order Hyphomicrobiales; family Methylocystaceae; genus Methylosinus; species Methylosinus sp. sav-2. Next base: position 712,710 of record NZ_SOEJ01000001.1, read on the forward strand.
CGCCGCCCTATGCGGCCGACGCGATCATGGAGGCGGCGGATGCGGGCATTCGCCTCATCTGCTCCATCACCGACGGCATTCCTGCGCAGGACATGATGCGCGTGAAGCGCTACTTCCTGCGCTATCCGCGCGAGAAGCGTCCGACGATGGTCGGGCCGAACTGCGCCGGCATCATCAGCCCCGGCAAGGCCATGCTCGGCATCATGCCCGGCCATATCTACAAGCAGGGAAATGTCGGCCTCATCTCGCGCTCCGGCACGCTCGGCTATGAGGCGGCCTCGCAGCTGAAGGAGCTCGGGCTCGGCATCTCGACCTCGGTCGGCATCGGCGGCGATCCCATCAACGGCTCGTCCTTCCTGGATCATCTCGTGCTGTTCGATCAGGATCCGGAGACGGAAGCCGTGCTCATCATCGGCGAGATCGGCGGTCCGCAGGAGGCCGAGGCAGCGGCCTGGATCAAGGAGAATTTCTCCAAGCCGGTGGTCGGCTTCGTCGCCGGCCTCACGGCGCCCAAGGGTCGCCGCATGGGCCATGCGGGCGCCATCATCTCGGCGACCGGCGACAGCGCCGCGGAGAAGACCGAGATCATGAAGTCCTACGGCCTCGCCGTGGCGCCGAGCCCGGCCGAGTTCGGCTCGGCCGTCGCCGCCGTGCTGAAGCGCGCGTGACACGAGAAACGCCTCTTCCCGCGCCGCGGGGAGAGGCTCCCATCCGCCTCACCATAGCCAGGGAGACTGCATGACCGCCGACCAGAAGGTCTTGTCCGAATCGACCTCGTCCGCCGCCCCTTCGGCGCTGGCGACGCGATCGGTCAAAGAGGCGGCGGCTTTTCTGCTCGACCAGCTCGTGGGCGTGGTGAAGCGCCATCAGCCGGAGATCGCGCCCGTGCTGAGCGGCTTCGGCTCCTCCGCCGGCCTGCCGCCGGCGCTGATGGCGCGGGCTCTGCAGGCGCAGGGCATATGGTTTCAGCTGCTCTCCATCGCCGAGCAGGCCTCGGCCATGCGCCGCCGCCGCACCATAGAGCGCGCCAAGGGCCGCGACGAATTGCTCGGCTCCTTCGCCCATGTTCTGGCGGACGCCGCCAAGTCCGGCGTCACCGCCGACGAGATTCGCGCGCAGCTCAAATCGCTGCGCATTCGCCCGGTCATCACCGCCCATCCGACCGAGGCCAAGCGCGTCACCGTCCTCGAGAAGAATCGCAAGATCTATCTGCTGCTGAAGGATCTCGAATCCTCGCGCTGGACCGATCGCGAGCGCGCCAGCCGCATCGGCGCCGTCGGCGATCAGATCGAGCTTTTGTGGCTCACCGGCGAATTGCATCTCGAGAAGCCGACCGTCGAGCACGAGGTCGCCTGGGGCCTGCATTTCTTCGCCGAAAATCTTTTCGATCTCGCGCCGGAGATGCTCGCCTCCTTCGAGAGCGCGCTCGCCGCTCATTATCCCAATGAGCGCTTCGATATCACGCCCTTCTTCCAATTCGGCTCCTGGATCGGCGGCGACCGCGACGGCAATCCATTCGTCACCAATGCGGTGACGCGCGAGACGATGACCGTCAACGCGCTCGCCAGCCTCGAATATTATCGCCAGCGCATTCTCGATCTCGCGCGCGTGCTGTCGATCAGCGAAGGCTCGGTGACGATCCCGGCCGAGTTCCGCGCCGCGCTCGAGGCGGAGCTGGCGCAGGTCGAGGACGCCGACAGGATCAAGACGCGCAATCACGGCGAGGCCTTCCGCCAATATCTCACCTGCGTGCTGCGCAAGCTCGACGAGACGATCCTCACCACCAAGGGCGAAGGTCGCGGCAAGGCGCGCTACGGCAACGCCGACGAGCTGATCCGCGATCTGCGCATTCTGGAGCAGGCGTTGATCGAGAGCCGCAGCCCGTCGCTCGCCGCCGATATGGTGCGGCCGGCGCGGCGCGCGGTGGAGATTTTCCGCTTCAGCACCGTGCGTCTCGATCTGCGCGAGAACACGACGCGCACCAATAATGCGCTGCGCGACATTCATCGCATCAAGACCGGCAAGGATGCGCCGGACGTCGACTCGCCCGAGTGGCAGGCCTGGCTCATCGCCGAGCTGGCGCAGCCGCGCAATGGCGTTCCGCTCACAGGCCTCGCGCCGGAGTCGCAAGATACGCTCGACATGTTCGCGCTGGTCGCGGACATGCGCTCGCGCCTCGATCGCGAGGCCTTCGGCAGCTTCATCCTCTCCATGACGCATTCGGTCGCCGATGTTCTCGGCGCCTATGTGCTGGCCAAGCATGGCGGGCTCTATCTCGATGACGCCGGCCTCGAGCTGTGCACCCTGCCGATCGTGCCATTGTTCGAGACGATTCCCGATCTGCGCGCCGCGCCCGTCATCATGCGCGAGCTGCTGCGCGTGCCCGTCGTGCGCCGCAGCACGCGCTGGCAGGGCAATGTGCAAGAGGTGATGATCGGCTATTCCGACTCCAACAAGGACGGCGGCTTCATGTCGTCGAACTGGGAGCTGGCGAAAGCGCAATCCAAGCTGACGCGCCTCGGCGAGGAGCTGGGCGTCGCCATCGCCTTCTTCCACGGCCGCGGCGGCTCGGTCAGCCGCGGCGGCGCGCCGACCGGACACGCCATCGCCGCGCAGCCGGCGGGCTCCATTCGCGGCCGCTTCCGCGTGACGGAGCAGGGCGAGGTCGTCTCCTTCAAATACGCCAATCGCGGCACGGCCTCCTATCAGCTGGAGCTGCTGGCGAGCAGCGTCTTCGCCCATGCGCTGAAGTCCGAGCGCGAGGATGCGCTCGTTCCCCGCGCGGAGTTCGACGATGCGCTGGAGGCGCTCTCCGGCGCCTCGCTCGCGGCCTATGGCAAATTCATCGCCGATCCCGATCTCGTCGCCTATTTCCAGGCGGCGAGCCCGCTCGAGGAAATCTCGCTGCTCAATATCGGCTCGCGGCCGGCGCGTCGCTTCGGCGCGCGCAGCCTCGCGGATCTGCGCGCTATCCCTTGGGTCTTCGCCTGGGCGCAGAACCGTCACGCCATCACCGGCTGGTATGGCGTCGGCTCCGGCCTCACCAGCTTCATCGAGGTGCGCGGCGAGCGCGGCCTGCAGCTGCTGCATCGCATGTTCGAGGATTCGCGCCTCTTCCGCCTCATCCTCGACGAGGTGGAGAAAACGCTGGCGATGGTCGATCTCGGCATTGCCCGGCAATACGCTTCGCTGGTCGCCGACGAAGCCGTGCGCAAGAAAATCTTTTCGGCGATCGAGGCCGAATATCACCTCACTTGCGAGAGCGTGCTGCGCATCACCGGCGGCGGCGAGATCGGCGCGCGCTTCACCGACTATCAGGCGCGGCTCGCGCATCGCCTCGCCACCATCAACGAGGTCAACCGCGAGCAGGTGGAATTGCTGCGCCTGTTCCGCACCACCGAAGAGGAAGCGCTGAAGGAGGAATACAAGTCGGCTTTGCTGCTGTCGATCAGCTGCATCGCCGCCGGCCTCGGCGCCACCGGATAAGCTCTTACACAGGGAAAGGGAGTCATCATGAGTTTCACTTTGATCGAGCAGGCGACGCCGCGTCTCCATCGCTCCGAGCTGGCCGTTCCGGGCTCTGCCCCGGGCATGTTCGAGAAGGCCGCGACCTCCAAGTCCGACCAGGTCTTCCTGGACCTCGAGGACGCGGTCGCTCCGGACGACAAGGAGCAGGCGCGCAAGAACATCATCCAGGGCCTCAATGAGATCGATTGGGGCTCCAAGACCATGACGCTGCGCATCAACGGCCTCGACACGCATTTCTGCTATCGCGATGTGGTCGATGTCGTCGAGGCCTGCCCGCGTCTCGACGTGATCCTCATTCCGAAGGTCGGCGTTCCGCAGGACGTCTACGCCATCGACATGTTGGTCACGCAGATCGAGAGCTACAAGAAGCGCACCAAGCGCATCGGCTTCGAGCTGCTGATCGAGACCGCGCTCGGCATGGCCAATGTCGAGGCGATCGCTCAGGCTTCGAAGCGCAATGAGGCGCTCTCCTTCGGCGTCGCCGACTATGCCGCTTCGACCCGCGCCCGCACCACCGTCATCGGCGGCGTGAACCCGGATTATGGCGTTCTCTCGGACAAGGACGCCGAGGGCAATCGCCAGTATTTCTGGGCCGACCAGTGGCATGCGGCGCAGACGCGCTTCCTCGTCGCCGCGCGCGCCTATGGCCTGCGTCCGATCGACGGCCCGTTCGGCGACTTCGGCGATCCGGATGGCTATATCGCCGCCGCCAAGCGCGCCGCGGTCCTCGGCTTCGAGGGCAAGTGGGCGATTCATCCCTCGCAGATCGATTTGGCCAATCAGGTCTTCACGCCTTCCGAGGCGGAAGTGAAGAAGGCCCGCCGCATTCTCGAGGCGATGGAGCAGGCGGCCAAGGAAGGCCGCGGCGCCGTGTCTCTCGACGGCCGCCTGATCGACATCGCCAGCATCCGCATGGCCCAGGCGCTGATCGACAAGGCGGATCAGATCGGCGCTGCGTAAGCAGTAGCCAAATCGTCGGGCGCGCATCCTTCTCCCACAAGTGGGAGAAGGGAGAACACGACGGTCGTAGCGCTCTCTCCCTTCTCCCTCAAGCGGGAGAAGGGAGAACGTCGAGATTCAGGGATTTGGTCTATGTCTGACGACTACCGCACGCTTCTCCGCGCCATGTTCGACGCCGCTGTCGGCGCGGCGCATCCGTCCGTCTGCCTGCCGGCCTTCCTCGAGAAGATCGCGCCGCCCAAGGGCCGCACCATCGTCGTCGGCGCGGGCAAGGCGGCCGCCTCCATGGCCGCGGCGGTCGAAGCGCATTGGCCGCATCCGATCGAGGGCCTCGTCGTCACCCGTTACGAGCATGGCGCCCCCACTTCCAAGATCGAGGTGATCGAGGCCTCGCATCCGGTGCCGGACGCCGCCGGCCGCGCCGCCGCGGGACGCATCCTCGCGAAGGTCCAAGGCCTCACTGAGGACGATCTCGTGCTCGCGCTGATTTCCGGCGGCGGCTCGGCGCTGATGGCGCTGCCCGCGGACGGCGTCAGCCTCGAGGAGAAGCAGGCCGTCAACAAGGCGCTGCTGAAGAGCGGCGCGACCATTTCCGAGATGAATTGCGTGCGCAAGCACCTCTCGGCGATCAAGGGCGGACGTCTCGCCCGCGCCGCCGCGCCGGCCAAGGTCGTCGCGCTGATGATCTCCGACGTGCCGAATGACGATCTCTCCGTCATCGCCTCCGGCCCCACCGTGCCGGACCCGACGACGCGCCAGGACGCGCTCGCCGTCATCGCCAAATATAAGATCGACGCGCCGGCCGCCGTGCTCGCCTATCTGTCGACCGACGCCTGCGAGACGCCCAAGCCCGGCGACAAGATTTTCGATCGCGTCGAGAACATTCTCATCGCGACGCCGCAAGGCTCGCTGGACGCCGCCGCCGCAGTGGCGAGCAAGGCGGGCTTCACGCCGCTCATCCTCGGCGATCTCGAGGGCGAATCGCGCGACGTCGCGCTGGTGCATGCCGGCATCGCCCGGCAGATCGCCCGCCATGCGCAGCCGATCGCGCCGCCCGTCGCCATCATCTCCGGCGGCGAGACCACCGTCACCGTGCGCGGCAATGGCAAGGGCGGCCGCGACGCGGAGTTCCTGCTGGCGCTGACGCTGGCGCTCGAAGGCTTCGGCGGCATTTCCGCCATCGCCTGCGATACGGATGGAATCGACGGCAGCGAGGACAACGCCGGCGCGATCATGACCGCCGATTCCTTCGCGCGGGCGGCGGCGCAGGGCGTCGATCTCAAGGCGTTCTTCGCCAATAACGACGCCTATACGGCTTTCGAGAAGCTCGGCGATCTCCTCGTCACCGGCCCGACGCGCACCAATGTGAACGACTTCCGCGTCATTCTCGTACCCGGTCGGGCGAGTTGAGCGCATTCCGAGCTTGCCGGCCGCATCTGTTATAATATAACATTTGAAAATGAACCGACCGCAATCGGCGATTTTTCAAAAGGACGCGCCCGCCGCTCATGCGCATGGCGAGCGCGCCGACGGCCGCGTCTCGCTGCTGCGCCTTTCGGCGGGCGAGCGGCTTCTCGCCGCCGCCGCCGTGCTGGCGTTGCTCTGGGCCGCCGTCTATTGGGCGCTGAGCTGAAGGCGCGACGAATGAGCGCTGGCGCGATCCGGCTGGAGAATGTGACGCTCGGCTATGAGCGTCGCCCGGCCGTGCATCATATTTCCGGCGTCGTCGAGGCCGGCGCGGGGCTCGCCGTCTGTGGGCCGAACGGCGCCGGCAAATCCACTCTGCTCAAAGCGCTCGCCGGCCTGTTGACGCCGCTCGGCGGTCGCATCGTCTATGACGGCCTCGCATTGCGCGATATCGCCTATCTGCCGCAATCCGCCGAGATCGATCACGCCTTTCCGATAGATGTGCTGGATTTCGTCTCCATGGGCGCGATGCGCCGCATCGGGCTTTTCGGCCGCGTCGGCGCGGCGGAGCGCGCCCGCATCGCATCGGCGCTCGCCGCGGTCGGCCTCGAGGGTTTCGAGGACCGCGCGATCGGCACGCTCTCCGGCGGCCAGATGCAGCGCGTGCTGTTCGCGCGGCTGCTGGTCGAGGATTGCCCGGTCATTCTGCTCGACGAGCCTTTCGGCGCCATAGACGCCCGAACCATCGACGATCTGGTGAAGATCATCGCCCGCTGGCGGGAGGAGGGCCGCACCGTCATCGCGGTTCTGCACGAGCTCGATCTCGCCCGCCGCGCCTTTCCGCAGGCGCTGCTGCTGGCGCGCGAGCCGATCTTCTGGGGCGCGACGCGAGAGGCGCTGTCCGAGGCGCATCTCGCGCAGGCGAGCCACATGGTCGAAGCGTACGATCGCGAGGCCGAGGAATGCCGGCGCGACGAGACTCCCCATGCTGCATGAGCTCTTCATCGCGCCTTTCGTCGATTACGAATTCATGCGCCGCGCGCTGGTCGGCGCAATTGCTTTGTCGATCTCCGGCTGCCCGCTCGGCGTCTTCCTGATTCTGCGCCGCATGTCGCTGGCCGGCGACGCGCTCTCGCACGCCATTCTGCCCGGCGCGGCGCTCGGCTATCTCGCCTGCGGCCTGTCGCTGCCGGCCATGACCTTCGGCGGCCTGCTCGCCGGCCTCGCCGTCGCGGTGGCGTCGAGCGCGGCGGCGCGCTGGACGGCCCTGCGCGAGGACGCCTCGCTCGCGGCTTTCTATCTCGTCTCGCTGGCGCTCGGCGTCGCGCTCGTCTCGCTCAAGGGCTCGAATGTCGATCTCCTGCATGTGCTGTTCGGCTCGGTGCTGGCGCTCGACGACGCCACGCTGATCTTCCTCGCCGCCATTGCGAGCTTCACTCTGTCGGCGCTCGCGCTCGCCTATCGGGCGCTGGCGCTGGACACTTTCGATCCGCTCTTCGCCCGCCGCGTCAGCCCGCTGGGGGAATGGATTCCCTTCGCCTTTCTGGCGCTGGTGGTGCTCAATCTGGTGGCCGGCTTCCATGCGCTCGGCACGCTGATGGCGGTCGGAATCATCATGCTGCCGGCCGCCTCGGCGCGTCTGTGGACGCGCGATCTCACCGGGGCGCTGCCGTTGGCGGCGGCGATCGGCGCGGCCTCTTCTTATTTCGGCCTCGTCCTGTCCTTCCGCACGGGCCTCGCCGCGGGACCCGTGATCATCCTCATGGCGGGCGGCGCTTATTTCCTCTCTTTGATTTTCGGAAAGACCGGCGGCGTGATTCGCTTGCGGAGGCCCAAGCGACATTTGGAGGGGTGACGCATGGAATCATCGCGCGCGACGTCCTCGCATTTTTGCCTTTTGTCGCGTCGCGCCGTGCTGGCGACGCTCGCGCTCCTCGCCTCGCCGCTGCGCGCCCAGCCTGCGCCGCCGCCGCCGCCGAGGCTGCCTGTCGTCGCCAGCTTTTCCATTCTCGGCGATCTCGTCCGCATCGTCGGCGGCGACCGCATCGACGTCACGACCATCGTCGGACCGAACGGCGACGCCCATGTCTATCAGCCGAGCCCGCAGGACGGACGTCGCCTCGCCGCGGCCAAGCTCGTTTTCGTCAACGGCCTCGGCTTCGAAGGCTGGATCGACCGGCTCGTCGCCGCCTCCAAGACCAAAGCCCGCATCGTCACCGCGAGCCGCGCCGTCACGCCGCGCAAGGAAGGGGAGGGTATCGACCCGCACGCCTGGCAGGATGTGGCCAATGTCAAAATCTATGTCGCCAACATAAGAGACGCGCTGGTCGAGGCCGATCCGGACGGCGCCGAGCGTTACAAGGCCAATGCCGCGGAATATCTCCATGCGCTCGGCGGGCTCGACGCCGAGATCGTCGCGGCGATCGGCGCCATTCCGCGGGCGCGCCGCCGCGTCGTCTCCACCCATGACGCTTTCGGCTATTTCGCGGCGCGCTATGGCGTGGAGTTCATCGCGCCGCAGGGCGTCTCCACCGACGCCGAGGCGAGCGCGCGGGACATCGCCCGCATCGTCGATGCGGTGAAGGCGCATAAGGTCGCGGCCGTGTTCCTCGAGAATATCGTCGATCCGCGCTTCGCCAAGCGCATCGCCGCGGAGACGGGGGCCAAGGTCGGCGGCACGCTCTATTCGGACGCGCTCTCCCCGCCGGACGGCCCGGCGCCGAGCTATCTCCGGCTGATGCGCTTCAATGTGAAGCAGTTGACCGAGGCGCTCGCGTCCTGAGGCTCACGGTCGCCCGACGATTTTCGGCCGGATTTTCGTTTATACTATTCTCAGGCGCGCTGGCGATCCCGCGCCCTGGAGCCTGTCCCATGCGATTTCACCTGTCTCTCGGCGCCGCTTTTTGCGTGCTCTGTCTTCCTGTCTTTTCGCCTGTCCTTCCGGCCGCCGCGGATGAGACGCCGCGCCGCAAGCCCGGCCTTTGGCGCATGGAGCATGTCATGCAGGGCGCGCCCTCGCCGAGCGGCGAGGTGGAAATGTGCATCGACGAGAAGACGGACGACATTCTGCGCCAGAACATCGGCGAAAACGGGCCGAAATGTGAGAAGCTGAGCTTCACCCGCGACGGCGATAAATATCGCGTCAGCTCGGTCTGCAAGCTCGACAAGTCGGTGACGAAGACGGAAGGCGTTTTCACCGGGAGCTTCGACTCCGCCTATCGCGGCGAGCTTCACATCACTTATACGCCGCCGATCCATAACCTCGCCTCCGCGGATATGGTGCTCGAGGCGAAGTGGCTCGGTCCGTGCAAGCCGGGCCAGAAGCCGGGCGACATCGTGATGCCGGGGCTGCAGGGCGGACAAATGAACATGCAGGAACTCATGAAGAAGCGCGATCAGCTTCGCAAGAACGCGCAATAGGAGAACCGCCTTGACCGACAAGATTCCCGTCACCGTCCTCACCGGCTATCTCGGCGCCGGCAAGACGACTCTGCTGAACCGCATCCTCACCGAGCAGCACGGACGGCGCTACGCCGTCATCGTCAATGAGTTCGGCGAGATCGGCATAGACAATGACCTCGTCGTCGGCGCCGACGAAGAAATCTTCGAGATGAACAATGGCTGCATCTGCTGCACCGTGCGCGGCGATCTCATCCGCATCATCGAAGGTCTGCTGAAGCGCCGCGGCAAGTTCGACGCCATTATCGTGGAGACGACCGGCGTCGCCGATCCGGCGCCGGTCGCGCAGACCTTCTTTGTCGATGCGGATGTGAAGGCGGCGGCGCGGCTCGACGCGGTGGTGACGCTCGCCGACGCCAAATTTCTGGCCCAGCGCCTCGCCGATGCGCCGGAGGCGAAGAATCAGATCGCCTTCGCCGATGTGATCGTGCTGAACAAGACCGATCTCGTCACGCGCGAGGAGCTGGCCGAGGTCGAGGGCCGCATTCGCGCCATCAATCCTTATGCGACGCTGCATCATGCGGTGAAGGCGCAAGTGCCGATCGAGGCGGTGCTGGAGCGCAATGCTTTCGATCTCGATCGCATATTGGAGATAGAGCCGCGCTTCCTCGAGGCGGAGAATCACGATCATCACGATCATGATCACGGCCATCAAGAGCATGGCCATGACCATGAGTGCGGGCCGGATTGCGGCCACGATCATCACGAGCACGAGCATCATGACCATCATGAGCACGCGCATCACGACGATCACGGCCATGGGCTGAAGCATTATCACGATGAGGAGATGGGCTCGGTCTCCATCCTCCACGAGGGCGAGCTCGATCCCAATGTCTTCGTGCCCTGGCTCAATGAGTTCGTTCAGCGCGAGGGCGCGGATATTCTGCGCTGCAAGGGCATCGTCGCCTTCACCAACGAGCCCAAGCGCTTCGTCTTCCAGGGCGTGCATATGATTCTGGACGGCGATCTGCAGCGCGACTGGCGCCCCGACGAGAAACGCAGCGCGCGCCTCGTCTTCATCGGCCGCAAGCTGAAGGAAGAGACGATCCGCGAGTGCTTCGAGAAAGATGTGCTGCGGCGGATGTGATCTTTCCGCAATTCGGCGCGCGGCGGGGGTCTCTCGCCGCGCGTTTCCTCGCAGGGAGAGCGAGCGCCTCCCTTTCGGCGCCGACGAGTCATCGGATAGAAACAGTCATCGCGATCGAGCAAAGCATTAGAAAAGCGTCTCGCGCATTCTGCTCCGCTCGAGACGTGGCGCCGCCCGTCTTGCGATCGGGGTGAAAGCTTGAAGGAATCGCTCGCGCATTGCGCTGTGGCGGGATTGCTGCTGGTCGCGCTGCTGCGGCCGACGTCGGCGGCCGATCCGGCCCACACTTCCGCCTATGCTTGGGTTCCCGAAACGATTTCGACGGACGGCAAGCGGCTGCTGGCGAAAATCGGCGGCGATCACGCCATCATCCCCACTTTGCCGGAGCCCGGCGATCATGATGGCTGGGCGCGGCTGCAGGCGGCGGCCGCTGCGGCGCGCGAGGTCGATCTCGCCGCCTTGCGGGCAAAGGGCGTCGCCGTGTCGCGAATCGAGACCGACGGCGTCTCCTATTTCGACATTGCGCCAAACGGGCTCGTCGATGACGGATCGGTCGTCGTCTATCTCCATGGCGGCGCCTTCGTGTATTTCGACGCGCGTGGCGCGCTCGAGGGAATGGCGAAGCTCGCGCGCGTCTTCGGCCGTCGCATCGTCGTCGTCGATTATCGACTCGCGCCGGCGGCGAAATGGCCGCAGATCACGGGAGATGTGGTCGCCGTCGTCAAGCGCCTGCTCGCCGGCGGCGCGCAAATGCGGCGCATCGCCATGTTCGGCGATTCCGCCGGCGGCAATCTCGCTGTCGCGACGACGCTGAAGATGCGCGACGAAGGCCTCGGCCTGCCGGGCGCCGTGGCGACATGGTCGCTGACGGCCGATTTTCGCAACGCCGCCGACACGCGCGTCACGCTGCGCGACGCCGATCCGATCATGTCCTATGAGCGCCAGATCAAAAACGCCATGCTCGCCTATGCGGATGAGAAGGATTGGGCGCATCCTCATGTCTCGCCGGTCCATGGCGATTTCGAGAAAGGCTTTCCGCCCGCTCTCATTCAGGTGGGCACGCGGGAAATTCTGCTCAGCGATTCGGTGCGACTGTATCAGGCGATCGAAGCGGCGGGGGGAACCGCCAAGCTCGACGTCTATGAAGGCATGCCGCATGTGTTCCAGGGGCAGATTCCGAACGCGCCGGAATCGCGCCTCGCCGTCGCCAAGATGAAAGCCTTTTTCGACCGGCATCTCGCGCGCTGAGCGAGGCCACGCTCACCCGTGCACGCCCGGCGCCTCGCGCCCGGTGCGGGCGACATATTCCGTATAGCCGCCGCCGAACTGATGCACGCCCTCCGGCGTCACCTCCAGCACGCGATTGGAGAGCGACGCCAGAAAGCGCCGGTCGTGCGAGACGAACAGCATGGCGCCCTCATAGGCCGCGAGCGCCTCGACCAGCATCTCCTTGGTGCCGAGATCGAGATGGTTCGTCGGCTCGTCCAGCACCAGGAAATTCGGCGGGTCATAGAGCATTTTCGCCATCACCAGCCGCGCCTTCTCGCCGCCGGAGAGCACGCGGCATTTCTTCTCCACATCATCGCCGGAAAAGCCGAAGCAGCCGGCGAGCGTGCGCAGCGCGCCTTGTCCCGCTTGCGGAAATGCGTCCTCCAGCGCCTCGAAGACGCTGTGCTCGCCGTTCAGCAGTTCCATGGCGTGCTGGGCGAAATAGCCCATCTTCACATTGGCGCCGAGCGCCGCCGCGCCTTCGTCCGGCTGGGCGGCGCCGGCGATGAGCTTCAATAGCGTGGATTTTCCGGCGCCATTGACGCCCATCACGCACCAGCGCTCCCTGCGCCGCACCTGAAAATCGAGGCCCTCGTAAATGCTGCGCGAGCCATAGCGCTTGGAGACGCGCGAGAGCGTCGCCACCTCCTCGCCGGAGCGCGGCGCCGGCGCGAATTCGAAAGCGACCGATTGGCGCCGGCGCGGCGGCTCGACGCGCTCGATCTTGTCGAGCTTCTTCACGCGGCTCTGCACCTGCGCGGCATGCGAGGCGCGCGCCTTGAAGCGCTCGATGAATTTGATCTCCTTGGCGAGCATGGCCTGCTGCCGCTCGAATTGCGCCTGCTGCTGCAATTCATTCTGCGCGCGCTGGCGCTCGTAGAATTCATAATCGCCGGAATAGGAGTTGAGCGAGCCGCCGTCGATCTCGATGATCTTGCCGACGATGCGATTCATGAACTCGCGATCATGCGAGGTCATCAGCAGCGCGCCGGGGTAGCCTTTCAAAAATCCTTCGAGCCAGATCAGGCTCTCGATATCGAGATGGTTGCTCGGCTCGTCGAGCAGCATGGCGTCCGGGCGCATCAGCAGAATGCGCGCCAGCGCGACGCGCATCTTCCAGCCGCCGGAGAGCGCGCCGACGTCGCCGTCCATCATCTCTTGGCTGAAGCCGAGACCCGCCAGCACCTCGCGCGCGCGACCGTCCAGCGCATAGCCGTCCAGCTCCTCGAAACGCGCCTGGACCTCGCCATAGCGCTCGAGGATCGCGTCGAAATTCTCTGCGGCGTCGGGATCGGCCATGGCGGCCTCGAGCTCGGCCAGCTCGGCGGCGACGGCGCTCACCGGGCCTGCGCCGTCCATCACCTCGGCGACGGCGCTGCGGCCGGCCATTTCGCCGACATCCTGGTTGAAATAGCCGATGGTGACGCCGCGATCGACCGACACCTGGCCCTCATCCGGCCGCTCCTGGCCCGCGATCATGCGGAAGAGCGTCGTCTTGCCGGCGCCATTGGGGCCGACCAGTCCGACCTTCTCGCCGGGAAGCAGCGCCGCCGACGTTTCGATGAAGAGGAGCTGCTGGCCGTTCTGCTTGCTGATGTTCTCGAGGCGTATCATGTCCGCGCGCTTATCTGTGAATTGCGCGGGTCTTATGACATAGCGAGGCGGATTCCAGAAACCGGGCCGTCTCGGTCGATCTCGTCCTCTCCCCGCTGGCGCGGGGAGAGGAAAACCGCGCGCGTCTTACGCGACGCCCTTCTCATTGAGGAAGGAGCCGTAGAGCTTGTCGATTTTCGGAATATGATCGGTCAGCCAGCCGACGAGAAAGGCCGCCGTATCGGCGGTCACTTCCGCCTCGCCGGCGTGGAACTTCTTCTGCAGATCGAGCGCTGCGGCGACCAGCTTGTCGTGCTCGGCCTTGTGGCCCGGAAAGGCCGGATAGCCATAGGCTTCGAAATTCGCTTCTTCCGAGGCGAAATGCTCGGCCACATAAGCGATGAGCGCGTCGAGATCGCGGCCAACGGCGTCGCGGTCGCCGCTCGCGACCGCATCGCCGAGAACATTCAGCAGACGGAAAATTTCCTGATGCTCTATGTCATGCTTGGAGACGTTGGTGGCGAATTGCTCGGGCGTCCAGGTGATGAGCGACATGCCTTTTCCTCCATCGAATGATTGGTTCGATCGAGGCGCGCCGCGACCGAACGAAGAGTCGCGTAAAGGGCGCGTCGCCGCACGTCGTTGATGAGCGTCAATAAAGGACGAATTGCCGCTGCGGCATGATGCGGCCTTAGGGGCGCGCCAGACGAGAGCGAGCCTTAGAGGCTCGCATCTCGAGCAGCTGTCACGCCTGCGCTTTGGCGGCCTGGCTCTTCTGCCTGCGCCTGCGCTTCTGCTCTACGGCGCCGGGGCGCGCGGAAGCGGCGGCGGCGCGCTCCTTCTCCTGGCGCAGCGAGCCGGTCATGGCGGCGACGAGCCTTTGCGCGGCGCGCGGCGGCGTCGAGCGCATCAGCGCGATGAGAGAGCGTATGCGCTCCACATCCGGCGAGGCGCGCTCGGAGCCGAGGAAAATGCGGATCGCCGTGTCCTCGCATACGCCGAGCGCGAGCAGGGCGAGCGCCAGCGCCTCGCCGCTCTTGTCCATGAGAATGGCGCGCGCGCGCGACTTGCGGCAGTCGAGCGCTTCCGCCAGCGCCTCGGCCAGACCCTCGAAATCGCGCGCGACGGCGCAGGCGTCGATCTCCTCGGCCAGCGCCGGCGCGGGCCGCGCGACATATTCCGGCCCATTCGAGACGAGAGCCTGCGTCGCCGCCTCCAGCAAGATGCGCGAGCGCTCGCCGGAATCGGCGGCGAGGAACAGCGCTTCCGGGTCCACCGCGAGATCGGCGCGGTCCAGCAATATGCGGGCGAGCCGCAGATCGTCGCGCGCCGCCTGCAGCAGCGAGCGCCGCGCCGCCTGATCGAGATGCAGGCGCCGGTTGGCGGCGAGCGCGCAGAGCACCTCGCTCTCGCCGCGCGAGGCGAGGCCGGCGACGATCTTGCGCTCCAGCGAGGAGCGGCGGGCGATGGCGACGGCGAGCTCCGCGGAGCCATGCTCGGCGAGCGCGCGCACGAGGCCGGCGTGAATGACCGGCGCATATTCTATGGCGATGCGCGAGACGCGCCCGCCTTTGTCCAGCAGCCGCGCGACGATTCCGCGCGGCGTGTCCGGATGGCGGCACAACTCCAAAGCCCGCTCGGCGACCACATCGGCGTCGAGCACATCGATGAAGCCTCCGACGAGCGTCTCGAACTGCTCTATATCGGCCGCCGGATGCAGCGGACGCGCGACGAACTGGTCGACGATCTCGCGGAACAGAGCCGCCTCGGCCTTCCGATTTTCGCTTTCGCCTCGTGGCATATACGCACCAATCGCAAACTTAATACACGAACAGCGATTTTAGCGCGTGGACATTGACGCAACATTAACCCTCGGCGGCCCCTAATCGACCGATCGCGCGATTTGCGCGGTTCATTTCGGGGGCCGGTTCATTGCGGGGGCGATGAAATGGGCGAGCTCATAGCCTTCTCCTCTCGCGCGAGGTCGGCGGCCGTCGCGCCGCCCATCGTCGGCGAGGCGCAAATTCTTTTCTTTCTGGGCGTGCGCTATGTGCGGCCGGAGGATGCGGCGACCAAAACGCCGGGCGGCGGCGGCAAGGCGACGGGCGGCGGCCGCAAGCGCAAGCGCCGGGCGTGATCCTTTAGAGCGCTTTCTGATCGAACGGAATCGTTCGATCGATCAGAATTCGCTCCCAATAGAGAAATGAGAGCGTCATCCGATCCGATTGGATCGGATAAAACGCTCTAGTCGGCGAGGATCAGCGCCCAATAGACCTTGTATTTCGCATTGGGCGCATAGGCGGTCGCAATGCCCATGCGCGTCGCTTTCTTCATCAGCAAATTCTTATTGTGCGGCGGCGACTGCCGCCATCCCGAGAACGCCTCGGCGAGCGTGTGATAGCCGGCCGAGACATTCTCCGCCGCGCTGACGCTGCGCATTCCGCGCGCGGTGAGGCGCATGTTCAGCGTTCCGCGCACCTCATGGCTCAGCGAATTGGCGGAGGCCATGGCGCTCGCCTGCGCCTGCGCGGCCTCTTGCAGCGAGGCGTCCAGCGCCAGCGCCGAGAGCCCATTGTTGCTGCGATAGAGCGAGATCATGTCCCGCGCCGCCTCGGCGTCGACGCGCGCGTTCGGCGCGGCGAGCGAGCGATAGAAGCTCGGCTGCTCGGGCTCTTTCGGCAGACGGCTCTCGCTCGTGCAGGATGCGAGCGCGAGCAGCGCCGCGGCCGGCGCGAGGAAGCGAAGGGAGTGAGACATGCGCTTTCGTCTGTGAGCGGAAGGAAGCGGAACGCGCGCGCCTTCTACACTCATTCGCCGGCGACCGCATAGTCCCGCTCACGTGTGGTCTCCAGCGCGCGCGGCGATGGCGCGAAAGGCTCCAGCCCCATCACCTGCACCACCGCCGGCGCCGGCGCGGGGGCGGAAATCTTCACTTCCGCCTCGGCGAAGCGGCGATAAATGTCGAAGAGCAGATCGCTCTTCACCCGCGTCGCCTGCTCGACATCCTCGACATAGCACCACAGCTCGAAACGGAAGGCCGTCTGCTCCATGGAGAGGAACATCACTTGCGGCGCCGGAATGCGCAGCAGCCCGTCCTGCGCCTTGGCGGCGGCGAGCAATAGCTCCCGAATCTGCTCGGGATCGACGCCCGAATGCGGGGCGATGGCGATTTTGATGCGGCCGATGCGATCGTTGCGCAACCAATTCTTAACCACGCCGGAAACGAGATTGGAATTGGGCACGATCATCGTCGCGCGATCGAATGTCTCGATCTCGGTGGAGCGCACATTGATGCGCTTCACATAGCCCTGCTCGTCGCCGAGCACGACCCAATCGCCGACGCGGATCGCCCGCTCCCACAGCAGGATGAGGCCGGAGACGAAATTATTGACGATCGACTGCAGGCCGAAGCCGATGCCGACCGACAGCGCGCCCGCGACGATGGCGAGCCGCTCGAGGCTGAGGCCGAGCTCGGCCAGCGCCACAGAGACGGCGAGAATGAATCCGGCATAGCCGAGGCTGGCGCCGATGGAATGGCGCAGGCCCATGTCGAGCCGCGTCAGCGGCAGCAGGCGCTGATCGAGCCAGCGGCGCAGCGCCTTGGTCGCCCCGTAGGTGAGCGCGAAGAGGGCGAGCGCCGTCGCCATGCCGGCCGGCGAGATGGTGACTTCGCCGATCTTGAAGCCGGCATAGGCTGTCTGCAGATTGCCGAAGAAATCGCCGGATTGGAATCCATATGGCACCAGCGCGACGAAGAGCGCGAAGGCGTAGAGGCCGAGCGTCGCGACGCCGGTCAACACCACAGCGAGCTGGCAGAGCGATTCTTGCCTCGCGCCGAAACCGGAGACGAGGGTCCGCCCGAGCGGCGTCTCCGGCTGGAAGAGGCGCTGAAGGCCGGTCTCGACGAAGGCGAGCAGGAGAAAGAGCGCCGTGCCGACCGCCGCGAGCCAGGCGAGCTGCAACACCAGAAAGTTGGCGAAGGCGACATAGCCCGCCGCGAGCGCGCCCGTGATGACGACGATCTCCACCCAGGCGAGCAGACGAAGGGCGTAGATCCGGTCGCGCCCCTCGAGATCGGCGCCGGGGTCGCCCTCGCATGTCTCATGGCGCGTGGCGACGGTGACGATGAGAAAGACGATGGCGATGAACAAGGCGCCGGCGCCGCGCGTCAGCACGATCACCGGAAGGCTCGCCTGCACGAATTCGGCGATCTGCTCCAGAACGCGCGTCGCCGCGGCGACGAAGCCGATGAGAACCGCGAGATAGAGCATCCGCCGCGAGAGCCGATCGCCTAAGCCGACGAGCCGCCATTGTGGCAGGCCCGGCGCCAGCAGTCCGCGCGCGAGGCCATAGGAAACGGCGACGAAAGTCACGGATTCGGACAGTCGCCGGCCGAGGGGCGCGAGAACGGCGTCCTCGAGCTGAAAGCCGTCGAGCGCCAAAGCGATGGCCGCGACGATGGCGATCGGCAGCGCTGCGGTCACAATGGTCGTCGTCAACGCCGCCGCTGCCTTGTGGAACCGATCCGGCGCCTCGACCGCCGCCTCGCGCTTCGAGAAGCGGCGGGCGAAGAGAATCGCCGGGACGCCGAGCAGCAGCGTGAAAAATATCGTCGCCAGAAAAGTCTCGATCTGCCCATTGCGCAGCCGCGCCGAGACGGCCTCTCCGCGCTGTTCCAGCAGCAGGCCGAAGACCTTGGCGTCATAGGGAAGCTCCTGCAGAGCGGCGCTCCACAGTGCGGGCGAGAACAGACCGCTGGTGCGCAGGAACAGCGTCTTGGCGAAGAGCGACCGCTGCCGCGCGCGGATCACCAGAGCGGTCTGCCGCGTCTCGATCGACAGCGCCCTCGCGCGCTTCAGCGTCGCGTCCACCTCTTCATAGAGCTTTTTCTGCTCGGCGAATTCGGCGTTGACGCTCGCCGTCGCCAGCGAGCCGCTATCCACCGCCGGAGCGGGGGCAGGCGCGGGCGCGGGGACGGCCGTGGGCAGAGAGCGCGTCTCGGCCGAGGCTCTGGCGATGATGGCTCTGCCATTGCCGGGCGCGCGCGCGCCTTTGCCGGGGGCGGGCTCCTCCTTCTTGGGCGGCGCCTCGGCCGGAGCCGGCGGCGGGGCGGCCGCGGGCGCCTCCTTCGTCTCGCCGGCGGGCTTGGCCGGGCCGGACAGCTCGTCGAGCCGCGCCTGCAAGGCGGCGAGGCGCGGCGTCAGCCGGTCGATCACATCCTGCAGCTCGGCCGGCAGCGCATCGACCCGATCGCGCAGGCTCCTGAGCGTGGCGTCATTGAGCGAGGGATCGGCGAGGGCGGTCTCCACTTCCTCGAGCGTCGCGCGGGCGGCGTCGAGCCGCGTGTTGAACTGCTCGAGCGTGGAAGAGGGCTCCGCGGCGACAGCGGCGCCGGCGAAGAAGAGGATGAGGCAGAGGGCGAGAAAACGGCGCAAGGCGAAGCTTTCGTTGATGAGACGAGCCATATACGCGCAATGAGACGAACAATTTGCCAATCTTGCGGCGACGCCGACGGCGGGGCGCCATCTATTGGCCGCGATCTCCCGCCGGATAGGGCCTTCGCTCTCCGGCGCGGTCGCGGACGAGCCAGCCGCCGTCTGCATCGCGCTCGAGATGAGATTGCTGAAGCGGAACCTTACCGTAGCCGCCGGGAATGTCGAGAACGTAAGAGGGAAGCGCGACGCCCGAGACCCGTCGCGCCAGCTCCGCATAGAGCGCCTGCCCGCGCTCCAGCGAGAGGCGGAAATGGCCGGTGCCCGGCGCGAGATCGGGATGGTGCAAATAGTAGGGCTTGATCTGCGCCGTCACCAGAGCGCGCATCAGCTGCTCGAGCGTGTCGGCCGCGTCGTTGACGCCGGCGAGCAGCACGGTCTGCGCCAGAGTCGAAACGCCCGCGCTCTGGATGCCGGCCACGGCCTCGCGCGCCGCGGCCGACAGCTCGCGGGCGTGATTGACGTGCAGCACCATATAGACGGCCTTGCCGCTCGCCTTCAGCGCCGCCAGCCGCTCCTGCGTGACGAGGCGCGGCGCGGCGATCGGAACGCGCGTGTGGACGCGCAGCACGGCGACATGCGGAATGGCGGCGAGCTTTTCGGCGACCATGCGCAGCCGCCGGGCCGAGAGCGCCAGCGGATCGCCGCCGGTGAGAATGACCTCGAAAATCTGCGGCCGCTCAGCGACATAGGCGAGCGCTTTGTCCACGGCCTCGTCGGAGAGCATGGCGCCCTTGCCGAGACCGACGGTCTCGCGGCGAAAGCAGAAGCGGCAATAGACCGGGCAGACCGAGAGCAGCTTCAGCAGCACGCGATCGGGATAGCGATGCACCAGCCCTTCCACCGGGCTGAAGGCGTCGTCGCCGATCGGATCGGCCCGCTCCTCCTGGCGCGTCTCCAGCTCGCGGAGGTCGGGCAGAAATTGCCGGGCGATCGGGTCCGCAGGATCGGCGCTGTCGATCAGCGCGGCGATTTCCGGCGTCACGGCGACGCTATAGCGCGCCTCGACGGCCGCCAGCGTCGCCGCTCGCGCCGGCTCCACCAGCCCGGCGGCGGCGAGCTCGGCCACGGAGGTCGCGGTCGCGGCGCGCGGCGAGCCGGAGCCCTGCGGCACCAGAATCGTCTCGTCGCTCCGCTCCAGGCGATAACGGGCGCTGTCCTCGGTCATCGGGCCGCTTATACGGCCGAATTCACGCGTGGCAACGGGACTTTCGGCGGCGTGACGCGCTCAATTTCGCGAGCGCGAGCCGAAGAGCCGCTCGATCTCCGGCGCGCCCATGCGATCGGAATCGTCGGGCGTCTGAAAATGGCCGGCCATGAAGCCGAGCCTTTCGACTCGGCCAGACGGCGTCGCCGCGAACGCCGAGACCTCGACGAGGGGCTCGCCGTCTTTTGCAACGACGAAGGATTCTCCGCGAGCCGCCTCGTCGACGAGCTGTGAGAGGCGTCGTTTCGCTTCGTGGATGTCGATGACGCGCATGGCGGCGATGCTATCCCGGGCGGTTCGCCGTGACGAGGGATATTCGCTTATAGTGTCGCAGCACGTCCCCTCGTTCTCGAGCCCCTATGCCGGTCACCACCCAAAACGCGCCATGGGAGATTCTGGCGCTGCTGCGCTTCTTCCTCGCCTTCGTGGTCCTGTCCGGGCATTTGAGCTGGTATCCGGCGGCCTCCGGCGGCTTTGTCGAGACATTCGACGATTTCGGCGGCAAGGCCGCGGTGCTCGGCTTTTTGCTGATGTCCGGCTTTTCCATCGCCGCCTCGCTGGAGCGCGAGGAAAAAGGCTTCTATCTGAGGCGCTTGCTGCGCATCTATCCGCTCTATCTCGGGGCGGTGGCGCTGTCGCTGCTGGTCGAGGCCGCCACGAACGGCCATGTCCAGATCGGCGCCTTCTCGATCGAGGGCGAGAAGTATTCGGCCGCGCTCGGCAATCTGTTTTTCCTGCAGGCTTTTTTCGTGCGGCCTCTGCAATTCGACGGGCCGCTGTGGTCGCTGGCGATAGAGGTCTTCTATTATCTGCTCGCGCCCTTCTTCCGGCGCCTCGAGCAAAAGCGCCTGCTCGCGCTGATGGCTCTGTCCCTCTTCTGCTTTCTGCTGCCGCGTAGCGCCGATTTCGGCCTCGCCTATCGGGCGCTGCTCAAATCCAATGCGCTGGATTTTCTCTGGTGCTGGCTGCTCGGCTTTCTTTTGTGGTGGGAGCGGTCCGTCGCGACGCTCGGCTTCGCCGTCCTCGGCGCGGCGGCGGTGCGCTTCGGGCCGATGACGCCGGAGCCCTTGGCCGTCGTCACTTTTCTCGCGCCGCTCGCCGCGCTTCTCCTTCGCGGCAGGATCGCCTTTCCGCAGCGGCTGCGCGGAGTGGCCGCCTATCTCGGGGCCTTCTCCTATCCGCTCTATCTTTTCCATTTTCCGGCGATGATCATGGGCTATGCGATCTTCGGCCTTCGCGCGCCGGAGGCGCTGCTGGCTCTCGCGCTGGCGACGGCGCTGCTCGCATTCCACGCCATCGATCGGCAGCGCGAAAGGCGCGGCGGCTACGTCCCCTTTTCCGCCACCGGCGTCCATAAAACCTGCTCGATGCGCTCCGCCCCGCTGGCCAGCATGACCAGCCGATCGAAGCCGAGCGCTATGCCGCTCGCCGGCGGCATATGGGCCAGCGCTTCGAGGAAATCCTCATCCACCGGATAGCGGTCGCCATAGATGCGGGCGCGCTTTTCCATCTGCTCCTCGAAACGGCGGCGCTGCTCGGCCGGGTCGGTCAGCTCACCGAAGCCATTGGCGAGCTCCACCCCGCAGGCGAAAAGCTCGAAGCGTTCGGCGAAGCGCGGGTCGTCGGCCTTGGGCCGGGCCAGCGCCGCCTCGCTCGCCGGATAGTCGCAGAGCAGGGTCGCGCGCGCCCGGCCGAGCTGCGGCTCCACTTTCTCGGAGAGAATCTTGCTGAAGAGGTCGGACCAATCATCGTCCTCGGCGACGCGTATCCCGTCCAGCGCGGCGGCGCGGGCGAGGCCGTCGCGGTCGCCGAGCAGCGTGGCGAGGTCCATGCCGGCGTAGCGGTCGAAGGCCTCGCGGCAGGAGATCGCCTCCGGCTCCTCATAAGGGTCGACGCTCGCGCCTCTATAGGCGAATCGCTCGACGCCCAGCGCCTCGGCCGCGGCGGCGAGCAGGCCGGCGCAATCCTCCATCAGCCGCTCCGGCGGCTCATTCGCCCTATACCATTCCAGCATGGTGAATTCGGGATGGTGGAGGGCGCTGCGCTCGCGGTTGCGGAACACGCGGGCGAAGGTGAAGATGCGCTCCTCCCCCGCCGCCAGCAGCTTTTTGCAGGAAAATTCCGGCGACGTATGGAGATAGAGCCGGCTCGCCTCACCTGCGTCGGAGACGAGATCGACGCCGAAAGCCGAAATATGGGTCTCATTGCCGGGCGAGAGCTGAAGGGCCGCCGTCTCCACCTCGGCAAAGCCTTGGGTAGAGAAAAACTGCCGCAGGGCGGCGGCGATCCGCGCGCGAGCCTTGAGAAATGGCTTGCGATCGGCGTAAACATCCCTGGCCCACCAGGGCGACACTCGCGTCATTCGTCGGGCCATCATGGGTTCGAGGGCGGCGGCCGGGTCCCGCGCGAGAGGCGCGGACGAGCCTTTTTCGAGCGATCTGATCGCTCCAATGCGAATCGGACCCTTTTTTGATCCGACCGGATCAGAAAAGGGTCCGAGCCGTTCATAGACCGGCCGAACGCGGCCAGCAATCGAGGATAAAACACGTGAAAGTCATCGCCAGCTCGATCCGAAAGGGCAATATCATCGAGAAGGAGGACGGCCATCTCTATGTCGTTCTGAAGGCCGAGAGCTTCTTCCCCGGCAAGGGCACGCCCACGACGCAGATCGACATGCGCCGCCTTTCCGACGGGGTGAAGGTCGCCGACCGCTACAAGACCACCGAGCAGGTCGAGCGGGCCTTCGTCGAGGATCAGGATTTCAGCTATCTCTTCGGCGACGACGATGGCTTCACCTTCATGAACACCGCGACCTATGATCAGGTCATCGTGCCCAAGGATGTGCTCGGCGATCAGGCGCAATGGCTGCAGGAAGGCATGGTCTGCATTCTGTCGCTGTTCAATGGCGTGGCGGTTGGAATCCAGCTCCCGGCGCGCGTCACGCTCGAGATCACCGAGACCGAGCCGGCGATGAAGGGCCAGACGGCCTCCTCTTCCTACAAGCCCGCCATCGCCTCCAATGGCGCCCGCGTGATGGTGCCGCCGCATATTCAGGCCGGCACGCGCATCGTCATCCAGACGGAAGACGGCTCTTACGTCGAGCGCGCGAAGGATTGATTCGAGCGAATAGCGAGTAGGGAGTAGCGAATAGAGCTTCCTTCTATTCGCTATTCGCTATTCGCTAAGAACTCCCGCAGCTTCGCTTCCAGCGCCGCGCGGTCCTTCAGCTCGCATTCCCACACGATGAGCGCGCGCCAGCCGAGGCTCGCGAGCTTTTCCTGATGCGCAATGTCGCGCGCGCGATTGCGCGCGATCTTGGCGCGCCAATAGTCGGCGTTGGTTTTCGGCATTCGCGCGCCGCGCGCGCAATCATGTCCGTGCCAGAAGCAGCCATGCACGAATATGGCGCGCTTTCTCCCGACATAGGCGATATCGGGATTGCCCGGCACATCCTTGCGATGCAGCCGATAATGCGGCGCGAAGCCGCGTAGCAGCGCGCGCACCGCTTTTTCGGGAGAGGTGTCGCGCGATTTCACCGCGCGCATGATGGCGGAGCGTTTGGCGGGGTCTTCCGCCATCGCCGTCAGGCGGCGGCTCTCGAGAGGCCGCGCAGCGCGATGAGCAGCGGCTCGAGAATTTGCGCCGCTATATGGCGCGCCACGGGCGCGACGACGCCGTCGCCGGTGAGGTGATAGGCCTCATTGTAATTGCGCGGCAGCTGGTAATCCTCGGGCAGGCCCATCAGCCGCGCCGTCTCGCGCGCGGAAATCAATCGCGAGCGCACGCGGCCTTTCTCGACGATCAGCACGATTTGTCGGCTGGAGCCGCCGGCGGGCGTGCGCAGGCAGCCGGCGAGATCGTCGAAACGCGCCTCGGCGCGCTGCATCTTCTCGCCATCGGCGCCATAGCGCGTGCGGCGATAGAGCGTTCCCACCATGCGCCGCCCGGCGCGCTTCGCCGCCTCCACCTTGGCGCGATTGAGATCGCTCATCTTGGCGAGCAGCGCTTGCGTCTCCTCGCGATCATGCCAGGCGACGCCTTCCGGCCTGTCGTCGATAATATCGGCGAGGCGCGTGTTGCGCGCGGCGGGCGCGGCGAGGCGCCACCAAATCCAGTTCTCGCGTAGCGCGCGCGGCAGGCGCTCCTGCGCCGTGAGCAGCGCGCGCGTATGCCAGAGCGGCGAGGGCTCCGCCGTCGTCAGCTCGGCGGGAGCGACGAAATCGCCATGCAGCGCGACGATGAACAAGCGTGGCCGCGATTGCGGCACGAACAGCGCGGCGTCTATGACCAGCGCGCCGAAGCGATAGCCTTCGCCGGCGAGCGCGCCGCAGAGCGATTCGAAATCCTTCCCCCCATGCGATGTCAGCGCGCCGCAGACATTCTCCAGCACCAGCAGCGGCGGATGCCGTCCTTCCTTGCGCAGCGCTTTGACGATCTCGAAAAAGGGCCAGAAGGTTCCCGAGCGCTCGCCCTTCAGCCCAGCGCCGGCGCCGGCGAGCGAGAGGTCCTGACAGGGGAAGGAGGCCCAGACGAGATCGGCGCGGCCGGGCAGATCGGCGGTCGTCACCTTGCGCACATCGCCGGGGAAGAGTTCCTCGCCGCCCCAATTGGCGCGATAGGTCCCGCATTTCTTCAGGTCGAAATCATTGGCGAAGAGGCATCGCCAGCCGGCGCCGAGTCCGGCGCGCGCCATGCCGCCGCCAGCGAAGAATTCGTAATAGCTCGGTCTGTCCATGCGGCGAGTCTAGCGCGATTCGAGAGGCCGCGACATGCCCCCTCCCCAGCCCTCCCCCGCTATGCGGGAGAGAGGGCGGACTCGGCGCTTCATGAAGGTTGCGCGTCGCCTTTGCCGCTTCCCTCTCCGGGGTCACTTCGAGAGGGAGGGGGCTCCACGCCTAGCGCCTGCAATTGCGCGCGTTCTTCCGCAGTGAGCATCGCTGGATCGATGCGCCGACGCCCGCGGCGCACGGCGGCGAAGATCGCCCAGACGCCGCCGATCAGCGCCAGCGCCGGAGCGGCCCAGAGCAGCAGAGTCTCCCGCTTCACCGGCGGGCGCAGCAGCATGAAATCGCCGTAGCGCGCCACAACATAATCGCGCACCTCGGCGTCGCTCGCGCCGTCCTTCAGCCGCTCGCGCACGATGACGCGCAGGTCCTTGGCGAGCGGCGCGTCGGAATCGTCGATGGATTGGTTTTGGCAGACGAGGCAGCGCAATTCGCTGGCGATGGCGCGCGCGCGCGCCTCGAGCTTGGGATCGGCGAGCTTTTCGGACGGCTCCACCGCGAGGGCGGGAGACAGGAGCGCCGTGCTCAACAGAAACGCGGAAACAATGTGCGCGATTCCCCTCTCCCGCTTGCGGGAGAGGGTGGCTCGACGAAGTCGAGTCGGGTGAGGGCCTGCGGGACCCTCATCCGACCCCGCTTCGCGGGGCCACCTTCTCCCACGAGTGGGAGAAGGAAGAAGGGAGAGATTCCGCGCCATTCCCATCACTCCGCGGCCTGTGGCTGCGCAGCCGTGCGGGCGCGGCTGGCGACGCCGATGCGCAGGCGGCGATCGGCGAGCGACAGGCCGCCGCCGAGCGCCATCACCACCGCGCCGAGCCAGATCAGCAACACCAGCGGCTTGTAATAGAGCCGCGCGTCCAGCGTGCCGTCCTCATGCTGCTCGCCGAGCGCCGCATAGACCTGCCCGAGGCCGAGCGTGACGATGCCCGCCTCCGTGCGCGCCATGCGCCGCGCCTGATAGAAGCGCTTCGCCGGCTCTATGCGCGCGATGGTCTCGCCACCCTTGCGCAGCGCCATGACGGCGTAAGTTTCCGCATAATTGGGGCCGGCGCGCGAGGCGATGTCCTCGATCGTGATTTGGTAGGGGCCGACCTCTTGGGCGACGCCCGGCTTCATGGCGACGATCTGCTCGACGCCCCAGCCGGTCGCGGCGAGGCCGAGCAGCGACAGGCCCATTCCCGCATGGGCGATCGACGTTCCCCAGGCCGAGAGCGGTAGCCCGCGCAAACGTGCGAGCGCATTTCCTTGCGCGACGCGCTGCGCAATGTCGGTGAAGGCGCCAATGACGAGATAGACGGCGAGCCCGGCGCTCACAATGGAGAGAACCGGCGCGCCATAGAGCGCGCCGAAAGCGGCCAGCGCGACGACGCCCGCCGCAAAGGCCGCGCGCAGCCGTTGCAAGGCGGCGAGGAGATCGCCGCGCTTCCAGGCGAGCATTTGGCCGATCGGCATCAGCAGCACGAGCGGCAGAGCGATCGGGATCAGCACCGTGTCGAAGAAAGGCGCGCCGACGGAAATTTTGTCGCCGGTCAGCGCCTCCAGCGCCAGCGGATAGAGCGTGCCGATGACGACCGTCGCGCAGGCGACGGTCAGCAGCAGATTATTGACGACCAGCGCGCCCTCGCGCGAGATCGGCGCGAAGAGGCCGCCCGTCGGCAGAGCGCTGGCCCGAAAAGCGAACAGCGCCAGCGCGCCGCCGATGAAGGCGACGAGTATGGCGAGAATGAACACGCCGCGCTGCGGATCGCTGGCGAAAGCGTGCACCGAGGTGAGCACGCCGGAGCGCACGAGGAATGTGCCGAGCAGCGACAGCGAGAAGGCGAGAATGGAGAGGAAGATCGTCCACACCTTCAGCGCCTCGCGCTTCTCCATCACCGCCGCGCAATGCAGCAGCGCCGTGCCGGCGAGCCAGGGCATGAGCGAGGCGTTCTCGACCGGATCCCAGAACCAGAAGCCGCCCCAGCCGAGCGTGTAATAGGCCCAGTAGGAGCCCATTGCGATGCCGAGCGTCAGGAATATCCAGGCGGCGAGCGTCCATGGCCGCACGAAGCGCGCCCAGGCGGCGTCTATGCGTCCGCCGATCAGAGCCGCAGCGGCGAAGGAGAAGACGATCGAGAAGCCGACATAGCCGAGATAGAGCAGCGGCGGATGAATGGCGAGGCCAGGGTCTTGCAGAATCGGGTTGAGGTCGCGCCCCTGCCACGGCGGATCGGCGACGCGCGCGAAGGGATTGGAGGTGAGCAGGATGAAGGCGAGAAAGGCCGCGCCCATCAATCCCTGCACGGCGAGCGTGTCGGCGCGCAGCAAATCCGGCATGGCGCGCGAGAGCAGAGCGATGGCCGCGCCGCAGGAGGAGAGCACGAGCACCCACAGCAGCATGGAGCCTTCGTGATTTCCCCACACGCCGGAGATTTTATAGATCATCGGCTTTAAGGAATGGGAGTTCTCGATCACATTGACGAGCGAGAAATCCGAGACGACATGCGCATAGGTCAGCGCGCCATAGGCCGTGGCGACGAGGAGAAATTGCGCCACCGCCACAGGGCGCGCGACGCGCATCAGCGACACATCGCGAAGCCGCGCGCCGACGAAGGGAAGAATGGCCTGCGCCAGCGCGAGAGCCAGCGCCAGAACGAGCGCGAAATGGCCGGTCTCGACGATCATATCTTCACCCCTCCCGAGGCGTGATGGCGAACGAAGCGATGCGAGAGCGCGGGCGCGGCTCTGGATTGCTTCGTCGCTTCGCTCGCAATGACGGCTTCGTCATTGCGAGCGAAGCGAAGCAATCCAGGGCCGCGGGGCGTTCCGTGACTCACTTCTTCTCTCCCTGCCACACGCCCTGCTTTTTCAGCGAGTCGGCGACTTCGCGCGGCATGTAGCGCTCGTCGTGCTTGGCCAGCACGCTGTCGGCGCGAAAGGCGCCGTCGGCGCCGAGCGTCCCATCGACGACGACGCCCTGTCCCTCGCGGAAGAGGTCCGGCAGCAGGCCCTTATAGGTGACGCCGAGATCGGCGGTTCTGTCGGTGACGGTGAAGGCGACATTGCGATCATCGCCGCGCTGCACCGAGCCTTCCTTCACCAGCCCGCCGATGCGCAGCCGCGTTCCCGGCGCGACATGCTTTTGCGCGAGCTCGGCCGGCGAATAGAAGAACACGATATTGTCGCGCAGCGCGAACAGCACCAGCCCGACGGCGATAGCGAGAACCGCGAGCGCGCCGGAGATGAGCGCGAGCCTCTTGCCCTTGCGAGTCATGTCAACCTCCAACGCCCAATTCGCGCGCCAGCGCATCGACGCGGGCGAGCCCGTCCTTGTCCTGCGCGAGCGCCTTGTGGGCGCCGTCGAGCGCGGTCTTGGCCTTTTCCGTCTCGGCCAGCACGCTATAGGCGCGAATGAGCCGTAGCCAGCCCTCGACATCGGCGCCGTCCTGCTCGAGCTTGCCGCGCAGCCGCTCCACCATTGTGCGAATGGCGTCCGTTCGCTGCGCCTCGGGCATTGCTGCGATCTTCGCGCCTTCCTCGCTCGCCGGCGCGGATTCGGGCGCAGGCGCGCCGCGCAATTGCGCGAGCAGCGTTTCGACGCGCGGACGCCAGGGGGCGTCGGCTGGACCGTCGGCGAGCAGCTCGGACCAGACCTGCTCGGCCTTTTCGCGCGCGCCCGTCTGCGCCGCCTCGAGGCCCTTGTAGAAGCGCGCCATGGCGGATTTCGGGTCGAGCGCCAGCGCCGCATCGAACTCGCTCATGGCCTCCGCCGTCACGCGGCCTTCCGAGGCCAGCACGCGCGCTTCGCCCAGCGCATTGTGGCGATGCGGCGTCGGCCCCAGCAGGCGCAGCGCTTTCTCATAGGCGGCGGCGGCCTCGGCCGGGCGGCCATTGCGCAGATAGAAGGGCGCAATCACCTCATAGCCGCGTCCATCCTCGGGATGTTCGGCGAGATGCGCCTCGATGCGCGCCACGGCGCTCGCTATGTCGGTGTGGCCGGGCTTGGCCTCCAGCCGCGCCTCGAGCGAGGCGTCCGGCAGATCGGGACGGCCGAGCTTGCCATAGAGCAGCAGAGTGAGAGCGGGGATCAGAATGATCGCGCTCGCCGCCGCCACAATGGCGTTGCGGCGGGAGGAGGCGGCGGCGCCAGAGCTCACGCCGCGGGCGCGCAGCAGGCGGCGGGCGGCCTCGGTCCGCGCGGTCTCGGCGTCGGCGGCGGAAAGGCGCCCCTCGGCGCTCTCGCGCCCGATCTCAGCGATCTGCTCCTCGAAAAAGGCGATGTCGGGGGCGGCGGCGTCGGCGGCGTCGCTTTTGCGGGCGAGCGGCCATAGCACGCTCATGACTGCGGCGCCGGTCAGTAGAGCGAAGAGAAGCCAGATCATGGCCCGGCTGTTTAGAGGGAATCCGACTAAGAGGGAAGGGAGATAGAATTTCCGCACGTCATCGCGAGCGGAGCGTGGCGAAAGCTTCGAGCGCTCTTTGGCGCGCGGCGGCGTGATCGACGATAGGGTGCGGATAGGTCTCGCCGAGCGTGACGCCGGCCTCGCGCAGAATGCGCTCCGGCGCGGCCCAGGGCTTGTGGATGTATTTGGCGCCGAGCTGCGCCAGCTCCGGGACGAAGCGGCGGATGAAAGCGCCGTCGGGATCGAATTTCTCGCCCTGCAGCACGGGATTGAAGATGCGGAAATAAGGCGCGGCGTCGGCGCCGCAGCCGGCGACCCATTGCCAATTGCCGGAATTATTGGCGAGATCGGCGTCGACCAGCGTGTCCCAGAACCAGCTTTCGCCCTCCCGCCAGGGAAGCAGCAGATGCTTCACCAGAAAGGAGGCGGCGACCATGCGCAGGCGATTGTGCATGAAGCCCGTGCGCCACAGCTGGCGCATGGCGGCGTCGACCAGCGGATAGCCGGTCTCGCCTTTTCGCCAGGCGGCGAGGGCGCCTGCGTCATTCGCCCAGGGGAAGCGCGCGAAGGATTTGTCGAGCGGCGCCTCCGGCATATCGGGATGGGCGGCGAGCAGATGGTGGCAAAATTCCCGCCAGCCGAGCTCGCGCAGAAAGGCGAGGCGGCCTTCTTGCGGAGCGTCGATAGTCGCGCTCCATATCTGCAATGGCGTAATCTCGCCCCAATGGAGATGCGGCGAGAGGCGGGAGGCGCCGTCCCTCGCCGGAAAATCCCGCAGCAGAGCATAGGCGTCTATGCCATCGCGCAGAAAAGCGGCGAGGCGGCGATGCGCGCCGGCCTCGCCCGGCCGCCAGCTCTCGCGCAGGCCTTGCGCCCAATCCGGCTTTTTCGGCTGCAGCCGCCAATCGTCGAGCCGATCGCTCGCGGGCGCGGGCGCTGCGTGGAGCTTCTTCGGCGCGGGGAGAGGCGGCGCCGGCTGCAGAAGCTCGGCGAGCGCGCGCCAGAAGGGCGTGAAGACGCGGAAGGGCTTCCCTTGCGCATTGCAGACCGAGCCCGGCTCTGCGAGCAGCGCGCCGGGGAAGCTTTGCGCGGTGACGCCCTTCTCGCGCAACTTTGCCTGGAGCTGCGCGTCGCGCGCTATTGCCCAGGGCTCATAGATTCGGTTGCAATAGACGGCGGCGGCGCCGGTCTCCGCGGCGAGACGCAGCAATTCCGCCTGCGCGTCGCCGCGCCGCAGCGTCAGCGGCGCGCCGCGCTTTTCGAGATCGCGCGAGAGGGCGGCGAGGCTCTCGCGCAGCCACCAGCGCGAGGCGCCGCCGAGCCGCCATTCGCCGCCTTCGTCCTCGTCCAGAATGAAGGCGGCGATGAGCGGCGCGCCGGAGGCGGCGGCGGCGCTCAGGGCGGAATTATCGGCGAGCCGAAGATCGCGCCGAAACCAGACTATGGCCGGCGCGCTCAACGCCTCACCTGCGGCGGGTGCGCAGGCTGCCGTAGAAATAATAGAGCGCGAGCCCGGCCGCCATCCAGACGAAGAGGCGGATCCAGGTTTCGATCGGCAGCGCGCCCATCAGCGCGAGGCAGGAGAAAATGCCGCAAATCGGCACCCATGGAATGCCAGGAGCGCGGAAGGGGCGATGCAGTTCCGGCCGGTTGCGACGCAGATAGAGCACCGCGCCGCAGACGAGCGCGAAAGCGGAGAGCGTGCCGATCGACACCATCTCGTCGAGAATCTCTATGGGGAAGAGGCCGGCGGCGATCGCCACCAGCATGCCGACGACGATCTGGCTGATCGCCGGCGTTTTATAGACCGGGTGCAGCCTGGCGAAGACGGGCGGCAGCATGCCGTCATGCGCCATGGAGTAGAAGACGCGCGTCTGGCCGAAGAGCAGCGCCAGAATGACGGTGGTGAGGCCGGCGAGCGCGCCGATCTTGACGGTCCAGGCCATCCAGGGGGCGCCGGTGGCGTCCATCGCCACGGCGATCGGGTCCGGCACATTGAGCGCCGTGTAGGAGACGACGCCCGTCGCCACGCCGGCGACGCCGATGAACAGCACGGTGCAGATGGCGAGCGAGCCGATGATGCCGATCGGCACGTCGCGCTGCGGCAGCTTCGCCTCCTGCGCCGCCGTCGAGACGGCGTCGAAGCCGATATAGGAGAAGAAGACGACGGAGGCGCCGCGCAGCACGCCGCTCCAGCCGAAATGGCCGAATTCCCCGGTGTTCTCGGGCACGAAAGGCGTCCAATGCGCCGTGTCGATATAGGAGACGCCGAAGAAGATGACGATCAGCACCACGCCGAGCTTCAGGAAGACGATGAAATTATTGAACATGGAGGATTCGCGCGTGCCGCGCGCCAAGAGCAGCGAGAGCGCCAATATCACCAGCGCGGCCGGCAGGTTGAAGACTCCATGGCCGGCCTCGGAGAAATAGGCGGTGGTCCATTGTGGCGGCAAATTTATGCCGATTCCATGCAGCACGCGGTTGAAATAGCCTGCCCAGCCGACCGCCACCGTCGCGGCGCCGAGCCCATATTCGAGCACGAGATCCCAGCCGATGATCCAGGCGAAGATCTCGCCGAGCGTGGCGTAAGTATAGGTGTAGGCGCTGCCCGAGACGGGAATGAGCGCGGCGAGCTCCGAATAGCAGAGCGCCACGAAAGCGCAGGCGAGTCCCGCGAGCGCGAAGGAGATGACGACGCCCGGCCCGGCGAATTTCGCCGCCACAGTGCCGGTGAGCACGAATATGCCGGCGCCGATGATGCCGCCTATGCCGAGCGCGGTGAGCGAGACCGGCCCGAGCGCGCGCGCGAAATTGGCGCCTTCCTCGAGGTGATTTTCAGCGAGAATTTCGTCTACGCTCTTGCGGGCGAAAAAATTGCGCGTCGGCGCGGATGCGCCGGTCGTCGTGTCTTGCACCACGAGAAGACCCCTTCTCAGCGAATGGCGTTCGCGCGAAAGCGCGCGGCCCCTGATCGGGGCGGGATTATGGTTGCGCTGTGAAAAGGTTACAAGAGGCGCAGGCTCGAGCGGGCGTCATCGTGGGCGTCGTCCCGGGCGTTGTCGCATTTCCGACGCGGGCCTCGCGTCGAAGGCGTGGGCGAAACGGCTCGCGCGGCGGAAGCTCGCAGTTCTGCGCATAAAAATCGAGGTTTTCGCACGGGCGGCTCGGTTGTTGCAGGACTTACGTTCAATTTCCCCGGCGCGTGGCCGGGCCAGCTGGAGCGGCGCGATGAATCCGCGTTTTGGTTACCTGTGCCTGTTCGACAATCCGACCTTGGAGGCGGGCCGCGCATTGACGCGCCAGCTCATATTGGTGCGCGAAGCCGAGCGCATGCGCTTCGACGATATCTGGTTCGCCGAACGTCATTTCGACGATTATTTTCCGAGCGGCGCCAACTCTGTCATGCTCGGCTATGCGGCAGGCGTCACGATGCGGGCGCGCATCGGCTCGGCGTCCTTTCTGCCGGCGCTGCGCGATCCGATCCAGCTCGCCGAAGATGTCGCCAGCATCGATCTCTTGACCAAGGGCCGGTTCAGCTTCGGCGTCGCCAGCGGCGCCGATTTTCCCAAGCAGACGGTCAATTTCGGCGTCGCGCCGGAAGACGCCAACGAGCGCGGCCTGGAGGCGTTGGAGCTCGTCGAGCGCCTGCTGCTGGAGAGCGAGGTCACGCATAAGGGCAAATATTTCCAGGTGGAGAAGCTGAGCCTCTCGCCGCGGCCGGAGCAGAAGGTTCCGACCTGGATCGCGACGACGACGGAGAGCACGATCCGCCTCGCTGCGCGCAAGGGCTATGGGCTCATGGCGTCGGCGACCTGCACGAATGACGAGCTGCATCGCATTCTCGGCGTCTACAAAGACGAGGCGCCCGACGGCGACCCGCGTCTGGTGCTCGCGCGCTTCGGCTTTGCGACACAGGAACGCGCCGAGGCGGTGTCGATCGCGACCCCCTATCTCGAGGATTTCTGCGCCAAGGCCAACGCCGCGCGCGCCGAGGGCGAGGCGGCGCTCGATCCGCAGGCGCTTTTGTCCATGTCGCTGGTCGGCAGCTTCAAGGAGGTCGCGGATCGGGTGAACAGCCTGAACGAGGAGTTCGGCGTGCATGGCATAGCGATGGCGCCCACCACCTCGCAATTCGACACGGTGAAGCGCTGTCTCGCGGCTTTCGTCGACGAGATTCGTCTGCGTCTGCCGGTGGATTGATCGAGCGCTTTCCGATCGAACGGAAAGCTCTCTCGAGGCGAGAGAGCCGCTCGGTCGAGCGGCTCTCCGAGCTGTTGCTCTATTTGAGCTGGTCGGCGACCTTGTCGATGCCGGCCTTGGCGCAGGCCTCGTCCTTGTCGCCGCCCGGCGCGCCGGAGACGCCGACGGCGCCTATGACCACATCGCCCGCCTTGATCGGCAGAGCGCCCTGCGCCGCGATCACATTGGCGAGATGCACGGCGCTCAGCGTCGGATTGTCCTTCACGCGCTGCGCGAATTCACCCGACGGCGTGCGGAAGGTGCGCGAGGTGTAGGCCTTGCGATGGCTGTTCTCGAAAGTATGCGGCGAGGAGCCGTCGCCGCGAATGGCGATGAGGATCTGGCCCTGCTCGCCGACGACGGTGACCGAGATGCGATAGCCCTGCTGATAGCAGACGTCATAGGCGGTCTGCGCAATGACCAGCGCGGTCGGGGTCGGCAAGATCTTCTGTGTGAGCAGCTCGGCGTTGGCGGGCGCCGCAGTCGCGGCGACGGCGCCGAGAGCGACGAAAGAGGCGAGGAGTTTCGACGGCATGGGCTCTCCGGGGAAGAGGAAATTCTGCTCCGCATCCCGATGGGGATGATAAGCCTATCAATGTTATAGAATTAATTAGCCGTCAAGGCCACGCTCCTGAGCAGGTGACGGCATGATCTCGGTCGCGAACACGCCGCCAGGCGCAGTGAGCATTCTCCTAAAATGCAAAGAAAAGAACGAAAAATCCGCAGTGTGTCGAATAGGTCGCGCTCGCCGAAGAAAAGCCGCGAGCCCGTCATAATTCTTGACCAGGGCTGGAATGGCAGATTAAAAAATATTTAGAAAATAGGAGTTGTCGATGAGTAGATTCCGTCGTTCGTCCGACTCCGATCCAACCCGCAACGAAGGCTCCGAGCGCCTCGCCGATACGGTGGCGCAGCGCCTCGGGCGGCTGATCGCGCGCAAAGGCCGCACGCTCGAGCGGCTCGCCGAGCTGAGCGGCGTCGAGCTGGACGAGCTGCGGTCGATCGAGTCCGGGGCCAAGGCGCCGACGATCGCCCATTTATGGCGCATCGCCAATGCGATCGGCGTTCCCTTCGGCAGCCTCGTCGCCTCGCAGGAGCGCAGCGGCGTGCTCGTCATGCGCAAGGCCAGCCCGCGGCTGATCGGCTCTCAGGACGGCAATTTTCTCTCGCGGCCCTTGTTTCCCTATGACAGCGCCCGGCCGGTGGAATTCTATGAGGTGACGATCGCGCCGCTGCATCAGGAGCGCGCCGAGGCCCATGCTCCCGGCGCGAAGGAGACGCTGGTCGTCGCGCAGGGCGAGATCGAGATCATCGCTGGCCGCGAGCCGCCGGTGACGCTCGCCACGGGCGACGCCGTCGATTTTCTCGCCGATGTGCCGCACAGCTATCGCAATCTCGGCGAGACGCCGGCGAGCTTCTTTCTCGTCATGTCCTATGCCCCGGCCGAGGCGGGCGAGGCGTGAAGGCGAAGCTCACACACCATATCGTTCTTGTAGACGTATAGTAAGTGAATATAAAAGGATAAGTATTTGAAAGTAGTAAAATTTTCTACTTTGAATACTATTGATTTGCCTGGGGGACGACTGTAGTTATCGCTCGCGGTTCGGATTCGTCCCGCCGCGCTTTTTCGATGACGGCCGACGTTTATCGGCGTCCGCGCGAGCTAAAGCTCGCGTCGACGCCGGGCGCATCGTTCGAGGAATGAACCCATGACCACGGAACCAGAAGTCCGGCGGACGCTGAGCGAATCTGCGGCCCGCCAGCTCGCCAATGCGACCAAGACGAGAGCGCAGTGGTCGGGCATTACGCCGCGCTGGCTCGTGTCCTTTCTGCCTTGGACGCCCGTCGAGGCCGGCATCTACCGGCTGAACCGCGTCAAGGAGGAGGGCGCCCTCACCGACGCCGACGTGACCTGCAGCCCGGCCCGCGACCGCGACGCCGATCTGCCGGAGACCTTCGTCGATTACGAGGATCATCCGCGCGAATATTCGATGAATGCGGTCACGACCGTGCTCGACGTGCAGACCCGCGTCTCCGACCTCTACAGCCATCCTTACGATCAGATCCAGGAGCAGGTCCGGCTGCTCACGGAGAAGGTCAAGGAGCGGCAGGAGAGCGAGCTCATCAACAATGCCGAATACGGCCTGCTCGCCAACGTGCATCCGTCCATGAAAATCAGGACGCGGACGGGCGCGCCGACGCCGGACGATCTCGACGAGCTCATCACCAAGGTCTGGAAGGAGCCGGCCTTCTTCCTCGCGCATCCGCGCGCCATCGCGGCCTTCGGTCGCGAATGCACCCGCCGCGGCGTGCCGCCGCCGACCGTCACCCTGTTCGGCTCGCCCTTCATCACCTGGCGCGGCCTGCCCTTGGTGCCGAGCGACAAGCTCTTCATCGACGAGTCCGGCAAGACCAATATTCTGCTGCTGCGCACGGGCGAGAAGAAGCAGGGCGTGATCGGCCTGTTCCAGCCGGGCATTCCCGGCGAGGTCGCGCCGAGCCTCTCGGTGCGCTTCATGGGCATCAACCGCAAGGCCATCGCCTCCTATCTCATCTCGCTCTATTGCTCGGCCGCCGTGCTGACGCATGACGCGCTCGGCGTGCTCGAGGGCGTCGAGGTGGGCAAGTTCCACGATTACGGCGACAAATACGTCTGAGCGCATCGGGTCCCGCTTCGGCGGAACCCGAGTGATCGGCTGAAGCTTTCCTCATCCTGAGGAGGCGGCATAGCCGCCGTCTCGAAGGACGAGGAATGCTTCATTCGCCATCTTCTGGCGCTCGCGGGTGACGCTCTTGCGGCTTCTTGCGACGGAAGAGCTTTCGACAGAGACGAGGAATGATCATGTCTTCTGCGCCGTCCAATTCCGCGGCCTTCGGCGCCACCGCGCCGGATGCGCCCTCCGAGGAGACGCTGACGCGCCATGGAGCGCCGGCCTTTCCAGATCCGGCCATGATCGCTCGCCTCGCCAATGCTTTTTTCCAGGCCTCGCCGCAGGCTTCGTCCAGCGAGTCTCCGGCGACGCTCTCTCCCGGCGCGCCCATTGTGCCGCCGATGCAGCCCGAGGCGCCGGCGCCCTCCATCGTCACCAGCGTCGCGCCCTATGCCCCGGCGCGGGCGCCCGTGGGGCCGCCGGACGTTCCGCCGACGACGATTCCCTCCATCGCGCCGACGCCCAATCTCTCCGCGCCCTCGGCGCCGGTCGGCTTGCAGCCGGCGGTCCCGCCCTATGGGCTCTCGGATGTTCCCCAGCCGGGCGCTTCCGCCGGGGCCTTCGAGCCGGGAAGCCCTTCGGCGGCGGCGATCGATTATTCCGCCATTCCCAACACGCTGGCGCAATATGGCGGCGCCGCGCCCGTGCAGGCGCCGGCGCCCTATGGCGGTTATGATCCCGACTCCGTTCCGGGCGGCGTGAAGGCCGCGCCGGTGGACAATCTCTATTTCCTGCATGAGCGCGCGCCCGCGGTCGCGCCGGGCTCCGTTCCCGCGGACCCGTCGCTCTCGCTCGTCGACCGCTATGACGCCGATGTCGCGCCGGCGCCCGCCACGCCCGATGCGGCGCCGGAGAGCTTCGCCTATTCCGGCCCCTCGGAGGCCGATCCGCATCGCGTGTCGGACGCTTTCGCGCTGGGGACGCCCAATGTCGCAATGCCGGAAATCTCCGGCCAGGAGCGCAGCTTCGCGCCCGGCGCCGCCGGCCCCGCCGCGACCGATTCACTCTATTTCCTCGATCGCGCCGGCGCCGTTCCCGCCACGCCGAAGACGGCGCCGCAGGAGCCGCAGGGCTATGCGCCGCAGCTCTCCGCCAGCGCGCCGGCGAGCAGAGCCGCTTTCGACCCCTATGCGGTGAAGCGCGACTTCCCCATTCTGCAGCAGCAGGTGCATGGCAAGCCGCTGGTCTGGCTCGACAATGCGGCGACGACGCAAAAGCCGCAGGCCGTCATCGATCGGCTCGCGCATTTCTACGAATATGAGAATTCCAACATTCATCGCGCGGCCCATGCGCTGGCGGCGCGCTCGACCGACGCCTATGAGGCCGCGCGCGAGAAGGTGCGCCGCTTCTTGAAGGCGCCTTCGGTCAAGGACATCATCTTCGTGCGCGGCGCGACCGAGGCGATCAATCTCGTCGCCCAGGCCTGGGGCCGGCGCAATGTGCAGGCGGGCGACGAGATCGTCGTCTCCTGGCTCGAGCATCACGCCAATATCGTGCCCTGGCAGCAGCTCTGCGCCGAGAAGGGCGCGCGGCTGCGCGTCGCGCCGGTGGATGATCGCGGCCAGATCATCCTCGAGGAATACGAGAAGCTGCTGAACCCCAAGACGCGAATCGTCTCGGTGACGCAGGTCTCCAATGCGCTCGGCACGGTGACTCCGGTGCGCGAGATCACCGCCATGGCGCATCGCCATGGCGCGCGCGTGCTCATCGACGGCGCGCAATCGGTCTCGCATATGCCGGTGGACGTGCAGTCGATCGGCTGCGACTTCTTCGTCTTCTCCGGTCATAAAGTGTTCGGCCCGACCGGAATCGGCGTCGTCTATGGCACGGACGAGGTTCTCGCCGACATGCCGCCCTGGCAGGGCGGCGGCAATATGATCGCCGACGTGACCTTCGAGAAGACCATCTATCAAGGTCCGCCGGAGCGTTTCGAGGCCGGCACCGGCAATATCGCCGACGCCGTGGGGCTCGGCGCCGCGCTCGACTATGTCGAATCGATCGGCATGGAGATCATCGCCCGCTACGAGCACGATCTCCTCGTCTATGCGACAGAGAAGATGCGCATGGTGCCCGGCCTCACTTTCATCGGCACGGCGGCGGAGAAGGCGAGCGTGCTCTCCTTCGTGCTCGACGGCCATCGCACCGAGGAGGTCGGCAAGGCGCTGGACCGCGAGGGGATAGCGGTGCGCGCCGGCCATCATTGCGCGCAGCCTATTCTGCGCCGCTTCGGCCTCGAGGCGACCGTGCGGCCGTCGCTCGCCTTCTACAATACATGCGCCGATGTCGATGCGCTGGTCGCCGCGCTCTTGCGCCTGCAGAGCGGACGCGCGGGCTTTCTCTGAGGGACGCCGCTCATCGCTCCTGGAGAGTGATCCGATCCAATCGGCTCGGATCACGCATCTCGATTCCAATCCCTGAGCGAATTCTGATCGATCGAACGATTCCGTTCGATCGGATCGCGCTCGCGCGGCGAGAAAAACCTTCTTTCGTGACGCCGGAGCGCATCGTCCCGATCTTCCTCCGAACGTTTTGACGAAAGGTCTATCGTCTTTATTGACTTCTTGACTCGCCACTAATAGTCTACTGTTTTTATAGACGAGGTGGCCAGGTGCTGACGAAAAAGGGCAAATACGGCATCAAAGCCATGAGCTATCTCGCGCGTTTCGAGCCGGGCCGAACCGTGCCGGTGCAAGAGATCGCGACGACGCAGCGCATCCCTAAAAAATTTCTGGACGCCATTCTCTGCGAGCTCCGCAATCTCGGCTATGTCAGCTCCAAAATGGGCAAGGGCGGCGGCTACACGCTGGCCCGCCCGGCCGAGACGATCACCGTCGGCAATATCATCCGCGCGCTCGACGGTCCGCTGGCGCCGCTGCCTTGCGCCAGCAAGACGCGCTACCAGCCCTGCGACGATTGCGTCGATGTCGAAAAATGCGCCGTCCGGCTGGTGATGCAGGATGCGCAACGGGCTCTGTCCGGCGTGCTCGACAATTGCACGCTCGCCCATGTTCGCGACCTCGCCGATGAGGTCGCGCTCTGCTACGAGATCTGATCTTCCAATCGCTTCGGAATTTCGCGTAAGGCGCCTCGGCGCGCGCCACGCCATGCGCGCGCCGACAGTCGCCGCATGCGCGCGACGACCTGCGAAACGTTGCTTTTCTCGATGAGAAGTCGATCTTCTTTGTAGACTTAATGGATATAGTCGCCTAAAGTCCCCCTCGAGCCACGAAGATGCGAGCGCGCAATGGTGCGCCGACGGAACGCGGTCGTCACGTAAGCATATGACGCCGATAGGCAATAGAGAAAAGACGAGGTTGCGGGCACATGACGAAGACCTTGAAACGATCCGTGATCGCAATGATGTTGAGCGCCTCCGCGGCGGCCCTCGCGATCGCCGAAGAGCAGAAGGCGCCGGCCGCCGCCACGACCGAGTCGCCGCGCGCGAGCAAGCCGCATTGGGCGTGGCAGCCGGCCTACCAGCCCTTCGCGCCGAATGTGCAGAAGAAGGATTGGTCGCATTCCTCCTTCGACGCTTTCGTGCTCTCCAAGATCGAGGCGCGCGGCCTGGCTCCCTCGCCGGACGCCGATCGCGCCACCTTCATCCGCCGTGCGACGTTGGACGCCTGGGGTCTCATCCCCACTCCTGCCGAGGTCGCGGCCTTCGAGAGCGATGCGAGCCCTGACGCCTATGAGAAGCTCATCGACCGCCTGCTCGCCTCGCCGCGCTATGGCGAGCGCCAGGCTCGCTTCTGGCTCGACCTCGCGCGCTACGCCGACAGCACCGGCTTCCAGAACGACAATAACCGGCCGAACATGTTTCGCTATCGCGATTACGTGATCAAGTCGTTCAACGAGGACAAGTCCTATTCGCAGTTCATCCGCGAGCAGATCGCGGCGGACGAGATTGCGCCCGGCAATCAGGAGCTGCTGGTCGCGACCGGCTTCCTCGCCGGCTATCCGGACAACAGCAATTCGCGCGATCTGGTGCAGCGCAAATATCAGATCACCACGGATATGGTCGACACGGTCGGCCAGGCGATCCTCGGCACGACGGTCGGCTGCGCGCGCTGCCACAATCACAAGACCGATAAATTCACGCAGAAGGATTATTATTCGCTGCAGGCCTTCTTCGCCAACACCGCCTTCGACGAGAAGGCGCCCGCCAATAAGGGCGAGGTGGAGGCCGAGTTCCTGAAGGAGCAGGCTGTCTATAACGAGGCGACCAAGAACATTCGCGCGCGGCAGAAGGAGATCATCGATTCGGTTCGCGAGGCGGCGCTCAAATATCACAAGGAGCGTTATCTGACCGACAGCCGCGAATCGATCTTCAAGGCGAAGGATCAGTGGAACGCGCTCGACCGCTGGGTCAATCACCGGCTCGACGAGGTGACAAACGACGCCGCGCTCGCCGGCTTCCTGCGCTACGCCGCCGACGACAAGAGCGCGCCGGAGCACAGCGAGGAGATCGTCAAAAAGGCGGACGAATATCAGAAGCTCACGCAGGAGCTGCGCAAGTTCCAGAATCTGCGCTCGAACAAAGGCTCGCTGACCTACACCGCCGCCACCGAGCTCGGCCATAGCGACGCGCCGCCCACGCATATTCTCTTTGTCGGCAATCACGAGAAGCCGCTCGACGAGGTGCAGCCCGCCTTCCCGGAGGGCATCACGAGCGAGCTTCCCGACATCAAGCCGACGGCGACCTCCTCCGGCCGCCGCACCGCGCTCGCCGACTGGCTGGTGAGCGAAAAGAATCCGCTCACCGCGCGCGTCTTCGTCAATCGTGTGTGGAACCAATATTTCGGCAAGGGCATCGTCGGCACGGTCAGCGATTTCGGCAAGGCCGGCGACAAGCCGACCAATCAGGAGCTGCTCGACCATCTCGCCTTCACTTTCGTGAAGGACGGCTGGAGCGTGAAGCGGCTGCATCGCTCCATTCTGCTCTCGGCGACCTATCGCCAGTCCTCTGACTATCGCGAGGATGTCGCCAAGGCCGATCCCGAGAACAAGCTGCTCGCCGTCTTTCCGCGCAAGCGCCTCGAGGCGGAGGAGATTCGTGATTCGATCCTGCTGGCGTCCGGCAGCCTGAACGAGCATATCGGCGGACCGAGCGTGTTTCCGCCCATTCCCGCCAATCTCATCGGCGGCGGCAATTTCAACAACACCGATCCCGCCTGGGCGACGTCGAAAGACCCGCAGGACTACACGCGCCGCAGCCTCTATATCTTCACGCGGCGCAGCCTGCCCTATCCGCTGCTCGAAACCTTCGACATGGCGAATCCGCAGCAGATCCACAGCAAGCGTGACGTGACGACGACGCCGCTGCAGGCGCTGACGCTCTACAACAGCGATCTCATCTTCCAATGGTCGCAGGCGCTGGCGGGTCGCGTGATCGAGGAGGCCGGCGACAATGAGGCCGCGCAGCTCGATCGGCTCTATCTCGTGCTGTTCGGCCGCAAGCCGAGCGAGCCGGAGGTGAAGGCGCTGCACGCCTTCCTCGATCAGCATCAGAAGACGATCGCCGAGAAGGCCGAGAACGGCAAGCTCTCGATTGCTGTGCCGGTGACGACGAAAGCGCATTTCGTCGATCCGCTGCGCGCTTCGGCCTTCGTCGATCTCGTGCACACGGTCGTGAACAGCAACGACTTCGTCTACCGCTTCTAAAAGACACCACAGCAATCTGAACCGAGGGGAGCAGACAAATGCTCATCAAGACATCGCGTCGCGAATGGCTGCGCAGCGCAGCCTATGGAGTG
Organism: Methylosinus sp. sav-2; assembly: GCF_004366495.1. NCBI lineage: Bacteria > Pseudomonadati > Pseudomonadota > Alphaproteobacteria > Hyphomicrobiales > Methylocystaceae > Methylosinus > Methylosinus sp. sav-2. Next base: position 754,581 of record NZ_SOEJ01000001.1, read on the forward strand.
GGTGGTTTCGCCGTCGGCGGCATGATGCCGGGCGGCGGCTGGCTCGGCGTTCCGCAGGCCAATGCGGCGACTTTCGTCGATCCGCTGGCGTCCAAGCAGCCGCATTTTCCGGCCAAGGTGAAATCGGTCATCTGGCTGCATATGGACGGCGCGCCCAGCACGCTCGATCTCTATGACTATAAGCCCGAGCTCGAGCGCCTCGCCGGCCAGGACATTCCAGCCTCCTTCCTCGAGGGCATCAAGACCTCGACACAGGGCGGCGTCGGCAAGCTCTTCGTCTCCAACAAGCGCAGCTGGAAGCAATATGGCCAGAGCGGCGCCTGGTTCTCCGACCTGCTGCCGAATCTCGCGCAACAGGCCGACAAGCTGACCTTCGTCAAATCGAGCGTCACCGTCGGCGCCACGCATGACATCTCGATCCTGAAGCTCAACACCGGCGATCTTTCCCCCGGCCGGCCGTCGCTCGGCGCCTGGGTCGCTTATGCGCTCGGCTCGGCCAATCCAGATCTGCCGCCCTATGTCGTGCTCTATGGCGGCCAGCGCGAGCCGCGCGCGGGCTCGGTCAATTGGAGCTCGGGATTCCTGCCGGCGGTCTACCAGGGCACGGCCTTCCGTCCGGGCGCGCAGCCGATCCTGCATCAGGCGCCGCCGGAGCTGATCGGCCCGCAGCAGCAGCGCGAGAGCCTCGACCTGCTGCATCAGCTGAACGATATTCGCTCCGCTGCGCGGCCGCAGGACAGCGAGCTCGCCGCGCGCACCAATTCTTATGATCTCGCCTATCGCATGGAAGCGACCGCGCCCGAGGCCGTCGATCTCTCCAAAGAGACCGCCGCCACCAAGGCGCTCTACGGCCTCGACGACGAGGCGACGCGCGACATGGGCACGGTGCTGCTGCGCGCCCGTCGTCTCGTCGAGCGCAACGTGCGCTTCGTGCATGTCGTGTCGGGTCCGATCGCGGGTCTCGGCCAGGGCGACGACGCCAGCTGGGACGCGCATCGTCAGCTCGAGAGCAATCACAGCGCCCATGCGCGCGCGATCGACAAGCCGGTCGCCGGCCTGCTCGCCGATCTCCAGTCGCGCGGCCTTCTCGACGACACGCTCATCGTTTGGACGTCGGAGTTCGGGCGCACGCCTTACGGCCAGAGCGGCGACGGTCGCGACCATAATCCCTGGGGCTATACGCAATGGCTCGCCGGCGGCGGCCTGAAGCATGGCCTCACCTATGGCCACACCGACGAGATCGGCCTCAAGACCGTCGCGAATCCGGTCGACACCTATGACCTGCATGCGACCGTGCTGCAGCTCCTCGGGCTCGATCACCTCAAGACGATCTATCTGCGCGCCGGCCGCGCCGAGCGTCCGACGGTCGTCTACGGCAAGGTCGTGAACGACATTCTTGCCTGATCAGACTCGCCGGAGCCCTCGAGGCTCCGGCGCGGCACGCCGATCGAGCTCGCGGCGCGGCGGCGCGCGTCGCGAGATCGCAGCGGCGCGTCCTCGGCACAGACGAAACCTCGAGGCAGGATTGTAAGAAAGCGCCATGAGCCGCATCTCCGCTTATCGAAATTCTTATGCGCGTCTCGCCCTCTGCGCGATCCTGATCGCCACGCCGGCGCTGGCCGCCTTGGACCTGCGCGATTACGACGACGATCTGATGCGCGATCTCGAAAAGACGATCAAATATTTCGAGCCGGACATCACCGCGCAAAATTCGCAGGCCGCGAAAGAGGATGCGGAAGTGCTGCTCGACGGATTCCGCTATACGGAAGATTATTTCGCCAAGCGCGGCAAGGACGACGCGGTGGCGATCTCCCGTGACGGATCGCGCCTCATCGCCGATGTCGTCGCCAAGGTCGACAAAGGTGAGTTCGACGCCGCCGCCGCTTCCGCGCGCGAAGCGACGCAAGTCTGCAAAACCTGCCACGAAATTTACAAGCCCCGACTCGCACGTTGAGAGACCCGAGGAACAGACCCATGACGCGTAAGACCGCAAACGAGTTCCCGCCCGGAATATTGAAGCTCTTCGATCTTTTCGTGCATGGCGACATCGACCGTCGCGGCTTTGTCGAGGGCGCCAAGAAGATCGCCATCGGCGCCGCCGCCGCGACCGCCTTCCTCGACGAGCTGCTGCCGCGCTTCGCCGAGGCGGAGGTCGTCAAGAAGGACGATCCGCGCATCGTCGGCAAGACGCTCGAGGTTCCTTCGCCAGACGGAACTGGAACGGTGAAGGGCTATTTCGTCCAGCCCACCAAGGTGGAAGGCAAGCTGCCGACCGTCCTCGTCATCCACGAGAATCGCGGCCTCAATCCGCATATCGAGGACATCGCCCGCCGCCTCGCGCTGGCCAATTTCGTCGTCTTCGCGCCGGACGCGCTGGCGCCGCTCGGCGGCTATCCGGGCGACGAGGACAAGGCCCGCGAGCTCTTCACCAAGCTCGATCAGGCCAAGACGCGCAATGATTTCATCGCCGCCTATGGCGCGCTGAAGACCTGCCCGATCGGCAATGGCAAGGTCGGCGCGGTCGGCTTCTGCTATGGCGGCGGCGTCGTCAATTTCCTCGCCACCAAGCTGCCCGATCTCGCGGCCGGCGTTCCCTTCTATGGCGCCCAGCCGCCGGCCGAGGAGGTCGCCAAGATCAAATCCCCGCTGCTCATTCAATATGCGGGCGTCGACGATCGCATCAACTCCGGCTGGCCGGCCTATGAGACCGCGCTGAAAGCCGCGCATGTCGATTATCAGGCTTTCGTCTATCCGGGCGTGCAGCACGGTTTCAATAATGACACGACGCCGCGCTATGACGCCGCGGCCGCCGAGCTCGCCTGGAAGCGCACCGTCGATTTCTTCAATGCGCGTCTGCGCGCCTGAGAGAGAGAAAAGGAAATACCATGAGAGCCTCGACGCTCTTCCTCGGCCTGGCGCTCGGCGTGGCGTTTTTCGTCGCCGGCGCCGATGCGCAGCAAGCCACTGCGCCCGCCGCCCCCGCCGCGGCGCCCGTCACGCCGCAGAATGATCCGGCCTATACCTACAAGACCCTGCGCCTCAATCGCGCCGCCTTCGACGCTCTGCTGGCGAAGCCGGAGGATCTTCTGGTTCTGGACATTCGCCGGCCCGACGAGCTGACCAAGGTCGGCGGCTTCCCGGTTTATCTGAGCATCCAGACCAAAGAGGTTCAGAAATATCTCTCCTATATTCCGCGTGACCGTCTCATCGTCACCGTTTCCAATCGCGCGCATCGCGCCGGCGCCGTCGGCGATATTCTCGCCGGCCTCGGCTTTCATGTCGTCGGCGCGATCGGCGTGCTCGATTATCAGGACGAGGGCGGAACTCTGACCAAGATCGCGCCGCCGGCTCCCGCCGCGACGGCTGCGGTTGCTGCTCCCGCCGCCGCCCCTGCCGCCGCGGCGGCTCCCAACTCTGGCGCCAAGTGAGGCCAAGATGCGTAAGCTCGCGATTTTCACAGCTCTCTCGGTCGCTCTCGCGGCCGCCCCGGCCTCCGCTGCGTTGAAGACGGGCGCCTCGGCGCCCGATTTCAGCGCCCCCGCCGCCATAGGCGGAAAGGACTTCGTCTTCTCTCTGGCCGAGGCGTTGAAGAAAGGCCCCGTGGTCCTCTACTTCTACCCCAAATCCTTCACGCGCGGCTGCACGATCGAGGCGCATGAGTTCGCCGAGAATTACGACAATTTCGCCGCGGCCGGCGCTTCGCTGATCGGCGTCTCCGCCGATACGATCGAGACGCAGCGCGATTTCTCCACCAAAGAGTGCCGCGACAAGTTCCCCATTGCGGCGGACGCGAATTTTTCCGTCATCAACGCCTATGACGCCAAGCGCGACCGTCCGACGCAGAATGGCGACACGGTTTCCGACCGCATCTCTTACGTCGTGACGCCGGACGGCAAAATCGGCTTGACCTATGTCAGCTCGGACCCGATCAAGCATGTCTCGGAGACGCTCCAATTCGTGCGGCAGTGGCAGGAGAGCCACAAACCCGGCAAGATTTGAGCCTAGCGTTCAACCTCAGCATAAAAGGGACGATCATGAGTCTGTATTCGAAGCGCTCGCTCGCTCTCCTCGGCGGCGCGCTCATCGCCGGTTGCGTCGCTCTGAATTCCGCCTCCGCGCAGGCGCCCGGCCCCACGCCGGCGAAAATCGCGGTGGAGAATCGCAAGGCGGAATTCGTGCTGATCGGCAATTTCTTCCGCTGGTTCGGCGGCGTCGCCAGAGGCAACGCCCCCTATGACGAGGCGGAGGCCAAGAAGCGCTCCGAGCGCATCGCCTATATCGCCGGCCTGCTCGACGAATCCTTCCCCGACGTCTCCAACGTCGGCGAGCCGGACAGCAAGGCGAAAGCCGAAATCTGGAAAGAGAAGGCGGAGTTCGACAAGAAGCTCGCCAAGTTCAAGGAGGACGCCCATGTCTTCGCCGAGGCGATCGGCAAGGAGAAGGGCGCGACGGAAGCCTTCAAGACCGCGGTCGCCAATCTCGGCCAGGATTGCAAGGGCTGCCACGACTCCTACAAGGCGAAATAGTCAGGCCCAACGAGCGCGACGAGACGTAAGATGACGGTGATCGACAGGCCGCCCGAAACAAAGGCGGCGGACGCGCAATCGAAAGAAGAGCGTCTGGTGTGGGACTTGCCGGTGCGGCTGTTCCACTGGTCGCTCGTCGTTTCTTTCATCGGCGCCTATGTGACCAACAGGCTCGGCGTCGCCTGGTTCGATTGGCATGTCCGCTTCGGCTACGCCGTTCTCACGCTCGTCGCGTTTCGCGTGCTCTGGGGCCTTTTCGGCGCCAAGCACGCGCGCTTCGCCAGCTTCCTGCGGCATCCGCGGGAGGCGTGGCTCTATGGGCGAGGCCTGCTGCGCGGCCGCGCGCCGCTCTACGCCGGGCATAATCCGCTCGGCGCGCTGATGGTCGTCGCGCTGCTGCTCGGCCTATTGGCGCAAGCGACCATGGGCCTTTTCGCCAATGACGAGATTTTCAATGTCGGCCCCTTCGCCGGCGCGGTGAGCAAGGAGACGAGCCTGCTGCTCACCTCGCTGCACAGGAAGGGATTCTATGTGCTGGCGGCGGCCGTTTTCATTCATGTCGCGGCGGTGATCGCCTATGTGCTGGTGAAGCGCGAGAATCTCGTGCGCGCAATGGTCACGGGCTATAAGCGCGCCGAAACCGTGCATCCGAAGGACGAGATCGCCAGCTCTCGCCTGCCGCTGGCGGCGACATTGCTGCTCGTCGTCGCCATCGCCCTCGCCGCGCTCACCTCGATCGCACCGGTGGCCAGCGCCGGCGGCGATGGGTTTTGAGGAGCGGACGCGCGGCGCCTTCCGCTTAGTGTCGGTCCGAGGACAAGTTGAATCGGATGAATGGGCTGTGAGTCCAATAGAGGCGGCCCGATTCTCGCGGAGATCGCCGATGTGGACGTATGAAAATCGCGCGCGCTTATGATCGTAGCAAATTGTGCTACCCCAGCGACGTGACGGACACGGGTTCAGACCGCTGTTTTACACGAAGCAAAAGCGCCAACAGCTCCACTTCGTTCAGCATAGTAAGCCGCGGCGCCTATTCCCGTGTCGTAAATGTTATGTCGAACCCCACGAAATCGACTACTTACATTTATTTCGTAGTAGTATATATCATACTAGTCCGACTGATCGGATCCAAACAGACTCGTGTTGTTGAGAAAAAAGCGAAGTTTACATCAAAATGTCTCCGTTCGTGCTGTCTATATTGAGATATCACGGGTATCTGCTAAACACCGATCTTCGCATATTTCTATATGCTCCTAGCACGCAACACGCATAAATTCCAAAAAAAATGATATCTGCTCCTGCTGCAATATTTAATGTTATTAACCATCTAATGGACCCATCAGTAATATATGATTTGAACTTTTCATCAAACGCCGCGATCATGATCAAAGTCGCTAGTAAAAATAAAAGGCACACGCAGCCGACGACAAAAAACCATAGGCTAGGACCAAATAAAGAACGCTTGCGCACGACTTGCGCGTATGCATAAAAATAGGATCTAAAATTGCACACTATTTCATATAAATAAAATATAAATGTTGATATATAATATATAAATATAGTTATCTTAATATAAGACACGTCGATGTTTGTCGCCTGTTCGACGAGCCTCATCATAAATAATAACGCGCAAAGAATAGCTGTATTTAAATATAAGATTGAAAACAGGGTATTTCCTTTTTGTCTTGCGCGTTCTCTCATAGCGAGCACCATATAGTCAGCGAAATTGACGAGCGTGCCGCCTTGTAACATTGGTACATCGAGACTCCCCGCTCCCTATAATCGATCAGCGGCATTTTCTTCATACTGCGGAATCACAAGGCCGGCTCGGAAGCTTCCAACATCTTTAACACGGGAGCGTGCCGGTCGCAGAAAATATGAAGTGAAATCAAGCACGCTTAGGTGAGACGCGCGGGAAACGAAAAGCCCGCCGGAGGGCAGGCTCCCGAATCGCATCAGCGCTGAGGGAAGGGCTCGACATGCGTTTCCGCCGTGCGGCCGAAATAGACGGCGCGGCGCCCGGAGAACGACACCAGATAGCCTGCGCAACCGCCTGTCATGACCTTCTCGCAGAAACCGAGATAGGTGTAGCCCGAAGCCGAATGCTGCGCTTCCTCGATCGCTGCTCGCAGAGCCGCGCCGTTCAGCGCGGCGGCGATCGGCGTGTGATGGCGATGCGTCGCAAGGACGACGCTTTCGCCGTCGGGCAGATAATAGGTCGCCGTCGCGCGGCGAAAATCGATCGAATAGCTTTCGAATCCCGCCTGCATCAGCTTCCCGACAATTTCTGGAAAGCTCAGACTATTGCTCTTGGCCGCCCGCAGACAGTATTCGGCGACTTCGGATATTCCAGCGTCCATGGTTGCTCCTTCGGCTATTGGGGGGGAGGGCGTTCAATCGAGGGGCATTTTCGTCAGGCCCAGTCGCGCGACCGTTTCGCGCAAAATCCGCTCGAGGACGCGTCGGTCTTCGGCGGAGAGGCTCCCGAAGCACGCGATCTCATTCTCGTCGGCCAGGGCCGCCAGCTCGGGCACGAAGCCGGCGCCTTTGCTGGTGAGCCGCAGCGTTTGCGCGCGTCCGTCCACTTCGCTCGCTTCACGCATGACGAGCGCCTTGGCGATGAGGCGGTCGGCCAGCTTGGTGACCGCTCCCCGCGTCAGGCTCATCTCGCTGGCGAGCCGGCTGGGCGAGGTCGGCTCCCGCTCGTAGAGACTTCGCATCAGTCCCCATTCGGCGACCGTCACATCCTTGTCGGCGAGCTTTCGGGCGAAGCCGAGCGAGACGTGATTGGAGACTTGGCGCAGCCAGTAGCCGAGATGATCGGTGAGATCAGGGATGCGGGACGGCATGACGAGAAGGCTCTCAGTTACTTTCCTTGGAAACTATCTCGAGGCAATTTCCTAGTCAATTACCTTTGCCGCCGCGCCATGTTGGCAAGCTCGAGCGCTGCGCTACCTTGAGCGACAGCCGCGCCTAGGCTACCAAAGACCCAATCGCCTATCCGATCGTCTTCGCGCGTCGAGGCTCGTCATGGCACGTCCTATCGCATCGGCTCTCGTCCTGCTTCTGCAGATTTCCGTCGCCCATGCGCTGGACCGGCCGAGCGCGCGTGCGGCGGCGCCGGCAAAGGCGCCCGCCGCTTCTCCCGCAGGAGAGGCGCCGCGCGTGTTCGGCGATTGGCGGCTGCGTTGCCTGGCGGCCGGAGGCGGGCAGACGGCGCATCGTAGCTGCGAGATTTTGCAATCCGTCCTCGTCAAGGACAAGAGCGCGACGATCGCGGAAATCGCCTTCGGCAAGCCGGATGGCGCGCAAGGGCTCTCCATGACGATCGTCGTGCCGGTCGATGTCGCCTTTCATGCGGCGCCGCGCGTGACGGTGAGCGACGCCGATCCGCAGCGGGATGTTTCGCCAGCGTTTCTCTCGCCGAGCCGATTCTCGCCCGCTGGCGCGCCCACGACGGGATGGGACGCATCGCCTTCAAGAGCGCGGCCGGGCAGGATGCGGCGCTGCCTGTCTCGTTTCGCGGCCTCGCGCCGGCGCTGGATGCGCTTGCGCGGGAGCATTGACGATCTGTGGCATAATTGCCACAGCCGTTGAAATTCGCCGAGCGCGAGACAAAAAACAGAAATTCATAGAAACACTTAAGTAATTCACTTAGTAGGCGTTTCCGCCCGCTCCGCAGCCCCGCCGCTCGCTGGACGCGCAGCTGTGGCCTTGCTGCGCTCCCGGATCGAAAATAGAAATCGCACAACTGGAAATGCGCGAGTCGGCCCGCGTCGGCCTCGCTCGACGTGATTTTGTCGTTTGAATTTTGACGAGTTCTGGAGACTATCGAATGACCCGTTTGTCCGGCCGTCACGGCAATAGCGTGCGTTCCCCGTCCTCGGGCCTTTCGATCGGCAGTTCTCATAGAGGCGGGCTCCTGCTCGGCGTCTCGGCGCTCAGCATCGCGCTTTCCATGGGCCTTTCGCCGGCGCAAGCGCAGCAGGCGGGCGGGGCCGGCGGCAATCCGGGCGGCGGAACGGCGGGAACGACGAATAGCGCCGGAGTCGGAACGGCGGGCGGCAATGCGACCAACGCCGCGGGCGGCGGCGGTGGCGGTGGCGTCAACGCCAAAGGCGGCGCGGGCGGCGGCGGTGCGCCAGGCGGAACCGCCCCGGCCGGCGCTGGGGCGAATGGGCCTGCCGATCAAGGCGGCGGCGGCGGCGCGGGCGCCGCGACCGCCTTTACCTTTGTCGGCGCGACAGCCGTCGCCAACCTCGTGGGCAACCCCGGCGGCGCGGGCGGGGCCGGCGGCTCGGGAACGGGCTCCGGCGGCGGCGGCGGCGCGGGCGGCAATCTCGCCGTTATGACCGGCGGCGCGGGCGTGTTCAGCGGTGTCGCCGTCGGCGCGACGACGACGGGCGGGGCCGGCGGCAACGGCGGCTCGGCGACAGGAGCCGCCGGCAATGGCGGCGCGGGCGGCGGCGGCGGCTCGGCATTTCTGTTCACCGGCTCCGGGTCTGATGTGAATATCAATGGCGCGGCTGTCGGCGGGGCCGGCGGCGCCGGCGGAAAGAGCGCCTCTCTCTTCGGCAATGGCGGCGCCGGCGGCACGGGCGGCGCGGCTATTTCCGCTGTCGGGGCGCTCGGAACCGTGACCAATGTCGGCTCGATCGTGGGCGGCGCCGGCGGCGTCGGCGGGGTGACCGCCACCGGCGTCGGCGGGACGGGCGGGGCCGGAGGAGCGGGCCTTTCGGCGATCGCCGGCGGGACGATCGTCAACTCGGGAGCCATAAAGGGCGGCGCGGGCGGGCTCGGCGCCAGCGGCTCGGCCTCGGGCAATGGGGGCGCCGCGATCGTCGGCTCCGGTCTCACAATCACCAATTCCGGCGCGATCGCCGGCGGCGCAGCCGGCGGGGCGGGCGGCTCGGCCGGCGTCGCGCTCGATCTGTCCGGGACCAATCGGCTTATCACTCTGGGCGCTGGCGCGCTCTCGGGCGACATTCGCGCCAATGGCGGAACGCTGACGCTCGATCAGACCGTCGCGGGCGCCGGCAACGCCGCTTATGCGAATAAGATCGTGGATACGGCGGGCAATCTCAACGTCGTCGTCGACGCCGGCGCGAATGCGGTCACGCTGAGCAACGCCGCAAATAATCAATTCCAGACGCAGGTGAAGAGCGGGACGCTCTCGGTCGCCAATGCGGGGGCGCTCGGCGGCGGCGATCTCTCGCTCGTCGCCGGCGGCGTGGCGGCGCCGGCCTTCCAACTCGCCGCCGGCGCCAGCGCGCAGTTTTTGACCCAGAACGTCAAGATCGATCCCGGCGTCTCCGGAACCATCGGCGCCGGCGCCGGCTCGACACTGACCATCGCGCCCGGCGCGGGCAAGCAGCTGTCCTTGCAGGGCGGGGCCGGGACGACGGCGCATTTCGGATCGGCGACCAACACCGGAACCGTGGTTCTCGCGCCCACTCTCGCGACGGTCGCCAGTGCGGGCGCCGCTTCGGTGGACGGAGGGACGCTGCGGCTCGGCAATGCGCAGAGCGCGGGCGCAGTCTCGGGCCTGCAGGGCGGACTCAATGTCGGCAAGGACGCGACGACCGCGGCGACGCTCGACACCTATAGCTTCAGTTTCACCGCCAATAATCTGACGGGCTCATCCAAGGGCGTCATCACCAATAATGGCGGCGGCCTCGCCACGGTCACGACCAACAATTCCGTCGATACGACTTATTCAGGCGTGATCCAGGACGGCGTCGCCGGTCAGGTCGGGATCAATGTGAAGACATCGGGCGGCGTGCTGACGCTGGCGGGCGCGAATACCTACGGCGGCCCAACGATTATCGACTCCGCTGCGACATTGAAAGCCGGCACCGCCAACGCCTTCAGCCAAAAAAGTACGACCAGTGTTCTTGGAAAACTCGACCTCAACGGCTTCAACCAGACGATAGACACCATCTATCTCGCTGGCGGCCGCATTCGCAATGGGACGCTGACCAGCACCGATATAGCTGTCTCATCTTTCGGTGGAATTATCTCGGTTGGCGGCGCAGTCGAAAGCATCTCTGGCTCCACGGGCTTGAGGCTGACCGCGGGCACGACCAATCTCGAGGGCGCTAATACTTATTCCGGCGCCACATTGGTCGACGGTGCCACATTGCGGTTGAACAGCGCGAAGGGCCTCAGCGCCAATAGCGCGCTCACCGTCAATTGGGGCGGGACCTTCGATCTCAACGGATTCAACGCCACTGTCTCCGGCGTCGGCGGGCAGGGAACCGTCACCACCAATGGCGCCGCCTCGAAGCTGACCTTCGGCCTCGGCGCGGATTCGACCTTCGTGGGCCAGATGCGCGACGGCGCCGGCCAATTGTCGGCGCAGGTCTCGGGCGGCAAGACGCTGACCGTCACGGGGCAGAACATCTATTCGGGAACGACTCAGATCGACGCCGGTTCCGGCCTCGCCGTCGCCGCTGGCGGCGCAATCGGCACGGCCGCCAATCACGCCGGCGCCATCAATGTCGATGGAGCGCTGCTGATCAAGACCGGCGGCACGGTCGATGCGGGGACCAACAACCTCACCAATCAGGGAACCGTCACCATAGAAGCCGGCGGCCGCCTCACTGATGATCTCGTCAACAATGGAGTCGTCAACAACAGCGGCTTGGTGGCGGCGAATCTGCAGAACAATGCGGCCGGCACGGTGACCAACAAAGCCCCGACCGGCGTCTGGCAGGGCAATGTCGTCGCCAATAAGGGTACGATCGTCAATGAGGCGGGCGCCAATTGGATCGGCAATGTCAACGCCGGCGCCAATACCGGCTCCATCGACAATCGCGGCGCCTGGACCGGCAATGTCGGCAATAATCTCGGCCAGCTGAAGAACGGCGGAACGATCACCGGAACAGTCGCCAATTCCGGCGCGTTCGACAATCTTTCGGGCGGCGTTGTCTCCGGCCTGCTGACTCAGGCCGCCGGAACGACGACCAATGCGGGCGCGCTCGATGGCGGCGCTTCAGTGACCGGCGGCCTGCTGACCAATAATAATCAGATCATCGGCGCCGTCGCGGTCACCGGCGGCCGGCTCGACAATAATGCGACGATCTCCGGCTCGGTCGACAATTCCGCGACCTTCAACAACTACGCCGGCGGCAATGTCACCGGCGGGCTGAAGACCTCGGGAACGGCGACCAACGCCGTCGGCGCGACGATCAGCGGCGGCGTCGCTGTGACGGCCGGGACATTCACCACCAAGGGCGTGGTCAATGGCGGGCTGACCAATTCGGGAACGACCCAGGCGCAGGGCGCGATCAATGGGATTGTGAAAAATCTCGCTGGATCGTTCAACGTCACTGGCGATCTGAAGACCGATTCGGTGCAGAACTCGGCCGGCGCGACCGTCGATATTTCAAAGGGAACGGTCTCCGGCGCTTCAAGCTCCCTGACCGTGGACAACGCCGGCTTGATCATCGTCAGAGCTTCGGCGACGCTCACCGCGCTCGGCGGTGTGACCAACTCAGGCGCGATCTCGGTCTTGGTCGGCGGCAAGGTCAATGACGCGCTCACCAATACCGGCTCGGTTTTCAATTCCGGCATCTACAACGGCGATCTCATCAATTCCGGCGCTGCAGCGACGGTGACCAACCTAACGACAGGCCAGTGGACCGGAAATGTGCTGTCGAACTCGGCCGGTGCAAAGATCGTCAATCAGGGCGCGTGGTTCGGTAGCGTCTCCAACACGGGTGGCTCGATCACCAGTGCGTCGACCTGGATCGGAAACGCCGTCAATTCGAGCGGAACCATCGCCAATGGCGGCGTATGGGTTGGCGCGCTGACCAATGACGTCGCCGGAACCTTTCAGAATTTGTTCGCTTCCTCCACGCTCACAGGGCTGCTGACGACCTCGGGAACGGCGACCAACGCCGGCGTGCTGGACGGCGGCGCGCTCGTCCTCGCCGGAACGCTGACCTCGACGGGCACGATCAACAATGGCGCGACCGTCACCGGCGGAACGCTGACGACGAGCGGAACTGTCAATGGCGGCCTCAGCAATGGCGTCGCCGGCACGGTCTTCGCCGCGGGCGCGATCAATGGGCAGATCGACAATAGCGGCAAATTCACGCTGACGGGCGCGCTCGCCAATAATGGCTCGACCGTCAACAACAATGCCGGCGCGACGCTCGACGTCAATTCGAGAAGCTTCACCAACATCGGCGCGCTGAACAATAATGGCGCGATCACCATCGCCGGCGGCAGTCTCGCGGTGAATGGAACGCTCACGCAGGCCGCGGGCTCGATTCAGAATATCGGCGGCGCGATCGCCGCCAATGCGATCAACGAGACCGGCGGCCTCATCACCAATAGCGGGACCATCGGCGCGACGACGACCTTCGCGGTCAATGGCGGCGTTCTGACGAATAACGCCGGCGGCGTGGTGACGGCCGCGGCGCTCACCGTGGGCGCCGGCGGGACGATCAACAATAATGCGACGATCACCTCGGCCGCCGCGATCCAGAACGCCGGCCTCGTCAACAATAATAATGGCGGAACGCTGAACGGCGGCCTCGTCAATACGGGGACGCTCAACAATAATGCCGGCGCCATCCTCAATGGCGGGCTGACCAATAGCGCGACGGCGACCAATGGTGGAAGCGTCAATGGCGGCGTCGCCAATAGCGGCTCCTTCACGACGACGGGCGCCGTCACTGGCGGGCTGGTCAACGCCGCGGCGGGCGTGACGAAAGCGGCTGGCTCCATCGCCGGCGGCGTGACCAATACGGGCTCCTTCACCGTTACCGGCGCGCTCGCCAATGGCGCGGGCAATTTCGCCAATAATGGCGCGGGAACGCTCTTTGTCACCGGCGGTGACTACGCCAATATCGCCACTCTGACGAATAGCTCGACCGCCGCGACCGGCGTGTCGGTGTCGGCGGGCCGCACGCTCTCGGCGAGCAATGTGACCAACGCCGCTGGCGCGACCATCGCTAATTTCGGCGCGCTCGCTTCCGCAAATGTGATTCAGAACGCTGGAACGCTCAATAATTCCGGCGCCGTCACCGGCGGCCTGAATAATGCCGGCGCCTTTAATCAGCTCGCCGGCTCGCTGTCCGGCGGGCTGACCAATAGCGGAACGGCCAATGTCGCCGGCTCGCTCGCCGGCGGCGTGACCAATACGGGCTCCTTCACCGTCACGGGCGCGCTCGTCAACGGCGCGGGCAGCTTCGCGAATAATGGCGCCGGGACGCTGTTCGTCACCGGCGGTGACTACACGAATGTCGGCGCCTTCGTGAACAGCTCCACGGCGGCCACGGGCGTTTCCATCGCGGCCGGCCGCACGCTGAGCGCGACAGGCGTGACCAACAGCGCCGGCGCGACGATCGTCAATGCGGGAACGCTGGCCTCCACCGGCGCGGCGATCCAGAATGCCGGAACGCTGACCTCGACGGGCGCGCTCACCGGCGGCTTGAACAACACGAATCTCGCCAATGCGGCGGGCTCGATCGCCGGCGGCGTCGCCAACACGGGAACATTCACCGTGACCGGCGCGCTCGCCAATGGCGGCGGCGATTTCGCAAATGGCGGCGCGGGAACGCTCGCCGTCTCCGGCGGCGATTACACGGGCGTCGGCGCGCTGACCAACAGCTCCACCGCCGCGACCGGCGTGACGATCGCCTCCGGCCGCACGCTCTCGGCGACCAGCGCGACGAATAGCGCCGGCTCGACGATCGCGATTTTCGGCGGCGCGCTGCTGACGACCAATGGCTTCGTCAATCAGGGCAAGGTCAACGCCGCCGGAACCATCGGCGGCGGCGTGACCAATACGGGGACATTCAATGTCACCGCGGCGCTCGCCAATAATGGCGGCAAGTTCGACAATAACGGCAATGGCGCGCTCATCGTCGGGGCCGGCGACTACACCAATATCGGCGTGCTGACGAACAGCTCCGTCGGCGACGCGACAGCGGGCGCGCAGTTCCAGGGGATCGGCGTCTCCCTCGGCCATGGCCGCACGCTCGGCGCGACGAGCGTCGTCAATAATGCGACGATCGCGCTCGGCGACCGCACGACCAATTCGACGGTCAATTCCATCATCGCCGGCAATCTCACCAATAATGGAACGCTCGATCTCGCCGCGGCCAATCAGGTGGTCGCCAATGGCGCGACAGCGGCGGCGCTCGCCAATTCGCTCACCGTCAACGGCAATTACACGGGCGGCGGCGTGCTGAATGTGGCGGCGCGCTTCGCCGATCTCGGCGGACAGCGGGCCGGCGAGCTGCTGGTGAACGGCGCCGGCGCCGGCAATGTCACCACGGTGATCGTCAATCCGTTCCAGAATCAGACCGGCTTTTTCGCCAGCCCGATTCTGATCGCCAAGACCAACCCCGGCTCGACCTCGACATTCCAGCTCGGCAACGCCACCACCAGCATAGGCGCCGCGCAGGCGCTCAACACGGGCCTCGTGAGCTTCAACCTGCAGCAGCTCACCCCCGGCCAATGGTATCTCGTCCCCAATCTCGACACCGGATCGCTGTCGGCGATCGGCGGCAGCGTCGCCTCGGCGGTCGCTTCCGCGACCACCGGCTTCTTCCAGAGCGCCTCGGCCTTCGTGCAATCGCATCCCGACGCCAAGCCCAACGCCGTCGATTTCGGAATTTGGACGCGCGCCGCCGTCGGCCGTTCCGATCTCGCGAGCTCCTCCAGCGCGCCGACGGCCGCAGGCGGGACCGCCATCACCAATGAGAAGACGCGCACGCTCTACAGCGGCTATCAGGTCGGCCTCGACGCCTCGCTCTCCAACATAGAGAACACGCAGATCAACCTGCACGGCGGCGTGATGGCCGGCCAATATCTCTCCAATTCCTATGATCTCCTCGGCTCCGGCACGAGGACGCGTTTCGACGTGCCTTTCGTCGGCGTCTATGCGGTGGCGACCGGCTTCGGCTTCTTCGCCGATGTGCAGTTCCGTCACGACTTCTGGAACGCGGACATCACCAATTATCGCGCCGGCCTCAACGAGAAGCCGCTGGAGGGCCGCGGCTGGGCGGGCTCCGCCTCGCTCGGCTATCATTGGGATCTGCCCAATGATTGGTTCATCGAGCCCTCGGCCGCGATCAATGTCACCAGCGTCGATTTCGATCGGCTGCAGGTGGCGGCGGGCACGACGCCGGCCTATCTCGTCCTCGACACGGTGCGCTCGACTCTCGGCCGCGTCGGATTGCGGGCGGGAACCTCCTTCGTCCTCGACAATAAATACGCCTTCCAGCCCTTCGCCTCGGTCAGCGGCTGGAACGAGTTCGAGACCAATCTGAAGGAGAGCTTCCAGCAGAACGTCACCTATGTGCCGATCTCCGTGTCGCGCTCCGGCGCTTTCGCGCAATTCGGCCTCGGCGTCTCGGCGCAGATCATCGACACCGGCTGGGTCGGCTTTGTGCGCGGCGATTATCGCACCGGCGAGAAGCTGACCGGCGCCGCGCTCAATGGCGGCGTGTCCTATCGCTTCTGAGCGGCCGCGCCTTTTCTCGCACGAGGCGGAAGGAGAGCCTTCCGCCTCGTGACGCGGTTTGCCTTCCGTCCTGGCTTACGCCACTCTCCGCCCATGGATCGCAAAAGCGGCAAGCGGCGGACGCTTCTCACCGGTCTCCTGATCTTCGCGCTCTGCGCGCCCGCGCGCGCGGAGGAAGACGGCCCGCGCGTGTCGATCATCCGCGACGCGGAGATCGAGCAATTATTGCGGGACTACACCGCGCCTGTGCTGAAGGCGGCGGGGATTCACAGCGAGGCGGCCAAGATCATTCTGGTCGGCGACCGCTCCTTCAACGCCTTCGTTGCCGACGGGCAGAAAATCTTCGTCAACACGGGCGCGCTGATGGAGGCGAAGACGCCCAATGAGATCATCGGCGTACTCGCGCATGAGACCGGCCATATCGCCGGCGGCCATCTCGCGCGCGGGCGGCAAGAGCTTGCCAAGGCCACCATCCTCTCCGTCGCCGGAATGCTGGCCAGCGCCGGCGCCATGGTCGCGGCGCGCGGCGCCTTCAATCGTCGCGACGGGCAGGTGGGCATGGATTCGGCCGGCGCCGTCGGAATTTTGCTCGGCCCGCAGGAGGCGGTGAAGCGCTCGCTGCTCGCCTATCAGCGCGGCGAGGAGCAGGCCGCCGATCGCATGGCGGTGCGCTTCCTCACGGCGACGCATCAATCCGCCAAGGGCATGCTGGAAGTGTTCAACCGCTTCGCCAGCGAATCCTTGTTCAAGACCACGGCGATCGACCCATATCTGCAATCGCATCCGCTGCCCAATGAGCGCATCTCCAATCTCGATCAGGCCGCCAAGCAGTCGCCCTATTTCGACGTCCCGGATTCGCCGGCGCTGCAGGCGCGTCACGATCTGATGCGCGCCAAGCTCGTCGGCTTCATGGGTAATTCCGGCGAGGCGGCGCGGCGCTATCCGATCTCCGATCTTTCGTTGCCGGCGCGCTACGCCCGCGTCATCGCCGACAATCGCTTCGGCCGGCTGGAGGATGCGTTGCGCGGCGCCGACGCGCTCGTCGCGGCCGATCCGAAGAACCCTTACTTTTGGGAGCTGAAGGGGCAGATTTTGCTCGAGGCCGGCCGCGCCAATCAGGCCATCGCGCCTTTGCGCAAGGCGGCGGCCATCGCCGGGCCGGCGGCGACGCCGATCCGCGTGCTGCTCGGCCATGCGCTGGTCTCGGCCGACGATCCCAAGCTGCTGAACGAGGCGGTGAGCGTGCTCGCCAACGCCACGCAGCGCGACGAGGACAGCGCCGACGCCTGGGAGTTTCTGTCCATGGCCTATTTCCGCAAGGGCGAGAACGCCAAGGCGCAGCTCGCGGCGGCCGAGGGCCTCTTCGTCGCCGGCAAATATGTCGAGGCGCGCACGCAAGCGACGCGCGCCCAGGCGCAGTTCAAGGAAGGCACGCAAGGCTGGCTGAAGGCGGATGATATATTGACCTATCGGCCGCCGGGGAGCGAGTGAAGAGGCGTTCGACGCAGGATTTTTCGACCGCGACATCAACATGCCGAGGGCGGGTAGCGGGTCGATCTGAAGTTCGCCAATGCGCCAGGAGCAACCCTTTCAACAGCGCCACTTAATAGCTATCTTGTCGAGCGCCGACGGCGCTGGCTGGTAGGAAACTCAAGAGCTCTAAACTTGCCACAGCGCGCGCCGACGTGTGTCAGTTTCGGGTGGATGATGGACGGCGATCCAGCAGGACAGAAGGGCAGACGCTTATTAGTGTCTCTGACGCACGACGATCATATGCGCGGCGTTGGCAGATTCTTGCTCGCCGCCGTGGGCTTGGTCGTTTTCAACGCGCTTATCGGTCTGTTCGATCCGTATCGAACCATTGACGCTCGCATCACGAAGGCGGAACAGCTTTGCGACTACTACCGCCCGAAAATTACGAATGGCTGGCCACAAGAGCGGGATCACAAACCCGTGCCGCCGGGCTCGATCCCCTGCGACTTGGCCAGTGAGCGCGAACTTGATCGAACATCCGAATTTCCGGTCAAGAGATATTTTGTAATGTTCGTC
Source organism: Methylosinus sp. sav-2 (assembly GCF_004366495.1). Taxonomy (NCBI): domain Bacteria; kingdom Pseudomonadati; phylum Pseudomonadota; class Alphaproteobacteria; order Hyphomicrobiales; family Methylocystaceae; genus Methylosinus; species Methylosinus sp. sav-2. The sequence goes on from NZ_SOEJ01000001.1 coordinate 772,638, forward strand.
GATTACGTGTCGCCCGCCGACGGAAAAAACTATTTGCAGCGAATTCAGATTCCAGCGGAACAACTGCCGCCGAATGTTAATCTTGGCATGACGATTCGGGTGTCTGCCTCGACGACCGATCCGTATTCTGTGCGTGGCCAGTAACAGGTCCTTTTCCGAGTCAATTTTGATTGTGAGATGGTCGTTCTTGCCCTCGTGGATCTCGTTGTCGCTCGTCTGGCTTGGGCGAAACTTCTCGTCGATGTGGCGGTGGAGGAGGTCGCGGCCGGTGGAGCAATGACGCTGGACGAGCATCTCTCGCAACTCGACGCTCTGGTCCGCGCCGAGGCGTGCTGAAGGCGCGTCTCTTTGTCGCGTGAAAGGCTCGAGGTTGCGCGAAAGGCCAATGTCGATCTGGCGAGAGTTCTCGCCTATCTCGATGGCGTCGCCGGACCTCCGACTGTCGGCAAACACCGCGGCGTCTTTGAACCCTCTACCGGCGGATCGCCGACCATCCCGCGACGCAGAACCGCATTGAGTGGATAGGGGTGGTTTCGCCTTTCGTCGTGATCTATCGGTATCTCGAAGGCTAGGACTTCGTGACCGCGGGAAGGTTTCGCCCGCGCAAGCTCGGGACGACAGATTGACCAGACTCCCCCTCGCTCTCACCCAGGGCGACCCTTCCGGCATCGGCCCGGAGCTGACGCTGAAGGCCTATGCCGCGCGCAAGGCGCGGGCTCTGCCGCCTTTCTTCGTGCTCGCCGATCCGGCGCAGCTCGCGCGGACGGCGGCGGCGCTCGGGCTCGAGATCGCGCTGCGCGAGGTCGCGCCGGAGGGGGCGGCGGCGGTTTTCGACGCGGCTCTGCCGGTCGTGCCGCTCGGGCTTTCGGTTCGAGGAGTTCCCGGCGCGCCCGAGCCCGCCGACGCGGCGGCGACGATCCTCTCCATAGAGCGGGCCGTCGAGCTGGTCGCGGAGGGAAAAGCGCGCGCGCTCGTCACCAATCCGATCGCCAAAAACGTGCTCTACGCCGCCGGCTTCGCGCATCCGGGCCATACGGAGTTTCTCGCGGCGCTGGCGGAGCGGCGGTTCGGGCGCCCCTTCCGCCCGGTGATGATGCTCTACGCCGAGGAGCTCGCCGTCGTTCCGGCGACGATCCATGTCGCGCTCGCCGAGGTTCCGCGCCTGCTCACCCGCGAGCTGCTGGTGGAAACCGGGGTGATCGTCGCCGCCGATCTTTCGTCCCGCTTCGGCCTCGCTTCGCCGCGCCTCGCCTTCGCCGGGCTCAATCCGCACGCCGGCGAGAGCGGCGCCATGGGCCGCGAGGAGATCGACGTGATCGCCCCCGCCGTGGCCGAGCTGCGCGCGCGCGGGATAGACGCCACCGGCCCGCATCCGGCCGACACCATGTTCCACGCCGCCGCCCGCGCGCGCTATGACGTCGCCATCTGTCCGACGCATGATCAGGCGCTGATCCCCATAAAGACGTTGGCCTTCGATCGCGGCGTCAATGTCACGCTCGGCCTGCCCTTCGTGCGCACATCGCCGGACCATGGCACGGCTTTCGACATAGCCGGGAAGGGAGTCGCCGAGGCGACGAGCGTCATAGAGGCGATCCGCCTCGCCGACCGAATGACGGCGCGATGATCGACGATCTGCCGCCATTGCGCGAGGTGGTCGCGCGCCATGGGCTGATGGCCAGCAAGGCGCTCGGCCAGAATTTTCTTTTCGACCTCAACCTCACCGCCCGCATCGCTCGCGCCGCCGGCCCGCTCGCGGGCGCGACCATCGTCGAGATCGGCCCCGGTCCCGGCGGCCTCACCCGCGCGCTGCTCGCCGAGGGGGCGGGGCGCGTCATCGCCGTGGAGCGCGATTCGCGCTGCATTCCGGCGCTGCGCGAGATAGAGGCGCGCTATCCTGGGCGGCTGGTCATCGTCGAGGGCGATGCGCTGGCGCTCGATCCGGCGGAGCTGGCGCGGCTGCACGGGCTCGGCGGGCCGGCGCGGATTTGCGCGAACCTTCCCTACAATATCGCCACCGAGCTGCTGGCGCGCTGGATCGAGGCGGAGCCTTGGCCTTCCGTCTTCGACCGCTATGTGCTGATGTTCCAGCGCGAGGTCGCCGAGCGCATCGTCGCGACGCCGGCGCAGCGCGCCGATTATGGCCGCCTCGCCGTGCTCTGCGGATGGCGGACGCGCTCGCGCATATTGTTCGACCTCTCGCCCTCGGCCTTCACGCCGCCGCCCAAGGTGACGTCATCCGTGGTGGAGCTCATTCCCAATGCGTCGCCGCTGCCTTGCGATCCGAAGCTATTGTCGCAGGTGACGCGCGCCGCCTTCGGCCAGCGCCGCAAAATGCTGCGCCAGAGCCTGAAATCTCTGCCGAAGCCGGGCCTGGACGTGACCGCGCTGCTGGCGCGGGCGGGCATAGAGGAGACGCGCCGCGCCGAGGAGATCGACATCGGCGGATTCGTCGCATTGGCGCAGGCTCTGGCTGTCCTATCTTGACTCTGCGGCGCCTATCTTCGAGGAGCGGCAGTAATGGCGAAATTCTATTTTGCGGCGGTGGAGACCGAGGAAGGCCTGCGCGCCGAGCTCAAGATCGCAACCCCTTATTCGCTGGCGGCGGATGTCTTCGATCCGAGCGAGAGCTTCGCCGATTATGAGGCGAAGCTGGACGGCGCTCTGCGCGAGCTGGAGCGCACGCGCGACGAGGCGCGCGCCTGGTTCGCCAAGCATAATGGCGCGTCGGCGGCTGGGTGAGCAGGCGGGCGGCTCCGGGCTCGGAACCGCGTTTTCCCGGGGGCCTGAATTTCCGCTTGGCGGCCCCGCCTTACTCGATTATAAGCACCAGATGCGTGGCGCGCGGCCTGGGGTCTCGCGCCGCGACTGTTTTGTGGCGGTCCCGATGAGTCCCGTGGCCGCGGTCCTCGGCTCGGTGAAACATCTCGGCTCGGTGAAGCATGGCCAATCCGTTTCAGTTCCTGCAAGAAGTGCGCTCGGAAGCGAGCAAGGTCGCGTGGCCGACCCGCCGCGAGACCCTCATCACCTCCGGCCTGGTGGTCCTCATGGTGCTGGCCGCGAGCATTTTCTTCGTCGTCGTCGATCAGGGGCTGCGACTCGCCGTGGGCATGCTGCTGCGGATCGGCCAGTAAGGCCGAGGAACCCGCCGGCGCGCCGATCGTCGAGAGCGAAATTTTGGAGCTTGTCGCGCCGTGAGCATGCGCTGGTATATCGTCCACGCCTATTCGAACTTCGAGAAGAAGGTCGCCGACTCCATTCGCGAGGGCGCCGCGCAGCGCAATCTCTCCGATCAGTTCGAGGAGATTCTCGTGCCGACCGAGCAGGTCATCGAGGTGCGCCGCGGCCGCAAGGTCAGCTCGGAGCGCAAGTTCTTCCCCGGCTATGTGCTGGTGAAATGCGACCTCTCCGACCAAGTGTTCTCGCTCATCAAGAACACGCCGAAAGTGACCGGCTTCCTCGGCGCAGACAATAAGCCGATGCCGATCAGCGAGGCGGAGGCGATGCGCATCAAGGGCCAGGTGGCCGATGGCGTCGAGCGCCCCAAGCCCTCCATCTCCTTCGAGATCGGCGAGACGGTCCGCGTGGCCGACGGCCCCTTCGCCTCCTTCAACGGCGTGGTGGAAGAGGTCGACGACGCCCGCTCGCGGCTCAAGGTGGCCGTGTCCATCTTCGGCCGGCCGACTCCGGTGGAGCTGGAATTCGCGCAGGTGGAGAAGGTTTGACGATTCCACGAATTCCCTCTCCCGCTCGCGGGAGGGGGTGGCCCGACGTAAGCCGGGTCGGGTGAGGGCGCTTCGAAAGTCCTCACCGTCGCGCATTCGCGCGACGCCTTCTCTCGCGAGCGGGAGAAGGAAAAAGCCGTGGCGGGCGCGCCCCTGTCGCCAGGGGGATCACGCGTCGGACCACGAACTGCAACCGGCGGCTCGGGACGCGGAAGCGTGTCCGGCCGCTCAATGTTGGAGATGAGACATGGCGAAGAAAATCGCCGGCTACATCAAGCTGCAAGTGCCGGCGGGCGCGGCCAATCCGTCGCCGCCGATCGGTCCCGCGCTCGGTCAGCGCGGCCTCAACATCATGGAATTCTGCAAGGCCTTCAACGCCAAGACGGCGCAGATGGAGAAGGGGACGCCCATCCCCGTCATCATCACGGCCTTTCAGGATCGCTCCTTCACCTTCGAGCTGAAGCAGCCGCCGGTCTCCTACTTCCTGAAGCAGGCGGCGGGCGTCAAATCGGGCTCGAAGACGACTGGACGCGGTTTCGTCGGCCAGGTCACACGGGCGCAGATTCGCGAGATCGCCGCGAAGAAGATGCAGGACCTCAACACGACGTCGGTCGAGTCGGCCGCGTCGATGATCGAGGGCTCCGCCCGTTCCATCGGCCTCGAAGTGGTGGGGTGAGATCATGGCCCATATCGGAAAACGCATCGCCAAGGCGCGCCAGGCCGTCGAGCGCACCAAGCTCTACCCGGTCGACGAGGCGATCAAGCTGGTTCGCGCCAACGCCACCGCCAAATTCGACGAGTCGATCGAGATCGCGATGAATCTCGGCGTCGACCCCAAGCATGCGGACCAGATGGTGCGCGGCGTCGTCAACCTGCCGAATGGCACCGGCCGCACGCTGCGCGTCGCGGTCTTCGCCCGCGGCCCCAAGGCCGATGAGGCCAAGGCCGCCGGCGCGGATATCGTCGGCGCCGAGGATCTCGTCACCATCGTCCAGGGCGGCACGATCGAGTTCGATCGCTGCATCGCCACCCCGGAGCTGATGCCGCTCGTCGGTCGCCTCGGCAAGGTGCTCGGCCCGCGCGGCCTGATGCCGAACCCCAAGGTCGGCACGGTGACGATGGACGTCGCCGGAGCGGTGAAGGCCTCCAAGGGCGGCGCCGTCGAGTTCCGCGTCGAGAAGGCCGGCATCGTGCAGGGCACGGTGGGCAAGACCTCCTTCGAGGAGGGCAAGCTCGCCGAGAACATCCGCGCCTTTGTGGATGCGGTGGCCAAGGCCAAGCCTGCCGGCTCCAAGGGCACCTATATCCAGCGCGTGGCGCTCAGCTCCACCCAGGGGCCTGGCGTCAAGGTGGATGTGGCGACGCTCGGCGCGACGCAGGCGTGATGCGAGGCGGCGGCCGCTGGGCCGCCGTTTTCTCCCCGGCGGGGCGGGGCGCGGCCCCTCTCTCCGGCGAGAGATTAACGATGTTTTTGCGCCTTTCTATTAATCAATTGTTAACTGTGAATTCCATGCTAAGCTCAGTGCAGCTTCCGTTATTGCTCGAGGTCGTGAAGATCGGCGGGCGCGTTTCGGAAAATTTGCGTAGATCGCCGATTTTTAAGAAAGTCGTGTGGATGTTCACTGAGCAAAGCGCAGGACGCAACGCCGGCTATCGCCTGAATTCTGGCGACGAAGGCGCTTTCCATCTCATCTCCGACCGCATGTGCAAGGCCCTCGGCCATACGCTGATCGCCCTCATCGTCGCTGGCGGCTTCGTCAAGCTGGCCTATGTCGAGGCCGGCGAGGCGGTGAGGCGCGGCCGCCGCGGAGCGCGAGCCTGAGCGCAGCACGCAGGCGGGCCGAGCGGTCGCCTTCGGCCGCGCCGGGGCGCAGCGAAGATTCCACTTGGCAAGAGCGTTGGCCGTCGTTAAATAAGGCCCCTCGGGGTCGGCCAGCGTTCGCGACCCCATTTTCAGATATCAGCTTCCGTCGAGCTCGATTCCCGATACGGGGACAGGGCGAGACGGTGGATAGGCCGGCGGACCCGGGGGAGATTCCTCGCGTCCCGTCCGGCCATGTCCTGTCCGAGACTGCCGGCGCCTGTCCGAGGCTCACCCCGAGGACGGCTCAATCGGCTCGCTGGACGGCGGAGCCCTCCGCCCCCGACGAGCGGCCTGCATAGACGGGGAAGACCGGAATTGTAGGGCCGGCGCGGCGCTTTTCAAAGCTCGCGCGCGGTCTTTCGAATTTGGTTGGCGCCCCTCTGATCCGAGGCGAGGCCGTTTCGGCCCTCAGCCGAGGGGACAGGATCTACGGCGCCGTCGCGCCCGCCGCTCCCGCGGCGATGCGACGGCTCATCGCAACGGCGGGGCTCGTCCCCGCTCGAGGAGAGAGCAACCGTGGACAGAGCGGAGAAAAAGCAAGCCGTCGCGGCGCTGAACGAGGTCTTTGCGAAGACCCCGGTCGTCGTCGTGGCGCATTACTCCGGCCTGACCGTCGCCCAGATGCAGAAGCTGCGCAAGCAGGCTCGTGAATCTGGCGCTTCCGTTCAGGTCGCCAAGAACCGCCTCGCCAAAATCGCTCTCGACGGCACGAGCGTCGCCTCCATCGGCCCCCTTCTGAAGGGGCCGACCCTGATCGCCTATTCGGACGATCCGGTGGCGGCGCCCAAGGTGGCCGCAGCCTTCGCCAAGGATCACGACAAATTCGTCATCCTCGGCGGCGCGCTCGGCGCCCAAGCCCTCGACCCCGACGGTGTGAAGTCGCTCGCGACTCTCCCGTCGCTCGACGAACTGCGCGCAAAGCTCGTGGGCCTCATCCAGGCTCCGGCGACCAAGATCGCGCAGCTCACGACCGCTCCGGCTGCAAAGCTGGCGCGCGTGGTCCAGGCCTATGCCGACAAAGACGCGAACGCGGCCTGATAGGCGGCGCATATCCAACCAAGCAGAACCGAATTCGAAGGACTGAAGCAAGATGGCTAATCTCGAAAAGATCGTCGAAGACCTGTCGAGCCTGACCGTGCTCGAGGCCGCCGAGCTGGCGAAGCTCCTCGAGGAGAAGTGGGGCGTTTCGGCCGCCGCGGCCGTCGCCGTCGCCGCCGCTCCGGGCGCGGCCGCCGCCGCGGCTCCGGTCGAGGAGAAGACCGAGTTCAACGTCATTCTGGCCGCGGCCGGCGACAAGAAGATCGAGGTCATCAAGGAGGTCCGCGCGATCACCGGCCTCGGCCTCAAGGAGGCCAAGGATCTGGTCGAAGGCGCTCCCAAGCCGGTCAAGGAAGGCGCTTCCAAGGACGAGGCCGAGAAGATCAAGGCCGCTCTCGAGAAGGTCGGCGCCAAGGTCGAGCTCAAGTAAGACGAAAATTCCCCTCTCCCGCTTTATGGCGGGAGAGGGTTTTCGGCACGGATGACCAGGAGCGAATGGCGAATAGCGAATAGCGAATAGACAGGATCCTCTATTCGCTATTCGCAACTCGCTATTCGCTTTCAATAAGAGGATCGAGAGGCGACATGGCTCAGACTTCGGCGCAAACTTTCTCCGGTCGCAAGCGTGTCCGCAAATTCTTCGGCCATATCCGCGAAGCCGCGGAAATGCCCAATCTGATCGAAGTTCAGAAAGCTTCCTACGACCAGTTCCTGCTCGTCGACGAGCCTGCGGGCGGGCGTCCCGACGAGGGTCTGCAGTCGGTCTTCAAATCCGTTTTCCCGATCTCCGATTTCTCGCAGGTCGCTTTGCTCGAATTCGTCCGCTACGAGTTCGAGCCGCCGAAATACGACGTCGACGAGTGCCGCCAGCGCGGCATGACCTTCGCCGCGCCGCTGAAGGTGACGCTGCGCCTCATCGTGTTCGATGTCGATCCCGACACGCAGGCGAAGTCCGTCAAGGACATCAAGGAGCAGGACGTCTATATGGGCGACATGCCCTTCATGACGGCGAACGGCACCTTCATCGTCAATGGCACGGAGCGCGTCATCGTCTCGCAGATGCACCGCTCGCCGGGCGTCTTCTTCGACCATGACAAGGGCAAGAGCCATTCCTCCGGCAAGCTCCTGTTCGCCGCGCGCATCATTCCCTATCGCGGCTCCTGGCTCGACATAGAGTTCGACGCCAAGGACATCGTCTATGCGCGCATCGATCGTCGCCGAAAGATTCCGGCGTCATCGCTGCTGTTCGCGCTCGGCATGGACGGCGAGGAGATTCTCTCCACCTTCTACAACACCATCACCTTCAAGGCCTCCGGCGACAGCTGGCGCCAGCCCTTCGACCCGGAGCGGCTGAAGGGGCTGAAGGCCGTCAACGACATCGTCGACGCCGACACCGGCGAGGTGATCGTCGAGGCGGGCAAGAAGCTCACCGCGCGCGCCGCGCGCCAGCTCGCCGAGAAGGGCGTGAAGGCGATCAAGATCCAGTCCGAGGATCTCTACGGCCAGTTCCTCGCCCAGGATCTCTATGATCCGTCGACGGGCGAGATCTTCGCCGAGGCCGGCGACGAGATCACGGTGAAGTCGCTGCCGCTGCTGGTCGAGAAGGGCTTCGACGAGCTGCCGGTGCTCGATATCGACCATATCAACATCGGTCCCTACATCCGCAACACGCTGGCGGTCGACAAGAACTCCTCGCGTGAGGAAGCGCTGTTCGACATCTACCGCGTCATGCGTCCGGGCGAGCCGCCGACGATGGATACGGCGGAGGCGATGTTCTATTCGCTGTTCTTCGATCCCGAGCGCTACGACCTCTCGGCCGTCGGCCGCGTGAAGATGAACATGCGTCTCGACCTCGACGCGCCCGATACGATGCGCGTTCTCCGCAAGGAGGACATCGTCGCCGTCGTGCGCGCGCTCGTCGATCTGCGCGACGGACGCGGCGAGATCGACGATATCGACCATCTCGGCAATCGCCGCGTGCGCAGCGTCGGCGAGCTGATGGAAAACCAGTATCGTCTCGGCCTCCTGCGCATGGAGCGCGCGATCAAGGAACGCATGTCCTCGGTCGACATCGACACGGTGATGCCGCAGGACCTCATCAACGCCAAGCCGGCGGCGGCGGCTGTGCGCGAGTTCTTCGGCTCGTCGCAGCTCTCGCAATTCATGGACCAGACCAATCCGCTGTCGGAGATCACCCATAAGCGCCGCCTCTCGGCGCTGGGTCCGGGCGGTCTGACGCGCGAGCGCGCCGGCTTCGAGGTGCGCGACGTGCATCCGACGCATTACGGCCGCATCTGCCCGATCGAGACGCCGGAAGGTCCGAACATCGGCCTCATCAACTCGCTCGCGACCTTCGCGCGCGTGAACAAATACGGCTTCATCGAAGGTCCCTACCGCCGCGTGCGCGACGGCAAGGTGACGAGCGAGGTCGCCTATCTCTCCGCCATGGAGGAGCAGAAATACCACGTCGCCCAGGCCAATGCGCCGATCGACGCAGAGGGCAATCTGCTCGAGGATCTGGTGCTGTGCCGTCACGCCGGCGATGTGGTGCTCGTCCCGCGCGAGCGCGTCGACGCCATGGACGTGTCGCCCAAGCAGCTCGTCTCGGTCGCCGCGGCGCTCATTCCCTTCTTGGAGAATGACGACGCCAATCGCGCGCTGATGGGCTCCAACATGCAGCGCCAGGCCGTGCCGCTGGTGAAGGCCGACGCGCCGCTGGTCGGCACCGGCATGGAGCCGGTGGTCGCCGCCGACTCCGGCGCCGCCATCGCCTCGCGCCGCGCCGGCGTGGTCGATCAGATCGACGCGACGCGTATCGTCGTCCGCGCGACGGAAGAGCAGGACCCGACCAAGCCGGGCGTCGACATCTATCGTCTGATGAAGTTCCAGCGCTCGAACCAGTCGACCTGCATCAATCAGAAGCCGCTGGTGAAGGTCGGCGACTATGTGAAGAAGGGCGACATCATCGCCGACGGTCCCTCGACCGATCTCGGCGATCTGGCGCTCGGCCGCAATGTGCTCGTCGCCTTCATGCCGTGGAACGGCTACAACTTCGAGGACTCGATCCTTCTCAACGAGCGCATCGTCAAGGACGACGTCTTCACCTCGATCCATATCGACGAATTCGAGGTGATGGCGCGCGACACCAAGCTCGGCCCGGAGGAGATCACGCGCGATATTCCCAACGTCTCGGAAGAGACGCTGAAGAATCTCGACGAGGCCGGCATCGTCTATATCGGCGCGGAAGTGCAGGCGGGCGACATTCTCGTCGGCAAGATCACGCCCAAGGGCGAGAGCCCGATGACGCCGGAGGAGAAGCTGCTCCGCGCCATCTTCGGCGAGAAGGCGTCCGACGTTCGCGACACGTCTCTGCGCGTGCCGCCGGGCGTTCAGGGCACGATCGTCGAGGTGCGCGTGTTCAACCGCCACGGCGTCGAGAAGGACGAGCGCGCCCAGGCGATCGAGCGCGAGGAGATCGAGCGTCTCGCCAAGGACCGCGACGACGAGCTCGCCATTCTCGACCGCAACACCTACGCCCGTCTCTTCGAGATGCTGGTCGGCAAGGTCGCGATCGCGGGGCCGAAGACCTTCAAGAAGGACCAGCCGCTCAACCAGGCGATCCTCGACGAATATCCCCGCTCGCAGTGGTGGACCTTCGTCGTCGAGGACGACAATCTGATGAGCGGCATCGAGGCCGTGCGCAAGCAATATGACGAGTCGAAGAAGGGTCTCGAGAACCGCTTCCTCGACAAGGTCGAGAAGCTGCAGCGCGGCGACGAGCTGCCGCCCGGCGTGATGAAGATGGTCAAGGTCTTCGTCGCGGTGAAGCGCAAGATCCAGCCCGGCGACAAAATGGCCGGACGCCACGGCAATAAGGGCGTGGTCTCGCGCATCGTGCCGCAGGAGGACATGCCCTTCCTCGAGGATGGTCAGCCGGTCGATATCGTGCTGAACCCGCTCGGCGTGCCGAGCCGCATGAATGTCGGGCAGATTCTCGAGACGCATCTCGGCTGGGCCTGCGCCGGCCTCGGCAAGCAGGTGGGCGCCGCTGTCGACGCCTATATGCGCAGCAAGGATACGAAGCCGCTTCGGGAGAAGCTCTCCGACATCTATGGGCCGAACGAGTCGCTCGAGGGACTCGACGACACGACGGTGGTGGAGGTCGGCAAGAATCTGCGCCGCGGCGTGCCGATCGCGACGCCGGTCTTCGACGGCGCGCGCGAGAAGGACATCGTCGAGATGCTGACGCGGGCGGGGCTCTCCTCCTCTGGTCAGGTGACGCTCTTCGACGGCCGCTCGGGCGAGGCCTTCGATCGCAAGGTGACGGTCGGCTACATCTATATGCTGAAGCTGCATCATCTCGTCGACGACAAGATCCATGCGCGCTCGATCGGCCCCTATTCGCTGGTCACGCAGCAGCCGCTGGGCGGCAAGGCCCAGTTCGGCGGACAGCGTTTCGGCGAGATGGAGGTCTGGGCGCTCGAGGCCTATGGCGCAGCCTATACGCTGCAGGAGATGCTGACGGTGAAGTCCGATGACGTCGCCGGCCGCACCAAGGTCTATGAGTCGATCGTGCGTGGCGACGACACTTTCGAGTCGGGCATTCCCGAGAGCTTCAACGTGCTCATCAAGGAAATGCGCTCGCTGGCGCTCAACGTCGAGCTCACCTCCGCCGAGCCCGAGGAGGGCGAGGAGCCGCCGCCTGGCGAGACGACGGCCGAGGCGGCCGAATAAGGCCGCCGCTCTTCCTTCTCCCGCAGGGCGGGAGAAGGTGGCCCCGCGAAGCGGGGTCGGATGAGGGCCGCCGCGGATCGCGCGAGCCCTTGGAACCCTCACCCGACCCGACTGACGTCGGGCCACCCTCTCCCACAAGTGGGAGAGGGGATGCGCACATAAGATTTATGGACGTAGCGGAGAGACATCGCGAGGCGAGCGCGCTTCATCCGTTCCGCGTCTCTAGGAGAAGACCATGAATCAGCAAGAGGTCATGAATCTCTTCAATCCGGTCGTCCAGCCGCAGGCGTTCGATCAGATTCAGATTTCGATCGCGAGCCCGGAGAAAATCCTCTCCTGGTCGTTCGGCGAGATCAAGAAGCCGGAGACGATCAACTACCGGACCTTCAAGCCGGAGCGCGACGGCCTGTTCTGCGCCCGCATCTTCGGCCCGATCAAGGATTACGAGTGCTTGTGCGGCAAGTACAAGCGCATGAAATACAAGGGCGTCATCTGCGAGAAATGCGGCGTCGAGGTCACGCTGGCGCGCGTGCGCCGCGACCGCATGGGCCATATCTCGCTCGCCGCCCCGGTCGCGCATATCTGGTTCTTGAAGTCGCTGCCCTCGCGCATCGGCCTTCTGCTCGACATGACGCTGAAGGACCTCGAGCGCATCCTCTATTTCGAGTCCTATATCGTCATCGATGCGGGCCTGACGCCCTTGAAGGAGCGCCAGCTCCTCACCGAGGACGAATATCTGCGCGCCCAGGACGAATATGGGCAGGATCACTTCACCGCCATGATCGGCGCCGAGGCGATCCGCAAGATTCTCGAATCGATGGACCTCGAGGGCATCGCCGCGCGCCTGCGCCAAGAGATCGCCGAGGCGACCACCGAGCTCAAGCCCAAGAAGCTCGCCAAGCGCCTGAAGATCATCGAGGCTTTCATTCAGTCCGGCAATAAGCCGGAGTGGATGATCCTGAAGGAAGTCCCGGTCATTCCGCCGGACCTGCGTCCGCTGGTCCCGCTCGACGGCGGCCGCTTCGCGACCTCGGACCTCAATGATCTCTATCGCCGCGTCATCAACCGCAACAATCGTCTGAAGCGGCTGATCGAGCTGCGCGCGCCGGATATCATCATCCGCAACGAGAAGCGCATGCTGCAGGAGGCCGTCGACGCTCTGTTCGACAATGGCCGCCGTGGCCGCGTCATCACCGGCGCCAATAAGCGTCCGCTGAAGTCGCTCGCCGACATGCTGAAGGGCAAGCAAGGCCGCTTCCGTCAGAATCTGCTCGGCAAGCGCGTCGACTATTCCGGCCGCTCGGTCATCGTCGTGGGTCCGGAGCTCAAGCTCCATCAATGCGGCCTGCCGAAGAAGATGGCGCTCGAGCTGTTCAAGCCCTTCATCTATTCGCGCCTCGACGCGAAGGGCCATTCGGCCACGGTGAAGCAGGCCAAGAAGCTGGTGGAGAAAGAGAAGCCGGAGGTTTGGGACATCCTCGACGAGGTGATCCGCGAGCATCCGGTGCTGCTCAATCGCGCGCCGACGCTCCATCGCCTCGGCATTCAGGCCTTCGAGCCGGTGCTGATCGAGGGCAAGGCGATCCAGCTGCATCCGCTCGTCTGCGCGGCGTTCAACGCCGACTTCGACGGCGACCAGATGGCCGTGCATGTGCCCTTGTCGCTGGAAGCGCAGCTCGAGGCGCGCGTGCTGATGATGTCGACGAACAACATCCTGCATCCGGCCAATGGTCAGCCGATCATCGTGCCGTCGCAGGACATTGTTCTCGGTCTCTATTATCTGTCGCTGGAGCGCGACGGCGAGCCCGGCCAGGGGATGATGTTCGCCGATCAGGGCGAGATCGAGCATGCGCTGGCCGCCAAGGCGATCACGCTGCAGACCAAGATCAAGGGCCGCGCCTGGACCTACAATGAGAAGGGTGAGCGCGTGTCGAAAATCTTCGACACGACGCCCGGACGTCTGATCCTCGGCCAGCTGCTGCCGCGCAACCCCAAGATTCCCTTCGACGCAGCCAATAAGCTGATGACGAAGAAGGAAATCTCCAACATGATCGACACCGTCTACCGCAACTGCGGTCAGAAGGAGACGGTCATCTTCTGCGATCGCATCATGTCTCTCGGCTTCCGCGAGGCGTTCAAGGCGGGCATCTCCTTCGGCAAGGATGACATGGTCATTCCGGAGACGAAGGAGCGCATCATCACCGAGACGCGCGGCGCGACCAAGGAATATGAGCAGCAGTATAATGACGGCCTCATCACCCAGGGCGAGAAATACAATAAGGTCGTCGACGCCTGGATGAAGTGCTCGGAGAAGCTCGCCGAGGAGATGATGATCCGCATCTCCACCGTCCGCAAGGACGAGCATGGCCGCGATCTGCCGATCAACTCGATCTATATGATGTCCCACTCGGGCGCCCGCGGCTCGCCCGCGCAGATGAAGCAGCTCGCGGCGATGCGCGGCCTCATGACCAAGCCCTCGGGCGAGATCATCGAGACCCCGATCATCTCGAACTTCAAAGAGGGCCTCACCGTTCTCGAATACTTCAACTCCACCCACGGCTCGCGCAAGGGCCTGTCGGATACGGCGTTGAAGACCGCGAACTCGGGCTATCTCACGCGTCGTCTCGTCGACGTGGCGCAGGATTCGATCATCACCACGGTCGATTGCGGCACCGAGAAGGGCATCCGCATGCGGGCGATCATCGACGCCGGTCAGGTCGTCGCCTCGCTCACCTCGCGCATTCTCGGCCGCACCGCGGCGGAGGATCTGCGCGACCAGCAGGGCAAGGTGATCGTCCCCAATGGCGAGATGATCCAGGAATGGCATATCGAGCCGATCAACGTCGCCGGTCTTCAGGAGGTGAAGATCCGCTCGGTGCTGACCTGCGAGTCGAAGAACGGCGTCTGCGGCAAATGCTACGGGCGCGATCTCGCCCGCGGCACGCCCGTCAACATGGGCGAGGCGGTCGGCGTCATCGCGGCGCAGTCGATCGGCGAGCCGGGCACGCAGCTCACCATGCGCACCTTCCACATCGGCGGCGCGGCGCAGCTCGCGGACCAGTCCTTCGTCGAGTCGAACTTCGAAGGCACGGTGCATATCCGCAACCGCCATGTCGCGCGCAACTCGGACGGCGATCTCATCGTCATGGCGCGTAACGTCGCGGCGGTGATCGTCGGGCCGGACGGCGTCGAGCGCGCCGTCAACCGCATCCAATATGGCGCGCGGCTGAAGGTGGACGAAGGCGACAAGATCAAGCGCGGCGACCGTATCGCGGAATGGGACCCCTATACGCGTCCCATCGTCAGCGAGGTCGATGGCGCGATCGGCTTCGAGGATCTGGTCGAAGGCCAATCCGTGACCGAGACGGCCGACGAATCGACCGGCATAACCAAGCGCGTCGTCATGGATTGGCGTCTCAACACGCGCTCGGCGAGCCTCAAGCCGGCGATCGTCATCAAGGGCGCCGACGGAAAGGTGATCAAGCTGCAGCGCGGCGGCGACGCCCGCTACACGCTGCCGGTCGACTCGATCATTGCGGTCGAGCCGGGTGGGCACATCAAGGCCGGCGACATTGTCGCGCGTATCTCGCTCGAGAGCGCCAAGACCCGCGACATCACCGGCGGTCTGCCGCGCGTCGCCGAGCTGTTCGAGGCGCGCCGTCCCAAGGATCACGCGATCATCGCGGAGATCTCCGGCACGGTGCAATTCGGCCGCGACTATAAGAACAAGCAGCGCCTCTCGATCGTCCCGCATGAGGAAGGCGCGGATCCGGTCGAATATCTGATCCCCAAGGGCAAGCACATCCATCTCCAGGACGGCGACGTCGTGGAGAAGGGCGACTATATCGTCGACGGCAATCCGGCGCCGCACGACATTCTGGCGATCAAGGGCGTGGAGGAGCTGGCGGCTTACCTCGTCAATGAGATTCAGGAGGTCTACCGGCTGCAGGGCGTCAACATCAACGACAAGCACATCGAGGTGATCGTGCGTCAGATGTTGCAGAAGGTCGATATCGTCGATGCGGGCGACACCGGCTTCCTCGATGGCGAGCAGGTCGATCTCACCGAGCTCGAGGAGGCCAACGCCAAGGCGCTCGAGGAGGGCGGCAAGCCGGCCCATGGCACGCCGGTCCTGCTCGGCATCACCAAGGCCTCGCTGCAGACGCGCTCCTTCTTCTCGGCGGCCTCCTTCCAGGAGACCACGCGCGTGCTCACCGAGGCGGCGGTCAATGGCAAGGTCGATCCGCTGGTCGGTCTCAAGGAGAATGTCATCGTCGGCCGGCTGATCCCGGCGGGCACGGGCGCTGCCATGGCGAAATTCCGTGGCATCGCAACGGGCCGCGACGATCTCATCATCACGCAGCGCGCCGCCGAAGCCGAAGCGCGCCCGACAACGCCGCGCCTGCCGCCCGCCGCGGCGGAGTGAGGCGAGGGGTTTTGTCCCTCTCCTCTACAGAGGAGGGGGAGAGGCCCGCGCAGAATGAAAAAGGCCGCCAGCGATTGGCGGCCTTTTTTTATTCCGTATCAAAGCTGTTTCGAGCGGATTCGAAGCTGCGTCATGCTCGGAAAATGGCCGGCGCCCTCATCCGACCCGGCTACGCCGGGCCACCTTCTCCCACGCGTGGGAGAAGGATTCGCGCCGAGTCTTTTGTGCCAGCGCAAATCCGAGCCTCAGCGCTTCTTCTTCTTCCCCTCGGCTTCCGCCGTCTTTTTGAAGCCGCTCGCCAGCTGCGTGCCGAGCGTGAGGGCGCGCGCCTCTGTCACGCGCAGCGCGCAATAGCCGAAATCCGCCTCCTGCACATAGGAGCGGCAAATTTCCTCGCGGCGCGCGGAAAAGCCGGCCTGCTCGCGGACGAGCTCCTTGCGCTGGCCCTTTTCGGATTTCATCTTGTCGTAGAGCGCTTTGTAATCATTGCGCACGGTCTGTTCGATGCGGGCGCGCATCGTCAGCATCTCGTCGGCGCGCTTGGGGTCGAACTCGCCGGCCCCCATGCCCCAGAGTCCATTGGGGTCGGCGCGGCAATCGGCCTGCTTCAGCTCGCATGCCCTGCCCTCGGAGCTGACCAGAATTGCGCCGTCGAGCGCGTCGAAGCCGAAGGGGCAGGCGGGAAATTCCACCTCATAGCGAAGAAGCCCGCTGGTCGTCTGCCGCGGCGTCAGGCGCAAGGGCTCGGACACCTCGATGCGGCAGGTTTCCCCGGAGCGCGTCAGCCGATCGCCCACAAGCGACAGCCGCGCGACCTCGAGCGCGCCGCCACGCCGTTGCAGCTCGATCGAGCCGCGCGCCTCGCCATCTTGATAGAGGATGCGTCCGACGATCGTCTCCTCGCTCGGCAGCTTGGGCGCGACGGGCGTCACGGCGGCGCGGGGCTTGGGCTTGGCGCCGGGCTCGACGGGGGCCGCGACAGAACCCGCCGGCGCCGGCGCGACCGCGCCCGGCAGCGCCATCTGAGCGATGGCGCCGGTCGTGGCGGGGAGCGCCGAAAGAAGCGCCGCGCCGGAGAGAATCGCGCGGAGGGAGACGTTGGACATGAAAGACAACAAAGACTGAAAGACGCGGCCTCGGCAAGTGCGGATCGAGGCCCCGCCCGAAGCCGCGTCAGCGCGGCGCCAGCACCATGATCATCTGCCGGCCTTCCATGGACGGCTCGAGCTCGACCTTGGCGATGGTCGCCGTCTCCGCCTTGACGCGAGTCATCAGACGGTAGCCGATATCCTGATGCGCGATCTCGCGACCACGAAAACGCAATGTGACTTTGACCTTGTCGCCCTCCTCGAAGAAGCGCTGCACGGCTTTCATCTTCACATCATAGTCGTGCTCGTCGATGCCGGGACGGAGCTTGATCTCCTTGACCTCGACGATCTTCTGCTTCTTGCGGGCCTCGGCGGCCTTTTTCTGCTCGAGAAATCGAAATCTGCCGTAATCGAGAATTTTGCAGACCGGCGGCTCGGAATTGGGCGCGATCTCGACGAGATCGAGCGCAGCCGTTTCCGCCAGAGAGAGGGCGTCGACAAACGGAACCACGCCGTGGTTCTTGCCTTCCGAGTCGATCAGTTGCACCTCGCGCGCGCGAATCTCCCGGTTGATGCGCGGACCCTCTTTCTGTGGGGCCGCGGTGCTCTTCATTGGACGGCGAATGGATGTTCTCCCTTCAGGATGAATTCGATCGTCTTCCGATCCGATCCGATGCGCGAGAGAAAGCGGCGTAAGCCGTCATTTCCCCCGGGGCTACCCGGCGGAGGGCCGACGCCGAAAGAATCTCACTCTCCTCGACGAAGTCAACCGTCGATATAGAACTATTCGCGGCGAACGCCTGAAATTCGCGCTCACCCGCAGTCGGCGAAAGCGGGGCAGGAGGCTCCGCAGCCGCCCCCTCCGCCCATGGAGGCGCAGGAGGCCTCGGTCTCGCCGCCGCTCGCCGGCTTGGCGATCAGCGAGAGCTGGCGTGTCAATTCGACGCCGCCGCAGGCCGGACAGGCGGGAATATCGTCCGAGCGAACCAATGTCTCGAATTCATTGTCGCAGGAATTGCAGCTATAGGCGTAGAGCGGCATTTAAATCCTCGTCGCCGGAAACGGGTGTCGCGCGTTACATGCGCTCCCGATCGCGCCATTGCAAGCCGCGGCGCAATGTCGTCGTTGTTCCGTTCAGGCGCTGCCCCCTTCGGCGAGGCGTAGCGCATAGGCGCGCACATCCTGCGGCCAATCGGCCATGAGCGATTCGAATCGCGCCGCGTCGCCGGCGAAGAGCGCGCGCAGCGCCTCCTCATAGCCGGGGAGATTTCCGGCGACGGCGGAGAGAAATCGATAGGCGGCCTCGCGCGCCTCGCGCTTTTGGCTCTCGGCGCCGCCCTCGCGGCGCGCAGTCTCGACGAGGCGGCGCAGCGTCGCCGAAGCGCCGCCCGGCTGCGCGGCGAGCCAGTCCCAATGGCGCGGCAGCAGCGTGACCTCACGCGCCACCACGCCGAGCTTGGGCCGTCCGCGACCGCGCGCGCCTTCCTCCGCGCCTTCCTCCGGCGCGGCGTCGCTGCGCTGCCCGGCCGGCGAGGCGGCGGCGAGGCGCGCGATGATCTCCGGCTTGGCGCCGCGCAGATCGAGATCGACCACCTCGCCGGTGGCGTCGTCGAAAGTGAGGATATAGCCATCGGCCGCATCGGCGTTCTTCACCGCCAAGGCGACCTCGACCAGGGGGCCGGAGGCGAGCATGCGGCCATCGGCGAAAGCGGCGCAGGGCCGCGACAGGCGGGAGAGAGCTTGTTTTTCCATGCGCTATTTATACCCATGATAAATTTATCGAGTCAATAATACCCGGGCTAAATAATCGGCGCGCCGGCGGCGGGCTGCTCCCCTATCTTTCTTAAGAGGCGCGGCCGCCCCGGAGATTCCTCCATGATCGCCCGATTCTTTCTTTGCCTCTTTCTGTGCGCGACGACCTCGCTCGCCGCCCATGCCGTGCCTTCGGCGGAGGCCGAGGCCAAGCAAATCGAAAAGGACCTGCGCCGCATTCAACTGCCGGAGGGGTTTTCCATTTCCCTCTATGCGCTGGTTCCGCATGCGCGCACGCTCGCCATCGGTCCGCGCGGCGAGGCGATTTTCGTGGGCACGGATGCGAGCCGCATTCATGTGCTGACGCCGGGCGGCGAGCGCGCCGCCTCTGTCGAGACTTTCGCCGCGGACGCGCCTTTCGTGATTCCGCATGGGCTCTGCTTCGACGCGGAGGGAACATTGTTCGTTGTCGAGCAGAATCGCGTTTCGAGCTTCGCTTCAGCCGAGAAGGACTGGCGCCGGCTCGCCTGGAAGGATGCGCGCAGCCTCGCGCCGCAAGGCGGGCTCATCCCCGTCGCCGAGCAGAGCGCCAATCACACGACGCGCGTCTGCCGCATCGGGCCGGACGGCAAGCTCTATGTCTCGCTGGGCCAGCCCTATAACGTCACGCCGCGCGACAAGCTCGAGCTGTTCGAACGCATCGGCATGGGCGGCATAA
Source organism: Methylosinus sp. sav-2 (assembly GCF_004366495.1). NCBI lineage: Bacteria > Pseudomonadati > Pseudomonadota > Alphaproteobacteria > Hyphomicrobiales > Methylocystaceae > Methylosinus > Methylosinus sp. sav-2. The sequence goes on from NZ_SOEJ01000001.1 coordinate 791,980, forward strand.
TCCGCATGAATCGCGACGGCTCCGGCCGCGAGGTTTTTGCGCGCGGCATTCGCAATTCGGTGGGCATGGATTTCGATCCTTCGGATGGGACGCTCTGGTTCACCGACAATCAGGTGGATCGCATGGGCGACGACACGCCGCCCGGCGAGCTGAATCGCGCGCCGCTGGCGGGGCTGCATTTCGGCTTTCCCTGGTATGGCGGCGGCCATGTGCGAACTGACGAATATTCGCGCGATACGCCGCCGGAGGGCGTCGTCTTTCCGCAAGTGGAGGAGGCGCCGCACGCCGCCGATCTCGGCATGACCTTCTATCGCGGCTCGGCTTTCCCGCCTTATTATCGCGGCGGGATTTTCTCGGCGCAGCACGGCTCCTGGGACCGCACCATGCCGGTCGGCGCGCGCATGATGTTCACCCGCGTCGGCCCGGAGGGAAAGCGCGGCGTCAGCGAGCCTTTCGCGGAAGGCTGGAACGATGGCGATCCGCAATATCTCGGCCGGCCCGTGGATGTGGCGGAGCTGCCGGACGGATCGCTGCTGGTGACGGATGACCAGAATGGGGCGGTGTATCGGATTGTCTATAAGGCGCCGTGACGATGCTCGCGGCCGATACGGCCACGAGCGCGTTTCTCATTGATCGCCGTCGAAGCCGAAGGCGAGCTCGGGAAGATCGAGCGCGGCCACAATCTGCTGGAAACGCGCATTGGCGCTCGTATTCTTCAGCACCAGCAGATCGATCGCTGCGAATGCATCGCGGCGCTCCAGCCAGACGTCCACGGCGCTTCCCGACAATGTCGCGCCCAGCGGCGCGGCGTAGCCGGTCCAAAACAGCTTCTGACGTTCGCGCGGGTCCTGCGTGGTGATTTCCTCGCGCGCTCGCGCGATCGTGTCCGCCAATCGGCTCGCCGTGGCGGAGAGACGCGCACGCAGGCAATCGCGATAGGCTTCGATCTTGCTCCGCTCGGCAGCGGAAAGATGCGGCAGCATATCGTCCAGCGCGCCGGAGACGATGATTTCTGCCGCGTCCTTGGGCTGCGCGAGATGCGCCTTGAATTTGTGAACGCGCGCATAGAGCGTGTTCTTCACCTTCAGCATATGGCCGTCGTCGAAGCGCACGACATAGCCTTCGCCCTCGGTCTCCGCGAAAGCGCGCGCAGAAAAGCTCTCCCAATCCGCGATCGAATCGAATGCGCGCACGAGCGGAACGCGCAGCCGTCGCGCATGATCGGCGAGCTGCGCGTAAGCGACATGAACGCCGCTCTCGCGCTCGCGCAGACCGGTCAGCGTCAGAGCCGGCGCCGAGTGGCGAACGACGACAATGTTTTCCGGCGACGTCCATTCGAAAATCGGCGTCAGCCCGGCGGCGACGAGATCGCGCAGCGCCGCGCGCCCGGCGCCGTCGCCATCTTGCGTTTCGTACCAGGCGAGCGCTTGGCGCGCTATGTCGCTCACGCCCCAACGCGTCGCGAAGGCGAGCGCGCCATCGGGCGCCGCAAAGGCGTGAATCATCGAGCCGTCGAGCTTTTCCAGCACGAGATGGCGATCGGCGAGTGGCAGATTCGCCGCCAGCGTCTCCTCGCGTTCGCCAGCGTTGAAAAACTTTTGATAGGGACGTGATAGCAGCGCGCCGTTTTTCGCGTCGAAGGTCAGGCCGCGCAGCTCGCGCGCCAGCGCCGCGAATTGCGTCGCGCCGATCGGCGGAAAAACCTGATTGTCCATATAGGCGTAGTCATAGACGATCGTGCCATTGTGACGTTCGCCGCGCTTGAACGCCTCATGCATGAGGCCGGCGTCGCGATGCCGGTCGATATCGTCGAGATGTCGAATGAGAGGAAAAGCGTATTTCATGGGTCACTCTCCGCGCCCGGCCGCCGCAGCGAGCCGAACGCTGAAGAAGACCGGACTAACAAATCATGTGAAAAGGAGGTTGCCGAGCGCGCGCAGGCCCATGCCGCCACCGCAACGCGGGGCGTTTTTCTGAATGCGGGCAAAATTGCGCATATCGCTCATGCGCGGCGCGATACGCCTGTCATTTACGAAAAGCAAGAGGTTTCGTTGTTCTGCGCGATGACGCTCAGGCGACGAAGACGCCGCTCAACGCCTTCCCGTCATGCCCCGTCACGCGCATTTCCAGCATGCGCCCCGCCTCCGCGCCGGGCGTGCGCAGGGCTGTGAAATCTTCGGCGCGGGCCATGCCGCCTTTTTCTGTCAGCACGCGCAACGTCTTGCCGATCTGCGCGTCGAGATGGCGCCCGAGCGCCGCTTCTCCGGCCGCGCGCAGGCGGGCGGCGCGCTCCTTCGCCAATGCGCCATTCACTTGCGGCATCAGCGCCGCCGGCGTCCCCGGACGCGGCGAATAGGGGAAGACATGCAGATGCGTCAGCCCGCATTCCTCGACGAGAGCGAGCGTGCGGGCGAACATGTCTTCCGTCTCGGTGGGAAAGCCGGTGATGAAATCGGCGCCGAAGACGATATCCGGCCGCGCCGCGCGCAGCTCGCTGCAAAAGCGAATGGCGTCGGCGCGCGAATGGCGGCGCTTCATGCGCTTCAGGATCAGATCGTCGCCCGATTGCAGCGAGAGATGCAGATGCGGCATCAGGCGCGGCTCGGCGGCCATGCAATCGAAAAGCGCGGCGTCCGCCTCTATGCAGTCGATGGAGGAGAGCCGCAGCCGCTCGAGCTGCGGCAATTCCCGCAACAGCGCGCGCGCGAGGCCGCCGAGCGTAACGCCCTCGGCGGAATAGCTGGTGAGATCGACGCCGGTCAGCACGATCTCGCGCTTGCCGCTCTCGACCAGCCGCCGCGCCTCGGCGACGACCTCGCTCGGCGCGATGGAGCGCGAGGGGCCGCGGCCGAGCGGAATGATGCAGAAAGTGCAGCTATGATCGCAGCCGTTCTGCACGGCGAGAAAGGCGCGCGTCTGCCCTTCGGCGGCGCTTTCGGCGCGCGGCTCGCCCGGCTCAGTGAGCACGCGCGTGACGCCATCCATTGCGGCGAAGCTCTGCGGGTCGATGCGCGCCGCGCAGCCGGCGACCACGATCTCCGCCGTCGGCCGCTCGCGCTTCAGGCGGCGGATCGTCTGGCGCGCTTGGCGCGTCGCCTCGGCCGTCACGGCGCAAGTATTGACGATGACGCGCTCGTTTTGCGCGCCGGCGCGCGCCTCGCGCAGCAGCCGCTCGGAATCGACGTAATTGAGGCGGCAGCCGAAGGTGACGATGTCGACCGCGGCGGTCACGCGTCCAGCTCGGCGAAGTAGCCGGCTTCCAGCGCCGTCTCGAATTCGAGCTCGACGTCGCCGGTCATCATCACATGATCGTCCGTCCCCCAAGCGATGACGAGCTCGCCCCCCGGCAGGCGAATGCGGGCCTCGCGGGCGGAGAGGCCGGCGCGGGCGGCCGCCACCAGCGTCGCGCAGGCGGCCGAGCCGCAGGCGCGCGTCTCGCCCGTGCCGCGCTCCCAGACGCGCAGCAAAATCTCGTCCGGCGCGATGATCTTGGCGAAGGAGATATTGGCGCGCTCGGGAAAGAGCTTGTGATGCTCGAGCTGCGGCCCGAGCGTCGCGAGATCCATGGACAGTGGGTCCGCGACGAAGAAGACCGCATGCGGATTGCCCATGTTGACAGCCGAAAAGGCGGCGGGCGCCCCCTGGACTTCAGGCGCGAGCGGCACATTTCTCGTATCGGGGGCTTCGGCGGCGAGCGGTATGTCCCGCCAGCCGAGTCGAGGCGCGCCCATATCGACGGTAAAGCGCGTCTCGCCCGCGCGCCATGTGCGCACCGGGCCGGCGTCGGTCTCCAGCGTCAGCGCCTCGCCTTCCCCGGCGCGGCCGAGCACATAGGCGACGCAGCGCGTGCCATTGCCGCAGGCGGCGGAGAGCGAGCCGTCGGTATTGTAGATGCGCATATAGGCGTTCGCGTCCGCATGGCGCGGCGCATGCAGGACCATCAGCTGGTCGAAGCGCAGGCCAGGGGCGTGGGCGATGGCGCGCGCCTCGGCGGGCGCGACCTCGAGGCCCGCGCTGCGCAAGTCGAGAACGAGAATTTCATTGCCGATCCCGTTCATGCGAAAGATCGGGAGTCCGGCGAGCGGGCTGGTCATCATGCCGTTCATTTCCTGTTACAGGCGTATATAGAGAATCGAATCGCGACGCTATGGCCGGCGCCCGCGCTTTCAAGAGGACGAGACCCATGAGCAATTCGAGCGATGAGGGCTTCACGCAGAGATTGAAGCGCGCTTGGCCCTTTGTCGCGGGTCTGGCCGTTCTCGCCGTCGTCGCGGGAGCCTTTTTCGGCGCGACATCCACTTCGCCCACCCCCTCCGCCGTCGTTCCGGCGCCGAGCGCGCAGGTCGCGGCGGAAGCGCCGCAAAAATCCGCGCCGGACAGCCCCGTCGCGCCGAAGCCGACGCTGGACCTCAACGAGCCCTCTCAGGCCGAGGCGGAGGCGCAGGCGCAAGCCGACGCCATCGCCGGTCAGGCGACCGATATCATCGCCCGGCCCGTCCTCAAATTGCGCGGGCAGGGCACATGGGCGGACGGGCTCAAGACGCTTTCCGAGGCCATCGCCAATCTGCGCATCGCCGCCTCCAAGACCGGCCTCACCGTGGACGGCCGCCCGCTGGTCGCCTTCACCGAGACGGATGACAATGGCTTTCATTTCGAGGCCATGCTGCCGCTGACGCGTCCGCCCGAGGCCAAGACTAAGTTCGAGCATGGCGTCGAGGCCGGCGCCTCGCCCGCCGGCAAGGCGCTGAAATTCCAGCATCGCGGGCCTTATGAGGAGATCGACTCGACCTATGAGGCGATCACCGCCTTTCTGGACGAGAAGGGCCTCGACACGAAAAATCTGTTCGTCGAGGAATATCTCACCGAATTGAAGACCAGCGATGACGATGGGCTCGAGGTGGATATCTACGTGTTCTTGAAGTGAGAGCGGTAATCCGCGGTCACTTCGGAGCCTCGACGAGACGGCGATAGGCGTCGGCGGCGCGCAGCAGCCCCGGCGCCGGCGTCGGCGGGTCGAGGACGGCATCAGCGAAAATTCGCTGATCTTCCAACGAGAGACGGATGATCTGTGTTTCCGCGATCGTGCGCAGCGCCGCTTCCAGCGCGGCGACGACCACGAAATCACCGACGCTGCGGCCTTGAATTTCGGCGGCGCGTTCGATCATGGCCAGCGCCTCCGATCCGAGACGCGCTTCCAGCCTCGCCGTTCGCTCATTGTCCGCGCTCATGACGTCTCCGAAAGTCGGCCTAATTATGTATGGCGGATAATTGATCGTCTCGTTCGCTTCTGGCCATCATTGTGCTCTCAATGTTCTGCATTCAAGAAAGCTTGCGTCATCACATAGCTCAAAAGCATCGTCGAATAAGTGAGGATCGAGGAAGCGCTCCATCGATCCCATCGTCCTGTTCTCCGCGCCCAACCGATGAGCAGGTAAACGAACACGAGAAAAGGAATCCAGTTGAAGAGGAATCCATAAATGAGGGTTGCTGATAGTCCTAATAAGAGCAGAGGCAGAGCGCGTATGAGCGCTGCAAGGAATGGCATATCGTAGAATGTTCTGATAACGAAGGCGTCGAATATCAAAAAGATCATGGCGGTTTGCAGCAAGAAGCCAGGAAAGGCCGTAACCGACATGCACAGGGTTGGCCTCCACCCAAAGCGGTACGTCGCGACACCCCAAATAATCCCCGTGACTGCGAGAGTGCCGAACCACCTCGCCGCAAAATATTCCAGGTGGCTTCCGAGATATTCCATTCGCTTTCCTCTACACAATTCGGCGCAATGCTATTTCCAAGCTAACGTGAGCCAAACGAGTTCCGTCCGTAAGTAGCCGCGGTAGCAGGAAACTGCTACGCGCGCCAATGTGAACAAATCAACCTCCCTTTCCCTCCGCCTCCGGCCGATATTCCAGAATGTCGCCCGGCTGGCAGTCCAAGACCTCGCAGATCTTCTCCAGCGTATCGAAGCGAATTCCTTTCACCTTGCCGGATTTCAAAAGGCTCACATTCTGCTCGGCGATGCCGATGCGTTGCGCGAGATCGCGCGAGCGCATTTTGCGCCGCGCGAGCATCACGTCGAGATTGACCACGATCGTCATGGCGCTCACACGAATTGCGCGTGCTCGCCGGCGATGTCGGCGGCGGTCTTGAAGATATGGGCTATGGCGATCAGCATCAGCAGAAAGATGACGTTCAGCAGATCCTCGAGCCTTATGTAGCCGTGATGGCTCTGCGCGTAGGGAAGATGCGCGGCGATGGCCAGAATGATCGCGGAGCGCATCGCCACGTCCAGAAGGACTGTGAACAGTCCGATGACGCCCGCGCGCCGCAGCCATAACGCCGCCTCCGCGGAGAAGACGCCGCCCTCGAGATAGAGGCTGAACACGCGCCACAGGCAAAAGCAGATGACGGCGGCGAAGACCCAGACGACGAGGCTCAGCGCCGTCGCCGCCGCATATTGGCCTTGCGAAGCGCCCGAAACGTCGATCTGCAACAGCTCGCGATAATGGCGGCCGACCTTTCCGGGATCGGCCCAGAAGGTCAGCATAGCGAGCAGATCGGCCGCCGCGAAGAAAATGACGAGCGCGCGAATCGTCTGGCAGATCCAGCCGATGCGCGCCCGCAGCGCGGAAAGACGCGGGTCTTGGAAAGCGGTGGCGTCGGTCATGGATTCTATCCTTTTCGCCTTTTCGGCCGCGTCGGCAAAAATTGCCGACATGCGCGATGAAAACAATTTGACGCATATTATTTTTAATGTCAAATATGAAAATATCATCGAACAACAGGAAGCGATCCATGACCCGCGGCCTCCCGTCTCTCGCGCTCGCCTCTGCTCTTTTTCTTTCGGCCTGCAACGGCGTTCCGCTCTCCACGCAGTGGAAGCTGCGCTCCTTCGATCTCTCGACCGCCGATGTCGCGCCGCTCCGCGTCGCCTTGCGCGCGCCCGATTGGCTCGAGCCGACGCCGACGAGCGCGCGCGTCGTCGTGACCTATTGGCGCGAGGACGAGGAGACGGCGAAGCGGGTGCTGACAATTCGCCTCGTCGCCGCCGCGCATGCGGAAGACCGGCCCATTCTCGCCGGACTCGACTCGGCGACGAACGGCGGGCTGATGGTTTTCGAGGCCGACAGGCGCGATCTCGCCGCCATTCGCGCCGCGCAGGAGGAGGGAAAGCGCTGGCGCGAGAGCGGCGCGAAAGCCCATGGCTCGCTCGATCTCGAGGGCGGGCTGTTCTGCCGCCGCGCGGAACTCCCGAGCGGGCCTCTGCTCCTGGACGTCTACGCCCATGCGGATGACGCGCTCGGCTGGCTGCCTCTGCTGCTCGGCCATGACGCCCACGCGCCCGGCGCGGATGAGAAGAAGCTCGCCGAATTCATGCCGCCTTGCGCGCCGGCGCCGGCCAATATCGCGGCCAAGACGCGGCGATAGCGCGAAGCGCTGCCGATCTCGCTGGCGTTGGCCCCATGAAGCGCGATATGATCGCGCGCATACTGCCCTCGGGCAGGGTTGGACACCCAAGTCAATGAACGGCGACGAGCTTTCCGTCGGCTTCCAAGTCTTAGAGATCATCTGGATCGATCTGCTTCTCTCCGGCGACAATGCGATTCTCATCGCTCTCGCCTGTCACAAGCTCCCGAAACAGCAGCGACGATGGGGCATTTTGCTGGGCGCGGGCGGCGGCGTGCTGCTGCGTATCGCCTTCGCCTTCGTGGTCATTCAGCTCATGGCGATTCCGGCGCTCAAGGCGCTCGGCGGCCTGATGCTGCTCGGCGTCGCCACCAAGCTGCTCGTCGACGAGACCGAGCATCATATGGAGGCCAAAGAGGACCTCTGGGGCGCGGTGGCGGCCATCATCATGGCCGATGCGGTGATGTCGCTCGACAATGTCATCGCCATCGCCGGCGCGGCGGAAGGCTCCATGCCGCTCATCATCTTCGGCCTCGCCGTGTCGGTGCCGATCGTGGTCTTCGGCGCCGGCCTGCTGATGCAGGCGCTGTCGCGCTTTCCCATTCTGGTCTGGGCGGGCGCGGGCCTGCTCGGCTGGATTTCGGGCGAGCTCATCGCCAGCGATCCGATCTGGGAGAAATTCGGCTGGACCGCGCCGGCGCATTTCGAATTTGCCGCCTCTGTCGCCGGCGCCGTTCTCGTGCTCGTCGCGGGCTTCATCGCGGTGAAGCTCGAGGAGCGCGCCGAGGCGCGGCGCAAGGCCGAAGGCGGAGGCTGATCGTCCATGGCGCTCGCGCTGCTGAAATGGGCGGCGCTCGTCGTCGTCGGAGCCTATGTTCTGGCGGCGGCGGGGCTCGGCCTGTTTCAGCGGCGCCTGCAATATTTGCCGGACACGCGCCAAATCTCGCCGCAGCAGGCGGGGCTCTCCGGCGTCGAGGAGCTGAAGCTCGCGACCGCGGACGGCGAGACGATCGTCGCCTGGCATGCGCCGCCGCGCGAGGGGCGGCCTGTGCTGCTCTATTTCCACGGCAATGCCGGCGGGCTCGTCGATCGCGTCGCGCGCTTTCGATTTTTCATGGGCGAAGGCTATGGCTTTCTCGCCATCGCCTATCGCGGCTATGCGGGCTCCAGCGGAACGCCGACGCAAGAGGGCCTGATACGCGACGCCGAGGCCGCCTATGCGGAGGCCCGCGCGCGCGGCTATGGGCCGGAGCGGATCGTCATCGTCGGCGAATCATTGGGCTCGGGCGTCGCGACGCAACTCGCCGCGCGGCGGGAGGCGGCGGCGTTGGCGCTCGACTCGCCCTTCTCCTCGGCGGCCGATGTCGCCGAGACGCGCTATGGCTTTCTGCCGGTGCGCTGGCTGATGCTGGATCAGTTCCGCTCCGATCTCGCCATTCGCGACGTGCATGTTCCCGTGCTGATCGTGCATGGCGACAAGGACGGCGTGGTGCCGATCGCGCTCGGCCGCAAGCTCTTCGATCTCGCCAATGAGCCGAAGCGCTTCGTGCTCGTGCCCGGCGGGCAGCATTTGGTGCTGGGTTTGCCCGATGTGTTTCCGCGCGTCGCCCGCTGGGTGGACGCCGCGCTCGAGACCTCGATCGTGAAACGATAATGTCCAATAAGACGGCCAGCGGACATTAACCATCGCGGCTCGAGGCGGTCATCGCCCAAACGAGATAGCGCGGTTGCATCCCCGCCCGAAGGTCGCGTGTGAGAACCGGGGCTCACTGGACAAATTCATTGAGCTCGTTAGGGAAACCCCATGTCCACCATCGACGAAACCAGACTGGCGGCCAGCCGCCACCAAGTGATGAGGGAGGCGATCGATACGCGCCTGCCCGGCCTCTACCGCGGCAAGGTGCGCGACAACTACGACCTACCTGACGGGCGGCGTATCCTGGTCACGTCCGACCGTTTGTCGGCCTTCGACCGGATCCTGTGCTGTATCCCGTTCAAGGGCCAAGTGCTGAATGGTATCGCCCGCTGGGCCTTTGAGCATACCGCCGACCTCTGCCCCAACCACGTGCTGGACTACCCCGACCCGAACATCGTCGTTGGCCGGCGCCTCGAGATCCTGCCAGTGGAGATCGTCGTGCGAGGCTACTTGGCGGGCACGACCAGCACCTCGATCCTGACCATGTACCGGGCCGGTCGCCGGCAGATGTACGGACAACTGCTGCCCGACGGCCTCGCCGACAACCAGGCGCTCGAGACGCCGCTCATCACTCCCACCAGCAAGGCCACCGACGGCGCTCATGACGAGCCGCTGACCGAAGGCGCGATTCTCGCGAGTGGGTTGCTCAGCGAAGGCCTGTGGCGGCAGGTGAGCGAAGCCGCCCTCGCCCTGTTCGCCCGAGGTCAAGCTCTGGCCGCAGAACGCGGCCTGATCCTCGCCGACACCAAGTATGAGTTCGGGCTCGACGCCCAGGGAACCCTCCGCCTCGCAGACGAGATTCATACCCCCGATTCCAGCCGCTACTGGCGGGCGGACACCTATCCTCAGCGCCTGGCCGCCGGGGAGCGCCCGGACAGCTTCGACAAGGACGTGATCCGCGAATGGGTCGCCGCGCGATATGATCCGTACGGGAATGATGTCCCGGAAATCCCCCCAGAACTGATCTGGAAGACTGCGCTGACCTACGTCGAGGCTTACGAGCGGATCACCGGACGGGCGTTCGAGCCCCCGCCACCCGCGCCATCGGTGCACGAGCGCGTGCTGGCGGCTCTGAGGAAATTCCACGGGCGTTGAGAATCTAGTGCACGGACTTCATTCCGAGGGTACAGGCAGGCGCTTGATCTTGGTGAGGATGTCGCTGGCGGGCTTGTTCCAGACGAAGCGCTTGGGGTCCACGTTGCGCTCGTCGAGCCGCGGCGTCTCGAGAGGCGAGCGATTGAGGCTCAGCCGCGCGAGGAGCCCTGTTTCGCGATCGGCTGCTGCGGATCGAGCGCCAGAGCGCGCTGATAGGATTCGCTCGCCTTCTGGCGATTGCCCTTGCGCTCATAGGCGAGGCCGAGCCAGGCCCAGGCCGGCGCGCTCTTATTGTCGACATTGAGCGCCGCGTTGAAATCCTCGATCGCCTTGTCGTAATTGCCCATCGTCACGAGGCTCTCGCCGCGCGCCTGATAGGGCGCCGCCGCGAAAGGATCGCGATCGATGGCGTTGTCGAAATCGGTGACGGCGCGCTGATTGTCGCCGCGCTTCTGATGGATCAGCCCGCGTGCGTGAAACGCCTGTGCGCTCTCGGGGTTGAGCCGGATCGCCTGGTCGAGGTCAGAGAGCGCCTGCTCCAGATTGCCCTGCGCGCGCAAGAGATTGGCGCGGCCGATATAGGCCGGGGCGTGATTGGGGTTGACGTCGATCGCGCGGTCGAAGTCGAGCCGCGCCTGATCGTTGCGGCCCGTCTGGCGGAAGGCGAGGGCGCGATTGGTGAAGGCGGCGGCGCTGCTGGGCTCGATCTTGATCGCCTGGGAGAAATCGGCGATCGCCTCCTGGAACTGGCCGATCTTGGCCAGCGCCACGCCGCGCGTGTTGAAGGCCTCGGCGCTGGGATTGCGGCGCACGACCTCGGACAGCGACTCTATATTGGCGTTGGCGGCCCTTGGATCGGCGGCGTCGGTCTCGGCGAAGCCGCGGCCCGGCGGCCGCAGCACGCCGGCGGTCTCACAGCCCGAGAGGGCGAGCAGAGTCAGGATCACGACGCCCGCGCGCAAAGGCGCGTGGCGACAAAATGCGGGGGACGTCCGGCGAACCGCCGATCCGAGCGGCAATTCCATTCCGTCCGACCTCCTCAGACAAGCCCTGAAAGCGCTTCGAATGCGCGACGAAGACGAATCATAGCGGGCAATTCGGCGAGATTTCGACGCGCCCGCGTCTTTCTGCTCAGCGGCCGCCGACGGCGGGCTTCGGCTTCATCGGCAGCAGGCCTTCGCGCTGCAGCTTCTTGCGGGCGAGCTTGCGGGCGCGGCGCACGGCCTCGGCCTTCTCGCGGGCGCGCTTCTCCGAGGGCTTCTCATAATGGCCGCGGAGCTTCATCTCACGGAAAATACCTTCGCGCTGCATCTTCTTCTTCAGCGCCTTGAGAGCCTGGTCGACATTATTGTCGCGGACGAGAACTTGCACGAAGCGATCCTGTTTCTAGAGGCGGCGCGCGCCCCGGTTGGAGACGTTGCTGCGGGTGAGAATAGTCGGTCGGGCGCTGACGGAGCGCCTGACCCGTGCGCGGGGAATTAACAGAACTGCCCGGCGTTGTCCACAAGGAGCAGCTCGGACGACGCCGCTCTCCGTATAAGCCGAGGGGTCGGGCTCGCCCCGCCGGCTTCCGGTTTTCCCGCGGGGCCAGGGTGGATTTTTGCGGCGGCTTTCGTCACCATGCCGCAAAGCGCGCGAGCGCGCATCTCGGGCGCGCGTCACGCGGCGTTTTCTGGAGACGATATGAACAAGCCGATCACCAAAGGGGAATTGAGCGCGGCCGATGGCGCGGAGGCGATCCGCGCCCGCTATCGCCGCGACGATTCGCCGACCCCGCCCGTTTGGAACGAGACGCTGGACCTTCTGCTCGCGCATCGGTCCATTCGCGCCTATCTGCCGGAAAAAATTCCCGCCGAGACTTTGGCGACCGTCGTCGCCGCCGCGCAATCGGCCGCCACCTCCTCCAATCTCCAGGTGTGGAGCCTCGTCGCCGTGGAAGACGAGGCGCGCAAGAGCCGCCTCGCCGATCTCGCCGGCAATCAGCAGCATATTCGCGACGCGCCTTTGTTCCTTCTGTGGCTCGCCGATCTCTCGCGGCTCGAGAATATCGGCAAGGAGCAGGGCCGCGACGGGGCGGCGCTGCCCTATCTCGAAATGTTCCTCACCGCCGCGATCGACGCCGGCCTCGCCGCGCAAAATGCGCTGATCGCGCTGGAATCGCTCGGCTATGGCGGGGTCTATATAGGCGGCATCCGCAACAAGCCGGAGGAGGTGGCCAAGGAGCTGGACCTGCCGCCGGGCGTTTTCGCGGTCTTCGGCATGGCGGTCGGCCGTCCCGATCCGGCCAAGGCCGGCGGCGTTCGCCCGCGCCTCGGCCAAGGCGCCGTTCTGCATCGCGAGCACTATGCCTGGAACGAGGCGCAGCGCGAGGCGGTAAAGACCTATGACGAGAAGTTCCGCGATTTCCAGAAGGAGGCGGGCCTTCCCGAGCAGGGCTGGATTCGTCAGGCGCTCTCCCGCGTTCGCGGCCCCGAGAGCCTCAGCGGCCGCGACCGGCTGAAGGAGGCGCTGCGCGCGCTGGGCTTTGCGTTGAAATAATGGCGCTTGAAGATGCTCGCCGGAGCGGTGCGCTCTCGGCGAGCGTCGCTATGCCGGATCGTATCCGATACGGAACGGAAACTCAGCCATTGCTATTTGAAACGGGGGATCATAGGAAGCGGGCGCCGTTACAATTATAGCGAGCGAGAAACGATGGTGGTATTCTCGGTTGGCAGGCTCCCCAATTGCCCGCCCTCTAATGCTGAACAGACGGAAGCGGTATTTTTCCGTGCGTGTGACTCGAATCCTCCTACCGAGGAGGATTTTATATCACACGCGGAGTCATTGCTTCCCCGCAAGAGAAATCGGGCGGATTCCGCGAACTGCGCACATTGGGGGCTATCCGGCTGGATTTCACACGAAGAGGCCAAACATGCTCAAGCAGTTTTTGATTGGCTTAAACCAAAATTCATCTTTAGTACCAAAATTTCCACCGCTAGCGGTCGCTTGTTACAAACTGGTCGTCCGTCCCACTATACGTTCTGGCCATGTCACGATTTCAATCTGCTTATCAGTGCCGAACTCGCGCTACCCCCAATTGATGTAGAAAAATGATGTGGACCGATGCTCACCCCGTCAGGACCGATTGGCCGACGGATTCCGTGAAGCCCACTGAAGTTTTGTACGAGGTCGAAGGACCCGCCTTTTTTATCACATCGATAGGGTTGTCCAACTATTTTTTCTTTAAAAAGAGAGAGCTCGAAGAAAGCGATTTATATTTGGTATGTATTGCAGAGTCGGACGAAATCGAAGCCTTAAAGGAAGGCCGTTTGTCGATCCGAGGCGCCATGAACAAGCGAATCGGGTGGCTTGTCGAGATTTGTCCAAAAGGAAGCGTCATACGGTTCCAGGAGCAGAGTCATGATGTTTTTGTAGCCCTGCTACCTGCGCCTGGGTTGGCGTTGTACGCAAAGTTTGGAAATGTTCCCGATTCCCTAATTCAGGCAAACTCTTTGATGGCGTTCAAATTCTATTCCGATTCAATGCATGATAAATCTATGCCTTTGCGCTTGCTTACCGAGACAGTCGAGGGCGTTTCAAAATTCGTCAAGGGTGTTCTGACGCCGTCTGCGCTGCTTGAAGGGAGAGATGGTCGCTTCTTCGACGTTCGTGTGAATGAGCCTGTTTTTGCGAGCTTGTTAATCTCTATTGACGCACCAAGCGTTGATGCAGTGGGGCTGCGCGAAAATAAGCGCACTCAAAACCTGTCGGTGGCCGAGTTGGAGAGCGCTTCGATAGAACGCGGTCGTGAAACTTGGTCGGTGATACAAGACGCTGTGAGGTCGTACACTGGCAGCTCCGTCACGAAATTTAATGCTGTCGAGCATCGAGAGTTTTTAGACAATATAGTCGACTTGATGCCGACGGAAAGCAACGATTTTTCAAAAATTGAGATCACGTTCCGTGCAGGCGCTCGGACCGAGATTGTGGCCATTGACCGTATTATCGGGGAAAAATTTGTTAAAGATCACAGTGACCTCGATGGGCAGGTGCTCTCAATCGAGGGTGTTATTACGGAGGTAAATGGGGAAAGCGGGACGTTTTTGATAAGAGATAATTCATATTCCACAACGACTTGCAATCCGCAGGGGGATTTATTTCAGCAGCTCGACGATGCAGGTTATATGAATCGTGGTCAGCGAATGAAGGTCACTGGAAAGTACTGGCGTCGTACACGAAGAGGATTCATATCTTTTAGCGCTTACCCAGTAATTCTAGAATAGTCATGGGCAATAGGTGTAGCTAGGTTTTCGCTGAAAACATTTTTGCTTGCCTAGCGGGCAAGTTGCCAATCAGCGCGCCCTTGCCTTATCAATGCCCCCGGCCCATCTCGGGCCGCAAGCGACTTACGCCGACTTGTATCGGCGAGTGGGCGCATGAGGAGAGCATATGATCGCCGTAACCTTCCCCGACGGGGCGTCCCGTCAATTCGAGCCCGGCGTGTCCGGCCTCGATATCGCCAAGAGCATTTCCCCTTCCCTCGCCAAGCGAACCGTCGCCATGGCTCTCGATGGAGAGCTGCGCGACCTCGTCGATACGATCGACCGTGACGCGAAAATCGAGTTCGTCGGCCGCGAGGACCCGCGCGCGCTGGAGCTGATCCGCCATGATTGCGCGCATCTTCTGGCGGAAGCGGTGCAGGAGCTGTTTCCCGGCACGCAGGTCACCATCGGCCCGGTGATCGAGAACGGCTTCTATTACGATTTCTATCGGTCCGAGCCGTTCACTCCGGACGATCTTCCCGCCATCGAGAAGAAGATGCGCGAGATCGTCGCGCGCGACGCCGCCATCACCAAGGAAGTCTGGAGCCGCGATCAGGCCAAGACCTATTTCACGGCGAAGGGCGAGGCCTTCAAGCGCGAGCTGATCGAGAGCATTCCCGGCGGCGAGGATTTGAAGATCTATCGCCAGGGCCATTGGCTCGATCTGTGCCGTGGCCCGCATCTGCCGTCGATCGGCAAGGTCGGAACCGCCTTCAAGCTGATGAAGGTGGCGGGCGCCTATTGGCGCGGCGACCACAACAACCCGATGCTCTCGCGCATCTATGGAACCGCCTTCGCCAAGCAGGAGGACCTCGACGCCTATCTGCATCGCCTCGAGGAGGCCGAGCGCCGCGATCATCGGCGTTTGGGCCGCGAGATGGACCTCTTCCATTTCCAGGAGGAGGGGCCGGGCACGATCTTCTGGCATGAGAAGGGCTGGGCTCTGTTCCAGAGCCTCGTCTCCTATATGCGCCGACGCCAGAAGGCCGTCGGCTACAAAGAGGTGAACACGCCGCAGGTGCTCGATCGCGCTTTGTGGGAGACCTCCGGCCATTGGCAGACCTATCGCGAGAACATGTTCCTCACCAAGACAGAGGACGAACGCATTTTCGCGCTGAAGCCGATGAACTGCCCCGGCCATGTGCAGATATTCAAGAACGGCTTGAAGTCCTATCGCGACCTGCCGGTGAAGATCGCCGAATTCGGCATTGTCCATCGCTATGAGCCGTCGGGCGCGCTGCACGGCATGATGCGCGTGCGCGCCTTCACGCAGGACGATGCGCATATCTTCTGCAACGAAGATCAGATCATGGAGGAGGCGTTGAAGATCAACGACCTCATCCTGACGATCTACAGGGACTTCGGCTTCGATGATGTGGTGGTGAAGCTCTCCACGCGGCCGGAGAAGCATGTCGGCTCCGATGAAGCCTGGGCCAAGGCCGAGGCGGCGCTCCACAAGGTGCTGGAGGAGCTCGCCGCGCGCGGTCTGAAGACCGGCGTCAATCCGGGCGAGGGCGCCTTCTATGGGCCGAAGCTCGAATATACGCTGCGCGACGCCATCGGCCGTGAATGGCAATGCGGCACGACGCAGGTGGACTTCAATCTGCCGGGGCGTTTCGGCGCCTTCTATATCGGCGCGGACAGCGAGAAGAAGACGCCGGTGATGATCCACCGCGCCATGTTCGGCTCGCTGGAGCGTTTCACCGGCATATTGATCGAGCATTACGCCGGTCATCTGCCGCTATGGCTCTCGCCGCTGCAGATCGTCGTATGCACGATCACGCAGGACGCCGACGACTACGCGCTCGAGGTCGCGGCGGAGGCGCGCAAGCTCGGCCTCGCGGTCGATCTCGATCTGCGCAATGAGAAGATCACCTATAAGGTGCGCGAGCATTCGCTGGCGAAGGTTCCGGCGCTGCTCGTCGTCGGCAAGAAGGAGGCGGCCGAGCGCACGGTCTCCATCCGCCGTCTCGGCTCGCAAGCGCAGAGCTCCGCGAGCCTTGCCGATGCGCTGGCCGCGCTCGCCGCCGAGGCGACGCCGCCGGATGTGAAGGAAGCCTGAATCGCGAGATGAAGGACGGGGCCGGCGGCGGAAACGCCCCGAGCCCCGTTTCCGTCCGCGGCGCTCGCCTCAGAAACCGATCGTCGCGTCGCAGGCCAGTTGCTTTGTTTGCCGCTCAGAGCTGCGCGTGAGCGTCCTCGTCGAGAGCGTCGCGCAGACGCGTCGGGAAGGACATCACGAATGTCGCCCCGCCCCCCGGCGTGGTCGCAACGCCGATGCGGCCGCCGAGCATTTCGATCAGCTCCTGGACGATGGCGAGGCCGAGACCGTTTCCCGGCGCTTCGTCGCTGCGCCGCCAGAAGGGCTCGAAGATGAGCTCCCTATGCTTTTCATCGATGCCCTCTCCATGATCGATCACGCGAATCGTGCGATCGGCGCCGACCCGCACGAGCACAGTCCCGCCCTCCGGCTCGGCGCGCAACGCATTGTCGATGAGATTGGCGAGGGCGCATTCGATCGCGACGCGATTGCTGCGCAGAGCGACGGGCGCCGTGGGCGCCTCGAATGCGATGCGACGGCGGGCCTTGAAGATCAGCGGCGAATAATCGGCGACGATGCCGCGCGCAACGGCGCTGAGATCGAGATCTCGATCCGGCGACGCTTGGCCTTCGGTCAAGCGTGCGGCGACGAGCATCTGCTCGACGATCAGTTGAATGCGGCGCGTGTCGCGCTGGAGATCGACGCGAAAGCCGCGCTCCTCCGGGTTTTCGAGGCGCGCGCGCAGGATCGCGACCGGCGTGCGCAATTGATGCGCGGCGTTGGCGGTATAGCGCCGCATGCGCGCGACGCTGGCGTCGAGACGCTTCAGCGTTCGATTCACCGCATCGACGAGCGGGCGGATCTCGCTCGGCGCATCATCGACGCATAGGCCCTGGCCGAGCGATTCGAGATCGATGCGCTCGGCCGCTTCCGCCGCGCGCCGCAAAGGAGCGAGGCTGCGTCGCACGGCGAGCCAGGCGACCGCCGCCGAAACGGAGAACACCACCGCGAGATAGAGGCTCTGGGAGACGAGCTCGTTTCGAAAAGCGTAGACGACATCCTTCCAGTTGAAGGTCATGCCGCCGGAGGCGATGAACAAAGGCCCGGTCGGAGCCTTCCAGCGCCAGGCGGAGGCCGCCGTGCGACGGCCCGCATCGGAGATGAAGAAAAAGTCGAGCCCGCGCGTCTCTACCGAGGTGATCCCGATGAGCGCCGCGGAAATGTCCTCGGAGGAGCCGCGGAGAGCCGGTCCGCGCATCGACTCCAGAGCGGCGTAACGCAATGTCGGGGTTCGGCGCATCTCGTCGCGGAGCGTCTCATTGGGCTCGATATGGAGCGTTCCGTCCGCATCCCGCACGATCGATTGCAAGACCAGATCGCGAATATAGTAATAGCTGTAGAATTCATCGAGCCAATAATCATTGGCGCCGACGATGCCGAGCCCGCCGAGCGCCGTCGTTCCGAGCCATGCGACGACGATGGCGATGAGCTGCATATAGGACAGATCGACGATCAATCGGCGCGTGAGCGAGGGCGGCGGCCTCATTCCTCCGTCTCGCAGAGAAAATAGCCGACGCCGCGCACCATATGAATGTCCACCCGCGCCTCGAGCTTTTGCAGGCGCGCACGCACGCGGGAGACGATGATCGTCAGCGCATGCGACTGCACAGGCTCGTCGAAGCCCCAAATCTCCGAGGCCAGAGCCTCGCGCTCCGCGACACGGCCCGCGCGGCGCACGAGCCCCTCGAGCAGAGCCAGCTCGCGATGATGGAACACGGCGGGCCGGCCGTCGATGGCGACGGCGCGCGTTCCGGGGTCGAACTCCAGCGCGCCGACGCGGATCGGCGGGGCGGAGTCGGCGCCCGGACGGCGCAAGGCCGCGCGAATGCGCGCCATCATCTCGTCGAGATCGAAGGGCTTGGTGAGATAATCGTCGGCGCCGGCGTCGAGGCCGTTGATCCGCTCGTCCACCGCATCCAGCGCGGAGAGGACCAGCACGCGGCTGCCGGGCTGGCGCCGTCTGATCTCCGGGACGATGGCGAGACCATCCCCATCCGGCAGTCGCCGATCCAGCATGGCGACGGCGTAAGAATGCGCCCGCAAGGCCTCCAGCGCGTCGCCCACCGAGCCGACATGATCCACCGCGAAACCATCGCGCCGCATTCGTCGCCGGATCTCTCCCGCGAGCTCGCTCTGATCTTCCACCAAGAGAATTCGCATGGGCGCCGCTCCCTGCGTATCGACCGGACATGCTCCCGCAAAGCGAGAGCGAGGCCGAAGTCTTCCTCGGTCACGGGCCGCATGGCAAGCGCCTGCGCCTGCTACGGCGTCTTCGAGCGGCGAGAACGGGCGCGACGCTTCGTCGATCCGGCGATCGAAGCCGAGGCGGCTCCAGGCCCGGCGTTTCGGCGGGCGGGCTTTATAGCGTTGAAATGCAAATCGTCTCTATTCCAGAGGCGCGCCGTCGAATCGAAAAGCGACTGCGGTTCGGACCGAACCGCAGTCGCAAAGCGCTCGGCGTCCAGCAGCGCTTTCGCGGCCGCGCGGAGCTCCGGCGCGGGACCGCATTCTCTGTCGTGAAACGCCGGCGTACGAGATGCGCCCCTATTCTCAGCGGTCGTGACGAATATCGAAACGGATCGTCGTCTTGCCCTGGAAGCGGCCAGCGGGCGGCGGCGGCGCGACAGTCGCCTCGACCATGGCGAGAGCGGCGTGGTCGAGCGCCTCGTCGCCAGCGGATTTGACGATTTTGCGCTCGATCATATGGCCGTCGGCGCCCACGGTGAAAGTGACGACGGCGTCGCCCTTGACGCCGCTGCGACGCGCCTGCGGCGGATAGAACATGTGCTTTTGAATTTCGGCGAGGACCCGCGCGCCATAGCGGGCGCGCGTCGCGCCGCTCGGCGTCTTGCGCCCGTCCAGCGCGCCGACGCGATCGGCCGAGGAGGAGGAGGCTTCCGACGCCTGCGCGGCCGCTGTCGCCTCGCGCTGCACCTTGCCGTCCGCCGTCGGAGCGGGCGTCTGCTCGCTGGAATGCTCGCGCCGCTGCTCGAGCGTCGGCTTGCGCTCTTCCTCGCGCGGCTCGTCCTCGGGCAGCTCCAGAGCGTCGGGGGCGCGAATTTTCGGCGCGGCCATGGCGAGCGCGGTCGGCGCGTCGGGCGCCGAAGCCTTCGGCGCTTCCGCCATTTGCGCCTCGGCGGCCTCCTGAGCGATCGTGCTGTCCATGTTGTGCGCCAGCTCGTCGGGCGCGGTGTCGGCGCTGGCCTGCTGCGCGGCGTCGCCGTCCTGCACATAGGCGAGATCGAAACTGTCCGCCGTCGAGCTCGGCGGCTCCACCGTCGTCATGGCGAGAAGGCCGAAGATGGCGAGATAGACGAGCGGCGGCGCGGCGCCCGCGACCGGCCGCAGCCAGCGCGGACGCAATTGCGGAAATTGCTCGGGCTCGGCGACATAGGTCATTTCGCGGCGCCTTTCGCTTCGGCTTTCGCGTGCTTCGCCTGCATCGACAGAATGGCGATATGGGTCATGCCATTGGACGAAAGAGCGTCCATCAGCGTCACCAGATCGCCGAGCGAGGACTCCTTGTCGCCGCGCAGATGGATGACATGAGAGAGATCGCCATTGATCTTGGCGCGCACCGCTTCGACGATGCGGTCGAGCGGAATCTCGTCCGGCCCCAGCATCAGCCGTCCGTCCTTGGCGACGGTGATGACCACGGGCTCCTTGGGATTGACGGGCTTGGCGGAGCGCGCCTGGGGAAGGTCGACCTTCATGCCCTGCGCCATCATCGGCGCGGTGATCATGAAGATGACGAGCAGCACCAGCATCACATCGACGAGCGGCGTCACATTGATGTCGGCGAGGGGCTGGAAGCCGCCGGAGCCGCGCTTGGCGGAAAAAGCCATTTAAGCGGCCTCCGCGATGCGGCGCGCGCCATCGCTCTCGACGCCGCCGACGAGCGTGATGGCGTGCTCCTCCACATGATCGCTGAGCGCTTCGCCCGTATGCGCCAGCGTGCCGCCGAGGCGGTTGAAGCCGATGGCCGCAGGAATGGCGGCGGCTAGGCCATAGGCGGTGGCGGCGAGCGCCTCGGCTATGCCCGGCGCGACGACGGCGAGGCTGGTGTCCTGCGAGTCGGCGATGCCGACGAAGCTCGTCATAATGCCCCACACCGTGCCGAACAGGCCGACGAAGGGCGCGACAGAAGAGATGACGGCGAGATTGGGCAGGCCCGCTTCCGTGGCGACGAGCAGCTTGCGCGCGGCGCGGCCCGTGGTCTCGACGATGCGCGCCCGGCGCTCGCCGACGCTTTCCCCCGGCACCATGACGCGGGCGGCGCGCGCCGCCTCGGCCATCACAGGCGCGAGCAGCGGCGGATGGCCTCCGTTCTGCGCCTCGCGGATCGCCTTGCGCAGGCGCGTCGCCAGCACGGCGACCTCGATGATGATCGCCCAGCCCCAGAGCGAGGCGACGCCGAGCGCGATCATCACGAATTTGCCGACAACTCCCGCCTGCATGAACAGCGAGACCGGCGAAATCGATATGGCTTCCATCTGAGCTCATCTCCAGCGGGCGCCCGAGGCTCCCTTTCTGGAAGAACTCGCATGGCGCCTCTACGCAACGTTTCGATTACGAAACGCCCGGCCGCTCGCGTGGCCGGGCGGAAATCTGTGCATGACGATCAGAAATCGACCTTCAGCGCGCCATAGAACAGCCGACCCGCCTGGAAGGAATAGGTCAGCTTGGTGTTGGCGACCGAGAGAAGGCCGGTCGGATCGCCGGATATGGCCGTGACCGAGCGATTGTCGGCGATATTATTGACGCCGAGCTTCACCTCGATCTTATTGTCATGGCCCCATTCCTTCAGCCATTGGCCACGCGCGCCGACGACGAGATCGGTCGAGGCGTAGGCCGGGATATAGTTGAGCGTCGGATTGGTGAGGCCGGAAGCGTAGATCGACGCCCATGAGCGTTGGCCGACGGCGCCCCATTGGTCGCCGACCTGCTTGTGCAGCAGCGAGCCGAAGAACTGCCCGTCGTCATAGACGACGCCGCCGACGGCCGTGTAGCGCGGCGCGGCGCCGACATAGAGCCCGGCATATTGGCCCTCGAGGAAGCGCGCGTCCGAGATGGAGCCATTGGCGGTGAGCGCGAGGCCCTCCATCAGCTGATAGGTGAGCTCCATCTCGACGCCGCGATAGCGCGCCGTTCCGCCGTTCTGATAGTTCTGCGTCTTGTCGGCGTTGGTGATGACGATCGGGAAGTTGTTCGCCGTGACCTGATAGATGGCGATATCGGCGGCGAGCTTCTCGGTCTTGTAGACGGCGCCGAGCTGGAAGTTGGTCGTCGTCTGCGGCTGGATATTGTTCGAATCCGGATTGACGACATAATAGGCCGAGACCGTCGGAACCAGAAAGCCGCGCGACGCCTGTCCATAGACGGCCAGCTCCGGCAGAACCTTATAGCGCACGGAGAGGAAGGGCAGACCAGCGCGATAGGTATGGTCGTAATAGAGCGGCGTGAGCGTCGTCTGATTGATGCGCGCCGTATGATTGCGATCGAAGGACACGAATTTATAGCCGGGCGTGATGGAGAGGCCGTCGATCGGGCGCCACTCATATTCGAGCCAGGGCTGCACATTCTGATAATGCGAGGCGAGATCGAGCTTATAGGAGCTCTGATATTGCGAGACCGAGGTGGCGATCGACGGAAAATCGACGCCATTCGTATAGTCCGTGTAGAACTGCCGGCGCCAATTGTCGCCGCGCTCCCACCAGACGCCAGTGCGCAGCTCGCCGCTCGCATAGCCCGCCGCGACATCATATTTCGCGTCGAACATATTGCCCCAGGCGCGATAATTATTGATCTGCAGGAAGCCGAGATCATGCTGCTTGGGCAGATTGATGCCCGTCGCCTTGGGCTGCACGCCATAGAGTGCGGAGCCTTCCACGGTCTGATCGGCGGAATTGCGCTGATACCAGGGATACCAATAGGAGTAGGTGTAGGATTTGTTGTTGAAGCTTATGCCGAAGGCGTCCCACTTCAGATTCACATACTCCATGTCCGTCTGCTTCTCGGACACGTTGTTGCCGAAATATTGCTGCGACGTCGGATCGGAGCCGACGGCGCCGTAATGCGAGCCCGCGGCGAAATACTGCGGATAGGTGATGCTGCTGACATTGCGATAGTGCTCTCGGCTGTAATTGCCGAACAATGTCACATTGACGAAGCCGAAATCGCGATCGGCCTTCATCAGCCAGCCATTCTGCTCGACCGTTCCATACTGCTGCGCGCCGGCGGTGTCGGAGTGCGAATATTGCACCAGCGCGCGCACGCCCGTCGTCTTGTCGAGGCCTGACTGCAAGGTCTCGGTGGTCACGAAAGTGCTGTAGCTGCCGTAGGAATTTTCGATGCTGCCGCCGAATTTGTCGGAAAGCTCGAGCGAGCGCAGCGCCAGCGTGCCGCCGAAGGTCGCATAGCCCGTCTGGGAGGCCGGGCCGGGACCGCGATCGACGGTCGCGCCGCCGATGAAGCCGCTCGGGAAATAAGAGGCCGAGTGGTGCGAGGGATTGTTCTCGTCGCCGAACGGAATTCCGTCGAAGGTGACATTGTACTGGCCGTCGGTGAAGCCGCGCCAGCCGCCCTTATTGGTGTCGCCGATGAGGCCATTGTTGGCGGTGGCGACGGCGCCGGGCGTATATTTGATGATCTCGTTCAGATCCGCGCTCGGCTGGATCATGTCGCGAATGACTTTGTCGCTCACGATCGAAGTCGGCTCGATCGCGTCGAGCGGCGCCTGCGAAGGCGCGAGCGCGGGAGCCGAGCCGGGAGGCGCCTTGGAGCCGACGGCGCTGGAGGCGAACACGGGAAGCTTCGAAGCGCCTGCAGCCGCCACCGGCGCCGCAGCGGCGACTTGCGCGGCGCCATGAGCAGCGCCTGCATTGCCGCCGCTCGTCCGGGCGACGGCCGGAACATGGCGCATATGCGCCTTTGCGACGGCTTTCGCCTTTTTCGGCTTCGCCTGGCGCGACACGACCGTCAAGGCGCCGATATCCGTCTGCGCAATAGCTTGAAGCGGTGGGGCCGCCGCTACGATGAAACCGAGCACGAACGCAGAAGCCTGCGTATTCAGCCTATGTTTGGACATCCCATAACCCCAGCTCTCGACCCCAGACTCGTCCCGCTGCTCGCGGCAATGCAGGAAAAGGCCGAGTCATTGTTTCAACGCGATTCCAACGCCGAGCCGGCCTCCACATTCGGCTGGAAACGCTTTCGCCTGCGCTTTCGCTTTCGGCTGGGGACGAGCCGTTAAGGAGCCGACATGACAGTCTCGCAACGTTTCTTTGAATTCGATCGAAATCACTCTGGGTGCGACAAATTTGCTATGGTTGCCCAAGAGTTCACTCATGGCTGTCCAAGTGTTCACTCATGGCGCCGCGACAGAGGCGGCATGCCGTCGCGCGCAATATTCCGGCGCGCCGATGCTATCGTTTCATTCTGTTATTTCAGTCGTTTCGGGGGGCCATGTGCTCGAACGCGGCCTCGAGGCGAGGCGAGGCGACGGAGGCGAGATTCACACGAGCCACACGGATCAGAAATAAAATGGCTCGATCAGAAATATATTCGAAATAAATAGAAACAAATGAATTGCGCAGATCATCATGGGCGCCGGCCTCTGCGCCGAAGTGTCGGAAACGCAGAGAAATCACGGCGAGGCGCGCTAAATCGGCGCGCTGCGGCGCTGGAATGAGCGATCGCAGGCTATGCCGGCAGGATCACCACTTTCGTCTTGATCGGCGTTCGTGAATAGAGGTCGATCATGTCCTGACTGAGGAGGCCGGTGCAGCCGCTCGTAACGCCGGTCCCGATCGTCTCTGGGTCGCTGGTGCTGTAGATCGTGTAGACCGTATAGACGCCGTTCCGATAGAGATAGAGCGCGCGGGAGCCGAGCGGATTGTCCAGACCTCCCGGCATGCCGCTGGCATATTTGCGCGCCTCCGGCTGGCGCTGGATCATCTCCTTGGGCGGCGTCCAGACAGGCCATTCGGCCTTGCGTCCGACATAGGTTTCGCCGCTCCACAGGAAGCCGGCGCGGCCGACATTGGCGCCGTAGCGGGTGGCGTTTCCGTCGCCTTCGATACGGTAGACAAAGTAATTGCCGGGATCGACGATAATCGTGCCGGGCGCTTCCTTGGTGTCGTAGCGCACCGTCTGGCGATAGAATTTGGGATCGACCTTGCGAAGATCGACCGCGGGAATCGGGAACTTCTCATGGGGCAGCGGCCCGTAGAGCTTCGCCACCTCGGCCGGGATCACGCGGTCGGAGGTCGCGCAACCGGCGAGTCCCAGCGCGCCGAGACCGGCGGCGGAGCCGAACAGAAACGACCGGCGGTCGAGGCGCCCCGTCCCGAGCCCGAGCAGAGATCCTTCATTTCTTTCGCCAGCGTCGGCAATCCCATCATCCGTGATCATGATTTCGGATTTTCCCATGTCCTTTCGTCCGGCCGGAGAATGCTCCTGCGTGAATCCACCGAACCTCTTCGTCGAGCTGAAATTGCCGTCACACGGCTCGATTGGCAAGCAAGAGCTTTGCTGCGCGGCGCTCGCCTCGCGCCAAAGTCGGTAATGTCCGGGGCGTCTCGCAGCTCGTGGCCGCTTCGGTCGCCTATTGCGGCGCGACGCCGACCGGCTGGGGCGTCGGCTCGGTCACGGGGGCCTCCTACTGCGTTTGCGGTCTTCGCCGCTTGCGCGGAAAATCGAGAGTCCGTAACAATTTTCGCAGTTGCGCGAACTTAGCTTGCACGCCGGTTTCGGCGCATAAGAGGAGGCATCGGATGGATCGTCGTACTTTCAATCTCGCGCTGGCGGGATCGCTCACCACGGCTCTCACCCTCTTGGCTTCCGCCGCTCCCGCGGAGGAAGAGGGTAAGGAAAAATGCTTCGGAGTGGCCCTCAAGGGTCAGAATGATTGCGCCGCCGGCCCGGGGACGACCTGCGCCGGATCGTCCAAGATCGATTATCAAGGCAACGCTTGGAAATATGTTCCGCGCGGAACCTGCGCCTCGATCAAGACGCCGTTCGGCAATGGCTCGCTGGAAGCGCTCAAGCGGCCAGTCTGATTTTCGCAACGTTCCGTAACAGAGGCGCGCGTGGAGAGACAGAGGCGCGTGGAGAGAAGCATGGACGAAGTTGTTTCGACCTTTTCGTCCCGGCTTCCCGCTCGCGCTGGGGTCGGCTTCAAGCCGGCGCATTTCGATACGATCCTCTCTGGCGCGCCTTCTGTGGGATTTTTCGAGATTCACGCGGAAAATTATATGGGCGATGGCGGCCCGCCGCATCGCCAGCTCTCGCGTCTTCGCCAGGATTATCCGCTGTCGATTCATGGCGTCGGACTTTCGATCGGCTCCGGCGAGCCGATCGATCGTCGACATTTGGAGAGGGCGCGCATCCTTTGCGACCGCTATCGCCCCGAGAGCTTTTCCGAGCATCTGGCCTGGTCGACGCATGGCGGCGTCTTTTTCAACGATCTCCTGCCGCTGCCCTACACGCGCGAAACGCTGGAGCGCGCGATCGAGAAGATCGACGAGATCCAGAGCTGTCTCGGGCGGCAGATCTTGCTGGAAAATCCAGCAACCTATCTTTCTTTCATGGAAACGGAGATTTCCGAGCCCGAGTTTCTCGCCGAGATCGCCGATCGCAGCGGCTGCGGATTGCTTCTCGACGTCGAGAACATCTATGTGACGGCGACGAACAAGGGCTTCGACGCGGCCGCCTATTTGTCCAGATTCGCTTTCGCTCATGTGCGCGAGATCCATCTCGCCGGCCATTTCGAGTCGTGCGGCGCGAGTGGCGAACCTTTTGCGCTCGACGCCCATTGCGCGCCTGTCGCCGAGGCCGTATGGGCGCTTTTCGCTCAGGCGCTCGCGCAGAC
This sequence comes from Methylosinus sp. sav-2, assembly GCF_004366495.1. Classification (NCBI taxonomy): domain Bacteria; kingdom Pseudomonadati; phylum Pseudomonadota; class Alphaproteobacteria; order Hyphomicrobiales; family Methylocystaceae; genus Methylosinus; species Methylosinus sp. sav-2. The sequence continues at coordinate 818,451 of NZ_SOEJ01000001.1, forward strand.
AGGTCCTGTCGCGACCCTCGTCGAATGGGACAATGAAACGCCCGAATGGGCGGCGCTCGCTCAGGAGGCGCAGCGCGCCCAATCCATTCTCGACAACGCATCACGGCGCGTCGCATGAGAGAGGCCGCTCATATGTGGGAGAGAACGCAGGCGCAATTCGCCGCCGCTCTGCGCGACGCGCGCCTCGCGGCGCCTGCTTCTCTGGTTTCCGAGAGGGGCGCGGCCGCCGATCGTTTCGAGGTCTATCGCAATAGCGTCATCGGCGGGCTCATCCGGGCGCTGGCCACCCGCTTTCCAGCCGTAGAGCGTCTCGTGGGCGAAGAGTTTTTCGCCGCAATGGCGCGCGAGTTCGTGCTCCTGCGGCCGCCGACATCCGCTGTGCTGCTCGAATATGGCGAGGATTTCGCCGATTTCGTCGCGGGCTTCGCGCCCGCTTCGGAGCTGCCCTATCTCGCCGATGTCGCGCGGCTCGAGGATGCGCGCGTGCGCGCCTATCACGCCGCCGACATAGAGCCGCTGTCGCCGCTATCGCTGGCCTCGGTCGCTCCCGATCGTCTGGCGGAGCTCACCTTCGAAATTCACCCATCGGCCTTCGTCCTGCGATCCGATCATCCGATGGTGACGATATGGGCGATGAATGCGGGCGAAGCCGAGGCGGCGCCGCTCGGGCATTGGGACGGCGAGGACGCTCTCGTGACCCGTCCGCGAATGCGCGTCGAGACACATCGCCTCGCGCCCGGCGGAGCGGCGTTCCTTCAGCGCCTCGCCGCGGGCGCGCAATTCGGCGACGCCGTTCGCGCCGCGATCGCCGAGGAGCCGACATTCGATCTATCGATGGCGCTCGTCGAGGCGCTCACGGCAGGATTTTTCACTGCATTCGGAGGTGACACATGAATGATTCCGCTCATGAAGCGACGCGGCCCGCGTCGGGAGCGTCGCTCTGCGTCCTCACGCAGCGCGTGATCGGGACGCTCGAACGCATTCCCTATTCCCTCATCGCGCTCGGCGCCCGCATTTTCCCGGCAGCGGTCTTCTGGCAGTCTGGACAGACGAAGCTCGAGGGTTGGCGCGTCTCGGAAAACGCAATTTATCTCTTCAAGGAAGATTATAAGCTGCCGCTGCTCGATCCCGTCGTCGCGGCGCATGCCGCCACGATCATGGAGCATATATTTCCGGTTCTGCTCGCGTTCGGTCTCGCGAGCCGGCTCGCTGCGGCGGCGCTGCTCGCCATGACGCTGGTGATCGAAATCTTCGTCTATCCCGACGCCTGGCCGACGCATGGCGTCTGGGCGACCTGCCTGCTGCTCGTCGTTGCGCGCGGACCCGGCGTCATTTCGATCGATCGCCTGCTGCCGCGCCGGTGCGCGCGCATGTGAGAGCGGGCGCGTCACGCGGACAGCGAAATCCTCGTCACCAGACCGTCCGCGAACCATTGCGCGAGGAAGCCGGCGGCGCGCTGCAACAGTGTCTCGTCATTGCTCTGAAACTCGAGCAGCGTAGCTCTTGCCCGCTCGCGCCTCCATGAGCGCGAGACGCTCGTCCTCGCCGATCTCGCGAAAGACAGGCTCGTCGTCTCTGCGCCAGAGCAGGATCGTTTCGACGCCCGCATGGACGGCGTCTCGGCCGCGTCGCCATCGACAAGCGCGCCGTGGAGGCGCGCGGCGCGCGGCACAAGGTCGATACGAGCATCGGCGCTGTGACGATATGAGCACGCGCAAAGGTCGACGCGCCGAAGCGCTTCCAATTGACATCCGCCGCCCCGCGACGCTCGGCCGTATCAATAATCGCTTAATCGTTCCGGTGAAGCGGCGAATGCACGCCGATCGGATGGTCGACCGCCCGAGCGGCGGCGATGAGGCGCAGCCCGGCGCGCCCGAGCATCTCCCATTCGACCCTCTGGTCCTCGGTATCGGGACCAGGAAACGCATGGCTTCGACGATCTGGCCAAAAATAGCTCACCGCCCGGGAGCGGTGATCGGTGCCGATCCTGAACTCGGCGATAATCGGCATGATACGCGACAACATTCGGAGCGCCACCGCGTAGGAGGCGGTCCGCAATGCGAATTGGACATGTTTTTTAGGGGCGCCGGGATTCGCGAAAGGGTCAAACCGGATCTGGAACCAATAGCGACCGTCGCGCCGCGTCAAAAAGCTCGCCCGCGCCATGCGCATTCCACCGCTGTTCGGCGTCGCCATGAACGTGGTCCTTCGACGCGGAAGGGTCACGTAGAGCCGACTACCGGCTGCCGGTTAAACCATTGTGCAGATTGGATTATTCCAGCGTTACGGCGAGTGGTAGCGGAGGAGGGATTCGAACCCCCGACACAAGGATTATGATTCCTCTGCTCTAGCCGACTGAGCTACTCCGCCCCGCGTCCTCTCGGACGAGCGTCGGCGGATATAGTCGACCCTCCTCAAAAGTGTCAAGCCGTCGTCCGGGGAATTGTCGCTCGCGGAGACCGCCTCGGCTTAGGAGGCGCGTGGCTTTTAGTCCAGCCGCGTCGGGCTCGCCGCGATCGATTCTGTCGCGCAATACTTGCCGTGATAGGATGGGGCATGATCGGATTGCTTCCCGCGCGGGCCGCTCGCGCGCTCATCCAGCTCTATCGGCTCAGCCTCTCGGCCTTTATCGGGCGCGAGTGCCGCTATTTGCCGAGCTGTTCCGAATATGCGGATGAGGCGATCCGTCGCCACGGCCTGTGGGCCGGCGGCTGGATGGGCTTTGCGCGTCTGTGCCGCTGCCGGCCGGGCGGCGGCGATGGCTATGATCCGGTTCCGCTGTCGGCGCCGGCGGCGGCGCATTCGCTCGCGCCCTGGCGCTATGGGGCGTGGCGGCGCCCGCTCGTCTGCGAGGCCGTCGAGAGCGGAGATCGCGCGCGGGAAGATCAGGACCGCGCCATCAGCTCCACGGCGAGGCCGTAGATGCGCAGGCGGATCGGCTCGGGTAGAGCGCGCAGCGCTTCGAGATAGGTCTGGCCGAGGGCGCAAGTCTTCTTGTCGTCGAAGGGCGGGTCGGGAGTCTTGCCGTCCAGCAGCGAGTCGATCTCCGGCTTGCGCAGGCCGCGCGAGGCCAGCGCCTTTTCCAAGGCGCGAAAATCCTCCTCGCTGGGCGCCGAGCGCTCCAGCTGCTTGGCTTGGCCGCTGGCGATGGCCTCGAGGCCGACCACCGCCATCTCCGCGACCAGCGCGCGCCGCCGCGCCGCGAAGCTGTGGAAATCCTGATCGACGCCGCCATAGAGAAAGGCCGCGCAGAGCTTCTTGTTCTCGGCGGAGATGGCGCGCAGCACATCGAGCTGCAGATCGAAGACGCGGGCGAGGACCAGCGGCTCCGCCCTGGCGGCGAGCACGCCGCGCGACTGACGCAGCCGGCGCACGGATTCGGCGAGATAGAAATCGACGCTCGCCGTGTCCGCGCCGACGCTCCGCTCCTGCGCGAAAGTCTCTATGGCGGCGGCGTAATCGGTCGGAAAGGCCTGGCGCATGCGCTGAAAAAACGATCTGTATTCCTCTGTGGCGGCGATCGCCTGCTCTATGCGCTCGCGGGCGGCGAGGCGGGGGGCGCGGGCGGAAGGGCGCGGGTCGGCCGGCTCGGGCGCGGGCTCCGACGCGGCTTCGGCGAGCGGCGCCTCTCGGGTCTCGGCGATATGAGTCGGCTCAGCGATATGGGCCGGCTCGGCGATTTTGCGGCCGGGGCCTAGCGCCATCATCACCAGTCCGAGGCCGAGACAGAGCGCGACGATCGCGCCCGTCGCCAGAGCGAGCAGCCTTTCCAAGAACATGGTCGGTCTTTCGATATGCCCGCTCGGGGAATGGAGCTTCGAACGCAAATACCAATGGAAAGGCTTTTCTAGCTCAATCCCGGCGGCCGACAAAGGGCGGGCCGGCTCGGTCGGCCTCATGGATGCGCGCGAGCGTCTCTTAGCGCCGCGCGGGCGAGACGCAGCGCGCGCGCCTGCTCGGCGCGATGCGCCACGAGAAGCGCGATATGGCGCGAGAGATCATAGGTCCAATGGCCGGCGCGGGCGCGTTCGGCCCGCAGCGCGCGCTCCAGCTCCTTCAGCACCACGGCGGCGGCCTGCGGCGTTTCGGCGGCGATGACGCTGCGCGACAGGCGATGAAACGAGCGCAGAAATTCCTCGCGGCGATAGGCGTCGGCTTTTGCGCGCAGCGCGCTCTGCAGGCTTTCCCGCGCGGCGGCGCGCAGGCGATCGGGTGATGGCGGATTTCGCATGAGGGTCCTCCCGCGCCGAAGCATGGGCGAGGGGCGGGGGATGGGGATAAGTTTTTTATCCGTTGTATAGGATTAAATTCATGATAGCGTCAGAGAGGTCGCCGGCTCAGCGCCGCGACGCCCGCACAGGCGAGACAGAATGCCGCCCCGACGACACGCTCATTTTCCTTCATCCGCGCTCTGCCTCGCCGCCGTTTCCGCGGCCTGCGGCGTCGCGCCGGACGCTCTGCTCAGCGCGAGCCGTGGGCGCGCCAATGTCGCCGATGCGCGCCATCTCGCGGTCTATCTCGATCATGTCGCTTTCGGCGCGAGCCTCTCGGCCTGCGGGCGCGCTTTCGCGCGTGATCGCGCCAGCGTTCGCCACGCCTGCGCGCGCATAGAGGATCGCCGGGACGAAGAGGATTTCGATCGCGCCGTGGCCGCGCTGGAACAAGCGCTGCGCGCGCAGCGGCGCCTCATCGAGACGATCGCTTTTTCCTTCACCTCGCATCCGACCGGAGACGATTCATGAGCACCACTCAGCGGCATAGTGACGAGACCGAGGCGCGCGCGCTGCGCCGTCTGCTGGAGGCGATGAGCGAGCCTGGCGCGCAGGCGATGGCCGATCCGCTCGGCGCCCGGTCGATCATCGTCGCCGCGCCGCGCAAGGGCGTCACGGTCGCGCGGGCGCGTCTCGCCCAAAGCATCGCCGATATAGCGGCTGCGCGCGGTTTGGCGCGCTGGGACGGCGCCGGCGAGGCGCGCCGTCTGCATCTGACAGATGAGGGGCGCGCTCATCTGAGACGCCTCGCGGCGCCGGCCGAGGCGAACCCCTTTTTCGCGCAGCACAGCGCGCTCGCGCCGCGCGTGGTGGAGAAAGGCGCGCGCCCGACGCTGGTCAATGAGGGCGAGAGCCCGCTGGCCTGGCTCGCGCGCCGCAAGGATCGCGACGGTCGTCCCTTTCTCGCGCCGGAGCAGATCGAGGCCGGCGAGCGCTTCCGTCGCGATGTGACGCAGGCCGCCATTCTCCAGCGCGTCACCGCCGATTGGGAGGCGGCGATCGGCTCCGCGCGCGGCGGCGGCGCGGGCGCCGATATCGCCAATGTGGCGATCGATGCGCGCCGGCGACTCTCTCACGCCTTCGATGCGGTGGGGCCGGAGCTCTGCGGATTGCTCACCGATGTCTGCGGCTATTTGAAAGGCCTCGAGCTCATCGAGAGCGAGCGAGGCTGGCCGCAGCGTTCCGCCAAAGTGGTGCTGAAAATCGCGCTCGAGCGGCTCGCTCTGCACTATGGATTGGCCAGTGCGGCGCAGGGGCCGGAGCGCGCGCGCCATTTGCTGCATTGGGGCGTTGAGGATTATCGTCCTACCCTCTGATGCGCCGAGCCCCGGCGGCGCAGTTGACAGAGCGGAGCTTTGGGCGCAAGAATCTCGCCATATTGCACTGCAATATGGCGCGTCGCATCAGCGACGCTCGTCATCTCTATCGGGGAGTCGCCATGATGAAATTCGTCATGTCTCATCGTTCCCCGGGCCGCGCCTAGAGAGTTCAGGCAATGAGCCCGGTTCGAAATACCGGGCTGCTCTCTCGCGCATGTCGCTCCGCCGATCCTGTCGGCGCTGACGACTTTCTCACGAAAGACATTCCGGAAACAGCCGCGACGCAGCCTCGTCTCGCGTCGCCTCGCGCCCATTCACGAAAAAGGGATCGGGACATCTCGCGTCCCGCAGGATTCATGTCCGCCTATTTGACCACGCTGCGCTTCGCGCTCCGCTATTGGCTTCTCTCGCCGCGCCTGCTCGCGGCGATGCTCGTCGCTCGCCTCATCTCCAATGTCGTCGATGTCTTCGTGCCCGTCGCCTCCGGCCATCTCGCCGATGTCGTCGCCGGCGAGAGCCGCGAGCTCGCTCCGGCGCTTTCGGCGCTCGCCGTGTTTCTCGGCACGGTGCTGCTGTTTCATTGCCTGCGCAATTTCGTCGCCTTCTCCGTCTGCCATGTCGCGGCTCACGCCATGGCGGCGCTGGTGCGCGACGCTTTTGCGCGCGTGCAGCGCTTCTCTGCCGATTGGCACGCCAACGCCTTCGCCGGCGCGACGGTGCGCAAGATCACGCGCGGCGTCTGGGCCTTCGATTCGCTCAGCGACACGCTGATCTTCGGCATGCTGCCGGCGGCGACGGTGATCGTGGCGATCACCTGTCTCCTGTCCTGGCGCTGGCCGCTGCTCGGCCTCGTCGTGGCGATCGGCATATCGCTGTTTCTGGCGATTGGCGTCGGCCTATCGCTCGGCTGGATCAGCCCTGCGGCGCAAGTGTCGCAGGCGCTCGATTCCGCTGTGAGCGCGCGGCTCGCCGATTCGATCACCGGCAATCAGATCGTCAAAGGCTTCGCCGCCGAGACGCGCGAGGATGCGAGCTTCACGGCGCTGGTCGCCGAATGGCGCAAGCGCACGCTGATCTCCTGGTATCGCGGCACGACGGTCGGGCTGCTGCAGGCCGTGGTGATGATCGCCATGCAGGCGACCTTGCTCGGCTGCGGGCTGATGCTGTGGTCGCAGGGCGGCATGACGACGGGCGATGTGGTGAGCCTCATCGGCATACAGGGGCTCATCAACGGCTATTTGCGCGACATTGGCGAGCACGTCCGCAATCTGCAGCGCGCCGTCAATGAGATGGAGGATGTCGTCGCGTTCGACGCGCAGGAGCCCGATGTGGTCGACGCGCAGGGCGCGACGCCGCTGGTGGTGAAGCGCGGCGAGATCGTCTTCGACAATGTGACCTTCGGCTATCCGAATGCGCGCAGGAATCTCTATGAGAATTTCTCGCTGACGATCCGTCCGGGCCAGCGCGTCGGCCTCGTCGGCGCCTCGGGCGCCGGCAAGACGACCTTCGTCAAGCTGCTGCAGCGCCAGTTCGATCTCGATGCGGGCCGCATTCTCATCGACGGACAGGACATAGCCTTCGCGACTCAAGCCTCGCTGCGGGAGGCGATCGGCATCGTCGCGCAGGAGCCGATCCTGTTCCATCGGCCGCTCGGCGAGAATATCGCCTATGGCAGACCCGATGCGGCGCAATATGAGGTCGCGGAAGCTGCGCGTCTCGCCCATGCGGATATTTTCATCGAGCGTCTGCCCGACGCTTATGAGACTCTGGTGGGCGAGCGCGGCGTGAAGCTCTCGGGCGGCGAGCGCCAGCGTGTGGCGATCGCGCGCGCCATTCTCGCGGCGACGCCCATATTGGTGCTGGACGAGGCGACCTCCTCGCTCGATTCCGTGTCCGAATTCCATATTCGCGCGGCGATCGAGCAATTGTCGGCGGGACGCACGACGATCGTCGTCGCGCATCGCCTATCGACGGTGCAGCGGCTCGACCGCATATTGGTGTTCGACCATGGCCGCATCGTCGAGGACGGCTCGCATGAGGAGCTGCTGCGCCTTTCGGGCGGCGTCTATCGGCGCCTGTTCGACACGCAGGTCGGCGCCGGCGACTCGCTGGAAGAGGCGATCGAGCGGGCGGGGTGAGAGCCCCGCCCCTTCGGCGATACGAATTTTCCTCGATCGAAAATGAATTGCCGTCACCAGAGCAGAGAAGCGACTCGAATGGCCGAGGAATCGAAAATCGACGCGGCGCGGATCGCCCATTATGCGGCGAAGCTCGAATATGAGATCGACTCCTGGGACCTTCGCGCATGTGAGGAGGAGGTCGTCATCATCGACGCGCGCTCGCCCGAGGCCTATGAAAAAGAGCACATTCCCGGCGGCATCGGCTTTCCGCATCGGACGATGACCGCGGAGACGACGATGCATCTTCGTCGCGATATCCTCTATGTGACCTATTGCGACGGCGTCGGCTGCAACGCATCCACCAAAGGCGCTTTGAATCTCGCCCGACTGGGGTTTCGCGTCAAAGAGCTGATCGGCGGTCTCGACTGGTGGAAGCGCGACGGCTACGCCACCGAAGGCGCGCAATCATGCGCCGGCGGCGTTACGGGCTGCGCCTGTTGACAACAGCTGCGTCTCGGGGCGCTTGTGCGAGCTCGGCGCGCGAAAGCTCGATCGTCCAGTCGAGGCCGGAGTCGACGCCATAGCTCTTGGCGAAATCGCCGAGATTGAGCGCGACGGCCATGTCGAAGAGGCTGTTGACGTAAACGAGCGGGCGTCCCTGCGGAACGTCGCCGAATGTGCGCTCATAGGGCGCGTCGAGATCGGCGACGAGCCGATCGCCATGGCGAATGCGCAGACGCACCGTCTCACCCAGCGAGATTTTCAATTCGTCGAACAGGGTTTTCGGAATGTTCGACCATACATTGCCGAAATGCGCGTCGAGCACGGGAATGATTCCGCTGACCGCATCGCCTTTGCGTTCCGCCGCGCGATAGGGAATCGTGACCAGCGCTTCCGGCGGCAGCTTGCGCCCGATCTGCTCGAAGCTCTGCGCGCCCGCCGCCAGACGCGCGCCGGCATAGGCGAAAATATCGCGGCCGTGAAATGTGTGGGATTGCTCGGAGCCGGGCCTGCGGTTCACGCTCTCGTCGATCTCGCGCACTTCCTTCACGCCCTCGCGCTCGGCGACCAATGTCAGCAGCCCATTGTTGGGCGCGAGGAAAAAGCGGCCGCTCAGCGTCTCGAGCGCAATGGCCAGCCGTCCCGTTCCGACGCCGGGATCGACGACGGCGACGAACACGGAGCCTTTCGGCCAATAGGGCTCCGCCTGATAGAGACGATAGGCGCCGGCGAATACGCTTCCAGGATCCTCATGGCTGAGATCGGCGACCAGAAGATCCTGCGAGATGGAATAGGCGACGCCTTTCATCGCGGCGACGGCGCCGTCCGCCGTTCCGAAATCCGTGAACAGCACCAGCGGCGCACGCGCCGCGGCGACGCCGCAAGAGAGGCAGAAGAGAAGAGCGACAGCGAGCGCGCGAATCGACGAATGAAGCATGGGCGTTCCATTTTCAGAGGCCGGGCCGCCAGCGGCGCTGAATTTCTGGGCGCGTCGAAGCGGGAAATGCGAACCCTTCTTTCACGATAGACGCGATATCGCGCATTGCGCTATGCAAATAATATAAAATACTTACGCACGCCGTCCTTGGGGCCTGTATAGCACCCCTGTAAAGCTGCTCCAGCTCTCGGCGGCCAGCGCCTTCCATGATTTGTGCACGGGATTCTTGGGGTAGGCGCGGGGTCGAGGGCCGGTGGCGTCGCGGCCCCGAGCGGAGCTTCGGATTCTTCCCGGGTCATCTTGGGCCTCCGAACTCCGTCGGAAGGCGAGTAGGCGCGCTGTCGAGAGACGGGCGCCGCCGAAGTCGCGCGCCGGGATTGACTGGCGGCGACTGATGTGTCACACAGTATGACATGACAGCACAAGCTATGACTCCCGTTCGCGACGCCTATAAGGCGATGACGCGAGAGCGCATTCTCGACGCGGCGATCGAGCTGATGGCGAAGACTGGCGCGGAGCCGGTGACCATCGCCGCCGTCGCCGCAGGCGCCGGGGTGACCCACCGCACCGTCTACCGCCACTTCAAGACGCGCGATGATCTGATCGAGGCGGTGTGGCCGCGGCTGCAGCAGCGGGTGTTGTCGAAGGGCTTTCCGCGAACCGCGGACGATCTGGTCGCGACGCCCGGCCGCTTGTTTCCACGCTTCGACGAAAACGCGCAGCTGGTGCGCGCTTCCGCCTTTTCCGAGGCGGGCCTCGAGGTCCGCCTGCGCTCCAACGCGGAGCGGCAGGAAGCGATGCTCGCCTGCGTCGCCGACGCTCTTCCCGGGATGGAGCCGCAGGCGATGCGCCGCCGCGCCGCCGTGGCGCAGCTGATCGACAGCGCCTATGCCTGGGCGGCGCTCAGGGATTTTTGGGGGCTCGACGGCGTCGAGGCCGGACGCGCGGCCGGCGAGGCGCTGGCCGTGCTGCTCGGTCGACGCGGTCCGTCCGACGATGCGCCGTTTCCAATCGAAGAAGAGAGGAGTGAGACATGAAGCTCGTTCACGCCAGCATTCCGGCCGATGATCCCAAGACCGCCGCCGAGGTCCTCGCCGACATCATGGGCGGCGAGGCTCTGCCCTTTCCGCCCGCCGGCGCCGACGCCTTCATGGCGTGGTCGAAAGACGGCGCGATCGAGCTCGAGATCGTGCCGCGCGGCCGCACGCTCCACTTTGACGACGAGCAGGGAAACTGGCGTCCGTCCTCTGTCTCGAGCCGGCTTTCCGAGGTGCATTTGGCGATTGCGGTGGCGAAATCGGCCGAGGAGGTCCTCGCCATCGCGCAGGCGGCAGGCTGGCCGGCGCGTCGTTGCGACCGCGGCAATGGGTTGTTTCAGCTCGTCGAAGTCTGGGTCGACGGCTGCTTCATGATCGAATTCATGGATCCCGGCCAGGCGCGCCGTTATGAAGAGGTCGTCACCCCAGCGAGCTGGAAGGCCTATCTCGCGCAAGCGGCGCTTCGCTAGGGATTGCGCATGTGGATCGACGCTCTTCGGCATGGCCGAGCGTCGAAATGGCGCCGCAAGAGAGGATTGAACGCAGAGATTCTCTCGTGCGCATTCAACGACTTCAAAAACTTATGGGCGCGCGCGATACAGTTGAGATATACATCAAAGATTCTTTGCGGTTTCGGCGAAAGCGAGCCGGTTTCAACCGCTTGCCGCCGCCCCCCGCCGGCAGCCTGCTCCGCGCCCTTATCACCGCTCCGATACGTGCCCGCACCCGACCTCGACGCCATCATTCTGGGCGCCATTCTATGGCGCCGCTGTAGAGAAGCGGACGGTGGCAAAGCCCCGAGTTCTGAGCAATTCTCTGTTAACGCGCATTTAAAGCCAGAGATTGGCGGAGAGGGAGGGATTTGAACCCCCGATACGGTTGCCCGTATGCCGCATTTCGAGTGCGGTGCTTTCAACCACTCAGCCACCTCTCCGGAGGCGAAAGCGGGGACTTGCCCCGCTCGCGGCGAAGCGCCCAATAGCACGCGTTCGCCTCGGCGATCAAGGCTCGAAACGCGATCCTTTCGCCCAGCCTCGCTCGAGGCGCGAAGGTTAACGATCGGCAGACGGAGCAGATTTGCCGATCGTTAACCTTAATGAGGTGTAACAGGCCGCCGGCCTCCCTTTCGCGCGCTCGCGGCTCGCGCGCCGGGGCGGCCCTCTGGAACATGCGCATGCCGAAAGCCAACGATCACAGACCGCGTCAAAAGCGGCTTCCCTTCGTCGTCGAATTCTCGCTCGCCGCGCGGCGGCGGCGGCTGGAGCTGTCGACCCCGACGCTCGTCGTGGCGGGTCTCGTTCTGCTCGGGGCGGGGCTGCTCGCCCCTTGCGCGGCCGCTTATCTCGCTTTTCGCGACGACATGCTCGCCGAGCTGGTCGATCGCCAGACGCAGATGCGTTACGTCTATGAGGATCGCCTGGCCGCGATGCGGCTGCGGCTCGATCAGGCGACGAGCCGGCAGTTCCTCGCTCAGGGCGATGTCGAGAGCAAGGTGCAGACTTTGGTCGCCCGCCAGGCCAAGCTGGAGACGCGGGCGGCGCTGGTGGCGCGGCTCGTCGAAGGCGTCGCCTCCAAGGACGTCGCGTCTCCTGCCGTGACCGCGCAAAGGCGCGCGCCTCCTGTCGCCGCGCCGGCTGTGGGACTGCCCTCCGGCGCCAGCGCCTATGCGCCCGCGCCCGAGGAGCGGCCGGAGCCTTTCGCCGGTTTCGACAAGCCGCAGCCGGAGGGTCTCGAGCTGCGGCTGCGACGCGAGGAGGACGCGCCGGCCAAGCCGGCGGCCGAGCGCAGCGGCGCCTCCGCCCAGCTTTCGCCCCCGAGCGAATCACCCCGGCTCGCGGCGGAAGCCGGCCTGCCGATGCAGTCGCGCCTCGAGCATTTGGAGGCCTCGCTCAATCAGGCCGAGCGCGAGCAGACCCAACGGCTCGGTCGGCTGGTCGAGCCGATTCGGGCGGCTACGGCGCGGCTACGGCGCGCTTTCGATGTCGCCGGCCTGCCGATCGAGCGCTTTCTTCCCAAGGGCCGCGCCTCCAAGGCGCAGGCCGAGACCTTTGCCGGCGGTCCTTTCGTGCCGGCCGAGCGCAGCGATCTCTTCGAGCGCGAGCTCGGCGCCGCCGAGACCGCCGCCACCACGCTCGAGGGGCTGCGCAGCGCGCTGCCCAGCGTGCCGCTGCGCAAGCCGCTCGCCGGCGCGCCGGAAACCACCTCCAACTTCGGCTATCGCACCGATCCTTTCTTCGGACGGGCGGCGCTGCATACGGGCGTCGATCTGCGCGATGATTACGGCTCGCCCGTGCGCGCCACGGCGGGCGGCGTCGTCGTCAACGCCGGGCCGAGCGGCGGCTATGGGCAGATGGTCGAGATCGACCATGGCTCCGGCCTCGCAACGCGCTATGCGCATCTCTCGGCCATCACCGTTTCCGTCGGCCAGGAGGTCGCTCCGGGCGAGACGGTCGGGCGGCTGGGCTCGACGGGCCGCTCCACCGGGCCGCATCTGCACTACGAGGTGCGGGTGGATGGCGAGCCGGTCGACCCCTCGCGCTTCCTGCGCGCGGCATCGACATTGGCGGAGAGCCATTGAGCCGGGCTGGCGTTATGGGGCGAGTGCGATAAAAGACGCGGGGCCGGCCTCGTCCCGCCGGCGCGGACATATCGGACCCCATGGCCCCGCCACCCCTTTTGACGCTCCAGAATGTCGGGCTGACGCTCGGCGGCAAGCCGCTTTTCGAATCGGCCGATCTTTCCGTCTCGCCCGGCGAGCGGCTGTGCCTCGTCGGCCGCAATGGCTCGGGCAAATCGACCCTGCTGCGCATCGCCGCCGGCGAGGTGGAGGCGGATTCTGGCGCGCGCTTCCTGCAGCCGGGCGCGAGCCTGCGCTATCTGCCGCAGGAGCCCGATCTCTCGAAATTCGAGACGACGCTCGATTATGTGGTCGCCGGCCTCGGCCCGACCGACGATCCCTATATCGCCAAGGCGCTGCTGCTCGAGCTCGGCCTCACCGGCGAGGAAAATCCGCGCAGCATCTCGGGCGGCGAGGGGAGGCGGGCGGCGCTCGCCCGCGCGCTCGCTCCGGAGCCGGACGTGCTGCTGCTGGACGAGCCGACCAACCATCTCGATCTGCCGGCGATTCTCTGGCTCGAGGAGCGGCTCGCCGGGCTGCGCTCGGCGATTGTCGTCATCAGCCATGATCGCCGCTTCCTGCAGGATCTGACGCGCTCCACGGTCTGGCTCGACCGCGGGCGGACGCGGTATTTGTCGCGCGGCTTCAAGGATTTCGAGGCCTGGCGCGACCGCGAGTTCGAGGAAGAGGAAAAGCAGCAGCACAAGATCGACCGCAAGATCGTCGCCGAGGAGCATTGGGTGCGCTATGGCGTGACCGGCCGGCGCAAGCGCAATCAGAAGCGGTTGTCGGACCTCCACGAGATGCGCGCGACGCGGCGCCGGCACGTCGGGCCGGTGGGCGATATCAAGCTCGATGTCGCCGAGGCGCAGGCCTCCGGCGCGCTGGTCGTCGAAGCGCGCGGAATTTCCAAGTCTTTCGGCGAGCGCGTGATCGTCGACAATTTCTCGACGCGGGTGATGCGCGGCGATCGGCTCGGAATAGTGGGCGCCAATGGCGCCGGCAAGACCACGCTGGTCAAGCTGGTGACGGGGACGCTGGCGCCCGACGGCGGCCATGTGCGGATCGGCGCTTCGGTCGAGATGGCGACGCTGGACCAGAGCCGCGCCAGTCTCGATCCGCAGACGACATTGAAGGATGCGCTGACCGGCGGCGGCTCGGATTTCGTCGAGATCAACGGCCAGCGCAAGCATATCATCGGCTATATGAGGGACTTCTTGTTCGGCCCGGAGCAGGCGCGGACGCCGATCGGCCGTCTCTCGGGCGGCGAGCGCGGGCGGCTGCTGCTCGCCCGCGCGCTGGCGCAGCCTTCCAATCTTCTGGTGCTGGACGAGCCGACCAATGATCTCGATCTCGAGACGCTCGATCTCTTGGAGGAGATGCTCGCCGATTATCCGGGCACGCTGATCGTCGTCAGCCATGATCGCGATTTTCTCGATCGCGTCGCCACTTCGGTGCTGATGTCGGAGGGCAATGGCCGCTGGCTCGAATATGCCGGCGGCTATTCCGACATGGTGACGCAGCGCGGCGAGGGCGTTCAGGCCAGAAGCGCCGCCGCGGCCCCGCGCGAGGAGAAGCCGAAAGCAGCCGGCGCGCCGAGGCCGAAATCCGCCGCCAAGCCGCGCCTCTCCTTCGCCGAGCAGCATGCGCTGACGACGCTGCCGGCGAAAATGGAGGAATTGCGCGGCAAGAGGGAGAAGCTGCAGAAGTTTCTCGACGATCCCGGCCTCTATGCGCGCGATCCCGCGAAATTCGCCGAAGCCGGCAAGCTCCTCGCGAAAGTGGAGGAAGAGCTCGCCGCCGCCGAGGAGAGCTGGCTGGAGCTGGAGATCAAGCGGGAGGAGATTGGCGGGTGAGGCGCCTCACCCTCCGCCTTTGAGGAATAGCCGGCCGCCCCGCCGTTGCTTTCGGCCGACGAAACGACTATCCGGCCTTTTCTCCCTATCGACCGACAGAGGACGCCGCCCATGCCCGCCCCTTCCGCCGATGAGCTGAAACGACAGGCGGCCGCCGTGGCCCTCGAGGCCGTCGCGCCGGGAATGCGGCTCGGGCTCGGCACGGGCTCCACAGCGGCGCATTTCGTCGATCTGCTCGGGGCAAAGGTGAAAGCGGGGCTCGATGTGCTCTGCGTTCCCACGTCCGAGCGCACGCGCGCGCAGGCCGCCGCGCTGGGCGTGCCGCTGGCGACGCTGGATGAGGCGCCGGAGCTGGACCTCACAGTCGACGGCGCCGATGAGTTCGACGCGAAAATGCGCCTCATCAAGGGCGGCGGCGGCGCGCTGCTGCGTGAAAAAATCGTCGCTGCGGCGTCGAAACGCTTCATCGTCATCACCGACGAATCGAAGCGGGTCGAGACGCTCGGCGCCTTCCCGCTGCCGGTCGAGATCGATCCTTTCGGCGCGAAGGCGACGCGGTTGCATGTCGAGCGGGTCGCGCGCGATCTCGGCCTCGCCGGGACCGTCGGCCCGCGGCTGAAGCCTGACGGCCATGTTTTCGTCACCGACGGCGGCCATTTGATCCTCGATTGCGCATTCGGCGCGATTTCCGATCCCGACGCGCTGGCGGATCGCCTCTCCGCCATTCCCGGCGTCGTCGAGCATGGATTGTTCATCGGCCTCGCCACGGCGGTGGTCGTCGCCGGCCGCGACGGCGTCTCGACGCTCGGCCGGCTGGGTCCGGCGTAACCGAGCGACGCAAAGCCGCCGAATTGGTTTCACGAGGAGATGTCCCGAGTGATTTTTCGCCTGACGATCGGTTTCGCCGCGCTCATTCTGGCGACCGCCGCCATCGCCGCCGAGCAGCGGCCGGGCGCCGCCCCTGCGGCGGCCGTCTCGCCGCCCATTGCCTCGGC
The DNA here is from genome assembly GCF_004366495.1 of Methylosinus sp. sav-2. Taxonomy (NCBI): domain Bacteria; kingdom Pseudomonadati; phylum Pseudomonadota; class Alphaproteobacteria; order Hyphomicrobiales; family Methylocystaceae; genus Methylosinus; species Methylosinus sp. sav-2. The sequence continues at coordinate 834,104 of NZ_SOEJ01000001.1, forward strand.
TCCTACGGTCGCGGCCACGCCGGCGCAGCTGGCGCTGGCGCGAGCGGTTCTCGTCGAATCTGGCGTCGCCTCGTCTTTCCGGCTCATCATTCCGCAATATCTCGAGCAGATCGCCCTTTCGGTGACGCGCACGCGGCCCGAAATGGTGCCGGACCTCAATCTCGTGCTCGCCGCCGTGCGGCCGGAGTTCGACAAAAAGGTCGAGGAGATGGTCGACAGCGCCGCGCAGCTCTACACGCAGCGTTTCTCGCCCAAGGAGCTCGAGGACGTCGCCGCTTTCTTCAAAAGCGCCTCGGGCCGCAAATATGTCGGCATGCAGCCGGTGCTGATGAGCGACATGTTCGTCGCCATGCAGGCGTGGTCGCAGAAGATTTCCGTCGACATGATGACGCGCGTGCGCGAAGAGATGCGCAAGAAGGGCCACGAGCTCTAGCCGCCCCATGAACGGAGAAATCTGGAGCGGGCGAGCTCTGGCGGGACCCGTGCGGGCCTTTCGCCCTCGGGTCACAGATTCCGGGGTTCGAAATGGCAGAGCATGATTATGATCTCGTCGTCATCGGCGCAGGCTCGGGCGGCGTTCGCGCGGCGCGCATCGCCGCCGGCTATGGCGCGAAAGTCGCGATATGCGAGGAGTTTCGCATCGGCGGAACCTGCGTGATCCGCGGCTGCGTGCCGAAAAAGCTCTATGTGATGGCGAGCCGCTTCCACGATGATTTCGAGGACGCCGCCGGATTCGGCTGGCGCGTCGGCGAAGTGGCGTTCGACTGGAAGGCGCTGGTCGCCGCCAAGGAGGCGGAGATCACCCGCCTCTCCGGCCTCTATGCGCAAAATCTCGAGAAGGCCGGCGTCGAGGTCATTCGCGAGCGCGGCGTGATCGCCTCGCCGAATGAAGTCGCCTTCGCCGGCGGCAAGCGCGTCTCGACGCGTTATATTCTGGTCGCCACCGGCGGCGCGCCGACGCTGCGGCCGGACATTCCGGGCCTTGAGCTGGCTATCTCATCCAATGAGATTTTCGATCTGCCGGAACTGCCGAAGAGCCTGCTCGTCGTCGGCGGCGGCTATATCGCCGTGGAATTCGCCAGCGTTTTCGCGCGGCTCGGCTCCAAGGTCCATTTGTCGCTGCGCGCCGATCTGCCCTTGCGCGGCTTCGACGAGAATTTGCGACGTCTGCTCGACGAGGGGCTCGTCAATGCGGGCATAGAGATTCACCGCGGCGCTCTGCCCACCAAGCTCGAGAAGACGGTCGGGGGACTCGTCGCGACGCTGCAGAATGGCGCGCGTCTCGACATAGACGCCGCTCTGCTGGCGACCGGCCGCGCGCCGCTGACGCAGGGCTTGGGGCTCGAGGCGGTGGGCGTCGCGATGAAGGAGAGCGGCGCGATCATCGTCGATGATTATTCGCGCACCAATATTGCGTCCATTTACGCCGTCGGCGATGTGACGGATCGCATTAATCTGACGCCCGTCGCCATTCGCGAGGGCCATGCTTTCGCGGACACTGTGTTCGGCGGCAAGGATGTCCGCGTCAGTCACGATCTGGTGCCGACGGCCGTGTTCACCACGCCGGAGATCGGAACCGTCGGCCTCGGCGAGGCCGAGGCGCATGCGAAATACGGTCGGCTGAATGTCTTCGAGACGAGCTTTCGGCCGATGCGCGCGACGCTGTCGAAGCGCGCGGAAAAAGTCTTCATGAAGATTTTGGTCGACGCCGCCAGCGATCTCGTCGTCGGCGTGCATATACTGGGACCGGAGGCGGGTGAGATGGCGCAGCTGCTCGCCATCGCGCTGCGGCTCGGCGCGCGCAAGGCCGATTTCGACGCGACAATGGCGCTGCATCCGACGCTCGCCGAAGAGCTGGTGACGATGCGCACGCCGAGCCGCGTCGTCGAATAAAAAAGCGAGCCCGAGGGCTCGCTGCGTCGCGAGGCGATCCGAGAAGAACCCGGATCGCCTCGTCCGATCATCTCACAAACGACACGTCGAACAGCGGCGGCTCGTCTCCCTCGAAGAATATTCCGCGCTCGCCCTTGTCGCGCCCGAACTCATATTTGGCCGACATCGTGTAGGTGCGCTGCGGGAAGGGATGGAACAGGAAGTATTTGTAATTGCCGATGTTGTCGATGCCGAAGTCGAAGCTGATGTGCTTGTTCCACTTGTAGTGGATCTTCGTGTCGACGACGAAGAAGCGGTCGAAGCTCTGATAGACGCCATGAGCGATGTCGTTATTGGCGAGCGTCGTCCACATCTGGCCCTGATAGCGCGCCGCGACCGTAAAGGCCCAATGATCGTCCGGCCGATAGGTCGCCTGCATAGTCGCCCGCCAATCCGGCACATTGGGCACGCGCTTGCCGGCGACCGAGAGCGCCCAATTGTCGTAGTTCGTGCCGCCCGAAGGCGCCCATTTGCTGTCGGAAATGACGCGGGCGTTGAGATAGGTCACGCTGCCGACGAGCTCGAGCCCTCTGACGACGACATTGTCCTTGCGCGCCGCGAGCTCGACGCCGCTGTTGCGGACGCGATCGACATTGGTCGTCTGCGAGGCCGTGAAGTTCTGCCCGGTGACGAAAGTGCTCTGCGAGATGATCGCGTCGCGCACTTCCTCGTCGAACAGCGACACGCGCACCGAGCCGTCCGCGCCGATCTTGCGCTCGACCGCGAGCTCCTTGCTGAGCGCCACTTCCGGCCGCAGATTGGGGTTGGGATTGACCACCGTTCCCGTCGCGCCGGGGATGGTCGTCAGATTATAGAGCTCCTTGGCGGTCGGGAAGCGATTGGCGAGGCCGATCGAGCCGGTGACCGTCCAATCCTCGTCCGGCGTCCATTGCAGCGAGCCTTTGGGAGAGAAGCGCGTGTGATAGAGCGTCGGCTGATAGATCGGCAGCATGCTCGCCGCCGTCGCCGTCGACCCGAAGCCATTGGCGTTGATGGAGCCGAGCGACTGATTATAGCCGTCCGACGCGACCCAATGCTCCCAGCGGCCGCCGACGGTGAATTTGAACTCTTTCGAGATCCTCCACGCGTCCTGCGCCCACAGAGCCTGAGTGCGCGTCGTGCCATTGCCGATCGAGGCCGCGACGCCATAGGACGAGGCCATGCCGCTCGTCCAATTGGTTGTGAGCCAGGTGGGATTGTTCAGATGGAACTGATCCCCATGCAGGCCGAAGCTGATGTCGTGCCCGGCGAGCACGCCGTCCGGCCGCAGAATGCCCTTGAGGTCGAGCAGCGTCCAATAGGTGCCGTTGTAACGGACATCCTTGCCGGTCGAGGAATAGCCGACCGGCGCCGCCGTATAGGGCGAGCGCTGATCGGATTGCAGATAGGTGAAATGCGAGGCGGAGACTTCGAAATCGAAGGGTCCGCCCGTGTTGGATTTCACCGCCAGAGCATTGGTGAGCATCTTCTCCTGCACGCGGTAATAGCCGCTGCCGAAGCTCTGCATCGCCGAGGAGCCGATGCTGCCCGTTCCACTCGCCGCGCCGAAGGCCTGCAGCCCGCCGGAGACATAGGATTGCGGAATCGAGGTTCCGTCATTGCTCCAGAAGCCGAGCGTGTAGGTCGCGCGCAGAGTCGGCGTGAAGTCATAGGCCAATTTCAGCTTGGCGTTGACCTGATCGTTCTCGAGATTGCCGGAGGAGCCGAGAACGGTGGCCGGCCCGCCGAATTTGGTGTTGCCGAAAAAGGCGCCCGGCCAGCCATAGAGGCTGCTGGACGTCACATAAGTCAGCGGCTGCGTGGTGCCGTGAGCGTAATTGCCGGTGAGGAACCAGGAGAAATCGCCGATCTTGTCGCCGACGGTGGCGCTCGTCACCTCGGTGTGGAACAGCTTGCTCGTTCCATAGAGCGAGAAGTCCTGCAGCGAGACGGTCTGCTTGGCGGTGACTTCCAGTCTGTCGGGCATGCGCGTGGTGATCTGCAGCACGCCGCCCATCGAATTGCCCGGATATTGCGCCGAGAACGGCCCATAGAGCATGTCGACGCGCTCGATCTCCTCCGGCGCGACGAGGCCCCAGCGCGGGGCGCCGATGCTGTTGTCATTGCCGATGAGAGCGGTGAGCAGCAGATCGTCGGCATAGACGAGGCTGCGGGCGCTCGACGAGACGCCCCAGGTGCGCGTCTGCAGCACGGCCTGCGTGTCGCCACTGTTGCGTTTGCGGACGAACAGGCTCGGCAGATATTTGACCACGTCTTCCGTGTCGATGACGTTGATCGTCTCGTCGATCTGCTTGCGGGTGACGCTGGCGACAGTGTTCGGCAGAGCGAACTTCTGCACGAAGGCGGGCTTGCCGTCGGGCAGAGTCGGCGACCACACGGAGGTCGGCGCCGGCCGCCGCGATTGCGTGGGCTGTCCTTCGCCGCTGATGTCGATCGTCGGCAGCGCCTCCTGGGCGCGGGCCGGGAGAATGGCGGCGGAGCAGACGATGAAGAGCGCGCCGGCGGAAACGCCGCGCAGCAGATGGTGGCGATACATTTGTGATGTCCTTCCCTGACGCCCTCTCTTCGGAGGGCGCGCGTCGAATTGCGGCGCTTTTTGCGCCGCGGTTTTGTCGCGTCAGGAGAAGGGAGGCGGCGCGCGGGTCGGCGCATTGTCGTCATCGCGCGAGAAAGGCGCGCCGGCGAAGGCGACGAAGGCGCCGGCGGCGTGCGCGCGAGGAGGCTGCGTCGCCACCCACGCTATAGTGGTCAGAAGCGGCGGCGCGCCGGCGCCGAGCTCGCAGAAGGCGCAGGCGCCATGCCGATGGGATTGGTCGCTCTTGGGAGCCTGCTTGCCGAACTCCTCGGCCGCGTCGTTCCCCTCGACATGGGCGACGAGGCAGAGGCGGGCCGACTCGCCATGCGCGCGCATGCCGCCGAGAGGCGCTGTCAGCGCCTGGCCCAGCAGGGCGAGAAGGAAGAGGAGCTTTGCGACCGCCGCCATCGCGCGCGTTAACTCTATCGATAAACCAGCTGCGAATTAGCGCGCTTCGCCAAATAAATCCAAGACCCCGCAGATTGTCAGAAGTTAAAAAATCCGTTAAGAGACATTTATGTCACACACGGGGGGACAGCGCAGAGAAATGCGCGCGATCTGCGCGATCGCCGCTGTTTGCGCGCTCGTTTTCGCCCTCCTCGTTTCTGGCGCGCCGCATCGTCTTTCGAGCGCCGCCGTCCACGCGGGCGATCAGGCCGCTCGCGCCATGTGTCATGACGCGCTCGTCGACGCGGATGTCGGAACGCCGGACAGGCCGATCAAGAAAGGGGCGAACTGCCCCTGTTGCCTCGCCGCGCATTCTGGTCCGGCGGTTCTTCCCGGCCGTATTTTTGGCGCCTTGCGCCGTGAGACCGCGGCGCGGCCCGCCGTCTATCGAGCCTATGCCGCCGCGCAGCCGTCTTTCGCCCTATCGCAGGCGGTCAATGGCGCGCGCGCGCCGCCCGCCGATCTCGTCGCTCTCATCTGACGACAGGCCGATGCCGCGGCGAGCGCCGCAGGATCGAGGAAGTAGGGCTTCGATGGCGCCTCCTCTCCAATCGAGAGAGCGGGACATCGCCGTCGGACGAACAAAATCATAAGCAACAACAATCTGCTGATCCGCGGCGGCGTCGCGAGATCGAGGAACCCCAAGCGCGAGTGCGTCCTATGGATTACGGCTCAATTTCTCCTGTCACCATGTTCCTGAACGCCGGCCCTGTGGGCAAGGTGGTCATGGCCGTCCTGCTGCTGGCGTCGGTCTGGACCTGGGTGCTGATCGTCGAGGGCGTCGTCGCCGTCGTGCGCATCGGCAAATCGGCGCGCGCTGCGCGCTCGGGTGGGCCGGCCGGCCTGCTCGCGCCGATCGAGGTCGCGGGCGAGCACGCCGCCTCCTTCGATCTTCCCGGCGAGTCCATCGGCGAGAAGCGCGAGCGCGTCGCCGAGATCATGAGCCGCGTCGGCCGCGAGCTGATGACCAAGGCGGAAGGCGGTCTGCCCAATCTCGCCGTCATCTCCTCTGTCGCGCCCTTCGTCGGCCTGTTCGGCACGGTGTGGGGCATTATGACCAGCTTCGCTGGCATCGCCCAATCGCAGGACACCAGCCTCGCGGTGGTCGCGCCGGGCATCGCCGAGGCGCTGGCCGCCACCGCCTATGGCCTCGCGGCCGCCATCCCCGCCTCGGTCGGCTATAACCGCATCGGCGCGGCTTTCGCGCGCGCCGGCCAGCAGGTCGCCCATTATGTCGAGGATAAGGCGCTCGACGCCACCAGCGGCCACATCGTCACGGCCAGAAAGCGGGAGGCCGCGTGATGGCCGGACTTCCGACGCGCTTCAAGAATGGCGACAGCCTCTATCAGCCGCTCGCCGAGATAAATGTGACGCCGCTCGTCGACGTCATGCTGGTGCTGCTCATCATCTTCATGGTGACGGCGCCTCTGCTCGCCAAGGGCATGAAGGTCAATCTCCCGCAGTCCAAGGCGGCGCAGCCGCTCAATCCCAAGGAGCCGATCGTCGTCGCCGTCTCCAAGGACGGCAAGGTGGCGCTCGGCGCCGATGAGGTCTCCCCCGAGGCGCTCGTCGACGGCATCAAGGCGATGATGGGCTCCGACACGAGCCGCATCGTTCATGTTCGTGGCGACAAGGAGGCCAATTACGGCGAGGTGATCGCCGTGATGGACAAATTGGCGACCAATGGCATCACCCACATCGCCATACTCACCGACTCGCGGCCCAAGGGCGCGGCGACGCCGGCCGCAGCCGCGACGGCGGCTGGAGCGAAGCCCGCCGCAACGAGCCCGGTTCCTGCGGCGGCGGTTCCCGCGGCGGCGGTTCCCGCGGGAGGGGCGGCGAAATGACGGATGCGATCCTCTCCTCTTTCGAGCATGACGGGACGTCCCTGGGCGCCCCGCCGCCCGTCACGCCCGCCTGGCTGCGGCCGGCGAGCTTCGCAGGCGTCATCGTTGCCCATGCGGCGATCGGCTGGCTTCTGCTGAAACTGGCGGTGCCGAGCATCGCCAGCCTCGACTCGGTCAGCATGGAGCTCATCCCGCAGGGCGAATATTTCGAGTCGCAGGAAGTGACCGCCGCGGAGGAAGAGCCGCCGCCGCCCGAGGAGATCGAGCAGCCCGATCTCGCCATTCCGCCGCCGCAAGTGATGGCGCCCGATGCGCCGCCGCTGCCGCAGCAGAAGGAGATCGTCGAGAAAAAGAAGAAGGTCGTCGAGAAGAAGAAGGACGTCGACCGCGACAAGAAGCGCGAGGCCGTCGCCCAGCGCCGGATGGGCGCGCCGGAAGGTCAGTCGCAGAGCGATGGAATGTCGCAGAGCGCCTATAAGGCGCTGCTCGCGGCGGCGATCCGCAGCCACACGCCCGGCGCCTCCGCGCTCGGCGAGGGCACGGCGCATTGCTCCTTCCATGTGACCGCCGGCGGCGGCATCACCAGCGTCTCGGCCTCCGGCTCGTCGCCCGCTCATGCAGCTCTCGCGCGGCGCATATTGGGCTCGGTCCATGCGCCGCCGCCTCCGGGCGGAGCCTTCTTCGCAAGTCAGAGCTTCCATTTCCACTGACGCGACGAAAAGATCGAGAGACGCGAAATGAGATTGTCGTCGCTGACGATCGCCGGTCTGATTTCCGTCTCCGTCCTCGCCGCAGCAGACGCCGCCGCAAAGCCGCGCGCTCCCGTGGAGTCGGCGGCGAATGCGTCGGTTTCGGCGGCGGATCACATGTACAAATCGCTGCTGGCGCAGGCGATCCGTCGTCACACGCCGCATCGAGCGACCATCGGCCGCGGCGGTGCGTTTTGTAAATTCCTCGTCGGGAAAAGCGGCGGCATTACGATCATGGCCGCCTCGGGCTCATCGCCCGCTCACGCGACCCTGGCGCGGCGCATCATCGAATCGCTCCGCGCGCCGCCGCCGCCCAACGGGGCCTTTGTCGCCTCCCAGAGTTTTCACTTCAACTGAGCGCAAAAAAAGATCGAGGGACGTTCAATGAAAAGAATCGCGATATTGATGATCGCCGGGCTCGTCTCCGGCTCCGCTCTCGCGGTCGAGGGCGAAGCGGCGGCTCCCGCCGCGGCCGAAGCCGCCGCCGCGCCTGCTCCCGCCGCGGCTCCCGCTCCCGCAGTGGCCGAGCACAAGGCCACGGAAGCCGAGCACAAGGCCAAGCCGCAAAAGGCCGCCGACAAGGAAAAGAGCAAGGACGCGGACAAGAGCAAGGACAAGAAGCAGGCCGAGAAGGCGAAGCCCGCCCTCTCCAAGCAGGCCTATGTCAAGCTGCTCGCCGCCGAGATCAAGCGCCACACGCCGAAGGCCTCCGACGCGCAGACCGGCTCGATCCATGTCGCCTTCACGGTCGGCGCCGGCGGCCGCATCGTGTCACACAAGGTGCAGAGCGCCTCCAATCCGGCGCTCGAGCCCGTCGTCAATCAAATCCTCGCCGCGGTTCACACCGTGTCGCCGCCCGGCGGCTCCTTCTCCGCGGTGCAGGAATTCAACTTCCACTGATGCGGACCCCGCGCGGCGGCCCTGCCGCCGCCGCGCAAAACCAAATGCGGACCCATGATGAAACGCGCGACGCTCGTTCTTCTCCTCGCTCTTCCCGCCGTCGGCGCTCTGGCGACGGAGGCGGGCAAGCCCGGCGCCCTGGCGGCGCCTGCCGCCACCGCCCCGGCGACGACGGCCGCTTCCGGCCTCTCGCAGAGCAAGTTCCTCGGCCTGCTCTATAGCGAGATCGCCAAGCGCACGCCGACGGCGAGTCCCGCCGGTCCCGGTTCGGCGACGGCGAGCTTCCACATCGACGCCGCCGGCAAGGTGGATCAGGTGACGATCGCCCAGTCGAGCAGCCCGAAACATGCGGAGATCGTCCGCAAGATTCTCTCCGGCCTGATCGCCCCGCCGCCGCCCGGCGGCTCCTTCGAGGGCTCGCAGAGATTCAACTTCCACTGACGCGGGGATGGCGGGCTTTCCGTCCGTCGAGAGACATTCCACTTCCGCTGAGAAAGACACCGCCATGAAACGCGCCGCGCTCGCCCTTTTCGCCTTGGTCGCCGCTTCGAGCGCTCTCGCGCAGGAGAAGGGAGCCGCAGAGGAAAAAGCCGGCCGCGGCGAGAAAATGGGCCAGATGGCCCATGCCGCGCCGCCGGCCTGCGCCGATCCGCTGCCCAAATGCGCGGTCAGCGCGACGCCCTCCTTCGGCGCCGATGGACGGCTGTGGCTGACCTACGCTGTCGCCGGCAAGGTCTATGGCGCGGTTTCCAGCGACAATGGCAAGAGCTTCGCGCCGCCCTTCGTCATCGCGGCGCCGGCGGGAACGCTGGACGACAATGGCGAGGCGCGGCCCAAGATCGTCGCTCTCGCCGATGGGACTCTGGTGGCGAGCTTCACCACGCGGCCCGAGAAGAGCTATGAGGGCACGGTCTTCGTCACGCGCTCGACCGACGAGGGCAAGAGCTTCGCGCCGCCGCAGCCGCTCGTCGACGACAAGGGCCAGCGCTTCGAGACCTTCATCGTCGGCCCCAAAGGGCGCCTCTACGCCGCTTGGCTCGACAAGCGCGACGCCGCCAAAGCGAAGGCCGCCGGCGAGAGCTTCGAGGGCAGCGGCATAGCGGTCGCCTGGTCCGACGATGGCGGCAAGAGCTTTTCCGGCAAGAGCATTCTGCTCGATCACAGCTGCGAATGCTGCCGCATCGGCGCCGCGCTCGATCGCGACGGCCAGCCCGTCTTCATGTGGCGGCATGTGTTCGAGAATAATCGCCGCGACCATATCGCCGCCAAGCTCTCCGCCGACGGCAAGACGCTCACCGGCTCGCGCGTCAGCCTCGACGATTGGGCGACCACCTGCCCGCATCAAGGGCCGGCGATGGCGATCGACGCCGCCGGGCGCTGGCACATCGCATGGTTCACGCGCGGCAAGACGCGTCAGGGCCTGTTCTATGCGCGCAGCGAGGATGGCGGAAAGAGCTTCTCCGAGCCCGAGCGCATCGGCGACGCCGAGCGCGCGCCGCAGCGTCCGCAGCTGCTCGCCAATGGCGGCAAGCTCTACCGCGCCTGGAAGGAGTTCGACGGAACGCTGACGACGATCCTCGCGCAGAGCTCGCGCGACGGCGGCAAGAGCTTCGACGCGCCGCGCGCGCTGGCGCAAACGGCGGAAGCGTCGGACCACCCGCTGCTCGTCGAGAGCAAGGGCGTCGCCTATCTCTCTTGGCTCACGCAGCAGGAGGGCTACAGGCTCGTTCCGCTGGAGCGCGGCCACGCCGCGGCGCAGGCGCCCAAGGCCACGGCCGGGCTCGCGACGAAGCGCTGAGTCCCGCCACTACGGACAAGACCGGATAGATCGCTCGGCCTTCTGCGCGCTATGTCGGCGACGCCTGCGATGCGCCGCAGGCGCAGCGAGAGCGCCGCCTTCGATGAAGCGATCGATCATCTTCGGCGCGGAGAGCGTCGCCCGCGGCCTCGGCCGGCTGGAGCCGCGACACGTCCTCGCCTATCTCGTGATCGCCTTTCTCGCCTGGCGCATCGTCTGCCATGGGCTCTCCGCCCTGCTGGCGCCGCATGATCCGCGCGCAGCGCTCGCCTTCGACGCGGCCGATCCGACAACGCTCACCCAGCTCGCTCAGCGCGAGCTGGCGCCGAACGATGATCGGCGCGCCGAGACGGCGCGGTCGATCGCTGCGCGGCTGCTGGCCGTCGATCCACTCGCGCCCGGCGCCTTGTCGCTCTATGGCAAAGCGGTGGCGCAGCTCGGCGATGCGGAGCGCGCCGAGCGAATTCTGCGCCTCGCCGCCGCGCATCTGCCGATCGATCTCGTCGCGCACGCCTGGCTCTATGACAGCGCGCTCGCCAATGGACGGCTGCTCGAGGCGCTGGACGAGCTGGACACGTTGCTGCGTGCGCGTCCGTCGCTGGCGCAACAGCTCGCGCCGTCCTTGCAGGCGATGCTGAGCTCCGGCGCGGCGGTAGAGGACCGTTTCTTTCGGCAGCTGGCGGCGGCTCCGCCCTGGCGCGCCGTCATTGTCGCCGAGCTGGCGCCCCTCATCAAAGATCCGAATGTGATGCTTCGTCTCTTCGGCCGGCTGCAGACGTCAAAAGCGCGCCCTTCCGATGCGGAGATGAGCGTGCTTCTCGCACGGCTGCTGCGCGACGGTCTCTATGACGAAGCCTATGCGGCCTGGCTCGCGCATCTGCCGCAGGAGCGGCTCGCCAAGCTCGGCCTGCTCTACAATGAGCGCTTTCAATATCCGGTCTCCAATCTCCCCTTCGATTGGACATTCGCGCCGACGAGCGGCGCGACGATCGCAGTGGCGGAGGAGGAGGGGCGCAAGACGCTGAGCGTCGAATTCTACGGCGCGCGCGTGGCTTTCTCCAATGTGGCGCATATGCTCATGCTCGCGCCCGGAAGATACGCCTTCTCCGGCGCCGCCAGAACCGACGATCTCGACAATGAGCTGGGGCTGCGCTGGCGAATCTATTGCGCGGCGAATACGTCGCAGACGCTGGCGACGACGCGGCTATTGAAGAAGACTACTCCGCTGCGCGCGTTTCGCGTCGAGTTCACCGTGCCGAGCGAAGGCTGCGATGCGCAATGGCTCAAGCTCGAGATTCCGGTGCGAATCGCCTCCGACGCCGATGTCAGCGGCAGCGCCGACTACGTGAATCTCGCAGTCGAAAGTCTCGCGAGCGCGTCTAGATCGAGCAATTCGGCAGGCGCCATCGTGCATGACCGCAAATAGACCGACGATAGCGCGAATGCTAGCGTCGAATCACGCTCCGCTCGGGCGATTTGGCTTATCGGGGGTTTCAATGAAGAGAATTTTAGCGACGATCGCCATTTTCGGCTGCTGCGCGCAAATGGCTTACGCCGAGAGCGCGGCCGTCGGCTCACAGCCGAATCAGCGCCGCAACGTCTGCGCCGTCGGCGAAGCGCGCCTGACGAATGTGAAGGGCGGCGTGCTTCTGTCGCGCGGCGGCTCGTTCACGGAGCTGCGCGACGCTGCGTCATTGTCGCCCGGCGATCGCATTCTCGTGCGCGAAGGCTCCGCGAGCATAATGCTCGGCGATAAGCTGGCGGTGCGCGCCGACGCGGGCGCGATGGTGACGATCGCCGAAAACGACGGCGCGATTTGCGCGAAGCGCGTCTCGTCCAATCCCGAGACCGTCGGCCAGGAGAGATCTTTCGATCCGGGGCCTTATGTCGCCGGCGGCTTCGCCGCGATCATCGTGGGCGTGGGCGTCGGAGTCGGCGTCTCCAACACGGGCAACAACAACGACGAGCAGCAGCGCAACGCCGCGCTTCTGCTGCTGCAAGCCTTGAGCAATTGACGCGAGCGCGGGTCGCTCATGCGCAAGACCGAGATGCTCTGCGGCGCCGCCATAGCGGCGTCGCTGATCTTCGGCGGCGCGACGCAAAAGGGCGGCGTCTCGGATGTCGTGGTGCAGCTCGCGGCGCTTCCGCTGCTGGCGCTGGTCTTGCCGGACATAGGCAGGAGCCTCGCGGGCCGCGGTTGGATCGCGGCCCTGCTCGGCGTCATCGTCGCCGTTCCGCTGCTGCAGCTCATTCCGCTCGCGCCCTCGGTTTGGAACATGCTGCCGGGGCGTGACGCCGTCGCCGACACCTATCGCATCGCCGAGCTTTCTCCGCCATGGCTCGGCCTTTCCGTCGCGCCATGGGCGACGTCGATCAGCCTTCTCGCTCTGACCGCGCCGATCGCCATTTTTCTCGGCGTCTTGTCCTGCCACGCCGATGAGCGGCGGCGCCTGATGCTGCTCGCCACATGCATCGGCGTCGCGACCGTCCTGCTCGAGGTGATGCAGATCGTGCAGGGCCAAAAAAGCGCGCTTCGATTCCACAGCGGCGTCGACGTCGGCCTTTTCGTCAACAGAAATCACACGGCGGCCTTTCTCTATTCGCTGACGCCGCTCGCCGCCTATGCGCTGGAGCGATATTTGTCGCGGCGTTCCGCCTATGGCGTGCTGGCGGTGTTCGCGCTGCTCATGCTTTTCACGCTCGGCCTCATGATGACGGGCTCGCGCTCGGCTCTGCTATTCGGCCTCGTCTCGGCCGCGCTCACCTATGCGCTCATTCTCGGCGACCGGCTCGGCGGCGCGCGGGCCGGCAAGGCGGCGATCTATTTCGTCATCGCGCCGGCGCTCATCGTCACCGGCCTGCTGGCGCCCTATTTCGGGCTCACGCAAATCATCGATCGCTTCATGGGCGCGGATATCGCCGCCGATGCGCGCTGGAAGGTGTTTCGCGTCTCCTTCGAGACGATGCAGGCGTTCTTCCCGCTCGGCTCCGGCCTCGGCACATTCGATCGCGTCTATCCGCTGTTCGAGCCGACGAGCATGATCGTCCCGGCGATCGTCAATCACGCGCACAACGACATTCTCGAATTGGCGATGGAGCTCGGGCTCGTCGGCATTCTGCTCGTCCTCTGCTGGCTTGCCGCGACGCTGATCGCCGCTTTGCGCAATTTCCGCGAGAGTGATGCGACGCTGAGAAAAGAGCGTTTCGCCGCTCTCATCGTCGTCGGGCTGCTATTCGCGCATTCGACGATCGACTATCCAATGCGAACCTCGGCGCTCGCCGCCGTCTTCGCGATGTGCTGCGCCGTCATCTGCAAAAAGTCGAGCCGCGCCGCGCGCCGCGACGAGCATGCGTCGCGGCGAACGGAGCTCGTCCACGAGCTATGAGCGCGCGGCGCGGATCTGTGGCGCTCGCTCTCATGCTCGCCGGATGTCAGGGCGCGCCGCTGGCGACGCCGCGTGACGCCGGCGGCAATCTGCGCGCCTATATCGATGAGGCGCGCCGGCTCGACGCGCGCGGCGCGCCGAAAGCCATTCGCGGCGTTTGCGCTTCCGCCTGCACGATCTTTCTCGGCCTGCGCAATGTCTGCGTGGAGCCCGGCGCGCAATTCTGGTTCCACGCCGCGCATCTGCCCGATGATCCGCGCCCCGACAGTCTCGGCTCGCTCGAGATGCTCGCCTTCTACCCCCCGCGCGTGCGCGAGTGGGTCATGCGATCCGGCGCGCTCGACAACACGGATTTCGACAGGGCCAAGATGCTGTCCGGCGAAGCGCTCATCGCCATGGGCGTATCCGCTTGTCGCGACTCGAAAACACTCTAGCAGGCGTCGACCTGCTCCGACGTCAATTTGACCTTGACCGGACGGCTGAGCAATTCCATCAGCACGACGATGCGATCACGCTCGTCCATGTCGATGATCGTGGCGATGAAATCGTGGAACGCGCCGCCGGTGATGCGCACCTTCTGGCCGATCTCGAAGGGGCGTGACGGCGCGACGATCACGCCGTCGATCTCCCTTATTTTCAAATCATCGATGAAATCGCCGGGAAGAAAGCTCGGCTTCTCGCCGGAGCGAACCAGCGCTCTCACCCCGAAGGTCGAGCAGATCGGACTCCAGCGCGTTTCTGGCGCCAACTCCACAAAAATATAGCCCGGAAACAACGGCCGTGAGACCTCTCGCGTGCGACGCGCATGGCGGACGCGCTTGAGCACGAAGGGGCAATAGACGTGGAATTGCTGACGCATCAGATTTTCGAGAGCGAGACGCTCTTGGTGAGCCTGCGTGCTCACCACCGCCCAGCCGTGCGCGCGGCGGTTGGAAACGCCTTCGACGACATGATCCGAATTTTGATACGACGCCATGAGGAACCTCGAAATGAGACAAAGACAAAGATCATCGGCCGACGCGGAGGTCACGCCGGATTCTGTGAGCGTCTAAAATCTAAAAGGCGCGACGAAACACGATGACGTTCTCGCTCGTCATAGGACGAGGAGGTGTCTATGCGGCTTCGCGTCGGAAGGTCAGGCGCTCTTCACGAGCGGCGGCTCGACAAACATCATGATCAATCCGCTTTCTGTTGACGTAATGCGGCGATCATATACGGCCCGGTAATAAATTGTAAACGCCCGCCGCCTTGTGGACGGCGCGCCGAGCCTGCGTGATTATCCGCGCTCGACAAAGCTCTCGAGCACCATCTTACGTCCGGCCTTGTCGAAATCGACCTGCAGCTTATTGCCGTCGACATTGGCCACTGTGCCCGGCCCGAACTTCTGGTGAAACACGCGTGCGCCGATCGTAAAGCGCGCGCTCGCGGAGGATTTCGCCAGCACTTCCCCTTCTATGGTCAGCGGCGCGCGGCGTGAGGCTGGCTTGCTCGCGGCGCTTTCGCGCGCGGTTTGCGCGCGCTTCCAGCCCGGCGTCGTATAGCTCGAGCCATAGCTATCCATATTGGCGAAGCGCGACACGCCGTAAGAGCCATATCGCGAGCCGCCGGAGGCTTCCTTCACCTCGACATTGGCGGCCGGCAGATCATCGAGAAAACGCGAGGGCAGAGTCGTCTGCCACAGGCCGTGGATACGGCGATTTGTCGCGAAGAAAATTTTCAGCCGCCGCTTGGCGCGCGTAATTCCCACATAGGCGAGACGGCGCTCCTCCTCCAATCCCGCGCGGCCATTGTCGTCCAGCGAGCGCTGATGTGGGAACAGCCCTTCCTCCCAGCCGGGGAGATAGACGGTCTCGAATTCGAGCCCCTTGGCGCCATGCAGCGTCATGATCGACACGCGCTGCTGATCGGCGGATTCATCCGTCTCCATCACCAGCGACACATGCTCGAGAAATCCCGCGAGATCGGGGAACTCCTCCATGGCGCGCACCAGCTCTTTCAAATTCTCGAGCCGGCCCGCCGCCTCCGGCGTCTTGTCGTCGCGCCACATTTGCGTATAGCCGGATTCGTCCAGCACTGTTTCGGCGAGCTCGTTCTGAGGCGTCGTCTCGATGAGGCTGCGCCAGCGATCGAAATCGGCGATCAGCGCGCGCAATGTCGCGCGCGGCTTGGGCTTCAGCTCCTCCGTCTCGACGATGATGCGCGCCGCCTGCATCAGAGGCGTGCTCTCGCGGCGGGAATATTCGTGCAGCACTTGCAGCGTGGCGTCGCCCAATCCGCGCTTTGGCGTGTTGACGATGCGCTCGAAGGCGAGATCGTCGAAAGGCTGCGCGACGCAGCGCAGATAGGCGAGCGCGTCGCGTATCTCCAGCCGCTCATAGAAGCGCGGGCCGCCGATCACGCGATAGGGCAGGCCGAGCGTGATGAAGCGCTCCTCGAACTCGCGCATCTGGAAAGACGCGCGCACGAGTATGGCGATCTCCTCGAGATTATGCCCCTTGCGCTGCAATTGCTCGATATCTTCGCCGATCGCGCGCGCTTCCTCCTCGCTGTCCCAGACGCCGGTGACGCTGGGCTTCTCGCCATCGGCGCCTTCGGTGAAAAGCGTCTTGCCGAGCCGTCCCTCATTGCGCGCGATGAGATGCGAGGCCGCTGCGAGAATATGCCCCGTGGAGCGATAATTGCGCTCGAGCCGCACGATTTTCGCGCCGGGAAAATCCTTCTCGAAGCGCAGAATATTCTCCACCTCGGCGCCGCGCCAACCGTACACGCTCTGATCGTCGTCACCGACGCAGCAGACATTGTGCCGCCCCTGCGCGATGAGGCGCAGCCAGAGATATTGCGCTGTGTTGGTGTCCTGATATTCGTCGACGAGAATATATTTGAAGCGCTGCCGATATTCGTCGAGCACATCGGCGTTCTCGCGAAAGAGCCGCAGAGTCTCGAGCAGAAGATCGCCGAAATCGACGGCGTTCAGCACCTTCAAGCGCTCCTGATAGAGCGCATAGAGCTTCTTGCCCTTGCCGTCGCCGAAGCTCTGCGCCTCGCCGAGGGGGACCTGATCCGGCGAGAGGCCGCGGTTCTTCCAGGCGTCGATCTGATGCGCGAGGCCGCGCGGCGGCCAGCGCTTGTCGTCTATGTTCTCGGCTTGCAACACTTGCTTGAGCAGGCGGATCTGATCGTCGGTGTCGAGAATGGTGAAATTGGATTTGAGCCCCGCCAGCTCTGCATGGCGGCGCAGGATTTTCGCGCTGATCGCGTGAAATGTGCCGAGCCACTGCAGCGCCTCGGCGCCGGGGCCGGCCAAGTTCTCGATGCGCTCGCGCATCTCGCGCGCGGCCTTGTTGGTGAAGGTGACGGCGAGGATTTCCCAAGGCCGCGCCCGTCCGCTCGAGAGTATGTGCGCGATGCGCGTCGTCAGCACGCGCGTCTTGCCTGTGCCGGCGCCGGCGAGCACCAGCAGCGGGCCGTCGATGGTCTCGACGGCGGCGCGCTGCTCGGGGTTGAGCGCCTCGAGAAAGCGCCCCCGTCCGGCGAGCGCCGCGGCGCGCGCGGCGACGCCTCCCTCGAGCGGCGTGAAGTCTTCCGGCGGCGCTTGACGTGACAAGGCGATTCTCCTTCGAAGGGCGGAGAATATAGGAGAACGGAAAGCGAATCACCGCCCGATTCGCGATATGCCCCCAAATGTGGGGACCGCGAGGGCGCGACCACCACGCCTCGAGCGCTTGTGCGTCGTTACTGCGTGCGGACGCCGTGCGCTCCCTCTCCCTGCGTCAGCGGGGAGAGGGCCGGGGTGAGAGGCTCGGCGCGAATGGCGGCGGAGAAAGCTGCTCAGCCGTCCTCGCCTGCCTCCGCGCCCACCACCAGCCCTTCCTGGAACCAGCCGGTGAGCATTTGCGCCAGGCGCTCGGGCGAGGCGTCGGAGTGATCGCGGAAGGCGGCCATTTGGCAAATGTCGCCGAAAGCGTGACCCTCCATCGCCAGAGACAGCGCCATGAACTCGTCCGCCTCCAATTCGCAATGAACGGAGTCGAGATCGGCGCGCCATAGGGCGACATGGCCGCGGCCTTCGCCGCGCGGCGGCAGCTCTTGCTGCTCCATCGCCGCCTCATGCGTCGCGATCGTGCCGGTCTCGAGCTCCAGCAATATGAGGCTCGGGTGAAAGGCGAAGGAGAGGCGCGGCCATTGCTCGGGCGCGAAGGCGGCCAGCTCCTCGATCGGCAGAGCTTCGGCGTCGGGCGCGTCGAAAGCGTCGGTGAGCGCGCGCTCGAACAGCGCGAGGTCGATCGCGCGCGCATCGTCGCGCCACGCTTCGCTCTCGCGCAGAAAATCCGGCAGGCGCGTCGTGTACCAGCGGGCGTTGCGCTCGCGCGAGGGCTGCGCGCCGATATAGGCGTCGGCGAGCGCGTCGAAGGCTTCCTCGCCGATGAGCGCGCGCAGGGCGGGGAAGTCCGCCGCCAGGAACTCCGCGAGCCGCGCGTGATAGGCGTTCACATAGACGCCGAAGAGCGTGGTGCGGTCGGCTTGGCGCGAATTCTTCACCGATTCGAGAATTTGCGCGCCATCCTCGGCGCCGGCGAGCACGCCGGCCTGGAACATGGCCTGCAGCTCTGCGAGCCTCATGCGGCGCTCCGTGCGCTCTCGGCGTCTATGTGCGCGGCGATCTCGCGCATATGGCCGAGCTCGGCGAGCAATTCCTCGAAGGGCGGGAAATTATCGTCGCGCTCGATCATGGTCGAGACCGCGCCGAAGCGCCGCCGCGCGCGCTCATAGAGCGCCCACACCTCGTCGCAGACCGGCTGGTCATGCGTGTCGATGCGATGCGTGCCATTGTCGGTATGGCCGGCCATATGGAATTGCGCCACGCGATCCGGGTCTATGGCGTCGATGAACGCATTGGCGTCGAAGCCGTGATTGAAGCTGGAGACGAAGACATTGTTGACGTCGAGCAGCAGCAGGCAGTCGGCGCGCCGCGCCAGCTCATTGACGAAGGCCCATTCGCTCATCTCAGATTCGCGAAAGGCGACATAGGTGGAGGCGTTCTCGACGACGAGGCGCCGGCCGAGAAAATCCTGCACACGCATCACGCGCTCGGCGACATGGGCGAGCGCTTCCTCCGTATAGGGAATCGGCAAGAGATCGTGCAGCGTCACGCCATGCACGCCGGTCCAGGCGAGATGGTCGGAGACGAAGGCCGGCTCCACGCGCTCGGCCAGCGTCTTCAGCTCGCGCAGATAATCGAAGTCGAGCGGATCGGTGGAGGCGAGCGACATTGCGACGCCATGCATCACGATCGGATAATCGGCGCGCACGCGCTCCAGCATGGCGGTGGGTCGGCCGCCGCCGGTCATGTAATTTTCCGAGATGATCTCGAACCAGTCGACGGCAGGGCGCGTCGAGAGAATTTCATCATAATAGATCGGCCTCAGTCCGAGGCCGTGTCCCAATGGGGCGGGTCTGCTCATCTCTCGCGCTCCAAATGCTCTTTCGCGTCGCCCCCGCCGCGAGAATCGATCGCGCCCCGAATGGCGCGCGATCGACGGCTTCGATCGGCTCAGCGGCCGGCGCAGGAACCCTTGGCGCTGCAGGAGGCCTTATGCCCCTTATGATGCTTGCAGACGCCCTTTTTGGTCATGCACTTCGTCTTGCCGCCGCACTGGCCTTTTTCCATATTGCAGACATGTTTGGAATGCTTGGCGGAGGCCTGCGTCGAAACGCCGCCCGCGAGCGCCAGAGCGATCGCCGCCGCGGCGATGGTCGAGCCCGAAACGATCTTGGCTTTCATTTTTTTCTCCCATCATCGCTCTCCGCCCCAGGGGACTAAAGAGCGCGACCTGGACCTCCCCAGGCCCGGCGCGACCATAACACTCACCGAACGATTTGAAAGCGCGCTCCGATTCGCGCATCCGCCTCCGGTTGGCAGCCGCGCTCGCGCTTTCCATTCTCGCCGTCTGCGCCCTATCTGCGCAGGCGCGCCATGAGGCTCGACGTGTCCCAGCGTCGGCCTCCCATATTCTCCACCTCGGCGTAGAATTGATCGACCAGCGCGGCGACCGGCAGGCTCGCGCCATTGCGGCGGGCCTCGGCGAAGCATATGCCGAGGTCCTTGCGCATCCATTCGACCGCGAAGCCGAAATCATATTCGCCGGCGAGCATGGTCTTGTGGCGATTCTCCATCTGCCAGGATTGCGCCGCGCCATTCTTGATGAGATCGACGACCGCGGCGCCGTCCAGCCCGGCGCGGCTGGCGAAATCCAGCGCCTCGGCGAGGCCCTGGACGAGGCCGGCGATGCAGATCTGATTGACCATTTTGGTGAGCTGCCCGGCGCCGGACGGCCCCATCAGCCGGCTGGCGCGCGCATAGGCCGCGAGCACGGGCTCGACGCGGGCGAAATCCTCCGCGTCGCCGCCGCACATCACCGTGAGCGCGCCATTCTCGGCGCCGGACTGGCCGCCGGAGATCGGCGCGTCGAGAAAGCCGAAGCCGCCCTTTTTCGCATGCGCGTAGAGCTCGCGCGCGACCTCCGCCGAGGCGGTGGTGTGATCGACGAAGACCGCGCCGGCTTTCAGCGCGCGAAAGGCGCCGTCCTCGCCGATCGTCACCTGGCGCAGATCATCGTCATTGCCGACGCAGGAGAAGACGAAATCCGCGCCTTCGGCGGCGAGGCGCGGCGTCGGCGCCGTCTTCGCGGAAAATTGCGCGGCGAAGCGCTCGGCTTTCTCCGGCGTGCGATTGTAGACGACGACTTTGTGCGCGCCGCGCGTGACGAGATGGCCGGCCATCGGATAGCCCATCACGCCCAATCCGATGAAGGCGACGGTCAGCTCGGTCATTGGTCGGTCCTCTGCGGGTGAGATGCGAGAGCGAGGAAGCAAGGCCGAGGCCGGCCGTCCCCGTTTCAGCGTATGTCAAAATCGAAATATTTGCTGCGGATCGTGCGATAGGTTCCGTCGGCGACGATCGCGTCGATCGCCGCGTCGATCGCGCTCTTCAGCGCCGTGGCGCCTTTGCGCAGGCCATAGCCGAAGCCGCCGCCGAAATAGGCCGCGTCCTGCGGCAGATCGGCGATGATGCGGCAGCAGCGCCCTTCCTTGCGCTCGCGCAGAAAATCCATGGCCGCGAGCTTTTCCTCCGCGACGACGTCCACGCGGCCCTCGGCGAGGTCCAGCATGGCGGCCTCGAGCGTCGCATAGCGCTGCACTTCGCTCTCCTTGAGCTTGTCCTCCGCATAGGCCTGCTGCGGCCCATCCGCGACGACGCCGATGCGCGCGCCCTGCAGCGTTTTCGGATCGGCGTTCGCGAGCGCCGATTGCCGCTGTGCGATCAGCGCTGAGGGCGTATGCGCATAGGGCTTGGAGAAGTCGATTTTGCGCAGCCGCTCCTCGTTTATCTCCATGGCCGAGACGACGAGATCATATTGCCGATTCTCGAGCCCGAAGACGAGGCTCTCCCATTCCTGGGTGATGAAGACGCAATCGGCCTCGATGCGGCGGCATATCTCGCGCGTCAGATCGATCTCGAATCCGGCGAGCTGATTATTGGCGTCGAGATAGTTGAAGGGCGGCCGCGCGCCTTCGCTGGCGATGCGCAAATGGCGTGGCTCGGCGGCGGCCGGGCAGAGAAGAAGGGCGATGGTCGCCGCGACGGTGGCGAGGCGCCGGATCATCCCCCGGTCGTGCTCATATGCCGCGCGACGGCCGGCGCTCGCGTCGAGCGGTCGATGATGAAATCATGGCCCTTGGGCTTACGGGCGATCGCCTCGTCTATAGCGGCGTTGAGCGAGGCGTCGGTCGGATCGGCGCGCAGCGGCGCGCGCAGATCGGCGGCGTCCTCCTGGCCGAGGCACATGAACAGAGTGCCGGTGCAGGTGACGCGCACGCGATTGCAGGATTCGCAGAAATTATGCGAGAGCGGCGTGATGAAGCCGACACGCCCGCCGGTCTCGGCGACGCGCATGTAGCGGGCAGGCCCGCCGCTGCGATAGTCGATCTCCTCGAGCGTGAAGCGCTCGGCCAGACGCTCGCGGACCAAAGTCAGCGGGATATATTGATCGACGCGCTCGCCGCCGTCGATCTCGCCGAGCGGCATCACCTCGATGAAGGTCATATCCATGCCGCGCTCATGGGCGAAGCGCGTCAGCGCGACGAACTCGTCCTCATTGACGCCTTTCAGCGCCACGGCGTTGAGCTTCACCTCGAGGCCGGCGCGTAGCGCCGCGTCGACGCCGGCGAGAACGCGCTCATGGTCGCCGGTGCGCGTCAATTGTCGGAAACGCTCCCGATCCAGCGTGTCGAGCGAGACATTGACGCGCTTGACGCCGCAATCGACCAGCGCCTGCGCGAAGCGCTCGAGCTGCGAGCCATTCGTGGTGAGCGTCAGCTCCTCCAGCCGGCCGGAAATCAGATGACGCGAGAGACGCTCGAACAGCGAGAGAATATCGCGGCGCATCAAGGGCTCACCGCCGGTGATGCGCAGCTTGCGCGTGCCCCGCTCGATGAAGGCCGTGCAGAGCCGGTCGAGCTCCTCCAGCGTCAGCAGATCGCGGCGGGGCAAAAATTGCATGTGCTCGGACATGCAGTAGACGCAGCGGAAATCGCAACGATCCGTCACCGAGACGCGCAGGTAGGAAACGGCCCGTCCGAACGGGTCGACGAGCGGCGCGGGGGCCGTGGGATCATAGGCGATTTTCGGATGCGGATTCATATAGTCGACCGTTTGCGGCGTCCCGTCCTGCGTATAGGCTCCAAAGGAGGTTCCTATATATTGACGGAATGGCCGCGCGTGAAGCCCCAAGCAATGGGTGCGCCGGGGCGGACGGCCGACCAGACGATCGGGAGAAGACCATGGCCGACGCGGATATTTGGCCGAGCGAAATACGCCTGATGGAAGAGGGGCGGAAGCTCAAAGTGAGCTTCGAGAATGGGGCGAGCTATGATCTTTCGGCCGAGCATTTGCGGGTGCGCAGCCCCTCGGCCGAGGTGCAGGGCCATTCGCCGGAGGAGCGCAAGACCGTGGGCGGCAAGCGCAATGTCGCCATAATCGGCGTCGCGCCGGTCGGCCATTACGCCGTGCGGTTGGATTTCGACGATCTCCACAACACCGGCATCTACACCTGGGGCTATCTCCATGAGCTCGGCGCCGGCGGCGCGGCGGATTTCGCCGCCTATGAGCAGGAGCTCGCGGAAAAGGGCCTGGATCGGGACCGTCCGGGCGAGCGATAAAAAAAGCGCGCCGAACCCTTTCGGGCGCTCGGCGCGCGTTGTCGCGGATTTGGAGATCAGCGGTTGACGATGACCCGCGCGCCGACGCGCACACGCTCGTAGAGGTCGACGACATCCTCATTGGTCATGCGGATGCAGCCGGAGGAAACCGCCTGGCCGATGGTCTCGGGCTCGTTGGAGCCGTGGATGCGGTAGAGCGAGCCGCCGAGATACATGGCCCGCGCGCCGAGCGGATTGGTGAGCCCGCCCTGCATATGGCGCGGCAGATCGGGGCGGCGGCGCAGCATTTGCGTGGGCGGCGTCCAATCCGGCCATTCGCGCTTGCTGGAGACGACGCGCGTGCCGGTCCATTCGAAGCCCGGCCGGCCGACGCCGACGCCATAGCGGATCGCCTGATTATTGCCGAGAACATAATAGAGCCGCCGCTCATTGGTCGAGACGACGATGGTGCCGGGCGAGTAGCCGCCGGGATAGGACACGATCTCGCGGGCGACTGCGGTCGCCTGCGGCCGGCCGTCGGCCGGCTGCTGCTGTCCACGCGGACTCAAATCGAACAATCCGGCCAAGCCCCCTGTTTCGTACGCAGACCCGGCCGAGCAACCCATGAATGAAATGCACAGAGCAACTGCGATACGCCGCATGAGCTTCCCCCATTCGCCTCAAGTGACAACAATCGAGCGGCCACGGCCGCCGAAGCGACCGTGTTGCGAGCCGGACGCGGGTCCGGCGTCGTTTCCTCGCACACCCTCGCTCTAGGCGAAAGCGGGCGGAAAGAATTTAAAAAAATACGATGTGACGAAGCGGCTGCGGCGTGGCCTGCAACCTATGGGCGCGCCGAGCTCGCGGCGCGCCTTCGTCGGTCGTTCGGGATCAGCGGCTGCCGCGGCGGCGGCGCTGCTGGCCGAGGCCCATCTGCTTGGCGAGGGTTGAGCGCGCTTTGGCGTAATTCGGAGCGACCATCGGATAATCGGCGGCGAGACCCCACTTCTCGCGATATTCTTCCGGCGAAAGACCGTATTGCGTGCGCAGATGGCGCTTGAGAGACTTGAACTTCTTGCCGTCTTCCAGGCAGATGATGAAGTCGTTGGTCACCGACTTGCGCACCGAAATGGCGGGCTTGGGCGCTTCCGCCGGCTCGACGACGACGCCGGAGCCGACCCGCATGAGCGCGCCATAGACTTCGTTGATGAGGCCCGGGAGATCGCCGGCCGGAACCGAATTATTGCTCACATAGGCGGAAACGATGTCGGCCGCGAGTTCGATGTTGTTCGTCGATGTCATCTCTTCACTCTTCACTTTCTCGTTTCGGCGCCGGAAGTCCTGACACGGCGCGGTCGACGGGGCAAAGCCCAGCAAGCTCGGGGCGGGCAAGTCAGCGCCGTTTCGACCGCAAAGACATTTGCGGGTATACATCAATGCTCTACCCCTCGCAACTAATTCCTAACCAAGCATCACTAAATCTGGGCATAAATATTTGGCGCGACTGCTACGTAGAACTACGCTCGAAAATCGAGCGGCCATCGACGTCGCCGTTTGACTTGCTCGGCCAGGCTGTGGGCGCGTCCACGAAAGAACCGGCTATGGCCCGCTAGAAGAATGGGCCGAGCCCATATCTCGAATCGAAGTCGAATGTGTCGTCCGCGCGCAGACTATGCTCGCTCAACCGCCGGTCGACGCTTCCAGCTCGGCTTCCACGCGTAGATTGTCCAGATCGCGGCCGATCGTGGCTGTCGCCATTCTGTGATCGCGGCAGAAATAGGTGACGATGCAATCCCTTTTCTCGAGGTCGCCGGCGATCTCGACGCGATCCCAGGCGCCGGCGTGTCCGACATAGGCGATGGTCATGTCGTAATGACGGCTCCAGAAGAAGGGCGGCGCCTCGAAGGGCTCCTTTGCGCCGAGTATATTGCGCGCCGCCGTCTGCCCTTGGCGTTCGGCGGTGACGAAATGCTCGATCCTGATCCGCTCGCCGCTGTGGCGATCCGGCCAGCGCGCGATATCGCCGGCGGCGAAGACGCGCGGAGCGCTGGTTTCGAGATATTCATCGACGAGGACGCCGTGATCGACGGCGAGGCCGGCCTCCTCGGCGAGCGTCGTGAGCGGGCGCACGCCGACGCCGACGACGACGAGATCGGCCGGAACGCGCGCGCCACTCGCCAGAGCGACATGATCCTCGCCGATGGCGACGACGCTCTCGCAAAGATGAAAGACGACGCCATGCGCCTCATGCGTCGCGCGCACCAGCCGGCCTATGTCCTCGCCCAGCGTCTTCTGCATCGGCGTCGAATCCGGCGCCACGACATGGACCTCGAGCCCGCGCTCGCGCAGCGCGGCGGCGGTCTCGAGGCCGATGAAGCTCGCGCCGATCACTGCGACGCGCGAGGCGCGCGCCGCCGCGGCGATGAGCGCGCGGCTGTCGGCGAGGCTGCGCAGATAATGCACATGCGGCAGCTCGGCGCCGGGAATTGTCAGGCGCACCGGCTCGGCGCCGGTCGCCAGCAGCAGCGCGTCATAGCGTAGCGGCTCGCCATGCTCGAGGCAGACCAGCCGCGCCCTGGGGTCGATCGCGCGGACGTTTGTCGCCAGCAGCAGCTCGATGCGCCGCTCCTCGTAATAAGCGCGTGGGCGCAGCGGCAGCCAGTCTTCCGGCGCTGAGCCGGCGAGATAATCTTTCGACAGATTGGGGCGGTCATAGGGGGCGGCGGCGTCGGCGCTGACCATGACCAGCGAGCCGGAATAGCCTTCCTCGCGCAGCTCATGGGCGGCGGCGAGCCCGGCCGCTCCGCCGCCGATGATGACGACGCGCCCGAGCGTCGGCGGCGCGGGCGCGCGCTCGCGCGTCGAGGGGTCGATCTTCTCCATGGCGAAGAGGAGATCGCCGCGCTTTTCGGCGCGCCAGCAGGGAATGGGGTCGAGGGCCGGGGCGCGCAGCGCTCGTCCGTCGCGCAGGCTGAAGCAGGCGTGATGCCAGGGGCAGCGGATCGTGTCGGCGACCACCAGCCCCTCGCCGAGCGGACCCTGATAATGGGTGCAGGCGGAGCCGATGATGGAGAATTCGTCGCCGCGGCGGATGAGCAACGCCGGCTCGGCGCCGACGCGACCGGAGAGAATGGCGCCGTCGGCCATATCGGCGACGCTGACGCCGAGCGAGAAATCGGGGCCATCGGCCGCTGCTGCGCCCTCGCCCATGACCGGCCTCGAGGAATACAGGCTCCCGCGCGGCGGGATATCGCAGCTCATGTAGAGAGGCGCGCCTGCTCCGACAAGGATGCGCCGCGCGAAACTAACCGGCGCAGCTGTGCTCGCCGCGGCTGCGCAAATGCCGCGCGACGATCTTTTCGGCCTCCTCGAGATCAGCGAATACGGCGCCCTCGAGCGCGGCCAGCGCCCATGAGGCGCCGCAAAATCTCTTGCATTCGCCCTCGGTCACCAAAAGCCCGACGGCGATCTGATCGACGAAGACGAAATCGACATTGCTCGGCATGGGCGTCCTCGAGAGCCTTCTGAGCGAATCCTGTAGCGTGAATGCTAGGAGTACAAGTCCATAAGTCAACAAGATTAGTCGAATATTGGGCCGCATGACGCCGCGTCCGCCTCCGCTATATTGCCGAGGGAGCCCTGAGCCCTGGCGTGTTCGGCGAGGAAGGGACATGGCGAGGATGAGACATGGTGAGGATGGGATGGATGGAGCCCTGATTCTCCGCTTGCTGCTTCTGCTGATCGTCGCCAATGGCGCGCCGGTGCTCGGCAAAAGGCTGCTCGGCGACCTCTTCGCCCGCCCTGTGGACGGCGGCGCCCGCTTCTTCGACGGACGGCCGCTGCTCGGCCCCGCCAAGACTTGGCGCGGGCTGCTTCTCGCCGTGCTCGCCGCCGCTTGCTGCGCGCCGCTCGTCGGCTTTCCCGTTCATCTCGGCGCATTGCTCGGCGCTTTCGCCATGGCGGGCGATCTTTTCTCGAGCTTCGTCAAGCGCCGGCTCGGCCTTCCCTCCAGCAGCCGCGCGCCGGGGCTCGATCAAATTCCGGAAGCGCTGCTCCCGCTGCTCGCCATCGCCGCCCCGGCGCGCCTCGGGGCAGGGGAGATCGTCATCGTCACCGGCCTGTTCTTCTTCGGCTCGCAGGCGCTCTCGCGGCTCATGTTCGATCTGCGCGTCCGCGAGCGGCCGTTCTGACGACGGGACAAATCGCCCGCGCAATCGAGACTTTTTTGAAATGAAGCGCGCCTCGGCGCCGCCTATGTTGGCGAGACATTCTCGAGCTATCGGATAGGCTGTGCTCTCCAATTCTGCTCTCGCATGGGCGCGTTCTCTGGCGTGCCGCGCCTTGCTGCCGCTCTGCCTCGCCGCCCCGGCCGCCGCCGCGGATATCGATCGCGGCCGTTATCTCGTCGAGGCGCTGACCGCCTGCGACAATTGCCATACGCCGCGCGGCCCCGACGGCTATCGGCTCGACAAGCGCTTTTCCGGCGGCTCGCAGACTTTCAATGGCGAGACTTACAGCGTGCGCGGCCCGAATATTTCATCGGACGCCGCGACCGGAATCGGGTCCTGGAGCGATGAGCGGCTGACGGCGGCGATCGTCGCCGGCGTCGGGCCGGAGGGGCGTCTCGCGCCGGCCATGCCGTCGGAATATTATCGCATATTGACCGCGCGGGATCTCGAGGCGGTCGTCGCCTTTCTGCGCACATCGGCGCCGGTGGAGTCCGCGCGGCCGGCGCAGCGCCGCGACGGCGAGCAGAAGGCCGACACCTTTCCCGGCGCCGAGGCGCCATTCGAGGAGAGCGCGCTCGACAATCCGCTGCGGCGCGGATTTTATGTCGCGACCCTGGCGCGCTGCATGGAATGCCACAGCGGCGAGACAAATGGCGCGCTCGACCATAAGGAAAAGCTCGGCGCCGGCGGCAAGCTGTTCCGCACGCCGGCGGGAACGGCGGTCGGCGCCAATATCACCCAGCATCCGACGGCCGGGATCGGCGCCTGGAGCGACGAGGAGATCAAGGCCGCCATTGTCGCCGGCGTCGGCCGCGACGCCAAGCCGCTCAAGCCGACCATGGCCAATCTCTCCAAGGCGCATTTCTCGAAGATGACGCCACGCGATCTCGATGCGCTCATCCTCTGGCTGCGCACGATTCCGCCACGCGCGGGGCCGTGAGCCTTTTCCCGAAGCGCTCTAGCGCGCGTCTGCCCGAAGATTGGCCCGAATAGCGTCCAGCAATTCGCCCTCGAACAGCAGCGCCATGCCGAAATGGCGTTCCATGTCGAAATCTCGGCGCGAATTCATGTCCAGCGAGGCGCTGTGCATGGCGATGAGCCGTCCATCGTCGCCGAAAATCCCCGAGCCCGAGCCGCCATAGCCGTCGTTGCAATCATGCCGAGCGCGGCGAATTCCCGCCTCCGTCGGCGCGTCGATCTGATGAATCTGGCACTCTTCTATGCTGGTCGCGCGGCGGAAATTGGAGTGGCCGGCAGGCGACACCATCACCACGCGCAGCTTCTCGACGCCGGTCGGCAGCGCCGGCCCGTCGGGGATCGGCTGCGGCGTTATATCGGCGTCCACGGGATCGCGCAGGCGCACCAGCGCCCAATCATCGGTGATGTTCAGCGATTTGGCGTCGCGGGCGAAGCCGAAGCGCAGGCTGTCCGTGTCGAAGGCGTATTCCTTCTCGCCGATGGAGAAAGCGCAATCGTCTATGGGATGCGTCGGCCGCAGCTTGCGATCGACGAAATTATGCGCGTTGAGCACGACGAGGCCGCGGTCGCCGATCAGCCAGGCGGCGGCCGCGCGCTCCGGCACGCCCTCCTCCGTGCGACACGTCAGCACGCCGGCGCCCGGATAGCGGCGAAAATCCTCCTCCGCCATGAAGCGCCGCGCCTCCCGCGGATAGAGCGCCGCCAAGGCCGCGGCGGCGCTGGCCGCGAGCAGCAGGGCCGCGCCGATCGTCGTCCGAAAGCCTCGAAGGCCCGCGCCCGCAATTCGCCAGCCGCCCTGCATCCCACGCCCTTTCCTTCACGTCTCCGTCATATTCTAGCGGCGGACGCGAAGCTCGACCAGATGCGCGGGCGATTTCACCGCTCAGGCGGCCCGCAGCCGATGCAAGGTGATCTCCGGCGGACAATTGAAGCGCACCGGCAGCACGGAGGAGCCGGCGCCGACCGACGTATAGCCTTGCATGTCGTGATATCGCCAAGCGCCGGCGCCATAGGCGCGCGGCAGCACGGAGTCGAGCGTGAGCGCGACGCCGCCCGGCAGGCAGATCTGGCCGCCATGCGTATGGCCGGCGAGCAGAACATTGAAGCCCGCATGCGCCGCCTGACGGAAAATCTCCGGCGTATGCGAAAGCAGCAGAGAGAATTCGCCTTGCGGAATCCCCTCGCCGGCCTTGGCGATATTGTCGACGCGAAAATAATGCGCATCATCGACTCCGGCGACATGAATGCGCGCGCCGTCACGGACGAATGTCTCGCACTCATTGAGCAGAACGCGCATTCCCATCTGCTCGAGGCCCGGCGTCATCAATATCGTGTCGTGATTGCCGAGCACGGCGAGGATCGGCGCGCGCAAAGCCTCGCGCAGCTCCGCCATGCCGTCCAGCGCCGCCGCGTGGGACCCATGCGTCGCGCCACGATAATCGCCGGTGAGCACGCAGAGATCATAGGCGAGATCGGCGACCATCTCGCGCAGCCGCGCCATAGCGCGCGGACACATATCGACGTGCAGATCGCTCAAATGGAGAATGGCGAAGCCGTCGAAGGCGCGCGGCAGCCGCGCGCTGACGATCTCATTCTCGCGCAGCAGAAGCTTCTCCGCATTGGCGAGACCGCGGCGGTAGAGTCCGATGGCGGTGAGCGCGGCGCGGATCAGCAGCGGCGAGGCGGCGAGATTCTCCGGGTGAAAGAAATTGAGGCCCTGGCCAAAGATCTGCGCCTCATGGTCGCGCTCTATGCCGAGCCTCTGGCGCGCATGCAGTCGTCCGAGCCGCGCCTCCAGCGCGCGCATGATGTCGTCCTCGGTCAGCGTCGGCTCGTTGGACATGTCGCAGCGCTCCATTAAAGAGCAATATAACCGGCCGCGACACTTTGCCTATGGCGTCGCCCCGCAGCGAAAGCCTTCGCTTTCGATCGCTTCTCATCCTATCCGCCCTTCGCCGACGCAATGCGCCGATTGTCTTTTCGCGCGGCGCTCCTACGTCACAGGCGTCGTGCGAGCGCGCCGACGCGCGTGCCACGCCGATCGTCCATTTTGATAGAGGAGGCGGAAATGGCGGAAGCGCAGACGAGAGTTCCGGTGAAAGAATCGAAGGAGACGCTGCCGAACTCTGGATTGTTCGACTGGCATCCTCTGGAGACGCTGCGGCGGCAGATCGATCGCTTGTTCGAGGATGCGCCCTTCCAAAAAGGCGCGACGCCAGATCTCGAGCCTTTCGGACGCTTCGGCATCGGCTGGGCGGCGACGCCCGCGGTCGATCTCGTCGAGAAGGACAAGGAATATCAGATCACCGCGGAGCTTCCCGGCATAGACGAGAAGAATGTCGAGGTGAAGCTCTCCAACGGCTCGCTCATCATCTGCGGCGAGAAGAAGGAGCAGCGCGAGGAGAAGGACAAGGGCTATTTCCTCTCCGAGCGTCGCTATGGCTCCTTCCGTCGCGCCTTTCGCGTGCCGGAGAATGTCGAGGCTGACAAGATCGACGCGACCTTCGCCAAAGGCGTGCTGACCGTGCATCTGCCCAAATCGGCGCAGGCGCAGAAATCCGAGAAGAATATCGATATAAAGGCAGCGTGAGCGGCGACGGCAATCTCCCTCTCCCGCCGCGCGCGGGAGAGGGCGCGAGACGGATTTTCGACGAATGGCGGGCCATTTTCGCCTCGCGACCTTCAACATAGAGAATTTGGACTGGTCGCCATCGGCGCAGGACGAATTCGATCGGCGCCTCGCCGTGCTGCGTCCGCAGCTCGCGGCGATCGACGCCGATATTCTCTGCCTTCAGGAGGTCGATGCGCAGCGCGAGACCGCGCATGCGCCGCGACGCTTCATCGCGCTCGATCGTCTCGTCGAAGGCGGCGGCTATGCGAATTTCTTCCGCGCGACGACTTCGCGTCCAGGCGCCGACGCGCCCGCCGATATCCACAATCTCGCGCTGCTCTCGCGCTGGCCGATCGTCGAGCGCCGCCAGCTCTATCACGACATAATCGCGCCCTGGCGCTGGATTCCGCCGCCGGAAACGAGCGCCCCGCAGCCGATCGACATTCTATTCGAGCGGCCCATCCTCTATGCGCGCATCATGCTCCCCGATGGCGCAACGCTACATGTGCTGAACTTGCATTTACGCGCGCCGCGCGCCGTGCCGCTGCCGGGCGAGGCGGATCGCAAATCGAGCCGCGCCTTCGCGGAAGGCCAATGGCTCGCCGCGCAAAAGCGCGAAGGCCAGGCGCTGGAGGCGCGGCTCTTCGTCGATCGCATCTTCGATGTGGAGAATGCGCCGCTCATCGCCGTCTGCGGCGATCTCAATTGCGACGCCTATGATGCGCCCGCGCGCATTCTCTGGGGCGCGGAAGAGGCCGCGGCGGGGCCGCGCAGTCTCGCCCCGCTCGCGCTGCGCATTGCGGAGCGAGAGCGTTTCACAGTGATTCACGCCGGCCGCAAGACGCTCATCGACCAGATATTGGCGTCGCCCGCTCTCGCGTCGCGATGCGAGGAGGTCGTGATATCGAATGACGGCCTCGCAGACGAGGCGACGGCGCAAGATCCGATTCTCGGCTCGCTCCATGCGCCGCTCGTCGCGCGCTTTCGTCTTTGAGATTATTGCCGATCGTCCTCGAAGCCTTCGCAGCTCTCGTCGAACTCGTCGAGCCCCGCCTCCAGATAGCTCGCCAGCAGCGGAATGCCGAGCAGATATTTCGAGGTCGGCCCTTTGCGTCGCTCCTTCGCCTGAATGACGGCGGAATCCCAATCATCGGCGATGAAATCGCCGCGTCCGACCCAGACGAGCGCGACCAGTTCCGCCTGCTCATCATCGTCCATCGCTTCGATGAACTCGACGAGCTCGCGGCGATTTGGCGACCATCCCTCCTCCGTCAGCACGCTCACGAATTTATCGTCGGAAGGATTGGAGGCGTCGGGCCGCATGCCTTCGTCCTCGGCCTCCAGCTCGCGCGCCTTGACGATGACGAAGCAGACTTTATCCGTATTGATTTCCGGCATGGCTCACGTCCTCGAGATGTGATCGACGTCATATGGGGCGCGGGACGGCTCGATCACCGTCACGCCAGCGGCGCGCATTTCCGCGCGCGCCTTCTCGCCGCCCTCGCGTGTCACTGGGCGCGTGGCCGCGCGCAGCACATGAGTCTCGAAGCCGAGACGCGCAGCGTCGATCGCGCTGCATTTCACGCAGAAATCTTCGGCGAGACCGACGACGAAAATGCGATCTATGGCGCGCCGGCGCAGCTCCTCCGCGAGGCTGGTGCCGTCGAAATCGGAATATTGCTCGCGCTCCGCGCGCTTGGCCTTGGAGACGAACAAAGCGCCCGGCGGCAGGCGCAGCTCAGGGTGAAACTCCGCGCCTCTGCTGCCGCGCACGCAATGCTGCGGCCATTCTCCGCCCTGCGCGGCAAAGCTCACATGGTCCGGCGGATGCCAGTCGCGCGAGACGATGATCTGAGTCCCGGAGCGGCGCGCCTCGTCGATGACCTCATTGACGACCGGGAGAATCTCCTCGGCCTTTGGAACAGCGAGCTTGCCGCCCGAAAAAAAGTCGAGCTGAAGATCGACGATCAGGAGAGCGTCGGTCGAGCGCAGCCCTATCTTCTTTCTCGTCATCGCGACCTCCTCCAATGAAGCCGCCTATGTCTTCGCCGCAAGACCGAGCGCCATCCGATCGCCTCGCCGAGGAGCTGAAGCGTCGCCTCGCGCGCGCGCCCGCCGGCGTCGATGTCGTCGAGACACATATGTCTCGCCTGTTCCTTGCGGGAGACCGCGTCTATAAATTGAAGAAGCCCGTGCGCTTCGCCTTCCTGGATTTTTCGACGCCGCGCGCGCGTGAGGCCGATTGTCGCGCAGAGCTTCGGCTCAATCGTCGCCTCGCGCCGAATGTCTATCTCGATGTGGTTCCGGTCACGTTCGCCGATGGACGATTGGCGATCGGCGGCGCGGGCGAGATCGTCGATTGGCTCGTCGAGATGAAGCGTTTGCCGGCCGAGCTGATGCTCGATCGTCTGCTGGCTGCCGGCGCTGTCGACGCGCGCCGGATCGAGGCGCTCGCAATGCGTCTTGCCGCCTTTTATGCGGGCGCCGATCGCTCCACCATCTCCGCGTCCGAATATGTCGCGCGCTTCTTTCGCGAGCAGGCGGAAAATCGACGCATCATCACCCTGCGCGATTTCGCGCTCGATCATTACGACGCCGTGGCTCTGCTCGATCGCGTCGATCGCCTGCTGGTAGCGCAGACGCCGGCGCTGGAGGCGCGCGTGCGCGAAGGGCGCATCGTCGATGGACATGGCGATTTGCGACCCGAGCATATCTGCTTTTGCGAGCCGCTGGCGATTTTCGATTGTCTCGAGTTCAATGATGAATTGCGGCAGGTCGATCCTTTCGACGAGCTCGCTTTTCTCGATCTCGAATGCGCTCTGCTCGGCGCGCCGCAAATCGGCGCGGCCATTGTCGAGGCCACGGCGCGGCGTTTGCCAACTCCGCCGCCGCCCGCGCTCTTTGCGCTCTATGGCGCTTGTCGCGCGCTGCTGCGTGTGCGTCTCTCGCTCGCTCATCTGCTCGATCCCGCGCCGCGTCACAAGGACAAATGGGAGCCGCTCGCGCGCCGCTATCTCGCGCTCGCGCGTGAGCGCCTCACGCGCATCGGGTGAGATGCGGCTGTCGCGTCCGCGGAGCCTTGCGCGTGAGAGACGCTTCCACCTCGCGCTCATATTCGGCGAGGCTCACGCTGATCGTCACCGGATAGGGACCGGCGCAAGGCGAAAGGCCGCGGGCGTCGGACGGCAGCGCCGCCATCGCCGCGCGCGCATGCTCGCGAATGTCGGGCAGGCTCGGATGCGGCTTCACCAGCTCGCCGTCGCGCATCACCGGCTCGAGCAATGGAACGCCGGAGTAGCGCTCGTCCTCGCGCGCGATGACGTCGCGCAGCGCGACGCCATCGTGGAATTGGCGGAAGATCTGCTTGCGGCCCGGTAGATTGCGCTTGCCGGGCGACAGCTTCATGCGCCCCTCGCCAGCGAATTCCACGAGCTTATAGGCGATATCGAGCGCCGGCGCATCGGTGGAAGCCGCCATTTCCGTGCCGACGCCGAATGCGTCGATCGGCGCATGCGAGGCGGCGAGGCGATCGATGAGCGTTTCGTCGAGCCCGCCGCTCGCGACGATCTCGACGCGCGTGAGCCCGCCTTCGTCCAATATGCGCCGCGCCTGCCGCGACAGCGCATCGAGGTCGCCGGAGTCGAGCCTTATCGCATGCACGTCGAAATCGGCGCCCATCTCCTGCGCCAGCGCGACGATCTTGCGCACGCCTTCCAGCGTATCATAGGTGTCGACCAGCAGCGTCGCGCCGGGAAACATGCGCGCATAGGCCTCGAAGGCGGCGGCCTCCGAAGGGCAGGCCTCGATGAAGCTGTGCGCCATGGTTCCGGCGACGGCGATGTCATGCGCTCTGCCCGCGGCGAGATCGGAGGTGGCGGCGACGCCGGCGATATGAAAAGCGCGCGCGCCTTTCAGCGCGGCGTCGAAGCCTTGCGCGCGGCGCGCGCCGAAATCGACGATGGCGCGTCCGCGCGCGGCGAAGACCATGCGCGCCGCCTTGGAGGCGAGCATGGTCTGCAGGCCGATCTGATTGAGGATCAGCGTCTCGACGATCTGCGCCTCGCCGATCGGCGCCGTCACTTCGAGAATGGGCTCATTGGCGAAGAAGGGCGTGCCCTCCGGCAGCGCGCGAATGTCGCCGGTGAAGCGAAATCGCGCGAGCCAGTCGAGAAACTCGCGCCCGAAGCCGAGCGAGGAGAGATAGCGCAAATCGTCTTCCGAAAAGCGCAGCTCGTGCAGCTCTCTCAGCACATCGGCGAGGCCGCAGGCGAGCAGGAAATTGCGCGCTGGCGGCAGACGCCGCACGAAGAGGCCGAATGTGGCGCGGCGCTCCGCCATGCCGAGCTCGAAATAGGCGCGGAGCATGGCGATCTCATAGAGATCGACGAAGAGAGCATTTGCGGTCATGGGGCGCCTTTCGGACCTGTGTCGAGCAATTCGTCGATGGAGCCGCCGCTGTGGAGGCGCGCGATCGCCTCGGCGAGCAGCGGCGCGACGCCGAGCGTCACCAGGCGCCCGCGCAAGCGTTGCGCGACGGCTTCGCTCAGCGCGACCGTGTCGGTGACGACGATCTCCTCGATCGGCGCCTCGCGCAGCGCGCTGTCGGCGTCGCGCGCGAAGAGTCCATGCGTCGCGGCGAGGAAGATGCGCGTCGCGCCATTGGCGCGGCAGGCGCGCGCGGCGCGCGCCATCGTGCCGCCGCTGCTGATGAGATCGTCGAGAATGACGACCGCGCGGCCAGCCACATCGCCGGCGAAAATCTCGCCGGCGATCTCGCCCATGCTGCGATGCTTGTCCATGAAGCCCTTCGCCACCGGATGCGCGAGGATGGTCTCGAGGCGCTGGCGGAACAGCTCGGCGCGCTTCTCGCCGCCGAGATCGGGAGAGACGATCGCTGCAGGCTCGGCGCCGAGCCGATGCGCGAAATAGCGCGCGAACAGCGCCTGCGCGTCGAGCGCGACGGCCTCTATACGAAAGGCGTTCTCGAAGGCCGCGATATTATGCGCGTCTATGGCGACGATGCGATCGGCGCCGATCGCCTCCAGCAATTGCGCGACATAGCGCGTGGCCACAGGGTCCAGCGGCTTGGTGCGGCGATCCTTGCGCGCGTAGCAGAGATAGGGCGTGACGGCGGTGACGCGCGCGGCGCCGGCGTCGCGCAGCGCGCCGATGAAGAAGAGAAGGCGCAAAAGCTTGTCGGCGCCGCTGTCGCCCGTCTCGCCCTCGAGGCTCGCGAGGACATAGACATCCTTGTCGCGCACGCCGACGAGCGGCCGCGTCTTGCGCTCCTCATCCTCGAAGCGGCGCTCCTCATGCGGCGAAAGCGTGATCGCGAGCTCGCGCGCGACGCGCTCGCCGAGCGCGCGGCTGGAGCCGAGCGCGAACAGCGCGATCGGCTCGTCCGTCGCCGGCGGCGGCTCATGCGCCGGCGCCGGCGCCTCATAGCGCTGAATGTTCAGCGCGCCGAGCACGGCGCCGAGCGCGCCATCGGCGAGCGCGAGCGGAGCAGCGAGCAGCTCGACGCCGGCGCGGTCGCGGCCTTTCTCGACCAGGGTGAACTCCACGAGCGCAGGCTCGCCGGCGCGCAAGGCTTCATCGAAGAGGCGGCGCAGGCGCACGGCGCCGCGGCGGTTGGGCGCCTCGCTCAAGCGCGCGCCTTCCGCGACGGCGCCGAGCAGCGGCGCCACCGCTTTGGCGCCGATCACGATCTCATAATCGCGCGCTTCCGGCACGGCGCGAAAGGCGAAGCCGCCATGACGCAGATCGGCGACGACATCGGCGAAAGTCGGCGCAACGCCGCGGCGTGAGGCGCGCCAATGCTCGAGCGCGCGGCTCGTCTCGACGCCGATCGGCCGCGGCGCGAGATCGATGCGCTCGAAGAGACGCTTCAGATAAGGTTGCGTCTGGGCCAGCGTGGTCATGCGAATCTCTCGCTTCGATCGCGCCGCGCCAATTTCTCGGCCAGCCATTCCGCCGCGAGCGCGGCCGCCTGCTCCAGAGTTCCAGTCTCCTCGAACAAATGTGTCGCGCCTGGCACGACGTCGAGCCGTGCGTCGGCCAAGCGTCTCGCCGCGATGCGATTGAGATTAAGAACTTCGAAATCGAGTCCGCCGACGATGAGCAGAGTCGGCGCGCGCACATGCTCTAGCGCATGGCCCGCGAGATCGGGGCGTCCGCCGCGCGAGACGATCGCTTTCACCTTTTGCGGCCGTTCCACCGCCGCGACGAGAGCTGCGGCCGCGCCCGTGCTGGCGCCGAAGAGGCCGATCGGCAGATTGCGGAGCAGAGGCTCGATCGCGGCCCAGTCGATCGCCTCGACGACGCGGCTGGCCAGCAAGGGAATGTCGAAGACATTGCGGCGGTCCTCGGCTTCTTCCTCGCTCAGCAGATCCATCAGCAATGTCGCGAGGCGCCTCTCGCGCAGCGCGGCCGCGACGAAGCGATTGCGTGGGCTGAAGCGCGACGAGCCCGAGCCATGCGCGAAGATTATCGAGCCCTGCGCATCTTCTGGAACTGCGAGCGAGCCGCCGAGCCGGCGCGGCCCGACGGCAACCTCGAACTCGGCGATCGGCGTCGTCATCATGATGCGCATCCTTCCGCCGGCGGCGCGACTTCCTCCGCACGCCCTATCTATCTATCGCGCTGCTCGCACGAGCGGCGGCGAAATTCGCGTCACGAAAACGGAGGCTCGGCCATGCAGACGACGCCGGAAATCGATTTTCAAGGCATGGAGGCTTCGCCGCAGGCGCAGGCGCGCATCGCGCGTCAGATCGACGAGCTCGAGACTCGCTTCGGCCGCGTCACCGCTTGCCGCATCGTGGTCAAGGCGCCGAGCGCGCGTCATCACACGGGCGGGCAATATGAGATCAACATACGGCTCGCTCTGCCGGATGGGCGCGAGGCGATCGTCGAGCGCACGCCGCCGCAGGACGAGCGCTATCAGGATTTCGATTTCGCGCTGAACGACGCTTTCAAACGCGCGCGCCGCCGGCTGCAGGATCAGGTGCGTCGCCTCGAGGGTCATGTGAAGCAGCATGCCGAGCCCGCGCTCGGCGTCGTGCGCCGGCTGATGCGCGAGGACGGCTATGGATTCCTAGAAGGCGAGGATGGGCAGGAACTCTATTTTCACCGTAATAGCGTCGAAGGCGCGGGTTTCGATGCGCTCGAGCGCGGCGATCGTGTGCGCTATGTGCCTGAAGACGCCGAGGATGGCCCTCAGGCCAGCGCGGTGCGGCCGCTCGGCGAGCGGGCGCCTTCGTGAGCGGCCTCTCGCATCGCGGCGGCTCCCGACTATATCGATGGCGTCGCGCATCCGCGCCGGAGCTGGATCGCCATGCCGTTTCGAGACCGTGACGACGCAGGTCGCCGCCTCGCCGATGCGCTCGCCGCGCATGCCGGCCAAGCTTGTGTCGTCTATGCATTGCCGCGCGGCGGCGTTCCCGTCGCCGCGCATATCGCCGAGAGGCTGAAGGCGCCTCTCGATCTCGTGCTGGTGCGCAAGATCGGCGTTCCCTATCAGCCGGAGCTGGCCATGGGCGCGATCGCCAATGGCGGCGCGCCGATCATTGTGCGCAATGAGGATGTGATCGATGCGGCGGAGGTGACGGAGTCCGTTTTCGATTCCGTCTGTGCGCGCGAGCGGGCGGAGCTAGAGAGACGACGCGGGGCCTATCTGCGCGGCAGGACGCGGCCCGATGTCGGCGGCAAGCTCGCTGTCGTCGTCGATGACGGCGTCGCGACCGGCGCGACGACGCGCGCGGCGCTGCGCGCGGTTCGTGCGCTGCATCCGCGCAAGCTCATTCTCGCTATTCCCGTCGCGCCCACCGATGCGCTCGCAGCGCTTCGCCACGAGGCCGATGAGATCGTCTGCCTCGAGGATTATCGGAGCTTCGGCGCGATCGGCTTCTTCTACGAGAATTTTCGCCAGATCGAGGATGCGGAGGTGATCGAGATTCTCGATCGCTTCTCGCCGCTCGCGTGATCGGAGAGCATGA
This sequence comes from Methylosinus sp. sav-2, assembly GCF_004366495.1. NCBI lineage: Bacteria > Pseudomonadati > Pseudomonadota > Alphaproteobacteria > Hyphomicrobiales > Methylocystaceae > Methylosinus > Methylosinus sp. sav-2. The sequence goes on from NZ_SOEJ01000001.1 coordinate 872,748, forward strand.
TGCGCGTCGGCGCGCCCAAGGAAATCAAGGACAATGAGTTTCGCGTCGCGCTGACGCCGGCCGGAGTCTACGAGCTCGTGCAGCGCGGGCATTTCGTCATGGTGGAGAGCGGCGCCGGCGTCGGCGCGGGGATTTCGGACGGCGATTTTCAGACGGCGGGCGCCGCGCTGGTGGAAGGGCCGGAAGCGATCTTCGCCTCCGCCGATCTCATCGTGAAGGTGAAGGAGCCGCTCGCGCAGGAGCGCGCGCGATTGCGGCCGGGGCAGCTGCTGTTCGCCTATCTGCATCTCGCCGCCGATCGTGCGCTGGCGCTCGATCTCATGCGCTCCGGCGCGATCTGCATCGCTTACGAGACCGTGACTTCGCCCTTCGGCGGTCTGCCGCTGCTGACGCCCATGTCGGAGATCGCTGGGCGGCTCGCGCCGCAGGCGGGCGCGCGCTGTCTCGAGAAATCCATGGGCGGGCGCGGCGTTCTGCTCGCTGGCGCGCCGGGGGCGCCGCCGGCCGAGGTGATGATTCTCGGCGCCGGGACAGTCGGAACGCAGGCGACGATGATCGCGCTCGGCATGGGCGCGAGCGTCATCGTCGCCGATCGCGGCGCCGAGCCGCTGCGGCGCCTCTCCGCGCGCTTCGGCAATGCGCCGCGCACCATTTTCTCGACGCCGACGGCGATAGCGGAGCTGGTGCGGCGCGCCGATCTCGTCATAGGCGCGGCGCTGGTTCCGGGCGCGGCGGCGCCCAAGCTCGTCAGCCGCGGCATGGTCGCGGGCATGAAGGCGGGCGCGGTCATCGTCGATGTCGCGATCGATCAAGGCGGCTGCTGCGAGACCTCGCGGCCGACGACTCATTCCGATCCCACCTATGTCGTCGATGGCGTCGTGCATTATTGCGTCACCAACATGCCGGGCGCCGTGCCGCGCACCTCCACATTCGCGCTCGCCAGCGCGACCTTGCCTTTCGTGCTGGCGCTCGCCGACAAAGGGCTCGGCGCCTTGCGTGAGGATCCGCATCTTTCCGCCGGCCTCTCAGTGGCCCGCGGCGAGATCGTCAACGCAGCCGTCGCCGCGGCGCTCGGTCTCGCTGTCGCGGCGGCGGAGAAATTCACGACAGGAGCGTAATATGCGGCTGCTATCGTCGGCCTTCGCCCATGGGGAGGAGATACCGCGCAAATACACATGCGACGGCGCCAATGTCTCGCCGCCGCTGCGCTGGAGCGACGCGCCTGCGCAGACGAAGAGCTTCGTGCTGCTCTGCGACGATCCAGACGCGCCGGCCGGCGTCTGGCGCCATTGGGCGGTCTATGATCTATCGCGCGACGCCACGGGATTGCCGGAAGGCGCCGGGCGTCCGGGGCCGCAGCGCGGCTTCTCGCAGGGGATCAATGATTTCGAGGGCTCCGGCTATGGCGGGCCATGTCCGCCGCCGCGCCATGGCGCGCATCGCTATCGTTTCCGGCTGATGGCGCTTTCCACAGCCTCGCTCGCCGTGGCGCGCAAGGAGCCGAGCTGTCTCGAGGTGGAGCGCGCCGCCAATGAGGTCCTGCTCGAGGAGACGGCGCTGGTCGGCGTCTATCAGCGCTGAGCGCCCTCAGTCGGCGCGGCGTTCCGCGGCGGGAGCGGGCTCCTTCTTCTCCTTATTGTCTCCCTTGACCTCGCCGGGCGTGAAAATGCTGCGCACGCGCTGGCCGGGCTTCTCGATCACGGTCGCTTGGCCCGTCGCCGTGTCGTAGGTAAGCTTCTCTCCCCTCACGACTCCATTGTCTTTGGTCAGGGTCACATTGCCGATGAGATAGACCTTGTTCTCGCCGCGCTCATAGCTGCCGTGATCGCCGGTGCCGATCTGATCCTTGGAAACGAGCGTCACCGGGCCTTCCGCGTCTATGTGGCGAACGCGGTCGCTGCCGCCGTTGCTCTCCTGGCCCGGCTGCGCCTTGTCGAGGAAGATGATGAGGCGCGAGGCCTTCAGCGTGGAGGGGCCGTTCACGACGATGACGCCGCCCGAATAGACGAGCTTCTGCTCCTTGTCGAAATAGTCGAGCTTGCCCGCGTCTATGTCGACCGGGTCCTTGGCGCTGGCGCCGGGGAGAATGCCGCTGGAGCGGCCTTTGGCGGCGAGCGGCGCGGCGGTCATAAGCGCGGCCGTGAAGACGGGAATGGTCAGGAAAGCAATGATTTTCGTCGTGATCATTTTCATCGTGATCATTTTCATGGAGACGATCCTTCCGCCGCGCCAGCGTCGTCGTCGTCGCCGGGCAGCGTCGTATGCACTGCGCCGGAGAATGTCGCGCGGCGCTCGTTCTGCGAGAATTCGACCGATTGCGACGTCACCACCGATCTGTCCAGCGTCAGCCTGGTCGGATGGTCGGAGGTGACGATATTGCCGCGAAAATCGATGATGGCCGCTTCGGTGCGCAAATCATAATGCTTGCCGTCGAAGACGCGGGCGCCGCGGGAGAGATCGGCGCGGTCGTTCTTGGCGTCATAGAGGCCATGTTCCGCCGTCAGCACGACATTCGATTCATTGTCGCTCTGAATATGCACCTCGAGCTGCTCCAGCTCGAACACATCGGGCTTGGCGATATCCTGAATGCCGGTGCGGGCGCGTAGCTCATAGGGGCGGCCATCCTTGCGATAGCCGACGAGCTTGGGGCTCTCTATGGTGATGCGCGTGCCCTGCATGGCGATGCGGGAGAAGCGCAGATCCGCCGGCAGAAAGCGCAGCGAATGAAGCGCCACGCCCACGGCCACGGCGGCGACGATCGCGCCGCTGCCCCACAGCAGCCAGCGTCGCAGCCGGGCGACGCGCTGGGAATGGCGCCGCGCCTGCGGAATGGCGTCGCGGCGCGGCGCGACGATGGAGGCGAGCCGATCGCGTCTGTCGCTCGGCGGCGAGGCGTCGTTCATTCTGATTCTGCCCGCCAATTCTGCTCGTCATCCTTGTTCTAGCGTCATTCCGGTTCAGATCGAGCCGGAGCGAATCTAGATCACCTTGTTCGGTCGTGTTTTCTTCACGCGAACCGGTTCCCATTTCGCTCGAAAACACTCTAGCGCCGCCGCGAGATAACGCCGGCCGCATGGCGAATTCGAGGCGTCATTCATGCGAGAAAATATCGGTCTCCGGCCAGCCAGCGAGATCGAGCCGCGCGCGCGTCGGCAGAAACTCGAAGCAGGGAGCCGCGAGATCGGCGCGGCCCTCGCGCGCCAGCATGGCGTCGAGCTTCTCGCGCAGCGCGTGGAGATAGAGCACGTCCGAGGCCGCATAGGCGAGCTGCGCGTCCGAGAGTGTCGCCGCGCCCCAGTCGGAGGATTGCTGCTGCTTGGAGATTTCCACGCCGAGCAATTCGCGCACGAGATCCTTCAGCCCATGGCGATCCGTGTAGGTGCGGATGAGCTTGGAGGCGATCTTGGTGCAATAGACGGGCTCCGCCATCACGCCGAAGGTCTTCGCCAGAATGGCGATGTCGAAGCGCGCGAAATGGAAGAGCTTCAGCACCTTCGGATCGGCGAGCATGCGCGTCAGATTGGGCGCCGCGGTCTGGCCCGGCGCGATGCGCACGAGATCGGCGTCGCCATTGCCGCCGGAGAGCTGGACGAGGCAGAGCCGGTCGCGATGCGGATTGAGGCCGAGCGTTTCCGTGTCGATGGCGACGACGGGGCCGAGATCGGCGCCGTCCGGCAGGTCGCCCGTATGCAGGCGGATGGTCATGGGCTTTTGATTCGCTTTCTCGAGGGAGAGCGATCTTTAGCCGATTTCCGGGGGCTTTGTCGAAGCGGGGCTCGGAACCGCTATGGCGTGTTCCAATAGCCGAAGGGCCGCTTCGACAATTCAGAGTTGAAATAGCGCGGATCGCCCGAGACCTCGCGGCCGAGCCAGCCCGGACGGTCGAAGCTCTCCTCCTCGGAGCCGAGCTCGATCTCGGCGATAATCAGCCCGTCATTCTCGCCCAGGAACACGTCGACGGTCCAGAAATGGCCGCCGAACACCTCCTCATAGCGCGTCTTCTCGATCAGCGGCCGCTCGCACAGGCGATCGAGCATGATCTGCGCATCCTCGACGGGAATGGGATATTCGAACTCCGAGCGGGTGACGTTGGAGGTTCGGCCCTTGATCGTCAGAAAGGCGGCGCCGCCGGCGATGCGCACGCGCACCACGCGATCCTCGGCGCGCGAGAGATAGCCCTGGCGAAAGGCCACGCCGTCGTTGCGCGGCCGCCACAGCTCACGCGTGACCAGAAACTTCCGCTCGATCTCCACGCCCATTCCTTCCTCCTCCTGCTCAGATCGCCAGAGCGGCGGCGCGCTCGACGCCTTTGGGAAAATTAACATTGAGCCGCGGATCGGCGTCGAGCGCGTCGAGCGCCTCGGCGAGGCGGCGCTCGTCCTCGCTCTCCAGAGCGACGCTCTCCATTGGCGCGGGGCCGATCTGCAGCCGAACGAATTCCGCCGCGCAGCCGCGAAAGGAGAAGCGCAGCCGCGACTTTCGCACCGCGACGCCGCGCAGCGCGGGGCAGGGCGCGACGATCTCCGCAAGAAAACGCGCCTCGTCATAGGCGGCGCGATCGAGCCGGCTCAGCGGCAGCGCCAGGGCCGCGGCGGCGGCGGCGAGACGCTCCGCCGTCACCGGAAAGGGCGCCCGAAAGGCGGGCTCCCATAATTCCAGCCCATCATCGACGCGCAGCAGACGCTTCACCTCCAGCGCTTCGTCGCGGATCTTCGCGGAGTGCGGCGTCAGCGCGTTCAGCAGATAGATCTCGTCGCTGCGGCGCGGCAGGCTCGTTGGCGAGCCGAGCTTGGCCTCCAGCGCCGCGAGATCGGCGCCGAAGATGCGCCATTCCCAACGTGGCGTCGCATTCGGCTGGAGCGCGTCCATGGGACCTCTCACTCTCACGGCGAGCGCCGCTGGCATGCAGCCTACCGAGGCTTGCAATCGGCGTCGTGACGAAAGACGCATCGACACGACATTTAGCGCGGCGGCGGCCGGAGAGGATGGCGCGATCGTTCGCCGTTCAGAAACACGGCGAATAAGATGGCGCAACATCGGCGTCCGAGATAGAGCACAGTTGTGGCTCGGCCCGATTCGTGGATCACTCGCGAAGCATGAACGACATCACGCCGGATTCGGCTTTTCGACAGGCGCGCGCGCGCCATGAGGCGGGAGAGATCGACGAGGCCGCGGCGCTCTATCGCGGCGTTCTCGATTGCTGGCCGGAGCATGCCGACAGCCTGCATCTTCTCGGCCTGCTCGAGGCGGAGCGCGGCGCGCCGGAGACGGGCCTCGCGCTGATCGCCAAGGCGATGGCCATCGCGCCCGGACAGGCGATCCATCACAACAGCCGCGCGCTCGCTCTGCGCGCGCTGGGGCGGCTCGAGGAGGCGGTCGAGGATTATCGCGCCGCCGTCGCGCTGCGGCCCGGCTCCGGCGCGCTGCATTGCAATCTCGCCAGCGCGCTGATGGATCTCGGCCATGGCGCCGCCGCCGCCGCCCATTACGCCGAGGCCGCGCAATGCGCGCCGGATCAGCCGGCGATCTGGTACAATCTCGCCAATGCGCTGGCCGAGATCGGCCCCGCCGCACAGGCGGAGGCGGCCTTTCTGCGCGCCATAGAGCTCGAGCCGCGGCTCGTCGAGGCGCAGGGCAATTTCGGCCGCTGGCTGATGCGGCGCGGCCGCTGGAGCGAGGCCGCCGCGCGTCTCACCATCGCCGTGCGTCTCGCGCCCGGCGACGCCAATTATTGGAACAATCTCGCCGTCGTGCTGCAAGAGCTCGGCCGCCACGCCGAGGCGATCGTCTGCTATGAGAGCGCGCTGGCGCTGAAGCCCGATCTCTCCGACGCGCATTATAATCTCGGCTGCCTGCTGCATCTCGAGGGACGCACCGATGACGCGGTGGCGCGCCATCGCGCGGCCATCGCGGCCGATCCCGGCCAGGGCGGCGCGCGCATCGCGCTCTGCATGGCGGAGCTGCCGATCCTCTATGACACGCAGGAGGAGATCGCCATTCGCCGCGCGCGCTATGCGCAGGCGCTCGCAGCGCTCGCCGCTTCCGCGCAGGATGCGGAGATCGCCGCCGCGCTCGCGCCGGCGATCTCCGCGACGCAGCCCTTCTTCCTTCCCTATCAGGGCGAGGACGATCGCCAATTGCAGACGCTTTATGGCGAATTCGCCTGCCGCACTCTCGCGCAGGCGCATCCCGCCGCGCCGCTCGCGCCGCCGCCGGCGGCGAGCGAGCGCATACGCGTTGGAATCGTCAGCGGCTTCTTCTGCCGCCATACCGTGTTCCGTCTTTTTCTCGAGAGCTGGATCGAGAAGCTCGATCGCGCGCGTTTCGAGATCATCGGCTTCCATACGGGCAAGATCGAGGACGCCGAGACGATTCGCGCCGCGCAGGCCTGCGACCAATTTCCGCGCGAGCCTTCGACGCCGGAAGGTTGGCGCGAGGCCATTGTCGCCGCGGCGCCGCATGTTCTGCTCTATCCAGAGATCGGCATGGATCCCGTGTCCGGCTGGCTCGCGGCGCAGCGTCTCGCGCCCGTGCAATGCATGGCCTGGGGCCAGCCAGAGACGAGCGGCATGCCGACGATCGACCATTTTCTGTCGAGCGAGCTGATGGAGCCCGAAGGCGCCGAGCGCTTCTATACCGAGCGTCTCGCGCTTCTGCCCAATCTCGGCCTGCATTACACAGCGGAGACGCTCGCGCTGCAAAAGCTCGATCGCTCGCTCTTCGACGCCGAGCCGCACGCGCCGATCTTCTTCTCGGGACAAGCGCTCTACAAATATCTGCCCTGCTATGATTCCGTCTTTCCGCGCATCGCCGCGACGATCGGGCCGTGCAAATTCCTCTTCATCGCCTTCGCCAAGAGCGAGGAGGTGACTGCTGTCTTCCGCGCGCGGATGCAGCGCGTCTTCGCCGCCGCGGGACTCTCCGCTGAAGATCATTGCGTGATCCTGCCGCAAATGCCGCAAGAGCTGTTCATCGCCACCGCGGCCGCGTCGGATGTCATTCTCGACACGCCCGGCTGGTCCGGCGGCCGCTCGACGCTCGATCTGCTCGGCGCCGATCGTCCGATCGTGACCTTGCCGGGCGCGTTCATGCGCGGGCGCCATACCGCCGCGATTCTGCGCCGCATCGGCTGCGAGGAGACGATCGCCTCCTCGCTCGATCATTATGTCGAGATCGCCGTGCGGCTGGGGCGCGACCGCGCTTTTCGCGCCGGGCTCGCCGCTCGCGTCGCCGCCGAGAAGCACAGAGCCTTCGAGGATATGGATTATATTCGCGCGCTCGAGGATTTTCTCGAGACGGCCGTGCGCGGCGGTTGAAGGACCGCGCCGGCTACAGCCGATTTCGCCGGCTCAAATCTTCTGGAGCGTTCGCTTTTTGGCGACGACGCCTGTCGGCGCTTCGCGCGGCTGCGCCGGCGAACGGCGACGCGCGGGAGGGGGAGTGAAAACGAAGCTGCGTCCGCCGAGCACGCCGCGATAGGGCGCGCTCGTGTCGTAGCGCATGAGATCGAAGCTGACGTAAGTGTTCGGCACGCCGACCGAAAGCACAGATTCGTCATGGGTGATGATGTCGACCTCGAGCGCCTCGTCCGGTCGATCGGGGTCGAGAAGGTGAATGCGTCCTTTCATCTCATCCTTCTTCTTCGTATCGACGCTCGACAGAAAAATCGATGGTCCAGACGATAGCGGCTGCGCCGAAGCCTTGCGGAATCGGCTGCGCTCTCATCTGGCGTGCTGCAATGACGGCTCTCGGAAATGACGGCCTATCGAAATGTCTTCGCGCTCGTTCCAGCAGCGCCTGAGACCGAAAATACGTGAGTCTCAGAAAAAGTCAACGACGTTGAGTCTGCTGTCCGCATGTCCGATTGACCGCCGCGGGCGGGCGCATATCTTGCCCGCGCACAGGCGGGAGGGATATCGAGATGCAGGCGAAGCCGAAAGAAAGCCGCGGCGGCGAGAAAACGCGCGGGCGTATTCTCGCGGCGGCGCTCGCGCGTTTCGGCTCGGCCTCCTATGAGGACGTCAAGCTTCGCGACATAGCGGCGGATGTCGGCGTGGATGTCGCGCTCGTCCACCGCGCTTTCGGCTCCAAGGAGCAGCTCTATGCGGCGGCGCTGACGGCCTCGCGGGCGAAGGAGCGGCCGGTCGTCTCGGAAGGGCGCAGCCTCAGCGCGCAATATGCCGAGGGCCTGTTCGGCGAGCGCGAGAATGAGACGTTGCAGATCGTCGTGCGCTCCATGACCAATCCGCAAGCGCGCGAGCTGTTGCGTATGCGCAGCGTCCCGGAATTCATCGGCCCTATCGCCGCGACGCTCGAGGGGCCGGCGGCGCTGGAGCGGGCCACTCTCTTCAACGCCTGCCTCTTCGGAATCTCGATATTGCGCCAAGTCCTCGGCGTGGAGACGCTCCAGGACGCCAATGAAGCGACGATGCGTCCTCTGATCGAGCGCCTGCTCGCCGCCTGCCTCGCGCCAGAAGGCGCAGTCGCGGAAGGCGTGGCGGAGACAGTGAGCGTCCCGCCGGCGCTCGAAGCGCGCCGAGCCGAAGCTCGCCCCAAAAAAAAGACGGCGGCAAGAGCGGCGCGAAAACGCCCCGCCGAGCGCAAGTAGCCGCGAGCGAGCCGCGCCGGCCCATCGGCCTGCGACATGCGCGCCGATGGATAAGCTCGCGGCGGCGCCTATATTCCACCAGCGCGACTCGTCTCTCGAGTGCGCGCGGACGCTCGGCTTACCATTAGAGTGTTTTCGAGCGAAGTGGGAACCGGTTCGCGTGAAGAAAACCGGCAGAACAAGGAGATCGAGGGTCATTCCGGTTCGATCTGAACCGGAATCACTCTAGCGACGATGAGGCGCGACTCATGGAGCAGCCCCCGAAGGACAAGGCCTGGTCTTTTCATCTCGCCTATTTTCTGCTGGCGCTGATCGGCGTGCTCATACTGCAGCAGATGTGGACGGTCTATCGTCAGACCGAGGTCGTTCCCTATAGCGAGTTTCAGAACCTCCTGCGCGACAACAAGATCGCCTCGGTCGAGGTCGGCGCCGATGTGATGCGCGCGACGCTCAAGGAGCCGATGAAGGATGGGCGCAAGCAGCTCGTCGCAGTGCGCGTGCCGACCGATGTCGCCGCCGAGCTCGAGGCGGCCAAGGTCAAATATTCCGGAATCGTCGAAAACACCTGGGTCTCGACGCTGCTCTCCTGGGTCGTGCCGATCGCCCTGTTCTTCCTCGTCTGGAGCTTTTTGTCGCGCCGCATGACGCAGGGCTTGGGCTCGGTCATGCAGATCGGACAGAGCCGCGCCAAGATTTTCGTCGAGACGGATGTGAAGGTCGGCTTCGCCGATGTCGCCGGAGTCGACGAGGCCAAAGAGGAATTGCAGGAGATCGTCGCCTTTCTGAAGGACCCCAAGACCTATGGGCGCCTCGGCGCGCGCGTTCCCAAAGGCATTCTTCTCGTCGGCCCGCCCGGCACCGGCAAGACTCTGCTCGCCCGCGCGGTGGCGGGCGAGGCGGGCGTGCCCTTCTTCTCCATCACCGGCTCGGAGTTCGTGGAGATGTTCGTCGGCGTCGGCGCCGCGCGCGTGCGCGATCTGTTCACGCAGGCGCGCGCCTCGGCGCCCTGTATCATCTTCATCGACGAATTGGATGCGCTCGGCCGCGCGCGCGGAATCTCGGGCCTTTCCGGCGGCCATGACGAGAAGGAGCAGACGCTCAATCAATTGCTCGCCGAATTGGACGGATTCGATCCGAGCGCCGGCGTCGTGCTGCTCGCCGCCACCAATCGGCCCGAGGTGCTCGATCCGGCGCTGCTGCGCGCCGGGCGCTTCGATCGGCAGATTTCGGTCGATCGGCCGGACAAGATCGGCCGCGCCGCGATTCTCCAGGTGCATTTGCGCAAGATCAAGCTCGGCGCCGATATCGATCCCGCGCAGATTGCGGCGATGACGCCGGGCTTCACCGGCGCCGATCTCGCCAATCTCGTCAATGAGGCCGCGACATTGGCGACGCGCCGGCGCGCGGTCTCGGTGACGTTGGATGATTTCACTTCCGCGATCGAGCGTGTGATCGCCGGGCCGGAGAAGCGCAATCGCCTGCTGCATCCGCGCGAGCGGCGCATCGTCGCCTATCACGAGATGGGCCATGCGATCGTCGCCATGGCGCTGCCGGATATGGATCCGATCAAGAAGGTCTCGATCATTCCGCGCGGCATGGGCGCGCTCGGCTATACGATGCAAATGCCGACCGAGGACCGCTATCTGATGACGCGCACCGAGCTGATGAATCGCATGACGGTTCTGCTCGGCGGCCGCGCGGCGGAGATGAACGTGTTCCATGAGGCGACCACCGGCGCCGCCGACGATCTGCAACGCGCCACCGAAATGGCCCGCTCCATGGCGACGCGCTATGGCATGGAGCCTGCGGTCGGCCAAGCCTCCTATATCGCCGAGCGGCCGCGCTATCTCGACATCGGCGATCTCGGCCAGCGCTCGCAGGCGAGCGAGGAGACCAGCGCGCGCATCGACCGCGCCGTGCGGGAGCTGGTGAACGACGCTTTCATCCGCGCCACTGGGATTTTGAAAGCCTGCGCGAGCATTCACGAGGAGACGGCGAAGCGGCTGCTCGATAAGGAGACGTTCACAGAGGAGGAGCTGGAGCCGATCCGCGCGGAGGTGGAGGCGAGCCTGAAGGCTCGCGGTCCAGGGAGCGCGCCGAACGCCGAGCCTTCAGGCTCGCATTCCGCGACGAGTGGCGGTTGATAGCTGCGCCGCCCGTCCGCGCGCTTTTTCCCGCATGTGGTCGAGGGGCGACCCGCGACTCGCTTTAAAGATCACAATAGCGAGGAAGAAATACGGGGATATCGGGGATATCGGGGATATTGGGGATATGAAGAATATCGGCGCCGCCAACGCATCGACGGATGGGCGCGTTTCTCCGTAGCCGTGTAGATAGATAGGCGTCACCGAATCCTGAAGGCGCCTCATGCTCACCAACAGTCGCGATATTATCCGCCGCCTGGAGCGTGAAGGCTGGCGACTCGTGCGCATCAATGGATCGCATCATCACTTTGCGAAGGACGGCCGACGCAATCTCGTGACGGTTCCGCATCCTAGGTCCGATATTCCGCTCGGCACGGCGCGGAATATCTATAAGCAGGCTGGCTGGGCAAAGGAGTAATCAGGCCGCCTGTTGCGTCGATCGGGCGCGCGGCGGCGGCAGGGCTATGACGAGAACGGCGTCGGCGAAGCTCTCCGCCCATTCCGGGTCGCTCATTATCTCGGACAAATCGCGGGTCGGCGGGATCGGAAGACCTTCCTCGATCATCCCCTCGGTCCAGCCTTCCAACGCCTCCGTCGCCATGGCGAACAGATCGTCGAGCTCGTCGGCGGCCGAGAAGCAGCCGGGCGCGTCGGGAAAGCTCACGCCATAGGCGCTGTCGCCTTCCTGGTGGATGATGGCGATATAGGGTTTCATGCGACGCTCGTTCTCATAGACGAGCAATCATAGCGCATTTCATTCATATTGCCATGCGGGACGAGGCGAGCGAGACGAGGAGCGGCGCGGCCGACGCCCGACGGCTCCGCGAACGGAGCCGCCGGGCCGGATGGCCTCACCCCAGCGTCTTCTTCAGCTCCGCCAGAATCGCGTCGCCCATCTGGCTCGTCGAGACCGGCTTGTCGGTCGGCCCGGCGATGTCGGCCGTGCGCAGGCCGGCGGCCAGCACGTCGGCGATCGCCTTGTCGATCGCATCGGCGACCGGGGTCAGGCCGAAGGAATAGCGCAGCGCCATCACCAAAGAGCCGATCATGGCGATCGGATTGGCGAGCGCCTTGCCGGCGATATCCGGCGCGGAGCCGTGGCAGGGCTCATAGAGCGCCTTGCGCTTGCCGGTCGCCGCGTCTTCCCCGCCGAGCGAGGCGGAGGGCAGCATGCCGAGCGAGCCGGTCAGCATGGAGGCGACGTCCGACAAAAGATCGCCGAAGAGATTGTCGGTGACGATGACGTCGAACTGCTTGGGCCGGCGCACCAGCTGCATGCCCAGCGCATCGGCGAGCATATGCTCGAGCTGCACATCGGCATATTCGCGGGCGTGCAGGGCCGTCACCACCTCGCGCCACAAAAGGCCGGACTTCATCACATTGGCCTTCTCGGACGATGTGACCTTGTTGGTGCGCTTGCGGGCGAGCTCGAAGGCGATGCGGGCGATGCGCTCGATCTCATAGGTCTCATAGACCTGCGTATCGACGCCGCGCTTCTGGCCATTGCCGAGATCGGTGATTTCCTTGGGCTCGCCGAAATAGACGCCGCCGGTCAATTCGCGCACGATCATAATGTCGAGGCCGTCGACGAGATCGGGCTTCAGCGAGGAGGCGTCCACCAGCGCCGGATAGCAGATGGCGGGGCGCAGATTGGCGAAGAGGCCGAGATCCTTGCGCAGCCGCAACAGGCCGGCCTCGGGGCGCACGTCATAGGGAACGCCGTCCCATTTCGGCCCGCCGACGGCGGCCAGCAGCACGGCGTCGGCGCTCTGGGCCATGGCCATGTCGGATTCGCTGATCGCCTGACCGTGGGCGTCATAGGCGGAGCCGCCGACGAGGCCCTTCTCCGTCTCGAAAGAGGCGACGCCGGAGGCGCTCAGAAACGCGATGAGCTTTTCGGCCTCGGCCATGATTTCCGGGCCGATGCCGTCGCCCGGCAGGAGAAGGAGCTTGTAGGCGGCCATGAAATCCTCTCTATCTCTGGTTCTCGGGGTTGCGCCGTCAATAAGGCGCGCGCTGCCGCAAGGCAACATCGCGGAGAAATCCATCGTGATGCGACAATCTGTCCGCGGCGGCCGGCTTGCCGGGATCGCGACGGCCGTGCAGCCTGCGTTCCGAGCCCCATAAGGAGCCCCGCTTCGCGCCCGTCCCATTTGGCGGGCGTGAAGGATAAAAACGAAAAGAGGAGACGCGTTTCATGTCGAAATCGAAGATCGTGGCGGCCGCCCTGCTCGCGACCGCGCTCACCGCCGGCCGCGCCGAGGCCTTCTGCCTGTTCTCCTGCGATCCGACCACAGACAACGCCCGCTCGGTTTTCGAGAATCGGCTGAAGCAGAAGTTCGATCCGGACGTCAAGGTGGTCAAATTCGAGGTGTCGCGTTTCTGGCAGCTGGATGTCGAGGGCGCGGGCCATAAGGCCGTCGAATTCTACTTCACCGGCACGGCGGAGTTCCCCAAGGGCGCCAATCTCGATTGCAAGCCGGATGAGGCCGGGGCCGTGAAGGAGGGCTGCTCGGCCAGCAAATATTATTCGACGACTGTCTCCAATCAGGAGATCAAGGGCCGGCAATATATCGAGCCGGGCGCCACGATCGAATTCAAGGACGAGACGCGCTTCGATCAAGCCCCGAGCGGCTGGAAGGGCCAGGACGGCAAGTCCTATTGATCGGGCGATCGGCGCCGCCCCTTCCCTAGGCCCGCGCAATTGGTGTAGAAGGCCCGCGACAAGAACATGCGCGGGCCGCGGGGCGGGCGGAAACCGGGCGTCGGGAGACAGCGGTTCATGCAGCAGGTTATCATCGTCATCCACCTGATGGTGGTGGTCGCTCTCGTCGTTCTGATTCTCTATCAGAAGTCGGAGGGCGGCGCGCTCGGCATCGGCGGCGGCGGCGGCCTGTTCACGGGCCGCGGCCAGGCCAACGCCGTCACCCGCGCCACCGGCATTCTCGGCGCCATCTTCTTTCTGACGAGCATCGTGCTCACTGTTCTCCCGGCCTGGGAGCGCGGTAGCGAGGGGGTCGATCCCGGCAAGCTGGAGCTCAAGGAGATCCCGCCGGCCGGCGCGCCGGCGACGGGCGCCTCGACGCCGGCTCCGACGGACAAGAAAGAAAGCATCTTCGACCAGCTGCAGCGCGTCCAGCAGCAGCGCCAGGGCGCGACGCCGCCGGCGGCCGAGCCGCCTGCTGCCGCCGCTCCGGCGACGGAAGGCGCGAAGGAGCCCGAGGCGAAAGCCCCCGAGGGCGCAGACGCAGACAAGGCTCCGGCCGAGCAGAAGTGAGGCGCGGGCGGCTCGCGAGGGCCGCCCTTCGCAGCTTCGGCCAGCGAACGGCCGGTGGAATTCCGCCGGCCGACGAAAAAAGTCTTTTCCGAATCGATCCAGAGGCGATAAGCGTAAGGCCCCATGGCGCGGTACATCTTCATCACCGGCGGCGTGGTCTCCTCACTCGGCAAGGGCTTGGCGTCGGCGGTGCTCGGAGCATTGCTTCAGGCGCGCGGCTACACCGTGAGGCTGCGCAAGCTCGATCCCTATCTCAACGTCGATCCTGGCACGATGAGTCCGTACCAGCACGGCGAGGTCTTCGTGACCGACGACGGCGCCGAGACCGATCTCGATCTCGGCCACTATGAGCGTTTCACCGGACGTCCCGCTTGTCGCCAAGACAATGTGACGACCGGGCGCATCTATCAGGACATTATCGCCAAGGAGCGGCGCGGCGACTATCTCGGCGCGACGATCCAGGTGATTCCTCATGTCACCAACGCCATCAAGGAATTTGCCCTCGAGGGCAATGACCACGTCGATTTCGTCCTGATCGAGATCGGCGGCACGGTGGGCGACATAGAGGGCCAGCCTTTCTTCGAGGCGATCCGCCAGCTCGGCAATGAGCTGCCGGAGAAGCATTGCATCTATATCCATCTGACGCTGCTGCCCTTCATCCCCAGCGCCGGCGAGCTGAAGACCAAGCCGACGCAGCATTCGGTGAAGGAGCTGCGCTCGATCGGCATTCAGCCGGATATTCTGCTCTGCCGCACCGATCGCGAGATCCCGCGCGAGGAGCGCCGCAAGCTCGGCCTCTTCTGCAATGTCCGCGAGAATGCGGTGATCGAGGCGCGCGACGCCGCCCATATCTATGACGTGCCGCGCGCCTATCACGCGGCAGGGCTCGACGCGCAGGTGCTCGCCGCCTTCGGCATAGACCCCGCGCCCAAGCCGGATATGAGCCGCTGGAATGCGGTGACGCAGCGCGTGAACAATCCCGAGGGCGAGGTCACGATCGCCGTCGTCGGCAAATATACCGGCATGAAGGACGCCTATAAGAGCCTCATCGAGGCTCTGGCGCATGGCGGCATCGCCAATCGCGTGAAGGTCAATCTCGACTGGATCGAATCGGAGGTGTTCGAGAGCTCCGATCCGGCCGCCCATCTCGAGCATGTGAACGGCATTCTCGTGCCGGGCGGCTTCGGCCAGCGCGGCGCGGAGGGCAAGATTCTCGCGGCCCGCTTCGCCCGCGAGCGCGGCGTTCCCTATTTCGGCATTTGCTTCGGCATGCAGATGGCGGTCATAGAGGCGGCGCGCGCCCTCGCCGGCATAGACAAGGCCAATTCGACCGAATTCGGCCCCTGCGAGGAGCCCGTCGTCGGCCTGATGACCGAGTGGCTGCGCGGCAATGCGCTGGAGCAGCGCTCCGCGAGCGGCGATCTCGGCGGCACGATGCGCCTCGGCGCCTATCCCGCCCATCTGAAGCCCGGCTCGCGCATCGCCGCCATCTACGGCCGCTGCGATATATCGGAGCGCCATCGCCACCGCTATGAGGTGAACGACGCCTATCGCGAGCGGCTGGAGGCGCATGGCCTCTCCTTCGCCGGCTCCTCGCCGGATGGCGTGCTGCCGGAGACGGTCGAAATTCCCGACCATCCCTGGTTCATCGGGGTGCAATATCACCCGGAGCTGAAGTCCCGCCCCTTCGAGCCGCATCCGCTCTTCGCCAGCTTCATCGAGGCGGCGAAGGCGCAGAGCCGGCTGGTCTGACAAAGCATAGGCGCGAGCGAGCCTGAAGGCTCGCGGTCCAAAGCGCATCCTGGACCGCGAGCCGTCAGGCTCGCTCGCGCTCGGAGTTACTCCGCTCGCTCGAGGCTCCGAGCGATCGTCGGCGCCGCGGCTTCGCCGGCGCGCCAAGCCGCGCGCGCCGCGAGGAAGGCCGCCGTCAGAAATCCCACCGTCGTCAGAGTGAAGCTCACGCCCGCAATCAGGGGAAAATGCGGCTCGACCGGCGGCAGCGTCGCCGGATCGATCTTCGGCGTCAGCGCGCGCAGCGCGAAGGACAGCGGATTGTTGAAGGTTCCGAAGCAGATAGAGACGATCATCCAGATCGGCGGCCGTAGGGCGTATTGGCGGAACAGCAGCGCGAAGACAAAGACGAACTGCGCCATCATCAGATAATCGATATGGGCGCGGATGAGATCGTCGCGCCGGGGAATGGCCTGGGCGAGCGCGCTGTCCGGGTAGAACAGAGTGACGCCCAAGATCCAGGCGATGGCGAGCGCCATGCCCAGCAGCAGCGTCGCAAAGGCGAGCAGAAAGGCGTTGCGCGACGGCAGGCGCGCCGCGATCGATCGCTGTCTCATCGTAAATCTCCGAAAACCCCGACAGGGGAGAGGGGCGATCCTGCCTGCTCGCCGCCTCTCGTCCTAGGGCGCCCGGACCCGCGTCGCCCGGGCATTTTGCCCGATCTTCCCGAGGTAAAGCAGAGCGGCGGCCGGATCGCATTGGCGGTCAAGGCGATTCCTGCTTTACTCGGCGATGCTGGGAGAAAGCCGGAGCGAAGCCCGATGCAATTGATCATTCGCCTCATCATGCGACTCGTCGCCATTGTGGGCTTTTGCCTGGCGCTCGCCATCGGCTGGGTGATGGACGACGCCAATCGCTCCATTCGCGCGGAAACGCGAGGCTCTGCCGAGCGCGTCGCCCATGAGCTCGAGCATCTCTTCTGGCGCGAGATTCTCTGGCGCGGCTCCATGCGGCGCGACAACATATTGCCCATTCCCAATTGGGAATCGCTGGCGACTTTGAAGCTGGTCTCCCCCGGCGTCTGCATCACTTTCGCGCCGGGGACGGAGGAGCCGCGCGTTCTGTGCAGCCAGATGGATGGCGTCGGCGTCGAGGCGCCGCAATGGTTCACCCGCGCTTTCGATCTTCTGTTCGGCGCGCCGGCGCCGGTGTCGCGGCCGCTCACCGTGCGCCAGCCGGAGACGGGCGCCGTGGTGGCGCGCGCCGATCAGGGCGCCGCCGTGCGGCAGGCCTGGCGCGAAATCTCCATCGTCGCCGGCGTCGCCGCATCCATGGCGGTCGGCGTCTGCCTGCTGGCGGCGCTCGCCATCTTCCACGCGCTGGCGCCGACGCAGATCATCGTCGATGGGCTGCGCCGGCTCGAGAATGGCAATTACCGCCATCGCATCAAATCCTTCACCAGCGGCGAGTTCGGCCTCATCGCCCGCGCCGTCAACGACCTCGCCGAGCGATTGGCGCAAACGACGGCGGAGCGGGTCGCGCTGACCAAGCGGCTGTTCGAGGTGCAGGAGGAGGAGCGCCGCGCTCTGGCGCGCGATCTCCATGACGAGTTCGGCCAATGCCTGACGGCGACCAGCGCCTTCGCTGCGGCGATAGAGGCGGGGGCGTCCGACCGGCCCGATCTCGCGGCCGACGCGCGCTCCATCGGCAAGGTGGCGCGGCGCATGACGATGACCCTGCGCGAGGCGCTGGCGCGGCTGCGCTCGCAGGATCTCGACGAGCTGGGCCTCGAGGCCTGCCTCGTTCAGCTCGTCGCCGGCTGGAACGCGCAGACGGCGCCTCGTGCAGTCGTGCATCTCGATCTGATGGGCGATCTCGCCGGCGTGCCGCCCGCGGTCTCCACCAGCGTCTTCCGCATCGCGCAGGAATGCCTCACCAACGCCATGCGCCACGGCCGGCCGAGCGAGGTTTTTCTCCGCGTGGAGCGGCTCGCCTCCAATGATGGTTTCGTCGCCCTCACCGTGGAGGACGATGGCGAGGGCGATCCAACGCGCATCGACTTTTCCGCCGGCCATGGCCTGCTCGGCATGCGCGAGCGCGTTTCCGCCTTCGGCGGCAGCCTCTCCATCGATCGCGCCGCGCGCGGCGTCTGCGTCGCGGCGCGCATTCCGCTGGCGCCGGCCAATTCCAACGCCGCCGGCGCATTCGGGCGGGCGGCGTGAGCGGCGTCTCGGTGCTGCTCGTCGACGATCATCCGATCGTGCGGGAGGGCTATCGCCGCCTGCTCGAGCGCCAGCCGGGCTTTCGCGTCGTCGGCGAGGCGGACAGCGCCGCCGCGGCCTATCAGGCCTATCGCAAATTCTCGCCCGATGTGGTGGTGATGGATCTCCAGCTCACCGGCGGCGCCGGCGGGCTGGAGGCGGTGCGCCATATAAGGCAATGGGACAAAAGGGCGCGCATTCTCGTCGTCACCATGCATGACGCCGCGGCCTATGCGTTGAAGGCGTTCGAGGCCGGCGCCAGCGGCTTCGTCACAAAGGGCGGCGAGGCGGCGGAACTGGTCCGCGCGGTGGAGACGGTCGCCCATGGCGGCCGCGCGCTCGGCGACGACATAGCGCGGGAGATCGCGGCGGAGCGCCTCGCCGAGGGGCGTTCGCCCATTGACGATCTCGGGCCGCGCGAGACGGAGATTCTCCGCCTCGTCGCCTCCGGCCGCACCACGGACGAGATCGCCGGGGCGCTCAACCTCAGCGCCAAGACGGTGCAGAATTACCACTATCAGATCAAATCCAAGATGGGCGCCCGCACGGATGCGCATCTCGTCTGGCTCGCCATCGGCGCCGGCCTGGTCGGCGGCGAGGGGGCGGTGTGAGAAGATGCGAGCCTGAAGGCTCGCGGTCCAAGGGCGGGATCGGACCGCGAGCCTTCAGGCTCGCCTCGTGAAGCCTCGCGCCGATGCGCTTTACGACTTCGTCTTCTCGGTCAGAATCCTCTCGAGGTCGGCCTCGGAAATCTCGCCGCTGTATTTGTCGCCATTGATGAAGAAGGTCGGCGTCGAATTAATGCCGAATTTCTCCGCCGCGCGGTCGCGCACCTTGCTCACATTCTCGAAGAGCTGCTGATCCTTCAGCGTCGCCTCGAATTTCTCCTGGCCGAGCCCGGTCTGCTTCAGCACGCCGGCGAGGCCGTCCAGCGGCTTGTCGACGAAGGCCCAGTTCTTCTGCTGGGCGAAGAGCAGATCGACCACCGCGTCGCGCTTGTCGCCGGCGTTGCGCGCCAGCATGAAGGCCGCCGTGGCCAGCGGATCGAGCGGGAACTCGCGCAGGATGAACTTCACCCTGCCGGTGTCGATGAAATTCTTCTTCAGCGTCGGATAGACGTCCTTGTGGAAGGCCGCGCAATGGCTGCAGGTCATGGAGGCGTATTCGACGATGGTGATCGGCGCGTCGGCCTTGCCCTCGACGATATCCGGCAGGGCGTTTGGCCCCATCAGCTCCTCGACCGGGATCTTGCCGCTCGGCGCCTTCTGGGCGAGGGCGGGCGCGGCGAGGCCAAAGACGGCGAAAGCCGCCGCGGCGAGCGCGGCGCGACGGGAAAATCGAAGGTCGAAGCTGGGCATGGACGCTCCATAGGGTCGCGGAACCGGCGGACCATAGAGCATTTTCGGCCCGCGGGGAATCGGCGGAAAGAGCGGTCTTTCCGCCGTCGCGCGAATCGCTACCCAACCGTCAGCGCGACGCCGCCCACGCCCTCGATCTCGCCCGTCACATGGTCCCCGGAAACGATCGGCCCGACGCCGGCCGGCGTGCCGGTGAAGATGAGATCGCCCGCCTCCAGCCGCACGAATTGCGACAGGATCGCCACGATCTCCGCGACGCTCCAGATCATGTCGGAGAGATCGGCGTCCTGCCGTATCGCGCCATTGACGGCGAGGCTGATGCGTCCCTTGCCCGGATGGCCGACGCGCGTCGCCGGCGCCAGCGCCCCCAGCGGCGCGGAATTGTCGAAGCCCTTGGAGAGGTCCCAAGGCCGCCCGGCCTTGCGCGCCTCGCTCTGCAGGTCGCGGCGGGTGAGGTCGATCCCGGCGCCATAGCCGAACACATGCGCGAGCGCGTCGGCGCGGGCGATATCCGCTCCGCCGCTTCCGATCGCCGCCACCAGCTCGATCTCGTGGTGCAGGTCCGTGGTGCGGGGCGGGTAGGGGATGGTCGCGCCGCTGGCGACCACGGCGTCGGCGGGCTTGGAGAAGAAGCAGGGCTGCTCGCGGCTCGGGTCCTTGCCCATCTCGCGCGCATGGGCGGCGTAATTCTGCCCGACGCAGAAGATGCGCCGCACGGGAAAGCGCCGGGTCTCGCCGGCAATGGCGAGCGCGGCCGGTTCCGGCGGCGGAAACAAAAATGCGCTCACTGCGAAACCTCTCGTTTCTGCGCGGAACAAGGGCGGCGGCAGCGCGAATGTCGCGCCGCCGTCATGCGCTCGAGAGACTGACCATCTATCGGAGCGATGTCAAAAGCACATCGTTTCGAGGTTATTTCATGATCGAGCTTCTGTCCCGCGCATCACGCGCGCTGATTTGCGCCGCTCTTCTCGCGCCGCTGTCCGCCGTCGCCTCCGAAGAAGGTCCCCAACGTCCCATCGTCATCGGCCATCGCGGCGCCGGCGGCTATGTCCCCGAGCATACGCTCGAATCCTACGCTCTCGCGATCGAGCTCGGCGCCGATTTCATCGAGCCCGATCTCGTCTCCACCAAGGACGGCGTGCTGATCGCCCGTCACGAGCCGAACATCATCGCCACCACAAATGTGAAGAGCCTGCCGCAATTCGCCAACCGCAAGCGCAAGGCCGTCGTCGACGGCGTCGAGCAGGAAGGCTATTTCGTCAGCGACTTCACCTGGAGCGAGATCAAGCAGATCGGCGCCGTGCAGGCCTTCGCCGAGCGCGACCCGGACTTCAACGGCCGCTTCCACATTCCGAGCTTCGACGAGATCATCGAGCTCGCCAAGCGCAAGGGCCGCGAAGAGGGCCGCGTCATCGGCGTCTATCCCGAGACCAAGCATCCGACCTATCATCAAATGATCAACCTCCCGCTCGAGGATCGCCTGCTCGCCGTGCTGACGCGCCATGGCTGGAACCATCATAGCGCTCCGGTCTTCATCCAGAGCTTCGAGCAGGCCAATCTGAAATATCTGCGCAAGAAGACGACGGTGCGGCTCATCCAGCTCATCGACGCCAATGACGTCAATCCCGACGGCTCGCTGGATTTCACGCCGCCCTATGATCGTCCTTATGATTGGACCGTCGCCGGCCGCCAGGGCAAATTCGCCGATCTCTTGAAGCCCGCCGGCCTCGCCGAGGTCCGCACCTATGCCGATGGCGTCGGGCCGTGGAAGACCTATCTCATCAGTTCCGCCTGCATAAAGATCGTCAACAACGCCTGCGCCGACGCCAATGGCGACGGCTCTGTCGATGAGGCGGATCGCAAGCTGCTGGCGCCGACCTCCGTCGTCGCCGACGCCCATGCGGCCGGCCTGCTCGTGCATCCCTATACGTTCCGCAATGAGCAGCGCCGTCTCGCCAGCGATTACAAAGGCGTTCCGGTCAATGAATATCTGACCTTCTACAAGCTCGGCGTCGATGGATTGTTCAGCGACTTCGCCGATACGGCGGTGACGGCGCGCTCGCTATGGGCGCTGAAAACCGACCCCGATGCGGCGAAATGTCTGGTCAAAGGCCTCTATGGCCATGACTCCGCGTGCCGCGGGCTGCGCTGGCTCAACGCCAATTGAGATGCATGACGGACGGCGGCGGACGACGCCGCCGTTCCTTTACAAATAGCTCAGCCACCAATCGCGCCGCCGCCGCTTGACGCGTGCGAACCAGGCGCAGGCCGGATAGATGGCGGCCATGACCAAAATCCAAATGACATAGGCGCCGGCGAGGCCGAGCCCGTAATTCTCTGGCGGCGGCCCGCCGCTCTCGAGGCCTTTGATATCGACGCCCTTCGCTATGGCGACGAGCACGGCCGCCGCCAGAATGGCGTAGAGATGCAGCACATAGGCGAAGAGCGGAACCCGCCCGAATGTGGCGAGCACGCGCCCCACGGCGCCGCCCGCCCGCTCCAGCGCCGGCAGCAGCAGAAGCCCGACGCCGAGCGTCACCAGCACGTAATGCAGCGAGGGCGGATATTTGGTGACGTTGAGGAAGGACAGCGCCGTTCTGACGCCTTCCGGATAAGTCAGCCAGAGCCGCACGTCGCCATAGACGCCAGCGAAGCGCAACACGACAAATCCCGCGAGAAAGGCGAGGCCGAGCGTGACGAGCGCCCGCATCCGACGTTCATGCGGCCATAGGAAGATCGGCGCGAGCCCATAGCCGAGCGCGATGACGCCGATCCAGGGCAGCACGGGATAATAGACCTGGCCGCGCAGGCCGAAGGGCAGCGGCCCTTTCTCGTGCAGCACATTCCACAAGGGCGCGAAGCCGCCCAATTGCGCCGCGTGAACGCCGTCGAAGAGATTGTGCGAAAGCAGGATCGCCGCGCCGATCGCCAGCACGACGCGCGTCGGCAGATGGATGAGCGCCGAAAGCGCGATCATGCCGCAGCCGATCGCCCAGAGCGTCCCCAGCTCGATCGCGCCCGAGCCCACCGTCCACACCGGGCTGATGATGAAAATGTCGAGCAGGATCAGCCACAGCCCGCGCGTCCGCAGGAAGCGAGAGAGCGCGCCGCGATCCTCGAGCGAGAGCCCGTGCAGATAGGCCGAGACGCCTGCGAGAAAGGTGAAGGTCGGCGCGCAGAAATGGGTGACGAAGCGCGTGAGGAACAAAGCGGGATAGGTGCGTTCGAGATCGGTCGGATCGAAGCGCAGCGCATCGGCGTCGAAGAAATCGCGTACATGGTCCAGCGCCATGACGATGATGACGAGCCCGCGCAGGCGATCGACGGAGAGGAGCCGCGTTCCGGCGGTGAGCGCGGCGTCGTGCGGGACGCTCGGGATTTTCTCCATTGTCTTCGTCATGACGTCTCTCCGCCGGCTATCGAAAATTCAATGAATGAAACTGCAGCCCTCACCCTCCCCTTCAGGGGGAGGGTCGGCCTGCGAAGCAGGACGGGGTGGGGTGAAACTCCCCGAGACTCGAAGATCACCCCCTCCCGAGCGCCCGCGCTACTCGAAATCCGCCGGGGCGAATTCGCGCAGCGTGCGGCAGAATTCGCAGGTCACGCCGATGCGGCCATTGTCGCCGATCATGTCGCTGCGGTCCTGCGGCGCGAAGCTGCGCAGGAGATTGGCGATGCGCTCCGTCGAGCAGCGGCAGGATTCGACGATTCTGCGCGTCGGATAGACGGTGACGCCGCGCTCGTGGAACAGCGAATAGAGCAGCCGCTCGCCCGAGAGCCCCGGATCGACCAGCTCGTGATCCTGTGTCGTCGCCGCCAGCGACAGGCCTTCGACCCAGGCGTCCTCTTCGCTATCGTTCGAAAGAGCGGAGCTGGCGGGCGCGTCGCCGGGATCGAGATCGCGCGGGCGCAGGGGCGTCCCCGGCAGATATTGCAGCAGCAGGCCGCCGACGCGCCAGCTGCGCCCGGCGGGCGTCACGCTCTCGGCCACGGCGAGGCGCACATAGCTCGGAATCTGCTCGGACTGGCGGAAATAGCGATGCGCCGCCTCGGCGAAGCCGTCGCCCTCCAGCGGCACCACGCCCTGATAGCGCGCGGCGTCGCGGTCGTGCTCCATCGTCAGCGCCAGATGGCCGCGGCCGAGCAGATCGCCCGGAGCCATGCCGGCGACGATGCGGCTCTCGTCATAGCGCGCGAAGCCGCGCAGCTTTCCGGGCGCGTCGAAATCGACGACGATCATATCGACCGGACCGTCGCTGCGCGTCTGCAATTGAAAGCGGCCGTGCGACTCGATCAGCGAGCCGAGCAGCGTCGTCAGCGCGGCGGCCTCGCCGAGCAGGCGCGCGACGGCCGGCGGATAATCGTAATGGGTGAGGATGGAATGCGCCGCCGGCCCGAGCCGCGTCAGACGTCCGCGCAGATCGAGCGGCTCGACCGCGAAGGGCAGCAGGCTGTCGTCCTCGGCGAAGGGCGACGCCGGCCGGGCGATGGCCTCATCCGCCCGTCGCGTCATTTGCGCGCCCGCCGCGTCATTTGCTCGCCTGTCGCGTCATGGCCCGTTCGCTCCGAAAACCCAGGCGAGCACGCCCTTTTGCGCGTGAAGGCGGTTTTCCGCCTCGTCGAAGACCACCGATTGCGGGCCGTCGATCACCTCGTCGGTCACTTCCTCGCCGCGATGCGCCGGCAGGCAATGCATGAAGATCGCGTCCTTATTGGCCGCGGCCATCAGCTTGGCGTTCACCTGGAAGGGCGAGAGCAGCGCATGGCGGCGCGCCTCCTCCTGCTCGTCGCCCATGGACACCCAGCAGTCGGAGATGACGGCGTCGGCGCCGGCGACGGCCGCGAAAGGATCGGCGGTGAGATTGAGCCGCACGCCATTGGCGCGCGCCCATTCGACCAGCTCGTCGCCGGGCGCGAGCTCCGGCGGCGTCGCGACATTGATCGTGAAGTCGAAGGGCTTCGCCGCATGGACCCAGCTCGCCAGCACATTATTGGCGTCGCCGGTCCAGGCCACGGTGCGGCCCTTTATCGGGCCGCGATGCTCCTCGAAGGTGAGCACGTCCGCCATCACCTGGCAGGGATGCGAGAGCTTGGTGAGTCCGTTCACCACAGGCACGCTGGCGTAGCGAGCGAGCTCGGTGAGATCGTCATGCGAGAGAATGCGGATGACGATGGCGTCGACGAAGCGCGACAGCACGCGGGCTGTGTCCGCAATCGTCTCGCCGCGGCCGAGCTGCATCTCATGGCCCGTCAGCATGATCGTCTCGCCGCCGAGCTCGCGCATGCCGAGATCGAAGGAGACGCGCGTGCGGGTCGACGGCTTGTCGAAGATCATCGCCAGCGTCTTGCCGGCCAGAGGCTGGTAGCTCGAGCGCGCGCCGCGCACGCGCGCGGCCTTTATCGCCGCGGCGATATCGAGAATGCGTCGCAGCTCCGTCGGCGGAAGCTCGGAAATATCGAGGAAGTGACGGACGCCCGTCAGCGGCGTATGGGCGGTCATCGCGCGGCTCCGGCGCTCTCCAGCTTCACACAGGCGGCGTCGAGCCGCCGCGCGGCTTCGGCCAGCTCATTCTCGCCGACGATCAGCGGCGGCAGCAGCCGCACCACATTGTCGCTCGCAGGAATGGTCAGCAGCTTGGCCTCGCGCGCCGCGGCGGCGAAGTCGCCATTGGGCACGCGCGTCTTCAGGCCGAACATCAGGCCCTCGCCGCGCACGCTCTCGATGATCGACGAATGACGATCCTCGAGCTCGGCGAGCTTTTGGCGGAACAGCACGCCGAGGCCGGCGACGCGCTCCACGAAGCCGGGCTCCAGCACCACATCGAGCACGGCGTTGCCCACAGCGGTGGCGAGCGGATTGCCGCCATAGGTGGAGCCATGCGCGCCGACGGTCATGCCCTTGCCGGCCTCCGCCGTGGCGAGACAGGCGCCGAGCGGAAAGCCGCCGCCTATGCCTTTGGCCAGAGCGGCGATGTCCGGCGTCACGCCGGAATGCTCGACCGCGAGGAAACGCCCGGTGCGGCCAATGCCCGTCTGCACCTCGTCGACGATGAGCAGCAGCCCATGGGCATCGCAGAGCTCGCGCAGGCCGGCCAGGAAGCGCGGCGGAGCCGCGCGCACGCCGCCTTCGCCTTGAATAGGCTCCAGCAGCACGCCGGCCGTCTGCGGGCCGACGAGCGCGCGCACGGCCTCGAGATCGCCATAGGGAGCCTGGTCGAAGCCGTCGGTCGGCGGGCCGAAGCCGTCGAGATATTTGGGATTGCCGCCGGCGGCGATGGTCGCCAGCGTGCGGCCGTGGAAGGCGCCCTCGAAAGTGATGAGCCGATAGCGCTCCGGCCGACCTTCCACAGCATGGAACTTGCGCGCGGTCTTGATCGCGCATTCGACCGCCTCGGCGCCCGAATTGGTGAAGAAGACCAGATCCGCGAATGTCGCCTGCGCGAGCCTGCGGGCGAGGCGCTCGGCCTCTGGAATCTGAAAGAGATTGGAGACGTGCCAGGGCTTCGCCGCGGCGGCCGTCAGCGCGCCGACGAGATGCGGATGGCCATGGCCGAGCGAATTGACCGCGACGCCGGCGCCGAAGTCGAGATAGCGCTCGCCATCGCTGGCGGTGAGCCAGGCGCCCTCGCCCCGCTCGAAGGCGAGATCGGCCCGCGCATAGGTCGGAAACAGCGCCGAAACCACTTGGCGACTCCTTCGGAGAGACCTTAGCTCGCCGGCGCCCGTCGGGTCCCGCCGCCATGCAGCGGCCGCCATGCAGCGAGGGTCTGAAAATCAAAGTGCCGCCCTTCTGGGGCGGCATCTTTCTCGTGGAAACATTCTAGGTCCTCCCCTTGCGCGGGTCAAATCCCATTCCCCCGCCTCATTCTCCATGGCGACGCGGCGCCGGGACTGCGGCGAAACGACGGCGCCGGCGCCGCCGCGATCGACCGCGCGACAAAGCCGCCGCGCGCCGATGACGCATATAGAGACGTTCGTGCGCGGCGAAATGCGCCGCCAGATGCGCCGCCATGCGTGAAATCCCATGCGTTTCGACGCCCATAGTGAGTCTTTCGCGCAACACCCGCGGGGAATGAGCGGCATTACCTTGTGGGGAACGCTGTTTCGCTTGCCAGGGACTCTTGCGCGTGATTCAACTGGTAGAGTAGCGTTCGCGTCATCGCCCACGACATCTCGTGTGGCGCCTTCATTCGAGTGTGTGCGCGTCTTGTCGACTCCGGCGTCGCCGGTTGCGCGAGCGTTCGCCGATTCTCTCGGCTGAAGCCGGCTTAATCGAGGAGGACCTTAATGTCCTGGACCGACGAGCGCGTCGAGATGCTACGCAAGCTCTGGAACGACGGCCTCAGCGCCAGTCAGGTGGCTGCCGAGATCGGCGCAGGCATCACGCGCAACGCCGTTATTGGTAAGATTCATCGTCTCGGACTCGCGCAGCGCGCCAAGACGCCCATAGCGGCGCGTCCGCGCGTCGCGAAACCACAACGCCCGCAGGCCGCTGCGCCGCGTGTGCATCACGGACATGCGCCCGCTGTCGTCGGCAATGTCGCGTTGGCATTCGCGCCGCGCGCGCTGGTGATGCCGGACGCCCGCCCGCAAGAGGAAGTCGTCATTCCAATGTCCGAACGCGTCACGCTGATGGAGCTCAGAGAGTCGATGTGCCGTTGGCCGATCGGCGATCCGACATCGGCCGAGTTTCGCTTCTGCGGCGCGCGCTCGCCGGGCGGCGGCGGCAGCCCTTATTGCGGCTATCATTCGCAGATCGCCTATCAGCCTGTGCAGGATCGTCGCCGCGCGCGCGATCAGCTTCGCTCCGCCGCGCGTCTCGCCTGAGACGCGTTCGTCTCGGGCGCCGAGCGTCCCGAGATCATTACGGCGAGCTTACTCCGCGTTCCAGAAATAGTGCCAGACGCCATCCGCGCCGACGCCGATCCGCATCACTTTCGGGCGGCCGTCGGCATTGGATGCGGCGAGATCGGCGAAGCGCACGCAGGCCCAGAGCGCGCGCGTCTCTTCCTCGCTCGCCGGCGGCGCGGGACGTCGCGCGAAAGCCGGCCATTCATAGCTCTCGAACGGCCCGCGCGTGATGCGCAGAAAAGGCTGCGACAATACGGCGCGCGCGAGTGAGAGCATCTCGCGTCCCGCGCGATCGAATGAGAGCGATTTCAAGGTCTCGATCGGATCGGCGCCCGCCGGCCGCCGCGCGCCGCGCTCGAACAAGGGGCGCACCTCGTTCCAGTCGATCGGAATGCGCAGCGCTTCTATGTCGCCCGTCTCGCAAGCGGCGAGGATCTTCTCGCGCAGCGCGCGCACCGGCGCGGGCAGAGCGGCGAGATCGCGCAGCGGCTCGGAGATCGTCTCGACAACTGGTTTTATCGGCTTTTTCACGCGCGTAAGCGGAAAAGCGCGCTCAATGGCGCAGGCCGCTCGAGAATTCGCCGTCGCGCAAGCGCCGCGGCAAACGTTCCACGAAAGCCGCGACCTCCTCCTCGCCATAAGTGGCGACGAGCTCGTGCAGCGCCGCCGAGAGCGCGACATGGGCGAAGGAATCCCCTTCGATCCCGGCGAGCGCGGCTTCCGCGAAAGCCTCGGCGAGATAAGCGAGCGCGACTCGCCGCTGCTCGGAGCCGGCGGCGTCGTCCAATGTGGAGGAAGGAAAGCCCGTCATGCGATCACTCTAATCAACGGCGGCGCGCCGCGCGAGACGGGTCCTTGCCGGAGGGTTAACGCACATCCGCGTTTGCGACGTCAGGAATTCCCGTAACGATACGCGATGTCGTGCGCGATGCGGCCGCCTTCGTCCAGATAGCGCGAGATGGCCAGGCGCGCATTGGGCGTGCAGGAGCGATAGGTGGTCTCATAGCCGCGAAAGCCGCGGTTGAAGGCGCCCGTCAGCTTCAGCCGGCGCTGGCCCGTCTTGGCTTCCGCCTCCAGCAGCGAGCTCATCTTGCCGCGCCAATCCTCGCCATCTTCGGAGCCGCAGAGATCGCGCAGGTAGGAGAGCGCGCCGAGTATCTCGGAGAGTCGCAGCAATTGCGGCTCGTAGGGCGGCGGCGGCCCTTCGGCGGCGGGCTGCTGCGCGGCGCCGTTGGGCTGCGCCTGCTGCTTGCCTCCCGGCGGCGTTTTCGCGGCGTTCTTCTTCTTCGGCTTGGCCTTGCCCTGCGGCGGCGCCCGCTCGATCACGCGCGGCGCCGAATGCTGCTGGCCCCAGCCGAACAGGTTCTGCAGAAAATCCTGCGCGCGCGCCGGCTGCGCGAACAAGGCGCAAGAAAGCGCGAGGGCGCCGGCGAGCCCGATGGCTCGCGGTCCAGAGCGCGGCCAGGACCGCGAGCCTTCAGGCTCGCTCTTCGTCGCGATCGTTCTGTTTGACGAGAATGGCATCGCTTCGCCGCTTTCTTTCGAGCTTCGACGTATCTCCCTCTCCCCGCGCGCGGGGAGAGGGTCGGGGTGAGGGGCTCGGGGCGTTGGCCACAGACGGGAAACGCCCCGAGCCCCTCATCGGCGCCTTCTCCCCGCATGTGGGGAGAAGGCGCCGACGCCTCGCGAACGCGTCAAGGATAGAGCCGCGCCTTGGTCCAGCCCGCGCCCTCGCGGGAAAATTGCACGCGATCATGCAGGCGGAAGGGCCGATCCGCCCAGAACTCGATCGCGACCGGAAGGATCCGATAGCCGCGCCAATGCGGCGGCCGCGGCACCTCGCCGAGCCCGAAGCGCGCGGCCTGATAAGCGACCGCTTTCTCGAGCGCGAATCGGCTCTCCAGCGGTTGCGACTGGCGGCTCGCCCAGGCGCCGATGCGGCTGTCGCGCGGGCGGCTGGCGAAATAAGCGTCGGCCTCGGCGTCCGATACGGGCTCCACCGGACCGCGCAGCCGCACCTGGCGGCGCAGCGATTTCCAGTGGAAAAGCGCCGCCGCCTTCATCGTGGCCGCGAGCTCGCGGCCCTTGGCGCTCTCGGCGTTGGTATAGAAGGTGAAGCCGGATTCGCCCCAATCCTTCATCAAAACCATGCGGGAATCCGGCAAGCCGGTTTCGTCCACGGTGGAGAGCGCCATCGCTTCGGGAACGTCGGGCTCGCTCGTCCTCGCCTCCTCGAACCACTCGCCGAATAATGCGTAAGGTTCGGAGGCCTCGCAGAAGTCACTCTGTTTTAACCCCTTCACGGGAAAATCCTCAGCTGCCGCCGAAACGAGGGCGGTGGTCATGGTGGTAAGGCAGCGCATTGCACGACCCGCGAGACACACATAACGCCGCCGCAGCCGCTTCTCAAATCGGTCTCGCCGCCGCGCGTCTTCTCGCAGCCACGCTGATGGCGGCGGCGCTCGGCGGCTGTTCTTTCGCCATTCCCGGCGGCGAGCCGGCCCCGGCCTGGAAGAATGTCAGCGACGATGTGACCGGCTCCATTCCGCATAAGACCACGCCGACTCTCTCCCATTCGCTCGACCAGGAGGATTGGCGGCGCGCCAATGCGGCCCTTGGCGTCGCGCTCGATCCTCAGGGCGCCGGCGCGACGGTCAATTGGGACAATCCCGAAAGCCATGCGCGCGGCTCCTTCACGCCGGTCGGCCAGCCCTATCCTTCGGAGGGCAAGGTCTGCCGCGCCTTTCTGGCGGAAGTCGGGACGAAAGAGAGCCACGAGCAATTGCAGGGCACGGCCTGCCGCGACAAATCCGCCGATTGGGCGCTGATCGATGTGCGGCCCTGGCGCAAGGCCTGAGAAATCCGGCCTGAAAAATCAGCGGTCTCGTCCTCCGACCTTCGCCGCATCCTTGCGCGCGGCCGCCTCTTCTCCCAAATAGACATGTCAGACATGCGCGTCCGCGCCGCATGAGGCGGGCGCCACTATGGGCTTTTGAAGAAAATGCGCGATCCATATGATGTCCTGGGCGTCGCCAAGACGGCGAGCGCCGCCGAGATCAAGAAGGCGTTTCGCAATCTCGCGAAAAAATACCACCCGGATCAGAACAAGAACGACCCCAAGGCCAAGGAGAAATTCGCCGAGGCCAATTCCGCCTATGAGATTCTCGGCGACGAGAAGAAAAAGGCGCAATTCGACCGCGGCGAGATCGACGCCGAGGGCAAGCCGCGCTTCACCGGCTTCGAGGGATTCGGCGCGGGACCGGGCGGCGGCTATCGCGGACAGCGCGGCCCTGGCGGCCCTGGCGGTGCCGAGCATTTCGAGTTCCATTTCGGCGGCGACGCTCCGGGCGGCGGCGGCCGCGCCGGCTTCGACCCTTCTGATCTTTTCGCCGATCTCTTCGGCGCCGGGGCGGGCGGACGCCGCGGAGGCCGCGCGCCGCGCCGCGGCGAGGATGTCGCGCTGCAAGTGACCATCTCGCTGGCCGAGGCGGTGACGGGCGGCAGCACGCGCGTCTTTCTGCCCACCGGCCGCACGCTCGATGTGAATATTCCGATCGGCATAGAGGACGGCAAGCAGATCCGCCTGCGCGGCCAGGGCCACGCCGCCCCACCCGGCGGCGAGCCCGGCGACGCCATCGTCACCATCCATGTCGCGCCGGACCCGCTGTTCGCCATCTCCGGCCGCGATTTGAAGCTCGATCTGCCGATCGCCTTCTACGAGGCGGTTCTGGGCGCCAAGGTCGCGGCGCCGACGCTCTCCGGCAAGGTGGAGCTGACCATCCCCGCCGGCTCCAACGGCGGCCGCGTGCTGCGCCTGCGCGGCAAGGGACTGCCCGCCGCGGAGGGCAAGCCGGCTGGCGATCTCTATGTGACGCTGCGCGTGCTGTTGCCCGAAGGCGCCGACGCCGAGCTCGAGGCCTTCGCTCAAAAATGCCGCACGGCCAAGCCCTACGATCCGCGCAAGGGAATGTGAGACGGGCGCGTCGCCTTCTCCGCCGGCAGGAGAAGGCGGAGCCCCAGAAACGGCTTCGTGACCGGCTGCCCGCTCCCTTATGCTGAAGCCCGAATCGGTGACGGGAAAGGACGGCGATGTCGGGGGCTGCGGCGTTTCAGTGGGGCGAATATCGTGAGGCGCTGCTGTTTCTGGGCACGGCGGGAGTCGTCGCGCCTTTGTTTCATCGGCTGCGCATCAGCCCCATTCTCGGCTTTCTGCTCGCCGGCGCGGCGCTCGGCCCTTTCGGCCTCGGCAAGCTCGCCGAGCGCCATGCGCTTCTCTCGGCGATCGCGCTGAGCGATCTCGAGGGCGTCGCCAAGATCGCCGAATTCGGCCTCGTCTTCCTCTTGTTCATGATCGGCCTCGAGCTCTCCTGGGAGCGCCTCGCGCGCATGCGCACGCTCGTCTTCGGGCTCGGCCTCTCGCAGGTTCTTCTCTGCGGCGGGGCGCTGACGGCGGCGGGCGTGTTCTGGGCCGGGCTCGGCCCCGCGCCGGCGGCGCTGCTCGGCGCGGCGCTCGCAATGTCCTCCACGGCGATCGTCATTCCGCTGCTCGCCGAGCGCCGGCGCCTCAATCGCGCCGCCGGCCGCGCCGCCTTCTCGGTGCTGCTGCTGCAGGATCTGATGGTGGCGCCGCTGCTCTTCCTCATCTCCTTCCTCTCCGATCCGCAAGTGGAGAGCGAAGGGCTGAAAGCGCTGCTCGCCTTTCTGCCGGCGCTCGCCGCCATGGGCGGACTGATCATCGCCGGACGGCTGCTGCTGCGGCCGCTGTTCCATCTGGTGGCGGCGGCGCAATCCATCGAGCTGTTCACCGCGGCGAGCCTGCTGGTCATCATCGGCGCCGGCGTCGCCAGCGCGGCGGCGGGCTTTTCGATGGGGCTCGGCGCCTTCATCGCCGGCCTGCTGCTCGCCGAGACCGAATTTCGCCGCGAGATCGAGGTGACGATCGAGCCGTTCAAAGGCCTGCTGCTCGGCCTCTTCTTCGTGTCGGTGGGCGCCGGGCTCGATTTCGACCGCGTGATCGAGGATCTGCGTCAGGTGCTGGTCATCGCCATCGGCCTCATCGTGACCAAGACCCTCATCGTCTTCCTGCTCGGCCGCGCCTTTCGCCTGCGCCCGCGCATAGCGGCGGAAGTGGCGCTGCTGCTCGCGCCCGGCGGCGAGTTCGCCTTCATTCTCGTCGGCGCCGCCATCGCCTCCGGCGTGCTGCCGAAAAATCTCGGCGCCGACGCCATGCTGGCGGTGACGCTCGGCCTCTTCGTGCTGCCGGCGCTGGCGCGCCTCGGCGAATGGGTCAATCCGGGCCGCCGCCTGCAAGACGACGAGGCCGAGTTCGGCCATCTCGCGCCGGAGCGCGAGATCGCCGCCGGCCGTGTCGTCATTGTCGGCTATGGGCGCGTCGGCGCGCTCATCGGCGCCATGCTGAGCCGTCACGAGATTCCCTTTGTCGCCGTCGACAATGACGTGAAGCTCGTCGCGCAGACGCGCGACAAGGGCGTCGATATTTATTGGGGCAATTGCATGCGGCGCGAGTTTTTGATGCGCCTCGGCGTCGCCCAGGCGCGCGCGCTGGTGGTGACGGTGGAGAATCCGCAAGCGGCGCAGGAGATCGTGCGCCTCGCGCATCAGCAGCGCGCCGATATGACCATTGTTGCGCGCGCCCGCGACGCCTGGCACGCCACGCATCTCTACGAGCTCGGCGCCAGCGACGCGATACCAGAGACGATCGAGTCGAGCCTGCAGCTCGCCGAGACGGTGCTCGTCGATGTCGGCGTGCCCATGGGCTATGTGATCGCTTCCATCCATGAGAAGCGCGACGAATATCGCAAGCTGCTGCAGCCGACCGGCGAGGCGGCGCGCCAACGCGCCGCGCGCGCTTCGACGCGGCTGCGCGAGCTGAAGAAAAGGCGCGCCCGTCCGACGCAGGGGCTGGAAGACGAGTAGGAACGGCGGTTTTGGGCGCTAACTACTGGATCAATTTGAGCAGGGCTTCGCGCATGGCGTTGCGCGCGATCTCCTGCTTGGGGCGGTAGACCTCCGGCGGCGCGAATTTCGGTTTCCAATCGGCAGGAGGCTCGACTTGAAATGTCTTGCCGAAATGCCCTGTCGAGTTTGGAACTTCGGTTTGCGTCCCTCCCTCGAAAGCTGCTTTGTATTCCTCCAAGCCGCCACGGCAGAGCAAGTCGTCATCACGGCGAGCGGACGAGGTGCGGTTTTCGATCGTGATCGCCAAATCGATCATTTTTGCTTTCGTCTCTGCCGGCTGACTCTTCACAAACGAAAAGGTCGAGGGATTGAGGCCCAACAATTGGGTCATGCGATTGCCCGGCGCCGTCAGGTCCTGGCATTTGGCGCCGTCGATCGCGATGAGCGCATAGGCGTAGAGCGCCATCGCGCCCGCCGTTTGGCGCATTCCCTCCGACTGCGACACGGTTCCGACAGTCCATAGCTCGCGCATATAGGCGTAAACGACGAAATATTCCGCGCCGCGCAAGACCCGGCGCTGTAGCCAGTTCATCGCTTTCACGCGGGTGACCGGGGTCTGATCGGCGTCCTTCAGCGCGGCTCCGAGACCGTTCCAATCTTTCATATAGAGAAGACCATTCAGGTCAGCGGCATTCGCCGGAAGCTCCGGCGAAGGAGCATCGGATGCGACTTGCGCGCTGGCAGAGCTCGTCGTCCAAAAAGCGACGAAAAGACGTAACGCGAAAATCGCGCGAAAATGTTTCATGCCACGCTCTGCGTCGTGCCGACGATAAAAAGTACCGAATATCTCCTTACGAAGACGCTTTTTTGACGGAACGCGAATGGCGGACGGCTTCTCGGGACGAAAGTTTTCGATTCGACCTTCATTCGTCATACGCTTCGATTTCGCGCAGAAAGGCCGGCGCGTCGACGATCTCGCCGGGCGGAAAATCGCCGATCATGCTCGGCCGCGTGATCGCGAGCCGACGCAGCATCATGTCGCTGGCCACCGCGCGGGGGGAGAGACGGCCGCGCCTCGCAATATCGAGCCGCAAATGCAGCAACCGCCGATAGAGCCGCTCCTCGGCCACGCTGAGCCGTTCCTCAGTCGGCGCGATGGAGAGGCCCGGCGCCACAGCGGGGATAGACGCCTCCTCCGGCTCGTCGAGCCTCTCGGCGCCGGCGCCGGAGAAGCGGGCGAGCAGCGCCACGCGCCAGCCGAGCGCGACGAGGCCCGCGCGGCGCGGCAGCGCCATCAGGCCGCCGCGGCAATTGTCGCAGCGCCCGCAGCGGCCGCTCTCCTCGCCGAAAGCGGCGAGCAGCGTCTGGAAGCGGCAGGCGGGGGTGAGGCAGAGGCGCGCCATGGCGCGTCGCCGCTCCGTCTCGCCGAGCGCGACCGGATCGTCCGCCGGCGGCGCGAAGCCGAAGCGGCCGGCGAGCTCGCGCGGATCGAAGAGGGCGAGCGCATCGGCCGGCAGTCCGTCGCGGCCGGCGCGGCCGATCTCCTGATAATAGGCCTCGATCGAATCGGGCGGATCGGCGTGGACGACGAAGCGCACGTCCTTTTTGTCGACGCCCATGCCGAAGGCGATGGTCGCGATCATCGCCACGCCGGCGCGTTCGAAGAAAGCGTCCTGATGGGCCGCGCGCGTCGCCGCATCGAGGCCGGCGTGATAGGCGAGCGCGTCGAAGCCGAGCCCGCGCAGCGTGGCCGCCATAGCGTCGGCCTTGCGGCGCGAATTCACATAGACGACGCCGCTCTCTCCCTCCCGCCGGCGCAGGAAGCGCGTCAGCCGCCCCGCCGCATCGCCGCGGGGACGGAAAGAAAGGCGCAGATTGGGCCGCGCGAAGGAGGAGACGAAAACCTCCGGCGCGCGCGTGAACAGGCTGGCGATGATGTCGGCGCGCGTGCGCGGGCCGGCCGTCGCCGTCACCGCCAGCACCGGCGCGCCGAGCCGCGCGGCGATCTCCCCCAGCCGGGCGTAATCCGGGCGAAACTCATGCCCCCAATGGGAGACGCAATGCGCCTCGTCCACGGCGAGCAGCGCCACGCCGGCGGCGCGCAAGAGCGCGATGGTTCCGTCTCCGGCGAGGCGTTCCGGCGCGAGATAGACGAGCTTCGCCCGTCCGCCGGCGATGGCGGCGAGCGCAGCGCCATGCTCTTCCTCGCTCTGGCCCGAATGGAGCGCGACGGCGGCGACGCCCGAGCGCGCGAGGCCGCGCAATTGATCGCGCATCAGCGAAATGAGCGGCGAGACGACCACGACCGGCGCCACGCCCAGGGCCGCCGGCAATTGGTAGAGCAGGGATTTGCCGGCCCCGGTGGGCATCACCGCGAGCGCGTCGCGCCCCTCGAGCAGAGCCGCGACCACGGCCGCCTGTCCCGGCAGAAAATCCTCATGCCCGAAGCGCGTGCGCAGGATGCGCCGCGCCTCTTCCATATCGGCGGGCGAGCGGCGCAATGGCTCAGAAGGATGCGGCGCGCGGGACGAGCACGGATATGCGCACCAGCTCGGACAGGCTCTTGACCTGCATCTTCACCATCAGCCGGGCGCGATGCGCCTCCACTGTGCGGACGCTGATGCCGAGCTCATGGGCGATGATCTTGTTGGGGCGGCCTTCGAGCACGCCGACCAGCACCTCGCGCTCTCGCGCCGTGAGGCTGGCCAGACGGTCGCGCGCTATCGCCGCCTCCGAGCTATGGCCATCGCCCGCGCCGCGAAGACCGAGCGCCTGGCGGACAGAGCGGAGCAGCGTCTCCTCGCCGAAGGGCTTTTCGAGAAGATCGACGGCGCCGGATTTCATCGCTTGAACCGCGAGCGACACATCGGCATGGGCGGTGATGACGATCACCGGCAAATCGAGCCCGCGCGCTTTGATCTCGGCGAGCAGCTCCAGGCCGCTCTCGCCCGGCATGCGCACATCGGTGACGACGCAGCCGCCGTCGCCGGGGCCGAGGCTGGCGAAAAACTCGCGCGCCGAGGCATGGGCGCGAACGTCGAAAGCCTCCATCTTCAGGAGGAGCCTCAGCGAGTCGCGGACGGCGGCGTCATCGTCGATGACATGAACGACCGGAGTATGGGCGAGGGCGCTCATTCGAGCGCTCCGCCGAGCCGAGGCTCCAGGGCGTGCTCGTCAGAAAAGCCGAAATCGAAATAGTCTACCGATTGCATAGAGAAGCGGGTCCGACCACCCGAGCGTTTTGCGCCTCGACAGGCGCGTCGGGCCGGGATGATCCTATGCTGCGCGTCGATTGGCAATAGCCCGCGTGACGCCCACGTGACCTCCGGCGAATGAGGCGTTCCGCTTCGGCGCCGTTCCAGAGTCCTTCCGGCTCGTTCGAATGGGAAGGACTCTGGACGCTATTGCTCTGCTCTGCGCGAGCCGGCTCCCGCTCCGCGCGAAAAAACTCTAACGCTCGCCGCGCAGATAGGACGCCCGCGCGCCGAAGCGCGCGATGATCGGATCGCCGCCACAAAGGGACTCCGGCGGCTCGCCGCGCGCGGCGCGCCGCTCGGTCCGGCGCCCCTCGCGAAAGAAGGACAGCACCACGCCCGGCTCGCGCAGAGGCGCGCCCTTGGCCCCACCGCGGCGGGCGTCGAAATAATGGCCGAGCAGCGCGGTCTCGAAAGCCGCCTCGCTCTCGGCGTGATGCGGACGTTGGGCGCGGCCCGCCTGTGGATGGGCGGTGAGCAGCAGGCGCAGCACGATCAGCAGATCGGCGGCGCGGCCCGTCACGCCGAGATCGAGAAAGCCGCGCAGATCGGCGACAATCATCTCACGCACGGCCTCGAGCCCACGATGGCCGTTGAGCAGATAGCTCTCGAGCAGCGCGTCATGCTCGCAAGAGGGGATGGCGCCGAGAACCAGCTCGTTGGAGGCCAGGCCCGCCTGGGCCGCGCATTGCGACACGGTGATCATGAGAAGCTCCTTACGCGTTACGCAAACTCGTTACAGTTCGATTGAAGGGCGATCAGCAGGCGGCAAATGGGCCGCGGCTGTCGGCGAATGGGCAAAGCGGCTCGGCAAAGACGAGAAGCCGAAAGAAACGCTTCAAATTGATCGATTGCGTGCGGAGATCAAATTGATCCATGGATGTCATCAGCGCCAATTCTCCCTGGGCGGCGAGATTGCAGCGGGCCGCGCTGATCCGTCAATACTTGTTGGCGGCCAATTCCAAAATTAGGACATGTACTTATGCGACGCATCGGCGCCGCGGGTCGTCGCAAAAATCGTTCTATATCAATATATTATGATATAAGCCGGCATGGGGTTGGACGCGGGATTTTTACGATCGTCTGTGAAAGAATAGAAAATTCTATTCATTTATCGAGCGAATATACTACAAATATATTCAAATTCTATGCGTTTTGCCCGAAGGCGCCGCCTCGCTCTTTCACGCGGCGCGGCTAAGATCGGCGATCACCGCGCCGAGAAAGCGCGCGGCCTCGCCGCCGGTGACGACCCGATGGTCGAAGGTGAGGCTCAGCGGCAGCATGCGCCGCGCGACGGGACGGCCTTCGTCATCGGCGACGATCGCGCGGCGGATGCGCCCGGCGCCGAGAATGGCGACGGTCGGCGGCAGCACGATCGGCGCGGCGTAGCGCCCGGCGATCATGCCGAAATTGGAGAGAGTGATGGTGGCGCCGCGCAATTCCTCCGGCGGAATGCGCCGCGCCTCTATATCGGCGCGCATTTTGTTCAGACCGGCGCGCAGATCGGAAGGATCGCGCTGGGCGACATTGCGCAGCACGGGCACGAATAATCCGCCTTCCGCCGAATCGACGGCGATGCCGAGATCGATGGCGGTGAGCACGCGTCGCGCCAGCGCATGGGATTCGAACCAGGCGTTGAGCCCCGGCTCGACGCGGCAGCCGGCGACGAGCGCGCGAATGAGCCGCAATGTCGTATCTTCGCCCTGCGGCCAAGCGTCTATGTCAGCGTCGTCCACCACTGTCGCCGCCGCCACCTCGGCTTGCGCCAACGCCATATTCTGCGCCATGGCGCGACGAAAGCCGCGCAGAGGCTCGGGCGGCGCCGTCTCCGCCAATATGCGCGCCACGCGCTGCACATCGCTCGCGGTGATGACGCCATCGGCGCCGGAAGGCGTCACCATTGCGAGATCGACATCGAGCCGCCGCGCCAGCGCGCGCACTGCCGGCGTCGCGCGAAGGCCGGCGCCATTGCGCCCGAGCGGCGCCGCGCCTTCCTGCAGCACGCGGCCGCTCGTCTCCATCGCGCCGACGACGGTTCCCTTGTCCTCTCGCGTCGCGAGAGGCGCCGCTTCCGCATCGCCCGCAAAGGCGATGAGCGGGCCGCCGATGCGGATGATCTCGCCCGCCTGCGCGAACAGCTTTTCGATGCGTCCGGCTTGCGGCGAAGGAATCTCGACGACCGCCTTCGCCGTCTCCACGGAGACGAGCGGCTGATCGATCGCGACCTCCTCGCCGGGCGCGACATGCCATTGCACCAGCTCGGCCTCTTGCAGTCCCTCGCCGAGATCGGGAAGCTTGAAGACGCTCATGCCGCCTCCATCGTTTTGCGCACGGCGTCGGCGATGCGCGCGACGCTCGGCAAATATTGTCCCTCGAGCCGCGCCAGCGGCATCACGACGTCATAGCCGGTGACGCGTCGCACCGGCGCTTGCAGAAAATACAGCCCGCGCTCGACGATGACGGCGGCGATCTCCGCGCCGAAGCCCGCGGTGCGCGCGGCCTCCTGCACGATGACGCAGCGGCCGGTTTTCTCGACGGATCGCAAAATGGTCTCGGCGTCGAGCGGCTTCAGCGTCGCAATGTCGATGACCTCGCAATCGACGCCTTCGCTCGCGAGGGTTTCCGCCGCCGCAAGCGCCTCGTGCAGCATGCCGCCCCAGGCGATCAGCGTGACGTCGCGTCCCTCGCGCGAGACGAAGCATGTGTCGAGCGGCAGGCTCTCGCCATCATCGATCACCTCCTGCTTGAACAGACGATAGAGCCGCGTCGGCTCGAGGAAGACGACCGGATCGGGATCGCGAATGGCGGCGAGCAGCAGGCCATAGGCGCGC
This sequence comes from Methylosinus sp. sav-2, assembly GCF_004366495.1. Lineage (NCBI taxonomy): Bacteria > Pseudomonadati > Pseudomonadota > Alphaproteobacteria > Hyphomicrobiales > Methylocystaceae > Methylosinus > Methylosinus sp. sav-2. The sequence continues at coordinate 911,982 of NZ_SOEJ01000001.1, forward strand.
GCGGGCGAAGACGGAATGACGACGCGCAGGCCGGGCGTATGCGCGAGCATGGCCTCGGGGCTTTCCGAATGATGCTCCGGCGCATGAATGCCGCCGCCATTGGGCGCGCGCAAGACCATGGGACAGCTGAGCCGTCCGCGCGTGCGATTGCGCAGGCGCGAGGCGTGATTGATGAGCTGATCCAGCGCCGGATAGATGAAGCCGCTGAATTGAATCTCCATCACCGGCTTCAGCCCCATCGCCGCCATGCCGACGGCGACGCCCGCGATCGCCGCCTCGGCGAGCGGCGTATCGAGAACGCGCGCCGAGCCGAAGCGCTGCTGCAGGCCGAGCGTCGCGCGAAACACGCCGCCATTGACGCCGATATCCTCGCCGAGAAGCAGCACGGTGGGATCATGCTCCAGCGCATGCGCGAGCGCGCGATTGACGGCCTCGACGAGAGTGAGCTCAGCCATGGCCGCCATCCTCCGGCGCGAAGCGCCGCGCCTCCTCATATTGATCGCGCATCGACTCCGGCAGCTGCGCGAAGAGATGATCGAACATTGCCGAGAACGCCTGCGGCGGTGTCGCGAGATAGGCGGCGACGGCGCGCTCCACCTCCTCCGCGCAATCTTTCGCGAGGCGCCTCTCCTGCTCCTCGCTCCACAATCCGCGCGCCGCGAGATATTTGCGCAGCCGCGCGATCGGCTCCTTCTCCGCCTCGCGCCGTACGACCTCGACGTCGCGATAGCGCGACGCGTCATCGGCGGTCGTATGATCGCCGAGCCTGTAGCTCAGCGCCTCTATGAGCGTTGGCCCGCCGCCGTCGCGCGCTTTCGCTATCGCCGCATGCGCGACATGGCGCATGGCGATCACATCATTGCCATCGACCTGACGTCCTTCGACGCCGGCGGCGACGGCCTTTTGCGCGAGAGTCGCCGTCGCCGATTCCATTTCGCGCGGAGTCGAGATCGCCCATTGATTATTATTGATGACCACGACGAGCGGAACGCGCCAGACGGCGGCCATGTTCAAGGCGGAATAGAAATCGCCTGTCGAGGCGCCGCCATCGCCGAGGATCGTCACCGCGACGCGCTTCTCATTACGCAGCTTGAAGGCGTAAGCGGCGCCGGCCGCATGCGCCACCTGCGTGCCGACGGGAACGCAAATGGGAAAGTCGCTTCGAGGCACAGCGTAATCGCTGCCGCGCTCGTCGCCGCCCCAATAGACGAGATTTTCCACCATGGTCATGCCGCGCAGCAATTGCGCGCCATGATCGCGATAGGATGGTGCGAGCACATCCTCGCTGCGCATGGCCGCGCCTATGCCGACGCCGATCGCCTCCTGCCCCAGAGCGGAGGCGAAAGTGCCGAGCTTGCCGGTGCGCTGCAGAGCGATCGCTTTTCCGTCATAAGCGCGCGTGCGCGTCATGGCGCGATAGAGGCCGAGCAAAAGCTCGGGGTCTATCGCTTCGCGCGGCGTCGCGGGGTCGAGCTCGCCCGACGCGGAGAGGAAACGAAGAAAGTCGATCTGGAAGGAGACGCCAATGGTCATCGGGCCTGCCTCGAGCTTCGTCAGAGTGACGTAAGGCGCCGCCGCGTGCTTTTCATCCGCTCTAAGGAATTTTTTGCTGCATACGCCGAAGAGCGCTTGATTCGCGCGCGCTCGCGCCCAGTTCATGATCCATGTCCGCGTCGTCCCTGTCCGCGTCGTTCAAATCAGACGCTTTCCCCTTCGTCGACGAGTTCGGCCCGGCGAAGATCGTCTATGTGAGCACGCCGGGCGTCGGCCTCGAGGCGATCGTCGTCATCGACAATATCGCCGCCGGCCCCGCCATAGGCGGCGTGCGCATGGCGCCGGATGTCGGCGTCGAGGAATGCTTCCGCCTCGCGCGCGCGATGACGTTGAAGAACGCCGCCTGCGGCCTGCGCCATGGCGGCGGCAAATCCGTCATCTTCGGCGATCCTGCGATGCCGCCGCAGGAGAAGGAGCAGCTCATCCGCGCCTTCGCCAAGGCGATCGAGCCTTTGACGGATTACATTCCCGGCCCGGACATGGGCACGAATGAGACATGCATGGCCTATGTGCATGACGAGATCGGCCGCGCCGTGGGATTGCCCGCCGAGCTCGGCGGCGTTCCGCTCGATGAGATCGGCGCGACAGGCTATGGCGTCGCAATAGCCGCCGAGGCCGCTGCGCCATCCGCCGGGCTGAAGCTCCAAGGCGCGCGCGTCGTCGTCGAAGGCTTCGGCGCCGTCGGACGACATGCGGCGCGATTCCTTTCACGCAGAGGCGCGAAATTGGTGGGCGCTTCCGATAGCCGCGGCGCGATCTATGACGCGGCGGGACTCGACATAGAAGCATTGGCGCAAATTCGCAGCGAAGGCCGCAGCGTCGCCAGTTATCCGCGCGGCGAAGCGCTGGCGCCCGATGCGCTGCTCGCCGCGCCTTGCGATATTTTCATCCCCGCCGCGCGGCCTGATGTGCTGCGCGCCGACAATGTCGGCGGCTTGCACTGCAAGCTCGTGGTGCAGGGCGCCAATATTCCCGCGACAGCCGAGGCGGAGCGCATCATGTTCGAGCGTGGAATCGTCGTTGTACCAGATTTTATCGCCAATGCCGGCGGCGTGATTTGCGCTTCCGTGGAATATGCCGGCGGCGACGAGAAGGCCGCCTTTGCGGCGATCGAAGAAAAAATCTCCCGCAACATGCGAGAGATCATCGCGCGCGCCTCCGCAATGCGTGTCTCGCTGCGCGACGCCGCCACCGCGCTGGTGCAGGAGCGTCTGCGTAAGATGATGGCGACGCAGCGCTGGCGCTAGAGTTCTATTCTATCGCGTTTTCTTCACGCGAACCGGTTCCCACTTCGCTCGAAAACACTCTAATTCACGGTCTCTATCGCCACTGCCGCCGCCTCGCCGCCGCCGATGCAGAGCGCGGCGACGCCGCGTCGCAGCCCATATTTGCGCAGCGCCGCGAGCAGAGTAACGACGATGCGCGCGCCCGAGGCGCCGATCGGATGACCGAGCGCACAGGCGCCGCCATGCACATTCACTCTGTCGCGCGGCAGATCGAGCTCGCGCATCGCTGCCATGACGACGACGGCGAACGCCTCGTTGATCTCGAAGAGATCGACGCTCGACAGCGGCCAGCCCAGGCGCTCGGCGAGCTTGCGCATGGCCGAGATCGGCGCCGTCGGAAACAGATTGGGCGGCCCCGCATGCGTCGCATGCGCGCGAATGATTGCGAGTGGCGTGAGGCCGGCGCGCTCGGCGCGATCCCGCCGCATCAAGGTCAGCGCCGCGGCGCCGTCGGAAATGGCGCTGGAATTGGCCGCCGTCACCGTGCCGCCGTCACGAAACGCAGGCTTCAATTTCGCGATCGCCTCGATCTTCGCTTTCGCCGGCAATTCGTCACGCGCAATCGTCGTCGAGTCACGGCCCTGCGTTTCGAGCGGCGCGATCTCCCAGTCGAAGTCGCCCTGCTGCGCCGCACGCCGCGCGCGCTCGAGCGAGAGCGTCGCATAATCATCCTGCATTTGCCGCGTGAATTGATGAGTCGTCGCGCAATCCTCGGCGAAATCGCCCATCAGCCGGCCTTTGTCATAGGCGTCCTCGAGCCCGTCGAGAAACATATGATCGAGGAGCCTCTTATGGCCCATGCGATAGCCTTCGCGCGCGCGCTCCAGCAGATAGGGCGCATTGCTCATGCTCTCCATGCCGCCGGCGACGATGGCGTGCGAGCTGCCGGCGAGCAATTGATCATGCGCGAGCTGGATCGCCTTCATGCCAGAGCCGCACATTTTGTTGATCGTCACGCAGCCCGCGGCCTCCGGCAGACCGGCGGCGAGCGACGCCTGCCGCGCCGGCGCTTGGCCCAATCCCGCCGAGAGCACGCAGCCCATGAGCACATCGTCGATCTGATCTGTCGGCGCATCGGCGCGCGCCACCGCGGCGCGAATCGCCGCTGCGCCGAGCCCCGGCGCCGAAACACTCTTCAGCTCGCCGAGCATCGCCCCGATCGGCGTGCGCGCGGCGCCGATGATGACGACGGGATCGAATGTCTCGCTCATGTCCACGCCCGAAATTCGAGGTCCGGCGCCGCGCCGCCGTCGAGCAGCGCTTTCACCGAGGCGTCGTCCACTTCCGCGAGCGTCGCCGGCGACCAATGCGGATCGCGATCCTTGTCGATGACGGCGGCGCGAATGCCCTCGTAGAGATCATGCGTCGAAAGAAGATTGCAAGCCGTGCGCAACTCCTGACGCAGGCAGGCCTCGAGATTTTCCGCATCGGCGGCGCGGCGCAGCAGCTGCAGCGTCACCTTCAGGCTTGTCGGCGAGCGCATGGCGAGCGTCGCCGCCGCCTCCCGTGCGAATTCCGAACCATCGGCCTCGAGCGCGGCGATGATGCGCTCGACGCTCGAATGCGCCATCACGCGCCGCAGCAAAGTCTCGTGCCGCGACAAAGCGCCGAGGCCGGATGATTTCGCGAAGCGCGCCAGCAGCGACCGCACCTCTTCCGCCTCGCCAATGTCGCATAGAAGGGCGAGCAGCTCGGGAAGCGAGGCCGAATCCACGAGCACATCGGCGAGCCCGGCGAAGATCGCGTCATGCGGACCGACGGTCGCGCCGGAGAGCGCCATGAAGCGTCCGACGCCGCCATTGCGTGTGAGCAGCCAGGAGCCGCCGACATCTGGAATGAAGCCGATTCCCGTCTCCGGCATTGCGAAGCGCGTGCGCTCGGTGACGATGCGAAAATTGCCATGCGCGGAAAGCCCAACGCCGCCGCCCATGACGATTCCGTCCATCACCGCGACATAGGGTTTCGGAAAGGCGGCGATGCGCGCGTTCAACCGATATTCCTCGCGCCAGAAAGTCTCATAGAGGCTGCGCTCGCCATTGCGCAGCTCATAGAGCGCGCGAATGTCGCCGCCGGCGCAAAAGCCGCGCTGACCTTCGCCCGTCACGACGACGGCGACGATCTCCCGATCGGCGCCGAAGCAGTCGAGCGCGCTGGAAAAATCGCGCACCATATCCAGCGTCAGGCTGTTCAGCGCCTTCGGCCGGTTCAAAGATAGGCGCCCGACATTGCGCGTGCGGGAGACGAGAATATCGCTCATGCGACGCGCCTTCTCTCTCGTTGGAGAAGCGATGCGCGCGCGGCGCGGCTCTGACTCTCGCGTCCCAGATTTTCGCAAATGAACGCTCCGGCCTCGATCAGCGCGGCGAGATCGACGCGCGTCTCGATTCCCGAACGCTCGAGCATATAGACGACATCCTCCGTTGCGACATTGCCGCTCGCGCCCGGCGCGAAGGGACAGCCGCCGAGGCCGGCGACGGATGCGTCGACGATGCCGACGCCCATCTCGACGCAAGCGAATATATTGGCGAGCGCCTGGCCATAGCTGTCATGAAAATGAACCGCGATCTGCGCCAATGGAATGTCGCGTCCGACCTCTTCCACGAGCCGCCGCGCTTGCAAAGGCGCGCCGACGCCGATCGTGTCGCCGAGCGAAATCTCGTGGCAGCCGAGCGCGGCGAGATCGCGGGCCAGCGTCGCGACGGCGCGTGGCGCGACCTCGCCTTCATAGGGACAGCCGAGCGCGCAGGAAATATAGCCGCGCACCGCGAGCCCAGCGCCGACCGCCGCTTCGACGACGGGCGCATAACGCGTCAGGCTCTCCGTGATCGAGCAGCCGATATTTTCTTCGGAGAAGCTCTCGCTCGCCGCGGCGAAAATGGCGACGCCGCGCACGCCGCAAGCGAGCGCTTCCTCGAGCCCGCGCATGTTGGGAATGAGGACGGAGAGATGAACATGCGGCGGCAAACGAAGATGTGCGAGCACGCGCTTCGTATCCGCCATTTGCGGAACGCGCCTCGCCGAGACGAAGCTTCCCGCTTCTATGTCGCGCAGCCCCGCCGCGGCCAGCTTTTCGATCAGCGCGACCTTGGTCTCCACTAACACCATTGCGCTCTCGTTCTGCAGGCCGTCGCGCGGGCCGACCTCGACGATTCGCACGCGCTGCGGAATGCTCATCATGCCGCTTCTCCCTCGGCGAAGACGATCAGCCGCTCGCCCTGCCGCACCATATCGCCGATCGTCGTCCGAATCTCCGATATGCGTCCGTCGCGCGGCGCGGACAATGCGATTTCCATCTTCATGGCCTCGAGCATGACGAGCGGCGCGCCTTTCTTCACGCTCTCGCCGACGCTGGCGAAGAGTCCGGTGACGCGCGCCGGCAGCGGCGCCGCGAGCGCCGCCTCATCGTCGCGCTCCGCGCGCGGCGGCGCGAGCGGATCGACGAGCGAAAGCTCGTGGGTGCGTCCATTCCATATGATGACGAAGCCATTCGCGCGCTCGACGATCGAAAGCTTTCGCGCGACACCGTCCACGCGTAGGCTCATGCGACCTGCGTCGCTCTCGAGCGCGACGCAATGCAGCGACTTCGGCGTTTGCAAGCGAAAGGCGCCCTTGGGCAGAGGCGCGAGCGTCAAGGGAATGTCGCGATCCTCGAGGCGGACGAGCAGCTTCTGCCGCGCCGCGCCATTGAGGCGCCAAGCGTCGCACGCGTTCCAAGGCGATTCCTCATTGCGCTCGGCGCGAAGACGGCGCAGCCAAGCGGCGGCGCCCGCAGCGAGCACGATCGTCTCGGCGTCCTCGTCCAGCGCTTCCGATCCCGCGAGGATAAGCTCGAGATGACGCGGAAGAAATCCCGTGTCGATCTCGCCCGCAGCATGCGCTTCGCTGTCGAGAATTGCGCGCAGCAAAAGCAGATTCGTCTCCACGCCGACGATCTCGCAATCGCGCAGCGCCGCGGCGAGCTTTGCGCGCGCGGTCTCTCGGTCTTCGCCATGCGCGACGATCTTGGCGAGCAGCGGATCGTAGAAAGGCGTTACCGCATCGCCTTCACGCACGCCGGTTTCGACACGAATAGCGCCATCCTCGCGCGGCGTGCGCCAGTGCTCGAGCCGGCCGACGCAAGGTAGAAAATCGCGCGCCGGCGCTTCCGCATAGAGCCGCGCCTCGATCGCATGTCCATGCCGCGCGATCTCGTCCTGCTGCGCAGGCAGCGGCTCGCCGGCTGCGACGCGCAGCTGCCATTCGACGAGATCGACGCCCGATATCATTTCGGTGACCGGATGCTCCACTTGGAGCCGCGTGTTCATCTCGAGAAAATAGAAGCTGTCGCCCGTCACGAGAAATTCGACGGTCCCGGCGCCGATATAGGAGACCGCGCGCCCGGCGGCGAGCGCGGCCTCGCGCAAGGCGCACCTCAGCTCCGTCGAAAGGCCCGGTGCGGGCGTCTCCTCGATGATCTTCTGATGACGGCGCTGGATCGAGCAGTCACGTTCTGGGAAAGCGACGAGGGCGCCATGCGTGTCGCCGAAAATCTGCGCTTCTATATGCCGCGCGCCATCGAGCGCCTTCTCGATCAGCAGCGAATCGTCGCCGAATGCGGACGCCGCCTCTCGCCGCGCGCTCTCGATCGCGCCGCGCAGCTCGCCCTGCGTCGCGACGTGGCGCATGCCTTTGCCGCCGCCGCCCGCGGAAGCCTTGACGAGCACGGGAAAGCCGATGCGCGTCGCCGCCGTGACGAGGCTCTCCGTATCTTGCGCGCCGTGAAAGCCCGGCACGATCGGCACGCCGGCGCTTTCCATCAATGCGCGTGCGTGCGTCTTGGAGCCCATGAGACGCATGGCTTGCGGCGTCGGTCCGATGAAGACGAGGCCGGCCTCGGCGCAACGCTCGGCGAAAGCTGCGTTCTCGGAGAGAAAGCCATAGCCGGGATGCACGGCTTGCGCGCCCGCGCGGCGCGCGACGGCGATGATCTTGTCGATTGCGAGATAGCTCTCACGCGCAGGCGCTGCGCCCAGCGGATAGGCTTCGTCGGCGAGCGCCACATGACGCGCATGCGCATCGACGTCGGAATAGACGGCGGCGGCGATGATGCTCATGCGCCGCGCCGTCGCGATCACGCGGCACGCGATCTCCCCGCGATTGGCGATGAGAATCTTACGAAACATCGTCGCGATCTCGTCTCCAATAGGGGGCGCGCTTCTCGAGGAAGGCCGCGAGACCCTCCTTTCCTTCCGCAGACGCGCGCCGTGCGGCGATCCGCTGCGCTGTCTCGCGCATCAGCGCTTCGTCGATTGGATGCTCGGCAAAGAGCGCCATGGAGGCTTTCGCCTCTGCTTGCGCGCTGGGCGCGCCGGCGAGCAGCGCGTCCACGATGCGCGCCAGCCGCGCGTCCAGCTCTGCCGCGGGAGCGATCTCGTGAACGAGGCCGAGCGCGCGCGCCTGCATCGCGGAGATCGTCTCGGCGCTGAGAAAATAGCGCCGCGCCTGGCGCGCGCCGATAGCGCGCTGAACATAAGGACCGATCACCGAGGGCGTGAGGCCGATCCTCGCCTCGCTCAAGCAGAAGCTCGCTGCATCGCTCGCGACGGCGATGTCGCAGCAGGCGACGAGGCCGACGCCGCCGCCATAGGCCGCGCCATGGACGCGCGCGAGCGTCGGCTTGGGCAGCGTGTCGAGCGCGCGCATCGCACGCGCGAGTAGAAGCGCATCCTCCTCATTGGCGCGTGGCGTGTCGGCGGCGACGCGCTTCATCCATTCTATGTCGCCGCCGGCGCAAAAGGCGGGGCCCTCGCCGGCGAGCAAGAGAATGCGCGTCTGCGAATCGTTCGCGGCGCTTTCCAGAGCCGCGATGAGCTCGACGACCATTGCTTGGTCCAGCGCATTGCGACGCTCCGGTCGCGCGAGCGTGAGAGTGGCCAAGCCGCTGGAATCGAGGGACGAGCGAATAAGGGACATTTGCGCCTCACATGCGGAACACACCGAAGCGCGTCGCCTCGAGGGGCGCATTGGACGCCGTGGCGAGAGAGAGCGCAAGCACGCGGCGCGTATCCGCCGGGTCGATGACGCCGTCGTCCCAAAGACGCGCGCTCGCATAATAGGGATGGCCTTGCCGCTCATATTGCGCGCGGATTTGCGCCTGATAGGCGTCATGGTCGGCTTGCGGCCAATCGCGGCCTCTGGCGGCGTAGCTCTCGCCGCGCACGCGGGAGAGAACCTCGGCCGCCTGCTCTCCGCCCATCACGGAAATGCGCGCATTGGGCCAGCTCCACAAGAAGCGCGGACCATAGGCGCGGCCGCACATCGCATAATTGCCGGCGCCGAAGCTGCCGCCGACGACGACGGTAAATTTCGGCACAGCGGCGGTCGCCACCGCCGTCACCATTTTTGCGCCATCCTTGGCGATGCCGCGCGCCTCATAATCGCGACCGACCATAAAGCCGGTGACGTTCTGCAGAAACAGCAAGGGAATCCCGCGCTGCGCGCAGAGCTCGATGAAATGCGCGCCTTTGAGCGCGCTTTCGCCGAACAGCACGCCATTATTCGCGAGCACGCCGATGCGATAGCCGCAAATATGCGCGAAGCCGGCGACGAGCGTCTCGCCATAGAGCTTCTTGAACTCGTCGAAATCGCTCGCATCGACGAGCCGCGCGATCAGCTCGCGCGCGTCATATTGGCGGCGGCGATCGGTCGGAACCAGACCATAGATCTCCATCGGATCATAGAGCGGCTCGCGCGCCTCGCGCTTGTGCAATGAGGGCGGCGGCGCCGCGCCTAGCGTCGCGACGATGTCACGCGCGATGCCGAGCGCATGGCCGTCATTCTCCGCATAATGATCGACGACGCCGGAGCTGCGCGCATGTACTGTGGCGCCGCCCAATTCTTCCGCCGTGACGATCTCACCTGTCGCGGCGCGCACCAGCGGCGGCCCGGCGAGAAAAATCGTGCCGGTATCGCGCACGATGATGGACTCGTCCGACATGGCGGGCACATAGGCGCCGCCGGCCGTGCAAGAGCCCATGACGACCGCGATCTGCGCTATGCCCGCAGCGGACATGTGCGCCTGATTATAGAAAATGCGGCCGAAGTGATCGCGATCGGGAAACACCTCGTCTTGACGCGGAAGATTGGCGCCGCCGCTATCGACGAGATAAAGGCACGGCAGGCGGTTCTGCGCGGCAATCTCTTGCGCGCGCAAATGCTTCTTCACCGTCAGCGGAAAATAGGCGCCGCCCTTCACGGTCGCATCATTGGCGAGGATCATGCAGGCGCGGCCGCAGATACGTCCGACGCCGGCAACGACGCCGGCGCAAGGCGCCTCGCCGTCATAGAGATCATAAGCTGCGAATTGGCCGATCTCGAGAAAAGGCGACATGGGATCGATGAGCGCGTCTATGCGCTCGCGCGCCGTCATCTTGCCGCGGGCGACATGCTTCTCGCGCGCCGCGGCGCCGCCGCCTTCGGCGATGCGCGCAGCCGTTGCGCGCAGATCGGCGACGAGGCCGCGCATCGCCCGCGCATTGGCCGCGAATTGCGCAGAGCTCGTATCCAAGCTCGTCTCCAGAACTGTCATTGCCAAATTCTCTCTTGGCCAATTCTTTCGTCGCGGCAGCTCGCCGCGACCGTCACGCAGTTTCGCTGTAAAGCTCACGGCCGATCAGCATGCGACGAATCTCGCTGGTGCCGGCGCCGATCTCATAGAGCTTGGCGTCGCGTAGCAGCCGGCCGGTCGGATAATCATTGATATAGCCATTGCCGCCGAGGCATTGGATGGCTTCGAGCGCCATGCGCGTCGCGCTTTCGGCGGCGAAGAGAATGGCGCCGGCGGCGTCCTTGCGCGTCGTGCGGCCACGGTCGCAGGCGCGCGCGACGGCATAGACATAGGCGCGCGCTGCATTTTGCGCCGTATACATGTCGGCGAGCTTGGCCTGCATGATCTGGAACTCGCCGATCGGCTGGCCGAACTGCTTGCGATCATGCACATAGGGCACGACAATATCCATGCAGGCGCGCATGATGCCGATGGGGCCTCCGGCGAGAACGGCGCGTTCGTAATCGAGCCCGCTCATCAGCACGTTCACGCCCCGCTCCGGCAGGCCGAGCACATTCTCATCCGGAACCTCGCAATCGCAGAACAGCAATTCGCAAGTGTTGGAGCCGCGCATTCCGAGCTTGTCGAGCTTTTGCGCGGGCGTGAAGCCTTTGAAGCCTTTCTCTATGATAAAAGCAGTAATGCCATGCGCCCCGGCGGCGGGTTCGGTCTTGCCATAGACGATGACGACATCGGCGTTGGGACCATTCGTCACCCACATCTTATCGCCATTCAGCACATAGCGGTCACCGCGCTTTTCCGCGCGCATCGACATGTTGACCACATCGGAGCCGGCGTCCGGCTCGGACATGGCGAGGGCGCCGATGTGCTCGCCGGAAACGAGCTTGGGCAAATAGCGCCGCTTCTGCTCGCATGTGCCGTTGCGGCGAAGCTGGTTGACGCAGAGATTGGAATGCGCGCCATAGGAGAGGCCGACGGAAGCGGAGGCGCGGCTCAGCTCCTCCATAATGACGACATGCTCGAGATAGCCGAGCCCGGCGCCGCCATAATCTTCCTCGACCGTGACGCCGAGCAGGCCGAGCGCGCCCATCTTGAGCCAGAGATCGGAAGGGAAGTCATTCTCGCGATCGATCGTCGCGGCGCGCGGCGCGATCTCTCGCGCGGCGAAAGATTCGACCTGGTCACGCAGCATGTCGGCGGTTTCGCCGAGCGCGAAATCGAGCGAGGGAATCCAGTGACGCATCGGTCCCGTGCCTCCGGACGCGATAGAAGCGTATATTTGGCGGGCGCGCGGCGTTTCAAGACCGAGAACGCGGGCGGACCCTCTTTTGCGTCACTCCTTCATCGCCAACAGCCGCGCGTCGCCGCCGAAGGAGGCGGTGTTGATCGTCACCGTCTCCTCGCGCAGGAAGCGGCGCAGATAGTCGGGGCCGCCGGCCTTCGGCCCGGTGCCGCTCATGCGCGATCCGCCGAAAGGCTGGCTGCCGACCACGGCGCCGATCATGTTGCGATTGACATAGAGATTGCCGGCAGGCGTCGCCTCGGCGCACAGGCGCATGCGCGCCTCTATGCGCGTGTGCAGACCCATGGTGAGGCCGAATCCATTCGCCGAAATTTCATCGATGAGAGTCGACAAATCCTTTTCATCCGCTGCGCGCCAGGTTGCGATATGGAGGACGGGACCGAAAATCTCCTCGCGCAGATCGCCTGCGCGATCGAGCTTCACGATGTGCGGCGCGACGAAGCTGCCGCTCTGTGGCGCCTCGCCGGCGTAGAGCACGCGCCCTTGCGCGCGGCGCTGCGCCAGATAATCGCAAAGCCGCGTTTTCGCCGCGCTATCGATTACGGGGCCGATGTGTGTGCAGGGATCGCGCGGGTCGCCTAGGCGCAGCTCCTTCGTTGCGCCGATCAGCATGGCGAGCGCGTCCTCTGCGATATCCTCCTGCAGGCAGAGAAGCCGTAGCGCCGAGCAGCGCTGGCCTGCGGAACGAAATGCCGAGGCGAGCACATCGTCGACCACTTGCTCGAGCAGGGCCGTCGAATCGACGATCATCGTGTTGACGCCGCCGGTCTCGGCAATGAGCGGAACGATCGGCCCATTCGACGCCGCGAGCGCGCGGTTGATGGATTGCGCGGCTTCGCTCGAGCCGGTGAAGACGACACCGGCGACATGCTCATCCGCCACGAGCGCTGCGCCGAGCGCGCCGTCGCCCGGCATATAATGAAGAGCGTCGCGCGGGACGCCCGCTTCATGCAGAAGCGCGACGGCCTCGCGCGCGACGAGCGGGGTCTGCTCCGCGGGCTTTGCTATGACGCTATTGCCGCTCACGAGCGCAGCCGCGACTTGGCCGAGAAAAATCGCCAAAGGAAAATTCCAGGGCGAGATGCAGACGAAAACGCCACGCCCGCGCCGACGCAGGCGATTGTCTTCGCCCGTCGGACCGGGAAGATTCTCTTCAGCGCAGAGCCGTCGGGCCTGCTCCGCGTAATACCGGCTGAGGTCGGCAGCCTCGCGTATTTCCGCGAGCGCATCGTCGAGTGTTTTGCCACCCTCTCGTTGCAGCAATGCGATGAGAGGGCCGCTGTGCGCCTCGACGAGATCGGCGGCGCGCTCGAGAATGGCGGCGCGCGCTTCTACAGGCGTCGCCTCCCATGCCGGAAAGGCGCGGGATGCCATCGCCATTGCGGCGCGCGCGGTTTCGACATCGGTCTCGACGATGGAGCCGATGAGCGAAGAATCGATCGGGGAACGCAATTCGCGCGGCGCCAGCGCGCTGCGTCCAGACGATGGCGTGGCGGTCAGAATGGCGGGCGCCGCGTCTCTCTCGGCGAGCAATGCAGCGAGCGCGTCACGGTCGCCGAATTCGACGCCTTTGGAATTCGCGCGCAGGGGCCGATAGAGATCGGCCGGGAGCGGCAAGCGCGAATGGCGCGCGCGCGAGGCGTCGGCGATGATCGCGCCGGGGGAGGCGAGCAATTCGCTCTCCGGCGTTGCGGAGTCGGCGGCGCGCGCGATGAAGGATGAATTGGCGCCATTCTCGATGAGGCGCCGGACGAGATAGGCGAGGAGATCGCGGTGCGGGCCGACCGGCGCGTAGACGCGGCAGCTAGAGTTCCTCTGCTCTTCGAGCAACGCGCCGAACAGTTCTTCGCCCATTCCATGCAGACGTTGGAACTCATATTGCGCGGGATCGCCCGCGCGCTCCACGATCGTCGCCACTGTGGCGGCGTTATGTGTCGCGAATTGCGGGAATATGCGCGGCGCGGCGAGCAGACGATCAGCGCAGGCGATGTAATTCAAATCCGTCATCGCCTTGCGCGTGAAGACAGGATAGTCGGCGAGGCCGCGCTCCTGCGCGCGCTTGATTTCCGTATCCCAATAGGCGCCTTTGACGAGGCGGACCATGAAGCGCCGATCATGCGCTTGCGCGAGCGCCTCTATATGGTCGATCACCGCGGCGGCGCGCTTCTGATAGGCTTGAATCGCGAGGCCGAATCCGTCCCAGTCGGCGAGCGACGAATCGGCGACGACGGCGTCTATGACGTCGAGCGACAGTTCGAGACGATCCGCCTCTTCGGCGTCGATGGTGAAGACGAGATCGTGACTGCGGGCGAGGCGCGCGAGCTCTAGCAGCCGCGGCGCCAGCTCGCGCAGCACGCGCGCGCGCGACAAGGGTTCGAAGCGCGGATGCAGCGCGGAGAGCTTGACGGAGACGCCTGGCCGCTGTGGAAGCGTGCGCGCGCCGGCCTTTGCGCCTATGGCGTCGATCGCCGCCGCATAGGCTGCAAAATAGCGCTCGGCGTCCGCGGCGCTGCGCGCGCCTTCGCCGAGCATGTCGAAAGAATAGCGCCAGCGCTCATCGGCGGACGCACGCGCGAGCGCCTCGTCGATCGTCTGGCCGAGCACGAAATGACCGCCCATCAGCTTCATCGCCTGCCGCGCGGCGCCGCGCAGCGCGGGCATGCCGAGACGCCGCGCCGCTTGCGCGACGAGTCCGCGCGGAGTCTCTTCTGTGGCGAAAATCTTGGTCGACAATCCGAGCGCGAAGGCGGCGGCTTGCACGAGCAGCGCATCGGAAGCTGGCGCATGGCGATCGAAGGCGCCGGCGGCGAGCTTGTCGGCTATGAGAAGATCGAGAGTGGAATCGTCGGGCACGCGAAGCAGCGATTCGGCGAGCGCCATGAGCGCGAGCCCTTCGCGCGTCGACAGCGAATATTCCTGCAGCAGCTTCTCCACATTGCCGATGCGCTTCGGCGTGCGCATGGCGGCGAGCAGGCGTCGCGCGAGCGGCTCGACGCGGGCGCTCCGCTCGGCGTCGCCTGGCTGCGACAAGAGTTTCGCCGCGATCTCTTCATCGGCGGGAAACCAAGGCGCATGAAACGGCTCGACAGGCGGCATATCATTCGTCCCGAACGATGGCGCGCCACCGGCGAAGCTCGCGGAGAAGAGACGCGAGCTCTGCTGTCGTGATGGTCGCACATCGTCATTGAAAAGGTGGAAGTCGTCCATAGTTGTTTCACAAGCGAAGGCGGGAACACGCCGTTCGCGAGAGGGCGAGCCGGCGCGAACGTCGCCGTTCCTACCATTCGACATGAGCACGACAAGTCGTTGCGGCAAGATGCGGCCAGAGGGAGACGCTCGAATAATGTTGCCCAATGTCGACGATATCGGTCGCTTCGCGCTGTTTCTCGATCTCGACGGCACAGTCGCAGAAATCGCCGAGCGGCCGGAGGCTGTGCGGGTGGAGGCGGCCACGATCGCGCTGCTCGATGCGTTGCGGCGCACGGCGGGCGATGCTCTCGCTGTTGTCTCGGGCCGCGACATCGCCGTCATCGACGCGCTTCTCAGCCCGCTGCGGCTGCCGGTCGCCGGCGTGCATGGATTGCAGCGTCGCGACGCCGCCGGCCGTATGCATGGCGCCGCTGAAGCCGGCGGCGATCTCGACTCTGTCATACGTACGATCACGCAAGGCCTCGATGGCGAGGAGGGCGTGGTCGTGGAGCGCAAGACGGGCGCGGTCGCGCTGCATTATCGCCTTCGGCCGGAGCTCGAGGAGAAATGCCGCGGCGTCGCCGAGCGCGCGACGCGCGAGCGTCCCGATCTCGAGATTCTGCCGGGAAAGAAGGTTTTCGAGATTCGCCTGCAGGGGGCCGACAAGGGAGACGTCATCGAGGCCTTTTTGAAGGAGGAGCCGTTTCGCGGCCGCATGCCGATTTTCGCGGGCGACGATGTGACCGATGAGGTCGCCTTCGGCGCCGTCAACGCGCTCGGCGGCCTCTCCATCAAAGTGGGGAGAAGCGCCACTCTGGCGCGCTATAGAGCGGCCGATCTGCGCGAGTTGCATCGCTGGCTCGCCGATCTCGCGCGCACATCGCAAGCGGAGCGCGCGAGATGAGCGACGCGCAGCAGAACGAACGCAAGATCAGCGATCTCGAGCTCGGCGTGGTCGGAAATTGCTCCTTCGCCGCGCTGATCGATCGCGACGCCAGCGTCGTTTGGTGCTGCCTGCCGCGTTTCGACGGCGATCCCGTGTTCCACAGCTTGCTCGGCTCGCCGCCGGACATGGAGGATGGCGGCTTTTTCGCGATAGATCTCGAGGATCGCGTGCACAGCGAGCAGGATTATTGCGGCAACACGGCGGTGCTCGAGACTGTGCTACATGGCAAGCAGGGCTCGGTTCGCGTCACTGATTTCGCGCCGCGCTTCTTCTGGCGCGATCGTCTCTATCATCCGAACATGCTGATCCGTCGGCTGACGCCGGTATCCGGCACGCCGCGCATTCGCATTCGGCTGCGTCCGCGCTACGATTATGGCGCGGCTCTTCCCAGCCTCACCTTCGGCTCGCATCACATTCGTTATGTCGGCCCGCATTCGGTTCTGCGGCTCACCACCAATGCGCCGCTCGATTATGTGCGCGAGGAGACGCTGTTCAATCTGAGCAGCCCTGTCGATCTCGTGCTCGGTCCGGACGAGACATTGCACGAGGGCATTGCGCATACGGCGCGCAATTTCGAGGAGCGCACGCGCGACTATTGGCGCCGCTGGGTGCATCGGCTGGCGATTCCCTTCGAATGGCAGAGCGCGGTGCTGCGCGCCGCGATCACGCTGAAGCTCTGCACCTATGAAGGAACGGGCGCCATCGTCGCCGCGCTGACGACGAGCATTCCCGAGGCGCCGGGAACGCAGCGCAATTGGGATTATCGCTATTGCTGGGTGCGCGACGCTTATTTCGTCGTGCGGGCGCTCAATCGCATGGCGGCGATGCGCAAGATGGAGAATTACTTCGATTGGTTGATGAATGTCGTCGCCTCGGCGGCGGGCTCGCATATTCAGCCTGTCTATGGGCTCGGTCTCGAATCGGAGCTCACCGAGCGCATCATTCCCAATCTTCCCGGCTATCGCGGCATGGGGCCGGTGCGCGTCGGCAATCAGGCCTATCAGCATTTTCAGCATGATTCCTACGGCAATGTGATACTCGGCGTCGCGCAGGCCTTTCTCGATCGGCGCCTGTTGTCGCCGCCGACGCGCATGGATTTTCTGCGGCTCGAGGATATGGGCCGGCAGGCGCTCGCCTGCTACGACAAGCCCGACGCCGGCATGTGGGAGCTGCGCTCGCGCGCCCGCATCCATACGACGTCGAGCCTCATGTGCTGGGCGGCCGCGGATCGGCTCGCGCGCATCGCCGATTACATCGGCGAGCCGGAGCGCGCGCGCGATTGGCGCATCGAGGCGGAGCGCATCAAGCAGGTGATTCTCGAGCGTGCCTGGTCGCAGAAGCGCCAGGCCTTCGTCGAATCGTTCGACGGCGAGCATCTCGACGCGGGCGTGCTGCTGATGACGGAGGTCGGCTTCATCGATCCCAATGATCCGCGCATGGTCTCGACGCTCGAGCAGATCGAATCTGCGCTCGGCCGCGGCGCTCATATGATGCGCTATGAGGCGGCCGATGATTTCGGCGAGCCGACGACCGCCTTCACCACCTGCTCCTTCTGGCGCATCGACGCGCTCGCCCGCATGGGTCGGCGCGAGGAGGCGCGCGACTATTTCGAGGCGCTGCTCGCACAGCGCAATCGGCTCGGCATCATGTCCGAGGACATAGACGTCAAAACCGGCGAAGCCTGGGGAAACTATCCGCAGACCTATTCCATGGTCGGTATCATCAACTGCGCCATGAGGCTGTCGCGTTCTTGGGAGAAAGCCATATGAAACGCCTGGTCGTCGTCTCCAATCGCGTCGCCGATCCCGGCTGCAGCCAGGCCGCCGGCGGGCTCGCGGTGTGCATTCTCGACGCTCTGCGCAAGCGCGGCGGCTTATGGTTCGGCTGGAATGGCGAGATCGTGGCCGATGACGCGGAGATCGACGTATCCCGTGTGAAATTCGACGAGCTGACGCTCGCCACCATGCCGCTCAGCGAGCGCGACTATCGCGATTATTATCTCGGCTTCGCCAATGCGGCGCTTTGGCCCGTGCATCATTACCGGCTCGATCTCGCGCGCTTCACGCAAGAGGCGACCGACGGCTATCGCCGCGTCAATGATCGTTTCGCGGAAAAGCTTGCGCCCATGCTGAAGAGCAATGATCTCGTCTGGGTGCATGATTATCATTTCATTCCGCTCGGCGCGGCGTTGCGCGAGCGTGGCGTCTCCAATCGCATCGGCTTCTTTCTGCATATTCCGTTTCCGCCGCCGGATGTGCTCTGCGCCATGCCGGAGCACGAATGGCTGATGAAGGCGCTCGTCGAATATGATCTCGTGGGCTTTCAGACGAAGACCGATCAAGCCAATTTCTTGCGCTTCATGTGCGACTTCATGCAGGGCGAGATGCTGACGCCCGATCTCGTGCGCGTCGGCGGCAAGACGGTGACGGCGTCTGTCTTCCCTGTCGGCATAGACGTCGATTCTTTTGCCGCCATGGCCGAGAGCCCGAGCGCGGCGAAGCGCATCGAGCGCCTGCATCGCGCCGGCGAGCCGCGCATAAATGTCATTGGCGTCGATCGGCTGGATTACACCAAAGGCCTGCCGGATCGCTTGCGCTCCTTCAAGCGGCTGCTCGAAATCTATCCGCAGAATTGCAAGGCGGTGACGCTGATGCAGATCGCGCCGCCGACGCGCGAGGATGTGCAGGCCTATGCCGACATACGTCATGAGCTGGAGGCGCTGTCCGGCGAGATCAACGGGCAGTTCGGCGATTTCGATTGGACGCCGGTGCGCTATCTGCATCGCCGCGTCGACCGCGACACTTTGGCGGCGCTCTATCGCGGCTCACAAGTGGGGCTGGTCACGCCTCTGCGCGACGGCATGAATCTCGTCGCCAAGGAATATGTCGTCGCGCAGGACGCCGAGAACCCCGGCGTGCTGGTGCTGTCGCGCTTCGCCGGCGCGGCGGAGGAGCTGCAGGAAGCGCTGATCGTCAATCCGTACGACGCCGACGAGGTCGCGAATGCGATGCAGAGGGCGATCGTGATGCCGCTCGCCGAACGCCGACAGCGTCACGCGGCGCTGCTCGCGCGCGTGCGCAAGCATGATTCCTTCAATTGGATGGATGGATATTTGCGCGCGCTCAGCGCTTGCCGCATGCCGCTGGCGGCGTGAACACCCGGTCTGTCAGCCGCCGCTGGCGCGCGACGCCGGCGATGCAGAGAATAAGAGAATATTCGCGTGGGCGGGCCGCATAGCATCACATATGCGTTCGGAATCCGCACGGCGTCAGGGAACGCGCGCCAGCATGGCTTTGACGATCACGCGATGAAAAGGCAGGATCGTGGCCAGATAGACGCGGCCGAGCAGATTGTGGGTAGCCACCAGCGTGGTCGCGACGACGCTGCATTCCACGCTCGTTTTGCGAAGCTCGACGATGACGCGGAAGTCGAGATGCTTGTCGTCGAGCCCTAGGACGATGCGATCGGCCGATTGCTCGAGGACCGGAAAAATCCCCACGCGATCGCGCGCCTCGGAAGTGTCGGTCACGAGGCCAAAGGGCGCGACGAGGATATTGCGGAGCGTCATCAGAGCGCCGATCCACGCCGGTCGATCCGACACCATTCGGAGCGCCGCCGTGCGCGCGTCCGGCGCGGCCGAGAGGCCGATCGACACGCTATAAGCGTCGATGAAATCGGAGCCGGGAAGCACGCCGGCCGCATCGTCCGACGGCGCAATCTCGATGATCTCGATTTCGCGGCCGCCGAACATTGCGTTTTTACGCCACCGCGGCCGATTTGCCGCGCGCGCGCTTGCGCTCATTGGGGTCGAGATAGGTCTTGCGCAGGCGGATCGACTTCGGCGTCACCTCGACCAGCTCGTCGTCCTCGATATAGGCCAGCGCCTTCTCCAGCGTCATCTTGATCGGCGGGGTGAGGCGCACGGCCTCGTCCTTGCCCGCGGCGCGGATGTTGGTGAGCTGCTTGCCCTTGAGGACGTTGATCTCGAGGTCGTTGTCGCGCGTATGCTCGCCGACGATCATGCCGCGATAGACCTTCCAGCCCGGCTCGATCATCATCGGACCGCGATCCTCGAGCTTCCACATGGCGTAGGCGACGGCCTCGCCCTGCTCATTGGAGATCAGCACGCCATTGCGACGGCCGACGATCTCGCCCTTGTGGTGCGAATAGGAGTGGAACAGGCGGTTCATGATCGCCGTGCCGCGCGTGTCGGTCAGCAATTCGCCCTGATAGCCGATGAGACCGCGCGTCGGCGCATGGAACACGAGACGCAGGCGATTGCCGCCCGAGGGGCGCATCTCGATCATCTCGGCCTTGCGCTCGGACATTTTCTGCACGACGACGCCGGAATGCTCCTCGTCGACGTCGATCACGACCTCCTCGATCGGCTCCAAAATCTCGCCGTCCTCGTCCTTCTGGAACACGACCTTCGGACGCGAGACGCCGATCTCGAAACCCTCGCGGCGCATGGTCTCGATCAGAATGGAGAGCTGCAATTCGCCGCGGCCGGAGACGATGAAGCTCTCGCCGCCGGGCGAATCTTCGACGCGCAGCGCGACATTGCCCTCGGCTTCCTTGAACAGGCGGGCGCGGATCATGCGGCTCGTGACCTTGTCGCCCTCCGTTCCCGCCAGCGGCGAGTCGTTGACGAGGAAGGTCATGGAGAGCGTCGGCGGATCGATCGGCTGCGCCTGCAATGGCTCGTTCACCTCGAGCGCGCAGAGCGTGTCGGCGACGTTATATTTCTCGAGGCCGGCGATGGCGACGATGTCGCCCGCCTCCGCCTCGTCGATCGGCTGGCGCTCGATGCCGCGGAAGGCGAGAATCTTGGAGACGCGGCCTTGCTCGACGACCTTGCCGGTGCGGTCGAGCACCTTCACCGCCTGATTGGGCTTCACGCTGCCGGCGAAGACGCGGCCGGTGACGATGCGGCCGAGATAGGGATTGGCCTCGAGCAGCGTGCCGAGCATGCGGAAGCCGCCCTCTTCGATCTTGGGCTCCGGCACATGCTTGATGACGAGATCGAACAGCGGCCCCATGCCGTCCTGAGGACCGGTCGGCTCCTCCGCCATCCAGCCCTGCTTGGCGGAGCCGTAGATGATCGGGAAGTCGAGCTGCTCGTCGGTGGCGTCCAGCGCGGCGAAGAGGTCGAACACCTCATTGACGACCTCGCTGATGCGGGCGTCCGGCTTGTCGACCTTGTTGATCGCGACGATCGGGCGAAGGCCGATCTTCAGCGCCTTGCCGACGACAAATTTGGTCTGCGGCATCGGGCCTTCGGCCGCGTCCACCAGCACGATGGCGCCGTCCACCATCGAGAGGATGCGCTCCACCTCGCCGCCGAAATCGGCGTGGCCGGGGGTGTCGACGATATTGATGCGCGTGTCCTTCCAGGCGATGGAGGTCGCCTTGGCCATGATGGTGATGCCACGCTCTTTCTCGAGATCGTTGCTGTCCATCACCCGCTCGGCGACCCGTTGATTCTCGCGGAAGGCGCCCGATTGCCGGAGCAGCTGGTCGACGAGCGTCGTCTTGCCGTGGTCGACGTGGGCGATGATGGCGATGTTACGCAGCTTCATGGGGTAGGGCCGATCGGTTCGCGGGCGAAGCGCGGCCCGGCGCACCTTTCGGGGCGCGAGGCGGACCGCGGCTTTTTGCAGTGCGGCATCTCATACAGGAGCGCGGCGCGAATGGGAAGCGTGGCGGCAAGGGTCGTCGGACTCTCGCTGCAGGCCGGCCCCGCCCGAGGCTGGAGGAGGGAGCCGCCTCATCAGGGGCCGGAGAAGCGTTCCGGCGGCGTCGCCCGGATGAAATCCCCGATAGACGAGGACATTCCGACGCCATAGGTCACGCCCGTCTCGATCCGCTCATAGACATTGTCGATCCCTCTCGGGGTCTCGATGGTGATCCAATTGACGGAATGGCTGCCGGCGCCCGCGGTGGTGAAACGGGACCAGCGGCCGAACTGCCACACCGCCATCGGCTTTTCGGTGGTGAAATCATTCCACGGGCCATGGGTGGTGACGGACCCCGAGGGTAGGGACGGAAGCCCGACGCCGAGGCCGAGGCCGACATAGACGTACATGCAGGCGATGTTGTTGGTCGTGTCCCAGACGGTGAAAACGGCGAAATCGACCAATGGGCCGCCGCCGAGCTTGAGCCGCGCGAATTTGGCAAGCCGGGAGGCATGGGCGGCGGAGATCGCGGTCACCATGGCGATCCGGAATTTCTGGCTGAGCTTGGGTCGCGGCGGGACTTTTTTCGGCGGCCTCGGATCGGTTTTGAGCTTGGGCATGATCCAGAGTCGCACGGCGCGGTCGCGATCGTCGTCCAGCGCGTGAGCCTGGGCCTCTTCCTCGCCGACGGCGTTGGGCTCGATCTGGCTCGCATCGACGCCGTGATCGAGGAGATAGGCCTGGACTGTCCCCACCCGGACCATGGAGGTCTCCATGTTCCAGCCGTTCGTCCCGATGCGGCTCGCCGAGCCGGTCATCCAGACGAATCCTTGATTATGCTCGAGAAGCGGCACGACGCGCTCGGCCAGAAATTTCTGGTGCTCCGTCTTCAGCGGACGAAACTTGCGCTTGTCGAAGTCGTCGAAGTCGAAATTATAGAGCAGGGCCTTCAACATGCCGGCGCCGCTGAAATTCTGGTCGATTTCGACCTTGCCAGGCCCCGTGGGTCGAAACATCGCGCGCTCCATTCGATCGTGAAAAAAGATTTGCGCGGGAAAAGCTCCGCGCCACGGTCGAATTATGCGTGCGTCGCCCGGCCAGACTGTGCGCTGGCGCACAGTCGCCACCCTATTCTGCGATGCGGATATTTTTGAGCGGCGTCACTGTGGCCGCGCCCTTCGCCTCGCAGAGCGTGCGGCGGCGGTCCTGGATCGCGAGCCGCGCCTGGTCCAGCGCCAGCGAGACCACATGCAGCGCGGTTCCGTCCATATTGCGCAGGCGCAGATCCGCGACGGAGCTGACCAGCGCCTGGTCGAGCTCGCGCTCATAGCTGTCGAGCTCGGCGACATCCTGGGCGGCGCGGGCGGCGGGCAGAATCTCGAGCAGGCGCTCGATCAGCTGCTCGGAGCGCTGATGCGTTTTCGTCCGCATGCGGCTGGCGAGCGCCGCCGCGGCGGAGCCCAAGAGCGAGGCGAGCATCGCGCCGAGATAGAAGAAGTCGCTGTATTTGTCGAAGAATCCGCGTTCGTTGCCGTCGATGAAGTCGATCGCGCCCTGATGCGCGGGGACCGCCGCATCCTTGTCGGTGGAGGGCGCCTCGATATTATTGGCGAGCGGCGCGAGCGCGGCGATGGTCGATCTATGGGTCAGGAACTGGCGCGTCGCCTCGCCGGCGACGCTCGCCGGAATCGACGCGCGCCCGACGAGCAGGACGGCGACGCTGGTCGTCTCCAGCGCCTTCTCCGGGCGGGGCGGGTCGCCGCCGAAGGCCCCATGGACGATTTCGGTCGATTCGAGCGTCGGATAGCGCTTGGCGATGGCCTGAGCTTCCGCCACGGGAAGAAAGACCGGCGGCTTGCCGGCGCCGGCGACGATCTGGTGGATGATCTCGCTCGCCGGGCCGATCTGCGGAACGGCGACCAGAAATATGGCGTCCACCTTGCGCGCCCGCAGCGCCGCCTCGACCTCCCCCGGCTGTAGCGTGACTGTCGCAAAGCCTTGCTCGGGAATGTCATATTGAGCCAGGATTGTCCCGAGCAGCCGGACATTGCCATGCCCGCCGACGATCTCCTGGACGACGCCGATTCTCTTGCCGCGCAGATCGGCGACGCGCTTGATCTTGGAGCCGCCCGGCGCGACCAGCACCGCGGCGTTGCGATGCAGGACGACGATGGCCTGCGCCGAGGGCGGCAGCGCGTCGCTGCGCGCCACTGCGAGATCGGCCGAGCCCTGCTCGAGCGCGGCCGCTGCGGCGGCGGAATCGACGACCGGCACGACCTTCAGCCGCACCGGCTCGTGCTGATGCGAGAAGGCCTGCGCCGCCGCTGTGAGCAGGCGGTAGTCCTGCGCACCCTGGGCGACAGCGACCCGCAGCTCCGTCGGGCGGTTATACAGATACAGCGCAGTCGCCGCCCCGCCGACGAGGGCGAGGCAGACGATCAGCGCCACGAGAATGGTTCGCAGCATGGGATCAGCCTCGGGTGCGAAGCCGAACTTCCTCATATAGTGCGACCGTTTCTCGATTTATCGAAGGCGAAGTCGTGGAGGCGGGAGCGTTTCCGGTCCAGAGCGTTTCCGGTCCATGTCTGATCGGAAACGCTCCCTTCCGGCGGAAGCCAGGGGCTAGGGCTTTTCCTTCGCGCCGCGGGCGCTCCGCTTGGCCAAGGTGCGCAGGCGCAGCGCGTTGAGCTTGATGAAGCCCTCGGCGTCGCGATGGTCATAGGCCACCGCGCCCTCCTCGAAGGTGACGAGCTCCTTGTCGTAGAGCGAATAGGGGCTCTCGCGGCCGACGACATGGACAGAGCCCTTGTAGAGCTTCAGCCGCACGCGGCCGGTGACGAGCTCCTGGCTCTTGTCGATCAAGGCCTGCAGCATCTCGCGCTCCGGCGCGAACCAGAAGCCATTGTAGATCAGCTCGGCGTATTTCGGCATGATCTCGTCTTTCAGATGCGCCGCGCCGCGGTCCAGCGTCACGCTCTCTATGCCGCGATGGGCGATCAGCAGAATAGCGCCGCCGGGAGTCTCGTACATGCCGCGCGACTTGATGCCGACGAAGCGGTTCTCGACGAGGTCGAGCCGGCCTATGCCATGGGCGCGGCCGAGTTCGTTGAGCTTGGTCAGCAGCGCCGCCGGAGAGAGCGTCACGCCATCGACGGCGACGGCGTCGCCCTTCTCGAAATCGACGGTGACATATTGCGGGACGTCCGGGGCCTTCTCCGGATCGATGGTGCGGGAATAGACATAATCCGGCACTTCCTCCGCCGGATCCTCGAGCACCTTGCCCTCGGAAGAGGTGTGCAGAAGATTGGCGTCGACCGAGAAGGGGGCGTCGCCGCGCTTGTCCTTGGCGATCGGAATCTGGTTCTTTTCCGCGAAATCGATGAGCGCGGTGCGGGAGGTCAAATCCCATTCGCGCCAGGGGGCGATGACGGTGATGTCCGGCTCCAGCGCGTAATAGCCGAGCTCGAAGCGGACCTGATCATTGCCCTTGCCGGTGGCGCCGTGGCAGACGGCGTCGGCGCCGAGCTTGCGGGCGATCTCGATCTGCTTCTTGGCGATGAGCGGGCGGGCGATCGAGGTTCCGAGCAGATAGAGCCCCTCATATTGGGCGTTGGCGCGGAACATGGGGAAGACGAAGTCGCGGACGAACTCCTCGCGCAGATCCTCGATGAATATGTGCTCGGGCTTGACGCCCAGCAGCTCGGCCTTGGCGCGGGCGGGCTCCAATTCCTCGCCCTGGCCGAGATCGGCGGTGAAGGTCACCACCTCGCAGCCATAGGTCGTCTGCAGCCATTTGAGGATGATCGAGGTGTCGAGGCCGCCGGAATAGGCGAGAACGACGCGTTTGATGTCTTTCTTGGAGCGGGTCATTCGAGATTCTTCTTTCGGCGCCGCCTCGCGCGGGCGCGCATCGCGCCGCGACTATAGAGGCGCGCCGCGCTCGCGCAAGCCGGAGCGCGCCGTGAGCGGGCGCTCTCGTCATCGCGGCCGCGGCGCGCTACAATGGCGCATGACCACCAAGCGAGCGGCGCCGGGGACGACGGCGCGGGGCCTCACGCCGGCGCGGCGCGCCGCGCTGGATATTCTCACCAAGGCGAACCGGCCGGTCGGCGCCTATGAGATGATCGATCTTCTCGCCGGCGAGAGCGGCAAGCGCCCGGCTCCGATCTCGGTCTATCGGGCGCTCGGCTATCTGCTGGACCAGGGACTCGCGCATCGGCTGGCCTCCCGCAACGCTTTCGTCGTCTGCGGCCATGCGCATGAGGCCGGCGAGCCGGTGATCTTTCTGATCTGCGACGAATGCGGCGAGGTGAGCGAGGCGACGAGCCCGGAGCTGACGCGCGGCCTCGCCGGCCTCACTGCGGCGGCCGGCTTCCAGCCGCGCACGCGCGTCGTCGAGATCGCGGGCCTGTGCGGGCGCTGCGCCACGGCGGAGGGAAAAGCGAGCTGAGCTCCTCCTGCTCGAGAACTTTACCATCGGGAAAAGGATTGGTGTCGACGAGACCGCCGATCTTCGTCAATATCTGCGATCGCGCCCCAGTTGATATCGACGGCCCGCGTGGAGCGATATCGGCGCGCGAGTGATGCGGACGCTCTCGGCGACGAGGGAATCGCAACTGTTACGTCTACCCTGAGCAGACATCGATGCTCATATGACAGGAGACGAGCTTTCCGCTGCGACCGGCACAAACCTTGCCTCGAATGCCCTGAACTCGGTCTATGGCCAGTCGACAGGGGTGGGGCGGTCGACAGCGAAGACGAGAGGGCGGCCGATCGATTTCGAGCCGTCTCGGGAATCGTGAGCCATAACGCTCCAGCGACAGGTGCCCCATGACGAACTCCGACGTTTTTGCGGATTTTGCGAGGTCCTACAGAGGCAGAAGAGCCGTCGAGATGACGCTCTCCGAATACCTCGATCTATGCCGCGAGAATCCGAAGACTTATGCGACCGCAGCGGAGCGCATTCTCGACGCGATCGGCGAGCCGGAGCTGATCGACACATCGCGCGACCCGAGGCTCGGCCGGATCTTCATGAACCGCACCATCCGCGTCTATCCGGCCTTCGCCGAATTCTTCGGCATGGAGGAGACGATCGAGCGGATCGTCAGCTTCTTCCGCCATGCGGCGCAGGGGCTCGAGGAGCGCAAGCAGATCCTCTATCTGCTCGGCCCGGTCGGCGGCGGCAAATCCTCCCTCGCCGAGCGTCTGAAGGCGCTGATGGAGATCGATCCCATCTATGTGCTCAAGGCCGGCGAGGAGCTCTCGCCCGTCTTCGAGAGCCCGCTCGGCCTCTTCGATCCGGCGACGGCGGGCGACATGCTCGAGCAGAGCTACGGCATTCCGCGCCGGCGCCTCAATGGGCTGATGAGCCCCTGGTGCCTGAAGCGTCTCGACGAATATGGCGGCGACATCACCCAATTCAGCGTGGTGAAGATCACGCCCTCGCGTCTGCGCCAGATCGGCATAGCCAAGACCGAGCCGGGCGACGAGAATAATCAGGACATCTCCTCGCTCGTCGGCAAGGTGGACATTCGCAAGCTCGAGAATCTCGCGCAGGCGGACCCGGACGCCTACAGCTATTCCGGCGGCCTCAATCGCGCCAATCAGGGCCTGCTCGAATTCGTCGAGATGTTCAAGGCCCCGATCAAGATGCTGCATCCTCTGCTGACGGCGACGCAGGAGGGAAATTACATCGGCACCGAGAATATTGGCGCAATTCCCTTCTCCGGCATCGTCATGGCCCATTCCAACGAGGCGGAATGGCAGAGCTTCAAGAACAACCGCAACAATGAGGCCTTCATCGATCGCATCTATGTGATCAAAGTGCCTTATTGCCTGCGGGTGACGGAAGAGCAGCATATCTACGAGAAGCTGCTGCGCGGCTCTGAGCTCGCCGAGGCGAGCTGCGCCCCGAGCACGCTGGAGATGCTCGCCCGCTTCATCGTGCTCTCGCGCCTGAAGCCGCATGAGAACTCCAATCTCTTCTCCAAGATGCGCGTCTATGACGGCGAGAGCCTGCGCGAGGTGGACCCGCGGGCGCGCAGCATGCTCGAGTATAAGGACGCCGCCGGCGTCGACGAGGGCATGGACGGCTGCTCGACGCGCTTCGCCTTCAAGGTGCTGGCGGCGACCTTCAACCATGACACGGTCGAGGTCGCGGCCGATCCCGTGCATCTCATGTATGTGCTGGAGCAGTCGCTGCGCCGCGAGCAGATGCCGCCGGAAATCGAGAAGCGCTATCTCGAGTTCATCAAGGCCGAGCTCGCGCCGCGCTACGCAGAATTCATCGGCCATGAGATTCAGAAGGCCTATCTAGAGTCCTATCAGGATTACGGACAGAATCTCTTCGACCGTTATATCGACTATGCCGACGCCTGGATCGAGGATCAGGATTTCAAGGACCCGGACACGGGACAGCTGCTGGACCGCGACCTTTTGAACCAGGAGCTGACCAAGATCGAGAAGCCCGCGGGCATCGCCAATCCCAAGGACTTCCGCAATGAGGTGGTGAAGTTCGCGCTGCGCTGGCGCGCGGCGAACGAGGGGCGCAATCCCTCCTGGGCGAGCTATGAGAAGATCCGCGACGTTATCGAGCGGCGCATGTTCTCCCAGGTGGAAGAGCTGCTGCCGATCATTTCATTCGGATCGAAAAAAGACACGCAGACAGAAAAAAAACATGCAGAATTCGTAAGCCGCATGATGGCCCGCGGCTACACGGAGCGCCAGGTGCGCCGTCTGGTCGAGTGGTACATGCGCGTAAAACAAGCCGGTTGACCGAAAGGCGGCCGGCGAAGAAACGGGTGATGAAACGATGCACATCGTCGATCGTCGGTTGAACCCCGGAAGCAAGAGCTTCGCGAACCGCCAGCGCTTTCTCCGCCGCGCCAAGGATATGGTGGAGAAGGCGGTTCGCGAGGCGAGCAAGGACCGCGCGATCGGCGATCTCGAGAGCCCCGGAGAGATTTCCATTCCCTCCGAGGGCACGCGCGAGCCCACATTCCGCCACACGCAGGGCTCGCGGCGCGATCTCGTGCTGCCCGGCAATAAGGATTATGTCGAGGGCGATCTCATCGAGCGCCCGCGCGGCGAAGGCGAGGGCGAAGGCGGCGGCGGTCAGGTCGGCCGCGGCGACGGGCAGGAGGACGCCTTTCGCTTCATCCTCTCGCGTGACGAGTTTTTGAGCATCTTCCTCGATGATCTCGAGCTGCCCGATCTCGCCAAAAGGCGCGTCGCGCAAACAGAGAAGGAAGGGCTGCGCCGCGCCGGCTACACCACCACGGGCACGCCGGCCAATCTCGCGCTGCACCGCACGCTGCAAACCTCGCTCTCGCGGCGCATCGCGCTGAAGCGTCCCAAGCAATCGACGATCGACGATCTCGAGAGCCGCCTCGTGGAGGCGCAGAGCCGCGACGACGCCGACTCCGAGCGCCTCGCCGCCGAGCTCGAGACGCTGCGCAACAAGCGGTCGCGCATCTCCTATCTCGATCCGATCGATCTGCGCTATCGCCGCTTCGAGCGTTTTCCCAAGCCCGTGACGCAGGCGGTGATGTTCTGCCTCATGGACGTCTCCGGCTCCATGACCGAGCATATGAAGGATCTCGCCAAGCGCTTCTTCATGCTGCTGCATGTGTTTTTGACGCGCCGCTACAAGCGCGTGGAGATCGTCTTCATCCGCCATACGGATCGCGCCGGCGAGGTGGACGAGGACACATTCTTCCGCTCCGCCGAGACCGGCGGCACCATGGTCTCCTCCGCTCTGCAGGAGATGCTGAAGGTCATTCGCGAGCGCTATGATCCGGGCGTGTGGAATATTTACGCCGCGCAGGCCTCGGACGGCGACAATCTCTCCAGCGACAATCCGCAGACGCGCGACCTGCTGCAGAACCAAATTCTGCCGCTGTGCCAATATTTCGCCTATGTGGAAGTGAGCGGGCCGAATACCGAGACGCATGGCTATGTGCCGCATCACGGGCAGAGCTCGCTATGGCTCACCTATGCCGCGCTGCAAAAGGAAAGCGAGAAATTCCAGATGCGTCGCGTCTCCCGGCGCGAGCATATCTATTCCGTGTTCCGGCAATTGTTCCAACGGCGCGCGGCCAAGACGGCGGAGGTCGGCTGATGCGCGGCGAGCTGCTCTATGAAGGCAAGGATTGGGATTTCGGCACGATCCAGCGCATCCACGACGCGGTCGCGGACATTGCGCATAAGGAGCTCGGGCTCGACACATTCGCCAATCAGATCGAGATCATCACCGCCGAGCAGATGCTCGACGCCTACGCCTCGACCGGAATGCCGCTCTTCTACAAGCATTGGTCGTTCGGCAAGCGCTTCGCCCAGCACGAGGGCATTTATCGCATGGGGCTGCAGGGCCTCGCCTATGAGATCGTCATCAACGCCGATCCCTGCATCAGCTACATAATGGAGGAGAATTCCGCCACTATGCAGACGCTGGTGATCGCGCACGCCGCCTTTGGCCACAATCATTTCTTCAAGCATAATTACCAGTTCCGGCAATGGACCGATCCAGAAGGCATTCTGGATTATCTCTCCTTCGCCAAGGCCTATATCGCCAATTGCGAGGAGCGCTACGGCCATGCGGAGGTGGAGCGCCTTCTCGACGCCGCCCATGCGCTGATGCCGCAAGGCATAGACCGCTATCCGCGCAAGCGTCCGCTCAATCTCCATATGGAGGAGAAGCGCGAGCAGGATCGCAAGGAGGAGCGCGAGCGCGTCTATGACGATCTGTGGCGCACTGTGCCCGGCCGCGCGCGCGGCGCAATGCAATTGGCCGGCGACAAGCGCCGCGCCCTGCTCGGCCTGCCGCAAGAGAATATCCTCTATTTTCTCGAGAAGGCCGCGCCGCGTCTAAAACCTTGGCAGCGCGAGGTGCTGCGCATCGTGCGGCTCATCGCGCAATATTTCTATCCGCAGCAGCAGACCAAGGTGATGAACGAGGGCTGCGCCACCTATTGCCATTATCGTCTGCTGGGCCGCCTGCACGAGACGGGGCAGATCGGCGACGGCAGCTTCCTCGAGTTCCTCACCTCGCACACCAATGCGACGCGGCAGCCTTTCTACGACAGCCCGTCCTATAATGGCATCAACCCTTATGCGCTCGGCTTCGACATGATGCGCGACATAGAACGCATCGTGCGCGAGCCGACCGAGGAGGATCGCTATTGGTTCCCCGAGATCGCCGGAACCGGCGACGAGATGGAGGTGCTGCGCCATGTCTGGGCGAATTATCGCGACGACAGCTTCATCGCGCAGTTCATGAGCCCGCGGCTCATCCGCAATTGGCGCCTGTTCCATGTCGTCGACGATCGCGAGCAGCCGAATCTCGAGGTGTCGGCGATCCATAATGAGCGCGGCTATCGCGATCTGCGCCGCAGCCTCTCCGCGCAATATGACGTGGGGGGCTATGCGCCGGACATTCAGATCGTCGATGTCGATCTCGCCGGCAATCGCAAGCTCGTGCTGCATCATCGCGTGCGTGACGGCAAGATGCTGGAGCTGACCAACGCCGCAATGGTGCTCGGCCATCTCGCCAATCTCTGGGGCTATGAGGTGCTGCTGCAGGAGATCGACGCCGGCACGGAGCAGGTGCTGAAAGAGCATATGGTGCGGCCGGAGGCGGGGTGAGGGGGATTCGGGCTCTACAATCTCCCTCATGCTGAGGAGCGGCCGATAGGCCGCGTCTCGAAGCGCGCGGCCTCTTATGGTTCCGCAGTGGCGCGCCCACTTCCCTTCGACGCCCATCTGTGCGACGGCTGCGCGAACGCTTCGCCTCACGCACGCCGCCCCGAATGACCATCAAGCGCAAATATCACCATGGCGCCCTCAAGGAGGCGCTGGTCGAGGCTGCGCTCGAGCTGCTGGCGGAAGGCGGGCCGGCTAATCTCAGCCTTGGCGAGGCGGCCAAGCGCGTCGGCGTCACGGCGGCCGCGCCCTATCGCCATTTCGCCAGTCGCGAGGATCTGCTGAACGAGGTCGCCCGGCGCGGCTTTCTCTCCTTCGGCTCGGCGTTGGAAAAAGCCTGGGATGAAGGGCGGCCGGAGGCGGCGGCGGCCATGTGGCGCATGTGCGCGGCCTATCTCTCCTTCGCCCGCGCGGAGCCGGGCCTCTATGCCGCAATGTTCGGCTCGGCGGCGACGCTGGCGAGCGAGCCCTCAGCCGACGCCGCCGATCATGCGCTGGATATTCTGTGGCGCTCTGTGGTGGCTTTTCTCCAACAGCGCAGCGTCCCTGCGCAGGGCGCGCGCAAGCTGGCGTTGCAGCTCTGGGCGCTCGCCCATGGCGTCGCCATGCTGACCATCTCCGGCCATCTCGACGCCGCCAAGGGGCTCGATCCCGTCCCCGTGCTCGACTCCGCCGCGCGCAATCTCATGGAATCCGCCGTCCGCCGCGTGGAGACCCCTTCCGTTTAAGTCTCCGCCCGCCGGGCGAGACGGGCGGAGCGATCCTTCAACGCGTCGTAGATGGGCTCGTTGCGGCAGACGGCGGCGATGGCCATGGCCGCGAAGCAGGCCGCCAGCATGGGCAGCAGAAGCTGGGAATTATCGGTCATCTCGGTAATGAGGATCATGCCTGTGAGCGGCGCGCGCACCACGGCGGCGAAAAACGAGGCCATGCCGATGAGCGCGAATTTCATTCCCAT
Organism: Methylosinus sp. sav-2; assembly: GCF_004366495.1. NCBI lineage: Bacteria > Pseudomonadati > Pseudomonadota > Alphaproteobacteria > Hyphomicrobiales > Methylocystaceae > Methylosinus > Methylosinus sp. sav-2. Next base: position 944,138 of record NZ_SOEJ01000001.1, read on the forward strand.
GGTCGGCCCATCCTCGCCCGGGATCATGAGGCCGAAAAAGAGCCCGATCTCGGCTCCGAGCGCCAGCAGCGGCGCGAACAATCCGCCCGGCGTCCCCGCCGCATAGGAGACGACGCCGAGCGCGAAACGCAGCGCGAAGACCAGCGGCAGGGCGTCGAGCGCATAGGCGCCGTCCAGAGTTTTTTGCGTGAGATTATCGCCGCCGCCGACGAGATCGGGCGCGAGAAAGCCGATGGCGCCGACGCCGGCGCCGACCAGAGCGGCCTTCGCCTCCGCCGGCCAGGGCGAGCGATCGGCTATGTCCAGCGCGCGGAGAATGGCGCGATTATAGGCGAGGCTGGCGAGCCCCGTCGCGGCGCCGAGCGCGAGGCCGAGCGGAACATCGAGCGGCCCAACGGGATAATGCGTCGCGACGCGCAATTCCGGCTCCGGCCCGAGCAGAAGGCGCACGACCGATATGGCGCCGACCGAAGCGCCGAGCGCTATGGTCGCATGGCGCATGTCGAAGCGGCGCAGCAATTCCTCGAGCACGAAGGCCGCGCCGGCGAGCGGCGCATTGAAGGCGGCGGCGAGCCCGGCTCCGGCGCCGGCGGCCAGCAGCGATTGCTGATCGCGCCAATCATAGCGCAAATAGCGGCCGAACTGATGCGCGAGTGTCGCGCCCATCTGCACCGACGGCCCTTCGCGGCCGAGCGCGAGGCCGGCGCCCATCGCCAGCACGCCGCCGATGAATTTCACCGGCAGCAGCAGCGGCGGGGAGGGCGGCTCGTCGCCGTCGATCACCGATTCGACATGCGGAATGCCGCTTCCCACCGCCGCCGGGACGAACCGGCGCACGAGATAGGCCGCGAGCCCAGTGGCGAGCGCTGCGCCGGCGACCATGATCGCGAGGCCGAGCAGCGGACGCTCCGCGAACCAATCGGGAATGGCCATGCGCATCCGCCCGGCGGCGTCGAGGATGAGGCGGAAGCTTCCGCAGAGCGCGCCGACGGCGACCCCGGCCAGCAGCGAGACGGCGCCGAGCGAAAAAAGGCCGCGCAGCTCGGACGGCGGTGAGGGCGTCTCCACGGCCGGGGCGGCGTCGGCTATATGGGATTCGACCACCACATCGCTCGTCTCGCCGAGCAGAAGCAGGCGCTCCGTCCCCGCGGCGGCGACCAGCGCCAGGCGGCGCGAGCGGCCGAGCGCCAGCGCGACCGAGGCGGCGCGCGCGCGGCCCTTGCGCCTGCGGCGGCCGAAGGCGAGGCGGAACAGAAAAGGCAGCGCCGCGGCGCCGATGAGCGTCGCCAGAGCGAGGAGAGCGCTTGCGTCCTCGTCGGAAAAACCGGTCATGGAAACGATTCGCGAGAGAGGCCGCGCGCAGGATAGCGCGCCGCAGCGCGGGAGACGAAATCGGCTGGGATGCGCATGGGGCGGAATCTTTGGCGGACCCCTTGCGAAACAACAATGTTAATGTATGTTACATTCACATTGCGACGGCGGCGCACGGATCGTCCGCGCGCGCCCGCGATGAGCGAAGGAACTGGAGAGTCCGAACATGGGCTGTCATCGTCACTCCCGCATGGGCCACGAATCTCACTATCGCTTCGGAGACGGCGGACGGCCATGGAAGCCGCTCGAGCTTCTGGCGATGGTTCTGGGCTTTATCGTCTTCTGGCCGATCGGCCTCGCCATCGTGCTCTTCAAGGTGTGGCAGCGGAAGATGGGCTATGAGGGCGATCTCTTCGCCTTCGCGCAGGAGCGCGCGGCCGATGTCCAGGCCCGCTGGAAAGAGGCGACCGGCCAGCCCGGCCCGACCGGCGGCTGGCGTGGTCCGGGCTTCATGCGCTCCTCGGGCAATGTCGCCTTCGACGATTGGCGCGAGAGCGAGCTCGCCCGCCTCGAGGAGGAGCGCCGCAAGCTCGCCGAGGCCGAGCGCGAGTTCTCCGAGCATATAGACGAGCTGCGCCGCGCTCGGGACCGCGAGGAATTCGAATCCTTCATGCGCGCGCGCCGCGATCGCGGCGAGCCGCAGAGCTGACCCATTTGCGAGATGGGCGCGTCCCGCGGGACGCGCCCTTTTTTTTAGCTTATTTGCAGCTCGTCAGCGGATCGACGCAATAAGCGACATTCTTCCAGCTGAAGACGCTGGGCGTGCGCGCGTCGATGGTCAATCGCAGCCATTCGCCCGGCGCATTGGTCGAGCCCTGGACGGTGACGCGCGTGAGATTGGCCGCCGCCGCCGCATTATGAATCTTGCCGGTCGTGCTCGACGGATCGGCGAGCGGGTGATCCGATCCATAGAGATGCGAATCGCCATTGATGAGCAGCACCGGACGACGAAAGCGCACGGCCTGGTTCGCCAGCTCGCGAACGAAACCGGTGTAGCGATCGAGCCCGTCGCCGCCCGCCGCGAGCGCGGACGGATCCCACATATCCGCCTGCAGGCCGATCACCACAGCGGCCGCATGCTCGCGCTCGGCGAGATTGAAGGCGGCTTGCAGCCAGCGAATATCGGCGTCGGTGCGGGCGGCGATCTCCGCCTCGCGCGCGGTCTTGTCCTCCAGGCTGCTCCAGGGCAGGCCGTCATTGTCCGAGCCCGGCATGTTCACCGTCACGAAGACGGTCCGCGCATCCATCCAGATCACATTCTCGACGAATTGCGCATCGGCCGGATAGGAGGGCGAGAAATATTTCGCCTGGCTGTAGACCTCCATATCACGGAGGCCGAGCGTCCAGCCCGGCCGCGCGAAGAACAGGCTGCGCACGGCGGCCAGCTCCTGCAGCGGCTTGCCGGAAGCGGATTCTTTCGACTTGTGGCAGTCGGTCCATTCATTGTCGCCCGGCGTGTAGACGACCGGCGATTTGAACTTCTGGAAGGCCGCGAAAATCTGCTGATTCCAGCCGGGATTCGACGCCGCGATCGGCGGCAGCGTTCCGGCGCTGGTGCAGGGCATGCTGCCGGAATGAATGTCGCCGACATGCATCACCAGGCTCACCTCGGGATCGGAATTGACCGAGTCGAGCAGCAGATTGGCGTTGTTCAGAAGATTGAGATTATAGGGCCAGTCGCCGAAAACGGCGATCGTGGTCTTGTGCTCGTGGCGCGGCTCCAGCCGCCGCTCCAGGCCGCGCTCATCAGCGCCCGCGGAAACGCCGCTCGCGAGAACAGCCGCCAAAAGCGCTATCGAAAATCGTCTTGCGCGCATGAAAATCCCCCAGCTCGGCCGAGCGCGAAGATGCGCTCTGGTTTCAGCTGGCCCGATTACGACGCGCGCGTGACGGTGGGATGTCGCTCGTTGCGGCCGACGTTCCGGGCGATCGGCGATGATACGGAGAGATTCGTCGAACCGTATCTCGCGCTCGCCGCGCCATTCCGGCTAACGTTCGAGAAACGCTGGCGTTAACCAAACTTCTCGACGCCGCGTTAACGCTTCCGCCGTCATTGTCGCGGCATGGCTCGCCGTATAACGCCATTGCTGCTGCTCTCCCTCGCGCCGCTCGCCGCGGCGGGGCTGTCGGGTTGCGGATTCATGGCCAAGCCGCAGCGCCCGGCCTGGCGCGCCACCGCCGAGAACGCCTGCCTCGCCGAAAAGCGCGTGCAGCCCACCGCCTATGTGCAATTCGCGCCCGAGATCGACGGGCCGGGCATTTGCGGCCTCACCAAGCCGCTGAGGGTCACGGCGCTGCAGGGCGGCGCCGTCGCGTTCAACGCGCGGGCGACGCTCGACTGCTCCATGGTGGCCGAGCTCGACCAATGGCTCGCCGATGTGGTGCAGCCCTCGGCCATGGCGCGCTTCGGCCAGCCGGTGGCGCAGATCAATTCCATGGGCTCCTATTCCTGCCGCGGCATGAATGCGCAGGCGGGCGCGCCGCTCTCGGAACATTCCTTCGGCAATGCGCTCGATATCGGCGGCTTCGTGCTCGCCGACGGGCGCGAGATTTCCATCGTGCGCGATTGGACGCATGGCGAGCAGCAGGTGAAGGATTTTCTCGCCGAGGTGCACGGCGGCTCCTGCCGGCATTTCACCACCGTGCTGTCGCCCGGCTCCAACGCCTTTCATTACAATCATATTCATGTCGATCTCGCCATGCATGGCCGCAATGGCGATCGGCATATCTGCAAGCCGGTCCCGCGCGACGTCGCGCCGCCGCCGGGCCAGGACCCGCAGCTCATCGCCCATGGGCCGGACGACGACGATGTCGACACGCCCGGCGCCCAGCCGCCGCTCGCCGCTTTTCAGGCGCAGGCCTCGCGCGGCGGCGTCAATGACAGCCTCATCCTCGCCGCGCCCATGCCGCCCGTGCGGCCGAAGCCCTCGGCGCTCTCGCCCGAAAGCGGGCCGAAGGATTGGGACGTCACCTCCAGCATCCGCCCCCGCGCGCGCTGATCCGCCCGCGCGGGTTGCGCGGGACGCGTGATTGCCGATATGAACATCAATCTCATAGACTAATAGTCTGCGTCAGCCGGATCGACGGCGCTAAAGAGCGAGCCTTCAGGCTCGCTCTCGACGCCATGCGAATTGAATGATGCGGAGCTTCTCGAGGAGCGACATGCAGACGAATTTCGGTCTTTTCCCGTCTCGCGGGTTTTTGCGCGCGATCGGCCTCGCGCTTTCGTTGAGCCTCGCGACTGCGGCCTCCGGCGAGACGCTGCTCAACGTCTCCTATGATCCGACGCGGGAGCTGTTCAAGGCTATCGACAAGGCCTTCGTCGCCGATTGGAAGAAGAAGACCGGCCAGGATGTGCAGATCCAGGCCTCGCATGGCGGCTCCGGCGCGCAGGCGCGCTCGGTCATAGAGGGGCTCGCCGCCGATGTGGTGACGCTCGCTCTCGCCAATGACATAGACGCCATCGCCAGCAAGACCGGCAAGATTCCGGCCGATTGGCAGAAGCGCCTCCCCAATAATTCCTCGCCCTACACATCGACGATCGTGCTGCTCGTGCGCAAGGGCAATCCCAAGGGGATCAAGGATTGGGACGATCTCGCCAAGCCCGGCGTCGTCGTCGTCGCGCCCAATCCCAAGACCGGCGGCGGCGCGCGCTGGAACTTTCTCGCCGCCTGGGCCTATGGTTTGAAGAAGTTCGACGGCGACGAGGCCAAGACGAAAGAGCTGGTGAAGGCGATCTACAAGAACGCGCCCGTGCTCGACTCCGGCGCGCGCGGCTCCACCACCACCTTCGCGCAGCGCGGCTTCGGCGACGTTCTCATCGCCTGGGAGAACGAGGCCTTTCTCGCCATCGACGAGTTCGGCAAGAACAAATTCGAGATCGTGGTTCCGTCGCTGTCCATTCTCGCCGAGCCGGCGGTGTCGATCGTCGACGGCAATGTGGACGCCAAGGGAACGCGCAAGGCCGCGGAAGCCTATCTCGGCTTCCTCTACACGCCGGCCGGTCAGGCGCTCATCGCCAAGCAAGGCTATCGCCCGTCGAAGCCGGAATTCGCCGCGCCGGAAGATTTGAAGCGCTTCCACGAGCTCGATCTTGTGACGATCGACAAGACTTTCGGCGGCTGGCCGGCGGCGCAGAAGAAATTCTTCGTCGATGGCGCGCTCTTCGACGAGATGCAGAAGCCCTGACGCGAAAGCGGCGGACGCTGGAGGTCCGCCGCTCTTTCCTTTTCGTCAGTGCGCGGCGACGCTCGCCTGGCCTTGCAGCTTGCGCAGCAGCTTTTGCGTCACCTCGCCGGTGACGGGAAGATGATTGTCGCGCTCATATTTCTCGATCGCCTGCTTCGTCGCGCCGCCCATCTTGCCATCCGCATGCAGCGCATAGCCGAGCTTGGCGAGCGCGCGCTGCGCGGCCTGCACATTCTTGTCGGCCTCGTCGGCCTTGGGCGCGGCCTTATGCCCGAGCAGCGCGCCGATCGCGTCGCGCTTCTCGCCGCGCGCCTGCTCCGGCTTCGCCGCGGGCTTGGGCGCCGCCGCATGGGGTACGAGCGCGGGCTGGATGGATTGCGGCTGGGCGGCGGGCGCTGTCGCGGTCTGCGGGCGCGCGGGCGGCAGCGGCGCCGGCGCCTCGACCGCAGCGCGGGATTCCGGCGCGCGGGGTTCGGGCGCAAAGGCGCGGAACAGCGGGGCCGGATGGCGGCCGTCCTGGAAATACAGCGCATTCAGCGGCACGCCGATCGCCGTCGCGCCGGCGAGGCAGAGAAACACGACGCCGCGCCGGCGTCCGCCGAACAGCCTGGTCAGCGCGCCTTTCTTATTGGCCTTCGCCTTGTCCTTGGCGCCGCGGCCGCGCCGCTGCGTCTCGCCGCGATCCTCGTCGCGGAGCAAAAAATCATGATTTGTGGCGGCGAGAGCTTCACGCAATTTTCTTCACCCTGTCTTCGGCGGTCTCGAGCTCCTCGGCGGGACGGATGACGCCGCGGCGGGCGATCGTCTCGATCCTGGCGAGAGCGGGGGCCTTGTTCTGAAAGGGACGGCAATCGAGGGGCAGGCGCACGGTGACGCTGGTGCCGCTGCGCGGCGCGCTTTCCACCGCAATGGTTCCGCCATGCAGTCCGACCAGGCCGCGCACCACGGAGAGGCCGAGGCCGGTGCCTTCATAGGCGCGATCATGGCTGGCGCTGGCCTGGAAGAAAGGATCGCCGAGCCGGCCGAGATCGGAGGCGGAAATGCCGATGCCGCTGTCTGTGACGGAGAGCGCGAGGCAATTGCCGTCCGGAGCGAGGCGGATGCGCACGCGGCCATTGGCGGGCGTGAACTTCACGGCGTTGGAGAGGAGATTGATGATGATCTGCTTGCAGGCGCGCTTATCGCCGACGATCTCCTCGAGCCGCTCGGAATAATCCCGCGAGAGCGTCACCTGGCCTTGCTCGGCCTTCAGCTGCATCATGCTCACGCATTGATCGACGAGCTCGGGCAAAGAGAAGGGCTCGGGCGAAAGCTGCATGGAGCCCGATTCGATCTTCGACATGTCGAGGATGGTGTTGACGACGGCGAGCAGATGCTGGCCCGAATTGCGGATGATCTCGGCATATTCGCGGCGCTTGGCCGGATCGGCCGGCGCGAGCTGCTCGCTCGCCAGCATTTCCGAGAAGCCGATGATGGCGTTGAGCGGCGTGCGCAGCTCATGGCTGACATTGGCGAGGAAGCGCGTCTTGCCGGCGGCGGCCATCTCGCTCTCGCGGCGCGCCGCCTCTATCGTCTCGGCGGCGTGACGCTGGGCCGTCACATCGCGAAGAATGCAGACGACGCCGGCCGCGCGCTCGCCGTCGGCGGCCTCCACCAGGCTGCTGCGCGCCTCGAAGAAATGAAACACCGGCTCGACGAACTCGCCGCGCTCGTTGCGCGCATGGCCGATGCGCAGCCGCAGCGTGGCGCGCATCGCCTCGCCGGTGGCGATGGCGTCGGAGACGAGCTTGAGGAAGGCTGGACGATCGCCGACATGGACGCGCTGGAAAAAGCCGCGCCCCATCAATTCGCGCGCGTCGAGCCCATAGGCCTTGGCGGCCTCTCCGACGACAGAGGCGACCGCGCCGCCCTCGTCGAAGCCGATGACGAGATCGCCCGCCGCCTCGGAGACGAGCCGCAGATCGCGACGATTGCGCGCCTCGGCCTCGGAGCGGACCGTCTCGACCTTCCCCGCGCTGCGGGCGAGCAGCACGACATAGAGGACCAGAGGCGCCGCCAGCAGCGTCTCGAAAAATCCGCCGCCGGTCGCCGCCGTGAGGGCCGCGACGGCGAGCATGGCGAGAGCGGCCGAGGCCGTCGCCGAAACGAGGGTGAGATCGCAGGCGAATGTCGCCTCTATGAGAGCGAGCGCGCCGAAGGGCGCCGCCGCGCCGACATGCGCGCCGGTGAAGAGGCAGGCCGCGGCGAGCGCCAGCCAGCCGAAGGCGGCAATTGATTGCGCGGTCTTCAAATTGTCGAGGCGCAGCAGGGCGACCACCGACAGCAGCGGCAATTGCGCCAGAGCGAAGATCGCGCTCTCGCCCAGCGTCGGCGCGCCATTGACGACGATCCACAGCGGAGCCGCGATCAGCACGCCGGCGGCCAGAACGAGATGAGACAGGAGGAAGGCTTCGCGACGCGCGCGCTCCATCGAATCGATCGCGCGCCCGGATTGCGCCAGACGCTCGATCCATTCATTCGACACGGTCGCCCAAGGTGCAGCTGGCTTACGCAAAATCACACGCTCCCGATTGAGGGCAATGTGACAAATCGGTCTTAAGTGACTGCTAAACCGACCACAGAAATGGAAGATTTCGGTTTTTACGGGCGCTGAACGGCGCATATGGTTTGCGACTTCTTAGCCCCGCGCCGCATTTACGAAGCGGTAACGGCGGCGCGCCATCGTTTCTCTCGCGCGCGGCGGCTCCCCGCCGGCGAAGCGAGGCGGCGGCCGTGGGATTTCTCTTCAAGAGTCTGTTTTTCTTCGGGGTTATCTGTCTCGTCATTCTGCGTGACGCCGAGCGGCGGCCCGCGCCGCGCGACCCCGCCGTGGCGGCGCGGGTCCCCGCTGCGGCCTCGGTCATTCCTCCCGCCAGACCTCGGGCTTCCGCCAAATCCGAGCCCTCGAAATCCGAGCCCTCGCCCGTCGGCTTGGCGCGCGATGCGCTCGCCGATCTCGCCGAGGAGGCGTCCAGCCGAATCGTCGCAGTCGCGCGTGACCATTGCATGGCGCATCCGATGGATTGCCTGCAGGCGGCGGAGCGAATCGGCCGCGCGACGGCGGCGGTCGAGCCGCCGCGCCGGCCCGCCGGTCTCGGCGCGGCGCCGTGATTGCATCATCGCTGGCGATTGCGCCAAAACGGACAGTAGCCATATAACTGTCGGAAAGGCGTCTCGAGCGGGCGAGCGAACAATGGTGATAGACGAGATCATCGGCAATTTCGAAATGCTCGACGAGTGGGAAGATCGGTATCGATATCTCATCGAGCTCGGCCGCACTCTGGAGCCGCTGCCGGACGAAGCCCACACCGAGGAGAACAAGGTGCGCGGCTGCGCGAGCCAGGTCTGGCTCGACAGCAAGGTGATTCGCGAGGGCCGCGGCGCGCCGATCCTGTCGCTGCGCGGCGACAGCGACGCTCATATCGTGCGCGGCCTGGTCGCGCTGATTCTGGCGCTCTATTCCGGCCGTCCGGCCGATGAGATCATCGGTCTCGACGCCATGCCGCTGTTCACCGAGCTCGGCCTCGCCCAGCATCTGACGCCCCAGCGCAGCAATGGCGTCCGCTCCATGGTCGAGCGCATCAAGAACGAGGCGCGCGCCGCTCTCGCGGCGTGAGGCTCTAGCGGCTCGCGGCCCCCTCGCGAAGCGCGCGAGGGGCACGGCCTCTGGCGCATCGTCCCGAAAAGTGCGAAGCGATTTTCGCAATCGAACGCGCAAATAGGGGCCGGCGCCGCGCGCATTCCGCTCGGCGCCGTCGGGCATGACCGAAAATCCAAATGTGACCTTCGTCCTCGGCGGCGCTCGCTCCGGCAAGAGCGCCTTCGCAGAGCGGCTCGTGACCGCCGAGCCCGGCCCGTGGACCTATATCGCCACGGCGCAGGCTTTCGACGAGGAGATGCAGAGCCGCATCGCCGCGCATAGAGAGCGGCGCCCCGGGGATTGGCGCACGGTCGAGGCGCCGCAGGCGCTCGCCGCGGCCATTGGCGAGGCCCCCGCGGAGCTTCCGCTGCTGGTCGATTGCCTCACGCTGTGGCTGACCAATCGCTTGCTCGCCGAAGCGGATTTGCGCGCCGATCGCGCGGCGCTGCTCGAAGCGCTCGCCGAGCGGCGGGCGCCGACGGTGCTGGTCTCCTCCGAGGTCGGCCTCTCCATCGTGCCGGAGAATGCGTTGGCGCGGCGCTTTCGCGACGCCGCCGGCGAGCTGCATCAGGCTGTCGCCACAGCGGCGGGGAGGCTCTATCTCGTCGTCGCCGGTTATCCGCTCACGGTGAAGTGACGGGCAGTCAGGCGCTCGGTCACCTTCTCCAGCACGCCCGGATCATCCATGGCGCGGGCGAGCAGCACGCCGCCCTCGAAAGCCGCGAGCATAGCCTCCGCCTCGGCCGCCTCGCCGCGCAGGGCGAGGCGGAGCCAGGCCAGCGTCTCGGCGAAGAAACGCCGCGCTTCCGCGCCGACATCGGAAGGCAGGCCGCCCACTTCCGCCGCCAACATGCCGAAGAGGCACATGCGTTTCTTTTCCGCCACCGTGCGGCGGAACATTTCCGCCACCAGAGCCACGGCCTCGGCCGGCGTTCGCGCCTGCGGATCGCCCAGCTCCGCGAGGCAGAGATCGGCGTAGCGCCGCGCCACGGCGGCGACCAGCGCCGGCTTGGTGGGGAAAAAATAATGGACGCTGGCGCTCTTCACCCCGACATCCGCGGCGATGTCGCGAAAGCTCACGCCATTATAGCCGTAGCGGCAGAGCCGCTCCTCCGCGCTGTCCAGAATCCTCGCGGCCGTCGCCTCGCCGCGTCGCGCAGTCGTCATTCTGCTCCGTCCTTCCGCCGGGGGAGTAGCGCCATTGACAGGCTCTTCGTCAATGGCGCATGGTGTTAACCTATCTTCTGATAGGTAGGCTCTGTTCACAAGGAGGGAAGGCCATGTACGATATGCAGAATGTGAAGCGGCTGAAAAAGATCGGCGACTCCGCGCCGGCCGCCTGGGAGGCCTTCAAGCAATTCGACGCCGCGGCCATGGCCGATGGCGCTATTCCAAAGAAATACAAGGAGCTGATCGCGCTCGCCGTAGCCATGACGACGCAATGCGCCTATTGCCTCGAGATCCATCGCAAGCAGGCCATCGCCGCCGGCGCGACCGAGACGGAGCTCGCCGAGACGGTCTTCATCGCCGCGGCGCTGCGCGCCGGCGCCGCCGTCACCCATGGAACCCATGTCGCCGGCGTGGAGTGACGGCGCGCCGCGCCGCTCGGAAACGCGCTAGAGCCTTTCCGGTTCGGATCGAACCGAAAAGACTCTAGAGTCTTGGTTCTGTAGTGTTTTCTTCACGCGAACCGGTTCCCACTTCGCTCGAAAACACTCTATTGCGCCGCCAGCCGATCGGCGGCGGCCAATATTTCCGCCAGCGTGAAATCTGTGCGGCCCTCGAAGCTCTGAAAAATCGCCTCTATGCGCGGCAGATCGGCGAGGCTCTCGACGCCGAGCCGCACATCCGGCCGCGCGACCTCCGGCGGAGCCTTCAGGCTCAACGGGCGATAGATTCGGCCGTGCTCGCGCAGAAAAGCGGGGCCGCGGCGACGCTGCTCCGGCTCGCCGCAGCGTTTCTCGGCCTCGGTCAGCGCGGCGGCGGTGAAGCCGTCGATCTCCATGCCGCGCGGATAGGCCGGCGCCAGAGTGTTGCCGATCCAATCCAGCATTCCATCGGTCATTTGCAGCAGATCGGCGACCTGGGTGACGAGCGCCGGATCGATGAGCGGATTGCGCGCATCGAGCGAGACGCCGCCCTTGGCGCCGGCCGCCGCCATCGCCGCGAGCTGGCGGCCGATGAGATCGTCGCGCGCGCCCGTCTGGCATGGCGTTCCGCGCGCGGCGCAAAATTCGCGGATCGGCGCATCGTCCGGCTCGTCGCTGGTGGTGACGACGATTCCGGCGAGCTTTTCCGCATGGGCGAGACGATCGAGCAGCCGCCCCAGCAGCGGCGCGCCGGCGAGCGGCGCCAGCACGCCGGTCGCTTGGCCGTCCTGCGTCGTCGCGGCGGAGATGATGGCGAGGACGTTCATGAACGCCGCCTTTCGTGAGCGGCCGCCCGCGGCGGCCTTCCTCACGAGGCAAAAGCAAGCGATACGCCAGCGTCGCTCGCTCGCTCAATCCTGCGAGAGCGGCTCGCCTTCCTCGCGCGGCGTCGGCAGCGGCGCCAGCGGCGGCTCGCCGCGGGCGCGTTGCGCGGCGCGCTCCAGCATCTGCATGAAGTCGTCTATGTCCGTCTCGCGCGTGCGGTGATTGAAGATCGCCGCGCGGATCGTCGGATGTCCGTCGAGCAGAGTGAGCGACGGCGCCGCCTCGCCGCTCTCATGCAGCTCCATCACGATCTCGCGATTGAGCTGGCCGCTCTCGTCGTCGTCCTTCACGCCGAAGCAGACGACATTGAGCGCCACGGGCGCGCGCATCTCGAAAGTCTGCGAGGCTTCGATATGGCCGCGCAGCCGCTGCGCCAATGCGCAGCTTTTTTCGATGCAGGCGCCGAGCTGCTGCGCGCCGAAGACTTCTATGGTGAACCAGGTCTTCAGCGCGCGAAAGCCGCGCGAGAGATCGGCGCCGAGATCGCAGGGCCAAATCTCACCGGCCGCGAGCCCGCGCGGCGCGCGCGTCAGATAGGCGGCGTTGGCGGCGAAGGCGCGGCGATGCGCCTCCGGGTCGCGGACGAGGAAGAAGCCCGCGTCATAGGGCACATGCAGCCATTTGTGGAAATCGAAGGCGATGGAATCGGCGCGCTCGAGACCCTTCACCAAAGGCTTCAGCGCCGGCGAGAGAACGGCCAGCGCGCCGAAGGCGCCGTCGATGTGGAACCAGAGATCTTCCGCCTTCGCTATGTCGGCGAGCGCGTCGAGATCGTCGATCGCGCCCGTGTCGACCGAGCCCGCCGTGCCGACGACGAGAAACGGATGCAAGCCCGCGGCGCGATCCTCGGCAATGGCGCGCTTCAGCTCGTCGATGCGCAGCGAATGAGAGCCGTCCGACTCGATGAGCCGCAAATGGCGCGCGCCGAGGCCGGCCAGCTCCATCGCCTGCCGCACGCAGTTGTGCGCCTCGCGCGAGGCGTAGGCGACGAGCTGTTCCTCGAGCGCCTTCAGCCCGTTCTTGCGCACATTCTTTTCGCCGAGCGCATGCTCGCGCGCGACCAGCAGCGACAGGAAATTGGCGATCGACGTGCCGGTGACGAAGACGCCGGACGCATCCAGGGGGAAGCCGAAGGCCTCCGCCATCCAGGCGGCGATCTGCCGCTCGACGTCGAGCGCGATATGATTGCGGCCGCCGCAATTGGAGTTGAGCCCGGCCGCGAGCATTTCCGCGATCATGCCCACGGGCGTGCCGGCGCCCTGCGCCCAGCCCATGAACAGCGGATGGATATTGCCATTGGCGTAGGGCTGGATGAAGCGCTCGAAATCTTCCAGCGCGGCGGAGAGGCCATGGCCCTCGGCCGGCAGCGGGCGCCGGAAGCGCTCGCGCGCCTCCGCTGAAGGCTCGCGCCAGACCGGCCGCTCGCGCAGAGTGGCGAGATGGTCGATCATGGCGTCGAGCGCGCGATGGCTCTCGGCGCGGAACGCCTCCCAATCCGTGGGATCGAGATCCGCGGGCGAGGCGTCGGCGGGCGCCGGGACGGCCGCGCCGATCGGCTTCGGCGGCCGTTGTGAGTGGTTCATTCCCGCTTCATCCCCGGGAGCTTCGTAAGTGGGACAGGACTAATCAGCTTTCGCGCTGCGAAGCAATATCGCCGCCGAAAGCGGCGCAGCTTCCGCTCTCGCCCGGGCCGTCCGCTCCGGCCAGCCGGGCGACCTCCGCCCGCACCACTGGCAGGAGCTCCGCCGCGAACCAGGGATTGCGCTTCAGCCAGCCCGTGTTGCGCCAGGACGGATGCGGCAGCGGGATGATCTTCGGGGTGAGCGCCGAAAACTCCCGCCAGCGGCCGACCGTTTCAGTGACGCTCACGCTCGCTCGCAGCGCGACGCCGAGACGGCGCAGATGATAGGCCTGCGCATATTTGCCGACCGCCAAAATCGTCTCCACCCGCGGCAGCGCTGAAAACAGCGCGTCGCGCCAATGTGGCGCGCATTCCCGGCGTGGCGGCAGATCGCCGCCATGGGCGTCATAGCCCGGAAAGCAGAAGCTCATCGCGGCCACGCCGATGCGCGAGACATCGTAGAAAGTCTCGCGGTCGACGCCCATCCAATCGCGCAGCCGATCGCCGGACGGGTCGTCGAAGGGAAGGCCGGAGCGATGCACGCGCATTCCGGGGGCCTGACCGGCGATCAGCAGCCGCGCTCGCGGCGAGACGCGCAGCACCGGCCGCGGCTCATGCGGCAGAGGCGCGCCCTGCGGCCGCTCGACGCAGATGCGGCAGGCGCCGACATCGGCGACGAGCGCGGCCAGAACGGTTTCGCTTTCGGTGGAAAAGGTCACTTTTGCGTTCCCTCGCGGGACCATTCCATCAAATTCGACAAATGTCGTGAGTCCCCCGTTAACGTTTCCGTCCCATTATCGGCGACGCTCGACCTGACGCCTAGATTGCGGAGATTTATTTCGGCTTCTGGAAAGGTCGTGACGGCGTTTCCCTTTTCGGGGTCGCCGTTCGAAGGCGAGAATTTCGTTGCTTGCGGGTCCAGCGTATCATGAATGACATCACCGCCGAGATGATCGAGCGAGGCCGGGGCAAGGATCCGCGCATCGTCGCCGAGCGCCGTCGCCGCAGCGCCGAGGTGCGCGCGGCGCGTGAGAAGCTCACCACCTCGGACACCGGCCATCGCGGCTGCGACGTCGGCCTCTTGCGCGCCTACGCTTCCGCCCGCATCCATTCCGCCGTGCCGGCCACGGCGCTCATCGCCATGGTGGCGGCGCTCACCCGCTATTGGATGGAGGGCGAGCTCGACGTCATCTGGACCGTGCTCGCCTTCTCCAGCCTGCTGCTGTGCTACGGCCTCGCCAAGAAGCTCGAGCGTCTTTCCGACGACGAGATCAATGTCGTCGGCTGGCGCAGCAAATTCGTCGCCGCGGAATTTCTGCACGGCCTCGTCTGGGCGGCGATGGCGCTGCTGCTGCTGCAGGCGAGCGACCCCAACGCCAAGGCTTTCGTCACCGCCATGCTGATGCTGGCGGCGGCCTTCAATACTATGGTGACGGCGACCATACCCTTCGCCGTCTATGCGACGATCACGCCCATGTCGCTCGCCATCGTCGTCTGCCTGCGCATAGACGGGATAGAGGATACGAGCCTCTCGCTGCTGGCGCTGGTGGGCGCGGCGCAGGTCTTCTTCGTCGTGCTGGCCAAGCGCTTTCACCATGTGACGCGCGAGAGCCTGTTCTTCCGTATCGAGAAGGACGATCTCATCGGCGAGCTCGAGCACGCCAAGGCCAATTCCGACGAGGCGCGCCGCCGCGCAGAGGAGGCCAATCTCGCCAAATCGCGCTTCCTCGCCACAATGAGCCATGAGCTGCGCACGCCGCTCAACGCCATTCTCGGCTTCTCGGAAGTGCTGAAGAACGAGCTTTTCGGCGTCCACGCCGTGGCGGCCTATAAGGATTACTCGCAGGACATTCACTCGAGCGGCCAGCATCTCCTGATGCTCATCAATGAGATTCTCGATCTCTCGCGCGTCGAGGCGGGCCGCTACGAGCTGAAGGAAGAGAGCGTGTCGCTCGCCGGCGTCGTCGAGGATTGCCGCCATCTGCTGACCATTCGCGCGCAAAAGCGCGGCATAGAGATGATCGAGGCCAAGGAGCCCGATCTCCCGCGCATTTGGGCGGATGAGCGCGCGGTGCGGCAGATCGTGCTGAACCTCCTGACTAACGCCATCAAATTCACGCCGCAGGGCGGCCAGGTGACGCTCAAGATCGGCTGGACCAGCGCCGGCGGGCAATATGTGGCGATTCGCGACACGGGTCCGGGCATTCCAGAGGAGGAGATCGCCGTCGTCATGTCCTCCTTCGGCCGCGGCACGCTGGCCCAGAAGAATGCGGAGGAAGGCACCGGCCTCGGCCTGCCCATCGTCAAGGGCCTCGTCGATCTGCACGGCGGTCTGTTCAAGCTGAAGTCGAGAGTGCGCGAAGGCACGGAAGCGATCGTCGTCTTCCCGCCGGAGCGCGTGATGAACGCGCTGCCGAAATTCGACGACGACGCCCCGCAATTCGCCAGCCTCGAGCGGCGGAGGAATGCGGCGGCGTGAGGACGCCAGACGCGATTTGAGCTAAAATTGCCTCCCAAAGCTAGAGAAGGCAGGCGATATGACGGATATCGCGCGTGACATCCATGGCGTTCGCACGCTGCTCTGCTGCGCAGAGGGCGCAAAGCTCGAGACGGAGCGCGACGCCAATGCTTTCGTGAGCGCGGCCTGGGAACATCAGGCGAATTTGATGGCCATACCGGTCGCCCGTCTAACGGAAGACTTCTTTCGCCTCGAAACGCGCATCGCGGGCGAAACGATTCAGAAATTCGTCAACTACAGTCTTCGGTTGGCGATCGTCGGGGATATATCCGCTCATACGGATCGAAGCCGATCGACGCGCGATTTCGTCTATGAAGCGAATCTTGGGCGATCCATATGGTTCGTCGACGATATCCAAGCGCTGACTCGCAAGCTCTCGGCGCTGCGTTCCTGACGCTTCCGCCGGCGGCGAACCATATAGAGGCATTGTGTTGACGTCAGACTCCGCCCTCGTCCTCTTCTCCGGCGGGCAGGACTCCGCCACCTGCCTCGCTTTCGCGCTCTCACGCTTCGCGCGCGTCGAGACCGTCGGCTTCGACTATGGCCAGCGTCATCGCGTCGAGCTCGAGCAACGCGGCGTGCTGCGGGAGGGGATGAAGCGCATCTCGCCGCTGTGGGCGGAGCGGCTCGGCGAGGACCACACCATCTCCATAGAAGCGCTCGGCGCCATCTCCGACACGGCGCTGACGCGCGAGGCCGAGATCGCCTTCGACGCCTCTGGTCTCCCCAATACTTTCGTGCCGGGGCGGAACATCCTCTTCCTCACCTTCGCGGCGGCGCTCGCCTATCGGCGCGGGATCGGCAGTCTCGTCGGCGGCATGTGCGAGACGGATTTTTCCGGCTATCCCGATTGCCGCGACGCGACGATCCGCGCGGTGGAGACAGCGCTGACTTTGGGCATGGACCGGAAGCTCGCAATCCTCACGCCGCTGATGTGGATCGACAAGGCCGCGACCTGGAAGCTCGCCGAGGAGCTGGGCGGCGAGCCGCTGGTGCGGCTCATCGTCGAGGAGAGCCACACCTGCTATCTCGGCGAACGCGGCAAGCGTTACGACTGGGGCCATGGCTGCGGCGAATGTCCCGCCTGCCGCCTGCGCGCCGCCGGCTGGGAGAAATATCGCGCGGCTCAGCCTTCCGGCGCGCCGAGCTGACGAAACATCACCAAGGCGTCGACCAAGCCCAGCGTCGGATGCTGGAAGGCGCGCGGCTGCCGGCCGACGATCTCGAAATCGAAAGAGCGCCATAGGCGGATGGCGCGGATGTTCGTCTCGACGACGAAGTTGAACTGCATGCCGCGAAAGCCGCGCTCGCGCGCATGATCCAGCGAATGCGCGCACATTGCGCGGGCGACGCCGCGACCGGCCGCTTCGGCGCTGGTCATATAGCCGCAATTGCAGATATGGGCTCCGCCGCCGGCCTGATTGGCGCGCAGGTAATAGGAGCCGATGATCCTCCCCTCGTCGTCTTCCGCGACGAAGGTCTCGCGATCCGCGCCCAGCCAATAGGCGAGGGCGTCGGCCTCGCTCATGTCGCGATCGAGCGCATAGGTCTCGCCGGCGCGGATGGTCGGGCCGATGACGCGCCAGATCGCCGGCGCGTCGCTGTTTCGAGCGGGGCGAATGCGCATGGGTCGTCCTCGATCGAGCGGCTCAGGCCGTTCGAGCCGCGATATCGACGAAGCTCTTGCCCTCGCGATCCTCGATCTCGACTAGCCATAAATCCGGATCGAAGGCGATCTCCTTGCGGGCGCGCTCCTCGGCCTCCAGCGGCGTCACCCATTCATCCGCGTGCAGACGCGCGAAAAGGCGATCGACGCCTTCCGGCAAATCCACGCTCTGCGGCGCCGGCCCGAGCAGCGCCGCGCGTCCATCCAGGCGGTCGATCTTCACGAAGATCGCGCCCGCTTCCTCGGAGCCGCGGCGGCGCAGCATGGCGACGGAGCCGGCCGTCTCGGCGCGGCGGATGAGGGCGGAGACGAAAAAGTCGGATCGGAGACGCATGAATTCTTTTCAGCCATGAGAACCCGTCCGCGCAAGCGCTTTCGACATTGCCGCCGGCGGCGGCGCTTCGATCGACGAGCGCGAGAACGGCTCGGCTTCAGCCCGTTCTTGACGCTGTCTCATCGCTCAGATACCAATTTCGCCAAGGCCGCCGCTCGCGCGTGCGGCCGGGGGATGGGGTCCCCCTTCAACCGCCGCAAAGGCTGATGACTCCTGCTGATGTCCGATGATCGACCGATCGTCGGAGAGAGCGATCTATTCGCTCGGCAGGAGTCCGTCATGAGTCCGATCGCCGCGGTTTTTCCGTTTCGTAAAGTCCGATCCGTCGAATGCGCGCGCATCGTCGCCGCGCTTTCGATCGAGCTTCGTCGCGCAGAGGCGCGCGCCCTCGGCCGGGCGGTCACGGCCAATCCAATGAGATTCGAATGACCGCGTTCACCGGCTGCGCCGCGTCGGCGCGGCCGGCGACGAAAAATCGAATCCGAAACGCCGACCGCAACGGTCGAAATGAGGAGAGTGAAATGAAAATTCGCAAATTCGGGCTCGCCGCCAGCCTCGGCCTCGCGGCGCTCATCGGGCCGACGCTCGCTCGCGCCGACGACCGGCTGGACCAGGCGATCTATCACGTCAATGAAGCGATCACCCAGGGCGGCAAGCTGCATGACGCCGGCCTGCTCTCCTATCACGCCGATCTCGCGCTCGAGAAAGCCGAGGGCCTTCAGAAGTTCAAGCCCAATCCGCACATGGCCGAGGCGATCGTCCATATAAAGGCGGCGATAGAGGAGGGGCAGGCGAATCACACCGAAGCCGCGACCAAGCAGGCGAAGGAAGCGCTCTCGCATCTCGAGGAAGCGAGCAAAGAGACCGCCCAATAAAGCTCTGCGACGCGCGAGGCCGCGATCGGCCTCGCGCGAAGCTCCCACCGGCAAAGGCTCGAGATGATCTATGTTCTCATCATGATCGGCAGCGCGATCGGCGGCGTCGCGCGCTATTGGCTCTCGGGAGTCGTCTCCCGCTGCTTCGGCGAGGCCTTTCCCTGGGGCACGCTGATCGTGAATGTCTCCGGCTGTTTCGCGATCGGCTTTTTCGCGACGCTCACGTCGCCGGGGGACGGCCGTCTCTTCGTCGATACGCAGACGCGCCAATTCGTGATGATCGGCCTATGCGGGGGCTATACGACCTTCTCCTCCTTCGGCCTGCAGACGCTCAATCTGGCGCGCGGCGGCGAGGCCTTCGCTGCGCTCGCCAATATCGGCCTGTCGTTCGGGCTCTGTCTTTTCGCCGTCTGGCTCGGACATCTCGCCGCCGCTCATCTCAACGCGCTGAAAGGAGCCTGACGATGCAATTGCCTCGAGACGCGACTCTGCTGCGCATCTTCATTGGCGAGGACGAGAAATTCGAAGGGCGACCGCTGCATGAGGCGATCGTGCGGACGGCGCGCGCGCTGCACCTCGCCGGCGCCACCGTGCTGCGCGGCCCTGTAGGATTCGGCCATAACAGCCGGCTGCGCACGACGAAGATATTGAGCCTCTCGGAAGATCTCCCCATTGTCATAGAGATCGTCGACGAAGAGGACAAGATCGACGCCTTTCTGCCGACGCTCGACTCGATGATGAGCGGCGGGCTGGTCACGCTCGAGAAAGTGCGCGTGATGCGCTATGGCGAGAAGACGTGATCACGCCAGATCGGCGAGCTGCCCCCGCGCCGCCGAGCGGATGAGGCGCTTCTCCGCCTCCCATCGCGTCGCCTCATCGACGCTCGTCAGAAATTCGATCTTGCCGCCCGCGAGCGCGGCGATCGGCAATCCGTCGCGAAACAGCAGGCGATTGCCGGTGAGCGCGGCGAGCTTGCCGCCCGGGGTCAGCACGCCGATGAGATTGAGCGGATCGGCCGCCGACAGCGACACATATTGCCCGTCGGCCGGCCGGCGGCGAATCTCGCGCAGCAGGCCGACGGCGTCCGGCAGCGCATATTGCTCGCCGGAAAAGCCGGCGACGAAACGCCCGCCGCGAATTTCGCCGCGCGCCTCGAGCCGTCGATAGACGCGCAAGAGATCGCGCCAGGGCGGCAGCCAGCCGCCTTCGCGCGCCAAAAGGCGCCAGAAGACGACGCCATAACGGCGCAGCAGCGCCTGCGCGATGTGCTCCACGCAAGCATGACGCGCTTGCGAGCCCGGCGGCGCATAGGCGCGGCGAATGAGCGACCAGCGCCCGGCGCTCTCCATGCCGAAGGAAAGCACTTTGCCGCGCCGCCGCGCGCCGTCGAAAGGCTTGCGCTTCTCGGAAGGCACGAGCAGCGCGCGCAGCCCGCCGAAACTATCCGAAGTGACGAGGCCGAGCGCGGCCAGCTCGCCCAGCGCCGTCTCCAGCTCCGAGCGCAACAGCCGCGAGGCGTCGACCAGCTCCTCGAAGAACAGCGCCCCCTCGGCGCGCAGCGTTTCGAGCGCCAATTGCGCGCGGCCGCTCAGCGCCGGCGGCTCGGTGGGGGTGGCGATAGAGGTCCAATCGCCGAGCCGTCGCCGCTCCAAAAGGGCGACCGGCGAGCTTTTGATCGGCGAGACGGCTCGGGCGCCCTTGGCGGCGGCGGGCGGCGTCAGCCGCGCCCAGGCGATGCGGCCGGAGAGGCAGAGCGAATCGAGATATCCGGTCTCGTAATCGGAGAGGCGGGCCGGGAGAATTTCCGTCTCCCACGCGCCCGCCGGCGCTTCATATCCCTCGAGCCCGGAGAGTGCGGCAGGCAGCGCCTCCGGCCCCTTCAGCCGAGCGTCCTCGGCGACATGCTGCCAATCGAAGAGGAAGCGCAGGAAGTCGCGCGCCGCCACCGGCTCGATCTCCGCGCGCAGACGCTTGATCGTGTAATGGTGGATGCGCGCCAGCAGGCGGCGGTCGCACCATTGCTCGTCATTGGCGCCGGGCAGGAAACGCCCGCGCATGATCGTGCCCTCGGCCTCCAGCGCGACGAGCGCCGTCGCGAGGCTCGCGGGCTCGAGGCCGAGCGCTGCGGCGAGCCCCGTTTGCGTGACCGGCCCCAGCCCCTCGAGCCGACCGCGCAAAATCTCGATCAGCGCCTGCTCGGCCGACCATAGCGCCGGCGACTCACTCTCGGGCGGCAAAATCTTCGGCGCCAGCCGCGCCTTGGGCCAGAGGGCGTGAAATTGCGTCAGCCGCTCGGCCGCGACCCAGAACGCCGCCTGCCCGGTCTCGAAACGCGTCGCGCGCTTTTGGCGGGCCAGCGCCTCGAGCCAGCCCGCCCAATCCGGCGCGGCGGCGACCTCCGCCTCTGTGAGGCAACCGATCCACAGCAGCGCGTCATGCAGCTCCTCCGGGTCGATGGGCTCGGGCCAGGCTTCCGACTTCACACGCTCGATCGCCTCCTCGTCCAGCCGGCCGAGATCGGAGGCGCTCTGCGGGTCCTGCCAGCGGCGCGCCATCACCGCCTGCGCGCGGCGCTCCTCGAGCGGGGCGTCGTCGAGGAAAGCGTAAGGCCGCGCCGACAGCACCTCCAGCGCCAGCGGCGAAGGTTGGGTGAGATCGCAGGCGACGACGCGCACCTCGCCAGACTCCATGCGCCGCAGCAAGCGCTCGAGCCCTTCGATGTCCATCGCCTCATGCAGACAGTCCCATATGGTCTGGTTCGTCAGCGGATGGTCGGGAACCTCGCGCTCGCCGGCGAGATTTTCGGCGCAGGCGATCTGATCGGGAAAGACGGCGGCGACGAGGTCCTCGGCCTGCATGCGCAGAAATTGCGGCGGCGTTTTCTTGCCGCCCTGGAAGCGCGGCAGAGCGAGCGAGATTCCCGCCGTCCAGCGCCAGCGCGTCATGAACATTGGCGCGGCGAGCATCGCCTGCACCAGCACGCCGCGCACGCTGTTGGAGTGGAGATATTTCGCCACCTCGGCGAGCTCGAAGCTGTGCGCCGTGGTGAGCGAGAGCAGGATATTGTCCTCTGTGGCCGCTGCCTGCAACTCGAAGTTGAACTTGCGGCAAAAACGCTTGCGCAGCGCGAGGCCGAAAGCGCGATTGATGCGCCCGCCGAAGGGCGAATGCACGACGAGCTGCATGCCGCCGGCCTCGTCGAAGAAGCGCTCCAGCACCAGAATGTCCTGCGTCGGCAGCACGCCGCCGAAAGCGCCGAGCGCCCCGGCGAGATATTCGACCAGCTGCTCCGCGGCGGGCGGCGCGACGCCGACCTCCTCCATCAGCCAGCGCTGCGCCTCGCCGCCGCTGGAGTCCCGGCGCAGACGCTCGGCGATCTCGCCGCGCAGGCGCGAGACGGAGAGGGACAGCTCGTCGGCGCGCGCCGGCGCCTCGCCGAGCCAGAAGGGAATCGTCGGCGGCTGGCCCTGCGCATCCTCGACGCGCAAGGTCCCGCGCTCGACGCGCTGCACGCGATAGGAGGCGTTGCCGAGCTGGAAAATGTCGCCGGCCATGCTCTCGACGGCGAAATCCTCATGCACCGTGCCGACGATGTGATTCTCCGGCTCCAGCAGCACTTGATAATCGGCGGTCTCGGGGATGGCGCCGCCGGAGGTGAGCGCCGTCATGCGCGCGCCGCGCCGCTCGCGCAGAATGTGATTCACCGCATCATGATGCAGCAGCGCGCCGCGCCGTCCACGCCGGGTCGCATAGCCCTCGGCGAGCATCTTCACCACATCGTCGAATTCGGCGCGCTCCAATGCGCGATAGGGCCAGGCGCGCTTGAAACGCTCATAGAGCTCGGCTTCGCCCCATTCTTTCGCCGCAACCTCGGCGACGATCTGCTGGGCGAGCACGTCGAGCGGGCGATGCGGAATTGTGAGCCGGTCCAATTCGCCACGCCGCACGCTGTCGAGCAGCGCCGCGCATTCGACGAGATCGTCGCGCGAGAGGGGAAACAGCCGCCCCTTGGGCAGGCCGCCGACGACATGGCCGGAGCGGCCCACGCGCTGCAGAAAGCTCGCAATGGAGCGCGGCGAGGCGATCTGGCAGACCAGCGTCACATCGCCGATATCGATGCCGAGCTCCAATGAGGCGGTCGCGACGAGCGCTTTCAGCTCGCCGCGCTTCAGCCTTTGCTCGGCGAGCAGGCGATGCTCCTTCGCCATGCTGCCATGATGCGAGGTGACGGCCTCCTCGCCGAGACGATCCGACAATTCCCGCGCGATGCGCTCGGCGAGGCGGCGCGTGTTCACGAAGACCAGAGTGGTGCGATGCTCGGCGATCAGCTCGGCGAGCCGGTCGTAAACTTGCGTCCAGACCTCCGCCGACATCACCGCCTCGAGCGGCGCGCCGGGAACCTCTATGGCGAGATCGCGGGCGCGGTGATGGCCGGAATCGACGATAGCGGGCTCGCGCGCCGGCGTCGCATCCGATCCCGCGCCGACCAGAAAATGCGCCACCGCGGAAATGGGGTTCTGCGTGGCGGAAAGGCCGATGCGCTGCAGTCCGTCGCCGCAGAGCGCGGCGAGCCGTTCCAGCGAGAGCGAAAGATGCGCCCCCCGCTTATTGGGCGCGACGGCGTGGATCTCGTCCACGATGATCGCGCGCGTCGTCGAGAGCGCCTTGCGGCCCGATTCGGAGCCGAGCAGCACATAGAGCGATTCGGGCGTGGTCACGAGAATATGGGGCGGGCGCTTGCGCATTCGCTCGCGCTCGGCCGAGGGCGTGTCGCCGGTGCGCACCAGCACGCGAATATCCACGTCCGGCAGCTCGGCCTGTCTCAGCTTTTCACGCACGCCGGCGAGGGGAGCCTCGAGGTTGCGGCTGACGTCATTGGACAGCGCCTTGAGCGGCGAAACATAGACGATGCGGGTTTCGTCGGGCAGCGTCCCGGCGAGGCCCTGGCGGATGAGATCGTCGATCGCCGCCAGAAAAGCCGCCAGCGTCTTGCCGGAGCCGGTGGGCGCCGCGATCAGGATATTTCGGCCGGATTTGATTTGGGGCCAAGCTTCCGCTTGCGCGGGCGTCGCATTGCGGAAATGATCGGCGAACCATGCCGTAACCGCCGGATGAAAAAGGTGCGACAGATGCATGGCCTTGAGGAGAGGAGAGAGCCCCGTGGAGAGTTCAGGCTAGCGGCGATCGGGTCGCGCGCCAACCATGAGATTTGGGAATTTCGCGGCGCCGCGACAAGCGCGCGGCGGCTTCAGCCACATTTCGGGCCGGACGGGAGGCGGCCGCTCACGGCGAGCGGACGATCCGCCATTGCGCCGAGAGGATGTTCATGCGCAGCAAATTCATCGACACGTCGTCGTTTCTCTATGCCGGCTTCGCCATTCTCGCGGCGTCCTTGTTCGCGGCCTTCGCTTTCGTCGGCAAGCAGGCGACCGACTATCGCGACGTGCGGCAGCTCATCGGCGAAAAGCGGATCCATCACAACATACTCGATCGGCTCCAAGAGGCCGAATCCGCGGAGCGCGGCTATTTGCTGACCAATGACGCGGCCTATCTCGCGCCCTTCGACGCCGCCAAGGCGCGCATAGGCGCGGATTTCGACGCTCTGCTGCGGGTGAGCGAGCCGGGCGAGGAGCGTAATACGCTGGAAGCGCAGCGGGCGCTGGCCAATGAGAAGCTCGCCGAAATGGCCAAGACCGTGGAGCTGCAGGCGGCCGGACGGCATGAGGACGCGGTGGCGATCGTGCGCGCCGGCTCCGGCAAGGCCTTCATGGAGCGGCTGCGCGTCGGCCTCGACGACAAGACCGCTCGCCAGCAGCAGCTTATCGACGCGCAATCGCGCGCCGTGGAGACGAACGGCTCGCTGCTGCGCGCAGGCGCGGCGCTCGCCATTTCCATCACCATTCTCATCGGCGCGGCGACCATCGCTCTGCTGCGCGGCCGGCTCGACGAGATCGCGTCGGCGCAATCGGAGCTGCGCGATGTCAACGCCGCGCTCTCCACCGAGGCGGCGCAGCGCGAGCAGCTCGCCGAGCAATTGCGCCAATCGCAGAAGATGGAGGCGATCGGCCAGCTCACTGGCGGCCTCGCGCATGATTTCAACAATATGCTCGCCGTCGTCATCGGCAGCGTCAATCTCGCCAAGCGGCGGCTCGCGACCGATCCGGCGGAGACGCTGCGCTATCTCGACAGCGCGCTGGAAGGCGCCGAGCATGCGGCGACGTTGACGCATCGGCTGCTCGCCTTCTCGCGCCGCCAGCCGCTCGCGCCCGAGCCGATCGACCCTAATAAAATGGTCTCGTCCATGGCCGAGATGCTGCGCCGCACGCTGGGAGAGGATGTGCGGCTCGAGGCGGTCTTCGCCGGCGGCCTATGGCGCGCCTATGCGGATACCAGCCAGCTCGAGACGACGATCCTCAATCTCGCGCTCAATGCGCGCGACGCCATGCCCCAGGGCGGCAAGCTCACCATAGAGACGAGCAACGCCTATCTCGACGAGGAATATGCCGCGCGCGAGGTGGGCATACCGCCCGGCCAATATGTGCTGATCGCCGTCACCGACACCGGAACCGGCATGAGCCGCGAGACGGTCGCACGCGCTTTCGATCCTTTCTTCACCACCAAGCCCGCCGGGCGCGGCACCGGGCTCGGCCTCAGCCAGGTCTATGGCTTCGTGCGTCAGTCGGGCGGGCATGTCCGCATCTATTCGGAGCAGGGGCTCGGCACGACGGTCAAGCTCTATCTGCCGCGCCATCATGGCCCGGCCAGCGCGACGACCACATCCGCGACGCCTGCGCGCACCGCGCCGCGCAGCGAGAAGAGTGAGACGATCCTCATCGTCGAGGACGATGTGCGCGTGCGCGATCTCACCGCCGACACGCTCGCCGAGCTCGGCTATAATGTGCTCGCCGCCGAGAGCGCCGCCGCCGCGCTGCGCCAGCTCGAGGTGAACCCGAATATTTCGCTGCTGTTCACCGATGTGGTGATGCCCGACACCAATGGCCGCAAGCTCGCCGAGGAGGCGTGGAAGCGCCGGCCCGATCTGAAGATTCTCTTCACCACCGGTTACACGCCCAACGCCGTCGTCCATAATGGCGTGCTGGACCCCGGCGTCGAGCTGATCGTGAAGCCCTATTCGATCGATCGGCTGGCGCGCAAGGTGCGCGATGTGCTGGACGGCGCGCGCGCCGCTCCCCCGGAGACAAAGACGTCGCGGCGCAAGGTCATGATCGTCGACGATGACGCCGCCGTGTGCGAGGCCATGGCGGAGCTGCTGCGCCTCGAGAATTACGACGTCGGCGTCGCCAGCGACGGGATGCGCGCGCTCGAGCTGACGCAGAGCTTCAAGCCCGACGTCGCTCTGCTCGATCTCGGCCTTCCCATCATGGACGGCTATGAGACGGCGCGTAAGCTGCGCGCCACGCCGGAAGGGCGCGACCTTCTCCTCATCGCCTCCACCGGCTCCGGCGGAGACGAGGTGCGGCGTCTCTGCGAGGATGCGGGATTCGATCTCCATCTCGTCAAGCCGATCGATCTCGACACGCTGAAGACGCTGATCGACGGCCAAAAGCCGCACCCCTCTCGTGCGACGTGAGGCGCTCCCCATATAGAGGCGCCGAAGGACCATCGCCTATGGTCAGCGCCAATGAACGCGACGCCCGAGCAGCTGAAGATGATCGTCGAATCGGCCTTCGCCGCGCGATTTCTGATCGCCGACGATCGCATTCTCTATGTCAATCGCGCGACCGAGGACATGTTCGGCTATTCGGCCGAGGAGCTCGTCGGCCGCACCGTCGATATGCTGCTGCCGGATGCGGCGCGCGCCCGCGACGCCGGCCTGCGTGAGGAGTATTACAAGGCGCCGCGCCGCATTCTGCTCGGCGTCGACAAGGATCTTCGCGCGCGCAAGAAATCGGGCGTCGAATTTCCCATTCATCTCGGCCTCGCGCCGATCCGCGAGGACGGACGCTTATACGTCGCCGTGACGGTGTTCGACATCTCGCATCACAAGGAGATCGAGCGGCAGCTCGTCGAGCGCGCCGATGAGCTTCAGCTCGCCAATGAGCGTTTGGCGCGCTTCGCCTATATCGCCTCGCATGATCTGCAGGAGCCGCTGCGCAAGATCGCCGCCTTCGCGGATATCGTCACAGCTTCGATCGCCAAGGGCGATCTCGCGGAGGCCGCGCATGCGAGCGAGGTGGCGCGCGCCTCGGCGCTGCGCGCGCGCCAGCTGGTCGACGGGCTGCTCGCCTTCTCGCGGCAGGTCTCGACGCCGCCGCGGCTGGAGACGTTGGACCTTCGCCGCGAGATCGAGGCCGTCGTCTCCGATTTCTCCGAGCTGATCCGTCAGACGCAGGCGCAAATCGCCGTAACGGTTCCGCCCGGCGTGCTGATCGAGGCCGACAAGCTGCAATTCGAGCGCTGCCTCTCGAGCCTGCTCTCCAATGCGATCAAATATCGCAAGCCCGGCCGCGCGCCGAATATTCGCTTCTTCCTTCAGCGCGAGCCGGAGCTCGCCCTTTCGGTCGCCGATGACGGAATAGGCTTCGAGCCGAAATATGCCGAGGCCATATTCGAGCCGCTGCGCCGTCTCCACAGCTTCACGCAATATCCCGGAACGGGCGTCGGCCTCGCTCTGTGCAAATCCACATGCGAGCGCCACGGCTGGCGCATAGAGGCCGATTCGCAGCTCGGCGCCGGCGCGACTTTCACCATGACCATTCCGCGCGGCGAGAAGGTTAGTCCTCTGAAAGCTTCAGCGTGAGGCATTTGGCGGCGCCGCCGGCCTTCATGAATTCCGAGAGCGGCGTGACGACGGGCGCGAAGCCCGCCTCGCGCAAGCGCTGCTGCAGCTGCGGCGATGCGTCGTTCATCGCGAGGCCGCCATCGAGATCGACGGCGTTGCAGGCAAAGCGCATCGCATCCGCTTCGTCGATCTCTATGCGCTTCTCGGGCGGAACGATCGCCTCGATCGCAGCGCGCGAGGCGGCGTCGAACGCCGGCGGATAATAGAGAAGATAGCCGCCGGCCAGCGGGCAGCAGCATGTATCGAGATGATAGAAGCGCGGATCGACGAGCCTGAGCCCGATCACGCGCCGCCCGATGATGCGCTCCAGCGCCGTCGGCGCCTCATCGGCCGAGCGCATGCCATGGCCGCACCAGACAACCTCGGCGCCGCGATCGATGAGCGCGTCGCCCGCGCCCTCGAAGGGGAGATGCTCTGGCCAAGCCGCGACGCGAAAGCCGCGCGCCTCGAAGAAGGCGCGAAACAAGGGCTCCTCCGGCCGCCGCTCCTCGGCGCGAAAGCGGCTGACGACGGCGATGTTTCCGAGCACGAAGCCGGCGTTGGCGGTGAACACCATATCCGGCAGGCCCGCCGCCGGCGTAACCAGCTCCACCTCGGCGTTCTCTGCGACGAGCGCGCGCAGATTTTGCCATTGCTCCCGCGCGAGCGTGCGCGTGGTGCGGCCGATCTGATGCTCCATCCAGGGATTGATGACATAGCGCACGTCGAAATCATCCGGCGCGCACATCAGCACGCGCTGGCGCCGCTCCTCGCGCGGCGCGCGCGCGGGCTCGAACATGGAATGCCGCTGCGTCATCTCGAGTCCTTTCGTTTCCTGGCATGAAGACGGCGCCGAGACTGCTCCGTCTCGGCGCCGCAACGATGACAGGCGGCGATCAGCTCGCCAGAGCGCGCTTGGCCGGACGCGCGCGCTCGACCAATTCGGCGAGCGTCTCCTCGAAGCGATCGAGCGCCCAATCCAAATCCTCGCGCGCAATGACGAGCGGCGGCGACAGGCGCACGACGCTGTGATGCGTCACCGTGGAGAGCACGCCCTTGTCGCACAGCATCTCGCAGACCTCGCGGCCAGTAGCGTAGCGCGGATCGATCTCGGCGCCCGCCCACAGGCCCTTGCCGCGCACGTCGCGCAGCGCGGGACTGTCCATGTTGCGCAAACGGCGCAGCATATGCTCGCCTAACGTCTGGCTGCGCTCGACGAGCTTCTCGTCGCGCATCACATGCAGCGCCTCGAGCCCCACCGCCGCGGCGAGCGTGTTGCCGCCGAAGGTCGAGCCATGCGAGCCGGGCGTGAACATATCCATCAGCGCGCGCGTGCCGACGAAAGCCGAAACCGGCAGCACGCCGCCGCCGAGCGCCTTGCCGAGCATCACGCCATCCGGCTTGATGTTCTCGTGCTGAAACGCGAACCAGGCGCCGGTGCGCCCGAGCCCCGCCTGCACCTCGTCCACAATGAGCAGCAGGCCGCGCTCGTCGCAGAGCTTACGCAGGCCGGCGAGCCAGCCGACCGGCGGAACGATGACGCCCGCCTCGCCCTGCACGGGCTCGACCATTATGGCGACGGTATCGGGACCGACCGCCGCTTCCGTCGCCGCGAGATCGCCATAGGGAACCGCGCGGAAGCCGCCGCCATAGGGACCGAAATCGTCGCGATAGGACGGCTCCGAAGAAAAGCCGACGATGGTCGTCGTGCGGCCGTGGAAATTGCCCTTGGCCACGATGATCTCGGGGTTTTTCAGCCCGCGCACGCGGCGGCCATAGCGGCGCGCCGCCTTGATCGCCGTCTCCACCGCCTCGGCGCCGGTGTTCATCGGCAGCGCGACATCGAGGCCGGTGAGATTGCACAGCTCCGTGAGGAAAGCATCGAGGCGATCGTCGTAATAAGCGCGCGACGGAACCGCGAGACGCTGCGCCTGCTCGGTGAGGACTTTCAGAATGCGCGGATGCGCATGACCGTGGCTCACCGCGGAATAGGCGCTCATCATATCGACATAGCGTCGACCGTTCACATCGAACAGAAAGGCGCCTTCGCCGCGCGAGAGCGTGACCGGAAGCGGCGCATAATTGCGAGCGCGATGCGGATTATCGACGGACTTGACGTTGGCGTTCATGAACGAATGACCTCGCTGGTTCGTTATGTGGGCGTCGCCTCGACGATTTGCATCAGTGCGGGCGATCGGCGGCTCACGGGACACGACGCCTCTGCGAGCCATTCTCTCGTGGAGCGCGTCGTTACGCCGCTCCGACGTTCGCGTTGCAAATACATCGAACACGGGGTATTTGCGAGACAAATAAAGCAGCAAAACGACGAGATGGGAAGCACAGCTATGGAATCATGTGCAGCAACCAACGATATCGCAGCGAGAGCTGAGGAGCTGCTCTTTCGTATTACTGTTCCGTCTGCGCTATTCCGCGATGGGAATTTGCAAGTGCGAACGCCGATTACCGGCGAAGTCATCGCCAGAGCAAAAACAAAAGACAGCGATGCTTTAGATTTGGCGATCAGCGAGGCCGACGCCGCCTATCGCGAATGGCGCAATATTCCGGCGCCGCGGCGTGGCGAATTGGTGCGCCTCTTCGGCGATGAATTGCGCTCGGCCAAGAATGAGCTCGCCGAGCTCATCACCATAGAAGCCGGCAAGATCGTCTCCGAAGCGCGCGGCGAAGTGCAGGAGATGATCGATATTTGCGACTATGCCGTCGGCCTGTCGCGCCAGCTCTACGGTCTCACAATAGCGACCGAGCGTCCCGGCCATCGCATGATGGAGACATGGCATCCGCTCGGCGTCGTCGGCATCATCTCCAGCTTCAATTTCCCGGTCGCCGTCTGGGCCTGGAACGCCGCCATAGCGCTCGTCTGCGGCGACGCGCTGGTGTGGAAGCCGTCCGAAAAGACGCCGCTGACCGCGCTCGCCACACATGCGCTGTTCGAGCGCGCGCTGGCGCGTTTCGGCGAGGCGCCGAAAGGACTCTCCGCTCTCGTCATCGGCGGGCGCGAGCTCGGCGAGCGGCTCGTCGACGATCGCCGCGTCGCGCTCGTCTCGGCGACCGGCTCCACCGCCATGGGCCGCGCCGTCGGGCCGCGGCTCGCGCAGCGCTTCGCGCGTTCCATTCTCGAGCTCGGCGGCAATAACGCCGCTATCGTCTGTCCGTCGGCGCCGCTCGATCTCGCTGTGCGCGCGATCGCCTTCGCGGCCATGGGCACGGCCGGCCAACGCTGCACCACGCTGCGCCGCCTCATCGTGCACGAGTCCGTCTATGACCAGCTCATCGGCCGGCTCTCGCTCGCCTACGCCTCGGCGCCGGTCGGCGATCCGCGCGAGGGCAAGACGCTCATCGGCCCGCTCATCGACGGCGATTCCTATCGCGCCATGCGACACGCGCTGGACGAGGCGGCGACGATCGGCGGCAAAATCTACGGCGGCCAACGCCTGTTCGCGCAGGAGCGGCCGGACGCGTATTACGCGCGGCCGGCGCTGGTGGAGCTGGCCGAGCCGGCGCCGGTCTCGCGCCGCGAGACTTTCGCGCCTATTCTCTATGCGATGAAATATCGCGATCTCGGCGAGGCGCTGCATATGCAGAACGATGTGAGCCATGGCTTGGCGTCATCGATCTTCACGACCGATCTGCGCGAGGCGGAGCGTTTCCTCTCGGCGGAAGGCTCCGATTGCGGCATCGCCAATGTGAATATCGGCCCTTCCGGCGCCGAGATCGGCGGCGCATTCGGCGGCGAGAAGGAGACCGGCGGCGGCCGCGAGGCCGGCTCCGATTCTTGGAAGGCCTATATGCGCCGCGCCACCAACACGATCAATTATTCGAGCGCTCTGCCGCTCGCGCAAGGCGTCGTCTTCGACGTGTGATCCTTAGGCCGATCGATCTCGAGGAGTCCGACATGACCGAGACCCATGTTTCCGCCGATACGATCCGCTCGATCTTCTCTGCGGCGATGACGCAAATGTATCGCGACGAGGTGCCGCGCTATCAGGAGATGACGCGCATCGTCGGCGAGATCGATGGCGAAGCGCTGGCGCGCGATCCTGCGCTGGAGGCGCGGCTGCGCCGCTCCGGCGCTTTCGATCTCATCGGCGTCGAGCGCCATGGCGCCATTCGCGTCGGACGGCCGGAGGAGCTCGCGGGGCTGCGGCGGCTCTTCGCCGTCATGGGCATGTATCCGGTCGGCTATTACGATCTCACGCCCGCCGGCGTGCCGGTGCATTCGACCTGCTTCCGGCCTGTCGAAGCGGCGTCGATCAGGCGTTGCCCTTTCCGCATCTTCACCTCGCTGCTGCGTCCGGAACTCATAGAGGGCGAGGACCTGCGTCGCGAGGCGCAGGAGATTCTCGCGCGTCGGCGCATCTTCACGCCGCGCTGCCTGCATCTCATCGAGATCTTCGAGGCCAATGGCGGGCTCGGCGAGGCGCTGGCGATCGAGTTCGTGCATGAGGCGCTGCACACCTTCCGCTGGCGCGGCGAGGCCACCGTCACCGCCGGCGTCTACGAGGCCTATCGCAAGGCGCATCCGCTCGTCGCCGATGTCGTCTGCTTCCACGGCCCGCATATCAATCATCTGACGCTGCCGACGCTCGACATAGACGCCGCGCAACAGGCGCTCGCCGAGCGCGGGCTCGATCCGAAATCCATCGTCGAAGGCCCGCCGCAACGGCAGTTCCCGATATTGCTGCGCCAGACGAGCTTCAAGGCCATCGCCGAGCCTGTGCGCTTTGCGGGACGCGATGAGGCGCGCGGCGAGCATCGCGCGCGCTTCGGCGAGATCGAGCAGCGCGGCGCCGCGCTCACCGCAAAGGGCCGCGCGCTCTATGACAGATTGCTCGCCGAGACGCTCGCCGCCAATCCGCCGCGCGATGGCGCGACGAGCGATTACAGAGCCGAGCTGGAGCGCCGCTTCGCCGCCTTCCCGGACGACGCCGCGACATTGCGTGCGCAGGGACTCGCCTTCTTCCGCTATGCGCCGGGTGAGAATCGGGGCGCCCGAGGCGATGTCGAGACGTTGCTGCGCGACGGCGCGCTCATCGCGGAGCCGATCACCTATGAAGATTTTCTGCCGGTGAGCGCGGCGGGAATCTTCCAGTCCAATCTCGGAGAGGGCGGACGCCGCGAGCTATCGGCCTCGGCCAATCGCGAAGCGTTCGAGCATGCGCTCGGAACGAAGGTCGCCGATGAGATGGCGATTTATGCGCATGAGGAGAAAAGCTCGCTGGAGCGCGCGCTCGCCGCGCTCGGGCAGCGATCACCAATGGCCGAGAATGCAGGCCGATAGCGGATAGCCCATGGCGAGGCCGAGCGTCACGCCGCCGAGCACATCGCTGGGATAGTGATGCGCGGTGGCGATGCGCGACCACGCCATGGAGAGCGCGAGCGCAGCGGCGGAAGCGGCGGCCGAAGGCCAGGCGAGAACGATCGGCGCCAGCACGCCGCTGAGCGTCATCATATGGCCGCTCGGAAAGGAATGTTCGTCGAGTATCTTCAGAAGCGACGTCAGCCGCGGATCGACGTGAAACGGACGCTTGCGTCCGATGCGCTTCTTGATGATCGGAAACAGCGTGTGCAAAAGCGCGGCGTTGAGTCCGCCGAGCGCGATCACCGGCCAGGCGTCGCGCCCGACGAGCCAGAAGATCGCCGCGGCGAGGATCGGATAGATCCAGCCATTGCCGAGCTTGCTGATCGTGATCGCGAGCATTCGGCCCAGCGTGAATTGCGTGGAGCGCGCGACGAAATGCACGCCGGCGAGATCGGCGCGCAGCAGGCGCTCGCGCCAGAGGAGCAGCGTCTCGGCGAGAACGAGACGTTCGAGTGAGAGGCGGCGGTTCGAAGCGAGCAGCATGGCGAGAAAGCTAGGCGCCGCGTGCTGCCGTTTCGTGACACATGAACGACGTTTCGATTGCAGCGCGCGCCGCGAACGTCACATCATTGTCAATCCGCACGCGAGCCTGCATGCGCAGAAGGAGATAGATCACGAGCTTCAGCGCAGGGCCGCGCGCGATGTTTTTTTCGCCGCCCGCGAAGCTCGCGCCTATCCGGCAATTTTTCCCGAAGGTCCGCGAGCCCTATTTGGGCGTCGCAGGCGCGGGGTCGAAGAGAAAATAGCGCCCGCCCAGCGCGCCCTCATAAGGCCGGCCGTCGCCGTGGCGTCGCAATTCGAAACGGACCACCGTGTTCGGAACCAGGACGCGCAGCGTCGTCGGCGAGCTAGCCTCGATGGCCACCTGCAGCGGCTCGTCCGCTCGATCGATATCCGTCAGCCAGACGAGGCTTTCCATTTCGACCCTTCCCGTGACCCGCTCGCCATCCCGAGCCGCCGGGCGGCGGCCGCTGCTACGGCTTCGATTGAGGCGACGCCAGTTTGGCGACATCACGGCGCGACTGCGGCGTGAGCAGGACGTCTCACCCGAGGGGTCGTGAGGAAGGCTCGGCGCTCATGCCGATTCTTCCCGTGTCAGATTACCGACAAATCATACAGACAGAGGCGCGGCCGAAAACCTATATCTCGCCGGCCCCGCTCTCCGCTTTTTCGCGCCGATAACGTTGCGACGACGTCGAGGACGATGGCCGACAAACAAAGACATGGCTCGAGAGATCGCGAGCCGATGCTTCACGAGGCGACATCTCCATTCCGCTCTGCGATCCGCCGGGCGATGGCTGTTGCAGGAGGACTCGTCGATGAGGAAACTACTGAATTCGGTATCGCTGCTCGCCGTGCTGACGGTGGCGCCGATCGGCGTCGCTTCGGCCAACGACAAGCTCGACCAGCTCTCCAAGAGCGAAGACAACTGGGTGATGCCCGGTAAGAACTATCATTCGGACAATTACAGCACGCTGACGCAGATCAACACGAGCAACGTCAAGGATCTGAAGGTCGCCTGGACCTTCTCGACCGGCCTGCTCAACGGCCACGAGGGCGCGCCGCTCGTCGTCGACGGCAAGATGTATATTCACACGTCTTTCCCGAACAACACTTTCGCGCTCGATCTGGACGATCCGACCCGCATCCTCTGGCAGGACAAGCCGAAGCAGAATGCGGCCGCCCGCGCGGTGGCCTGCTGCGATCTCGTCAACCGCGGTCTGGCCTATTGGCCGGGCGACTCCAAGACCCCGCCGCTCATCCTGAAGACGCTGCTCGATGGTCATATCGAGGCGCTCAACGCCAAGACCGGCGAGCTCCTGTGGAAGATGGAGAATTCCGACTATAAGGTCGGCTCCACGCTCACCATCGCTCCCTATGTCGTGAAGGACAAGGTTCTCGTCGGCTCCTCCGGCGCCGAGCTCGGCGTGCGCGGCTATGTGACGGCCTATGACGTCCACACGGGCGAGCAGTCCTGGCGCGCTTACGCGACCGGTCCGGACGAGGACGTGCTGCTGGGCAAGGACTTCAACAGCAAGAACCCCCATTACGGCCAGAAGGGCCTCGGCACTTCGACCTGGGAAGGCGACGCCTGGAAGATCGGCGGCGGCACCAATTGGGGCTGGTACGCTTATGATCCGGGCACGAATCTCTTCTACTACGGCTCGGGCAATCCGGCGCCGTGGAACGAGACGATGCGTCCGGGCGATAATAAATGGACGATGACCATCTTCGGCCGCGACATCGACACGGGCGAAGCGAAGTTCGGCTATCAGAAGACCCCGCATGACGAGTGGGACTTCGCCGGCGTGAACTTCATGCTGCTCACCGAGCAGAAGGACAAGGAAGGCAAGGAGCGCAAGCTCCTGACGCATCCGGACCGCAACGGCATCGTCTACACGCTCGACCGCACCAATGGCGATCTCATCTCCGCGGATAAGATCGACGACACGGTCAATGTCTTCAAGACGGTCGATCTGAAGAGCGGCCTGCCGGTTCGCGATCCGGAGTATGGCACGCGCATGGACCATCTCGGCAAGGATATTTGTCCTTCCGCCATGGGCTATCACAATCAGGGCCATGATTCCTACGATCCGACCAAGCAGCTGTTCTTCCTCGGCGTGAACCACATCTGCATGGATTGGGAGCCCTTCATGCTTCCCTATCGCGCGGGTCAGTTCTTCGTCGGCGCGACGCTGAACATGTATCCCGGCCCGAAGGGCGATCGTCAGAAGGGCGAAGGCCTCGGCCAGATCAAGGCCTACAACTCGATCACCGGCCAGTTCAAATGGGAGAAGTTCGAGCGCTTCGCGGTTTGGGGCGGCACCACGGCGACGGCCGGCAACATTGTGTTCTACGGAACGCTGGACGGCTTCATCAAGGCCCGCAACAGCGATAATGGCGAGCTGCTCTGGAAGTTCAAGCTTCCCTCCGGCGTGCTCGGCTATCCGATCGTCTACAACCACAAGGGCACCGAATACGTCGCCATTCTCTACGGCGTCGGCGGTTGGCCGGGAGTGGGCCTCGTGTTCGATCTGCAGGACCCGACCGCCGGCCTCGGCGCGGTGGGCGCGTTCAAGCAGCTCGCCAATTACACGCAGATGGGCGGCGGCGTGATGGTCTTCTCGCTGAACGGCAAGGGTCCTTACGACGACGTGAACCTCGGCGAATATAAGGCCCATTGATCCATCGGCAGTCGTCGGCCGCGTCCTCCCCTGTTCGCGACCGACACAGCGCGCCGCCCGGATGCATGAAGCGCGTCCGGGCGGCATCGCCACACATGCAAACTGATCGGATCGCTCCCATGTCGCGTATCACCTCTCCGCGTCTCGTCGCCTCCGGACTCGCTCTGGCGCTGCTGACCGGCGTCGCCGGCGCTCTCGCGCAAGAGACGAAGCCTTCGGCCGCCGCTTCTGCGAGCAAGGCCGACACATTGCGCATCTGCGCTTCGGAAGCGCAGTCGCCGCTCTCCCTCAAGGACGAATCCGGCCTCGAGAACCGCATCGCCGTCGCGCTCGCCGAGGCGATGGGCCGCAAGGCGGAATTCGTCTGGTCGTCGAAGCCGGCGATTTATCTCGTGAGGGATTATCTCGACAAGAATCAGTGCGACGTCGTCATCGGACTGGACACGGGCGATCCGCGCGTCGCGACGAGCAAGCCCTATTTCCGCACCGGCTATGTGTTCGTGACCAAGGCCGAGAAGAATCTCGATCTCAAATCCTGGTCCGATCCGCGCATCAAAACCTTCAAGCACATCGCCGTGCCATTCGGCTCTCCGGCCGAGGTGATGCTGAAGGAGATCGGCGAATATGAGAACGACATGGCCTATCTCTATTCGCTGGTGAATTTTCGTTCGCCGCGCAATCAATATACGCAGATCGACCCTGCGCGCATGATCGGCGAGGTGGCGAGCGGCAACGCCGAGCTGGCGTCCGCCTTTGCGCCCGATGTGGCGCGTTTCGTCAAATCCTCGCCGACGCCTCTGCGCATGACGCTGATCGACGACGATTCCAAGCGCAGCGACGGACAGAAGATCGGGCAGCACTATGACCAATCGGTCGGCGTGCGCCTTTCGGACAAGGAACTGCTCGCGCAAGTGAATGCGGGCCTCGATCGCGCCAAGCCGAAGATCGACCAAATCCTCACGGCGGAAGGCGTTCCGCTTCTGCCTATCGTCAATCCGGTCGCAGCGCACTGACGCTTGGCGAATATCGAAGAGACCGACAAAAATGAAATCGAGCAAGAAAAAGGCCTGTGTCCTGATCGGCGGCGCCTTCGCCAGCCTGATCGCCCTCTCGGCGATCGCGCAGAATGCGGGCATCACCTTTCGCAACACGATCACCGGCGAAGTGCTGAACTTCGACGACGCGCTTCCCGAGGGCAAGGATACGCCCGGCGTGAAGAAATTCATGCAGACGGGCGTCAATCCTTACAATGAGGATGTGAGCTGTCTGAAGCAGGGAGAGCAGCTCTTTCTCTCCGCCTGCTCTGGTTGCCACGGCCATTTGGGCGAAGGCAAGATCGGCCCCGGCCTCAACGACTCCTATTGGACCTATCCGCAGAACGCGACCGACGAAGGATTTTTCTCGACGATCTTCGGCGGCGCTCAGGCGTCCATGGGGCCGCAATACGCCAATCTTCAGCTCGACGAAATGCTGAAGGTCATGGCCTGGGTCCGCCATCTCTATAAAGATCCCGTTGCCGGAGCGACCTGGCTGACGCCGGAGCAGCGCGCGAAATACAAGCCCTATCCCGGACACGAGACATTCCCCGACGATCCGCCCGGTCAGTGCAAGACCTCGGGAAAATGAAAGACGTCGGGAAAATGAAAGTCGCGCACGCGTGAGCGGCGCGGCGGCCGCGGCGAGAGCCGCGCATAAATTGGAGGAAGGCACGATGGGAGTTTTGAAGATTGCGGCGGCCGTCGGCGTTGCGTTCGTCATGAACGCGGCTGCTATCGGCGCGGCCTCGGCCTATGACGGCACCAAATGCAAGGCCCCCGGCGATTGCTGGGAGCCCAAGCCCGGCTTTCCGGATAAGGTCGCCGGCTCCAAATACGATCCCAAGCACGATCCGAAGGAGCTCGCCAAGAACCAGTCCGCCGTAGCGGCCATGGAAGAGCGCAACAAGAAGCGCGCCGAGCACTTCAAGAAGACGGGCGCGTTCGTCTACGACGTGACCAAAATTCCGTAAGCGCACGCGCGAGAATGCCGTCCCCGCGCCCCCGGGGACGGTCGTCATGCGGCCACGATCCGGGTCCGGCGTTATTCGACAACAACGCGTCGGACCCCTTCCCGGGATCGTGGCCGCAACGTCCTCTCTTCCGACGAGATTGTTGGACCTGTTCAGCGTGACAGACACCGCCGAAACCGACGCCGTCTTGGCCGATTGGCGCGCCAAGGCGCAGGAATTCGAGACGCGCGTCGCGCGCGTCGTCCTCGGCCAGAATCGCGTCATCCGCTTGGTGACCATCGCCATTTTCGCACGCGGCCATGTGCTGCTGGAAGGCGATGTAGGCGTCGGCAAGACGACGCTTTTGCGCGCGGTCGCGCGCGTGCTCGGCGGCGCCTTCTCGCGCATAGAGGGCACGGTCGATCTCATGCCGAGCGACCTCCTCTATCACACCTATCTCGCCGACGACGGCCGCCCGCGCGTCGAGCCCGGCCCGGTGCTGCGGCATGCGGAAGACCTCTCCATCTTCTTCTTCAACGAGATCAATCGCGCGCGTCCGCAGGTGCATTCGCTGCTGCTGCGGCTGATGGCGGAGCGCAGCGTCACGGCCTTCGATCGCGACTATTTCTTTCCCGCGCTGCAAGTGTTCGCCGATCGCAATCTCGTCGAGCGGGAGGAGACATTCGAGCTGCCCGCCGCGGCGCGCGACCGCTTTCTCATGGAGATATCCATGAAGACGCCGAGCGACGCGGCCGCGCGGCGCGCGCTGATCTTCGATCCTCGCTTTCACGACGTCGATCGCCTGCTCGATGAAATCGGCGAGCCCGTCTTCGATTATCGCGCGCTCGCCTCTGTCGCCGAGCTCATCCAGAACCGCGTCCACGCCAGCGAGACGCTAGAAGCCTATGTCGCCAAGCTCTGGGATGCGCTGCTCGATCCCTACGCCGCGGGCGTCGTTCTGCCGGATGTCGAGATGCGCGGCCTGGTGCGCGGCGGCGCGAGCCCGCGTGGCGTCGCCTTTCTCGTGCGCGCGGCGCGCGTGCGCGCCTGGCTCGAAGGACGCGACGCGCTGACGCCGGAGGATATTCGCGAAATCTTCCTCGAGACGATGGCGCATCGCATCTTCGTCGATCCGATCTATGCGATGCGCGGCGACGATATCGTCCGCGATCTGTGCCGCGCCGCTTTCGCGACGGTCCCGGCGCCTTGAGACGCGAGGCGTGACGATGCAGCGCTTCGACCTCGCCTATCGTCCACGCGGCCGCGTCTCCAACGGCTCGGTCGGCGCGCATGGCGGCGTCGATGTCGGCGGCATAGGCGTGTTTCGCGATCACGCGCGCTTCATTCAATTTCCAGACGCCCGCCGCATCGACATTCGCGCGACCATGCGCGACCCGACCGGCGAGACTCATGTGCGCCGCTTCGAGCAGCGCAACGCCATCGACGTCTATGCGCTGGTCGATCTTTCCGCGTCCATGGGCTTTCACGGCGCGGCGCGCCGTCTCGATATCGTCGCCGATCTCTGCGCGGCGCTCGCCTTTTCGGCGACGCGCATCGGCGACCGCTTCGGCGTCATCGCCTGCGACGAGTCATTGCGCAATGATCTTCTGCTGCCGGCGACGCGCGCGCGGGGCGCCGCGGTCGCAGCCGCCGAGCGCTTGCGCGACGCCGCGCCGCGCGGCGCCTCGGCGAAGGCGCTGACGGAAGCCGCCGGCCTCATCGCCGGGCGACGCAAGCTCGTCCTGCTCATCTCCGATTTCCACTGGCCGCGCGACTTTGCGACGCGTCTTTTCGGCCTGCTCGCGCAGCATGATCTCGCGCCCATTCTCATCGCGGATTCCACCGAAGAGCGCGATCTTCCACACTTCGGTCTCGTCGAGCTCGACGATCTCGAGAGCGGCGCGCGGCGGCTCGTCTTCATGCGCCCGAGCCTGCGTGGTCGCTGGCTCGCGCGCGAGGCCGAGCGGCGCGACGCGCTGCGTCGCCTCGCGCTCGCGCATGGGCGTCCGCCTTTCGTCATGAGCGACTCTTTCGACGCCGACGCGCTGTCGCGTCATCTGCTCGGGCTGTGACATGCGCGCAGCGCTCTTCGCTCTTTCGCTTCTTCTCGCGCTGGCCGCGCCCGCTGCGGCGGAAGTGAAATCCGTGCGTCTCTACGCCGATCGCAGCTTCGGCTTCTTCGTCGGCGATCTGGTGAATGCGCGGCTCGAGATCATCGCCGATTCCGCCTCCCGCTTGCAGACGGCGTCGCTGCCACGCCCCGGCGCGCTCGATTATTGGCTCGATCTGCGCGACGTCCATGTTCGCGAGCAGCCCATCGGCGACGGGCTCACACGCTGGGACATAGAGCTCGTCTATCAGCTCTTCTATGTCGCGCTAGATGTGCGCAATCTGCAAATCCCGCCTTTTCCTCTGCGCTTTCTGCGCGAGGGCGAGAGCGAGATCGCGCGCGCGCCCGCCTGGACGATCGGCGTCTCGCCCTTGCGCGAGGTGCTGCCGGCGCGCCGCGACAATCCCACCGATTACATGCGCGCGGACCGCGGCGTCGAGCAAGGCGACGCAACGACTCCGGCGGCGCGCGCAGGCATATTCGCCGCGCTCGCATTCGGCGCGTTGGCGCTGGTCGCGCATGATCGTGGCTGGCCGCCGTTTCATCGTCGCCGCGCGCGCGTCTTCGCGGCCGCCGCGCGTCGCATCGCCGCTCTGACGAAGGGCGATGGCGAGGCGTCGCGCCGCGCGGCGATGCTCGCATTGCATCGCGCGATCGACGAAGCCGCCGGCCGCCGCATCTTCGCCGAGGACCTCGACGCCTTTCTGTCCAGCCATGCGGAATTCGCATCGGTGAAAGAGGCGCTCGGCCGCTTCTTCAACAGCTCGCGCGCGCTTTTCTTCGGCGTCGCCGATGCGGGCGGCGATCTTGCGGCGACAGAGCTGCTCGCGCTGGCGAAAACATTGGCGGCGTTGGAGAGGAGCGTGGGATGAGCTTCGGCCTCGCCTCTCCGCTCGCGCTTTTCCTGCTGCCGCTGGCGCTCGCGCCGCTGCTCTTCTCGCCATTGCGGCTATCGCCCATATCTTCCGTCTCCGCCGCGCCGCAGGATGCGCTCTCGACCCTCGTCGCATGGGCGCTGCGCCTCTTGGCCAGTCTCGCCATCGGCGCGAGCACGCTCGCCGTCGCCGGGCCTTTTCGTGAAGGCCGCGCCATCCAGCGCTATGGCGAAGGCGCGGAAATCTCGATCCTGATCGATCGCAGCGCGAGCATGAACGAGACATTCGCCGGCCGCACGCCGGCCGGCGGCGAGGAGTCGAAAGCTTCCGCCGCCAAGCGATTCATGACGGATTTCGTCGACCGGCGGGCGCATGATCTCTTCGGCGTCACCGCCTTCTCCACCTCGCCGATTATGGTCATGCCGATGACCAATCATCGCGCGGCGGTGCGCGCCGCGATTCAGGCGATCGACCGGCCGGGCCTCGGCTACACGAATATCGGTCGCGGCCTCGCAATGGCGCTCTCGCAATTTCCCGCGGGCGGCGAGATCGAATCGCGCGTGATATTGCTCGTCTCGGACGGCGCAGCCGTCATCGACCCACGCATTCAAGATCAGCTACGCGCCGATTTTCGCAAGATCAGGCCCAATCTCTATTGGCTGTTTCTGCGCACGAGCGGCGCCAAAGGGATAAGCGACCAGCCGGACGCCGGCGAGCTGGACACGCCGCAGGCCTTGCCGGAGCGCCATCTCGATCTCTTCTTCAAATCGCTCGGCATCGGCTATCGCGCTTTCGAGGCGGAAGGCCCCGCCGCTGTGGCCGACGCCATAGCGGAGATCGACCGGCTCGAACGTCGCCCGTTTCGCTATGTCGAGCGCATTCCGCGCAAGGACCTGACGGACCATAGTCTCATCGTCGCCGCCTTCGCGACCTCCGTGCTGGTCGTCGCCAAATTCGCCGAGACGCGTCTGAAGCAGACGGCGCGCGCAGGCGCGTCGCCGCAATTCGCGAAGAGGGCCGCATGAGCGAAGCCCTCCGCGCGCAATTTTTGCAGACGCTCGCGCGCTTCTTGGCGCGCTGGCGTTCGACGCTTCTTCTCGCTTTGCTCGCCGCGGCGCTCGCCGGGGCGCTGCAAAACGCCATCGCCGCATGGCGCGTGCGCGTCGACAATGCCGCGATCGGCGCGCTCGCCGCGGGGCGAGATATAGAGACCGATTCTGCTTCTGCGCCCGAGCTCATCGCTGCGCGCATCGAATTTCTGGCCGAGCGCGAGGAATTCGACAAGGCGCGCGCGCTGCTGGAGCCGCTGGGCGCCGCCGGCCGCGACGAGCTTTCCGCCACCGCCCATTATGATCTCGGCAACGCCTTGCTGCGCCACGCCTTCGATCTCCTGGAGCGCGGCCAGCTCGAGCCGGCGGGTCCCTTCGTCGAGCTGGCGCGTCGCGAATATCGTCGCGCATTGCAATATCGGCCGGAGTTCTGGGACGCGAAATATAATCTCGACGTCGCCGCGCGCCTGGTGCGCGACAATCCGCAGCTCGAGCATTCAGGCGGCGACGAGCTGCCCGCGGACCCCAAGAAAATCTGGACCGATATTCCCGGCGCGCCCAAGGGGCTGCCATGACAGGCCGACGATGATGATCGCCCGCTTGCGCGATGCGCGCTTTCTCTCGCTCGCCTTCGCTCTGGCGATGCTGGTGGCCGCCTTTGCGTTTCCGCGCGCCGAGGTGGTTCGCAATGGCGCCGATGTGCTGGCGACGCTCGACATCACCGGCAGCATGAACACGCGCGATTATTCTCTGGACGGCGCGCCGGCCAGCCGCATCGAATTCGCCAAGCAGGCCTTGCGGCGGCTCGTCGCCGATCTTCCCTGTCCCTCGCGCGTCGGCCTCGCCATCTTCACCGAGCGCGAGCCCTTTCTTCTGTTCGAGCCCATAGACGTCTGCGAGAATTTCGCCGCCCTCGACGCCGCGATCGGCACGCTCGACTGGCGCATGGCCTGGGAGGGCGACAGCCGCATCTCCGCCGGCCTGTTCCGCGCGGTCGAGATGGCGCGACGCACCGGCGCCGATCTCCTCTTCATCACCGATGGCCAGGAGGCGCCGCCGCTGCCGGCCTATGGCGCGCCGGTTTTCGATGGCCAGCGCGGCGAGATATCGGGGCTCATCCTCGGCGCCGGCGGCTATGAGCCCGCGCCCATTCCGAAATTCGACGATCGGGGCCGCGAGACCGGTTTTTTCGGCGTGGACGAGGTGCCGCATGAGAGCCGCTTCGGCCTGCCGCCGCCGGACGCCGAGCAGCGCGAGGGCTATAATCCGCGCAATGCGCCATTCGGCGGAGAGATGCGCGCCGGCACGGAGCATCTCTCCAGCGTGCGCGAGCCCTATCTGCGCCAGCTCGCCGAGACCACGGGCCTCGGTTACGCCCATTTGGAGAAGCCGGATGGGCTCGCGAGCGCGCTGCTCGCCGTCGCGCGGCCGCGGCCGAGCCTCGCGCCTTTCGATCTGCGCCCCGCTTTCGCCGCGGCCGCGCTCGTCGGCTTCGCCAGCCTCTATCTCATCGTCCCGCTCGCGGAGATTTTCACGCGGCGACGCCATTCCCGTCTCGCAACCACACGCTCGAGGAGAATAGAGTGAAACCGAAAATCGCCCTCTTGGCCTTGCTTTTGTCTATCGCGCCGGCGCTGGCGCATGGCCCGACGCCGATCAAGGTCGATGAGAAGATCACCGTCGCCGCCGATCCCAAGGCGGTCTGGGCGCTCGTCGGCCATTTCGGCGCGCTCGACTGGCATCCCGATGTCGCCAGCGTGAAGGCGACCGGCGGCGACGCCAATGGCGCGGTGCGCGAGATCACGCTGCGCAAGGGCGGCGTCGTCACCGAGAGCCTCGACGAATTTGATCCGCAGCAGATGAAGCTCAGCTATCGCATGTCGGACGCCAATCTCGACGCTCTGCCGATCAGCTCCTATTCGGCGACTTTGGCGGTGAAGCCGGCGGCGGGCGGCGGCAGCGAGGTGCAATGGTATGGTCGCCTCTATCGCGGCGACACCAGCAATGAGCCGC
This sequence comes from Methylosinus sp. sav-2, assembly GCF_004366495.1. NCBI lineage: Bacteria > Pseudomonadati > Pseudomonadota > Alphaproteobacteria > Hyphomicrobiales > Methylocystaceae > Methylosinus > Methylosinus sp. sav-2. The sequence goes on from NZ_SOEJ01000001.1 coordinate 988,242, forward strand.
CGGACAATCTCAATGACGACGCCGCGCGCGAGGCGATGACCGCCTTCCTGAAGGATGGGCTGCAGGGTCTCGCCAAAAAGCTGCAAGGCAAGTGACGGCATGAGAGCGCCGCGTCTCGCCGCCCTCTGTGCGACGCTCGCGGCGCTGCTCTACGCCTGCGGGGACACGGCTCCGCAGCAGCGCACGGCCGTGGAGGTGAAGCGCAAGGACGAGCTGCCGAAATGGCTGACGCCGATCGATCGCGTCGATCCCGCCTATTGGCTGGCGGCGCGCAAGAGCGGCGGCGGGCCGGTGGACGAGGGCAGGGTGGCGCGATTGCAAGCGGCGCTGGATATCGGCGGCGCGCATTTTCTGGAAGCGCCGCGCATGCTCGCCAATCGCGCCGCGCAGCTCGACGATATGCTTTCCGAGATCGGCGCGGCGGAAGACGAGGCGCAATCGATCGAGAGTCTCGCGCGCGTCGCGGCGGCGACGGGAAGCAAGCAGACCTTCGGCGATCTCTGCCAGCATTATTTCAATCTGCGCAAGCAGGGCGCGACGCGGGAATCGGCGTTCGCCGATTTGTCGGAGCGCTATAGCGTGCAGAAGCGGGGACAATAGATAGGCGAGCCTCGAAAAGGCTCGCCTATTGGCGAACCGCGTCAGCCGCGGTTGTAGACGTCCTGCAGACGCACGATATCGTCCTCGCCGAGGTATGAGCCGGTCTGCACCTCGATGATCTCGAGGTCGATCTTGCCCGGATTGCTCAGGCGATGAATGCAGCCGATCGGCAGATAGACCGACTCGTTCTCATGCACGAGCAGCGTCTCCTCGTCGCGGCCGACTTCCGCCGTGCCCTTGACGACGATCCAATGCTCGGCGCGATGAAAATGCTTCTGCAGCGACAGGCGCGCGCCCGGCTTCACCACAATGCGCTTCACCTGATGCCGATCGCCGGAATCGACCGATTGATAAAAGCCCCAGGGGCGGAAGATGCGCTTGTGCTCGCCCGCCTCGCGGCGATTCTCGCGTTTTAATTGATCGACGAGCTGCTTGACATTGTCGCCATGCTCGTGACCCAGCACCAGCACCGCATCCGGCGTCGTCACCACAATGACATCGTCGACGCCGACGACGGTCGTCAGCGTCTCGTCCGAGCGCACATGAACATTGCGCGAATCGCGCACGACGCCATTGCCGCGCACCGAATTGCCCTGCGCGTCGCGCTCGGTCAGCTCCCACACGGCGCGCCAATTGCCGACGTCCGACCAGCCTATGTCGGCCTCGATCACCGCGGCCTTGCGCGTCTTCTCCATCACGGCGTAATCGATGGAGGTCTTGGGCGCGCGGGCGAAAGATTCGGCGTCCAGCACCAGAAAATCGAGATCGCTGCGGCCTGCGTCGATCGCCTTCTCCGCCGCATCGGCGATCGCCGGCTCGAATTGCGCGATCTCCGCCTGCATCACATCGGCGCGGAAGATGAAATTGCCGCTGTTCCACAAATAGCCGGCGTCGATATAGCGCTGCGCGGTCTCGCGATCGGGCTTCTCGACGAAGGCCTCGAGGTTGAAAACGTCGCCGGCGATGCGCTCGCCGGTGCGAATATAGCCATAGCCGGTGGCCGGATTGTCGGGCTTGACGCCGAGCGTGACGATATAGCCGTCCGTGGCGGCGGCCGCCGCCTTCTTGCACAGAGCGACGAGGCCTTTGGGGTCGCGCACCACATGATCGGCGGCGAGCACGACGACGATGGTCTGCGGCGAGCGGCGCGCGGCGACGCCGGCGGCGACGGCGACCGCTGCGGCCGAATCACGCCGGGTGGGCTCGAGGACGACATCGGCCGAGGCGCCGATGGCGCGCAGCTGATCGGTGACGAGGAAGCGATAATCGGCGTTGGAGATGATGACGGGCTTGTCGAACGCCTCGTCCGACAGCGTCTGAATAGTCGTCTGGAAGGTCGACAGCTCGCCGACGAGCGGAATGAATTGTTTCGGGAGCGTCTCCCGCGATTCGGGCCATACGCGCGTGCCTGCCCCGCCGCACATTATGACAGGAAGTATCTTCGTCATGTATCGCCTTTCGGTGGAAGGCCGTCGTCCAACGCCGCGCTCCTTACGAGACGACGGCGTGGACCGGATCTCGCCCACGGCCCGCATGTCGGGGTCGACGAGGCCCGATAGCATAGGCTGCGCCAATGCGCCAAAGATCACGTCAGCAATAGGCCGAACGACCTGGATTTGGCAAGCCGCCGCAATCGTTTCGAGCGATTCGGCGGTCGCTTCGGAACGGTTCGGACGTCACCAGCTATTTGAGGCGAAATTCAGCTCTTGCCCTTTTTTTCGAGCTCGGCCTTCAGCGCCAGCAGCTTGGCGAAGGGCGAATCAGGATCGGGCAGGCGCTCTTTCTCCCGTCTTTCCGGCGTGGAAAAGCTCCCATTGCCGCGGCGGCGGTCGTCCCGCGGCGGGCGACTGTCGCCGCGCGGTCCGTCGCTCCGCGGCTTGCCGCCGGAGCGGAAGCCGCTCTCCTTGCGGGCGTCGGGCCGCGGCCGATGCTCGGAATGCTCGCCTTCGCCTTGCTCGGGCCGCCGGCCACCGCCCTGGCCATGGCCCTGACCTGGCCCTTGGCCCGGTCGCGGGCCACGGGGGCGCTCGCCGGCCGGCCGCGCGGCGCGGCCTTCCTCCTGGCCCGGAGCGCCGCCGCCGTGACGCCGGCGCGGCGCCTGGGGCGCATGGCGCTGCAAGGTCCAAATCTCGATCGGCGCCGGCTCGGTCGCAACCGGCTCGGCGCTCGCCTCAGTCGCTTCTGTCTCAGTCGCTTCCGTCTCGGCCGCGACAGCGTCCGGCTCTTGCGGCGCGGGACCCGCTTCGATGGGCGCCTCCTCTACGGCCGTCTCTTCGACGACCGGCGACGGAACCTCCTCTGCCTCCGCGACAGGCTCGAGCGCCTCAGCCGGCTCGGCGGCCGATTCGCTGCTTTCCTCGGCCACAGCCAGAACCGGCGCGAGCGGCTCGGTCGCCGCCTTGGCCAGCAGCGGCACGGTGATCGCCGGTCCCTGACGCTCGGCCGATTGATAGCCGAGCGAGCGCAGAATGGAGGCGAAGGCCTCGCCCGCGCAGCCGGTGAGCGAGGTCATCGCCACTGTGACGATGAAACCCTCGCCATCGGCGGCGCCGGGGGGCGGATCGCCGGCAGTCACGCCCGGACGATAGGCGCTCGCCGGGCGGATGAGATCGGCGAGGCGCTCCAATATATCGACGCGCACCACGCGCTCGCCGCAGACGCGGAAGCCGGCGGCGCGATAGAAGCCCTTGGAGATCGCCGGATCGGCGGCGAAGGAGGTGCGGCCGGAGGCGGCGAGATGCGGCACCTCCTCGAGGCCCTTGAGATTGTCGAGCCCGCCATGCTTCAGGCCCCACAGCAGGGCGGCGAGCGAGCGCGGCGCCGGCTTCAGCAGCTGCGGCAGATAGAGGTGATAGGCGCCGAAACGCACGCCCTTCTTGCGCAGGGCGGCGCGGTCCTCCTGGGAGAGCGCCTTGATATCGCGCGCGACGCGGCTGCGCTCCAACACGCCGAGCTCCTCGGCCAGCTGAAAGGCGATGCCGCGGGAAACGCCCTCGAGCCCCTCGCCCTTCTCCAGCTCCTCCAGCGCGCCGAGCAGCTTCTTTATATGCTGGGCCAGCCACAGATCGAGCCGTTGCTGCACTTTCTCCAGCGCCGCGCCGGTCAATTGCTCGTCGGCGAGCAGGCGGACCACCGGGGTCAGCACGGCGGCGCCGGGCGCGATCTTGCCGACAGGCTCGCCGAGCCAGCGGATGGTCCCGTCATTGCCGAGCAGAAAAGCGTCGTCCACCGCGTCGAACACGCGGGCGGCGCGCGCCTCTATCTCGCCGGCGAGCGCTCGCTGCGCGGCGGCGTTCAGCGCCTTCGCCGCTTCGCCCGTGGCCTGTGGGTCGGCCGTGAAACGAAATCCCTGCAACTGTCCGACATGCTGACCTTCGACCATAACGTCGCCGGCAGTAGTGATTTCGGCTTCGAGCATCGCGTTCTCTCTCAGGCGGCGCATCAGCACACTGGTGCGGCGATCGACGAAACGCTGCGTGAGGCGTTCGTGCAGCGCGTCGGACAGACTGTCCTCTACCTGACGCGCGACGCTCTGCCAATGCTCTGGATTCTCGAGCCAGCCAGAACGATTGGCGATGAAGGTCCAGGTGCGCACCTGGGCGAGCCTTGCGGACAGTGTGTGAATGTCGCCGTCGATGCGGTCCACGGCGGAGATTTGCTTTGCGAACCAATCGCCTGGGATCAATCCGCGGCGCACCACAAAGCCATGGACGGCGAGCGCCAGCTCCGCATGAGCGGCCGGCGAGGTCTTGCGATAATCTGGAATTTGGCACACATCCCAGAGTCTCATAATATCTGCGATTGTTTTTGTGTTGCGCTGCACAGTCTCGTCGCGCGCGGCGACCTCGAGCACCATCTGATCCTCGGCGGTCCGCGCCCGCAGCAGGCATTCGTCGGGTGAGGCGCGCTCCAGCGATTCGACCAGCGCCTCGATCGAATCGAAATCGAGATCGCCATTGCGCCATTGCAGCGCGACCAGCGGATCGAACCAATGATTCTCCAGCGCCTCGACCGTCTGCTCGTCGAAGGGCGGGCAGCGGCCGGTGCTGCCGAAGGTCCCGTCATTCATGTTGCGGCCGGCGCGGCCGGCGATCTGCCCCATTTCCGCCGCGGTCAATCGGCGATGGCGCCAGCCGTCGAACTTGCGGTCGGCGGCGAAGGCGATGTGGTCGACATCGAGATTGAGGCCCATGCCTATGGCGTCGGTGGCGATGATGTAATCGACGTCGCCATTCTGGAACAGATCGACCTGGGCGTTGCGCGTGCGCGGCGAGAGCGCGCCCAGCACCACCGCCGCGCCGCCGCGCTGACGCTTGATCCATTCGGCGATGGCGTAGACGTCCTCGGCCGAGAAGGCGACGATGGCGCTGCGCGGCGGCAGCCGCGCCAGCTTGCGCTCGCCGGCGAAGGCGAGATGCGACAGCCGCGGCCGCGTGAAGATGGGAACGCCCGGCAGCAGCCGCTCGATCAAGGAGCGCATGGTTTCCGCGCCGATCAGCAGCGTCTCCTGCCGCCCGCGCCAATGCAGCAGGCGATCGGTGAAGACATGGCCGCGGTCGAGGTCGGCGGCGAGCTGAATTTCGTCCACGGCGACAAAATCCACATCGAGATCGCGCGGCATGGCCTCGACGGTCGAGATCCAATAGCTGGGCGCGCGCGGCTTGATCTTCTCCTCGCCGGTGACGAGCGCGACATTCTCCGTCCCCACCCGCTCGGCGACGCGCGTGTAGACCTCCCGCGCGAGAAGACGCAGCGGCAGGCCGATCATGCCCGTCGAAAAGGAGAGCATTCGCTCTATGGCGTGGTGCGTCTTGCCGGTGTTGGTCGGCCCCAGAACGGCGGCGACGCCGGCGGTCGACGGTCGCACGCCCGGCGCGGCCGGCTTTTTGGCGGTGAGCATGGGGCTCATGATTTTTCTTTATATTTCACCTCGAGCCCCGACGCGAGCCCGGCTCCCCGAATCGATAGCGGCGATCGTCCCGGAATGGAACGGCGAAGATCGCGCTATTTTACGCTTCGAACAGGCGTCGAACGAATCGCGGCCGAATCGCCGACGCTTTTCGAATCACGCTCTGTTCGCTCGAGATATGGTTGGTCCTCACGCCTGCGAACGCTATGGCTTCCAAATCTCGCCTTTTGCAGCAGTCTTGCGCGACGCGCCTCGCATGACTGCGCGCGGACTCCGCCGCGGCTCCCTGTCAACATGCGAATTGCGACGGCCCGACGACGCCGGCGTTAAGCTTTGGAATCTTGCCGGAACGGAGCCGGCACGAATCGGCGATCTCGCCGCGTTGCCGCGTCGTTCCCTCGAGAACTCGAGGCTTTCGCCCGGCCGTCGCGCTATTTCGCGCCGCTTCCGCGCCTCGCCGGCGCGCCGAGCGCGGCGACGCATTTACCTCCTCGTCTCGAAATCGGACGTTTCGGCGCGCGCTCGCAGCGCTCGGAGCGCTTCTCGCCCGGCCTGTCGCGCGCTCGCGCGCCGCCCCAATGCGATTCGCGCGGCGTCGGCAGGGTTAACGCGATACGCCGCGCGAGCGCGCGACGCGCTGCGGCGTAAGCCGAGCGTTAACCTTTCGTAAGCCATGATCCGCCGCGACAGCGAGGCCCAGCGGACGGACAGAGCATTGGCAGAGAATAAGCGTGACTTCCGATCGAGCGTGGCCGCGCTCGTTCTCGCGCCGAGCCCGCGGGCGCTGCGATTCTTCGCCGTCGGCCTCCTCAACACGGCCTTCGGCTATGCGATCTTCTATTTCGTCTGGCGCGCCACGCAGGATTCGACTGTCGCGGCCGGCGTCTCCACCGCGATCGGCGCTCTGTTCAATTTTCTCTCGATCGGCCGCCTCGTCTTCGGCTCCGCCGATCCGCGCTTTCTCGGCCGCTTCATCGCCGTCTATGCCGCGCTCTTCATCGTCGACGCGCTGGCCTTGCGCGCGCTCGAGCATTTGGGCGCCGAGGCGGCGCTCGCGCAGGCGGCGCTGACGCCCGTGCTCGCGACGCTGTCCTATCTCCTCAATCGCGACTTCGTTTTCCGCACGGGAGCGGGCGACGCATGAAAACCATCTCCATCGTCACGCCCTGCTACAATGAAGAGCTGAACATTCGCGAATGCCATGCGCGCGTCGCCGCGCTCTTTGCGGGCGAGCTGAAAGATTATCGCCGCGAGCATGTGTTCTGCGACAACGCCTCCAAAGATCGCAGCGCCGAAATATTGCGCGATCTGGCCGCGAGCGATCCTTGCGTGAAGGTCATTTTCAACGCGCGCAATTTCGGGCCGATGCGCTCCAACTTCAATGGCGTGATGGCCGCGAGCGGCGATGTGGTTCTCTTGTTTCTGCCTGCCGATCTGCAAGACCCGCCGGAGCTGCTGCCGCAATTCGTGAAGCTCTGGGAGGCGGGAAACGAGATCGTCTATGGCATTCGCAAGATTCGCGAGGAGGGCGCCGTCATGCGCATGGCGCGCGGCCTCTATTACCGCATGCTCACCGGCCTCTCGGAATTCACGCTGCCGCCCGGCGTCGGCGATTTTCAGCTCGTCGATCGCAAGGTCGTGGAGGCGATGCGCAGCATAGACGATTCCTATCCCTTCATGCGCATGATGACATTCGAATGCGGCTTCACCGCCGTCGGCGTTCCCTATCGCTGGGTCGAGCGTCGCCGTGGCGTCACCTCCAATAATCTGCCGCGCCTCGTCGATCAGGGCCTCAACGGGCTCGTCACCTTCACGCCGGCGCCTTTGCGCCTGCTGCTGTTTCTCGGCTTCGGCATAGCGGGGCTGGCGCTCGCCTATGCTTTCGTCAGCCTGGCGCTCGGGCTCGTCTTCTTTCGCCAGCTGGCGCCGCCCGGCGTGATGACGATCATCGTCGCCGTCTTCTTCTTCGGCGGCGTGCAGCTCTTCTCCATAGGCGTGCTCGCCGAATATATTCTCGCCATACATTCGCAGGTGCGGCGCAAGCCGGTGGTGTTCGAGCGCGAGCGCATCAACTTCTGAGCCGACATGACCGCGACGACGCTGCTAGCGAAAGACGAAGCCTCAGCGCGGACGCGCGCGCCTCTGCGCAATCTGCTGCTGCTGCAGCTCGGCGTTCTCGTCTTTCTCCTCTCCAACGCCGCGCTCGCCTTCGGCTTTCGCGCCATCGCCGCCACGCCCATTCTCGCGGGCTGCGCGCTCGCGGCATTCCTCCTCTTCTCCTTTCGGCCGAAGCAGAACGGCCTGCTCGCCGCGCCGATCGATACGAAGACTCTCACCGCCTGTCTCGCGCTCGCCGTCGCTCTGCTGCTGCTCGGCGGCGAGACGCATCTTTTCTACGCCAATCTCGATTGGCTGGTGCGCGACGCCGTTCTCTCCGATCTGACGCGGCAGGGCTTTCCGCTCTTCTATCGCTATGAGGGGCAGGATTATCTGCTGCGCGCGCCGCTCGGCATGTATCTCATTCCCGCGACGATCGGACATTATGCGGGGCTCGTCGGCGCGCATATCGCCATGCTGGCGCAAAATGCGCTGCTGCTCGGTCTTTGCCTCTACTTCATCGCGAAGCTCGCCGGCGCGCGCGCGGCGCCCTTTCTCGCGCTCTTCATTCTGTTCAGCGGGCTCGACATTCTCCCGCAGCTCTTGCACGAAGGGCTCGAATTGCCGGACCATCTCGAATGGTGGAATTCGTCGATCCAATATTCCTCACATGTCACGCAATTGTTCTGGGTTCCCAATCATGCGCTGCCGGGCTGGTGGGCGGCGCTGCTGCTGCTGCTGCTGGCGCGCGAGGAGATCGATCTCGCGCTTCTCGCCATTCTCTTCGCAGCGTCGCTGCTGTGGTCGCCGCTCGCCGCGGTCGGCGCCGCGCCGCTCATCGGCTTTTGCGCGCTGCGTCTGCGCCACGCGCTCTTCTCATGGCGCAATATAGCGGCGGCCGCAGCGGGCCTCTGCTTTCTGCCGATCGCGCTCTATCTGACGGTCGACGCGGAATCGGTCAAGCACGGCTGGCTCGCCGCGACGCCGGGATTCGCGCTCCTCTATCTCGCCTTCATTCTCGTCGAAATTCCACAGGCGGCGATCCTCCTCGCGGCACGCGACGCAATCGCGAAAAGCGATCGCGCTTTGATCGGCGCATCCGTCGTCGTTCTGCTGGCGCTGCCCTTCTATTACTTCGGCCCCAATAATGATCTCGCGATGCGCGCCTCCATGCCGGCGCTCTTCCTGCTCGCATTCGCCTTTGCGGGAGTCGCTGTGTCGACGCCGCGCGACGGCGGCCGTCTCGCTTCCCTAATATCGGCGATCGTCATCGTCGCCGCCGCGACGCCGGCGATGGAGATCAAGCGCGCGCTGGTCTCTCCCGCTTTCGCAATATCGGATTGCGATCTTTTGACCAGCTGGCGCAAGACCGATCCTTCCATCTTCCCGACCAATTATCTCGCGCGTCTCGAGAAGCTTCCGGCCTGGCTCGGCGCGGCGAGCGAAGCGCGGCTCGAGATCGAGCGGCGAAGCTGCTGGCCGGCGCATCCGCATCTGCCCGATTCGCGCAAATGAGGCTGCGGCGCGGCGCGCCTGGGATGTCCACAGAATTTCGCTCATCACATTTGGCTTTTGACTTGGCGCCGCGCCGAACGCTAAAAACGCGCCTCTTTGAACAGCCGATAGGGATAGCGCATGGCGTCGATCGTCGAACGAATCAGCACGGAGCTCTCCGCGAAACCTTGGCAGGTGGAGGCGGCGGTCGCTCTGCTCGATCAAGGTTCGACCGTGCCCTTCATCGCCCGCTACCGCAAGGAGGCGACGGGCCAGCTCGACGACATCCAGCTGCGTCATCTGGAAGAGCGCCTGCGCTATTTGCGCGAATTGGAAGACCGCCGCAAAGCGATTCTCGATTCCATCGAAGCGCAGGGAAAGCTGGACGACGCGCTGCGCGCGACGATCATGGACGCCGACAATAAAGCGCGGCTCGAGGATATTTATCTTCCCTATAAGCCCAAGCGCCGCACCAAGGCGCAGATCGCGATCGAGGCCGGTCTCGCGCCGCTCGCCGAAGCTCTGCTCGGCCATCCCGAGCGCGAGCCGAAAGCGCAGGCCGAGCCTTTCGTGAACGCCGAGAAGAATGTCGCCGACGCCACCGCCGCGCTCGAGGGCGCGCGCGCCATTCTCGTCGAGAGATTCGCGGAAGACGCGGATCTCATCGGCCGCCTGCGCGAGACCTTCTGGACGCAGGGCCTGATGAAATCGAAACTGCGCGCCGGCAAGGAGGCTGCAGGCGCGAAATTCTCCGATTATTTCGATTTCTCCGAGCCGCTCACCAAGCTTCCGTCGCATCGCATATTGGCGATGTTCCGCGGCGAGAAGGAGGAGATGCTCGATCTCGAGATGCTCCCCGAGCCGAGCGAAGGCGCCGTCGGCTATGAGGGCCAGATCGCGCAGCGTTTCGTCATCGCCGATCGCGGCCGTCCGGGAGATCGCTGGCTCTTGGACACTGTGCGCTGGGCGTGGCGCACCAAGATCGAGCTGCATCTTTCCGTCGATCTGCGCACGCGTCTGTGGCGTCTCGCGGAGGATGAGGCGATTCGCGTCTTCGCCGCCAATTTGCGCGATCTTCTGCTCGCGGCGCCCGCCGGCGCGCGCGCGACGCTCGGCCTCGATCCGGGCTTTCGTACCGGCGTCAAGGTCGCCGTCATCGACAAGACCGGCAAGATCGTCGCGACGACGGCGATTTATCCGCATGAGCCGCAACGGCGCTGGGACGAATCGCTCTCCATTCTCGCAAAGCTCGCGCGCGAGCACGCCATAGAGCTCATCGCCATCGGCAATGGCACGGCCTCGCGCGAGACCGACAAGCTCGCCGGCGATCTGATGTCGAAATTCCCGGAGCTGAAGCTCACCAAAATCGTCGTGTCGGAGGCGGGCGCGTCTGTCTATTCCGCCTCGGAATACGCATCGCGCGAATTGCCCGATCTCGATGTGTCGCTGCGCGGCGCGGCGTCGATCGCGCGCCGCCTGCAAGACCCGCTCGCCGAGCTGGTGAAGATCGAGCCCAAGGCGATCGGCGTCGGCCAATATCAGCACGACCTCTCCGAGGTGAAGCTCTCCCACTCGCTCGACGCCGTCGTCGAGGATTGCGTGAACGCCGTCGGCGTCGACGTCAACACCGCCTCTGCGCCGCTGCTGGCGCGCGTGTCGGGCGTCGGCGAGTTGCTGGCCTCCAACATCGTCGCGCATCGCGACGCAAATGGTCCGTTCCGCACGCGCGACGCGCTGAAGAAAGTGCCGCGCCTCGGCCCGAAGGCCTTCGAGCAGAGCGCGGGCTTCCTGCGCATCGTCGATGGCGAGGATCCGCTCGATCGCTCCGGCGTGCATCCGGAGGCCTATCCGGTGGTGCGGCGCATTCTCGCCGCCGCCAAGACCGACATAAAGCAGCTCATCGGCAATGCGACGGAACTGCGCAAGCTGAGCCCTAAGCAATTCGTCGACGAGAGCTTCGGCCTGCCGACCGTCACCGACATTTTCGCCGAGCTGGAGAAGCCCGGCCGCGATCCGCGCCCCGCCTTCAAAACCGCGACCTTCCAGGAGGGCGTCGAGAAGATTTCCGATCTGAAGCCCGGCATGATTCTCGAGGGCGTCGTCACCAATGTCGCCGCCTTCGGCGCCTTTGTGGATGTGGGCGTGCATCAGGACGGGCTCGTCCATATTTCCGCAATGTCCAAGACCTTCATCAAGGACCCGCGGCAGGCGGCCAAGCCCGGCGATATCGTCAAGGTGAAGGTGCTGGAGATCGACGCGCCGCGTAAGCGCATCTCGCTCACCATGCGGCTCGACGACACGCCCGATCAGCGCCAGGCCCCGTCAGGCGGCCAGCGCCGCGACGGCGCGAGCCCACGCCAGATGCGCCAGCCGGAGCCGCAAAAGGGCGCAGGCGCGCTGGGCGAGGCGCTGCTGGCGGCGATGCGCACGCCGCAGAAGGGCCGCTAGCTAGAGTTTCGAGCGAAGCGGGAGCGGCTTCGCTCGAAAACACGGGCGGAATAAAGGAATCCTAGAGTTTTTCCGGTTCGATCTGAACCGGAAAAACTCTAGCCTAGTCGCGGAAAGTAGTGATGTCTCGTCGCGCCGTCATACCGGCCCGTCTTCATGCAGCAGCGCTTGAAAGCTACGGCCGGAGCCGCAGGGGCAGGGGTCCGCGCGGCCCAGCTTTTCGACGAGCTCCTTGTCGCCGTGGACAAAGCGCAGGCCGCGCTTGACGTTGGCTTCCGAATTAAAGCCCTTGCGGCGCTTGGATGTGGGCTCGAAAGCACGCCGGGGCGTCGAAATCGCTGTCATACTTCATGACCGCCTCCCCTATGATGGAATGTGAGCATTGGAGCGGGTGAAGGGAATCGAACCCTCGTATTCAGCTTGGAAGGCTGCTGCTCTACCATTGAGCTACACCCGCGGTGACGGAGATATGCCAAGTCGCGCCGCGCTTGGCAATGGCCCTCGCGCGGCCGGCGCCGCGCCAAAGGCGCGATTTTCGGCGATTCGCGTGTAAACCGGGGCTTTTCGGCGCGTGCGGCTTGACAGGCTCGCGTTCGATTTCTCATTTGACAGCCGGGCAAGGGCAAACTAACCGAGCGCCCGACCAAAGTCTCCACGGGCGGTCCCACACCGCTCTATCTCGAGGATGCAAGGACCGTGGCCAAACCCGAACTCGGCGCCAAGCGCCAATGTCAGTCTTGTGGCGTCAAATTTTTCGATCTGAACAAGGATCCGGTCGTCTGCCCGAAGTGCGGAGCGATTTTCCATATCGTGACGTCGCGAATCGCCTCCCGCAATGTCGATCCGGACGAAGCGGCCGAGGGCGAGAAGGACGCGGAGATCGTCTCCCTCGACGAGGTGGAAGCCGCCGAGAACAAGGCCGAATCGATCGAGGTGGATGAGGACGTCGAGATCGACGATGCGGCCGAGGAGGACGACACCTTCCTCGAGAATGAGGAGGAGGAGGACGACGACGTCGCCGGCCTCATCGACGGCGACATCGACACGGATGAAGAAGGTTGAGACGAAAACGGCGGCCCCGAGCTTCGGGGCCGCCGCTTTTTCTCGAGCGCGATTGTTTTCAGAATTATTTTTTCGCCGGCTCGTCCGGGAAAGGCGTGAGCGCGGAGTAGTTGGCCGGCACGGGCTGCGTCAGCGCGCCGAGGAAAGCGGTGATCGCCGCGACATCCTTGTCGGAGAGATCGGCGCCCAATTGGACCTTGGCCATCACGCGCACCGCCTGCGGCAGCTCGGCCACCGAGCCGTCATGGAAATAGGGGCCGGTCTTGGCGACATTGCGCAGGCTCGGGACCTTGAAGACATAGAGGTCCGCGTCATTCTTGGTCACATCGGCGCGGCCCTTGTCCGGGTCCTTGGAGCCGGTCTGCTTCCAATAGTCCTCGACGACGCCGAATTTGGAGAAAGCGGTTCCGCCGAGGCCGACGCCGTCGTGACAGCCGGCGCAGCCGATATCGACGAATTTGCGCAGGCCCGCCTGCTCGGCCGGGGTCAGCGCCTTGGCGTCGCCGTTCAGATAAGCGTCGAAGCGCGTCGGCTGCGGCAGCGTGCGCTCATAGACGCCCAGCGCCTTGCCCCAGTTTTTCTGCGTCACCGGGTCGGCCTCGCCGGGGAAGGCCTTGGCGAAGGCCTCCGTATAGCCAGGGATGGATTTCAGCTTGGCGATCACCGTCGCGAAATCGGGATTGCCGAAGCTCACCGCGCCGGTCGGCGATTTCTCGGCCTGCTCCTCGATCGTCTCGCGATCGCCGCGCCAATGCGCCTTGAACTGAAGCGCGGCGTTGAAAATCGTCGGCGCGTTGCGCGGATTGAGCTTGCCGAGCACGCCGAAGGATTTCGGCAGCCCATCGGCGCCCTGCTTGTCCGGCAAATGGCAATGCGAGCAGCTGATATTGCCGTCGGCGGAAACGCGATTTTCGAAGAACAGCCGCCGGCCCAGCTCGGCTTGATTCGTTATGGCGCTCGGCGAGGCTGGCAGAGGCGCGAAAACGCGCTTGGCGTCGGAAAGGAGCGCGGCGTCGGCGCCGGCCGCGACAGCGGTCGCGGCGAGGCACAATCCCGCAGCCGCAAATCCGACCAGCGCGGAAATTTTTACGTAGGAAGTCATGATGGTCCGCCGTTTCTCGTAGTCGGAGCTGGGGCTCCGGCGGGCGCATCCTGTATCGATTTATGAGAGCCGGCAAGCCCGGCTCTCATAAAATCATACTTCGCAGCTAGGGTTGGCGCGCGGCGCCGATCGGGCGCAATCCGAGCCAGCGGCTCGCGCTCGGAAAAGCGCGGCGGATGACCGTTTCCGCCGCGATCACTGCGAGGAGAGATAGGCCGAGCGTCGGCAGAAAGAGGCCGAGGGCGAGGATGAGGCTCAGCATGAAAGGCGCGAGGCGCGGCTCGGGCGAGAAGGCCGGCGGCGCGCCCAGGGCGCCGCGCGGGCGCCGCCGCCACCATAAAACGACGGAAGAGACCACGAGCAGCAGATAGGCGACGACAGTCAGCAGGCCGAGCAGCTGATTGAGCCAGCCGAACAGCTGCCCCTCATGCGCGGCGACGCCGATTCCGAAGATGCGGTCGATGAGCGGAGACGTGGCGAAGCCCGTCTCGCGCAATTGCTCGAAGCTCGCCGGGTCGAATTCGATCGTCCTGCGCAGCGGGCGGTTCTGCGTTCGCGATTGGACCTTCCAAGCGGCGCCTTCCGGTCCGGGCGGCGAGATCGTCACCGGCTCGGCGAGGCCGAGCCCGGCCGCGATCGGCGCGATTCGATCGAAACCGACGCGCGTCGCGGTCATGGCGCCGGCGGCGGCGTGATGCGCATGGTGCTCCGCATGTTCGCTCGGCGCGGGCGCGGCTTGCTGGAATTGTTCCTTGCGCTGCTCCCGTGCGTCGGCTGGCCCCGTCGTCCAATCGGGATGGACGAGCATCGTCTCGCCGATATTGCGCACATAGCGGAAGCTCTCGCCCCAGACCAATGTCCAGGGCAGCGCCGTGACGAGCAGGAACAGAGCGAAAAACGACACCCACAGACCGGTGACGGCGTGGAGGTCGCGCCAGAAAATTCGGCCGCCCTCGGCGAGGCGCGGATAGGCGACGCCGGCCAGGCCTTTCGCGTCGCGCGGCCACCAGAGATAGAGGCCGCTGACGATCATGACGATGGCCCAGGCGCCGGCGAGCTCCAGCAGCACATGGCCGGGCGTCCCCAGCAGCAGATCGCCATGAATGGCGCCGGCGAGCCGTGACGGGCGGTATTTGTCGTCCTGAACCGCGAGAATTTCCAGCGTGTCGGGACGCACCAGCACGCGCTGGATCGCGAAATCTTCGGAGCCGCGGCGCCCGGTCATGAAGGTCACGCGGGCGGCGTCGGCTGGATCGGCGCGTAGCTCGAGCGCGGTCAACCGCGCGTCGGGCAGGGCCGCCTGCGCCGCCGCCACTTGCGCGTCGAGCGATTGCGGCGCGCCATTCAGCGCCATATGGTCGTAGGGCCGGTCGAGCCAGGCGTCGATTTGCGGCTTGAAGAGATAGACCGCGCCGCTGAGCGACAGCACGACGACGAAGGGCAGGCAGAACAGCCCCGCATAGAAATGCCAGCGCCAGATGGTGCGATAGGCCGCGGAACGGACGGATGCATCCTGCGATCCGACGAGATTGCGGACGATCATATTCATATTTGGCCTCCTCGACGACGCCGGCGCCCGCCGCGGGCCGGTCGTGTCTTTTCTTACTTCGATGCGATGGCTCGCCGATGAAAAGCTCGGCCGTCTCATTGGGAGCGTAACGCCGGCTCCGTGCGATTGTCGAGATCGCGCATGAGGGGACGTCGCATTAGAAGACGTCAATGGGGACGTCGCGCGAGAGGGGCCGACGCGAGCGTTCGCGCATTATGGCGTAGGCAGGGACGAGGAGCGCCCTGCCGCGGCAGGCGCTGGCGCGCAAAAAATTACGAGCCGGTAAGAAGGTCGCCTCCGTGAGGAGAGCGGGCTTCCTACCGGCTCGCTGAATTCGGCCGCTTCATGACAGAAGCGGCGAGCGCGAAATCCGTTCAGATCTCGGCGGATTCGTAGCTGGTGATTTCCATGCCGACGCAGACTTCGACGATCACCGGGGTGGTCCAGGCCATGTTCATCTCCTCCGTTCGAAGAAATCGCCCTTTCGAGGCGAATGTCTCATCCCGCTTCTCGCTGCTTTGCGCTTGGCCGCATGAGCCGGCAGGTTTGAGCTAGGCG
Organism: Methylosinus sp. sav-2; assembly: GCF_004366495.1. Lineage (NCBI taxonomy): Bacteria > Pseudomonadati > Pseudomonadota > Alphaproteobacteria > Hyphomicrobiales > Methylocystaceae > Methylosinus > Methylosinus sp. sav-2. The sequence continues at coordinate 1,004,061 of NZ_SOEJ01000001.1, forward strand.
ATTGACTAGCATGAAGCTCTGCCCCACGCAATTCGGCAATTTGAGACGGCGTGTTTTCAAATCTTCCCGACGTCGTAGCAACCTATGGAAGTTGCGAGAGGAACGACGTTCGCCGCGGCGGCCCCGCGCGGCTGTGATCGGGCAATCCTCCCATATGAGGCCGGCGGCTCGCTGACGAATGAGATTTCGGATCAGGCGTCTCGCCTCGCGGCCGCGGTCAAAGCGTCACCGCTCCGATCTGCTGCAAGACACCCAATCGATCGACTTGTAGCCATGCTCGGGAGAGCTTGCCGTCGGAGGCGTGATAGATGGCGATGCCCTCTTGAACGGCCATCTTGCCTGTCGCAGCGACGTTGGCCAGCGGTCCGAGCTGCGCCGCCCGGAATCGCCAGCGCAGGCACACTTTGTCGTCCGCCGCGAACAAATCCTCGATCTCGAATTGGAGGTCGGGAAACGCAGTGACCATGCGTTCGATCGTCCGCCTGAAGCCTTCGGGGCCGTTTTCGCCATTCGCGCCGACGAAACCCGGCGCCAGATATTCGTCCAGCCGGTCCAGCTGACGTTTGTTCAGACAATCCGCATAGAGGCCCTCGACGAGCTCCGCCGGCGTCATGACGCACCCTCCATTGACAATATGTTGTCTTTTGCCATATTGACAATATATTGTCAATATCTCGGCTGTTCAGGGAGATCCGTCATGCCTACGCCGCGCGGCGAAGCCCTGAGCGGGCTCGTATGGGAGATATTGCTGACCGCGGGCCGATTGACGGAGTTCGGCAATAGGCTCACCGCGCCCTTTGGCTTGACCGCCGCCCGTTGGCAGGTCATGGGCGTCATCGTCCACCGAGCGGCGACCATAGCGGAAATCGGCCGCCGCCTGTCGCAAAGCCGGCAGGGCGTCCAGCGCTTGGGCGATGAGTTGGCGCGGGAGGGTTTTGCGCTCTACAGCTCCAATCCGAAGCACGCGCGCGCCAAGCTGCTCGGCCCTACGCCGCAGGGCGCGGCCGCGTATCGAGAGGTGATGAAGCTGCAAGCCGAGTGGATGGACGCTCTATCGGCGAAAATGCAGGTCGAGAACATCGCCGCGGCGCGGGCGCTGCTCGCGACGCTCGCGTCCGGGCTGGAAGAAGGCCGAACGCAACATGCAGCAGAAGGGCGCGAGCGCGCGTCGAGCGGTTGATGGTTCGGCGTCGGTGTCTCGAGCGCTGCTGCGCATGGCTCACGCCCTCGGCCGTCCCGGCACGATGATCGTGCTCCTCGCCCGCCGCGCTTTCGACGATGATGATGCTCCGGCGCAGCCGATCGCCGGCGCGCGCGCCGACGTCGCCGGCGCCACGACACGCCCGCCGGACATGCCGGGAATCTCGCCTGCGAGCCGCGCCCAGGAAATCCCCGGCGTCGATCTCGAACATCGCGCCTATCTGGGCCGGGATTCGGGCAAGTTTCCCGTAGTGCGGTGGGGTTCTGGAGCCTAACGTTAGGCAGAGGAGGGGCGAATGTCACCTGAATGGCGCGCGCAGCTCGACGTCTTCACGCGGCTGACTTTGGAGCAGCGCATCGCTTGGTACGGCCGGGCGATTCATCTCTGCACGATTTTCGCTCGTGACACCTATGTCGTCGGCTCAGAGGAGATCGCCGATCCGGCGCGGCTGCGGCGTTTCAATGAGCTCATTCATAGAATAGCGGGTCGCCAGGTCGTGCTCGCGACAAAGGGAGAGGCCGATGGGTTCGATGAATCATTCTTCGAAATGATGAGCATTGCCGCAGGCGAGTTGCGCGTGAGCGCCGCGCTGCTCGCCTCGATCGAATCTCTATCCCTCTGAACGCCCTTCGGCCGCTCACGCCGGCAGCAGCACCTCGCCCTTGCCGAACACCGCCGTGTCGCCGGCGAAGCGCTGCAGACGGCCGGAGAGCAGGCGCGAGGCGCCGCGACTCTCTCCCGCCAGCGATTTGGCGAAGAGCTTGGCGAAGCCGAGATTATGCGCGCCGCAATCGACATAGGTCGGTCCGAGCTCGCGCTGCTCGGAGAGCACGATGGATGCGCGCTTGTTGAGATAGCCGATGCGCTCGCCCTCGGCGGTCCCCAGCACGATGATCGTGCCGGCGATGGCTCTAGCGCCCAAATCCTCGCCCGCATCGCCCTCGACGATGATGATGCCGCGGCGCAGGCGATCTCCGCAACGCGCGCCGACGCTGCCGCGCACGATGACGCGGCCGCCGGACATGCCGGGGATCTCGCCCGCGAGCGGCGCGCCCAGGAAATCCCCGGCGTCGCCGTAAATATCGATATTCGCGCCCGCGGATTGCGAGGCGACATAGGGGCCGGCGTCGCCGGCGACCGTGATGGTCCCGCCCTTGGCCGCGCGGCCGAGCTGCGCGCCGACATCGCCTTCGACATGAATGGCGAAGCCCGGCAGCAGCTTGGCGCCCAGAAGATCGAAACGATCGGAGCCGCCGTCGAAGCGCACCGAGGTCACGTCGCCGAGCTTGACCTTGAAGATGTCGCCGACCGTCACGCTCTCGCGCGTCGTGCCGATGGAGAGGGACTCGATTTCCTTCGCCGAGCGGCCGACGAGCCGATCGGGCGTCAGGGGCGAGAGGTCGAGCCGCTGGTCGGGCTCGGCTTTCAGCGTGAAGAGAAGCGGCTTCACTTACACGAGATCCTTCAAATGATAGTGGAAGGGGCCGAGTTTCCCGCCGTAATTGCCGGCGCCGACGCGCTTGGCGCCCTGCTTGGGGCCGAGCGCGATGATCGCCTTCAAGCCGGCGCGCATCCCCGCCGCGACTGCCTCGCTGGTGAGGCCGTCGATGACGATCTCCAGCACGCAGCCGATGTCGGCGTCGAGCGCGCTATTGGTCGCGCCGCGCAGCGTCGGACAATAGGCGTCATTGGTCGAGGCGCCCATGCCCTTATATTTCGAGCCGACCTTGGAGCCGGAGCGCACCACGCCGCCGGGGAAGGGGGCGATGGCGTCGGGCGTCGCATGGACGGCCTCCACGGCGGCCTCGGTCGCGCGCATCGTGCTGGCCCAATCCTCGCCCATGATGAGCAGATTGCCGCCGCCGACCGATTTCTTGGTGAGGCCGACGGAAGATTCCGCCAGGAACTCGCCGTCCATCACCGGCACGCGCCAATAGCGGCGGCCGTCGATCGCCTTGGAAATCTGCCATTTGTCGCCGAATTGGCGCATGGAGTCGCCGACCTTGATCTTCGCCTCGCCGTCGAAGGCGGAGAAGACGGCTGAGCCGGGACAGGTCAGCACGCATTGGCCGATGCGATTGACCAGCGCCTTCTCGACGCTCTTGGGCGAGAAGCCGAAGAGCAGGACGCGCACGCCCGGACGTCCGTCCGGCGTCTCGCGCGTCGAAAGCTCGCGGTCTATGCCGGCCTCGCAGTCGCAGCCGATGACCGACGTCGCGTAGCCGGTCATTGTGGTCGCGGCCTGCATGGCCCATTTGCGGGTCGGCGCGGTGACGACCACGCCGGAGCCGGTCATCGGAAAGGCCTCGGCGAAGCTCTCGTCGATGCGAATTCCCTTGCGGATCAGCTGCGGCATGGGACCTCCGCGAAGGCGTCCGCATTGGGGAGCGCCGCATCCTGCACCTCGAACATGGAGCGCGGCAGGCCATAGAGGCCGTCGTAATATTTGTCGAGGCGACTGTTGATCTTGCGATCGTATTCGGGCCGCACGCGCAGCGTCCTTCCCTTGGTGTAATGCGAGACTTTGCCGTCGCGCACGACGAGATTGCCATCCTTGAAGACATAGGCGGCGCTACGAAACATCGCCGCTTTGTCCTTCTGCGGCTTATAGACCGCAATATCGGCGACCGAGCCCGCGCCCAATTGGCCGCGATCCTCGAAGCCATAGAGCTTGCGTGGCGCCGCGCGGGTCATGGTCGCGATCTCATAGAAGGAATATTCGCGCTTCAGCGCCGGAAGATTGGTCAGCTCCAGCACATCGGCCGGCAGGCGCGAGCAATATTGCGCGCGCTTGTCGGCGCTCATCAGCAGAGCGAAGACTTCCGGATAGGTGGTGAAGGGCGCGCCATTGGGATGATCGGTGGTGAAGAACACCTGCATCGGATCATCGACCAGCAGGAACAGCTCGAGGCCCGCCGCCCATTGCACCGCGTTGAAGAAGTCCGACACGCGGTAGGAATAAGGCACGACGCCGAGGCCGTTGGAGTCGCCGTCGAAGATGACGCCCTTCTTCGGCCGCCCGCCGGGCAGGCTGTTGAACTGCTTCATCACATCGGAAGAGATGGTGACGATATCGGCGAACATCACCTGACCGACGTCGACGGTGACATTCTTATTGGCGTTGATCTTCTCGGCGAATCTCGCCGCCGCCGAGGAGAAGCCGTTCTTGCCCTCTGTGCCATAGGCGTAGAATTGCACATGGGCGAGATGCAGCGGCAGGCCCTGCGCGGAGTCGATCGTCGCCAGCGCCGTCTCGACATTGCCGGGCAGGCCGAGATTATTCATGTGCAGATGCAGCGGATGGCGGATCTTGGTGGCGTTCACCGCCCGCTGCAAGGTCTGGAAAATCTCGCGCGAGGAGAGGCCATATTCCGGCACCACATCGTCGAGCGAGAAATGGCGGATATTCTGCTTGAAGGCGTCGACGCCGCCGGCGTTCACGCATTTGACGCCGATCGCGCGCGTCGCCTCGAGCGTGGCGCCGATGTAATCGACCACCGAATCCTGAGTCGCGCCGTCGCGGAAGGCGGAGAGGAGGAAATCCTCATTGCCGAGCACCGTCAGGAAGCCCTTGTCGATGATCGGAATATCGGCGAGCTCGAGATGGGCGTGCAGCGCGTGATGGGGCGACACGGCCGGCTCTATGACCGTCGTGTAGCCCATTTGCGCATAGAGGCGGCCGGTCTCGAAGGTGGACCAGCCGGCCGTCGACAGCGGGGTGTTGGCGGGCCGCGGCCGATGGGCGCGATGCGCCTCCGGCAGCAGCAGGCGCGCGGTGTTCACGCCGCCGCCGGCGATATGGGAGTGGATGTCTATGGCGCCGGCCATGACGATATGGCCGGAGACGTCATGCTCGACGTCCGCCGACCGTCCCTCGGGCGGCGCGACGATGCGGCCGTCCTCGAAATAGAGGTCGCCGACGCCATCGACGCCATTGACCGGGTCGACGACATGGCCGCCGTAGAGACGGGTCAGCATGACGCGTGCTCCCAAGGGCGAATCAATTGCGACATGCGACCTCCGCATAGACGCTTCGGCCGGCGAGCGCCGCCTCGGGCACGTCGAAGATCGAGCGCGAGAGGCCATAGAGCTCGTCGTAATAGGCGTCGAGACGCTTCTCGATCGCGCGGTCGTAGCCAGGGCGCACGCGCAGCGTCTTGCCCTTGGTGTAGCGCGTCACGACGCCGTCGCGCACGACGTTTTCGCCGTCCTTGAACACATAGGCGGCGTTGCGGAACATTCCCGCCTTATCTTTTTGCGGCTTATAGACGGCGATATCGGCGACGGCGCCTTCGCCGAGACGGCCGCGATCGGTAAAGCCATAGAGGCGCGCCGGCCCGGCCCGGCTCATCAGCGCGATCTCATGGAGCGTATATTCGCGCTTGATCGACGGGAGAGACGTCATCTCCAGCACATCGGCCGGCAGGCGCTCCATCCATTGCGCGCGCAGCTCCGCGCTCATCAGCAGCGCGAACAGCTCCGGATAGGTGGTGAACGGCCCGCCATTGGGATGGTCGGTGGTGAAGAAGACCTGCAGCGGATCCTCGATCAGCAGGAACAGCTCGAGGCCCGCCGCCCATTGTATGGCGTTGTAATAATTGGAGATACGATAGGCGTAGGGCACGACGCCGCCGCCATTGGCGTCGCCGTCGAAGATGACGCCCTTCTTCGGGATCGCGCCCGACAGGCTGTTGAACTGGCGCAGCACGTCGGAGGAGATGGTCACCGTGTCGCCGAACATCACAGCGCCGACGTCGACGGTGATGTTCTTATTGGCGTTGATCTTGGCCGCGAGCGCGGGGGCCGCGGAGGAGAAGGCGTTCTTGCCCTCGAGGCCATAGGCGTAGAATTGCACATGGGCGAGATGCATCGGCAGGCCCTCGGCGGCGTCGATCGTCGCGAGCGCCGTGTCGATATTGCCGGCGATGCCGAGATTGTTCATGTGCAGATGCAGCGGATGCGGAATGCCGACCGTCTGCGTCGCCTTTTGCAGCGATTTGAAGATCTGCCGCGAGGTCACGCCATAGAAGGGCACGATCTCGTCGAGGCCGAAGGCGCGCATATTCTGCTTGAAGGCGTCGGCGCCGCCGGGATTGATGCATTTGAGGCCGAGCGTGCCCGTCGCCTCGACGGTCTGCGCGACATAATCGGCGATGGCGGTCTCGCTCTCCCGCTCGCGCAGCGCGGCGAGCAGGAAGTCGTCATTGCCGAGCACCGTCAGCGCGCCCTTGTCGATGATCGGAACGTCGCCGAGCTCCAAATGCGAATGCAGCGCGTGGTGCGGCGCGACGGCGGGCTCGACCACAGTGGTGAAGCCCATTTGCGCATAGAGGCGGCCGGTCTCGAAGGTCGACCATTTGGCGGTCGCGAGCGGCGTTCCGTCGAGGCGCGCGCGGATCGAGCGGTGCATCTCGGGCAGCAGCAGCCGCGCCGAATTCACATTGCCGCCGGCGATATGGGAGTGGATGTCGATCGCGCCGGCCATGACGATATGGCCGGAGACGTCATAATCCTCGTCCGGCTCGCGGCCCTGCGGCGGAGCGACGATCCGCCCATCCTCGAAATAGACGTCGGCGACGCCGTCGACGCCCGTCGCGGGATCGACGACATGACCGCCGCGCAGACGGATCAGCACGGCAAATCCTCCGAAAATTTGGCGCTGATGGCGGCGATCGCCTCGGCGACCGTCGGCAGCCCGGCCGGCGCGCTCGCCCGCCGCAGCACCATCGAGCTGGTCTCCTGCGCGAATTCCACCGCGTCGTAATTCTCGCCCGGCTTGCCGACGGCGATGAACAGGCCATGCTTGGGGGCCGAGCCCGGCGGTCCCAGCGTTATCAGCGGAATATCGACATCCTCCCACGGCGGCGCCTCGCCGCTATAGGCGGAAATCCACAGCGCGGCGTCGGCCTCGCCGCTCTCGACGAGCCGGCTCGCCTCGAAGCGCCAAGTGTCGTGCTCGGGATAGCCGCGGCCGAAGCCCGTGCGCGGCGGAAAGCCGGTCATCCAGGCGGAGGTCTGCAGCACGCCGGTGGCGTTCCCCCTTCCGCCGATCGGCACGCCGGTGAAGCGCGTCGTGGCGTTGAGCTCGGTGATCATGCCCTGCAGCATTTCCACCATCAGCGAATCGAGCCCGGCCGCCGACCAGACGGCGACGCCGAATCGCGCCGATTTCAGCGCCTCGGCCGCAGCGTCGAGCTTCTTGGCCGCGGCCGCCGGAAGCGTCACGGGCCGTCCGCCGACGCGCGCCCGCAGCGCCGCCAGCACGCCGGGAAGCTCCGCCTCGGTCGCCGGAATGGTCTCGACCTCGACGCCCTCGATCTTGGCCTCGCCCCGCTTGGCGCCGACCCAGAGCACGCGGCGCTTGGTCTTGCCGCCGTGGACAGTCTCCTTGTCGAGCGCGAGGCGATCGAAGATCGCCGGCCAGTAGCCCGTCAGTCCGGGGCCGACCAGCAGCACGAGGTCGGCGCGCACGCGGGCCTCATTGGGCGTTGTCACGAAAATCCCCGCGGAGCGCACGACCTCGAGGTCGGCCAGCGAATCGCGCGAGGCGAGATGATCGAAAGCGCCTCTCAGCCGCTCGGCCAGCAGGATCGCGGCCTGGGCTCCCGCCACATCGGCGCCGAGACCGGCGACGAGGGGGAAATTCGCGGCTTGCAGGATTTCGGCCGCTTTTTCGTAGGCGTCTTCGGAAGAAATGGATTTGCCGTCGAGCGTCGCGTTGCTCATTGCCCCAACCGATGTTTCCACCACGCCCGGGTTTGCGCCCAGGCATTTTTTGTCCGCTCCCGGCGCGACGGCCGAAAGCGAAGGCAAGAGCGGCGCGGCCCCTCGCCGGAGCCTGCGTCGCGCGCTATGCCTATCAGCCACGGCGCAGGAAGTCGAGACATCGAAGCGCCCCAATTCTATTCTCCGGCTCCCGAGGCTTTGCGAGCCTTCGGGCGCGCCACCAGCGAGGAGACACAAAATGGCGGCATCCGCCGACCGGCCCACCGCCTTCGCACTTTCCGGCGCGACGCCGCCGACCGCCGAGAAGCGGGAGAGCCGGCGCGTGACCCATGGCCGCGTCCTCGACGACCCATACGCCTGGCTCGCGGCCGAGAATTGGCGCGACGTGCTGAGCGACCCCGCGACGCTGCCGGAGGACATAGCCGCGCTGGTGCGGGCCGAGAACGCCTATTGCGGGCAAGTCCTCGCCCCGCTGGCCAAGCTCCGCGAGACGCTGCAGGCGGAGCTGCGCGGCCGCATAAAGGAGGACGACAGCGAGCCGCCGTGGCCGGACGGCGCTTTCGCCTATTTCGAGCGCTATCGCGAGGGCGGCGAGCATGCGCTCTATTGCCGCACGAAGCGCGACGGCGGCGCGGAGACGATCCTCTTCGACGGCGATGAAGAAGCCGGCGAGGAGCATTTCTTCGACATAGGCGAGATCGATCATTCGCCCGACCATGCGCAGCTCGCCTGGAGCGTCGACGACAAGGGCTCGGAATATTATTCGATCCGCACGCGCGCGCTCTCCGACGGAAAGGACCGCGCGGATGTCGTCCCCCATACGGACGGCTCGCTCGTCTGGAGCGCCGATTCCAACAGCTTCTATTATGTGCGCGTCGACGACAATCACCGCACGGCGCAAGTCTTCCGCCACGACGTCGGCTCCGATCCCGTGACCGATACGCTGATCGTCGAGGAGCTCGATCCGGCCTGGTTCGTCTCGCTCGATCGCAGCCGTTGCGGACGCTTCGCCATTGTCTCCATTCGCGGCCATGACGCCAGCGAATGCCATCTCGTCGATCTGCGCGACAAAAGCGCAAAGCCTCGTCTCGTTGCCGAGCGCGAGCCCAAATTGCGCTATGACGTCGAGCCGCATGGCGACGATCTCTATATTCGCTCCAACGCCGACGGCGCCGAGGATTTCGCGATTTTTCGCGCGCCTCTGACCACCATGACGCGCGCCGATTGGCGCGAGGTGGTTCCGCATGTCGCGGGACGGCTCATCGTCATCGGCACTGTCTATGCGCGTCATCTCGTTTGGGTGGAGCGCGCCAATGGCCTGCCGCGCATTCTAATTCGCGCGCTGGAGGGCGGCGAGGAGCACGCCATCGCCTTCGATGAGGAAGCTTACGCGCTCTATCTTCTGCCCGGCCTCGAATTCGACACGGACACTCTGCGCTTCACCTATTCCTCCATGACGACTCCGGAGGAGACCTATGATTACGACATGCGCACGCGCGCCCGCACGCTGCTGAAGCGCGAGGAAATTCCTTCCGGTCATGATCCGAAAAATTATGTGACGCGCCGCTTCTTCGCCAAAGCGGCGGATGGCGCGGAGGTTCCCGTCACTCTGCTGCATCGCGCCGATTTTACGCCCGGCGCCGGCGCGCCGACTCTGCTCTACGGCTATGGCGCCTATGGGCATCCGCTCTCGGCGAGCTTCGATCCTCATGCGCTGTCGCTGGTCGATCGCGGCTTCGTCTATGCGCTCGCCCATACGCGCGGCGGCACGGACAAGGGCTGGAGCTGGTATGAGAAGGGCAAGCTCGAGCACAAGCCCAACACATTCTCCGACTTCATCACTGTGGCGCGCCATCTCGTCGCGACGGGCTATGCGAGCCGAGGCGGAATCGTCGCGCAAGGCGCCAGCGCCGGCGGCATGCTGATGGGCGCCATCGCCAATCAGGCCCCGGAGCTGTTTTCGGGAATCATCGCCGGCGTTCCTTTCGTCGATGTGCTGAGCACAATGCTGCGCGACGACCTGCCGCTGACGCCGCCCGAATGGGAGGAATGGGGCAATCCGATCGCCGACGTCACGGCGTACGATCGGCTCGCCTCCTACTCGCCTTACGACAATGTGGGCGCGAAGGCCTATCCGGCGATTCTCGCCCTCGCCGGCCTCACCGATCCGCGCGTGACCTATTGGGAGCCGCTGAAATGGGTGGCGCGCCTGCGGGAGCGCATGGCCGGCGGCGGTCCCGTTCTGCTGCGCACCAATATGGAGGCCGGCCACGCCGGCGCCTCGGGCCGTTTCGAGCGGCTGGAGGAAGTCGCGCTGGAATGGGCCTTCGCGCTCGCCTGCGCGGGGAAGGCGCTCTCGCTGGATTGACGAAAGCGGGCTGCGCGATAGGATCGGCCCCGCTCATTGCGGCGGAGCCGATTTTCATGACCGATGATTTGAACGAGCCGATCGAGATACGCTGGCGTTTCGCGCATCACGGCGCGGCGGCGATGTTGCTGCCGCCACTCGCGATTTGGGCATTTTGGACGGGTTTCGCCGAGCCGGGCCTCCGGTTCCTGACCCCTTTCTGGTTCGCCGCTCTGTTCCAAGGGCTCGTCGCTTTGGCGCGCATGATCGACCGACGGCCCAAGATCGTGCTGACGCGCGACGGCTTTTCCTGTCCCGGCTGGTTCGACGGACGTCTCGCATGGGACGATGTCGCGCAGGTCGGGGAGGTCTCGCTCCTCGGAGCGTCTTTCCCATATTTCATGTTGCGGCGGGAGGCTGCCGATCGCTTGGCTTGGCGTGGAGTCGATCGCTGGATGCGGCTCACGCAGCGCGGACGACGCGCGCCCCTTCTGTTTCGGATCGGCGAGATGGATATGAGCGCGGCGCGCTTCTCGGCGATCGTGACGGCGCGCATCCTCCCGGCGCCCGAGCCCGCCAGGCCGCCGGTGACACTGGCGCAGTTGAGCTTCTCGCCGCTCTATGGGCGCGAATTCGCCCTCACCTGGCTCGCGCTGCCCGCGACCTTGCTGTTCGAGCCTCCTCCGGCCTTCGTTCCGTTCATTTGGCTGCAGATTGCGCTCTTCGCCTTCCTCACTGTCGGACCCGAATCGCTTTCTGGCCGAAGAACTCCTTCACCCTCTCCGTGACCCCCGCAAATTGTTCGAGTCTCGTCGGCTGAGCACAATCCCCATGACGCGCGAATCGGCTCGCGCCTTCAAGGGGATTGTCGATGAAGAGGCTCGCGGCGACCATCGTCTGCGTTTTGTTCGGCCTCGGCGCGGCGCATGCGCAGGATATCGCTCTCGCGAAGATCGTCGCGCCCGCTGTCGTCGTTCCGCTTCCGCCGCCGCCGCTGTGGGGCGGCGCCTATGTGGGGCTCAACGCGGGCTGGGGCTTCGGCGGCTCCAATGAGGTTCCGACATTCGGAACCTCGATCTTTGATTGGGCCGCGGGCGCGCTCGGCATGCCCTTCGGCTTTTCCTCGCCCTATGTCACCGGTCTCGCGCGCCTCGAGCAGAGCGGCTTTCTCGGCGGCGCGCAGCTCGGCTACAATCATCTCTGGTCGCCCAATATATTGCTCGGCGTCGAGACCGACATAGACGGCGCCATCATCCGCGGCTCCGGCTCCTCCCAGGGCTTCGCCGGCGCGGTGGACGAGCACGGCCTGCTGCATCTGCAGACGGGCGTCGCCAGCACGCGCGCCGGGCTCTCCTGGCTCGGCTCGCTGCGCGGCAGGCTCGGCTATATCGTCGCCCCCAGCCTGCTCGTCTATGGGACGGGCGGCCTCGCCTATGGCGGCGGCTTCGCCAATGTCTTCACCTATGGCGCGCATTGGCATCCGCAGGACCCGATCGACCATCCCGACAATCCGGTGACGCCCAATTGGGGCAATTACAGCGACACGCGCACCGGCTGGATCGCGGGCGGCGGCCTCGAATGGATGTTCGCGCCGCGCTGGAGCTTGAAGGTGGAAGGGCTCTATTACGATCTCGGCGAGGCGACGCTCTCCACATCGCCGAGCGCTGTCATCAATCCCGCCGCGCCGGGTTCGATCGCCATTCTGAACATTGCGACGACGCGCGTGAAATATGACGGCGCCATAGCGCGATTCGGCGTCGATTATCATTTCGGCTGGGTCGATCCGCCGCCGGTGGTCGCGAAATACTAGTGGTCTGCGTCATTATCGAGAGCGAGCCTTCAGGCTCGCTCTTGCGGGTTACGCAGACCACTAGAGCTTCGGAGCGCGCGGCGTCGGGGCTTCATCTTTTGCGCGTCTTGCTCTAATACCTCCGGCCTCGGGCCGCCGGCCCTGAGCCCAAAAGGGAAGAGACACATGCGCGCCGAGCCGCTTGCGCTGAAAGAACAGATCGAGCAGTCCATGGGACTGCTGAGGAGGCATCTTTGACGTCGAGACTTCAACGCGCCGTCTCGCCGAGCTGAACGCCAGGGTCGAAGATCCCGATCTCTGGAACGACGCCGAAGCCGCGCAGAAGATCATGCGCGAACGCACCCAGCTCGAGGATCAGCTCGGCTCTATCGCGCGGCTCGACCGCGACCTCGAGGACGCCATCACCCTCGTCGAGCTCGGCGAGGCCGAGAATGACGCCGACACTGAGAAAGAAGGCATAGCGCAGCTCGTGGCGCTGCTGAAGGAATCGCGCGAGCGCCAGATCGAGGCGCTGTTCTCGGGCGAGGCCGACGGCAATGACACTTTCATCGAGGTGCATTCGGGCGCCGGCGGCACCGAGAGCTGCGACTGGGCGCGCATGCTGTTCCGCATGTACGCGCGCTGGGCGGAGCGCAAGAAGTTCAAGGTCGAGGTGATCGAGGAGACCGCCGGCGACGAGGCCGGCATCAAATCGGCGACGCTGCTGGTCAAGGGCATGAACGCCCATGGCTGGGCCAAGACCGAATCGGGCGTGCATCGCCTCGTCCGCATCTCGCCCTTCGACTCCAATGCGCGGCGGCACACGAGCTTCGCCTCGGTCTGGGTCTATCCGGTCATCGACGACAAGATCGACATTCAGATCAACGAATCCGATTGCCGCATCGACACGTATCGCTCGTCGGGCGCGGGCGGCCAGCACGTCAACACGACGGACTCGGCCATTCGCATCACCCATATTCCGTCCGGCATCGTCGTCGCCTGTCAGGCGGAGCGCTCGCAGCACAAGAACCGCGCCACCGCCTGGAACATGCTGCGCGCTCGCCTCTATGAGATGGAGCTGGAAAGGCGCGAGGCGGAGGCCAATGCGGTCGAAGCGTCGAAGTCCGAAATCGGCTGGGGCCATCAGATTCGCAGCTATGTGCTGCAGCCCTATCAGCTGGTGAAGGATTTGCGCACCGGCCACACCTCCGGCACGCCGAGCGAGGTGCTGGACGGCGAGCTCGACGATTTCATGCAGGCCTCGCTCGCCCAGCGCGTGCTCGGCGGCGGGCCGGAGAAGGTCGACGACGTGGAGTAATCTTTCGGCGCGTGGGCGAGGTTTCGTCCTCGCCCAATCGCTGAGGACAAACAAAAAGGGCGGCCTCTCGGCCGCCCTTTCGTTTCTACAGGATCGCGGAGCGATCAGTAGGAATAATACATGTCGTATTCGACCGGGTGAGGCGTCATCTCGAAGCGATAGACGTCCTGATACTTGAGGTCGATGTAGGAGAGGATGAAGTCCTCGTTGAAGACGCCGCCGGCCGTCAGGAAGGCGTGGTCGGCCTTCAGGCTGTCGAGGGCCTCGCGGAGCGAGCCGCAGACCGTCGGGATCGCCTTCAGCTCCTCCGGCGGCAGATCGTAGAGGTCCTTGTCGGACGGCGCGCCCGGATCGATCTTGTTGGCGATGCCGTCGAGGCCGGCCATCAGCATGGCCGAGAAGGCGAGATAGGGATTGGCCGTCGGATCGGGGAAGCGAACCTCGACGCGCTTCGCCTTCGGGCTGGTCGCGAAGGGGATGCGGCAGGAGGCCGAGCGGTTGCGCGACGAATAGGCGAGCAGCACCGGAGCCTCGAAGCCCGGAACCAGGCGCTTATAGGAGTTCGTCGACGGGTTGGTGAAGGCGTTCAGCGCCTTGGCGTGCTTGATGATGCCGCCGATATACCACAGGCACTCCTGGGAGAGGCCGGCGTATTTGTCGCCCGCGAACACCGGCTTGCCTTCCTTCCAGATCGACTGGTGGACGTGCATGCCCGAGCCATTGTCGCCATAGACCGGCTTCGGCATGAAGGTCGCCGTCTTGCCGTAGGAATGCGCCACCTGATGAATGGCGTATTTGTAGATCTGCAGATGGTCGGCGACCTGGACCAGCGTCGCGAACTTCAGGCCGAGCTCGTGCTGCGCGGAAGCGACCTCGTGATGGTGCTTCTCGACGGCGACGCCCATGGACGCCATGGCCGCCAGCATCTCGCCGCGCATGTCCTGGGCGGAGTCGATCGGCGGAACCGGGAAATAGCCGCCCTTGGTGCGCACGCGATGGCCGAGATTGCCGCCCTCATAGGCGGTGTCGGAATTGGTGGGCAGCTCGACGGAGTCGACGGTGAAGCCGGTGTTGTAGGGATCGGTCGAGAAGCGCACGTCGTCGAAGACGAAGAATTCGGCTTCCGGACCGAAGAAGGAGGTGTCGCCGACGCCGGTCGACTGCAGATAGGCCTGCGCCTTTTTGGCGATGCCGCGCGGGTCGCGGTTGTAGGGCTGGCCGGTGGTGGGCTCGACGACGTCGCAGACGATGGACAGCGTGGAGGCGGCGAAGAAGGGGTCGTGCGTGACGGTCGAGAGATCGGGCAGGAGAGTCATGTCCGACTCGTTGATCGCCTTCCAGCCGGCGATCGAGGAGCCGTCGAACATGATGCCTTCGTTCAGCGCGTCCTCATCGACGATCGACACGTCGAAGGTGACGTGCTGCCACTTGCCGCGCGGATCCGTGAAGCGGAAATCCACATATTTTACGTCGTTATCGGCGATCTGCTTGAGAACGTCCTTGGCCGTGGTCATGTCGTGGAGCCTCTGTTCGAAGTGGACAATCGAGTCCAGCGCGGGAGACGAGAATGAAGCCGCAGAGCGGAGGGGCTTTTAAGTGAGAGCCGCGCGGATCAGATGGCGTCCGCGCCGGTCTCTCCCGTGCGGATGCGGACGGCGCCTTCGACATTCGAAACGAAGATTTTTCCGTCGCCGATGCGTCCGGTTTGCGCGGCTTTGCGGATGGCCTCGACGGCGCGGTCCACCGCATCGTCGGCGAGCACGATCTCGATTTTCACCTTGGGAAGAAAATCGACCACATATTCCGCGCCGCGGTAGAGCTCCGTATGCCCCTTCTGGCGACCAAAACCTTTCGCCTCGGTGACAGTAATGCCTTGCAGGCCGGCGCCTTGCAGCGCTTCTTTTACTTCATCGAGCTTGAAGGGTTTGATGATCGCCTCGATTTTCTTCATTCACCTTTCCCCGCATCGCTCATGCCCCTCGCGCCGAAACTCAAGTCCGATCCAGCCGAGGAACCGATGGGGCTCATAGCATTTGCTGTCAAAATGTTCCACGAATAAAATTTATGCGGCCAACCGCAGACCACGCCCAAATTATGGGCGGAGCCTGCGATCGGCGCATTGGCGTCATCCACTCTCGCAGCGGAAGTCTCGGACGAAGCTCATGCTTCGTGGCGACGTCTTCTGCTGTCTCGTAGCGTCGGCTTTGTCGATATTACAAAGCCGAGCGCCCTGTCCTCAGCGTGTGGGGACAGTGGAGATGGTCTTGAGGATTTGCGAGGCGATCTGGTAGGGGTCGCCTTGCGAGTTCGGGCGGCGATCTTCCAGATAGCCCTTATATTCGTTCTTGACGAAGCTGTGCGGCACGCGGATCGACGCGCCGCGATCCGCCACGCCCCAGCTGAAGGTGTGGATCGACGCCGTCTCGTGCAGGCCGGTCAGACGCATATGATTGTCCGGGCCATAGACGGCGATGTGATCGTCCTTGGCCTTCTCGAACGCGCCCATCAGCTGCTCGAAATAGGCCTTGCCGCCCACTTCGCGCAGATAGGTCGTCGAGAAATTGGCGTGCATGCCCGAGCCGTTCCAATCGGTGGCGCCGAGCGGCTTGCAGTGGAACTCGATGTCGATGCCGTATTTCTCGGCGAGACGCAGCAGAATGTAGCGCGCCACCCACATCTCGTCGGCCGCCTTGCGGGAGCCCTTGCCGAAAATCTGGAATTCCCACTGGCCCTTGGCCACCTCGGCGTTGATGCCTTCGTGGTTGATGCCGGCGGCGAGGCAGATATCGAGATGCTCCTCGACGATCTGACGCGCGATGTCGCCGACATTCTTGAAGCCGACGCCGGTGTAATAGGGACCCTGCGGAGCCGGGAAGCCCGCCTCGGGGAAGCCGAGGGGACGGCCGTTCTTATAGAAGAAATACTCCTGCTCGAAGCCGAACCAGGCGCCCGGATCGTCGAGGATGGTGGCGCGGGCGTTGGACGCATGCGGGGTCACGCCGTCCGGCATCATCACCTCGCACATCACCAGCGCGCCATTGGTGCGGGTGATGTCGGGGAAAACGGAGACCGGCTTCAGAACGCAGTCCGAGCTTCTTCCTTCCGCCTGCTTGGTCGAGCTGCCGTCGAAGCCCCACAGCGGGAGCTGCTCCAATGTCGGGAAGCTCTCGAATTCTTTGATCTGGGTCTTGCCACGGAGATTAGGCACGGGCGTGTAGCCGTCGAGCCAGAGATATTCGAGCTTGTACTTGGGCATTTTTATTCGCCTCCTTACCCTTGATCGACGCTCGACGCGGCGCCGTTCGACGTCGTCGGCGGCCGAGCCGAAACCGTCGACGGCCCCGCATGCTCAGCACGGCTCATGCCAAAGCCGAGCCCCGCCTAAATCGCAGGCGCCGTGGGAGGAGGGATGCGCGGCCGCGCCGCGCTTTTCCTTACAATTTATTGTTTTGAGGAACGATCGTCATTCGCCGGCGTGGCCTCGGATGATCTCCGCGAGACTCGGCGCGGCGGCCCGCCATGGCCGAGGCGCCGCCGTCTAACGCATTTTGCCGCCTTGTTTTTTGGCAGGCGCCGCTTCAGCCGGCGGCGCCGACGACCGGCAGCTCCGCGCGGGCGCCCCATTCGGACCAGGAGCCGTCATAGACGGTGGCGGGCCGGCGTCCCGCCGCGGCCAGCGCCAGGCTCAAGATCGAGGCGGTGAGGCCGGAGCCGCAGCTCGCGATCACCGGCCGCTCGAGGTCGATCTTCGCCGCCGTGAAAATCTCCGCGAGGGCGGCGGCGTCTTTCAGCCGCCCCTCGGCGATGAGATTGCCGAAGGGCAGGTTGAGCGCGCCCGGCATATGGCCGGAGCGCAGGCCAGGGCGCGGCTCGGGAACGCTCCCCGCGAAACGCTCCGCCGAGCGCACGTCGACGACCTGCGCCGAGCCGTCCGCCAGCGCGCGCGACACATCGTCGGCGTCGGCGACGAGGGCGTGGTCCATGCGTGCGGTGAAATGTCGCTGCGGCCGATGGCTCTCGCCCTGCTCCAGCGGACGGCCTTCCGCCTTCCAGGCCGGCAGGCCGCCGTCGAGGATGGAGACGTCGGTGAGGCCGAAGACGCGCAAGGTCCACCACAGGCGCGGCGCCGAGAACAGGCCGAGGCTGTCATAGACCACGGCGCGCATGCCGTCGCCGAGGCCGAGCTTGCGCACCGCCGAGGAGAAGGCGACCGGATCCGGCAGCATATGCGGCAGATCGGTCGAATGGTCGGCGATGGCGTCTATGTCGAAGAAGACGGCGCCGGGAATATGGGCGTCGATAAATTCGGCGTGCGGGTCGCGGCCGGCGGCGGGCATGTGCCAGGAGGCGTCGAAGATGATGACGTCCGGCGCGTGGAGATGGTCGGCGAGCCATTGCGTGGAGACGAGCAGCGTCTCGGGATCGATGTTCGGAGCGGCTGTCGTCATTGCGATTCTCCCGTCGATCCGCGGCTGCGCCCGCGATAGCGTCGGCGCGGCGATCGTTGTAGCAATGTATCAGAATCGATTCGCTTCCAAAATCGCCGAAAAGGCCAAAATCGAGACCATGCTCGAGATTCCAGGCAAGGCCTGCGGTCCCTGCGCCTTCTGCTGCAAGGTGCTGGAGATCGAGGAGTTCCCCAAGAAGGCCGGCGTCTGGTGCGAGCACTGCACGCAGACCAAAGGCTGCGCCGTCTACGCCACGCGACCGGACGTGTGCCGCGACTATCATTGCCTCTGGAAGGAGGAGCGCTCGCTGGGCGCGCAGCTGCGGCCGGACAAGGTCGGCACGCTGCTGATGGATGACCCGGACAGCGACGAATATCATGCGGTCTGCGACCCCGAAAAGCCGTTTTCCTGGCGCAATCCTCTCGTATTCAAGCATCTTGTGAGCGAGGCGAAGTCCGGTCGCATCGTGGTCGCCAAGGCGGGTCTGCGCGCATGGCGCATATTCGCCGACGGCAGCTGGCAGGAATGGGCTTGAGACGAGCCCTTGGTCCTCCGGCGCGGCCCGAGCATCGACAAGCGCCCGCGCCTGGCCCATCGTGGCCAGGATGATTCGATCGATCGCAGGTCTTCGAATGGCGTTTCTCTCATCCGTTCAGGGCGGAGCCGGGCGCGGCAGGGCCGTAGCGCTCGCCTTTCCGGGGCTCGTGACGCTCGCCGCGCTCGCAGCCGCTGCGCCCTGCGGGGCGGAGACGCTCAAGGCGAATTTCGCGCTGAGCCTGCTCGGCCTCTCGATCGGCCACGCCTCGGCCAATGGCGTCATCGAGGGCCGCAATTACCGCATCGACATTTCGATGCGCACCACCGGCCTCGCCTCTCTCGTCAATGACACACGCGGCGCCGCCACCGCCTCCGGCGCGCTGTCGAGCGAGGGGCTGACGCCGACGAGCTACGCCAACACCACCTCCAACACCTATGAGACGCGCACCGTCCGCATGTCGCTCGCCGGCAATTCCGTGCGCGCCGTGCATGTCGATCCGACGCCTTGGGACCTGCCGGTCCGCATTCCGGTGACGGAGAGCAACAAGTCCCACATCACCGATCCGGTGAGCGCGCTCATCATGAGCGTTCCGGCGAGCGAGCCGCTGGTCGGCCCCTCCGCCTGCAATCGCACCATTCCGGTCTTCGACGGCGTCACCCGCTTCGATGTGACGCTCTCCTTCGTCGAGATGCGCAATGTGGAGACGCACGGCTATTCCGGCCCGGTGTCGGTCTGCGCGGCGCGCTACCGTCCGATCGCCGGCCATCGGCCGGACAGCGTCTCGACGCGCTTCATGGCGGAGAACAGCGACATCACCGTCTGGCTCGCGCCTCTGCAGACGGCGCATGCGGTGGTGCCCTATCGCATGGCGCTGCGCACCAATGTCGGCATGCTGACCGTCGAGCCGGCGGAATTCCACCTCGGCGGACGTCGCCAAGCCGCGGAGAGATCGTCCCCAGAGCGATCGGCCCCGGAGCGGTCGGCGGCCGATCAATAGAGCGCTTTCCGATCGAACGGAATCGTTCGATCGATCAGAATTCGCTTCCAACGAAAGAATCTAGAGCGCTCAGTCGATGCGGATCTCGCGCGTCTTCTTGCGGTTCAGCCGGTCGGATTCATATTCGAGATAGCGCACTTCCTTCGGCTCGGCCGATCCCGGCGCGAGGCAGAAGGAGGGCGCGGGCGTAAAGCGCCCATCCGCTCCCGCGAAACATTCCGAGAAGCGCACCTCGCAATCGAAGGACGCGTCCGTGCGCGGCGCGACCTTCGCCACCAGCTCGCGGGCTTTCTCCACCGCGCTGGCGCAGAGGTCGGCGCCCAGCCCATAGGCGCGGCATTGCTGGACGGTCGCCATGTATTGGCCGTCGCCCATGCAGGCGGGCGTGCGGCGGTAGCCGAAGAACCAGACGGCGCCGGCGAGCGTCGCAATGCCGGCGACGGCGATGAAGGCGAAGGAGGGGCGAGCCATGGCGTCGGTTTTCTTTTTTCTTCGTCGAGCCGCAGCTTCATTAACCGCGCCGCGCGCGTCTCCGCAAGCCCCATCCGTCGGCGTGGGGGCGGCGCCGCATCTTGACAAGCCTCTAAGGCTACAATAATTGCGACCGTCATGCTGCGAGCGTGGATCGCGGCTTCGTTCGGCCGTTCTGAGGAGAACAGCGCCGGGCGCGAATAACGTCGGCGCGTCTCGAAATGCAGCCAGCACTCGAGACGTTCTCGGAATTCGAGCCGGCGACGATATCCACCAAAACGTATCGCACGTAGAGGCGAGACTTCGCCAACCATGGGTGATATCGTGGCTTTGCTGGCAGCCTGAACGAAGTCGGGCGTTAAAGGAGGAGGAAGCGTTATGGGAGCAATTCTCGAGCTTACGAGCTATGCGGCGACCCCGGTGGGCATGATCGCGATCATCGCGCTCGGCGCCGCCGCTTATTTCGCTGCGCGCTGGGTCCTGAGCGACTGACGCTTCAGAACCGCTACGGATATGATGCGGCGCATCGGCGGGTCCGATGCGCCGCTTCTTTTTTTTGCGCTTGCGAATTCCGCGTCTCTGACGCAGCGCGAAACGCGCGCCGAGGCTTTCCAATGGAAGCCGCAGGTTATATAGTCCGGCCTACCCACTCGGGGGGCTTCGCCGTCCGAGCCCGTCCCGGCTGCGTCGGCAGCGTTTCACTTGGAGTGGTCACTTGCAGTGGTCCATGGCCTCGACATCTTCGACAAAGCTCGGAGATGAGCGACCGCGCGCCGTCGGGCGTCCCGTTCCGATCCGCGCCTCCGCCATGCAGGCCGCGGCCGAGGGCGCGCCCTCCGCTCTGCGCCATAAGGCCGAGCGCTCCAGCGACGACCGCGACGAGAATGGCGCGACCTTTCCGATCGACGTCGCCATCGCCGACAAGAGCCCGCTGATCCTCGCCGGGCTCGAGGCGCTGCTCGCCGACGACCGCCGCTTCAATCTCGTGCTGAAGGTCACGGACGGCGAGGAATTTCTCGACGCCGCCAAGCTGCAGCGCTTCCAGATCGCCATCATCGGCTGGCAATTGCCGACGCTGCATGCGCGGGAAGTGTTGCGCGCTCTGTCGCGCCAGCCCTCCGCGCCCAAGATCGTCGTCTATAGCGGCACCAACGACCCGGCCGCGCCGGCCGAGACGCTGCAATTGGGCGGCGCCGGCTTCGTCAGCAAGCGCGCCCCGCCGGAGCGTCTGCTCGACGTGCTCGCCTCCGTGGCGGCCGGCGACATGGTGTTTCCCTTTGTCGATATCCGCAAGATGCGCGCCGATCCGCTGGAGAATCTCACTCTGCGGGAGCGCAGCCTGCTGTCGGCGCTCGGCTCCGGCCACACCAATAATCAGCTCGCCAAGGATTTCGGCGTCTCGATCAACACGATCAAATTCCACTTGCGCAATTTGTTCGAGAAGCTCGAGGTGCGCAATCGCGCCCAGGCCATCGCGCTCTTCCTCGAGATGAAGCACGGCTCCTGGACGGCGGCGACGCCGGGCGGCCGCGCCGAGTCGGCGGGCGCCCGCGGCAAGAAAGCCTCACGCGATTAGGCCCCGTTACTCTCGAGGCTGCGGAAACAGCGCGTCCGTCTTGCCGGTCAGCCGATAGGCGACGAGGCCCACCCATTCATGCGTCGCTGTGTCGACGAGCTTCAGCTGGTCGGAGGCGTGCGAGCGCAGGCCGAGCGGCAGGCGCAGGCCCGTGTGATAATTGACCGGATAGGCGACGACCGGGAAGCCGACGCGGCGGAAAATCCCCATGGAGCGCGGCATATGGCTCGCCGAGGTGACGAGCAGCCAGCGCTCGCCGGGCGCGGGCCGCGCCAGCGCCAGCGCATTGACGGCGTTTTCCCATGTATTGCGCGAGCTGTCCTCGAGGATGATGCGCCCCGGCTCGACGCCGAGCCGCGGAAGCAGCCGCCCGACGATCTCGGCCTCCGAGCCGGCGGCGCCGAACAGCCTGCCGGAGCCGCCGGCGAAGAGCAGCTTGGCCGCCGGATAGCGGCGCGCGAGCTCGACCATCGCCGTCACGCGCTCGCCCGCCTCGGTCATCGCCGCGCCGCCGCGCAGGCGGCTCAGATTCTCGTCGATCGCGCCGCCGAGAACGACGATTCCATCCGGCGCCGGCGCGTCATCGGCGACCTGCGGAAAGCGGTTCTCCAGCGGATAGAGCATCAGATCGCCGAGCGAGGTGAAGCACAGCAGCAGCAGAGTCGCCACGCCGAGCGCCGCCACAATGCGCCCCTTGGCGGCGAAGCGCGTGAAGGAGAGCGCCACGCCGACGGCGGCGAGGAAAACGCCGACATGCAAAGGCGCGAGGAAGAATTCGCCGATCTTGGACAGGATGAAAAACATTGTCGCTCGAATTGTCTGGAGGAAACGGCGCGCCGCGTCGCGCGCGCGACGATTTCAGCCGTCACGCGCGCAGCGATAAGCGATAAGGGTCACAATCGTGAGGCGCCCGCTCACATATTCGGATAATTCGGGCCGCCGCCGCCCTCCGGCGGAACCCAATTGATATTCTGCGCCGGGTCCTTGATGTCGCAAGTCTTGCAGTGCACGCAATTCTGCGCGTTGATGACGAAGCGCGGATCGCTCTTCGTCGCCTCCTCCGCATAGACCACCTCATAGACGCCCGCCGGGCAATAGAGCCGCGCCGGCTCGCCATAGATCGGCAGATTCTTCTCGATCGGGACCGACGGATCGCGAAGCGTCAGATGGCAGGGCTGATCCTCCTCATGGTTCGTGTTGGAGACGAACACAGAGGAGAGCTTGTCGAAGACCACTTTGCTGGTGAGCTTCGGATAGACGATCGGCGTCACCTGCGAGAGCGGCTTCAGGCAGGCGTAATCCGGCTTGCCATGCTTCAGCGTGCCGAAGATCGAGAAGCCGAACAGCTCATTCGTCCACATGTCGAAGCCGCCGAGCGCAATGCCGAGCTTGGTGCCGAATTTCGAGAGCAGCGGCTTCACATTGCGGACCGGCTTCAAATCCTTGCCGATGTCGCTGGTGCGCCAGGCGGCGTCATAGGCCGAAACCTCGTCATGCGCGCGGCCTTCCGCCAGCGCCGCCGCCACATGATCGGCGGCGAGAATGCCGGACAGCACGGCGTTGTGCGAGCCCTTTATGCGCGGGACATTCATGAAGCCGGCCGAGCAGCCGATCAGCGCGCCGCCGGGGAAGGTCAGCTTCGGCACGCTCTGCCAGCCGCCCGAGGTCAGCGCGCGCGCGCCATAGGCGAGGCGCTGCCCGCCTTCCAGCACCGGGGCGATGGACGGATGCGCCTTGAAGCGCTGGAACTCGTCGAAGGGCGAGAGCGTCGGATTGGAATAGTTGAGATAGACGACGAAGCCGACCGAAACGAGATCCTCGTCGAAATGATAGAGGAAGGAGCCGCCGCCCGTGTCGTCGGCGAGCGGCCAGCCGACCGAATGCTGCATATGGCCGGGGCGGTGCTTCTCCTTGGGGATGCGCCACAGCTCCTTGAGGCCGATGCTGAATTTCTGCGGCTCGCTATTGGCGTCGAGCGCGTATTTCTTCAAGAGCTCCTTGGCCAGCGAGCCGCGCGCGCCTTCCGCGATCAGCGTATATTTGCCGCGCAGCTCCATGCCGCGGGTGAAGCTGTCCTTGGGCGCGCCGTCGCGGCCGACGCCCATATCGCCCGTGGCGACGCCGAGCACCTCGCCCTTTTCGCCATAGAGCAGCTCGGCGCCGGCGAAGCCCGGATAAATCTCGACGCCGAGCCCCTCCGCCTCCTGCGCCAGAAAGCGCACGACGCTGGCGAGTGAGCCGATGAACTTGCCCTCATTGCTCATGAGCTTGGGATTGACGACATGCGGGATGGTGACGGCGCTGGTCGAGGTCAGCCAGAGCATGTCGTCGCTGGTCACTTTCGTCTTCAGCGGCGCGTCGTCGCGGCTGCGCCAGTCCGGCAGCAGGCGGTCGAGGCCGATCGGATCGATGACCGCGCCGGAGAGAATATGCGCGCCGGGCTCCGAGCCCTTCTCGATGACGACGACCGAGAGATCGGGCGAAATCTGCTTGAGGCGGATCGCGGCGGAGAGGCCGGCCGGGCCGGCTCCGACGATCACGACGTCGTAATCCATAGCTTCGCGCGGGGGCAATTCTTCTGTCTCAGCCATCGTCTTTCCCACTTCCGGGCGCGGTCCCTTTCGGGCGCAGTTCGAGACGCAAGGGGAAGGCCCTCGCGTCGGCGAATTTTAGAATGAGAGCGATTTCATGTTTTTTCGAAAGAGGAAACCCCCGGGCCATGGATTCGGGGCAAGTTTTTCGCCCCGCGGCCCGCGACAGCGCATCGAATGCGCCTATCCTCCTCGCCCCGGCGACGTCATCCCCCACGCCGTCATTCTCCTCGCCCCCGCGCCGTCATGGCCGGGCTGGTCCCGGCGCGCCAGCGGAAAGGTCTCGCTATATCTCTATCCGATGGCGGGTAGCGCGTCGGCTTGAATTTCGCCGATGGGCCAAGAGCCGCTATTTTCCTGCTCATAGGACAAAAATGTCGCTACCGTTCCGATAAATTGCATAGGCAAACGATATCAGGAACTGCTCGTTAGGCTTGGGCAGGTTCGCGCTGATCAATTTTGCAATGAGAGTATTACCGTGAGCATCTTGAGCACAAATTATCTCACCCATCTTTACAGCGAAATTTCCCTGAATAGGCTGCAGCCCATCGATCGAAATTGATTCGCTCACATTTCCAGCGCAAATTTCGCGGAACGAAATCGTATTGTTCGGATAAACCCATAGTGAACCTACGCTACGTTCAGATACGTTGAAAGTAAATACTAAACAATCATCAATAAATGTTATATTGTCGCCGCCGTATCGAATATTAAAACCAATAAATGTAAATGTATTACGCGCCATAATACTAGCATTTTCGTTCGTTTCGCTGCGAATAGCGTTATTTGCGGTGTTTTCAGCATGCTCAACCTCAGACACGAGTTCTTGTGAGACTGCCATCTCTCGAAGGACGTCATGAAAGCTAGCCAAGCGTATATTCTTGCCGCCCGAGAATTTCCGATACTCGGCAATGAGCTCTGGCCTCGGATAAGCGCCGCCGCCGTTCACTCGAACAAACCAATCGGCCTTCTCTTCGCCTGTCACGAAGATAAGGTCTTTTTTTTCTTTCCCCGCGAGGTAGAGTAGTGACTTCCAGATAAGGAAGTCACCTATACCTGTATCCGACTTGGCGCTGTCTTTATAACCGGGCGGGATTTGTTCAGTTAGTCTAAACTCCCATTCTTTGAGAATCTCTTCATTATCTTGAGATGATACAATAATATTTTCGGAATCGAAAACCATTGAGTAGATATTTGTAACGGGGTCGTCGCCGTTCCACGATCTAACTTTGTCCTCAAGAAGTCCAATTGCTGCGGTGTACTGCTCCTTGGCGCTCGATAAGGCTTTGCTAGCAATCGCTAGCTGCTCGCTTCCTTCAACGCCTTCAAGTATAGGTGACAGTTTTGTTTCGCCGATATTGATGCGTGACTTGATGTCGCTTAGGGTTTTTAGGAGCTCTGCGAGCTTTTTATCTCGGTTTCCGATAAACTCTCGGGCAACGCGAGCTGGTAGGAATAAGCGCTTTTCAGCTCTAAGCTTTATATAGAATTCCTGAAGAGTTGGTAGGCCTTCTTTTCTGATCGTGTAGGGAAGAAGTAATACATTTGTATCAACTGCTATGACGACATCAGCCGATGAGGCATCTTTAACACGGCTCGATGTGAATATTAAAGAAAGATCTTCGTATATCGCCTCCAGTCTAAACGGCGATGACAATTTTGCCGATGACCTATCAGGCTCATTGGGCTTTGTAGGCTCGCTATCCCTTGACCGTCCCATCAGGTTTTGTCTCAACCATATGTTGTAAGCCGCTCAGTATGTATGCCGATAACCAACACAACCCCAGTGGTCAAGCAAGTGCAGAAGTCTGCATCGGGTCCAGAAGCCGAATCTCCCCGTTGTCGGGCTCTTGACATATCCTGAAAATATTCCTATACCCCACTCGCTCCCGCCGACGCAAGGGCGCGTTCCTCGGGTCGTGGAACGCGGGCGGGGGCCGGCTCCATCCGGGACGGCGACCCCCGTCCCTGGACAGGCGGCGCGTCGCCGGACCGGCGTTTCTCTCCCGTCCATAGGGAGAGCGAGAGCCGTTCCGTGATCCCAGGCATTCGGAAGCGATCGGGTCCTGAATGTGAAAACCCAGGATTCGCGGGTCCGAAAACGCCTCGGGACGTCGACGAGAAGGCGAAGCCGCGTTTCGGGACGCTCCGGAACCGATGAATATCTCTTCGCGCTGCGGCCGAAAGGGGCCGGAGCGTCCCGAACCGCCCTTCCTCCCCCGCCGCCGCGAGGCGCCGGGCGCTTCGGCGTGGGGGGATGATAATCCTAATTCGTAGCCCTCGCGCACGAGATAAACGGGAAGGGCGTTTCCACCTCCCCCTCGAGGGGGGAGGTCGAGCGCCGAAGGCGATCGGGAGGGGGTGAACCCCCGAGTCTGGGGCGTTGCACCCCACCCCGTCCGGCCGTAGGGCGTTCTGAAAGAACGCCCGTCGCGAGCGCCGGGCTATGGCCGGCCGACCCTCCCCCTGAAGGGGAGGGTGGAACGCCCGCCACGCGCCGCGTTGACTTCCCGGCCCCCAGCGCCTAAAAACGCGCCAATCTCGTCAGAGATGACCTATGACCCGCCCATTCGCCCAAGAGGCGTAGGGCCAACGTCCGGCAGCGCTGAGCGCCCCCGGGCGCGCTTTGCTTTGGACGGGCGCGTGGCGAATAGGCAGTAGCGAAGAGATCGAGCTTCGGCTCTACTCGCTACTTCCTATTCGCTACTCGCTCCCTGGGAGAACCGCATGTTCGAGGGCCTTTCCGACAAGCTCTCCGGCATATTCGACAAGCTCACGCGGCGCGGCGCCCTTTCGGACGCCGATGTCGCCGAGGCTCTGCGCGAGGTCCGCCGCGCTCTGCTCGAGGCGGATGTCGCGCTCGATGTCGTGCGCACATTCACCGACAGCGTGCAGGCCAAGGCCGTCGGCGCCAATGTGGTGAAGTCGGTCTCGCCCGGCCAGATGGTCGTCAAGATCGTCAATGACGTCATGGTCGAGACTCTCGGCTCCACCGCGCAGCCGATCGACCTCGACGCCGCCCCGCCCGTCGCCATCATGCTGGTCGGCCTGCAGGGCGCCGGCAAGACGACGACCGCCGCCAAGATCGCCAAGCGCCTGAAAGAGCGCCACGGCAAGCGCGTGCTGATGGCCTCGCTGGACGTCAAGCGCCCGGCCGCGCAGGAGCAGCTCGCCATTCTCGGCCGGCAGGTGGAGGTCGACACTCTGTCGATCGTTCCCGGCCAGGACCCGGTGAAGATCGCCAAGCGCGCCGAGGAGACGGCGCGGCGCGAAGGCTATGATGTGGTGATGCTCGACACAGCGGGCCGCACGCACATTGACGAGCCGCTGATGGAGGAGATGGCGCAGATCAAGGCCGTCTCCAAGCCGCATGAAATTCTGCTCGTCGTCGATGCGCTGACC
The DNA here is from genome assembly GCF_004366495.1 of Methylosinus sp. sav-2. Classification (NCBI taxonomy): domain Bacteria; kingdom Pseudomonadati; phylum Pseudomonadota; class Alphaproteobacteria; order Hyphomicrobiales; family Methylocystaceae; genus Methylosinus; species Methylosinus sp. sav-2. The sequence goes on from NZ_SOEJ01000001.1 coordinate 1,031,465, forward strand.
GGTCAGGACGCGGTCAATCTCGCCAAGAATTTCGACGATCGCGTCGGGCTCACCGGCATTGTGCTGACGCGCGTCGATGGCGATGGCCGCGGCGGCGCGGCGCTCTCCATGCGCGCCGTCACCGGCAAGCCGATCAAGCTGATCGCCACCGGCGAGAAGATGGATGCGCTCGACGAATTCTCGCCGCAGCGCATCGCCAATCGCATTCTCGGCATGGGCGATATCGTCGCGCTGGTGGAGAAAGCCGCCGCCGCCGTCGATCAGGAGCAAGCGCAGCGCGCCGCCGAGCGCATGGCGAAAGGCAAGTTCGATCTGCAGGATTTGGCCGATCAGCTCGCCATGATGGAGAAGGTCGGCGGCTTCGGCGGCATAATGGGGCTGCTCCCCGGCGTCGCCAAGATGAAGGAGCAGATCGCCTCCGCGAACATCGACGACAAGATGTTCAAGCGCCAACGCGCGATCATTCTGTCGATGACGCCCAAGGAGCGGCGCAATCCCGACATTCTCAAAGCCTCGCGCAAGCGCCGCATCGCGGCGGGCTCCGGCGCGAAGGTGGAGGAGGTCAATAAGCTGCTGAAGCAGCACCGCCAGATGGCCGACATGATGAAAGCCATGGGCGGCGGCAAGGGCGGCGGCATGATGGCCAAGGCCGCGCAGATGATGGGCATGGGCGGGATGCAGGCGCCTTCGCCCGAGCAGCTCGCGCAATTGCAGAAGAAAATGGGCGGCGGCCTGCCGCCCGGCGCCGGCCCCAGCATTCCCGCTGCGCCGCCGGCTTCCGCATTCTCCGCCAAGCCGACCCTGCCCGGGCTCGGCGGCGGCGGAGGTTTTCTGAGCGGATTGAATCCGTTCGGGAAGAAGAAATGAAGGGGCGAGTAGCGAATAGCGAGTAGCGAATAGTTCGCTCACGCTACTCGCTACTCGCTATTCGCTATTCGCTATTCGCTACTCGCTCACAAAGGAAGAACCAAATGTCCCTGAAGATCAGACTCTCCCGCGGCGGCGCCAAGAAGCGTCCCTTCTATCGCGTCGTCGTCGCCGATTCGCGCTCGCCCCGCGATGGCCGCTTCATCGAGCGTCTCGGCACGTTCGATCCGCTGAAGCCGAAGGACGCCGCCGATCGTCTCGTGCTCGACGCCGAGAAGGCGCAGGAGTGGATCGCCAAGGGCGCGCAGGCGACCGATCGCGTCGCCCGTCTGCTCGAGAGCGTCGGCGTCGGCAAGCGCGAGGCGCGCAGCAATCCGCAGAAGGCCCAGCCGAAGAAGAAGGCGCAGGAGCGCGCCGCCGCTGCGGCCGCCGCCGCCGAGGCCGCCTCGGCCTGATGACGCCGTCCTTGCGAGCGAAGCGAAGCGACCCTGGGCCGCGCGGCGGCCTCTGGAGCGCTTCGCTCGTGCAGCGATGCTTTGCGTGTTTTGGACCGCGAGCCTTCGGGCTCGCTTTCCCATGAAAAACGCCGTACTCCTCGGCCGGCTCGGCGCCGCGCATGGCGTGCGCGGCGAAATCCGCCTGCAGAGCTTCACCGCCGATCCTTCGGCGATCTCCACATACGGTCCCTTGTTCGACGCCGGCGGCGCGCGCCGTTTCGTCATCGCCTCGCTGCGGCCGATCGGCAAGGACATGTTCGTCGCGCGTCTCGAGGGCGTGCGTGACCGCGAGGCTGCGACGGCTTTGACCGGCGTCGAGCTCTATCTTCCGCGCGCGGCGCTGCCGGAGCCGGAGGAAGACGAATTCTATCTCGCCGATCTCGAAGGTCTGCGCGCGGAAACGCCCGCCGGCGAGACGCTCGGCGTGGTGATCGCCGTGCGCAATTTCGGCGCGAGCGATCTGTTGGAAGTGCGTCCGCCCGCCGGCGGCGAGACGCTGCTCTTCCCCTTCACCAAGGCCGTGGTTCCGATCGTCGATCTGGCCGGCGGCCGCGTGGTGGTGGAGCCGCCGCTCGAGATCGAGGGCGATGCGCCTTCAGGGGAAGAGGGATAGCCGTCCTCATCGCGGCGGCTGCGCCACCAGCGGAAAATTTTCGGGGTGGCGAATGGAGTCGACATGCAGATCGACATCCAGCTCGGGCCAATAGAGATGTTGCGGATTTAGCCGTTCCACTTCGAATATCTGCGAGACCGCGGCCGTGCGGAACCACGGAAACTGGTCGAAAGGCATGAAGAGCTGCTCATCGTCCAGCCGCAGCCAGACGCCGAGCTTCGTCACACCCGAGACTTCAACCGGGGAAGTGTCGACGCCAGGCATCCCTGATCTCCTTTTCATGCTCTCGTATCATGATCTCGATTTCCAGCAAGGCCTGAGCCGACAGCCCCTGATTGCGCGCCAACGCGATTTCCGAATCCATCCAGAACTTGGCTTCGACGTCTGGATGGTAGACATGAACATGCGCCCTCGGCTCCTCACGCGAGAGGAAATAGAACCGATATCCTCTTTGGCGAAACAGCGTCGGCGACATATCGGCCTTTCGTGGCGGTGAGCGCCCGCGAGAGAAACTCTAGCTCGCAACCATCGCGGGCGAAAGCGCGCCGCCTTTCCCGTCCCGCGCCCCCATGCCATAACCCGCCCCATGTGGCGCGCGACGATACTCACTCTCTTCCCGGAAATGTTCCCCGGTCCGCTCGGCCTGTCGCTCGCGGGCGACGGGCTGTCGCGCGGGCTCTGGTCGCTCGAGGCTCGCAATATTCGCGAGCATGGCCTCGGCCGTCATCGCGCTGTCGACGACACGCCCGCCGGCGGCGGTCCCGGCATGGTGATGCGCGCCGATGTTCTCGCCGCGGCGATCGACGCGGCCGCGCCGGAAGGCGATGCGAGACCGCGCTTGCTGATGAGCCCGCGCGGCGCGCCGCTGACGCAGAGCCGCGTGCGCGCGCTGGTCGAAGGCGAGGGCGCGATCATCCTCTGCGGACGCTTCGAGGGCGTGGACGAGCGCATCATCGAGGCGCGCGCGCTGGAGGAAATCTCGATCGGCGATTATGTGCTTTCGGGCGGCGAGATCGCGGCCATGGCGCTCGTCGACGCCTGCGTGCGCCTGTTGCCGGGCATAATGGGCGAGTCGGCCTCGGGCGAGGAAGAGAGCTTCGAGAGTGGTCTGCTCGAATATCCACAATATACGCGGCCACGCGATTTCGAGGGCCGCGCCATTCCCGACATTCTGCTCTGCGGCGATCACGCCAAGATCGCGCGCTGGCGCCATGAGCGCGCGCTCGAGCTGACGCGCGCGAGGCGGCCAGATTTGCTGGCGCGGGATGGAAAGAAGCGCTGACTGCAATCAGGCGCGATGCTTTTTCCGTCATTGCGAGCGAAGCGAAGCAATCCAGAGCCATGGGGCGGCCCTGGATTGCTTCGTCGCTACGCTCCTCGCAATGACGGAAAAGCGCTGTTCAGGACATCACCACATTCACCGCGCTCTCGGGCAATTCCTTGCCGAAGCAGCGCTGGTAGAACTCTGCGACGAGCGGACGCTCGAGCTCGTCGCATTTGTTCAGGAAGGTGAGCCGGAAGGCGAAGCCCACATCGCCGAATATCTCGGAATTCTCCGCCCAGGTGATGACCGTGCGCGGGCTCATCACCGTGGAGAGATCGCCGGACATGAAGGCGTTGCGCGAGAGGTCGGCGACGCGCACCATCTTATTGATGGCGTCGCGGCCTTCCTTGGTCGCATTGAAGCTCTTCACCTTGGCGAGCACGATATTGGTCTCCGCGTCATGCGGCAGATAATTGAGCGTCGAGACGATGGACCAGCGGTCCATCTGGCCCTGATTGATCTGCTGCGTGCCGTGATAGAGGCCGGATGTGTCGCCGAGGCCCACCGTATTGGCGGTGGCGAACAGGCGGAAGGCGGGATGCGGACGAATGACGCGGTTCTGATCGAGCAGCGTCAGCCGGCCGGAGACTTCCAGCACGCGCTGAATGACGAACATCACATCCGGACGGCCGGCGTCATATTCGTCGAAGCAGAGCGCGATATTGTGCTGGAGCGCCCAGGGCAGAATGCCGTCGCGGAACTCCGTGACCTGCTTGCCGTCCTTCAGCACGATCGCGTCCTTGCCGACGAGATCGATGCGCGAGACATGGCTGTCGAGATTGACGCGCACGCAAGGCCAGTTGAGCCGCGCGGCCACCTGCTCGATATGCGTCGATTTGCCGGTGCCGTGATAGCCCGTGACCATGACGCGGCGGTTGCGGGCGAAACCGGCGAGAATGGCGAGCGTCGTCTCGCGGTCGAAGAGATAGTCGGGATCCTTGTCCGGGACATGCTCGGTCCGCTCGGAATAGGCGGGAACCTCGAGATCGGAGTCGATGCCGAACAGCTGGCGCACGGAGACTTTGAGGTCCGGCAGGGGCGCGGACCCGGCCGCTTTGTCGCTTGGGGTTGACATTGATCCTCCGTTTCGCCGACGCGCGCTCGCGACATTCGCGCCGGCAAGGCCTGGTCAAACGCTTGTTCAAACGAGCTTGGCGGCCCGCAACGTCTTATATGCGTGAATGATCTCCCGCAGTCTTTCCTCGCAGGAGCGATCTCCGCCATTGGCGTCCGGATGGTGACGTTTGACGAGCTCCTTATAGCGCGTCTTTATCGCCTCCGCACCGGCGGTCTCATCGAGACCGAGAGCATTCAGCGCCTTGATCGTCACTGCCGAATAGCGCGGGCTGGCCTCCGCCTGCGGCCGGGCGCGATGCGCCCGCTGCCGGTAGAGGCCCATAGGATCGGCGAAATTGTCGGGCCGCAGCGGGTCCTCGCGGAAGGAGGCCTGTCCGCGCTTCACGCCCATGGACCAGGTGGGGCGATGGCCGGTGGTGGCGTCGTCCTTCAGGTAACGGGCGACGTCCTCGTCGCTCATTCCGTTGAAGTAATTGTATGAATTATTATATTCCCGCACGTGCTCCAGGCAGAAGCAGAAATATTGCCCCTCGCGCAGCCGTCCCATGGGCGCGCGATGGGCTCCCTCGGCCTCGCAGCCGGGGGCGTCGCAGCGAAAACGAGTCTCGCGGCGCTCCTGCCTCTGCTCGGGCTTCACGCGGATACGATCGAAGAGGGGCGAATTCAAATCCATGGCGCTGCATTATGGTAGACTGGCCGCAGGCTGCAAGCGGAACCCGACGTCAATTTCAATCGGCGGGAATTTTGCTTGGACCGAGGCGACGAGGAGGATTCCACTATGGCCGAGCAAGGCAATATCGGCGCCGTCCAGGCCCGTATCCGTTCGAAGCTGACCGAAGGGCTCGCGCCCGTCACCTTGAAGGTGATCGACGAGTCTGACAAGCACGCCGGGCATGGCGGCCACCACCAGGATGGCGAAAGCCATTTTCGAGTCGAGGTGGTGAGCGAGGCTTTCGCGGGCAAGAGGCTCGTCGAGCGGCATCGCATCGTCAACACGCTGCTCGCCGAGGAGCTGGCGACGCGCGTTCATGCTCTGACGATCACCGCCCGCGCCCCGCAGGAGTAGCGCTGTCATCGCGAGGAGCGCAGCGACGAAGCGATCCAGGGGCCGCCCCCGGCTCTGGATTGTTTCGCTTCGCTCGCAATGACGACGGCCGGCCTCCTTACTGCAAAGCCATCGCGGCCCCGCTTGACGCGCCGCCGTTCCTGCGCAAATCTCGGTCTCGCCCAGGGGAGCCTCGCCGCTGGCGCGCTTTGCGCGTGGCAAGAGGCTGAGAGGCCGAATAGCTTTTTTAAAAAGCGGCTCGGCGACCCTTCGAACCTGATCCAGTTCGCGCTGGCGTAGGGAGGCCGCATGTTCCTGATATTCCTCGGCCCTATCGGGCCGCATCGATGCTGATCGGCGTGATCGGCGCCGGCGTCGCCGGCCTGACCGCGGCTTTCGAGATCGCCCGCGCCGGCGCGCCGCATGGCGCTGAGGTCGAGCTGATCGAGAAAGCGGCGGAGCCGGGCCGCGGCTGCTCGCATTACGCCGGCGGCATGATCGCGCCCTGGTGCGAATTGGAGAGCGCCGAGCCCATCGTCGCGACGCTCGGCGAGGAGGCGCTCGCCTTCTGGACCAAGGACATTCCTGTCGCGAAAGTCGCCGGCAGCCTCGTCGTCGCGCCGCCGCGCGACCGCGCCGAGCTGATCGAATTCTCCCGCCGCACCCGGCGGTTCGAGCGGCTGGACGCGGATGGCCTCGCGGCGCTCGAGCCGGCGCTGGCCGGGCGTTTCTCGGGCGGGCTCTATTTTCCTCAGGAGGCGCATCTCGAGCCGCGCGCGGCGATGGCGGCGCTGTTCGAACATTTGCAGACAATGGACAATGTCCGCATCCGGCTCTGCGCCGATTCCGTTCCACGGGCGGATTGGATCGTCGATTGCCGCGGCTTTGCCGCGCGCGGCGAGCTGGCGGAGCTGCGCGGCGTCAAGGGCGAGATGCTCGTGCTGCGCAGCGAGGAGATCGAATTGTCCCGCCCCGTCCGCATGTTGCATCCGCGCCATCCGGTCTATGTGGTGCCGCGCGGGGAGGGCGTGTTCATGGTCGGCGCGACAATGATCGAGAATGAGGAGCGCTCCCGCGTCACGGCGCGCTCCATCGTCGAGCTGGTCAATTCGGCTTTCGCGATTCATCCCGCTTTCGCCGAGGCGGAGATCGTCGAGACGGGCTCGGATGTGCGGCCGGCCTTCCCGGACAATCTGCCGCGCATTTCGCGCCAGGGCCGGACGCTCTATGTGAACGGGCTCTATCGGCATGGATTTCTTCTGGCGCCGGCGCTGGCGCGCCGCGTCGCGCGTTTTCTCTTCACGGGCGATATCTTCCCGGAGGTCATGAATGCGAATCAGGGTGAATGGGCAGACGCTTGAGATCGAGGCGCCCACATTGGAACGCCTCATCGAGGAATTGGGCTTTAGCGAGCAGACCGTCGCGACGGCGGTGAATCAGGAATTCGTGCGCAGCAAGGATCGCGGCGAGACGCTGCTGGTCGAGGACGATACGATCGAGATCGTCACGCCGCGGCAGGGAGGGTGAAGGTTTAATGAGCATGCCCGACGACCTCGTCGTCTATGATGCGAGACTATCCTCCCGCTTCCTGCTGGGCACGGCGCGCTATCCTTCGCCCGCCATTCTCGCCGAGGCGATCCGCGCGGCGGGGGCGGAGATCGTCACCGTCTCGCTGCGGCGGGAGGCCGGGGGCTCGCGCGCGGGCGAGAGCTTTTGGCGGCTCATTCGCGAGCTCGGCGTGCGCGTGCTGCCCAACACCGCAGGCTGCCGCACGGCCAAGGAGGCCGTCGCCACCGCGCAAATGGCGCGCGAGCTGTTCGGAACCAGCTGGATCAAGCTCGAGGTGATCGGCGAGGAGGACACGCTGCAACCGGACGTCTTCGGCCTGGTCGAGGCGGCGCGCATCCTCAGCGATGACGGCTTTTGCGTCTTTCCCTATACGACCGAGGATCTCGTCGTCGCGGAGAAGCTGCTGGACGCCGGCTGCCGCGTGCTGATGCCCTGGGCGGCGCCGATCGGCTCCGGCCGCGGGATCAATAATCTCTTCGGCCTCAGAGCGCTGCGCGCGCATTTTCCCAATACGCCGCTCATCGTGGACGCCGGCCTCGGCGCGCCTTCGCAGGCGGCCGCGGTCATGGAACTGGGATTCGACGCCGCTCTGCTCAACACGGCGGTGGCGCGCGCCGGCGATCCGGTGGCCATGGCGCGGGCCTTTTCGCTCGCCATAGAGGCTGGCCGGGCGGCCTATCTCTCCGGCCTGATGGAGCCGCGCGACATGGCGGCGCCTTCGACGCCCGTGCTCGGCCGCGCCTTCGACGACGGACTCGAGGCATGAGCGCGCTTTCGTTCCCACCTCCCCCTGGAGGGGGGAGGTCGAGCGCCGAAGGCGCTCGGGAGGGGGTGAGCCCCCGAGTCTCGGGCGGCGAACCCCACCCCGTCCTGCTGCGCAGGCCGACCCTCCCCCTGAAGGGGAGGGTGGGGCGCGTCGCCTCTCATTCGAGCGTCATCCCGTCATGAGCGCGATTTTGCTCGATCCCTTCTATCTCATCGTCGATTCCGCCGATTGGCTGCCCCGGCTGTTGCCTTGCGGCGTGCGGCTCGTGCAATTGCGCGTCAAGGATCGCGAGGAGGCGGCGCTGCGCGAGGAGACCGCCCGCGCCCGCGATCTTTGCGCGGCCCATGGCGCGCTGCTCGTCGTCAATGATTATTGGCGGTTCGCCATCGATCTTTCCTGCGATTTCGTGCATCTTGGCCAAGGCGATCTCGACACGGCCGATATCGCCGCGATCCGCGCCCATGGAATAAGGCTCGGCGTCAGCACGCATGACGAGGCCGAGCTGGAGCGGGCGCTGGCGCTCTCCCCCGATTATATCGCGCTGGGGCCGATCTATCCGACTCTGCTGAAGCAAATGGCCTTCGCCCCGCAGGGGCTCGATAAAATCGGCGTCTGGAAACGCCGCATCGGCGAGATTCCGCTCGTCGCCATAGGCGGGCTGACGCCGGAGCGCGCCAGCGCGGCGCTGGCGGCGGGGGCGGACAGCGCCTGCGTCGTCACCGATATATTGCGCGCCGCGGAGCCGGAGGCGCGCGCCCGCGAGTGGGTGGCGGCGACGGACGAAAAGCGTCTCACGACGCTCCGCCGATCGGCCACTCCCCTTTGAACACATTGCCTTGATTGTCGCGCGCCTCGACGCGCATCACCTTGGCGCCATTGGGCTTGTAGGCGAAGCGGAAGCTCGGATCCTCCGACAGGGAAATTCCGCCCTCCATGGAGAAGATCAGCGCCTCGCCCTGCCGCACCTCGACCTTGTCGACATAATGAGCCGGAATATAGGCGCGGGTGATCGGGTCCATCTGCAATCCCGAATTATTGGGATGGCGAATCATGATCTGCGCCTCGCGCAGGGCGGGATTCTCGCTGGCGAACTCCCGATATTTCATTTTGCCGAGATTGGCGCTGGCCTCGTCCTGATCCTTGATCGCCGGGGCCGAGCAGCCGCCCGAGGCCTTCACGAATTTCACCACCGAATGCAGCGCGCCATCGCCCGTTTGGCCGACGACATGCACATTGGTGTAGGAGTTCACGCGCACGCGCGTTTCTATCTTCGCGACGCCGGCGCCCTCGCCGAAGGAGAAGGCCGCCGCCATGGGCATGGGATTCTCGTCGATCACCAGCGTCGCCGCGCGCAGGCCCGGCTCGAGCAGCGAGATGGTCATCGGCACGATGGCGGCGTCCTCGGCCCGCTTCGGCGCGTCGAGCGCCACCACGCCCTCATGCGAGGTGATCGCGCGATCGTGGAAAATATCGGTGACGAGGCCCGGCCAGGGATCGATCTTCGGCTCCTGGGCCGAGGCGGCGGCGGCCCAAAGGCAGAGGGCTGCGGCCGCTGCGATGGGGCGCAGGAGGGACCGCGAGCCTTCAGGCTCGCTCTCATTCGGCGATTTGCGAGCGTGAAGGCTCGCGGTCCAAGGGCTCATCTGCGTTCCTCCGGTATTTTTTGGAATCATAGCGCTGTGGGCGCGGCCGGCTCAAGGGGCCTCCCATTCCAGCTCGGCGAAGCCGGCCGTGGCGTTGCGCGTGTGATAATCCTCGAACAGCAGCCAATTGGGCTTTTCGCCGCGGCCGGCTGTCGTCACCGCGCGCGCGAGCGTCTCCCCTCTGGCGATATCGGCGCGCAAATCGCGGGTGAGATGGTCGAGATAGGCTTTTTGCGCCTCCAGCGCCTGCGGCCAGGGAGCGACCGCCGGCCCATGGCCCGGCACGACGCGGACCGCCTCGATCTTCCGCAATTCCTCGATGACGGACAGAAAGCCCAAAAGGCTGCCGTCGATGATCGGGACATGCTGCAGGAACAAGAGATCGCCGGTAAAGAGCGTGCCGCTCTGCGGATCGAGCACGGTGAGATCGGAATCGCTGTGAGCGGTGCGCCAGGCCTTCAGCGCGATCTTGCGGCCGCCGAGATCGAGAATCGTCTCGCGTTCGACGGTGAGGGTCGGCGGAACCAGAATCACATCGTCGAGCAGGGCGCCCATCGTCTCGCGGAAAGAAGAGAGATAGTGCGGGCCGCGCGTCGCCATGGCGCGCGGGAGATTCTTGTGCCCGACGAAGACGGCTCCCGTGTCTCGAAAGGCAATATTCCCGAAAATATGATCCGGATGGACGTGAGTGTCGATGACATAACGGATCGGCTTGGTCGTGCGCTGCTGCAATGCAGCGAGGAAAGCCTCGCCCTCCGCGCGGCTGCCGCCCGTGTCGATGACCGCGACCGCCTCCGCGCCGACGATGGCGCCGAGATTGGCGATGCCGCCGAGGTTATCGCGAGACATCAAGGCGGTCACGCCCTGATGGACGAAGACTCCCGGCGCGATCTCGGTCAGCTCGAAGCTTTTCGCGCCGTTCGCGACGAGGCAGAGAAACGCAATCGCGAGCCCTCGAATAGTGCGTTGCAGCATCGGTTTTTCAGCCTCGTTTTTCGCCCGTTTCACGCGCGAAATCAGGAAAGTCGGGAACAGGATTTGGGGATTGCGCTTCAATTCCGTGCGACATATTATCCCGCCGTTTCCGACCTAAAAGAGGCTTTCCGGCCGGGAACCGGAAAGCGTCTCGACGGAGATACGGGCGGGGCTGCGGGCGCGGCGTTTCCGCCCGATCGCCGTGGCAAAAACGAGGAAACGGCTTCCCAAAGCCTTAGGGCGTCGGAAAGGCGCGATGTCGGCGGCGTGGCCGGGCCTTTTGCACGGTGATGTCGTCAGGAGGAAAAGCTCATGCATAAGCTGTTGTTGTCGACTTCGGTGGGGATCCTCGCGCTGTTCGGGGCCGGCGTGGCGAGCGCCGACGAGCTGCTCGATCTCCAGAAGAACCCGAAGCAGTGGGCGTTGCCGACGGGCGACTACGCCAATCTGCGTTACTCGAAGCTGAAGCAGATCACCACCGAGAACGTCGGCAAGCTGGCTCCCGCTTGGAGCTTCTCGACCGGCGTGCTGCGCGGCCACGAAGGCGCGCCGCTCGTTATCGGCGACGTGATGTATCTGCATACGCCGTTCCCCAACATCGTCTACGCCCTCGATCTCAACAACGAAGGCAAGATCCTCTGGAAGTATGAGCCCAAGCAGGATCCGAGCGTCGTTCCGGTCATGTGCTGCGACACCGTGAATCGCGGTCTCGCCTATGGCGACGGCAAGATCTTCCTGGCCCAGGCCGACACCACCCTCGTCGCTCTCGACGCCAAGACCGGCAAGCTCGTCTGGTCGGTGAAGAACGGCGATCCGTCCAAGGGCGCCACCTCGACCGCCGCTCCGCACGTCTTCAAGGACAAGGTCCTCGTCGGCATCGCCGGCGGCGAGTTCGGCGTGCGCGGCAGCATCACCGCCTATGACGTCAAGGATGGCAAGCTCGCTTGGCGCGGCTATTCGGAAGGCCCGGACTCCGAGGTTCTGCTCGACCCCGAGAAGACCACCTTCCTCGGCAAGCCGGTCGGCAAGGATTCGTCTCTGAAGACCTGGGAAGGCGATCAGTGGCAGATCGGCGGCGGCACCACCTGGGGCTGGTATTCCTATGACCCCGAGCTGAACCTGATCTACTACGGCTCGGGCAACCCCTCGACCTGGAACCCCGCGCAGCGTCCCGGCGACAATCGCTGGTCCATGACCCTGTGGGCGCGCGACCTCAACACCGGCGTCGCCAAGTGGGTCTATCAGATGACTCCCCACGACGAGTGGGACTATGACGGCATCAACGAGGTGATCCTCGCCGATCAGACGATCGGCGGCGTGGCTCGCAAGACCGCCGTCCACTTCGATCGTAACGGCTTCGGCTACACGCTCGATCGCGTCACCGGCGAGCTGCTCGTCGCCGAGAAGTATGATCCGGCCGTCAACTGGGCGACCAAGGTCGATCAGGACAAGAACTCGCCGACCTATGGCCGTCCGCTCGTCGTCTCGAAATATTCGACGCAGCAGAACGGCGAGGACGTCAACACCAAGGGCGTCTGCCCGGCGGCTCTCGGCTCCAAGGACATGCAGCCGGCGTCCTTCGATCCGGACACGGGCCTGTTCTACGTGCCGACCAACCACGTCTGCATGGACTATGAGCCCTTCCGCGTCAGCTACACCGCGGGTCAGCCCTATGTCGGCGCGACGCTGGAGATGTTCCCGCCGCCCGGCGACAGCCACATGGGCAATTTCATCGCTTGGGACGCCCGCGTCGGCAAGATCGTCTGGTCCAATAAGGAGCAGTTCTCGGTCTGGTCCGGCACGGTCACGACCTCCGGCGGTCTCGCCTTCTACGGCACGCTCGAGGGCTATCTGAAGGCCGTCGATGTCAAGACCGGCAAGGAGCTCTACAAGTACAAGACTCCGTCGGGCATCATCGGCAATGTGATGACCTATGAGCACAAGGGCAAGCAGTATGTCGCGGTTCTGTCCGGCGTCGGCGGCTGGGCCGGCATCGGCCTCGCGGCCGGCCTGTCCAAGAGCAACGAAGGCCTCGGCGCGGTCGGCGGCTATAAGGCGCTGTCCGACTACACCGCTCTCGGCGGCGTGCTGACCGTCTTCTCTCTGCCCGACTACGCTCTGCCGATCGTCGCTCCGGCGAACTGATACGGCCAATAAAAAGATCAGCGCTCGGCGAACGCTCCTGGCGCGCGCCGAGCGCCTTGTTTGTGTGGATGGAAACTGCTGGAGGATGGCGTGATGAGACTGCCGCTCGTCGGGGCACTTGCCCTGAGCGTCTTCATGGGTGTTGGAACGACCGTGCGCGCCGAAGCGCCGGGAGACCCGACCGCGGTCAAGGAAGTGGACGGCAAGTGGTTCGACGCGCAGAGCAAGCCGACCTATAAGGTGCAGGCCGACGGCACGGTCGATTGGTACACTTTCTCCGGCTATCGCCGCTATCACGCCGAATGCCACGTCTGCCACGGCCCCAACGCCGAGGGCTCGACCTATGCGCCGGCGCTGAAGAATTCGGTCAAGAACTTCAATTACGAGGAGTTCTACGGCATCGTCGTCGGCGGCCGCGAGAACAAGCAGGCGGGCAATGACAGCGTCATGCCGGCTTTCGCCGACAATAAGAACGCCATGTGCTATATCGACGACCTCTACATCTATCTCCGCGCCCGTTCGACCGAGGCGGTCGGCCGCGGCCGTCCGGAGAAGAAGGCAGAGAAGCCGCCGGCTTTCGCCGAGGCCGAAGCGAAGTGCATGAGCGCCAAATAGTGATCGAGCGTCAGTCGAGGCTTCGCGCGCCGGCTGGCGGCGGAACCGGCCGAGGGCTCGTCATGTCGCGTCGTCTCACATTTTCCCTGGTCGCCGTCGCGGGCTTGCTCGCGACGGCCCCGGCACAGTCTCAATCGCCCGGTCTCGTGGCGCGTCCTCAAGGGGGCGTCGATGACGCGCGCGGCTCGATCGAGCTGATCGACCCCAAGATTCTGCGCGTCTGCGCCGATCCGAGCAATCTTCCCTTTTCCAACAGCGCCGGAGAGGGGTTCGAGAACAAGCTCGCGGAGTTTCTGGCCAAGAAGCTCGGCAAGGATATCGCCTATTCCTATTATCCGGGCGCGACCGGCTTCATCCGCAACACGCTCAATGCGCATTTGTGCGATGTGGTGATGGGAATGCCGCAGGGCGACGATCTCGTTCAGCCCACCAATCCCTATTATCGGACCTCCTATGCGGTGGTCTATCGCGCCGGCTCCGATCTCGAGGGGCTGACGTCGCTCGCCGATCCGCGCCTCGCCCAGAATAAGCGCATCGGCCTCGTCGCCAACACGCCACCCGGCAATCTCCTGGCCCGCTATCGGCTGCTCGCGGCGGTGAAGCCCTATCCGCTCGTCGTCGATACGCGTGTCGACGCGCCGGGCGCCGATATGATCCATGATCTCGAGAGTGGCGCGATCGACGTCGCTATTCTCTGGGGGCCATTCGCCGGCTATCATGCGAAAAAATCCGGCGGCCGGCTGAAGCTGGCCCTGCTCAGCGGGGACAAGGGCGCGCGCATGAGCTTTCGCATCGCCATGGGGGTTCGCCATTCCGATCAGGAGTGGAAGCGCGAGCTCAATCGGCTCATCGCCCAGAATCAGAGCGAGATCGACCGATTGCTCGTCGATTTCGGCGTGCCGCTGATCGACGAATCCGACGCGCCGATCGCGCCCGCGCCCATCGCGTCCACGCCATGAGGCGCTGGCTCGGCGTCGCGCTCGGCCTCGTTGCTCTCGTCGCGGCGCCCGCCGCCGCCGAGACCGTTCCCGAGCCGGAGGGCTATCGGCTCTCCGATTTTCGCGCCGCCGTGCCCGCCACTCTGCGCGGCGCCCGCGTGATCGACACGCAGCAGGCCTTCGCCCTATGGCGCGACAAGGCCGCTGTCTTCATCGATGTCCTGCCGCGCCCGCCGAGGCCCGCGGGCCTGCCGCCCGAGGCCGTCTGGCGCGACAAGCCGCGTTTCGACATTCCGGGCAGCGTCTGGCTTCCCGAGACCGGCTATGGCGAACTGCCGGAGGCCTCGCTCCGCTATTTCGAAAGCGGCCTCGCGCGCGTGACCGTGGAAGAAAAGAGCCGCCCGCTGGTCTTCTACTGCCTCGCCGATTGCTGGATGTCGTGGAACGCCGCCAAGCGCGCGCTCGCGCTCGGCTATTCCAACGTGTCCTGGTTCTCGCAGGGCACGGATGGCTGGGCCGCCGCCGGCCATCCGCTGGAGCCGCGCGAGCCTGAGCCCCGCGGCGAGCGCTGAGCCGCGCGTCAGTCCGTCTTCTTCGACAGCGACCAAACCGCCGCGATGAAGAATCCCTTGCAGAGAGGCAGCAGCAGCAGGGTGGAGACGATAGTCGCGGACAGCACCAGCGCCGCCTCGGCGCCATAGGACAGAGTTGCGCGCGTCTCCAGAAAGATCAGCAGCGGAACGATGATATGAGCGACGACGCCGATGGTGAGCCAGGCCGGGCCATCGTCGGCGTCGACGCCGATGAAGCTCTCCGCGCAATGCGGGCAGGCGTCCGCGCGCTTCAGATAGCCGTCGAAGAGCGCGCCATTCCCACAGCGCGGGCATTTGCGCAGAAAGCCGCGCAGCAGCGCGGTCGTCGTCGATGGCCGGGCAATTGTCGTCGGCGTCATGGGATTACTGCTTCTCCGCGCCGGGCGTCACGCCGAGCTCGGCGAGGCTGAAGGAGAACTCGGGCGCGAGCGTGGGCTCGAGGCGCGCTGCGCTGGCGAACTCGACGATCTCGGCATAGCCCGCCGCGCCCAGCCGGCGATGAATGAAGGTCACGGCCCGCACAGCGTCGACGACCCAGACCTCGCGCACGCCGAAAGCGGCATAGACGCCGATCTTGCGGCCCTTGTCATAGGCGAGGCTCGAATCGGCGATCTCGATCGCCAGCAGCACCGCCGGCCCATCGAGGGCGGAGAGGGGCAGATCGCGCGGAAAGACGCAGAAATCCGGCTCGACGAAAGTGCGTGCGTCTAGGCGCAGCGTGGTCTCCTGGGCGACTTCCAAATGCTGCGGAGCCGCGCGCTGCAAAAACCGATTAACCGCGATCTTCACCCATTCGTGTCGGGCGCCCTTCGGCGACATTGGCACGACCTCCCCGCCGATCAGCTCGAACCGCTCGTCTTCATCGATAATTCCGGCGCGGAGCATTT
The DNA here is from genome assembly GCF_004366495.1 of Methylosinus sp. sav-2. NCBI lineage: Bacteria > Pseudomonadati > Pseudomonadota > Alphaproteobacteria > Hyphomicrobiales > Methylocystaceae > Methylosinus > Methylosinus sp. sav-2. The sequence goes on from NZ_SOEJ01000001.1 coordinate 1,047,019, forward strand.
CCTCGATTTCCGCCACGCTCCAGCAACGCCGGGGGAGTCCCTCGGCGGCCTGAGTCTCGAGCGGAAGGCCGATCGGGCGCAGATGCGGGTTCATGCAGCGCAATATAGCGCAATCCGGGCGGGATTTCGCGTGTCAATATTGGCCGGCGAGCGTGGCTTCGAGAAGCGTGGCCTCCTCGGTCGAAAGATCGAAGAGATCATAGACGATCGCGTCGATCTCCCTTTCCCGGCTCTCGATCTCGGCGGAGAGGCGCGCTGCCTCGTCGGGGTCGCCCGTCTCGCTGCGCCGGCGGGCGGCCTCGCCATTGGCGCTCGCCAGGGCTGCGAGCCGTTCCGCGGCCTGCGGATCGAGATCGGGCAGCGGCAGCGGCTCCAAATATTGCGTCTTCAGCCGCAGCCGCCATTTGCCGCCGCGCAGCGGATTGGACACGGAATGCAGCACGAACCAGCAGAGGCGCGAATTGAGAAAGGCGAGCAGCGCGAGATCGGCGCAGGGCAGGCAGAAGCAGGTGGCGTCGATGAGGCCGCCGCTGTCGTCGAGCGCGAATTTCGGCCCTTGGGAAATATCCGGAAAGACGATCTTCGGCGCCGCGAAGCCGGCGCGATAGGCGAGCTGCGCCTGTTGCAGCTCGAACCATTTTTGTCGCGTGGCGCGGCCCTCGAGCCGTGAGCGCAGCGGCGCGAGCCACACCTCCACGGCGGGATATTCCGCAATGTCGAAAGCGCCTTTCGGCGCATCGACGAGCCAGTCCTCGCTCGCCGCGCGCCAGCGGCCGATGCTTCCACCGCGAGCATAGGGCTTCAAAATCTCGGCGCTGCGCGGATCGGCGGCGACGAGCGCGTCGCGTGCCGCCCGATCGAGCACGAAAGCGTCGTTGAGCCCCGTCTTGATCCCCCAGAGCGGCGATCCATAGACCTCGCGCAGCGTCTTGCGGCCCCGCGCGATCTTGTCGCGCAGACGCGCCAGCGCCTCCTCCTCGAAGCGCCAGGAGGCGGCGCCGAGCCGCGCCTGCGGCATGCGCCGCGCGCGCTCGGCAAAATCCGTTTCGAGGTCCTTCGGCGCGCGATCCTTCAACAGCAGAAAGGACACATCGTCGCGCTCGGCGCTCTTCCTCAGCGTCACGATCGCCGGATAGGTGACGACATCGTCGAAGACGCGCAGATCGCCGAAATCGACGACGCTTTCGATCGTCGCATTTTCGGCGAGGAAGCGGCGCAAGCTCTCGCCGGCGCCGGTGCGAAAGAAGCTCGACGAGGAGATGAAGCCCAGCCGTCCGCCGTCTTTCAGCAATCGCACGCCTTTTTCGAAGAAATAGGCGTAGAGATCAGCGCGCTCCGCGGCGACGGCGTAATGTTTCGCAAGATAGGGCTTCGCCGCTTTCAGATATTCCATCCGCACATAGGGCGGATTGCCGAGGACGATATCGAAGCCGCCTTCGCGCACCGCAATATCGTCGATGAGGCTATCGCCGGCGCGCAAATTGTCGTGCGGACCGTTTGGATCGAGAGCGAGCCTGAAGGCTAGCGGTCCGGTCGCCGCCTCGGACCGCGAGCCTTCGGGCTCGCTCGTCGCGGCGATCTGCGGGCATCGGCTCCAAAGCGCGCGGCGCGCAGCTTCCACCGCGCGCGCATCTATGTCGACGCCGAAGAGATTATTGGCGATCGTCTCGCGCGCCGCATCGAGCGCGATCATCGCGCCGAGCGCAGTCTCCTCATAGTGTCGCTCCATTTCGTCGAAGGCGGCGTCGAGAAGCGCGCCATCGCCGCAGGCGGGATCGATGATCTTGAAGGATCGCAGAGCGTCGAGCCATGCGCGCCAGAAGGCGGGCGTCTCGCATCCGCCATGCTGCGCGACGAGAGCGGCGCGCCGCTCGTCGAGCGATAGCGCGATGGTGCGGGCGACGAGAAAACGGGCGATTGGAGCGGGCGTGTAGACGACGCCGCGGCGCTTGCGCTCGGCTCGGCGCGAGGCGTTGGAGGCGCGTTCATCCAAGGTGGAAGGCTTCGGCTCGATACGAACAATTGGCGACTTGAAACAAAATGGCCGGCGCGAGGCCGGCCATTCGATATCAATTGTCCAAGAAGCTCCGCAGCTTCCGCGAGCGGCTCGGATGCTTCAGCTTCCTCAGCGCCTTCGCCTCGATCTGGCGGATGCGCTCGCGCGTCACCGAGAATTGCTGGCCGACTTCCTCGAGTGTATGGTCGGTGTTCATGCCGATGCCGAAGCGCATGCGCAGCACGCGCTCCTCACGCGGGGTGAGGGAGGCCAGAACGCGCGTCGTCGTCTCGCGGAGGTTGGACTGAATCGCCGCCTCGATCGGGAGAATGGCGTTCTTGTCCTCGATGAAATCGCCGAGATGCGAATCCTCCTCGTCGCCGATCGGCGTCTCCAGGCTGATCGGCTCCTTGGCGATCTTCAGCACCTTGCGCACTTTTTCCAGTGGCATGGCGAGCTTCTCGGACAATTCCTCCGGCGTCGGCTCGCGGCCGATCTCGTGCAGCATCTGGCGCGAGGTGCGCACGATCTTGTTGATCGTCTCGATCATATGCACCGGAATGCGGATCGTACGCGCCTGATCCGCGATGGAGCGGGTGATCGCCTGACGAATCCACCAGGTGGCGTAGGTCGAGAATTTATAGCCGCGGCGATATTCGAACTTATCGACCGCCTTCATCAGGCCGATATTGCCTTCCTGGATGAGGTCCAGGAACTGCAGGCCGCGATTGGTGTATTTCTTGGCGATGGAGATCACGAGGCGCAGATTGGCCTCGACCATCTCCTTCTTCGCCTGCCGGGCCTCGCGCTCGCCCTTTTGAACCATATGGACGATCTTGCGGAACTCGGCGATCTCGAGGCCGGTCTCGGTGGCCAGCGCGTGAATCTCGCCGCGCAGCTCCTTGATCCGGTCTTTCTCGTTGGCGACGAATTCCTTCCAGCCGCGCGAGCCGAGCTTGGAGACGCGCATGATCCATTTCGGATCGAGCTCCGAGCCCTGGAACTTGTCGATGAAGTCCTCGCGCTGCACGCCCTGCGCATCGGCGAGGCGCAGCAGCTTGGTCTCATAGCCGATGAGACGCTTGTTGATGTCGTAGAGCTGCTCGACCAGCGCCTCGATACGGTTCTGGTTCAAGGAGAGAGACTTCACATCCGTGACGATCTCTTTCTTGAGCTGCTTGTATTTGCGGTCCTGAGCCGGGGTCAGCGTCTCATTCTTGAGCTTGTTCTCGACATTCTGATCCTGCAGCCGGCGCAGCTTCTTATAGGCGTCGGCGACGCGGGCGAAAGTCTCCAGCACCTTCGGCTTCAGCTCGGTCTCCATGGCGGAGAGCGAGACGGAATTCTCGAGGTCGTCCTCTTCCTCGAAAGCCTCCTCCGGCGGCGCGCCGGCTTCGCCCAGCGCGGCTGGCGGCGAGCGCGGCGCGGTGGCGGGCGCGAGATCTGACGGCGTGACTGGAGGCTTGCCGGCGTTCTTGCCCTCGGGGCCGGCGTAGGTGGCCTCGAGATCGATGATGTCGCGCAGCAGAACCTTGCCGGCCTCCAGCTCCTCGCGCCAGATGATGATGGCCTGGAAGGTCAGCGGGCTCTCGCAGAGACCGGCGATCATCGCCTCGCGGCCGGCCTCGATGCGCTTGGCGATGGCGATCTCGCCCTCGCGCGACAGCAGCTCCACCGAGCCCATCTCGCGCAGATACATGCGGACGGGATCGTCGGTGCGGTCGGCGGGCTCGGAGGTGCGCGTCGCGACGGCGGTGGCGCGGGTGGATTCGACGACCTCGCCGCCCTCGGCCTCCTCCTCCTCCTGCTGCTCCTCGCCCTCTGCGTCGTCGGGATCTTCGCCCTCGGAGACGGTGATTCCCATCTCCTGCAGCATGGCGTAAACGTCCTCGATCTGGTCGGAGGACACTTCCTCAGACGGCAGAACGGCGTTCAGCTCGGTATAAGTGACGAAGCCGCGCTTCTTGGCGAGCTTGATCATCCGCTTGACGGCGGCGTCGTTGAGGTCGAGCAGAGGACCGTCGGCGGTTTCCACCGCCACTGCGCCCTCGTTTTCGACTTTCTCGTCGTCTTTTTTCGCCATTCTTCGCTCCAAGCCCCACCCCACGCCGCCTTCCCGAGCCGAAGGCTGCGCCATGCCGGGATCGTTCACTTTTCCGCTCGCCGCATTTTAACGAAAAACCACAGCGTCGACCGCATGACAAGACGGCGGACCCCGCAGAGGACCCTACCGATTCGCCCGAGCCCACAGTCGTAGCCAGGGCTTAACTTTCGCCTAACCAAATCGGTAGAGCTTTTGCTCGTCGTCCGATCGGCTTGCCGGTCAAAGGCTTCTCAGCGAACGGCCCGATTGGGAACCGAACCCGTCGAGAGCGGCTTCGGTTCCATCGAGCGCGTTCAATTGCGCCTGAATATCGCTTAAGCGCGCGGAATCTTGGTCGTTGGGCGCGATCGCCAACCTCGCCTCGATTTTCCGAAGTTCTTTATCTAATGCGCGCACGCGATGTTGCAAGACGAGAGCTTGGCGCAGGCTTTCGGCGGCGTCGGCCGGGGCCGCCTCGGCGCGCACGCTCCATAGCGTCGCATGGGCGCCCATTCCAGCCAATTTCTCGCAAAATGCTTCTAGCCCGGCGGCGGCGGCGGCGCGAGCGAATTCTTCGCGCCCGCCGGCCCCGTCGGCGAGGCTGCGCACCAGCACGGCGCGCAGCCTCTCGCCCTCCGCCGAGGCGAAGTCCAGCGCCGTCACCGCCTCGAGATGGGCGGCGAGCAGCTCTGGGTGATTCAAGAGAATCAGCAAAATGAGCGCCTCGCGCGGCGCGATGGCCGGCTTCGTGCCGCGATAGAGCGGAGAATTGGCGAGGGCCGCGCCAATGGTCAACGGGCCGCGCATGGGCTCCGCGTCGCGGCGGAAGCGCTGCGGCGGGCCGGAGCGGCGGCCCTCCGGCCGGCGTTGAAATTGGCCGCGCGTGCGGCCGAACAGCGAATCGCAGCGGTCGGAAAATTCTTTCTGATAATGTCGGCGCAAAGTCTCGTCGGCGATGGCGCGGCCGAGCTCGGCGAGGCGGCGCTCGAGCGCGGCGCGCCGCTCGGGCGTGTCGAGCGGGACGCCCTCCGTCTCCCGCGCCCATATCAGATCGACCAGAGGCCGCGCCGCCGCCACGGCCGCAGCCAAGGCGGACGGGCCGGCGGAGCGCAAGAGCTCGTCCGGATCCTGCCCGTCCGGCAGCAGCACGAAACGCAGGCTGCGGCCGGGGCCGATCAGCGGCAGAGCCGTGTCGATCGCCCGAAAGGCGGCGTTGCGGCCGGCCTTGTCGCCGTCGAAGCAGAGAATGGGCTCCTCGGCGTGGTTCCACAGCAGGCCGCATTGCTCGGCCGTCAGCGCCGTCCCCAGCGGCGCCACCGTCTGCGGAAAGCCGGCCGCGGTCATGGCGATGACGTCGACATAGCCCTCTACGGCGATGATGTTTCCCGCCTCATGCGCCGCTTTGCGGGCGTTGTGGAGATTGTAGAGCGTCGCGCCCTTGTGGAAGAGCGGCGTCTCCGGTGAGTTGAGATATTTGGCCTTGGCGTCCTTCTCCATCGCCCGCCCGCCGAAGGCGATGACGCGGCCGGAGCGGTCTGCGATCGGAAACATGATCCGATTGCGGAAACGGTCATAGGGGACGGCGATGTCCTCGCCATGGACGAGCAGGCCGGCCTCGATCATCGTCTCGACGCCGGCGCCCTTGCCGGCGAGATGGTCGCGCAGCGCATAGCGCTCGCTCGGCCCGAAGCCTAGCCGAAATTGCGCCTGCTCCTTCTCGCCGAGCTCGCGGCGGGCGAGATAGGCGCGCGCCTCGGCGCCGGCGGGGCCGCGCAGCTGCTTCTCGAAGAATTGCGCCGCCCATTCCAGCACCTCGGTCAGCGAGCCGCGCCGCTGCTCGGCCTCCTGCGCCTCTTTCGTCTCCACCGGCATGGGCAGGCCGGCCATGCCGGCGAGCCGCTCGACCGCATCGGGAAAGGTGAGGCCCTCCGTCTCCATCAGAAAGGTGAAGCCGTCCCCATGCTTGCCGGAGGAGAAGTCGTGAAAGAAGCCCTTCTTGTCGTTGACGTAGAAAGAGGGCGTCTTCTCCGCCTGGAAGGGCGAAAGCCCGCGCCATTCGGGCCCCGCCTTCTTGAGCTTGACCTTCTTCGACACCACTGCCGAGACCGGCACGCGGGCGCGAATTTCATCGAGGAAGGAGGGAGGGTATCGCATTGTGTCTTTTATGGCCTTCGTCGATCGAGCGAAGCTGCTCGCGCCCCCTCCCCAGCCCTCCCCCGCTTCGCGGGAGAGGGGGCAGATTCGGCGCTTCATCCATGTCTCGCGAATCGGCGCCGCCTCCCTCTCCCGCGAAGCGGGGGAGGGTGAGGGAGGGGGCCTTTCGATCGTCGGATCGAATGACGCAGGCCACTAATAGCATTGTCGGCGCATTCGGCGCGCGCCGAATGGGCTTTTTGCCCGCTAACCACACGGGGGCTACGGCGCGTTCGACACGGAATACGATCGTATATACGAATTGCTTCGACCAGCGCTAGGCGAGGGCAAATCGATCATCCCGTCGAAGAGGGGCGCCTCTCACGCAGGCTCGCGCACTTTCTCCTTCTCCGGCGCTGTTTCCGTCGCGCCGGCGCGAGCGGGCAGCTGCTTGGGCCGATAGGCGGGGTCGATCTCCGCTTTTTCGCGCACCGGGCCGAAATCCTCACCGGAGTCGATAGGGCGGATGTAGTCGCCGCTCCAGGTCACATATTTGGCGAGGCGCTGATCGTCGAGCGGATAGACGGAGGGCAGGCCGAGCGTCGCCGGCAGCTTCACGAGCAGCACGGTCGCCAGTCGATAGAGGAATGTCTGGCTGTTCTGAATCTTCTCGGCCGGATCGGGTCCGAAGGGCCGGGTGAAGGAGAGCTTCACATTGGCGAAGTTCAAAAGCTTCAGGCCATTATCGGCGGCGCGCTCAGCCATCCACACCAGCGCATAGTCGGAGAGGCCGTGCTCCTCATAGCCGCCGCCGACATTGGAGTGCACGCCCGGAAACCAGCGCTCGGTGTAGAAGGGAAAGCCGCGCTCGGCGATGTTTCTCGCATTGCGCTCGCGATGATAGTCGGTGAGCGCGATCGGCGTCGGCCGGAAGGGCCAGCGACGCTCGTCCGCCGCCAGCGCGTGATAGGCGGAATCGACGCTCGTGCTCAGCGTCACATCGTGAAAGCTCGTGTGGAAGAATTTGTCGATGAGCCGGCCGAGAATTTCGCCATAGGGTGCGCCGAGCGCGCCGACCGTGTCCCACACGCCGAGGAATTTGACCTTGGCGGGATAGGGATGGCAATTCTCGTCGCGGAATGTCTGCGCGGAGGCGCCGCCCGGGCGCCACTCCTCGGCCCTGTCCTTGTAATGGTCATAGGCGATGGAGACGAGCGGCAGATTCCAGCGTTGCAGCACGCCGAGATTGTGAATGAGGCCGGCGATGCTGCGCGCCGTATAGGCGCCGCGGCTGAAGCCGAAGAGATAGATGTCGTCGCCCGGTTCGTAATTGCTGACGATGAAGGCGTAGGCGTCCTTGATATTGTCGGAGATGCCGAAGCCGAATGCGCCGCCGACGACCTTCTCGTCTTTGCGTGTGCCGACTCCGGCGATGTAATGGGTGAGCTGCGGATTGCCGTCGGCGTCGAGAAAATCAGTGGCCTGCAGCATTCGCACGACATTGGTGCCGCGCTTGGTCGGCTCGTTCCACGTGCCGTCGCAAAAGATCACGAGCTTCTTTTTGGGCTTGGTCGCGGTCATAATCGTCTCTTTCGCAAAGAGCTCGGCGCGTCGAAAAAATCACGCGCCGTAGAAAGGATCGCTGCGGCGCGCAAATGGCCGCCCAGCGAAACGCTCAGCCTAGCCGAGCTTTCCGCGGGGCGCCAGATCGGTGCGCGAAACTGATGCGACCAGAACTCAGAAGGGCAGCGGGCCGGTGATCGACACGCGCACGGCCGGCGGTTCCATCGGCTTGAAATGACGGCCCATCACGCCGACCGAGCAGACATTGCCCGGCGCGACGCCCGCCTTGCACAGGCCATAGAGCGGATCGGAGGGGATCAGCGATCCGTAGCCATAGGTGATCATGTCGGAGCGCGAATTGGTGACGTTGAACGCGTCGGCCTGAATGCTCCAGCCATTGTCGAAGCGATAGCCGGCGCGCAGATTGAGCGTTCCGGTCGCCGGCGATTTGAAGGCGCCGTCCTCGGTCAGCGGGCGCTCGCCGAGATAGCGATAGCGCAGCGCCGCGAAGGGGCCGGTCGTCTCGCCCACCTCGATCTGGCCCATGGCGACGATGTTGGGCGAATCGGGAATGTAATTGCCGGGCGCGTTGCCGACATAGGTTCCATATTGGAATGAGCCGGGCTGCAGAAGATCGATCCAGGTGAGCGCCTGCTGCTGGTCGACGCCGCGGAAACGCGCATGCGACAGGGAAACGCTGCCCTCCATCCGCAGCCAGGAGGTGGGCGTGTAGTGATTGATGATCTCCACGCCATAGCGCCGGCTCGGCCGGCCGAAGGCCGTGCTGCCGGAATCGCCCTCGAACTGATTCTCCGAATCATTGTTCAGCCACCAGAAGGCGACCGAGGATTCGAGCCCGTCGAGCAGGCGCGTGGTCCGCACGCCGATCTCGGCGCCGCGCTGCTTCACCAGCAGGGGAATGGTCGCCACGTTGGAGCCGTCGGCCGGGCTCAGCCGGGTCACGGTTCCGCGCACGTCGGTCGAATGCAGCCCCTCGCCGAAATTGAGGAACAGCTCGGTCTGCTCGAAGGGGCCGATGACGACGCCGACCTTCGGGCTGCCCATCGTCGCCGATTTGGAGCCGCTGTTCCATGGGCCGGTCCAGATCGGATCGCCATTCCCGTCCTTGGGCGCGGAGAGCGGGTCTTGGAGGCTGCCGACGCTGGCGGCGAAATAGTCGAAGCGCACGCCGCCGGTGGCGCGCAGCCAGGGCGAGAAGCGAACAGTGGTGTCGGTCCAAAGGCTAACGCTGCCTTCCGCCACATGGCTGTTGGTGATCGTGTCATAGGGCTGGCGCCGCCAGCTGTCCTGGAGGCCGAGACGAATATTGTCGTAGCGGCTCTCGAGGCCGATGCGCGACTCGATCGGCAGGCCGGCGAGCTCGTATTTATAGGCGTGCTGCGCTTTGACGCCGAGCACGGTGCGCCGGTCGAATTGGCGGAACTGGTCGCCGACGTCGGGATGCGAGAGGAAATAGGTGAAATTATTGTAGAGATCGAGCGTCGAGCGTATCGCGTAGGCTTCCACGCGCGAGGAATGCGCGCCCTCCGTCTGGCTCCAGCGCGCCGAGAGGCTGAAGCGCGAAGCGTCGCCGCCGTCGGTGCTGTCGATATTGCCCCACAGCGGAAGGACGCCGCCATAGACGGCGCGCGACGGGATCTGGTCGGTGGAGAACCAGCGGTTGGCGTAGGCCATGGCCGTGATCGAGAGGCCGTCCTCCTGCGTGCCGCGCGACCAGCGCAGCACCGAATTGATCTTGCGCATCTCGTCCGGCCGCGTCCATGGGCCGTTGTATATGCTCGACTCGATGGCGGTGAGCAGATTGCCGCCATTCACCTCGAAGCTCTTGGCGCCGAGCAGGCGGCCATAGGCGAAGCTGCCACCCGTCGCCCGGAAGAAGCCGTGGTCGAGCTTGTCGATATATTGCATATCGACCGCGCCGGCCGAGGAGAAGTCGCCCTTGTCGGCGTAATAGGGGCCTTTGCGGCCGACGACGGAGGAGAGCAGCTCCGGGATCAGGAAATTGGCGTCCGCATAGCCCTGGCCGTGGCCATGCGTGCGCATGTTGATCGGCATGCCGTCCAGCGTCAGCGAGAAATCAGTGCCGTGGTCGAGCTGGAAGCCGCGCAGAAAATACTGGTTCGCCTTGCCTTCGCCGCTGTGCTGCGTGACCGAGAGGCCGGGGACGATCTCGAGCGCCTCGCCCGGACGTGCAAAGGGCACGGCGTTGACCTGCTGGCCGCTGAAGATGGTCTCGCTGGCCGCCTCGATCCTCACCTTCGCCTTTTGCGCGTCTTCCGAGCGCGCGGCGGCCGCCGCCGGCGTCGCGGCCGCGATCGGCGCGCCGACGTCTATGTCCGGCAGAGCCTCCTGAGCGAGGGCGGCGCCGCCGAAAAGCGCAGCCGTCAGGGCCAATGCTGAGATTTCGCCAATGCGCCGGCCGGTCATCGCTGCTCCCCCGTATGATTTTTTACTAATCTGATCATACGAGAGGGGGCGGGTCAACGACCGCCTACGGATTTACCCGCAGCGTTGCATTTCCGTCACAGGGCTCAGGCGTGGCTATGGCCGTGGTGAGGCTTTTGCGTGGAGGCGCTCTCCGGCGAATGCGCCTCGCCGGGCGCGACGACGAGCTGGCCGTAGCGCACGCCGCGCTCGCCGATCACATGTCGGGCAAAATGCTCCACCTCGGATTTGCGGCCGCGCAGCAGCGAGACCTCGAGGCAGGTCTCGGCGTCGACATGCACATGCAGGGCGGCGATGGAGAGATCGGCGTGGCTGTGATGGTCGTGCATCAGCCGCTTCGACAATTGCCGCGTCTCGTGATCGTAGAGATAGACGAGCGCGCCGATGCAAGGGCGGTCGCTGTCATCGACCTTGGGCTGCTTCATGAGGCCGGCGCGCACGAGATCGCGCACCGCCTCCGAGCGATTCTGATGCCCGCCGGCCTCCATATACTGGTCGAGAGCGGCCATGAGATCGTCGTCGATGGTCATGGTGACACGCTGCATATCGGACGCTCCCCTCGCGGCGGTCCCGGATTCCAATGAAAAGCTCCGGCCGCATGTCGTTGTTTTTACCCGTCCGGGCGCGGCCCCGCAATCGCGCGCGGGCCGAGCGGCGCGCGGTCTTGTCCATTTTCGCGGCGTCGGGCATTGTCGCGGCCCCGCCCGTCAGGCTTGCCCGGAGTCCTTCGAAAATGAGCTGGTCGTTGAAATGCTTGCCGCTCGTCGTCGCCGCATTGCTCGCATCGATCGCGCCGGCCTTCGCCCATACGGCGGATATTTCCACCGTCAAGATCACGCCCGAGAAGGATCATTCCTATCGGGTAGACGTCGGCTTTCTGGCGACCGATCTCGAGCGCATCTTCTCGCAGACCATGGCGGAGCGCTCCGGCGTCGAGCTATCGCAGCCCGGTGTGCTGGAGGCCGAGATCGGCAAGCTGATTCAGCGCCGGGTCTCCATGCATGACGCCGATGGCCACGCCTGTTCCGGCCGCGTGGACTATTCCGGAGAGGACCCCACCAATGCGGACAGCGCATTGGTGACGCTGACGTTCGACTGCGCCAGCGTTTCCGGCCAGATTTTCTACGACGCGAAAGAGCTTCTGGCGGCCGCGGGCTCCAAGGCCAAGCATCTCGTCACGCTGACCGGCCCCAACGCCGGCGAGACCATGCTCTATCCCACCGATGCGCCGCTCGATCTTTCGAAGCCGCTGGAGACGGTGTGGCAGCTGATGTGGAAATTCGTGCAGGCCGGCGTCGAGCATATTCTCACCGGCTACGACCACATTTCCTTCCTCATCGCCATTCTTCTCTGGGCGACGCGCGTTTGGCCGGTAGTGAAGATCGTCACCGCCTTCACCGTCTCGCATTCGGTCACTCTGTCGCTGGCGGCGCTCGATATCGTCACGCTGCCCTCGCAATGGGTGGAGGCGGCGATCGCCGCCTCGATCATCTATGTCGCGGTCGAGAATTTCTTCTCGCGCCGCGTCGATGGACGCTGGCGCGACACGTTTCTCTTCGGCTTCGTCCATGGCTTCGGCTTCGCCAGCGGGCTGAAGGAGCTGGGCGTGCCGGCGGATGCGGTTCTACCCGCGCTCGCCTCCTTCAACATAGGCGTCGAGCTCGGACAGGTGGCGATCGTGCTGGTCTTCGTGCCGGCGCTGCTCTTCATCGACAAGCAGACCGGCGGCAAGCGCAGCCCGCAGCTCGTCTATGCGCTCTCGGCGGTGATCGCGCTGCTCGGCGCCTATTGGCTGCTGGAGCGCGTCGGCGCGCTGGACTTCGTGCTCGCCCATTTTGGCCATTCGGTCTGAGCGGCGGGAGCGCGGCGGCTTCGCGCAGCCGCGCTCCGTCGAATGGGCGTCGCTCGGCCGGGTCACTTGGTGACGATGAAGGACCCGAGAATGCCGCCGAGCAGCGCGCCGATGATCACGGTCCCGATCGCGGCGGGAAAGCCGACGACGCCAGCGCCCATCACAGCGCCGAGCACGGCCCCGACCCCCGCGAAAATATAGGCGTTCCGCGACATCAGACGGTCGACTTGGTCTTCTTCGGCCATGGTACTCTCCGTTGTTCTCTCTTGCTGGCCCTCGGACGAAGGGCTGGCTCCGCATGTCTCTAGCTAGCGCGCGCCGTACGGCGGCAAGGGCGGGCCGCGGAAGCCTCACGCGAAATCGCCGATTCGATTAGGATGACGCCCATGACACCGGATGATCTCGTCTCGCGCCTCCTCTATCGGGACGGGCTGATGCTCGTCGTCGACAAGCCCGCCGGCCTGCCTGTGCATCGCGGCCCCAAGGGCGGCGAGAATCTGGAGGATCATTTCGACGCGCTGCGCTTCGGCTTGCCGCGCGCGCCGGCGCTCGCGCATCGGCTCGATCGCGACACCTCGGGCTGCCTCGTGCTCGGCCGCCACCGCAAGGCGCTGGAGCGGCTCGGCAAGCTGTTTCACGACGGGCGCATCAAAAAGACCTATTGGGCGATCGTCGAAGGCGCGCCTTCGGAGGAGGAGGGCCATATCGACATGGCGCTCGGCCGGCTCGATTCGACGCGCGGCTGGTGGATGCGGCCCGATCCGCTGGGCCAGCCGGCGCAGACGGATTGGCGCGTGCTCGGCCGCGCCCGCGACGCGCAGGGCAATGATCTCGCCTTCCTCGAGCTGAGGCCGCAGACCGGCCGCACGCATCAGCTGCGCGTTCATTGCCAGGCCATGGGCTGGCCCATGCTCGGCGATCCCGTCTATGGCCATGGCAAGCGCGAAGGCGCGCCGCCGCTGCATCTTCACGCGCGCGAGATCGACATTCCGATGCGCGAGAACAAGGAGCGCATCGTCGTGCGCGCCCCGGCGCCCGCGCATATGCGCGAGGCGCTGGCGCTCTGCGGATGGAGCGCGGAGGCGGAATGATATTTCTCCCTCTCCCCGCGCGAGCGGGGAGAGGGCCTGGGTGAGGGGCTCGGGGCGTTTTCCGTTTGTGGCTCATGCCCTGGCCCTCATCCTCACCTTCTCCCCGCGAGCGGGGAGAAGGAAGGCGGCGAAGGCCGCGCAAATCTATCCGGGGGCGCGCATGACCACGCCGGTTCGCATCTGTTTTTTCGGCGACAGCTTCGTCAATGGAACCGGCGACGACGATGGTCTCGGCTGGGTGGGCCGGCTGGTCTCGCGGGAGCGCCACGGTGGGCGAGATGTCACCGCCTATAATCTCGGCATCCGCCGCGACACCAGCGCCGATATCGCCGCGCGCTGGCGCGAGGAGGCGCGGCGCCGTCTGCCGGCGGGCTCCGACGCGCGCTTGCTGTTTTCCTTCGGCGCCAATGATTGCGTGGAGGAGGAAGCGGGCCGTGCGCGCGTGCCGCTCGAGGAGACGCTGGCCCATGCAGAGCAAATGCTGCGCGAGGCCGCGACGCTCGCGCCCGTATTGATGGTCGGGCCGTTTCTGCCCGGCGCCGCGCGCATCGATCGTCTGTGCCCGCAATTGCAAAAGCTCTGCGCCGAGCTGCGCATTCCCTATATCGAGATGCGCGGCTTCGCCGCGAGCTGCGGCGTGCTTTTGCAGGAGGCGGCCGCCGGCGACGGCGCCCACCCCAATAGCGGCGGCTATGCGGCGCTGGCCGATTTCATCGGCGCGGCGCCGCAATGGCGCGCATGGCTCGACCGCGGGCTCACGTCCGCCAAGGATGCGCCGGCAGATCGCTGACGCCGACGACGGCGACGCCGGCGAGCGCGACGGCATGGTCATTCTCGACCGAGCTGCCGCTGACGCCTATCGCGCCGACCAGCACGCCATCCTCATCGACGATGGGCAGGCCGCCGGGGAAGGTGATGAGCCCGTCATTGGAATGCTCGATGCCGAAGAGCGGGCCGCCCGGCTGCGACAGCTTGCCGATGTCGCCCGTCGGCATGCCGAAGAAGACGGCCGTCTTCGCTTTCTTGATCGCAATGTCGATGCTGCCGACCCAGGCATCGTCCATGCGATAGAAGGCTTTCAGATCGGCGCCGGAATCGACGACGGCGATGCACATTTTCGTGCCGAGCTCGGAGGCGCGCTTGCGTGCAGCGGTGATGGCGGCTTCCGCCGCGGCGATATTGACATGCATCAGAGAGTCTCCTCGTCGCGCGAGCGCTGCGACACGACACAAATGGCTACGCCGAAGTCCCTTTCAAGTCCGTCACCTTTGGGCAATCGGCGCCGGTTGTGTCACAATGTCGCGCTCCGCCGGCCATTTGACGCGATAGGCGAGGCGCAGCTCTTTCGTCTCGCGCGGCTTGGCGTCGAAGCTCCAGCCCATCACGCCGCGCTTGTCGGCGATCTGCTTCGTCGTGGGAGCCGTCGTTTGCGGCAGCGTCTCCACTGTGATCGCTGTATTCTCCGAAAACGGAATCTGATCGACGACCGTCACCGGAACGATGAAATCGTGCAGATTCGTGACCGTGGTCTTGAAGTCGCGCGTCTCATATTTGGTCTGGCCGAACCAGCTCGGCTCATTCTCGACGCGCTTGACCGGCGCGCGCGCGACCTTGATCTTGTCGTCGGCGCCGAAGCCGAGCTCCACCGCCTCGCCCGGCGCGACGAAAGCGATGCGGCTCTGCCCCACATGCATTCCGTCGCGCTGCACGGCGACGGGGCCGGCCAGCAGCGGGGCGTCCTCCTCATTGAGGATTCGCGCCTCGAGAAAAGCCGTGGGATCGAGCGCCGGCGCGATGCGCGCGGCGAGCGTCGGCGTCATGCGGCGCGCGGTGAGAATAAAGCTCTTCGTCGTTCCGTCGCCCGGCACGCCGACGCGGCCGGAGATTTTGAAGCTCGCTTGAAAAGCGTTGGATTCCAGCGCGGCTGTCTGCTGCGCGACCGGCGCCGGCGCCGGCTCGGGCGCCGGCATCCTGGAGATTTCCGCTTTGCGCATCGGGCGCTCGGGCGCCGCAGCCGCCGGAGCGGCGAGCTTCTCCGAATAGAGAATCGGCGGCTCATAAAAGCTCACCCGCTGCGGCTGCACATCGGGCGCCGCTGCGCCGCGATGCGCGCGCGTCGTCGAGACGGAGAGCGCGACATCGCCCCAATCCTCGCCCGTGTTCTGCGTCACCGCGGCGCGACGGATGAATTCGAGCTGCGGCTTGCCCTCCGCGCCGCCGGTCTCGAGTCGCGCGTCATAGGCGGGCCGCCAATAGGCGCCGGAGACGAGATAGGAGAGGGTCAATTGCAGCTTGCCGCCGCTCGCCGATTCGACCGCTATGGCGATCTCGCGCGACGGGCGCCGCGTCGCGCGCGCGCCGGTTCCCGCCTCGAGCGCATGGATCTCGTCGTCGAGCTCCTTCGCCTTGACGTGGGCGCCGCGCAATTCTTCGCCGGTTTTGGTCAATGCGGAGGCGATGGCGTCGAAGGCCGCGCTCCATTCGCCGATCGCGAGCGGCCGTGTCTCCGGGCCGAGCTTCTCCGGGCTCGCCTGCGAATAGCGCGCGATCATCGCCTGCTTGGCGGTGAGCGTGTCCAGCGTCACCTGCAGGCTCTCGCGCGCGCCGCGCAATTGCTTCAGCTTCGATTCGATCGCCGTGTCCGGCGCCTGCGTCTCCGCCGGCGCGAGCCGCGCCTCGACGGCGCCGATCGTCACGCGCCCATTCGCCTCGCCGGAGACGCGTAGCCAATCGGCGTCGAGCGCGAAGGGAAGATTTTTGAGGAGGACCGTCGCGGCGCCAGCGGGAAGATCGATCGTCGCTCTGCGCGTCACTGTCGCTGCGTCTGGATGGACGATGACGCCGTCGATCGTCGATGTCGCCTCGACGATCGTCTCCTTCGCCCATGCGGAAGACAGAGCGATCGAAGACACGCAAACGAGAGCCAAGACGCGAAGCCGCATGGGCCGCCTCCTCGAGGGAAAGAAGGCGACATCCGGCCCTATGCTTATGTCCTTTTCGCGGCGGCTCCCGTCTTGCTGCTCTCTAAATCTCCTTGTTCGGTCGTGTTTTCTTCACGCGAACCGGTTCCCACTTCGCTCGAAAACACTCTATCTCTCCGCCTTCGTCGCGGGCGTGGGCCGGTCGGTCAGCGTGCGCAGAAAGGCGGCGATGGCGTCGATCTCGCTTTCGTCGAGCCGCGGCGTCTCGCCCGGCTTGCGATCATAAGGAACTTCCTTGACGTTCACATTGTCGTGATACGCCGCCGGCAGATCGTCATATTTCGCGGTCGCGCCCTCTTTCTTGGGATACCAGCGCGCAGGATCGGTGTCGCGCGTCGCGTAGAAGGCCACGACGTCGCGCAGGCTGGCGAAGGCGCCATTGTGCAGATAGGGGCCGGTGACGGCGATGTTTCGCAAGGTGGGCGCCTTGAACTGCCCGCAGAGGCTGTCGATGGCGTAGCCCTTGGGGGCGACCTTGGCGAGGCCCTCGCGCTTGCAGAGGCCGAGATCGATATGCGCCCGGTCTTTATTGTCCGGTATGGCGGCGTTGCGCGGCGCGCCCAGCGCATCATAGCTGAAATCGGTGAACAGCCAGTCCTGCGGATGGCGCGATTTCTCCTCGCCGACATGGCAGGCGATGCAATTGCCCTTCTTCTTGTCCTTGAACAGCGCGAAGCCCTTCGCCTCTTCGGCGGTCAATTTCTCGCGTCCGCGCAGAAAATCGTCGAATTTGGACGAGAAGGGATGAAATCGCTCGCTGCTCTCAAATGCGGCGACCGCGCGCGCCAATTTGTCGAAGGCCGCGTCGTTCTCGAAGAGCTTCTCGCCATAGACGCGCCGCGCGAGATCGGCATAGGCGCCGGATTTTATCTTCTCGACCACGGCGGCTTTCGACGGATTGTTCATCTCGCGTGGATTGAGCAGCGGCCCTTCCACTTGCGCGGCGAGATCATCCGCGCGGCCGTCCCAAAATTGTCCGCCGACGGGAACCAGCTCCGTCTCGCCGGTCTCCTCGTCCTTCTTCTTCATGAAATGAAAGCGCGGGCTGAAGGAGACGTAAGCGAGCGAGGGCGTCTTGCGCGTTCCGAGCGCATCCGGCCGGCTGCCGCGCGCGAGCGCCGCGATGGGCGAGCCATTATTGCCTTGAAACGCCTTGGCGGGATCATGGCAGGAGGCGCAGGAGAGGCCCGCTGGTTCCGAGAGATTCTTATCCTCGAAAATTCGTTTCCCCAGCAGCTCGCGTTGCGAGAGATGGGCCTCGTCGGCGGCGCGCGCGTCGCTCGTCGTCGATTCGAGGCTCGCCGCCGGCAAGGCTGCGGCGAGCAGAAAGAAAAAAGCGCGCGACAATGTCGAGAGGCGCGATCGAGTGGCGAGCGCCATTTTCAGATTCTCCGATCGCGAGAGGAAACTCTCCGAATGAGCAGGGCGCGCGAAATCTAGTGAAGGAGCGACAATCCCGTCAAACTCCATAGATTGGATCGGTTCCAAACAATGCCCTCGCCACGTCAGCCGCGCGACGGCTCCGGCTGGGCGACGAAGAGCAGGATGAGGCCGAGCGAGCCGATGAATCGAAAGGCCGGCTGCTGGAAGTTCCAATCAATGGAACGCCACATTTGGAACCATTCGCCGCCGATGATCATGAAGCCGAAAAAATAGAGCGCGAAGCCGAGCGCGAGCCCGCCTATGGCCCATTGCTTCGCCGTTTCGAAGCTCGCCGCGTCGCCCTTTCGTGCGCCAAAAAGCCGCAGCGCGCCATAGAGGCAGAGCGCTCCATAGGCGAGCTCCGTCGCGATGATCCCGGCATAGATCAGCCGCTGCAGCGCGTCGGAGAGAATGGCGCGGCTCATCAGCGCGGCGTCGGCATGGGTCGTGTCCATGGAGACGACATGGCGAAGGACCTCGAAATTCGTGCCATAATCGAAAATATTGCCGAGCCCGGTGACGAGGCCGAGAAGGCCGGCGCAGGCGGCGAGCAGGATCTTGGCGATGCGGGCGATCATGCGGGCGTCCTCCCCAGAGTCGATTCGGATCTATGTCCTGCCGATGACGCGGGCGAGGCGGCGAGGGCGATGATCGCGACATTGGCGCAAATTTTTTTCATTCTCGTCTTTCTCCTGCTGCTCTTTGGCGCGCTGATCGCGGCCTCCGACGCCGGCGTGCGGCGCGCCTTTCGCATCGCGCTGCATCGGCGCGTCACGCGTCTGCGGGCGCCGCGCTACGCCATCGTCGGCGACAGTCTCGCGGCGCAATGCGACTGGCGCCCGCTCCGCCGGCGCCCCTTCGACGTGCTGCGCCTCTGCCTCGGCGGCGCGACGCTGAAGGATATAGGCGCGCAAATCGTCGAGGCGCGCATGATGGGCGCGCGCTGCTTCATCATCGATGGCGGCTTGAACGATCTTCTCTTCGACGCGGCGCCGCTCGCGCAGATCGACCATGATTTTCGCGCGCTGCTGCGCCGCCTGCCGGAGGATGCGCGCGGCGTTCTGATGCTCGCGCCCCATGTCGCCGACGCCGCCCAGGCGCCGCGCATAGACGAGATCAATGCGCTGATGCGCGCGCTCGCCGAGGCGCGCGGGCTCGCGGTCGTCGATCTCGCGCCGCAGCTTTCGCAAGACGGCGCGCGGCGGCCAGAGATGACCAATGACGGCCTGCATTTTTCGCCGCTCGCCGCGCAGCTATGGGTGCGGGCGGCGCGAGAACGCCTTCTTCGTGATGGGCTCGCCTGAGCGCGGCGCGCCCTATGTAACGCGGCGCGGGCGCAATTCCACCGGCGCTCGCGCTCACGCCAAAGCGCGAAGGAGGTCGTAAAAATGGGTCTCTTCAATTTCTGGAACAACTCGAAGAGCGGCGAGCAGATCGACAAGAATGCGCCTTCGCCCAAGGGCGCGACCGAGAACGCCGCCGCGCCCGCCGATGAATTGAAGAAGGAGATCGAGAAGAAAGGTCTCGACGCCTCCAAGATCGAAATCTCGGTCGAGGGCGACAAGGTGAAGCTCGGCGGCAAGGCGCCTTCGACCAGCGACGCGGAGAAGATCGTGCTCGCCGTCGGCAACACCAAGGGCGTCTCGCAGGTCGAGAGCAATATCGTCGTCGGCAAGCAGGAGACGGAGTCGTTCTTCTACAAGGTGCGCCAGGGCGACACGCTGTGGAAGATCGCCGAGACGCAATATGGCCAGGGCAAGGGCGGAAAATACGAAGAGATTTTCGCCGCCAATCGGCCGTTGCTCTCCGATCCCGACAAGATCTATCCCGGCCAGGTGCTGCGTATTCCCAAGGCCCAAGGCGCCGCCGGCCAGGCCTGACGCTCACTGTCACGCGGCCTCTCTCGGGAGGCCGCGTCACGCATTCGGGAAAAAGCGGCGGCGCGCGCGGGAGCTATTCTTAAAATGCGCGCCCGACATTGAAAACGAGTTGCCTCGCAAACGCGCGCGCCACATATTCTGCGCCGCAAAAAAATCATACGTGATCGAGGCGAAGCGTTGAACCTCCGCATCTATCGTCGCGCGCCATATCTCGCGATGCTCGCAGTGACTTTGTCTCTCTCCGTCATTGCGAGCGCGCGCTCGTCGCGAGCGGACGAGTTGCCGCAGCGTCGGCCCGGTCTCTGGCGCATAAAAACAATATCGCCGGACGTGGGACTGCAGTCGCATGACGTCTGCATCGAAGCGGGCGACGGCATCCTCGGCGCTCCGCAGGACAATTGCACGAAGCCGACGGTCGAATCCGCGCAAGGCGGCGAGGTCATCGTCACCTTCTCATGCGATCTCCATGGCGCGCGCGAGGTGACGAGCCTCTTGCTCACCGGCGATTTCTCGAGCTGGTATCGCGCGCAATCGAAGACGACGCTCACGCAAAAGAGCGGCGCCACGCGCGAGCGCTCCGGCTTCACGATCGACGCGAAATTTCTGCAGCCCGATTGCCCGAAGCCGTGACGCCTCAACGCTTGGGCGCGAGGCCGACGATATAGGCGGAGAGCGAGTCGATCTCATCCGGCGTGAGGATGAGATTGGGCATGTTCCGATGCGAGCTGCGCAGAAAAACCTTGATCGCCAGCTCCGTCGTCGAGGGCATGCGCGCCACATCGACGAAGCTGGGCGCCTTGGCGGCCTCGTCCTTGGCCGGCGTCTTCTCGTCTATGCGATGACATTCGACGCAGAGCGAGGCGGCGAGACGCCGCCCGGCCGAAGGATCGCTCGATTGCGCGAGCGCCGGCGCCGCGACGCCTCCGCAAGCGAGGAAGGCTAGAAACATCGGCGTCGCGCAATTCATGGCTCTACCTCCGAAACGGCATGCAAGGCCTATATGGTGAAATCGCCGCGCTTGAAAATCGACACCAGCGTGATTCCCTTTTCGGCGAGCTTTTCCGCGGCGCCTTCCTCACGGTCGATCACGACCAGCGCGCGCGTCGCTCTCGCCTCCGGGTGCTCCTCCACCATGCCGGCGATGGCCTCCAATATAGAGCCCCCCGTCGTCGCCACATCGTCCACGATCAGCGCCTCGCCGCCCTTGGGCACATAGCCGTCGATGCGCTCCTTGGCGCCATGGCCCTTGGCCTCCTTGCGCACGAAGAAAGCCTCGACCGGCGCGCCCTTGGGAAAGCTCACCGCGGCGATGGCCGCCACCATGGGCACGGCGCCCACGGCCAGCCCGCCGACGCCCTTTATCCCCTGCGCCTTCATATAGTCGACGACGATATCGGCGATGAGATGCGCGCCCTCCGGCAGCATGGTCGTCTGGCGCAGCTGGAAGAGATAATTGCTCTTGCGGCCCGAGGAGAGCGTGAAATCGCCGCGCAGCAGCGAATGCGTGTCGATCAGCCGATGCAGCCGCGCCCAGCGCGGATCGGCGGAATCGAGAACGGCGTCGGGACGGGAAGGCGCGCGCGTGTCGCTCATGGGCTGTCGAAACTCCGCTGTCGATCGTGAGAAATAGGCCGGGAGCCGGCTGCGGTCCCTTACGCCGAGGAACTCGCGGACTTCAAGCCGGTTCCTTCCCCTGGCTCGCGCCCGGCCTGCCCTTGGCTCGCGCCCGGCGGGGCGAAGCGGGGAAAAATCATGCGGAACAAAAAAAGAACTTGGCGAAGAGAACAAATGCGATACAATCTGCCCATCCGATCTTCGCGTCCGATATCGCCTGATCCTCGCAAGTCTTTCACCGCTCTTTCGTTCCCGGGCCGCATCTCGCGTTGCGCCTGCCGCCCTGCCTGTGCCAGAAGGAATCATCGCCGTGAGCCAAGCCAATCTCCGCCTCGTGGAAGGAACCTCCGTGGACAAGACCAAGGCGCTGGACGCCGCTTTGTCGCAGATCGAGCGGGCCTTCGGCAAAGGCTCGATCATGCGGCTCGGCAAGAATCAGAAAGCCGTCGAGATCGAGACCATCTCCACCGGCTCGCTCGGGCTCGATATCGCGCTCGGCGTCGGCGGCCTGCCGCGCGGCCGTGTCGTGGAGATCTACGGGCCGGAATCATCGGGCAAGACGACGCTGACGCTGCATGTGATCGCCGAGGCGCAGAAGAAGGGCGGCGTCTGCGCCTTCGTCGACGCCGAGCATGCGCTCGATCCGGTCTACGCCCGCAAGCTCGGGGTCAATCTCGAGGAGCTGCTGATCTCGCAGCCGGACACGGGCGAGCAGGCGCTGGAGATCACCGACACTCTGGTGCGCTCCGGCGCGGTGGATGTGCTCGTCGTCGATTCGGTCGCCGCGCTGACGCCGCGCGCCGAGATCGAGGGCGAGATGGGTGACGTGCAGCCCGGCCTGCAGGCGCGGCTGATGAGCCAGGCGCTGCGCAAGCTCACCGCCTCCATCTCGCGCTCCAACACGCTCGTCATCTTCATCAATCAGATCCGCATGAAGATCGGCGTGATGTATGGCTCGCCGGAGACGACGACCGGCGGCAACGCCTTGAAATTCTACGCTTCCGTCCGGCTCGACATTCGCCGCATCGGCTCCATCAAGGACCGCGACGAGGTCACCGGCAATCAGACCCGCGTCAAGGTCGTCAAGAATAAGGTCGCTCCGCCTTTCAAGCAGGTCGAGTTCGACATCATGTATGGCGAGGGCATCTCCAAGGTCGGCGAGCTCGTCGATCTCGGGGTGAAGGCCGGCGTCGTCGAGAAATCCGGGGCTTGGTTCTCCTATGACAGCC
This sequence comes from Methylosinus sp. sav-2, assembly GCF_004366495.1. Lineage (NCBI taxonomy): Bacteria > Pseudomonadati > Pseudomonadota > Alphaproteobacteria > Hyphomicrobiales > Methylocystaceae > Methylosinus > Methylosinus sp. sav-2. The sequence goes on from NZ_SOEJ01000001.1 coordinate 1,069,329, forward strand.
AGCGTCTCGGCCAGGGCCGCGAGAACGCCAAGACCTTCCTCAGGCAGAACAAAGAGGCCGCCGAGCGGATCGAGCAGGCGATCCGCGAGAATTCGGGCCTCATCGCCGAGCGCATCCTCGACGCCGGCGGCGAGGAGGATGGCGCCGGCGGCGAGGAGTGAGTCGGGCGATCGCCGAAGGTGAAGCGAGGACGGCCCACCCTTTGAGGGAAGGGTCGGACGGCGCAGCCGTCCGGGGCTGGGTTCCACCACGGAGACTCCAGAACATCACTCCCTTCTGCGATCCGCGCGGCCTGTTCCACTTCGCGGACAAATGCTCTAGAAGGGCTCGGTTCGCGCCGGGCCTTTTCCTTTTCCCAGCGACGGTTACGGCCGAGCGCGCGTTCGATGGCCATTTGTGCCGAACAAGCGGGCGACAAGAACCGATATGAGTGGCGTCAACCAGATCCGTTCGACCTTCCTCGACTATTTCTCGCGCAATGGACACGAGAAGGTCGCATCCTCGCCGCTCGTCCCGCAGAACGACCCCACGCTGATGTTCACCAACGCCGGCATGGTGCAGTTCAAGAATGTCTTCACCGGCTTCGAGAAGCGCCATTACGCGCGCGCCACCACGGCGCAGAAATGCATGCGCGCCGGCGGCAAGCACAATGATCTCGACAATGTCGGCTACACCGCCCGGCATCTGACCTTCTTCGAGATGCTCGGCAATTTCTCCTTCGGCGATTATTTCAAGGAAGGCGCGATCGAGCTCGCCTGGAATTTCGTCGCCCGCGAGCTCGCCCTGCCGCGGGAAAAGCTGCTGGTCACTGTCTATCACGACGACGATGAGGCGTTTTCGCTGTGGAAAAAGATCGCCGGCTTCTCCGACGATCGCATCATCCGCATCCCCACGGCCGATAATTTCTGGAGCATGGGCGACGTCGGCCCTTGCGGCCCTTGCTCCGAAATTTTCTTCGATCAGGGCGACAGCGTCGCCGGCGGCCCGCCCGGCAGCCCGGACGAGGATGGCGACCGGTTCCTGGAATTCTGGAACCTCGTTTTCATGCAATATGATCAGACCGCGCCCGGCGAGCGCGCGCCGCTGCCGCGGCCCTCGATCGACACAGGCATGGGTCTCGAGCGCATCGCCGCCCTGTTGCAGGGCGTGCATTCGGTCTTCGAGGTCGATCTTTTCCGCCGCCTTATCGGCGCCGTGGCCGACGCCACCAACGTCGATTCGGCCGGACCGCAGGCGGCGAGCCATCGCGTCATCGCCGATCATTTGCGCGCCGCGGCCTTCCTCGTCGCCGATGGCGTGACGCCCTCCAATGAGGGCCGCGGCTATGTGCTCCGCCGAATCATGCGCCGCGCCATGCGCCACGCGCAGCTTCTCGGCGCCGCCGAGCCTTTGATGCATAGGCTCGTCGGCGCCCTCGTCTCCGAGATGGGGCTCGCCTATCCCGAGCTGACGCGCGCCGAAAGCCTCATTCGCGACACGCTGCTGACCGAGGAGACACGCTTCCGCCAGACTTTGGCGCGCGGTCTCTCCATCCTCGACGAGGAGAGCGCCTCGCTGACCGCAGGCGCGAGCTTTTCCGGCGAGACCGCCTTCAAGCTCTACGACACTTACGGCTTTCCGCTCGATCTCACCGAAGATGCGCTGCGCCCGCGCGGGATCGTTGTCGACAAGCCGGCTTTCGAGAAAGCCATGGAGCGCCAGCGCGCTGAGGCGCGCAAGGCCTGGGCCGGCTCCGGCGAGACGGCGACCGAGGCCGTCTGGTTTGCGCTCGAGGAACGTCTCGGCGCGACCGAATTTCTCGGCTATGACCGGGAGAAGTCTGAGGGCCAGATTGTCGCCCTTCTCCATGAAGGGGCGGAAACGTTCCGGCTCGAGACCGGCGCACGCGGCGCCGTGCTGCTCAATCAGACCCCCTTCTATGCCGAATCGGGCGGCCAGATCGGCGATATGGGCGTCATGCGCGCCAAGGGCGTGCGCTTTCGCGTCACCAATACGCAAAAGAAGGTTCACGGCCTTTTCGTCCATGAGGGCGTGGTGGAGGAGGGCGCGCTCGTCCCCGGCCTCGCCCTTGAGCTGGAAGTCGAGCACGCCCGTCGCAACGCCGTGCGCGCCAATCATTCGGCGACGCATATTCTGCACGAGGCTTTACGCCGCGTGCTCGGCGATCATGTCGCGCAAAAGGGCTCGCTCGTCGCGCCGGATCGGCTGCGCTTCGACTTCACCCATCCCAAGCCGCTGAGCGAGGAAGAGATCGCCGCCGTCGAGCAGATCGCCAATGAGGTGGTGCAGGACAACGCCCCGGTCGAGACGCGGTTGATGGGCCAGGACGAGGCCATTCGCTCCGGCGCCCGCGCGCTGTTCGGCGAGAAATACGGCGATGAGGTGCGCGTCGTCGCCATGGGCCATGCCCCCGTCGACGTCGATCGCGCCTTTTCGGTCGAGCTCTGCGGCGGCACCCATGTGCGCCGCACCGGCGACATCGGCCTCATCAGCATCGTCTCGCAGGGCGCCGTCGCCTCCGGCGTGCGCCGCATCGAGGCCAAGACGGCGGAAGGCGCCCGCGCCCAGCTCGTTTCCGAGGCCAAGGCGCTGCGCGAGATCGCCGCACTCGTGCGCGCCTCCGTCGAGGAGGCGCCCGCCCGGCTCGCGAGCCTGATCGAGGAGCGCAAGAGCCTGGAGCGCGAGCTCGCCGACGCCAAGCGCAAGCTGGCCATGGGCGGCGGCGGCAATGGCGGGGCGGAGCCGATCCGCGACGTGGCCGGCGTCAAGCTGTTCGCCAAAGCGGTCAGCGGAATAGACGCCAAGGATTTGAAGTCGCTGGTCGATGAGGCCAAGAAGACGATCGGCTCCGGCGTCGTCGCCATCGCCAACGCTTCGGTCGATGGCAAGGCTGGCGTCGTCGTCGGCGTGACCGCCGATCTCACCGCGCGCTACAACGCCGTCGATCTGGTGCGCGTCGCTTCCGAGAAGCTCGGCGGCAAGGGCGGCGGCGGGCGGCCAGATCTCGCCCAGGCCGGCGGTCCCGACGCCACAGCGCTCGAAGCCGCGCTGACAGCGATCGAGGAGACGCTGCGGGTCAAGGCGGCGCAGTGAGCGAGCGAGGCGGCGCAGAGACCGAGGAGTCGCCGTCCCGCCTCCGTCGCCGCGTCCATATTCTGCTCGACAGCGGCGGCGTCGGCGACCGCGCCGCGCAAATCACCCATGGCGCGCTGATGGCGCTGGTCATCCTCTCCGTCGGCGCGGTGATCCTCGAATCCGATCCCGATCACGCCGCGCGCTATGGCGCGCTCTTCCGCGCCGTGGAATATGTCGCCGTCGCCGCCTTCAGCGTCGAATATGCGCTGCGCATCTGGAGCGCGCCGGACCATGCGCTCTATGCCGCGATGCGCCCCGGACGCGCGCGCCTCGCCTTCTTCTGCTCGGTTTCGGCGCTGGTCGATCTCATCGCCATCGCGCCATTCTATCTTTCCGTCATCATCGCCGCGGATCTCCGCGTGCTCTTGTTCCTGCGTCTCGCGCGCTTCTTCAAATTGGCGCGCTATTCGCCGGGCATACGCTCCATCTTCGCCGTGCTGGAGGCCGAGCGCAAAGCGCTCGCCGCTTCCGGCATCGTGCTGTTCGGCGTGGTGCTGTTCATGGCGACGGCCATGCATATCGCCGAGCATGACGCGCAGCCGGAGGCTTTCCGCTCCATTCCCGCCGCCATGTGGTGGGCGATCCAGACCATTGCGACGGTCGGCTATGGCGATGTGGTGCCGCATACGCCGGCGGGCCGCGTCATCGCCGCAATCTCCATGGTGATGGGCTTCGTCATGCTGGGCCTGCCGGTCGGCATCGTCGCCACCGCTTTCGCGGAGGAGATTCATCGGCGCGAATTCGTCGTCACCTGGAGCATGGTGGCCAAGGCGCCGCTGTTCGCCACGCTCGACGCATCGGCGATCGCCGAGATCATGCGCTATTTGCGCGCGCAATCTCTGCCGGCGGGCGCGCTGATCGTGCGCCGCGGCGAGCCGGCGCATTCCATGTATTTCATCGCCGCCGGCGAGGTGGAGGTGGAGCTGCCGAGCGGGATGGCGCGGCTCGGCGAGGGGCAGTTCTTCGGCGAGATCGCGCTTTTGCGCAAGACGCGCCGTACCGCCAATGTGCGCGCCGCGACGCCGATAAAGCTGCTGATTCTCGACGCTTTCGACCTACATGTTTTCACGCAGCGCAATCCGGAGATCGGACGCCATATAGAGGCGGTCGCGGCGAGCCGCTCGGAGTTCCGGCCCGTGGCCCCGGAAGGCGATCTTCGCGAAGGCGATCTCGTGGAAGCGGAAATCGACGCGCGCGACCTTCCGCCGCGGGAGGACGGCCCGTGATGGCGAGAGGGCGCCCCTGACAAAACGGGCGCGCGCGCCTTAGATCGAGGAGAGGAGGGAGCGCTCATGCATGAGAAAATCCTTATTCCGCTCGATTTGACCGAGCCGGACCTGACGCGGCTCGCGCTGGACGAGGCGCTCGCCCTCGCCAAGGGCTCGCCGCAGCCCAAGCTTCGCCTCGTCAATGTGCAATCTCTGGTGCCCGTCGCCTTCATCGACTACATCCCGCCGAATTTCGACGAGGAGCTGCGCACTTCGGCCGAGCAGGAGCTCGCCGATGTCGCGACCAAGATCGACTATCCCAAGAATCTGGTGACGACGGTGGTGCGCTTCGGCGCGATCTATCCGGAGGTGCTGGCGGAGGCGGAGGAGTGGGGCGCCGATCTCATCGTGCTCGGCTCGCATCGGCCGGCCATGTCCACCTATCTGCTCGGCTCCAACGCCAAGACCATCGTCCGCCACGCCAAATGCTCCGTGCTGGTGGTGCGGCGATAGAGTGCTCGCGTGAAGAGATAATGAGATCGAGAGTCGTTCCGGTTCGATCCTAACCGGAACGACTGTACGGGGGAGCGCCCTCGGCCGGTCTGTCCAAAGGCGCAGCGGCGCTGCTCAATCCTTGCGCTCTCTCTTGGCGCGGACGCGCTCGCGGACGCATTCCTGAATGAAGGCGCGCTGGCTCGCCCGTTCGATCCCGCGCGCGGTCGCCTCCTGCCGGCACTGCTGCCGCTCGACGCGCGTCGAGACGCGGCCGAAATAGCAACGCCCCAAAAAGGCCTCGCGTTCCGGCCCGACGAGGTTGCGCTCGTTGGCGCGCCCCTGGCAGGCGTGGCGGATGCGTCTCGCCTCGAATTTGGTGAGCCGCTTGCGGACCGGCGCCGGCTGCGCCGATTTGCCCGCGAGCGCCGGCGGCGCCGCGGGCGCAGCGGGCGCGACAGGCGCGGGCTCCAGCGCCGGCGGCTTGTCCGCGCCATTGGCGGCGAATGCCGGCGACGCCGGCGTCGCGGCCGAAAGGGCGCAGATCAGCAGTCCCCAAAATCCGACGGCGATGCGGCGGGCGGGGCGGGCGCTCGGGGCGAGCGAAACGGATGTCATTTTCTTGTCTCGCGGCGAGGGGCGGGATTACGAGCTTTGTCTTCGTGGGCAGATAGACGATTTTTATCGATCGAGGGAGGCGGCTCGCGCATATTCACAGTCATCGACGCTGGCCATCAGCCGTTCCGGTCCGGGCGCATGCCGCGGCGGCGGAACAGATCATGCGCGCCGAGCACATCGCGGGGCAGCACGCGATCGGCGATGCGGCGCTGCTCGTCGGAGAGCGAGGCGAAGAAGCTGGTCTCGGCGTCGGCGAGGGCGCGCAAATTCTCCACATGGCGGCTCAGCCGATCGGCGCGGGCGCGCAGCGGCGCGCCGGGGTCGCGCGGGGCGCTGTCGCGATTGCGGTCGATCGCCGCGGCGACGATGGCGGCGTCGCGATCCTGAACCACGGCATGCAGCTGTTGCGCGAAGGCGGAGAACAGCCGCTCCTGCTCGCCGGAGAGGCGCAGGGCTAGCCGCCATTCGTCCATATGGCTCTCGAGCGGATTGCGCCGGGCGACAAAGGGGTTCTCCGCCGCACGATTGAGCGGCTCGGCGATCGGCGCGTCTGTGACGACGAAGGCCATGAGGCTCACCGCCAGAGCGATTGCGAAGCGCAGCAACATCGTCTTAGAACCCCGATGGAAACTCGGAACCCCGATCGAAACTCGAATCCGGTCCCTACGCCGCCTTTGAGACCGAACCATGGCCGCCGCCGTAATTTCGTCGCTCGCCGCCGCCACGGCAAGCCCGTTAACGACGATTCCGGGGCTCATGTTAACGAATCGGCCCTCCATGAGCAAAAAGCCCGGTCTCGGCCCGTGGTCGCGCCGCCGTTCGGCGGTGGGAACATCGCGTAATTTCAGCGCTTTATTGAAAATACCGCGAAATTTCGCCTATTTCGGTCATCTCTTGGTATACTTACGAAAATTGTCGTCAAATCTAAATGGATTGGCCGAAAAACTGAGCTATCGACTTACGGAGCAAGCAAAACAATAAAACTAATCTCGTCTCCACATCGGGGAGACGACGAAGATGTTGGGTAGAGTAGCGAGACTGACGATGAGCGCGGCTCTGGCCGGCGCGGTCTCCATTTCGGGAACGGCGCCCGGCTGGGCGGGCTCGGAGCATCTGCTCCACGCGGCCCTCGGACCGGAGACGAGCGTGCCCTATGGCTGGCTGGATTTTTGTCATCGCTATCGTGGCGAATGCGCCGCCGACGCCGCCGGACCGCACGACATCGACCTCACCGCCAAAGCCTATAAGGACATTCAGCGCGTCAACGCCCATGTCAATCACGCGATCGAGCCCGTCTCCGACATGGATCATTGGGGCGTCGTCGATCGCTGGGACTATCCCACCGACGGCAAGGGCGATTGCGAGGATTACGCGCTGATGAAGCGCCGCCTGCTGGTCGAGCTCGGCTATCCGCGCGCCGCGCTGCTGATGACGGTGGTGAAGGAGAAGAATGGCGACGGCCACGCGATATTGACGGTGAAGACCAGTCGCGGCGAGTTCGTCCTCGACAATATGAACGATGCCGTGCGGCCCTGGACCAACACGCCCTATCGCTTCGTCAAACGCCAGTCGCAGCTCGATCAGAACGTCTGGGTCGTGATCGACGATCCCAACGCCCCGCTCTTCGCCGCGCGCTGAGCCAGCGCTCGGCGCGCCCTTCGGCACAGGGCGCGCCGCGACGGTCAGATCGCCTCCAGCCCTTTGGCGTAGCGCTCGGCGTTCTCGACATAATGTTTCGCCGATTCGAGATTGCGGGCGAGCGCGCCTTCGTCCAGCGTGCGCACGACGCGCGCCGGCGAGCCGACGATCAGGCTGTTGTCGGGAAACTCCTTATTCTCCGTGACCAGCGAATTGGCCCCGACGAGGCAATTGCGGCCGATCTTCGCGCCATTGAGGATGGTCGCGCCCATGCCGATCAGGCTCGCCTCGCCGATGAGGCAGCTGTGCAGAATGACGCCATGGCCGATCGTGCAATCGGCGCCGATGACGAGCGGAAAGCCCATATCGGTGTGGAGGACGCTATTGTCCTGAATATTGCTGCGCGCGCCGACCGTGATCCATTCGTTGTCGCCGCGCAGCACGCAGCCGAACCAGATGTTGGCGTCCTCCTCGAGCTGCACGCGGCCGATGACTTGAGCGTCGGGCGCGATCCAGAAGCGGCCGGAGGCCGGGACGCGCGGCGCGACGCCGTCGAGCTTGTAGAGAGGCATGGTCCTGGTCTCCCGCGCCCCTCTTTGCGGTGGGCCTCAGAGCGAGGCGCGAGGGGCGTTCGCCGACCTTCTAGTGTCTTTGGCCGAAAGAGGAAACCGCGCGCCTCGGCTGTCGGGGCGCGCGCGCCGCGGGCCTGAATCGGCTAAGCTCGGCGAATCGGCTCTGCTGCTCTTTCTTCAGGATCATGCGCCTCTTCCTCGTCGCTCTGCTCTTGGCGCTGCTCGCCGCGGCGGGCTATCGCTTCACGCGCAAAACCGACGGAGTCGCGCCGGCCATCGTCGCCGCCAGCCTCGGCGATGCGCGCTTCGCCTATGCGCCCGCCTATGCGCGTGACGAATCGACGCGTTACGGCGGCGCGCCGGACCGTCTCTCCTTCATCGCTGTCGCGCCGGATTTCGGGCCGCCACAAAAGCCGAGCGCCGATCCGCGTCGGCGCGCGGCCGAGGAGCTGGATCCGATGCGCGTCTTCGTCACGCTCACGCCGCGCGAGGAGGCGCTCGATCCGTCCGAGCGCCCGTCGCGCCTCTATGCGCGATTTCTGGAGAGCGAGGTCTGGGGCGGGCCGGGTGGGCTCGTCATGCGGCGCTTCGAGCCGGGCTCGCCCTATGAGCTGGAGCTGCTCTATCTCGCGCCGCCGGAGGGCCGAGACTTTTTCGCCCGCTGCCCGCGTCGCGACGCGGGCTTTCTCGGCTCCGCGCCCTGCCTATGGGCGCTGCGCTGGAAGAATCTGGATGTCGAGGCGCGCTTTTCCGCCGCTCTGCTGCGCGATTGGGAAGAGCTCGCGCGCGGGCTGCGCGCCTTTCTGGCCTCGATCGACGCCGATCGGCCGCGTCCGCGCTGAGGCGGGCGCTCAAAAATCGTCGAGGTCGAAGTCCAGAATGGCGATCTGCAGCGTGTAGCTGGTCTGCTTGGCGTCGTCGGCGGAAATGACGCCGAGGAAATCCTCGCCGCTGTTGAGCTCGACGGAATCGGTCTTGCGGCCGCGCGGCGCGATGGTGAGCTTGTCGTTCTCAAACAGCTTCCGCAGATAGGATTGCAGCGTCTCGCGGCCGACGGGCAGCTTCATCCCGAAGGCGAAGGAGCGGTCGCCGTCCTCGTCGTCCACCATGATGGAGGCGATCTTGCGCTCGCCGAGATGAACGGCGGCGTCATCGGGGTTCTTGGGATCCGCGGTCACGCGAATCTCCTCATTGCCGAGCGCCTGGCGCAAGAAGGCCTGCAGCTTGCGCAGCTCGATCTTCTCCATACGGCTTCCCCCGCTTCGCGCGCCTCTTGCCGAGCGCCTCGCCGTCGTCTCGCGGCCCGCAGCCTGTGCCACGAAAAGCGGCCGCGCCGCAAGAGGGGCTCCGGCCTGTGGTCCCGCCCGACGAAAAAGCCCGGCGCGACGCGCCAGTGGTCCCGCGCAATAAAAAAGCCCGGCGCGACGCGCCAGCGGTCCAGCATAATAAAAAAAAGCCCGGCGCGACGCGCCGGGCCATGTCGAGCGGCGGCAATGGCCGAGGCTTCACTCGCCCGCAGCTTTGAGGCGCTTGTTGCACTCGCTCCAATATTTCGGCCAGGTGGCCTTGGGGTCGGCCTTCAGCAGCTCGGCCTTCTTGGACTTCCATTCGGCGCCGCATTTTTTCTGGCGGGCGGTCTGGGCGGCCTTGCCTTCGGAGACGGGCTTGGCCGGCTTGGCGGCGGTTGTCGGCGCGGGTGCAGGCGCCGGAGCGGGCGTCGCTGTCGTCGGCGCGGGGGCCGGGGCCGGGGTCGGCTCGGGCGCTGCGGCGGCCGGAGCAGGGGCGGGGGCGGGGGCAGGTGTCGGCGCGGGAGCGGCGGCGGCCGGCGCGGTCTCGGCGGGCTGCTCGGACAGGCGCACGCGGCAGGCTTTCAGAAAGTCCTGCCAGCTCTGACCCTTCAGCTCATTGGCGGCCTTGGCGGCTTGATATTGCGTGCCGCATTCCTTCAAAACATTCGCCTGCGCTTTCGCTTCACCCGCGGCGGCGACCGCCAAGCCGACCGCGAGGGCGCCGACGGCAGCGTAAGAGACGAGACGGATCGACATCAAATTTCTCCTTGGTGAGCGCCGTCGCCGATGAAGATTCCTCAGCGCAAACGGCTCCCGACGGCCGCACTGCGAGCACGGCCTGTGCCAATTGTCATGCATCGAGGCAAGGGCCGCAAGCTCGCCGGGACCGCAATCCGGATGTTATGAAACACTCTTTGGGCTCAGATGGCGCACGGAAAGCGTGAGGGAAGGGGCGATGGCCGCCGAAAGAGAAAATCCGCGCGCTTGGCGCGATGCTGCCGCGCTGCGTCATCCAGATGGCGTTTTGCGTTGTCCGTGGGCCGGTTACGATTCGCTCTATGTCGCCTATCACGACGAAGAATGGGGCCGTCCGGAGCGTGATTCGCGCGCGCTCTACGAGAAGCTGATTCTCGATGGCTTCCAGGCCGGCCTCTCCTGGATTTCCATCCTGCGTCGCCGCGAGGGCTTCCGCGCCGCTTTCGAGGGATTCGATCCCGAGCGAATCGCGCGCTTCGACTCCGCTCGCGTCGAAGCTCTGATGCAAAACCAGGCAATCATCCGCAACCGCGCCAAGATCGAAGGCGCCATCGCCTCCGCGCGCGCCTATCTGGAGCTCGAGGAGAGCGTGGGATTTTCCAATTATCTCTGGGATTTCGTCGATGGAGCTCCCATCGTCCGCCGTCCGCGCACGACGGCCGACATTCCGACGCAGACGGACATCTCCCGCCGCCTCGCCAAGGATCTGAAGGCGCGCGGCTTCGCCTTCTGCGGCCCGACGATCGTCTACGCCTTCATGCAGGCGGTGGGCATGGTGGACGACCATCTGGCGGAGTGCCACAGATGCGCGGAGTGAAGGCCGAGGCGGCGCCCCGCGCCTGGCAGCGCATGCTGTCCGGCCGGCGGCTCGATCTGCTCGATCCCTCGCCGCTGGATGTGGAAATCGAGGATATCGCCCATGGGCTGGCCCGCGTCGCCCGCTGGAACGGTCAGACGCACGGCCCACATATATTCTCGGTCGCCCAGCACAGCCTGCTCGTCGAGGAGATCGCCTGCGCGCTCTCGCCCGGGCTCGGACGCGAGGGGCGACTGTTCATGCTGCTCCATGACGCGCCGGAATATGTGATCGGCGACATGATCTCCCCCTTCAAGGCGGTCATCGGCGACACATACAAGAGCGTGGAGAAACGAATATTGACGGCGATCCTGCTGCGCTTCTCATTGTCGCCGGAGCCGGACGCGGCGCTCTTGCGTCTCGCCAAGCGGGCGGATCGCGCCTCGGCTTTTTTCGAGGCGGTGGGTCTCGCCGGCTTTACACGCGGAGAGGCCGAGCGCATCTTCGGCCGTCCGGCGCTGGCGCCCGACGCTTGCGCGCAGGCGTTGGAGCCGCTCTCGGTCGAGGAGGCGCAGCAGCGCTTTCTGGCGCGCTTCGCCACGATCGAGCGAGGCGCGTAGCGACGCATCAGAGTGTGAGGCATCGAAGTGACACAGAACGGGTGAGACATGGCGCACCTCTATGTCTGTTCGCTTACGAAGGTCGTCGACACGGTGCGCGCCAGTGGCGCGCGCTCACTCATCACAATTCTCACCGCCGGCTCTTCGCTGGCGCGGCCGAGCGAGATCAAGCCCGAGCGACATTTGCGTCTCGCCGTCTCCGACATAGAGGCGGATCAGGACGGCCATGTGCTCGCCAATCGCGCGCATATAGAGAACCTTCTCGCCTTCGCCGGCGCATGGGACCGGCGTGAGCCGCTGGTCATCCATTGCTACGCCGGAGTCAGCCGCTCGCCGGCGGCTGCCTTTATTCTCGCTTGCGCGCTCGCGCCGCAGCGCGCGGAGAGCGAATTGGCGTCCGAGCTGCGCCGCGCCTCGCCGACCGCCACGCCCAACCGCCGTCTCGTCGCTCTGGCCGATCGCATTCTTTCTCGCGAAGGCCGCATGTCGGCGGCCATAGCCGAGATCGGCCGCGGCGCGGATTGCTACGAGGGGGCGCCCTTCGCGCTCGAGCTCGCCTGACCCATAGACGATGACGAGCTTCGATCATCGGCGCGAGCCGCCGGCATCTTCGCGCGACTCTGAAGGACCGCTGCCGGTCGCCATCGGCCTGACGGCGGCGATCGTCGCGGCGCAGGAGGACGAGCCGCTCATCCTCACTGTCGCCGCCCACGGTGAGGACGCGCGCGCCGCTCTGCCCTCCGGCCCTTTCGATCCGGTGCATCACCGCACTTTCGAGATCGGCCTGCGCGCCTGGGTCGCCGAGCAGACCGGCATGACGCTGGGCTATGTCGAGCAGCTCTACACTTTCGGCGATCGCGGCCGCCACGCCCGCGCCGGCGACCGCGATCCGCATGTGGTCTCCGTCGGCTATCTCGCGCTGACCCGCATAGCCGAGGAGCAGGCGGACGAAATTCGCGGCTTTCGCAGCTGGTACGAGTTCTTCCCTTGGGAAGATTGGCGCGGCGGCCGGCCCGAGGCGATGGAGACGACCATTCTGCCCGGCCTCTCGGCCTGGGTGGAGGAGGCGCCGGATGCGCTCTCCTCCTCCGGCCTGCGGCGGCGCGACCGCGTCAATCTTCTGTTCCGCCCGCAGGGCAGGGGGCTCGACGAGGAGAATGCGCTCGAGCGCTATGAGCTGCTCTATGAGGCTGGCTTGGTCGAGGAGGCCTGGCGCGACGGGCGCGAGGCGGCGTTGAAGCGCGGCGTGAAGCCGCCGCCGCTCGGCGCGCCCATGCAGCACGATCATCGGCGCATTCTGGCGACGGCCATGGGCCGGCTGCGCGCCAAGATGAAATACCGCCCGGTGATCTTCGAGCTGATGCCGCCGGCCTTCACGCTCACCGAGCTGCAGCGGACGGTGGAGGCCATCGCCGGCCGCCATTTGCACAAGCAGAACTTCCGCCGCCTCGTGGAAACCTCCGCCGCCGTGGAGCCGACGGGGGAGGTGTCGCTGAAGACGGGCGGCCGCCCCGCGGCGCTTTTTCATTTTCGCCGCAATGTCTTGCAAGAACGTCCTGCGCCCGGCCTCAGGGTCGGAATCAGAGGATGATCCGACGGGCGATCGGATGGGTCGCCGTCCACCCGACCGCTCGAGGATGATCCGGCCGTTAAGAGACTATTCACCCTATCATGGTGAATTTTCTCTTATCGGAGGTCAGTAGAGCGTAGGGGTGCTTGCTTGAGTTATCTGTCGCCGCCGCCTGCTCCGGCGCCGGTCATCGTCTATAAGGACGTGGGCGGTTTCGTCTCGGAGTATCAGGCGCAAACGGAAATCTATCGCCGCGAGGGCCGCGAGGTTCGACTGCACGAATGCCGGTCCGCCTGCACAATGGCGCTCAGCCTTCCCAATGTCTGCGTCTATCCGGATTCGCAGGTCAAATTCCATTTGGCCTATAATCCGATAGACCATCAGACCGACGCCGGCGTCTCCGCCGAGCTGTTCAATTACTATCCGGCGGCGGTGCGCGAGCGGCTCGGCTATCTCACCCGGCAATATCGGGTGCTGAGCGGCAATGAGCTGATTTCGCTCGGTATTCGCAATTGCAACGGCAGCGACCGCACGGTGGTCGCCAGCCGCGCCCGCCGCGGCGCGCAGACGGTCGCCTCCGCCGCGCCCGCCGCCGATCCGCTCGGCGATCTCGCGCAAAAGGTGCGAGGCGCGGTGTCGCAAGCCTTCGCCGACCCCACGTCGCCGCCGCAGGGGCCGATCCGCCTCGCCCTCGCCGAGCGCGATCGGCTGTCGGCGAACCGGGCGATCGATGCGACGCCGACCGCCTCTATCCGCGCCAATGAGCCTGCGCCGGCCGAGGCTCCCGAGCCGCCCCGCCGCCCGCCATCCGTCGCCTTCACCAGCGCGGATGCGCAGAAAGAGGCGCATTCGGAGCCTTTGCCGGAGATAGCCGCCTCGGCGCCACTGATCCCCGGCGGGCAGCCGATTTTGGCCTCCGGCGCCTTCGTCCTGCCCCTCGCCGGAGGCGTGGCGCATTGACTTTCAACGGGAACTCGACATTGTGTCACTATGACGGCTGGGCAATTTTTCGCCATTATGTCGAAATACCGTCCTTGCCTTACGGGCGAATCCGATTCGCCCCTCACAAGAGGAGGCCGGGTCCCGCGACGCCGAGGCGCCGATAGGGACCGAGCCACGATCGATCTCCCGATCGATCGTCCGTGCGTTCGGCGCTCGCGTCTTGCAATTCATTTCGTCGGGCCTTCTCGCCCGTCGACCAGCGGAAAGAAGAGACGTTTTGGACGATCGGCGGGAAGGCGCGCCTCTCCTCTCACGACGGTCTATCGCGCGGCTCGCGAGCGCCGCTGCGGCGCTGATCACGGCGCTGGCTCCGTCCTTCACCGAGAATGCGGTCGCCAATGGCGAGACGCGCACGCTCTATCTCTTCCACAGCCACACCAAGGAGCAGATCGCCGCGACCTATCTGGTGGGCGGCCGCTATGATTCCTCGGTGCTGGAGCAGTTGAACTGGTTCCTGCGCGACTGGCGCCGCGACGAGCCGACCAAGATGGACCCGCATCTGTTCGATGTGGTGTGGGAGGCCTATCGGCAGGCCGGGGCGAGCGAGCCGGTCCATGTCGTCTCCGCCTATCGCTCGCCGGAGACCAACGCCATGCTGCGCCGCCGCTCGCGCGCCGTGGCGAAGTTTTCGCAGCACATGCTCGGCAAGGCGATGGACACCACAATGCCGGGCATGTCCATGGAGCAGATCCGCGAGATCGGCATGCGCATGCAGCGCGGCGGCGTCGGCTATTACCCCACCGCCGGCACGCCTTTCGTGCATCTCGACGTCGGCGGCGTCCGCTCCTGGCCGCGCATGAGCTACGACCAGCTCGCGCGCCTGTTCCCGGACGGCAAGACGGTGCATCTGCCGACCAACAACCAGCCGCTCGCGCGCTATGAGGAAGCCAAGGCCGAGATCGAGGCGCGCGGCAATGGCGCCTATGTTCCGGCCGTCGAGCGCCAGAGCAAGGGTCTCTTCGCCATGCTGTTCGGCGGCGGCGAGGAGGACGAGGACAGCGCGATCGCCGCCGCCCCGCCGCCCACAGCGCGCAAGCAATGGGCGTCGCTCGCGCCGCGCCGCTCGGGCCGCGTCTCCGCCGACGCCGAGGAGGAGAGCGCCGAAGCCGCGCCGATTCCGGCGCCGAGCCGCCGCGAGCAGGAGCGCATCGCCGTGGCCGAGCGCAATCTGCCGCGCGGCGAGACTCAGATGCGCGCCGAGCCGGTCCCCGTCGAGCGTCCGGCCGAGCGGCAAAAGCCGGTCGCCATGGCCGCGCTCGGACCCTCCGCCGAGGAGGCGAAGATCGACGCCAAGCTCGACGCTGCTCTGGCCGCGCCTCTGCCGCCCCGGCGGCCCATGTTCCTCACCGTCGCCGGCGCGCCGCTGCCGCCCACGCGGCCGAGCGAGTTCGGCGCTCTGGCCAGCATTCCCGCCGCTCCGCCCGCCCGCCGGGCCGGAGGCGCCATCGCCAGCCTCGTCGATCTCAGCGCCGCCAGCCTGCGCGGCGGCGTCAGCGAGGAGGCGCATAATGTCCCGCCGCCGCCGGCCCGCCCGGCGCAGCAGGCCGTCGCCAAGCCGGAGCCGCTGCTCGCCTATGCGCCCTCCGCCGCGCAATCGCTTCCCTATGGAAGCGATCTCGCTCCGGAGCTGCGTCTGCCCACCGCCAAGCCGGCGCCCAAGCCCACGCCCGCCAAGGTGGAGCTGGTGCCGGCGCGTCTCGACCGCTCCAATTTCCAAGCGCTGACGACGGGCGTGTCCGCGAGCCGGCTGCCCGGCGGCACGGCGCTCGGAACCACTTTCGCTGCGCCGCGCTCCGCCGCCCGCGCCGACACGGGGCTCTTCGCGCCCACGACCTCGAGCGGACAGGCGCAGGCTTTCGCCGGACAGGCGGCGATTCTTCCGACGGATCGGTTCGTCTCGGCGCGCTGAGGCCCCCTCCCCAACCCTCCCCCGCTTTGCGGGAGAGGGAGCAGATTCCGCGCTTCATCGAGATTTCGCGCAATGCCGGAAGCCCCCTCTCCCGCAAGGTGAGGGAGGGGGCGTTCCTCGCGCTAAATCAGTCCTTTATCTCGGTCTGAATGGTGTAGATGTCGTAGGGCGGCGTCGCCTCGCCATTGGCGTAGGGCTCGGCCTCGCCGACCGCGCCGTCGGGCGCGACCGAGCGGCGGACGATGCCGGTGATCGGCCCTCCATAGACCTGGATCGTGATCGAAACCTCCTCGGCCAGCGTATTGGCGAGGGCGGCGGAGGGGCCGGTCTTGGAGAGTCGCGCTTCGACCGCGCCTTTCTCCAGCGTGCGCGCTTCTTCCGTCCCGCCGGGTGGGCGCCGCGACACTGCGCCGCGCAAGACGCCGGCGATCTCCCAGACCCCTGGCTGCTCCAGCGACAGGCCGGCGCCGCCGGCGAGCACGGAGGCGACGACGGCAAAGCGTTCCTCGCCGTCGCTATAGAGCTGGAATTGCCGCCCGCGCCCGGGCAAAGCGTCGGCGAAAACCGCCGGCAGGCAATCGTCGCTGGCGACGAGGCGGGTCATGAGATCGCGGCCGATGAGAAGAATCTCCCGCTCGCTGTCGGCGAGCTCGACCATCGACTGAATATCCCAGATGAATCGTTTCAGCGCCGGCGGAACCGGCCCTCTCTCGGTCGCGTTTGTGGTCATACGTTCAAAAATGCAAGCGTCGCGCCATTGCCGTCCGGCGAGACTGGCGCCGCAATTGATGGAGCGTCTCTCGCGGGAACTGCGGAGACGGAGCGGGGCGGTGATAAAGGACTACATCCCGGAGCTGAGCGAGGTGCGCATGGTGCGTCGCGCGCCGGAGCGGCCTTTCGCGCTCAATGGCGCCGACGCCCGCTATATCGAAGCCTGCCTGCGCGATTTCGAGGCGGCTTTCGGACTCGACGCTTATCCGGGCGTTCCCTTCGAGCAAATTCCGGGGCGCGCGCTGATCGGCGACCTGATCGATTGGTGGCGCGGCATGGATCCCGAGGGCGAGGCGCAGCAGAACGCGCATTCCCGTCTGCCGGGCGCGATCCGCCTGCTCGACACCGTGTCGGCGCTGATGGAGGAGCTGTCCCAGCGTCGGGCCGGGGAGAGCTGAGCACGCGGCGTTCAATTCTGTCGGTTAGCGGACAATTCTGGACGATTGCGCGCGAGGCGAGCCTTTTCTCCCGGCGCGCGCTCCACCCTCCCCTTCAGGGGGAGGGTCGGCCGGCGATAGCCGGACGGGGTGGGGTTCAACGGCAAAGACTCGGGCGGTCACCCCCTCCCGCTCGCCTTCGGCGATCGACCTCCCCCCTCGAGGGGGAGGTGCGAGTGGCCCTTTCTGCTCAGGCTTCTGCAGCTCTATTCCGCGGCCTGCGGCGCCGGCTCTAGCGCGTCGCGCAACAGCAGCGCGATATGGCGCGCCTGGCGGCCGCTGCCATGCTCGATCTGGTGGCGGCACGAAAAACCATTGGCGATCAGCGGCGCGTCGGGCGCGGCGTCGCGCATCGCCGGCAGCAACGACAGTTCCGCCATTTTCATCGAGGTCTCGTAATGCTCGGCCTCGAGACCGAAGCTGCCGGCCATGCCGCAGCAGCTCGTCTCGACAATGTCGAAGGTAAAGCCCGGAATCCAGCCGAGCACTTTCTTGGTCGCCTTCATCACGCCGAAGGCCTTCTGATGGCAATGGCCATGCACGACCGCCTTGGGCAGATCGAGCGGCTTCAGCGAAAGGCGCAGGCCTTTGTTCTGATATTCGCGGGCCAGAAACTCCTCGAGCAGAAAGAGCTGCTTGCCGAGATCGCCGACCTCCGGCCCGAGGCCGAGACTGTAGAGCTCGTCGCGCAGCGATAGCAGGCAGGAGGGCTCGAGGCCGATGATCGGCGTTTTGGCGGCGATCTCGTCGCGGAAGGCGGCAAGCACGCGCTCCGCCTCGCCGCGGGCCTTTTTCACCATTCCCGTGGTGAGGTACGTGCGGCCGCAGCACAGCGGACGGTCCGGCTCGGCATCGGTCGGCGCCGGCTTGGCGATGCGCACGCTATAGCCGGCGTGCTCCAGCACCTCGACGGCGGCCTCGGCCACATGCGGATCGAAGTGATGGCAGAACGTATCGACGAAGAGGATCACCTCGCCGCGCGCGCCGACGCCGGCCGCGGGGGCGGAGCGGGCGAAAGCCTCGGGGGCCGGTTCGGGAAGGGGACGGCGGGCGGTGACGCCGATCCATTTTTCCGCGAGCTTGGAGAGAAGGCGCGAGCGATTGCGCAGGCGAATGGCGAAGCGCAGGAGAGCGCGATGGCGACCCGTCCATTCCGGCACGCCGCCGAACAGGCGCAGGCGCTTCGGCACGCCGACGATCTCATGACGCTGGGCGAGATATTCGGTCTTGATCAGCGTCATATCGACGGCGCTGGGACATTCCTTCTTGCAGGCCTTGCAGGAGACGCAGAGGTCCATCGCCTCGTCGAGGCGCGGATCGGCGAAAGCGCGCTCATCCGTGCCGTCATTGAGCGCGGCCTTGAAGGCGGCGACGCGCGCCTCGGTGGAATGCTTGACCTCGCCGGTGACGCGATAGCTCGGGCACATGACGCCCTTGGCGGTCTTCTGGCAGTCGCGGCTGTGCATGCAGACCGCAACCGCCTTGGCGTAATTGCCGCCCGTCGCCGGAATGCCGGAATAGGCGTCGCCTATTCCGTAAGTGTCGTAAGCCGACCAGTCGAGAAATGTCTTCATGCCGCCCGTGTCCTCGGGCGGCATGTGAGCAATATTCGCGCCGTCAGACGGCGGCGTGGGCTTCCTCGGCCGGGACCGCGGCCTGCGCTTCGGCGGCCTGCTCTTGCGGCTGCTCCTGCGCCGCGGGCTTGCGGCCATAGGTGATGATCCAGAGGCTGGCGCGGACCTGCTCTATCGCCTCATAGCCGGCGCGCTTGAAATAGGTCTCGAGCTCCTGCGGCGTCGAGGTCTTGCTGATCTGCGCCGGCCGCTCGAAGGGCGGCACCGCGCAATGCTCCTCGAAGAATTTCCAGCCGAGATCGGAGGTGATGTCCACATTGTCGACGAGCATGCGTCCGCCCGGCCGCAGAATGCGGAAGCCTTCCTTGATGTAATTATAGCGATCCCATTCCTCGAGATGCATGAAGACGACCGTGCTGTAGACGACGTCGACGGAAGCATCCGGCACGGCGGAGAGATCGAAGCCGCTGGTCGCCACCGTGCGCACATTGTCGAAAGCGGCGAGACGCTGGCGAATATGGCCGAGCATGTTCTCGGCGACATCGGCGCCGATCCATTCCTTGCAGATCGGCGCGAGCGCGGCGCCGACGCGGCCGACGCCGGCGCCGATCTCCAGCACCACATCGTCCGGGCCGATGCCGACATAGGACTGCAGCATGTCGCGCGTGCCTTCGCCCATCTGGCGATAGAGGTCTTCGTCGATATAGCCGGAGACGGCCATTTTCGCGTCATTCTCGGAGACCGAGACGGCGTTCCAAATGTTCTTGTATTGGCTGCGGTTGAGCTTGACGTGCTCCACGGGGATGGGGTCGTTCTTCAGCCCGACCAGCGAACGAAGCGCGCGCACGATGCGGCGGCCGATGGGGAGCTTCTTGGCGTTGTCCTGACTGCTCATGCCATTCCTCTGTGAAGAGGCGCCCGCTCGCCGCGCGCGCCTTCGAATCTATCCGCGGCGCGATGGAAGCACCGCCGCGCCGCGCCGCGTCGTCAGCCGACCGAAGCGCTCCGTCTGGCGAAAACGGAAAATGTCGGCAGGACATTGCCCGCCGTCCCGATAATGTCGTTCAGCACGGTGACGTCGTCATAGCCGAGCGCCGCGAGCACGGCGAGTATGTCGTCCCTGTGCATCCAATTGGGAAAATCCATCGCGCCGCCGCAAAAGGCGACGCTGCGATCCCCATAGCCGCGCGCATAGAGGCGCACGTCCAGATTTTCGAACTTCTGCGTGAATGTGTGAGGAAGCTGGTCGTCGTCGACCATGACCGTCCACAGATAGATGGCGTCGGCGCGCTCGGACAGGGCGCGCAGCAGCCGCAGCGGCTCGCGCATGTGATAGAGCACGCCGCTCGCCACGACGAGATCATAGCGCGGGCCGGCCTGCTCGAGCCATTGCACGAAATCGCCCAGATAGAAGCGCGTGTCGGGAAAATCGAGGACTTCCCGCGTCACCAGACATTTCAGAAAGGCGAGTCGGTTGGCTTCCACCGCGTCGATATGGGCGCCGGCCTTCGCCAGCATATAGGTGTGAGCCCCCTCCAGCGGACCGAGCTCCAGCACGCGGCGTCCTGTAAGATCGCCATAGCGCTCGATGCACCAGGTGATGCGCGGATCGTCGAAGGCCGGCAGCCGTCCGGCCGTAAGCCCCAATTCGACGGGAAAATGGCAGTTCCAGCCCGGAATGGCGTCGATGGCGTTTTGGTGCGACGGCGCGCGGGTCTCATCGCCGGAAAACAGGCTGGCGACCGCGACTTCCTCGGAGCGGGTGCGCCGTCTGAACCAATTTCGTCCTATCAATGCGAAAACCTCGCCTTTCGAATCCGGGCCGCGGCGCAGCCCCTAGCACAAATTCTGCGGCCGCGCCTGCCCCTGCTGGCGGTTGTCTCGGGCGGGGCGGTCTCGGCCCGGCTTGCGCCTGCGCCCGGCGCCCCCCATCTTGTCGGCGAATTCCGCCTCGGAGCCCTCATGCTGCAAGCCGCCCTGGACGCCGCCCGTCAAATCTTCTCGCCGCCCTTTCGCAATGTCCTGCTCAAAAGCCTCGGCCTGACTTTCGTCCTGCTGGCGCTGGCCTGGACCGGGCTGGACAAGGCCGCGCTGTCGTTTCTCACGGCCGACAACTATTGGTTGCGGACGATCGTCGGTTTCGCGACCGGCGCCGGGCTCGTCGTCGGCCTCGCTTTTCTCATCGCGCCGATCTCCATCCTCGTCGCGGGATTTTTCCTCGACGATCTCGCCGATGTGGTCGAGGAGGAGATCGACCCTCACGGGCCGCGCGGGCGTCCGCTGCCGGCCGGTCAGGCGATGGTGATGGCGCTGCGCTTCGCGCTGGTCTCTGCGGGCGTCAATCTCGTCGCGCTCTTGCTGCTGCTCGTGCCCGGCGTCAACGCCATCGTCTTCGTGCTGGCCAACGCCTATCTGTTCGGCCGGGAATATTTCGCCTTCGCCGCGACGCGCTATTGCTCGCTGGAGGAAGCCCGCGAGCTGACCCGTCGCCATGCGACGACCTTGTTCCTCGCGGGCCTGTTCATCGCCGGCTTCGTCGCCGTGCCGGGCCTCAATCTGTTCACGCCGCTGTTCGGCGTGGCCTTCATGGTGCGCCTGCACAGGCGGCTCGCCGCCCCTGCGGCCCGCGCTGAAGCGCGGGCGCGCTGAGGCTGGAGAGGCGTCGGGCGGCTCAGGCGAGCCGCTGCGCCTGATATTGGCCGGTCTTACGGTAGCGGTAGAGATAGCTGGGGACGATCGCCTCGATCGCCGTCGGCGTGATTCCGAGCCCTTGCAGCGTCAACCCGGTGGCCTTGGCGTCGGCGGAGACGACATTGTCGTGGCGCAGCAGCTCCACCTGATCGACGGTCGTCGTCAGCAGGCTGGGGAAGAGGCCGAGCGAAAGAGAATGCAGCGTCTGGGTGATGCGCGCGATGAGCGCCCCCGTCGCGAAGGAGAGCGGCCAGATCTTGACGTCGCGCTCGGCGACCTTCAGCGCATATTCGACCAGCGCGCGGAAGGTCTTCACCTCCGGGCCGCCGAGCTCATAGGTCGCGCCGGCCTGGGCGCGGCCGTCCACCGCCAGCGCGACGGCCTGCGCCACATCGCCGACATAGACGGGCTGGAAGCGCGTCGCCTCGCCGATGACCGGCTCGATCGGCAGATAGCGCGCCAGCGCGCCGAATCGGTTGAAGAATTCGTCCTCCGGGCCGAAGACGACGGACGGGCGCAAGATCATCGCGCTGGGGAAGGCGGCGCGAATTGCGGCCTCGCCCTCCGCCTTGGTGCGGGCGTAGACGGAATGGGAATTCTTGTCCGCGCCGATGGCGGAGACATGGACCAGATGCTTCACGCCCGCCGCGACGGCGGCCTCGGCGACGGCCTTGGCGCCCTGCGCGTGCAGGGTGGAGAATTTCTGCTTGCCGCCCTCGGCCAGCACGCCGACCAGATTGACGACCGCCTCGGCCCCGCGCACGGCGGCGGCGACGGAGGCCGGATTGCGCAGATTGGCCTGCACCGGGAAAATCTGCCCCACCTTGCCGAGAGGCTGCAGGAAAAAGGCGAGGTCCGGCCGCCGGCAGGCGACGCGCACGCGCCAGCCGTCCCGCGCCAGGGCCGCCACCACATGGCGCCCGATGAATCCCGACCCGCCGAACACCGTCACGATCCGCCCGGCATCCTTCACATCTGCGCTCATTCTTCGCCCCACGCCGCTTCGCTCGGAGCGCTCGAGAATATCGCTCCGTTTCGGGCGGATGCTCTAGCGCGATTTGGCCGGAAAGGGAATGCGCCGCACGAACGTGAACGAAGCGTCACGAGCGCCATTGACAAGCAGAGCGTCGTCCTCGTAAGAGAGCCGCGTTGCCCAGGTGGCGGAATTGGTAGACGCGCTGGTTTCAGGTACCAGTGGTGAAAGCCGTGGAGGTTCGAGTCCTCTCCTGGGCACCATCTCACTCTCGCAGAGTATCCACTTGCGCAGAGTGTCATGGAGCGCCGCTGAGCGGCAAATGAGCCTGAACTCCACCGTAGCGCATATTCAGAGACTGCGGCCGGGCGCGCGCGAAGCGACGGACGTCTCGGCACCGAAAGGCGAGCAGACTCGCCATCCACGAGCCGGGCCGAGGCCGAAAATGAAGAGAGCCCTTCTCGCAGGCGCGGCGACCATCGCGGGCGCCCTGTCGGCGCATGCGAGGGATCTCCGCCTCGAGGATTTCGGCGCGCCGAGCGCGATCGCGTCCATTTCCGCCTTTGGCGCGACCTGCGATGACGCGGCGCTCACAGCGGCTGCGGCGGCCGGGCGCACGATCATCATCGACAGAATGTGCGCGGTCTCGAACGACCTCGCTCTGTCCGGCATGATGATGTGGTTCGTCGAGCGCGGCGGAGGGTTTCGGGTCGCGAATCGGAAAGCGCTGACCTTTGCGGACGGGGCGACGGTCGTCGCCGGCCCGTACCAGATTTTCAGCGGCCCCGGCGCCGTCAGGGGGCTGGCTTTTCCCAAGCCGGAATGGTGGGGGGACGCCGATCAGGCGGCGTCGGTGCAGGCCGCGCATGACAGCGCGAAATTCGCCGCGCTCCACCGCGGCGTTCTGACGCCGCGGAACACGAAATATGGCGTCGATCTCGGCTGCGGATTTTATACATTCGCCCGTACGATCGCGCTTTCCCCGGTGACTTGGTTTCCGCTTCAATTCACCGGTTGCGCGGCGGCTCTCGGCGGCACGCGAATCATGGCCTCCGAGACATTCGAGGGCGACGCGCTCGTCGATCTCGTCGCGCCTTCGTCCGCCTCCGAGCAAAACGCGTCATTCGATGTCGGCCAATTCCAGCTCGTCAATAATTCCGCCTATTCGGTGACGAGTCTTCTGCGCATCGGCAAGGATGATGGGACGTCATTCAACCCCACGCAGCAGAACCGTATTCACGACATAGACTTCGAGAATTTCGTCAACGCCATAGAATGGCGCAATGGGCGCTTGATCGAATTTCGGCGCATCGGAATGTTCTCGACCGCGCCGCGCGCCTATTGTCTGAACATCGACCCGACGTCGAGCGCCGGCTCATTCGTCGGCGACGCTGATTTTTATCAAATGAACTGCACGCCTTGCCGCGGGACGATGGCGTCCTGCTCCACCGGCGGAAGCTATACGCGCAACATTTGGATCAAGGCCGATCACGCCGGAACGGGCGTCGCGGGCCTGCGCTTCCATGCGTGGATCGGATATTACTCCGCGAAGAATGTGGAGATAGCGGCTTCGAACGGCGCCGCGATCTCGGACATATGGATCGAGACCGGCTCTCAATTCGACGGCCACGGCGAGGAGGGCGGTCCCGTCAATGGCGGAATTGTCGAAGCGACGGCGACCGGGACGGGGTCGATCATTCAGAATATCAATATCGGCAATATTTATGCGCGCGCGTCCTCGCCCAAGCATATCGGCAGCGCCTTCACTTTCTCTGCCGACGCGGACGCAGCCGCCGGCGCGGGCGTGAATTCGATAAGCATGGAGGGGACATGGATCGCCAATGATTCGGCCGGCGGGGTACTCGCGCATAATGTCCGCGGGTTAAAAATAGACGCGATTTTCGCCTCGTCCGGGTTCGTCGGACAGACTGCTGTTCGGCTGGAAGGATCGACCTCGGATGTGACGATTCATCTCGACATGCAATATTGCCTCGCGCCGTATCTCTATGATCACGCCGTCGTGGCGCAGGACACGGTCAGCAATGTGAAGGTTTCGCCCTCCGCCGTCTCCGGCTGCGTCAGGACTCCTTCGTCCAATTCGTCGCGCGGGACGGGGATCGACCTTTCGGGGCTGTGGCCGCGCTCTTCGGCCGACGGCCCGTCCGAGGCGAAGGGACTGGCGATGCTGCTCGGCTCGACGGTCGGCTCTCTGCCCGGCTGCAATTCCAGCGCTCTCGGCCAAATCGCCTATGTGACCGACGCGAGCGCGGCCATATGGGGCGCGAGGGTCGCTGGCGGCGGCTCGACGAAGACGCTCGCTATCTGCAACGGAACGAATTGGGTGGCGCGATGAGCGGCCGCGCCGATCGAGAGTGAGGCCGCGCCGGAGGGGCTTGCAACCCGGCCCCGACGGGACGAGAAGCGGAGACCGTCCTGCGGCCCTGTT
This sequence comes from Methylosinus sp. sav-2, assembly GCF_004366495.1. Taxonomy (NCBI): domain Bacteria; kingdom Pseudomonadati; phylum Pseudomonadota; class Alphaproteobacteria; order Hyphomicrobiales; family Methylocystaceae; genus Methylosinus; species Methylosinus sp. sav-2. The sequence goes on from NZ_SOEJ01000001.1 coordinate 1,093,826, forward strand.
TCGGGGTGGCTTCCGGGGGAACGATCATGCGACGCGCCCTAATCGCCGTTTTCGCCCTTCTCGCTCTTACGCTTCTCTACGCCGGCTACGCCTTTCTCTCGCTGCGCCAGCTCGAGGCGGGCGTGAAAGCGGGCGACGCCGCGGCCATTTCCGATCATGTCGATTTCCCCGCCGTGCGGGCCTCGATCAAGGAGCAGCTTTCGGCGATCGTCATGTCCCGCGCGCTGGACGAGGCGGATAAGCATCGCAGCGCCGGGGCGCGGCTCGGCGCCGGACTGCTGGCGGCGATCGGCCCCGCTCTCATCGACACGGCGGTCGATCGCTTCGTCTCGCCCGCCGCCATCGGCGCTCTGCTGGCGCGCCGCGCGCCGGCGGCCGGCGGCGGTGGGAGCGAAGCCGGCGGACAAGAGCCGAAGGAGCTCGATCTGCGTCGCTTCGCGCATCGCTTCGAGCTTCTTTCGCCGACGCGGTTCCGGATCACCCATAAGGATGGCGTCGCCATCGTCTTCGTGCTCGCGGATTGGACGTGGAAAGTCGCCGATATTCGCATCCCGCCGGATATTTTGAAAAAGATCCTGCGGCCGGATGCGGGCGAGCGTCTGTGATCGGCTCTGCGCGAAGGGCCGAGCTGTTCGGCCATCCGCGCGGCCTCGCCTTTCTCTTCGCGACGGAAATGTGGGAGCGCTTCTCCTATTATGGAATGCGCGCCCTGCTCGTCCTCTATATGGTCGATCATCTGCTCGCGCCCGAGCGAGCGCAGAGCGTCATCGGCCTCGGCGCGCTGAAGCAGGGGCTCGAATTTCTGCTCGGCCCGCTGGCGCCGCAGCCCTTCGCCTCGCAAATCTACGGGCTCTACACCGGCTTCGTCTATCTGACGCCCATTCTCGGCGGATGGCTCGCCGATCGCTGGCTCGGGCGCCGCTACACGGTGATCCTCGGCGCGGCGCTGATGATGGCCGGCCATTTCATGATGGCGTCAGAAGGCCTGTTTCTGCTGGCGCTCGTCACGCTGGCGCTCGGCAATGGCGCCTTCAAGCCCAATATCGTCACGCAAGTCGGCGGGCTCTATGCGCCGAATGATCCGCGTCGCGACCGCGCCTTCTCGATCTTCTATGTCGGCATAAATGTCGGCGGCTTCTTCGCGCCGCTGGTGAGCGGAACGCTCGGGGAGACGCTTGGCTGGCATTATGGCTTCGTCAGCGCCGGAGTCGGCATGGCGATCGGCCTCGCGACCTATCTCGCGGGCCTGCCCAGCCTGCCCGTCGAGACCGCGCCGACGCGCATCGTCGACGAGCGCGCGGAATTGCGCAGCGATGGGCGCGCATTGCTCGGCCTGCTGCTGCTGGCGCCGCCGGCGATTCTCTTTTGGGCGGCCTATGAGCAGCAGGGCAACACCATCGCGCTGTGGGCGGAGCGCTTCACCGATCGCCATGTCGATCTTCTGTTCTGGCGTGGCGAAATTCCCGTCACCTGGTTTCAGGCCGTCAATCCGCTGATGATCTTCCTCTTCACGCCGCCGCTGGTGGCGCTATGGGCGCGGCTCGCGGCGGCGGGGCGGGAACCTTCGACCATCGTCAAGCTGTCACTCGGCTGCTTTTGCCTAGGCCTCTCCTATCTCATCCTCGCCTTCGCCGCGGAGACGCGCGGGGAGGGCCTATCGAGCTGGCTGTGGCTCGCGGCCTATTTCGCCCTGCTCACGCTCGGCGAATTATGCTTTTCGCCGATCACGCTCTCGCTGGTTTCGCGTCTCGCGCCGCCGCGCTCGCGCTCCATGGCCATGGGCGCCTGGTTCCTCACAATGTTCGCCGGCAATTTTCTCGGCGGCTGGCTCGGCGGCTTCTGGTCCAGCCTGTCGGCCGCGGGCTTTTTCGCGCTGATCGCCGGCGCGGCCGTGGCTGCGGGCGCGATGATCGAGCTGGCGCGGCGATGTCGCGCGGACCTCATTCCCGATTGACGCGCGCTCGCGTCGGGTTAAGAGCTTTCGGCATGACGAAGACGCATAAGGGCGCCGCGCTTCTCGGGCAGAAGGCGCCGCTGCCGCAATCGCCCGAAGAGGCCGAGCTCGACCTCGTCGCCAATCCGCATCCGGGCGAGACCTATCTCGTCCGTTTCGCTGCGCCGGAATTCACCTCGCTCTGCCCGGTGACCGGCCAGCCCGATTTCGCGCATATCGTCATCGATTATGCGCCGATGGAATGGCTCGTCGAATCGAAGTCGCTGAAGCTCTATCTCGGCAGTTATCGCAATCACGGCGCCTTCCATGAGGATTGCACCATCCGCATCGCCAAGGACCTCGTGGCGGCGATGACGCCGCGCTGGCTGCGCATCGGCGGCTATTGGTATCCGCGCGGCGGCATTCCGATCGACGTCTTCTGGCAGACGGGCGAGCCGCCCGCCGGCCTGTGGCTGCCCGACCAGGGCGTGCCGCCCTATCGCGGGCGGGGGTGAAAAACAGCACATGTCGCGCAATCTCGCCGTCATCGCGAGGAACGAAGCGACGAAGCGATCCAGGGGCCGCCCATGGCTCTGGATTGTTTCGCTTCGCTCGCAATGACGCGCGCGATTATGACGCGAGCGCCTTCGCCAGCCGATCGAAGGAGAGAAGCGCCTCGATCAGCGCCGGCAGATCGCGCAGCGCGATCATGTTCGGTCCGTCGGAGACAGCGCTTTCTGGATCGGGATGCGTCTCGATGAAGAGGCCGGCGACGCCCACCGCCACAGCCGCGCGCGCCAGCACGGGGACGAAGCGCCGCTCACCACCGGATGCCGCGCCGAGACCGCCCGGCTGCTGCACGGAATGTGTGGCGTCGAAAATGACCGGAACGCCGGTCGTCTCGGCGAGAATGGGGAGCGCGCGCATATCGGAGACGAGGGTGTTATAGCCGAAGCTGGTTCCGCGCTCGGTCGCCAGCGCGCCGGCGGCGCCCTCGGCGCGCAGCTTGTCGATCGCGTGGCGCATGTCCCAGGGCGCGAGAAACTGGCCCTTCTTCACATTGACGACGCGCCCCGTGCGCGCCGCCGCCGCCAGAAGGTCGGTCTGCCGGCAGAGGAAGGCGGGGATTTGCAGAATATCCGCAACCTCTGCGACAGGCGCGCATTGCGTCGTCTCATGCACGTCGGTGAGGATGGGAAGGCCGAAGCGCTCCTTGATCTCGGCGAAGATCGGCAGAGAGGCGGCAAGGCCGAGGCCGCGTCCCGCGGAGCCGGAGCTGCGATTGGCCTTGTCGAAAGAGGCTTTGAAGACCACGCCAATGCTCAGCCGCTCGGCGAGCTCGGCCAGCGCCTGTGCGATTTCGAGGCCCTGCGCGCGGCTCTCCAGCGCGCAGGGGCCGGCGATGAGGGCGAGCGGCAGATGATCGCCGAAGGCGACGCGGCGAGAAGAGCCGACCGTGACCGTGGAGAAATCCGCCGCTTTGTTCATCCGAGAAGCTTATCACCGATCACGACGAGGCGTCATTTGTGGGCGGCGGCGAGAGGCGCCCATGTCTGCGCGATGGTGACGGCGTAGGGCGTCGTCGGCCGGCCGATCAGCGCGCTGAGCTGGAGGCCATTGTCGAACAGCGCGCCTTTCGCCGCGCCTGCGTCGGAATCGGCCAGCATAGCGGCGAATGCGCCCGGCAGGCCGGCGCCGACGAGAGCGCCGGCGAAATCGGCTTCGGGCAGGTTCTGATAGGCGATCTTTCGTCCCGAGACATCGCTGATCGCGGCCGCGAATTCGCCGAGCGTATAGGCCTCGTCTCCGGCCAGCTCATAGATGCGGCCGGCCTGATCCGCGCCCGTCAGCACGGCGGCCGCGGCCTCGGCGTAATCGGCGCGCGCGGCGGAGGCGATCCGGCCCTCGCCGGCGGCGCCGATGAAGACCCCATGCGCCAGCGCCGGGGCGATGGAGGCGGCGTAATTTTCCGTATACCAGCCGTTGCGCAGCAACGCGAAAGGCGTTCCCGAGGCGCGCAGGAGCGCTTCCGTCTCGCGATGCTCCTGCGCCAGCGCCAGCGGCGAAACATCGGCGCGCAGCAGGCTCGTATAGGCGAGGAGGCCGACGCCGGCCCGCGTCGCCGCCTCGATGACATTGCGGTGCTGCGCCGTTCGCTGGCCCACCTCGCTCGAGGAGATCAGCAGCAGCCGTTCCACGCCCGCGAAGGCCGGGGTCAGCGTCTCCGGGCGGGAATAATCGGCGATGCGCAGCTCCACGCCGAGGGCGGCGAGATCGCGGGCGGCGTCGCTGTCGGTCCGGCGCACGCCGGCGACGATGCGCGTCGCCGGAACGCTTCGCAGCAGCGCGCCAATGACGAGCCGGCCGAGCTGGCCGGTCGCGCCGGTGACGAAAATGCGCGGGTGAGCGGAGGAGGTCATGGCGGCGTTCCTTTCGGTCTCATTTCTGATATAAGGTCTCTAGACGAGACTATGGAGCCCGTGAAGGAGGCAGTTTTTTGGGACAAGGCGACGCCGAGGGAACCGTCTCGATGACTGCGCGGGAGGAGCTCGCGCGCAAATTCGACGAATGGCGAGAGTTGGCGCTGGATGCGAGCCGCTGTCCGGTGCGCGATGTGCTGGATCGCGTCGGCGACAAATGGACGACGCTGATTTTGATCGCGCTGGCCGCCGGGCCGCAGCGCTTCGGCGCGCTCAACCGCGCGACGCCGGATATTTCCAAGCGCATGCTGACGCAGACGCTGCGCACGCTGGAGCGGGACGGGCTGGTCGCGCGCAGAGTCTATCCGACCAAGCCGCCGAGCGTGGATTATCGGCTGACGCCGCTCGGCGTCGCCATGATGGAGCCGCTGGCCGCGCTCATTCGGTGGGCGGAGCAGAGCCATCCGGCGATTGTCGCGGCGCGGCGGCGCTTCGACGAAGGGCCTGCCGAAGAGAGCGCGGCGTGAGCCGGGCGCGCGTCAGTCCGGCTCCTTGGCCTCGGCGGGCGTCACTTTCAGCACGGTGATGCGATTGCGCATCTTGCGCAGCACCTCGAAGCGGAAATCGTGGAAGTTGAACACCTGCCCCGCCTCCGGAATGGCCGCCGCTTCATGGATGACGAGGCCGGCGATCGTCGTCGCCTCCTCGTCGGGGAGGCTCCACTCCATCACGCGATTGAGATCGCGCACCGGCACGGCGCCGTCGACCAGCACGGAGCCGTCCTCCTGCGGGCGAACGCCCTGCATGGCGAGATCATGCTCGTCGCGAATATCGCCGACGATCTCCTCCAATATGTCCTCGAGCGTGACGAGGCCCATCACCTCGCCATATTCGTCGACGACGAGCGCGAAATGCGTCTTGCGCTTGAGGAAGGCCTCGAGCTGATCCTCGAGCGTCGTCGATTCCGGGACGAACCAGGGCTCGAGCGCGACATCGTCTATGCTGAGCTTGGAAAAATCCGCTCCCGCCGCATCGAGCGCGCGCAGCAAATCCTTGGAGTGGATGACGCCGATGAAATTATCGGGCCGGTCGCGCCACAAGGGCATGCGCGTGAAGGGCGAGGCGAGAACCTCGCGCACGATCTGCTCGGGCGGCAGATCGGCGTCTATGGTGCGCATTTTGGTGCGATGGATCATCACATCGGCGACATGCAGCACCTGAAGATCGAGCACGCCGCCGAACATGTCGCGCCAATTGCGCTCGACGGTTCCTTCCTCATGCATGATGTCGACGGCGCTCTTCAACTCGTCATAGGGCGAGAGCAGCGTGCGGCCATGGCCGATCTCGACGCCGGCGAGCTTCAGCACGCCGCGCACGAAGGCCTCCACCGCAAAGAGCAGCGGGCCGAAGACGGCGACGAACACGCTGATGATGCGGGCGACGCGCAGCGACAGCCGGTCGGGATGGTTGATCGCCACCGTCTTGGGCAGGACTTCGGCGAAGACCAGCAGCAGCACCGTCATGATGATGGTGGCGTAGACGGCGCCGCTCTCGCCAGTGAGATAGACGAGCACGCTGGTGGTGAAGGCCGAGCCGCCGATATTGACCAGAGTGGAGCCGAGCAGCAGCGCCGCGATCATGCGATTGCGCTGGCGCAGCAGGCGATTGACCACCACCGCGCGGCGATCGCCCTCCTTCTCCAGCGAGTGCATATGCGCATGGGAGGCGGCGGTCAGCGCCGTCTCGGAGGCGGAGAAGAAGGCCGAGAGAAGCACGCACAGCAAAACCACCAGGGACGCGACCCAGATGTCGACATTCTCGAGGCCAGCCTCCGCTCCGCCATGCATAGGGCTACTCGCGCGCGATTTCGTCTTTGAGGAAGCTGCGCAGCTGATCCACGTCTATGCCCTTGGCGACGAAGGAGCGTCCGATGCCGCGCGCCAGAATGAAGGTGAGCGCGCCTTTCTCGACTTTCTTGTCCTGGAACATGGCGTCGAGCATGGCGTCGGCGTCGTCGCGCCAGCCGGAAATGTCGCGAATGCGAGTCGGCAGGCCGACGCGGGTGAGATGGCGGCCGACCCGCTCGGCGTCCTGCAGGCTGCACAGGCCGAGCCGCGCCGAGAAGCGGAAGGCGCAGACGAGGCCGATGGCGACGCCTTCGCCATGGACGAGGCGCTCGCCGTCGTAACGCACGAGCCGCTCCAGCGCATGGCCGAAAGTATGGCCGAGATTGAGCAGAGCGCGATCGCCCTGCTCGGTCTCGTCGCGAGCGACGATCTTGGCCTTGGAGCGGCAGCTCACCGAAATCGCCTCGACGCGCGCGGCGCGGTCGGCGAAGACGGCGGAGGCGTTGTTCTCCAGCCATTCGAAGAAGAAGGCGTCGTCGATGAGGCCGTATTTGACGACCTCGGCGTAGCCGGCGCGGAACTCGCGCAGCGGCAGCGTCGCCAGAGCGTCGACATCGGCCAGCACTAGCGAGGGCTGATAGAAGGCGCCGACGAGATTCTTGCCCTGCGGCGTGTTGATGCCGGTCTTGCCGCCGACGGAAGAGTCGACCTGCGCCAGCAGAGTCGTCGGCACTTGCACGAAGCGCGAGCCGCGCCGCACGCTCGCCGCCGCGAAGCCGGCGAGATCGCCGACCACGCCGCCGCCGAGCGCCAGCACCACATCGCCGCGCTCGATGCGGGCCTCCAAAATCTCCTCGCAGACGCGCTGGAAGACGGGGAAGGATTTGGAGGCTTCGCCCGGCTCGACGATGATCGAGGCGGTGCGTATACCGGCTTTCTCCAGGCTGTGGCGCAGCACGGGGAGCTGCAGCCGCGCGACATTGGCGTCGGTGACGACGGCGCAGGCGGCGCCCGGCGCGATGCGCGCGAGATGCTCGCCCGCCTGCTCGAGCAGCCCGGCGCCGATGATGATGTCATAGGCGCGGTCGCCGAGCCCCACTTCGACAGTCTGCGGCTCGACGGGGGCGGGCGGCGTGCGTGACGTCATGAATCTGTCGAATCCTCGTGTGGTCGCGCTCTCCGGCGCGCCATGCGCAAAGGCCAGCAGCGCGGCGATGGTCTCCTCGACCATCACCTCATGCGCCACATCGCGGGAGAGCACGGCGATGTCGGCCTGGCGGTAGACCGGATAGCGCTCGTCCATCAGCCGGCGCAGCACGGCGGCGGGATCGCTCGTCTGCAGCAGCGGCCGGTCGCCCTTGCGGCGCACGCGGCGCAGCAGCACGTCATGGGCGGCGTCGAACCACAACGAGACGCCGCGCTCCTTCACCCGCAGGCGGGTGGTCTCGTCCATGAAGGCGCCGCCGCCGGTCGCCAGCACGCAGGGCTCGCCGGCCAGCAGGCGGGCGATGACGCGGCGCTCGCAATCGCGGAAATGCGCTTCGCCATATTTGGCGAAAATATCGGGGATCGACATGCCGGCCGCGGCGGCGACGATCTCGGCGTCGGCGTCCTTGAAGGGCAGGCCGAGGCGCTGGGCCAGGCGCTGGCCGATGGAGGTCTTGCCGGAGCCCATCATGCCGACGAGCACGAGCGAGCGGCCGAGCAGAGCGCCGCGAATGGCGCGCGCGCAGTCCTCGGGCGGAGTCTGTCCGCCCGGCCGCGCCACATGGCCGCCGATCGCTTGCACTTTGCTCATGACGTACAATCTACACCGCGCCGCAAGGAAATTCAGCCCCCATTTGCTCATGTGGGCAGCAGCGGCTCGAGAAACCGGCGGATGAAGTGAAGCATTCGCGGCTCGGCGAGGTCGGCGCGCCGCGCAGCCATGCGCACGCCGGCCAGCTCCGGCTTGTTTTGCGCGGCGATAAAGGCGGTCACGCGCTCTTCCAGCGCGGCGGCGGAGAGCGGCGATTGCGCGATTCGCATGCAGGCGACGCGCGGCCCGGCGAAGACGATGGTCCAGCCGGGCGAAAGCCGCACCTCTTGCGCCGCAATGCCGGTCTCCTCCTCCAGCTCGCGCAGCAGATTGGCCTCGAGATCGACGATCCCGTCGCGCAGATCGCTCGGGTCCGGCGTGCCGGCGGGGAAATAGATCGCCCCGGCGGCGGAATGATCCGCCCCCATCTCGCCGAGCAGAAAGGCGCCGTCCGACGAGCGCAGCGCCGGCATGGAGAAGCAATTATGGACGCCGCCGCCCGGAAAGCCGAAGTCCCGCCAGGCGAGGAAGCGCGAGAAGCGCGTCGTGAAGAATCTGACGCCGAGCGTCCCGTTCTCCCCGCGCGAGACTCCATGGGCGAGCAGCACAGGCCCATCATAGAGCGAGGGGACAGCGGCGCGGCGCGTGGCCCAATGGGCGTCGATCTCCGCGCCGCGCAGCCGATCGAAGGCCCAATCATGAGGCTCGAGCACGCAATGCAGGGCGGCGGCGCTGGCGATCTCGATCTCGCCGCTCATAACTCCAATTCTCCGCGTTGCATTTCCACCGCATGTCCCGCCACTGTGACCGCGACGAGACGGCCCGCCTCGATCCGCGAGCCGAGGATGATGCGGGAAGGGCGGCCCATGGCGTAGCCCTGCTCGATGACGAATTCGTGCTCGCCATCCTCCGGCGCCTCGAAGGCGTGAGCGACGCCGGCAAAGGCCGCGGCGGCCGAGCCGGTGGCCGGGTCCTCGCCTATGCCGACGCCATTGGCGAACATTCGCGCGCAGACCGCGCTCGCAGGCTCCACTGTCTCGCTCGTGTAGAGATAGGCGCCGACCGCCTCGCCCATGACGGCCGGAAAGAGCGCCGGGTCCGGCCGCGCGCGATCCAGCGCCGCGCGGGAGGAGAGCGGAACGAAGACGAACTCCACCCCGGCGGAGAAGCGCGAGGGGATGTGGCGGGCGAAGCCTATGTCCGCGGCCGAGAGGCCGAGCGCGCGGGCCAGAGGTTCGGCCTCCGGCGCCGGCGCTCCGGGGAGGGGCAGGCGCGGCGCGACGACGCGCGCGAGAATGGCGCGGGAGGCGTCCCTCACCACATCGCAGCGGACGAGCCCGATCTCCTCCTCGAGCGCGATGACGATTCCGTTGCGGTTCAGCATCTCCGGCGCGCGCTGCGTGGCGAGCAGGATCGCCGCGCCGATCGTCGGATGGCCGGCGAAGGGCAATTCGCGCAGCGGCGTGAAGATGCGCAGCCGCGCCGTATTGATGGAATCGCGCGGCTCCAGCACGAAGACGGTCTCACTCAGATTGAGCTCGCGGGCGATGGACTGCATCGTCGCAGCGTCGAGCCCGTCCGCGCCGAGCACGACGGCGAGCGGATTGCCGGCGAAACGATGCGTCGTGAAGACGTCGAGCGTGAAAAAGCGCAATCGCATGGGAAGGGCGGAGCCTCGGCTAGGGCCAGAAGGGGCGGCTCAGGATCTGGACGGCAGGGTCAGGGCCAGGAGGGCTCGCCCTGAATGTTGAGAATGCTGATCGAATCGCGGAACTCGATCAATTCGACGATGAGCCCGTGCTCGAAACGTACGAAATCGGCGAGGTCGACGCGGCCCTCGAGGCCGGTGCCGCGATGGCGCCAGCGCACGCTGCGCCGGAGCGCGACGCGGCCGCCGTCGATGACGACATCGTCGATCATCGGCTCCGACTGGCAGAAGTCGACGTTGATGGCGCGCAATATATTGAGCAGCGCGTCGATGCCCGTATGGCGCCCGGCATAGGGGATGCGCGTCTTGTCGCCGACGAACTCGCAGACGACATCCGGCGAGAACAGCTCGTGGATCACGCTGAAATCGCCGTTCTCGGCCGGCTGCGAGGCGAGCAAATCGAGGCGGCGACGGATTTCGTCGCGCTCCAGCCCCGGCGGGCGATGGGTGAAAAGCTCTTCGATATCGGTCATACGCGCCTCGATTCGCGCTTTCTTCTCAGGGGCGGCGCTAGTCCCTTTCGATGAGCGCTTCGTCGCTGAAGGGATTCCAGCCGTGATAATCGAGATACTCGAACACTTCGATGACCATGCCGTTTCGCCAAGACAGGAAATGCGCCATGTCCATGGTCGCGGTGCGCCCGGAATTGCGATGGCGCCAGGAGTTGCGCCACCGCACCACCGTCATGGAGCCGTCCACCAAAATGTCCAGCACCTCGCTGCCGAGGGGCTCGTAGTCGACGTCGGTGAGACGAATATTCTCGCGAAACGCCTCGCGGCCGTGAAGGACGCCGGGCAGAAACAAGCCCTCTTTGGTGGCGTGATAGCGAACGATCACGTCCGGCGCAAAATAGCGCAACATCTCCTCGATCTGCCCCGACATGCGCAGGCGCGTGATCTCGAAGACATTGCGTCTCAATTTGCGACGTTCCTCTTCGTCAGGCGCGTCGATTTTCGGCTGCATCGCGCCTCTCCGTCGCAAGGGCGGCGCCCCGGCCGCTCCTCTCTCGACGTTGCGTTCGATCCGAGCTGAACTTCCCTATGGCGCTCTCCTTCGCACGCTCCACGAGAGCACGATCCAATCGGATCGGATCGCGCGCCCGATCGGAGGCGCTCTAATTGCGGTCCTTGTCGACCAGCCGGTTCTTGCCGATCCAGGGCATCATCGCGCGCAGGCGTCCGCCGACCTCCTCGATCGGATGGGCGGCGTTGCGGGCGCGGGTCGCCTTGAAGGATGTCTGGCTCACCTTGTTCTCGAGCATCCAGTCGCGGGTGAACTTGCCGGACTGAATATCCTCGAGCACGCGCTTCATCTCGGCCTTGGTGTCCTTGGTGACGATGCGCGGGCCGGTGACATATTCGCCATATTCGGCAGTGTTGGAGACCGAATAATTCATATTGGCGATGCCGCCCTCATAGATGAGGTCGACGATCAGCTTCACCTCGTGAAGGCACTCGAAATAGGCCATTTCCGGCGCATAGCCGGCCTCGACCAAAGTCTCGAAGCCATTGCGGATCAGCTCGACGAGACCGCCGCAGAGCACCACCTGCTCGCCAAAGAGATCGGTCTCGCATTCCTCGCGGAAGCTGGTCTCGATGACGCCCGCCCGGCCGCCGCCGATCGCCGAGGCGTAGGAGAGGCCGAGCTCGAGCGCATTGCCGGAGGCGTTCTGATGCACGGCGATGAGGCAGGGCACGCCGCCGCCCTTCAGATATTCGCCGCGCACCGTATGGCCGGGACCCTTGGGCGCGACCATGATGACGTCGAGATCCTTGCGCGGCTCGATGAGGTTGAAGTGAATGTTGAGGCCATGGGCGAAGAACAGCGCCGCGCCGGGCTTCAGATTCGGCTCGAGCTCGGCGGCGTAGATCTCGCCCTGCAGCTCGTCCGGCGTCAGCATCATGACGACATCGGCCCATTTGGCGGCCTCGGCCACCTCCAGCACCTTGACGCCGGCGCCCTCGGCCTTTTTGGCGGAGGCGGAGCCCTTGCGCAGCGCGACCGCGACCTCGGTGACGCCGGAATCCTTGAGGTTCAGGACATGGGCGTGGCCCTGGCTGCCATAGCCGACCACAGCGACCTTCTTGCCCTTGATCAGATTGATGTCGGCATCCCGATCATAATAGACGCGCATATTCTCGCTTTCCCCCGCAGGACGACAGTCGGCCGTCGCTAGTCTTCAAGAGCTCCGCAACCGCCGGTCGCGCCGGTGGAGTCGGTTTCCTGATTGATTTTACGTGGCTTTTCTCTCGTCTCGGGAAGAACCGCAGGACGAGAGCGCATTTCGCAGACCTTTCTACGCGTCCAGCGCGCGAAGGTCAAAAATTAAGGATTTGCGCGGTCAGATCGGGTCCGGTCCGCGGGAGATCGCCGCCACGCCGGTGCGCGAGACCTCGACGAGGCCGATCGGGCGCATCAGATCGACGAATTCGTCGATCTTATTGGGCTTTCCGGTCAGCTCGAAGATGAAGCTCTCGGTCGTGGCGTCGACGACGCGGGCGCGGAAGGCCTCGGCCAGCTGCAGCGCGGCGTTGCGCTCCTCGCCCTTGCCGCGCACCTTCACCATGGCCAGCTCGCGCTCGAGCGAGCGGGCGGAGACGGTGAGATCGGTGACTTTATGAACCGGCACCAGCCGCTCGAGCTGATGCTGAATCTGCTCGATCGTCTCCGGCGTGCCGGAGGTGACGACGGTGATGCGCGAGAGATGCTCGCCATGGGCGACCTCCGCCACCGTCAGGCTCTCGATATTATAGCCGCGGCCCGAGAACAGGCCGACGACGCGCGCCAGCACGCCCGGCTCATTGTCGACCAGCACGGCGAGCGTATGCGTCTCCACATTGGAGCGCGACGTCGGCGAGGAATAGGGCGAGGGCGGGGAGAGGGGAGCGTTCATGTGTCCGTTTCCAGCGAATAGCGAGTAGCGAGTAGCGAATAGTCGACGCAGGAGCAGCTCTATTCGCTACTCGCTATCTCGCTATTCGCGCTCGTCTCACACCAGCATCTTGCCCTTTTCGTCGATGATCGAGCCGAGCTCGATTCCGGCGTCGTCGGAGAGATCGGCGAGCAGCATGTCGTTATGCGCCTTGCCCGAGGGGATCATCGGGAAGCAATTCTCGCCCTTCTCGACGAGGCAGTCGAAAATCACCGGCCCGTCATAGTCGATCATTTCCTGAATAGCGCGATCGAGATCGGCGGGGTCGGAGCAGCGAATGCCCTTGGCGCCGAAGGCCTCGGCGAGCTTCACGAAATCGGGCAGCGCCTCCGAATAGGAATGCGAGTAGCGCCCGCCGTGCAGCAGCTCCTGCCACTGGCGCACCATGCCCATATATTCATTGTTGAGGATGAACACCTTGACCGGCAGGCGATATTGGATCGCCGTCGACATTTCCTGAATGTTCATCAGAATGGACGCCTCGCCGGCGATGTCGACGACCAGCGATTTGGGATGCGCGAGCTGCGCGCCGATCGCCGCCGGCAGGCCATAGCCCATGGTGCCGAGCCCGCCGGAGGTCATCCAGCGATTGGGCTCGTCGAAATGATAATGCTGCGCGGCCCACATCTGATGCTGGCCGACCTCGGTGGTGACGTAAGGATCGCGATCCTTGGTCAGCGCATAGAGACGCTGCACGGCGTATTGCGGCTTGATGACCTTGTCCGAATTGCGGAAGGCCAGCGACTTGCGGTCGCGCCATTCGTCGATCTTCTTCCACCAGGCGTCGAGCGGCTGCTTCTCGGCGTGCATCGCCTCGGCGCGCCAGATGCGCACCATGCTCTCCAGCACATGGCCGCAATCGCCGACGATGGGCAGATCGACCTTCACATTCTTATTGATCGAGGAACGATCGATATCGATGTGGATCTTCTTCGAGCCGGGCGAGAAAGCGTCGAGCCTTCCGGTGATGCGATCGTCGAAACGCGAGCCGACGGCGATCATCAGATCGCAGTCGTGCATGGCGTTATTGGCCTCGAAAGTGCCGTGCATGCCGAGCATTCCGAGCCAGTTCGGCCCGGAGCCCGGATAGGCGCCGAGGCCCATCAGCGTGGAGGTGATCGGGAAGCCGGTCAGCGACACCAATTCGCGCAGCAGCGTCGAGGCCGCCGGGCCGGAATTGATGACGCCGCCGCCCGTGTACAAGATGGGGCGCTTGGCGGCGGCCATCATCTTCACCGCGAGGCGAATGGCGTCCGTGTCGGCGTCGAGCTTGGGCTTATAGGTCTTGTGATGCACATTGCGCGGGCCTGTATAGGTCCCGGACGCGAATTGCACATCCTTCGGAATGTCGATGACCACCGGCCCGGGCCGCCCGCTGGAGGCGACGTAAAACGCCTCGTGCAGGATGCGCGGCAGATCGGCGATATTCTTCACCAGATAATTATGCTTGGTGCAGTGGCGCGTGATGCCGACCGTGTCGCATTCCTGAAAGGCGTCGGAGCCGATGAGATGCGTCGGCACCTGGCCGGTGATGCAGACCAGCGGAATGGAGTCCATCAGCGCATCGGTGAGGCCGGTGATGGTGTTGGTGGCGCCGGGGCCGGAGGTGACGAGCAGCACGCCCGGCTTGCCGGAGGAGCGGGCGTAGCCCTCCGCCGCATGGGCCGCGCCCTGCTCGTGACGCACGAGAATGTGCCGCACCTTCTCTTGATGGAAGAGCACGTCATAGATCGGAAGGACGGCGCCGCCGGGATAGCCGAAAAGCACTTCGACGCCCTGATCCTTCAGGGCCTCGACCACCATTTCCGCTCCGGTCATCTGCTTCGCCATTCTCTCCAGCTCCGCTTTTCTCGACCCTCGAGACATAGGACTGCGCGGGCGCGCCCCCATAGGCAATAAAAAAGGCCCCCTGGAGGGCCTCGGATAAGCGCCAGCGGCGGAAGCTCGGGTTCAGACCCGCTCCGTCTCCAGCGCCCTGCCTACGAGAAGAATGCCCTTCACGGCCCGCTCCAGGTGAAATAACGGAGTAGACGTTACGGGAGACGACCGCAGGGGTCAAGGCGATTCCGCGGGCATAGGGGCGATCGGCGCGCGCGCCGGTCCCCTGAGCTTGGCCGGCGCGGCGAATTCGTGTACGGCTCCGTCGCCTCCCCACGAGAACGAGTCGAAGATGAAGCGCTTTTTCGAATCCTTCCTGTTCATGTCGCGCTGGCTGCTCGCGCCCTTCTTCGTCATGCTGGCGGTTGGGCTCTTGGAGCTGCTCTATAAAGCGGGCGTCCATCTCTACGAGGCGACGGCGCATCTCCTCACCGCCGCCGAATCCGACATGACCCTGCTGGTGCTGGACCTCATCGACATGACTCTGACCGGCGCTCTGGTGGTGACGGTCATGCTGTCGGTCTATGAGAATTTCGTCTCCAGGGTCGACACGGACAGCCAGCCCGGCTGGCCGGACTGGATGGGCTCGATCGATTTCTCCGAGCTGAAGCTGAAGCTGCTCTCGACCATCGTCGCCATTTCGGCGATCAAATTGCTCGAAGCCTTCATGGACGTGCCGCATATGAATGACCGGGATCTGTATTTCTATCTCGGCATTCATATGGTCTTCGTCGTCTCGACGCTGGCCTTCGCTCTGTCGGAGCGCCTCGCCGGCGGCCATGGAAAAAACCACGACGAGGAGGCGCATTGACGAGCGAGCCGGAAGACCGGCTCAGCGTTTCTTCACGAATTCCGTCCGCAGCACCAATCCTTTGATGGTGTCGTGCCGGCAGTCGATCTCCTCCGGATCGTCGGTGAGGCGGATCGATTTGATCACCGTGCCCTGCTTCAACGTCTGATTGGCGCCCTTCACCTTCAGATCCTTGATGAGGGTGACGGAGTCGCCGTCGGCGAGCGCATTGCCGGCCGAATCCTTCACGACTTTCGCCTGCGCCGCCGCCGCGGCGAGCTGCGACGCCGGAACCCATTCGCCGCTCGCTTCGTCATAGACATAGTCTTCGTCGTCGGCCACGCGAACCTCTTTTCGATTGAACGCCGCGCGCGAGAGCCGCGCATCGGATGCGCTCTCTTAGGCGACCGCGCCGCCCCGGCGCAAGGTGGAGCGGAGCGATGCGTTTCTATGGGGCGACGTCTCTAGAGCATTATCCGATCCGATCGGATCGGATAATGCTCTAGGTATCTCTCTTTTGGAGCGAATTCTGATCGATCGAACGATACCGTTCGATCGGAACGCGCTCTAGAATTTGCGGCCCGGCGGCGCAGGCGCGCATTTCATCACGGCGATGACGCCGCCATCGTCATATTTCAACGTGCCCGCGGTCATGTCGAGCAGGTTGCGAATATGCTGATCTCGGCATTTGCCGGTCGCGGCGACGCAGACGCGGTCCTGTCCGAAGCTCACCGCATCCTTATCCACGCTGACCGCATAAGTGACCTTTTGCGTCTCGCTGGAGCCGCTCGCGCCGGAGACATAGGAATCGCCATCGCGATATTCCTCGGCGACGCCGTCCTCCCAAATGAGCTGCACGAAGCGCCGGCCGGTGTCGACGTCGATCGCGACCGTTCGATTGGTGCGTCCGCAATCGAGATGAATTTCCGAGGCGTGGGCATGCGGCGCGAGCAGCAGCGCTAGGGCCACAAAAGCGTAGAGTCTGGCGTTCATTCTATTTTCCGCAATGCGCGCGCGGCGCGGCCTCGTCAATTTCTCGGCAGGGAGGAGCGCATCTCGTCGCAGGCGCGCAATTGCGCCTCGGTCGCAGACCAATAGGAGATTTCGCAAAGGGCCTGATAGCGGCTGGCCACGAAGATCGACCACAGAAAATAGCCGAAGCCGGCGACGCCCAACGCCAGCAGCATGTTGCGACTAAAAGCGTTCATGATCGCCCTTTCGCGCCGATGCGGCGTGAAGCCCTCTGCCCTGTCATCCTGGCGCGAGCGCATGGCCGGGTCAAGCGCGTTCCCGTCAGTCCAAAGTCTGGCGGAAACGCATCACCGCGACGCTCATCGCCACCAGGGTGAAGACGCCGAGCGCCAGAGTGTCGCTGGTCAAATCGCTGAAGCTCGAGCCTTTCAGCATGATGGAGCGAACGATGCGCAGATAATGGGTGAGCGGCAGCGCCTCGCCGACATATTGCGCCCATTGCGGCATGCCGCGGAAGGGGAAGAAGAAGCCCGAGAGCAGCATATTGGGCAGAAAGAAGAAGAAGGTCATCTGGATCGCCTGCAATTGATTGATGGCGATCGTCGAGAATGTGTAGCCGACCGAGAGATTGGCGGTGATGAACAAGAGCGTCAGCGGGCCGAGCACGAACAGCGAGCCGACGATCGGCACGCCGAACAGCATTGTCGCGACGATGAGGATGATGCCCATCTGCACGCCGCCGACGACGACATAAGGCGCGATCTTGCCCAGCATGATCTCGGTCGGCCGCACCGGCATGGCGAGCAGCGACTCCATCGTGCCGCGCTCGATCTCGCGCGTCACCGAGAGCGCGGTGTAGATCAGCATGGTCATTGTGAGAATCGTGCCGACGAGGCCGGGGACGATATTGCGCCGCGTCTCGCCTGCCGCGTTATAGCGCCGATGCACCTGCACCTCGAAGGGCGCCGGCCCTTGCGCGAGCCGCGCCAGCGGACCCGTCAGCTCGCGGTCGAGCGCGCTCGCGGCCGCCGCCGTGACGGCGGAGACTGCGCCGCCGGTCGCGGTCGGATCGGTGGCGTCGGCGACGAGCAGCAGCGGCGGCTTCTCGCCGCGGATCACGCGCCGGCCGAAGTCGGGCGGAATCTCGATGACGAATTGCACGCGATTGGAGAGGATCAGCTTCTCCGCGTCCGTTTCATCCGTGGCGGCGGCGATGATGTCGAAATAATCGGTCGCCCGCAGCGCGGCGATGAAGGAGCGCGCCAGCGGCCCGTCGTCCTGCACCAGCAGCGCCGTGGCGAGATGCTTGGGATCGGCGTTGATGGCGTAGCCGAACAGCAAGAGCTGAATGAGCGGAATGCCGACGATCATCGCCAGCGTCACGCGATCGCGGCGCAGCTGGATCAGCTCCTTCACGAACATCGCATAGAGACGCCCGAGCGAGGCGCGCGCCTGCGGCGTCCATATCATCGTCGCGCCTCTATATGCGTCATGAGATCGATGAACACATCCTCGAGCGAGGGCTCGCCGCGCGTCCATTGCTGCGGCGCGTCTTTGCCGAACTCGCGCACGATCGCGGCGAGGCGCGCTGCGTCGCGGCCGGCGACATGCAGCGCCATGCCGAAGGGTGCGACCATATCGACGCCCTTCGTCGCCTTCAGCCGCGCCGCGAGCGCGCCGAGATCGGGGCCGGTCACGACGTAAGTGGAGAGGCCGGAGCGGGCGACGATCTCGGCGATCGTCCCTTGCGCCAACAGACGTCCATCGGCGATATAGGCGATCTCGTGGCAGCGCTCCGCCTCGTCCATGTAATGGGTGGAGACCAGCACAGTGAGCCCGCCGGCGGCGAGCGAATGAATCTCGTCCCAGAAATCGCGGCGCGCTTTTGGATCGACTCCCGCCGTCGGCTCGTCGAGCAGCAGCAGCGCCGGACCGGGCAATATGCAGGCGGCGAGCGCCAGCCGCTGCTTCCAGCCGCCGGAGAGCTCACCAGCGAGCTGCTCGGCGCGCTTGTCCAACCCTAAGCGAATGATCGCCTCGCGAGCCGCTTCGACGGGCCGCGGAAGGCCATAGATGCGCGCGACGAATTCGAGATTTTCGCGGATCGACAGATCGCCATAGAGAGAGAAGCGCTGCGTCATATAGCCGACCTGGCGCTTGATCTCGTTCTGCTGCGTGCGAATGTCGTAGCCGAGACAGGAGCCGCGACCGGAATCGGGCGTCAGCAATCCGCAGAGCATGCGGATCGTCGTCGTCTTGCCGCTGCCATTGGGGCCGAGAAAGCCGTGAATGCGGCCGCGCTCGACGCGCATTGTGAGATTGTCGACCACCTTGCGGCCGCCGAAGGATTTGGTGAGTCCTTCGGCCTCTATGGCGACGCCGGCGGCGCTCACGGCGCCGCGCTCTCGGCGGAGAGGCGCACCTGGACCGGCAGGCCCAGCGGCAGCCGCAGCGCTTTCTCCTCGAGCCGCGCCTCCACTTTGAAGACGAGCTTGGCGCGCTCCTGATCGCTGAAGATGACGGGCGGCGTATATTCCTCGCGTTGCGCGATGAAGCTGATGCGGCCCGAAAGACCCTTCTCGCAGCCGTCGCATTCGACGGCGACGCGCGCGCCGAGCCGCGCCTCGACGAGCCGCGCCTGCGGGACATAGAAGCGCACTTTGCGATTCTCCGGCGGCAGCAGGGAGAGCGCCGGCTGGCCGGCGACGACCATCTCGCCGGCGCGGAAGAAAATATCCTGCACCACGCCCGCCGCCGGCGCGACGACCTTTTGTCGCGCGATGCGCGTGTCGAGCTGCTCGATCTGCGCGCGCGCCATGACGATCGCCGATTGCGCGGCCTCGATCTCCTGATTGCGGCTCGGCAGGCGCGCGACCTCGATCTGGCGCTCCGCCTCGGCGAGCGCAGCCTTGTCGCGATCCCGCGCCATCACCGCCTGATCGAGCGCCGATTTTGGCGCATTGCCATGCGAAGTGAGAATGCGCTTGCGCTCATATTCGGCGGCCGACAGAGCGAGCGAGGCGCGGGCGCGCTCGACGGCGGCCTGCAGCACGGCGATCTGCTGCGGACGATTCATGGAGGCGCGCAGATTTTCGAGCTGCGCCTGCATTTGCGCCAGCCGCGCGGCGGCTTCGGCGCGCTGGCGATCGAGCACGGGGGTAGCCATGGAGAAGAGCGGCTCGCCCTCCGTCACCGCTCTGCCGGCCTCGACGTCGAGCCGGGCGAGACGCTCGCCTTCCACCGGGCCGATATAGAGAAGCTCGCCCTCGACATAGCCGAGGAAGGCGCCGGAGCCATAGCCGTCGCCGCGCAGGCGCCAGAGGCCGAGCGCGAGGGGGATCAGCAAGACGAGCAGGAGCCAGCGTCGCATTTCCGTCCTCGCAACGGCGGACGGAGCGGGCCGGCCAGCCCAATGCGCTCGATCCGAACTTTCCCCGAGGTCAGGCTGTTAAGTCGCGCCGGTGACGCGGTCAAGACCCAGCTCCGGGGCGGGCTGTCGCAAGGGGAGGGTCGTCGAGGGGAGTTATTGCGCAGCGTCGAGCTGCGGCCGCAGAGGGATCAGCGCCACCATGAACTGCGACAGTTCCGGTGAGATTGCGGGATCGCGCTTCAAATCGACGAGGCTGCGCGGCGCAGGGATCGGCTGGCCGTGCTCGAGCGCGACGTCCACCCAGAGCGTCAGCGCCTCGGCGGCGTTGGCCATCGCCTCGTCGAGACTATCGCCCGCGGAGACGCAGCCGGGCAGATCGGGACACCAGACGCCGACCGCCTTTCCCTCTTCCTCTTCGGCAATGGCGACGTAATGGGTCATCGAGCTCGTTCAGTCTCGTGGCGCTAGAGCAATAATTTGAAGGGAGCGGGGCGACCGCAGGGAGGGAAACGGCCGCCCCGGCCGGACGCTCAGAAGAAGCCGAGCTTGTCCGGGCTATAGCTGACCAGCAGGTTCTTCGTCTGCTGGTAGTGATCGAGCATCATGCGATGATTCTCGCGGCCGATGCCGGACTGCTTGTAGCCGCCGAAGGCCGCATGCGCCGGATAGGCGTGATAGCAATTGGTCCACACGCGTCCCGCCTGCACGGCGCGGCCGACGCGATAGGCGCGGTTGATGTCGCGGGTCCACACGCCGGCGCCGAGGCCGAAGATCGTGTCATTGGCGATCGCCACCGCCTCTTCATCCGTGTCGAACACCGTCACCGACACGACGGGTCCGAAGATCTCCTCCTGGAACACGCGCATCTTATTATTGCCGGCGAGCACTGTGGGCTTCACATAATAGCCGCCGGAAAGATCGCCGCCGAGCTCGGCGCGTCCGCCGCCGATCAATATGTCCGCGCCTTCCTTCTGGCCGATGTCGATATAGCCGAGGATCTTCTCCATCTGCTCCTTGGAGGCCTGCGCGCCGATCATCGTCCGCGCGTCGAGCGGGTCGCCTTGCACGATGGCGCCGACGCGCTTCACCGCTTTCTCGATGAATTTGTCATAGATGCTTCGATGCACCAGAGCGCGACTCGGGCAGGTGCAGACCTCGCCCTGATTGAGCGCGAACATGGCGAAGCCTTCCAGCGCCTTGTCGAGGAATGCGTCGTCTTCCGCCGCCACATCGGCGAAGAAGATGTTCGGCGATTTGCCGCCGAGCTCCAATGTCGTGGGGATGAGATTGCGCGCGGCATATTCGCCGATCAGCCGTCCCGTGCTGGTCTCGCCGGTGAAGGC
Organism: Methylosinus sp. sav-2; assembly: GCF_004366495.1. Taxonomy (NCBI): domain Bacteria; kingdom Pseudomonadati; phylum Pseudomonadota; class Alphaproteobacteria; order Hyphomicrobiales; family Methylocystaceae; genus Methylosinus; species Methylosinus sp. sav-2. Next base: position 1,114,817 of record NZ_SOEJ01000001.1, read on the forward strand.
GATCTTGGCGATGCGCGGCGAGGAGGCGAGCGGCTTGCCCGCCTCGAGGCCGAATCCATTGACGATATTGATGACGCCAGCCGGCAGAAGATCGCCGACGATCTTCGCCCATACGAGTATGGAGGCGGGCGTCTGCTCGGCCGGTTTCAGCACCACGCAATTGCCCGCCGCGATAGCGGGAGCGAGCTTCCACGCCGCCATCAGCAAGGGAAAATTCCAAGGAATGATCTGGCCGACAACGCCGAGCGGCTCGTGGAAATGATAGGCGACCGTGTCGTGGTCGATTTCCGATACGCCGCCTTCCTGCGCGCGGATCGCCGAGGCGAAGTAGCGAAAATGATCGATGGCGAGCGGAATGTCGGCGGCCGTCGTCTCGCGGATCGGCTTGCCATTGTCCCAGCTCTCGGCCTCCGCCAGCGCCGCGAGATTTTGTTCCATGCGATCGGCGACGGCGTGGAGAACGCGCGCGCGTTCGCCGACGCTGGCGCGGCCCCACGCGTCCTTGGCGGCATGGGCGGCGTCGAGCGCGAGCTCTATGTCGGTCGCGTCGGAACGCGGGACCTCGCAGAGAATCTGTCCATTGACCGGAGTCACATTCTCGAAATAGCGGCCGGCGCGCGGCGCCACCCAGCGGCCGCCGATGAAATTCTCGTAGCGCGCCTCGAACTTCGGTGTCGTGGAGCGGAGGAATTCGGGCCTCGTCATGACGTTTCCCCTTTGTGTCTCTGCGCCTTTGCGGCGTCGGGGGAGATCATCCGCCCGCGCGGTCGACGGCGCCAGAGGGGGAACGCATGAACGGCCTCGAGGTGTCGCAGATTTGCGACAGTCGGGGCTGGCGAAGACGTCACAGCGACGGCTCTGGCGCGAATTCCACGCGCGAGGCGACAGGGAAAGCCCGTATCGGAGTCATACCGCCGCGCCTCAAAAGTTCACATTGTTTTGATTAGCTGTTCTCCTCTCGGCGAGGCTGGCGGACGCGTCTTCGGCGGGACCGCGAATGATCCGGGAAGATGCGGGACGAGATTTTCAACGTCGATTTTCGAGGGGAGGCGATCATGCCTTTGAACCCAGGCGAAACTGCGAGATTGCGGAATCTGTGCAATTTGTTTTCGATCGACTTCCGTCTTACGGAGGACAATCTTCCCGGCGCATTGTCGGTCACGACATGCCTTTATTCGATGCCGGTCATCGCGGATCATTTCGAGCGGCGCCGCTTTGGCAATCAGATTTTACAGAGCGCCCATGCGCATTTTTCGTCGTCGGAGCCGAAGTCGTCACAATTTTTCGCGCTCATATCAGCCCGTGTGATCGAGATTCAAGAGTTTCGCTCCTGGTACGCGGAAATGGCGCGATCGCCCGAAGAGCTTATTCGTTCATATCAGAGCATGCAGCGCGTCGTCACCGCGCTGAAGTTCATCGGGGTGGGCGCGGGATCCGGGGCCATCGCCGCCGGAATGAAAGAGGCGCTCAAGGCGAAGGGAGGCGCCGAGATGGCCAAAGCCGGGGCCAAGACGACCTTGAGCCGCATGTCGGGAAAAGGCGCGATATTCGAGGGCATCGAAGCGCGATACGGCAAGCTTCCTGTGGGAGGGGGCGTCGCGCTGTTCTTGATCGTCACCGCAGCTACCGCATTGTATGTTTCGCTGCTCGAGGAAATGCGTAAGCTAAAGATCGTCATCTTGGATAAATTTCAGAATGGTCAAATCAGCAATGAGCTTTTTTCAAAAGCATTCACCGAAATAGACCCGAATAGCATCAAAAAATATTGGGAGATGTGATTTGAAAAAAATAGAAATCGACCGCACCACATTCTACATGGGCGCGACGGCGCTGAATTTCGTGTCGTGGGTGCTTCTGTCGGTTTATGCGGACGTGTCGCTCTTGGTGCTGTTTTTACCGGTTTTTGTTTTCTTTTATGTGCTCGTCAGGCTCTGCGTGCGTTACGTGTTCGAGATGAAATAGCTCTCACCCCGGTCACTGCGACAATCCGAGCCGCCCGAGCTTGCGATGCAGAGTGGCGCGGCTGACGCCGAGCAGCCGCGCGGCGGCGGTCACATTGCCATTGGCGCGGGCGAGCGCGCGGCGAATGGCGCCGCGCTCGGCGTCTTCCAGCTCATTTCTCTGCAGCTCTCCGCTCTGCAGCTCCGTCTCGGCGGCGCCGCTCAGCAGATCGGCGGCCGGCAGCTGCGCCGCTATGCGCGCGTCGGTGACGCCGAGCTCGAGCCGCGCCGCGCGCGTCGCGCCGATGACGAGATCGTGCCGATCGACGGCGATCAACGAGGCGGCGTTTCGATCGGCCTGCGGCGAGAGCAGGATGCGCGCGTCGGCGAAAGCGCGGCGGAAGTTCAGCGCCTCTATCGTGCGCGCGGCGTCGACGACGGCGACGGACAATAGATTGGTCAGCCCGTCGGCCAAGGTCTCGCGGCAGGAGGAGACGTCGAGCGCCGCGGCCAGCCGTCCCAAATGATCGAAGATCGGCGCGGCCGTGCAGCTCAGCCCGGTGTTCTGCGTATGAAAATGCTGGTCGCGATGGATCGTCAGCGCGCGCTCCTCGACGATGCAGGCGCCGATGGCGTTGGTGCCCTGATGCGCCTCGCTCCATTGCGCGCCGGCCAGCAATCCGCGCCTGTCGAAAATCTCGGCGTCGGCGGGGGCGCCGCGCCGCTCCAGCGGGACGCCGCGCGCATCGGCCAATAGAACGCAGCAGCCGAGATCGCCGATTGCGGCGGAAAGCCGCTCCATCACGCTCTGCGCGACGCGCGCCAGCGGCTCCAGCCTGTCGTGCGCCTCGCGAAATTCCGTGGCGGTGAGAATGGCGGGCGCGAGGCTCGCCGCCGGATCGAGCTTATGCAGCGTGACGCAGCGGCGCCAGGAGGCGGCGACCGCCGAGCGCGCCGGCGCGGTCTCGTCCGCGACCACCGAGCGCACGCGGTCCAAATGTGAATTGGCGACGTCTCCGCTCATGCGAAGCTCCCTTTGACGCTGCGACTATAGAGGGAAAGCGCGTCCCGCGCACGCGTCCCTGCGCCGCATTTCGGCCGGCGAGATTATGCGAAGGATTTACGAAAATGTTTACTATATTGCGGCGTAATTCACCTCCATGGTCAGCGAAGCTCGCGTTGGTCGAACCGAAAGGTCCGAGAAGTCGAGCTTGCGAATACTTACGCTGAAGCTACGTAGCGCGGACAAAAAACCGCCAAATTGTAACTTCAGTTTCTCGAACAATGCTCGGGATTGGAGAGAAGAAGCTTCATTCTGGGCGCGTGTGGCGTAGTCGAGCGGCTCGCTTATGGAGACGCTTCGACAGTGTGCGTAACGGAAGTCCTTCCGAAAGTGGGGGTGGATGCGTAAGAATCCCGGTGAACGATGCTCTTCCAATTCATTGCCTCGCCGTGAAGTCTCTCGCCGCATTCTGCTCTCGACTCTTTTTCTCGCCGGCGCCCTCACCGTGGGCGGACTGGCGGGGCTCGCGATGCGGAGCGCCGAGCAGAAGCCCGAGCCGCCCGCGGCAGCCGCGCTCACGATAGACTCGCCGGCCGAGACGACGGCCTCGATCGAGTCGCCCTCCTTCTCCATTCCCTTCGGCGTGCTGGTCGGCGATCTGCGCTCCCATGCGGCGCCCAAGACGGTCGTCGCTACGCTCGAGGCGCCGCAATCCCTGCTGGCGCCTGTGGCTGCGCCGACGCCGCCCGCCCGCAAGGATGCGGGTCTGGAGCAGCAGGTCGCGGAAGAGGAAGAAGACAGCGCGCCGCTGCCGCCGCCGCGTCCCTCCGAATTCGGCCTGCGCGTCCATCTGCCCGTCATCCGCAGCGCGCGCAAGACGGCCTCCGCGCCGGCGTCGGAAGAGGAGAGCAGCCCCTCCTTCTTCGAGAAAGTGTTCGGCCCGTTGCAGCCGACCGGCAAGGCGCTGGCCTATGCCGCGCCGGAGACGGGGCTCTTCGACGGCCTGCGCAATGTGACGCGCGGCAATCCGACGACGGCCTATGACAATCAGACCGCCGTCTACGACATCAGCGCGCATACGGTCTATCTGCCGGACGGCACGCGTCTCGAGGCGCATTCGGGCCTCGGCGACAAATTCGACGATCCGCGCTTCGCCCATGTGCGCATGCGCGGCGTCACGCCGCCGCATACTTACGATCTCACCTTCCGCGAGAGCCTGTTCCATGGCGTGCGCGCGATCAGGCTGACGCCGATCGGCGGCGAGGGCGCGATCTTCGGCCGCGCCGGCCTGCTCGCGCATACTTACATGCTCGGCCCGCGCGGCGACTCCAATGGCTGTGTGTCGTTCAAGAATTACGCCGCTTTCCTGCGCGCCTTCGAGCGCGGCGAGATCAAGCGCCTGGTCGTCGTCGGCAAGCTGTAAACAGCGACCCTCGCCCCTCATGCTGAGGAGGTCGTGAAGCGACCGTCTCGAAGCGCGAGGGGGAGTTCCAGAAGGCGGCGCGTGAAATTTCCCTCCCGCTTCGAGACGCGGCGTTCTGCCGCTCCTCGGCGCGAGGGAAATTTCATCTCCTTCATATCTCTGCCGTCCGAGCTTTCACAATTTCTTCGGCTCGTCGAAGGCCGGCAGATTGCGGCAGCCGAGCGCGCCATATTCCTCGACGCGCTTGCGCGCTCCCGGCGTGCCGCGCCGCGTGGGATCGAGCGCGATCCAGGCAAAGAGGGTGAAGGCCGCGTCGCAAGGCTTACCCACGGCGACATAGGCGTTGGCCAGCTCGACGAATAATCGCTCATGCACTTTGGCGCGATCGTGGAACAATTCGATCGCCGTCTTATATTCGCCGATCGATGCGTCATAGCGTTTGGCCGCAAAGAGCGCCCGCGCGCGCAGATAATGAAAATCCGGGTAGATCGGCTGTTCGGAGATCAGCGCATCGGCGATTTTCAGCGCGCCCTCCGCGTCGCCGATGCGCAGGAACAATTCGCCGGCGCGGCCTTTCTCCACAGCGCTGTCCGGGCAGGCTGCGGCGAAGCCGCTATAACCGCGCGCGGCGACGCGCTCCTCTCCTTCGACGATCAGCGCCTCGGCGAGAGCGGCGATCGCGCGCTTGTCGCAGGGCTCGCGCAGCAGCTTGGCGAGCGGCTCGGAAATTTTAGGCGAGGCGACGAGGCCTGCCCGCAGCGGCTCCATCTCCAGCCGGGCGTAGACGGGCGCATATTCATCGGCCGGGGTCGGGGCGCCGATGGCGCTCGCCGCCGCATAGGCTTGGCGGCGCAGAAAGTCGCCGAACTCCGGCGCGATGACGACAGCGAGCCCGAGCGCGGCCAAAATCGCGACGATCGCGCCGATCCAGACGCGGCTTCTTTCCGGCGAAGGCGGCGGGGCGATGCGGTCCCCGCGGTCGATCTCCATGACGCCAATTCCTCTCTGAGTTTTACCGAGGCGCCTCGGCGGGTTCAATTCTTGTCGGAGCTTTCGGGCAGTTCGACGCCGGGGCGCCACTCATCCGCAATGGCGAGCGCTCTGTCTTTTTGTTCCCGGGAGAGCCCGGCGGCTAATCCGTCCTGATTTTCACGATAGCCGATGTCGTCTTCCCCTTTGCCGCGCGTGATGCGGCTCGCCAGCACGAAGAACGCATAGGCGAGGGCCGGATCTTTTTGGACGCCATCGCCGCGGCCGTATTGGACGCCGAGAGCGTTTATCGCCTCCGCATATCCTTGGCCGCCTGCGGCGCGGCGCCATTTCGTGGCTTCTTTCGGGTCTTTCAGAACTCCTTGGCCGAGGCTGTAGGCGCTGGCCAAGGCCTCTTGCGCGGCGGCGTCGCCATTTTCTGCGCGCTCGCGCAGGATCGCATTGGCCCGGCGATCCCATTCATCGGCCTTCGCCACATCCACGGGCGCGCCGCCTCCCGCACGAAGCAATTGCGCGACGCGCCGTTGCGCGCTCACGACATTCTGCTCCGCCGCGCGGGAAGACCATGTGAAAGCCGAGGCCCGATAGCGTGCGGATGCGGCCGCGTCACGGAAGTTCAGGGCGACGAGAGCCTCGTAGGCGAAAGCCAGTCGCAATTGCGCGACGGCGTCCCCCTTTTCGGCGGCCGGAGTGAGCTCGCCGATCGCGCGGGGAATGTCCCCCGCCTGCAACGCCGCCTCGCCCTCCGCGACCCCGCCGGAGGCGGAGGTCTCGATCAGGAAAAACAGGATCGCGCAAATCGCGATCGGAACCGGGAGCCGCATCGCGTCGACCTCCTCGAAATGAATATGATTCTATAATCGGCCGAGCGGAACCCGCTTTTCAATCCGGTTCCGCTCGACGAAGCGCCGTCGCCGAAAGCAGTCGCAGACGATCGCGGCGAAAGCGCGTCCGGCGTTTCCCTCGCCTCAGACCTCCCGCAAAATCTCCTCGAGCGCGGCGTCCAGCGCCTCGGGCTCCGGCTCCTCTATCGTCGCGCTCTGCGTGAAGATCAGCGCGCAGCGCACATTTTTGTGCGGATAGAGCCGCAGCGCAGCGGCGCGATAGACGGCGAGCTGCCGCAATTGCGCCGGCGTCGCCGGATGGCGCGGCGCGCCGGTCTTGAAATCGGCGACGATGACGTCGGTTTCCGTCTCGGCGAGCCGATCGATGCGGCCGCAAATAGCGATCTCGCCGCGCGGACTGTCGAGCCGGGCGACGATCTCCACCTCCGGCGCCGAGCCCGGCCCGAACAAAGGCGCGAGCGAGGCATGGCCGATGACCGCGAGCACGGCGGAAACGAGCCGCTCGCGCTGCGCAGCGTCGAGCGGGGCGGCGCGCAGCTCCAGAAAGCGCAGCGCCGCCTCGGTGCGTCGCTCCGGCGGCGTGTCCGGCAGGCGTTGCAGCAGCGCATGGGTGAGCCGTCCGATCAGCAGCCGCTCGCGGTCGCTCCGCGTCGGCGCGGCGGAATTCTCCTCGCCGGCGAAAGGATCGGCGGCCGCCAGCGCGGTGGCCGGCCGCAAGGGCGGGGCCGGCGCGCGCTCCTCCGGCGCCGGCGCGCGCGCGTAAAGCGGGACGATGGTCGCCGCGGCTACGCGCGCCTCGCCGGTGGTCGCCCCTCCATGGGCGGCGTCGCCGAAACGCAAGATCGTCTTCGTCTCGTCGAGCGGGTCCAGCGCGCTGTCGCAGGCGGGCTCGAGCGCGTTGCGGATCGCGTCGTACCAGCAGCCGGCGCCGCGTCCCGCCGGCCCATGGAAACCGCCGACATAGAGCCGCTCCTCGGCGCGCGTCAGCGCCACATAGAGCAGCCTGCGATGCTCCTCCCGCGCCGCCTCGCGCAGCGCCTCGCGCGCGCTGGCCACTGCGGGCGGATCGGCGGCCATATTGCTGGACCAGACCAGCGTCGCGCCATCCTCCTCGCCGAGCCGGAAGATTTTGGGATCGTGCCGGCCGGAGGGGCCGCCGCAAGTGTCCGGCAAAAAGACGATCTTCGCCTCCAGCCCCTTGGAGGCATGCACGGTCATCACGCGCACGGCGTCGCCGGCCGCCTCCATGTCGCGCTTGACGGAGAGCTGCAGGCTCTCGACGCCGGAGAGAAATCCGACGAGGCCCTGCGCCTGCTCGCGCTCGAAGGAGAGCGCGAGGCGCAGAAATTCGTCGATCGCGTCATTGGCCTCCTGGCCGAGCCGCCCGACAAGCTTCTCGCGCCCGCCGCCGGCGCTGAGAATATGGCTGTAGAAATCGAATGGCGCGCGTGCGCGCGCCTCGCGCGCCCAAGCTTCGACGCGCGCCGCCGCCTCTCTATGCGCTGGCTCCGGCGAGGCGGCGAGGGCGTCGATGAGCGCGCCTTCGCGCTTGGGCGCGAGGGCGATGAGATCATCGTCGGTAAAGCCGAGGAGCGGCGATTTCAGCAATGTCGCGAGGGTGAGATCATCCTCGCGCAGCAGCGCGCCGCGGCCGAGCGCGACGAGATCCATCACCGCAATATGGCCGGAGAGATCGAGCCGATCGGCGCCGGCGACGGGAATGGCCTCCGCTTTCAGCGCGCGAATGACGCCTTCGAAAAAAGCGTCGCGCTTGCGCACCAATATCATCACATCGCCCGGCCGCACGGGGCGCATCGCGCCTTTGTCCTCGACGCATTCGCCATTTTGCGGCGCGAGCAGCGCTTTGATCTTGCGCGCGATCTTGCGCGCGAGCCGCGCCGGCGGTCCCGCCTCGTTCACATAATCGAGCGGCAGGCGCCAATCCTCGGGCGTCTCTGCGCCCGCGGACGCCTCCGGCTCCCAGATTTCGACGAGACCCGGAACATCGGTCTTCCAGGCCTCGTGCAATGGCGCGGGTTCCTCTCGGTCCGCCGCGAGGCCGCGCCGATTTTCCTCGACGGAGAAGACGATATCGACGGCGCCCAGCACTTGCGGCGAGGAGCGGAAGGAGCGCGTCAGCCGTACCGTCTCGAAGCCGAGCTCGGCGTCGCGAAAGCGGCGCGCGAAATCGCGGCGCATGGCGTCGAATTTCTCCGGCGCGGCGCCTTGAAAGGAGAAGATCGACTGCTTCTCGTCGCCCACGGCGAAGAAGGTGCGGATGCGCCGCGTGGCGCCGGCGCCGGCGCAGAACTCATCGGCGAGCGCGGCCAATATGTCCCATTGCGCGGCGCTCGTATCCTGCGCTTCGTCGACCAGAATATGATCGATGCGCGAATCGAGCTTGTAGAGCACCCAGGACGGGCTCGAGCTTTGAAACAGCCGGCGCGTGCGCTCGATGAGATCGTCGAAATCGAAGAGGCCGCGATTGCTCTTCATCCGCTCATAGGCGGAGAGAATGGCGTCGCCGATCCGCGCCAGCGCCATGGAACGATCCAGCGCCGCCGCCGCCTTGCGTTTTTCCACCAGCGCGACGAGCCGATCGCGCTCATCCTCGAGCCGCGCCAACAATGCGGGCTGCTGTTTTTGAAGCGCGGCCGAGATCATCTTCTGCTTGCCGAGCCCGCGCGGCTCGCCGTCCTTCTTGAAGAAGACCGCTAGATATTCATCGGCACAAGCGGTGTGTTGTGGAAGAGCGCCTATGAGCCCCGCTGCGATCGTCAATTGGGTCGCGAGCTTCCCATCATTCGCCCCGCCGCCGCGCAGCGCCTGCGCTATCCCCGGCCAATCGCGTGGCGCTATCCCGCCCTCGACAATCTCGCGCTCCACCGCCTCGAGCGTCTCGCCTTCGCGCAGCCCTAAGCGCTCGCGCAGCAATTCCGCATAATCGCCGGACGACAAATTGCGATGCGCCGCGCGATGGCCGAGCAATTCCGCGATCAGCTCATCGAAGCCGCCGCCCGAGCAGAGCCGCGACACCGTCTCCAGCGCCGCGCGCAATTCGCCTTCGTCCAGCACGGCGCGGGCGAGCGTCTGCCGCCGCGCGCGCTCCAAAAGTTCGGCGCGCTCGAGATCGTCGAGCACGCGGAACGAAGCCGCGACATTGGCCTCGAAGGGAAAGAGATGCAGAATCCTTTCGCAAAAGGCGTGGATCGTCTGAATCTTCAACCCGCCGGGCGTCTCCACCGTGCGCGCGAACAGGCGCCGCGCGAAAACCAGCTCCGCGCGCGACGGTTGCGGCGCGCCAGTGGCGAGAATGGCGGCGGTCAGCGCTTCATCGTCGAGCAGCGCCCAGCCGGCGAGAATATCGAAAATGCGCGCCGCCATATTGGCGGCGGCCGCCTTTGTATAGGTGAGGCAGAGAATGCGCGAGGGCGGCGCGCCGGCGAGCAGCAGACGCACCACGCGCTGCGAGAGAACATGCGTCTTGCCCGAGCCCGCATGCGCCGCGACCCAGGCCGATTGCGCGGGGTCGGAAGCGGCGCGCTGCCGCTCCCGCGTGTCCTTGGCGATGGGGCGTCTGTCGCTCATCCAATTTCCATTCGGAGCGAAGGAAAGCGCTCTACGGCGATGTCTTCTCTATGTTCTCAGCCACCACCTCGTCGATCATGCTGTCGAGATCGGTCGCCTTCGTCTCCTTGGTGAAGAGGAGCGCGACGATCGTCGAGGCGCCGAGCACAGCGAGATAGAGGCCGACCGATTCCGCTCCGTAATTTTGCGCGATCCATGTCGCCACAAAGGGCGTCAGCGCCGCGCCGAGTATGGAGGCGAGATTATAGGAGACGCCCGAGCCCGTATAGCGCGTGTTGGTGGGGAAAAGCTCCGGCAATATGGCCGACATAGGCCCGAAGGTGAGGCCCATCAGCGACATGCCTATGCTGAGGAAAACCAATATGAGCCCGCGATTGGCGCTCTCGCCGGTTCCGATGAGATCCTTGGAGAGGAAGAAGCGGAAGGAGAGGCCGAACAGCACGATCGCCGTCGTCACGATCAGCAATAGCTTGCGGCGGCCGATCCTGTCGGCGAGATGCCCCGAGACGGGGATGAAGCCGGCGAAGAACAGCACGGATATGAGCTGCAAAACGAGAAAATCGCGATAGCCTATGCCGAGATTGCCGAGCGCGACCTTGCCTATGCCATAGGACAGAATCCACGTCGTCATCAGATAGAAGAGACCATAGGTCGCGACCATGATGAACGTGCCGAGCAGAAGCTCCTTCGCATTATTGCGGAACACATGGGCGAGCGGCGATTTCAATTTCTCGCCGCGCTCCAATGCGCGCGCGAACACCGGCGTCTCATGCAGCTTCAAGCGCACATAGAGGCCGAGCGTGACCAGCAGAATGGAGAGCAGAAAGGGCAGCCGCCAGCCCCAGGCGAGGAAATGCTCGTCCGGCGTTGCGCGCGTCGAATCGAAGGCGAAGAGAATGGTGAGCGTCAGAAAAAATCCATTTGCGAGAATGAAGCCGAATGGCGCGCCGAGTTGCGGCCACATGGCCGCCCAGGCGCGTTTGCCCTTGTCGGCGGTCTCGGTGGCGAGCAGGGCCGCGCCCGACCATTCGCCGCCGAGGCCGACGCCCTGGCTGAAACGGAAAATGGTGAGCAAGACGGGCGCGAACAGGCCGATCTGATGATAGGTCGGCAGAAGGCCGATGGCGAAAGTGGCGAGGCCCATCAGCAGCAGCGAGCCGACCAGCGTCGCTTTTCGCCCGACGCGATCGCCGAAATGGCCGAAGAGGACGGAGCCGATCGGCCGCGCGACAAAGGCGACGCCGAATGTCGCCATGGAGGCGAGCAGCGCCGCGCTGCCCGCGCCGGCGGGGAAGAACAAGAGCGGAAACACCGATACGGCGGCGGTGGCGTAGATGTAGAAGTCGAAGAATTCGATCGTCGTGCCGACGAGGCTCGCGAAGATGATGCGATTTCTGTAGCTTTTATCCGACCCTTCGAGAGCCATTTTTCAAATTCCTCGCCCATGTCCGAATGCGGCGCGTCGATCCGGCGTTTATGAGGATCGAAGGCCGTTGCGGGAAATCATACAAGAAATGTAGTTTGACCGCTATCGAAGGCGGTCGCCGCCCCCGGCTCCGATCTTTTGCTTAGCGAGACGTGAATCCTCCGCGGCGCAGCGTCGTCCCGAAGTGGGAAGAATGGCACGAGAGGTGGACAAAGCCCGTCCGAATCGGGAGCGGCGGAAATGGGCGGCCGATTCGTCGCGAAAGCTTTAAGAGCCTCGCTCTTGAAATATTCCATCTGTGGAATATAATATGGATTATGAGCTGGTGCGTCGAGCATACGGACGAATTCGCGGAATGGTATCGGGCTCTCGACGAAACGCAGCAGGACGATATTTCGGCCGTCGTGCTGTTGTTGATGGAGCAAGGCCCGAGATTGGCCTTCCCTTATTCGTCGGCGATCAATGGAACTCGCCACGGCCATATGCGCGAATTGCGCGTGCAGAGCAGCGGCCGGCCGTTGCGCGCATTTTATGCGTTCGATCCCAGGAGAGCGGCAATTCTGCTGATCGGGGGAGACAAGACCGGCGACGATCGTTTTTATGGCCGCATGATCCCGATCGCCGATCGGCTCTATGACGTCTATCTCGCGGAACTGAAGAAGGAGGGGTTGATCCCATGACCGGACATCGGCCTTTCACCGAGCTCACGAAGAATTTCTCGCCGGAGCGCCGGGCGCGCGTCGCGGCTAAGGCCGCCGCTCTGCGGGAGGCGATGACGCTCGAAGAGCTTCGTAAAGCGCGGGGCTTCTCGCAAGAGGAGACGGCCTCTGCGCTCGCGGTGGGTCAACCCGCCGTCGCGAAATTCGAGAAGCGCGCCGATATGCGTTTGAGCAATTTGCGCCATTATATCGAAGCGCTGGGCGGCACGCTCGAGATCACCGCGCATTTCGGCGAGGAGACCGTGACCATCGTCGGCCTCGACGAGCCGGATGCGGCCTAGCGCCGGCCGGCGGATGTGTCGATTAAGCTGGACGAAATGGCGAGAGTTCGCCTCTGTCCCGAAGTGAGAGCGGCGGCACGAGACGAGAACAATACCGGTCCGAATCGGGAGCGCCGAAAATCGGCGATCGATTTCTTGCCGAAGCGTCAATCATCATGGTGAAGGCTTCGTAAACGCCGTGTCTTCGCGTCTCGGCTCGTCACCGCCTTCACAGGCTTAGCGAGTCGTGAATGGCTGACCTCTTCGCGCCGTCCCGAAAGTGGAATTGCGGCACGAGACGTGGACAAACCCCGTCCGAATCGGGGGCGTCGAAAATGGGCCGTCGATTCCTTGCGGAAGCGTCAATCATCATGGTGAACGCTTCATAAGCGCTGTGTCTTCGCGGCTCGGCGCGTCACCGCCTTCATAGGCTTAGCGAGTGGTGAATCGTCGGCCTCCTCGCTCCGTCCCGAAAGTGGAATTGCGGCACGAGAGGCGCACAAACCCTGTCCGAATCGGGAGCGTCGAAAATGGGCCGTCGATTCCTTGCCGAAGCGTCAATCATCATGGTGAACGCTTCGTAAATGCTGTCTCTTCGCGGCTCGGCGCGTCAGCGCCTTCATAGGCTTAGCGAGTGGTGAATGGTCGGCCTCTTCGCGCCGTCCCGAAAGTAGAATTGCAGCACGAGACGCGCACAAACCCTGTCCGAATCGGGGGCGCCGAAAATGGGCCGTCGATTCCTTGCCGAAGCGTCAATCATCATGGTGAACGCTTCGTAAACGCTGTGTATTCGCGGCTCGGCGCGCCACCGCCTTCACAGGCTTAGCGAGTGGTGAATCATTGGCCTCTTCGCTTCGTCCCGAAAGTGGAATTGCGGCACGAGACGGGCACAAACCCCGTCCGAATCGGGAGCGCCGAAAATCGGCGGCCGATTCCTTGCCGAAGCCTCGAGGAACATGGTGAACGCTTCGTGACTTCGCGGCGAAGCGTCATTCCTCTCCGCCGCCGCCCTCGCGCGACCATTCCTTCACGCGTGCGAGATGGTCGTAATCGCTGTAGCGCGAGGCGAACTCCACCCATGGCCGCGAGGGATAGGGCGTGTCGGCGAGACGAAACTGATTCAGCAGCACGAAGAGATTGGCGCGATGCTCGGCGACGACGTCGCCAAAGCTCTTGTCCTTGAATTTCAGCCATTGCGTCTCGCCGCCGGTCTTGCCGCCGAGCCGCACATAGGCGGCGCCTGCGACGCGCGGCGCGCCGATGGATTCGAAAGCGCCGGCCTCGATCATCGCCGCCTCCAATGTGAGCTGCGGCGAGAAGCCCGCGCCGACTTGCGAGGCGGTCGGCGGATTGCCGGTCTTGTAATCGAAGACGAAAGCTTCGCCGTTCGCGTCCACCTCTATGCGATCGGCGACGCAGGAGAGGGTGAAGACGCTGCCGTCGGCGAGCGTCAGCCGCCAGGCGGCGCCTTTCTCCACGAAGATTTCGCGCGCCTGCTCGCGGCGTTCACGCTCGAAAGCGAGCGCATGATCGAGGCCGGCGTCTATGCGCGGCCAATCGAAGGCGAGGAAGGACGGATCGTCCAGGAACTCGCCCAGCTCCGAGCGCGCGATATCGACGAGCAGCGCGCGCGCATCGTCCGGCAGCGGGCCTTTTGGATGCGCCTCTTGGAATTTCGCCAGCGCCGCGTGAACGGCGACGCCGATCTCGCGGGCGCCCTTGGGCGCGCCGAGCGGCGGCAAGGGCGGCAGGCGCAGAATATATTCGGCGAAGACGGAATAGGGATCGCGGCGCAATTTTTCGACGCGCGTGACGCTGAGCCGCGTCGGCCGCAGCTCCACGGGCGGGCGCGGCAGCGGGCGCGAGATGGCGCGAATCTCTTGCGGGCGATCCAGTGCGGCGGCGAGCGCGCATTTTTCATCGCCGCGCGCCTTGCAGGCGGCAAAGGCCTCGCCAGAAAGCGCCGCCAATCGCGCGATGAGGCGCGACACCACGGTCGGCGCGCCGTCGCGCTTTTTCGCGCGGCTCACGACGACCTCCGGGGCGCCGAAGGCCATGGCGAAATCATGCGCCGTCTGGCCGATGCGGCGCTCCGGCGGCGAGAGGCCCAATTGCCGGCGCATGGCGCGATTGAGAAAGGCGCCGGATTCGGCCTGCGGCGGCCAGATCGTCTCGTCGAGCCCGGCGAGCAGGACGAGATCGGCGTCGAGCAGGCGCGCTTCCAGCAGGCCGAGAATTTTGAGACGCGGATGCGCGCGGCGCGGGCTGGGCGCGCTCGCCTCGAAGGTGAGGCGATCGAAGAAGGAGGCGTAGCCGCCGGCGTCGAAGACGAGCGCGCTGTCCGAGGCCTCGAGCGCGTCGAAGAGCTGCAGCAATTGCTCGACGCCCTCGCCCGCGGGCTCCTCGCCGGCGATTTTCTCCAGCGCCAGCGCATGGGCGCGCGCCCGCTCGCCGAGGCGCGCCTCCGGCGTGAGCGCGGCGAATGGGAGAAGCGCCTCGTCGAGGCGGGCGAGGAGGTCGTCGATCGCGCGCCAGTCTTCCTCGGAAATACGTTTCAGCGCCGGATGGGCGTGCGTCTCTTCGGCGAGCCGGCGCGCCGGCGCGGCCATGGCGGCGAAGGAGCCGCCGCTTTCGACATTGCGCAGCACGGCGATTTCGACCAGCGGAGCGAGGCGCTCGATCTCTGCGCGCTCGAGGCCGAGGCGCGTCAGCGGATGGGCGAGCAGCGCCGCCGCGTCTATGGCTGAGGCGCCGTCCTCCGCGGTGGCGGCGACGAGCCGCGCCAGCGCGCCGATCGGCGTCGCGCCGAGCGGGCGGCCGGCCGAATCGTCGACCTCCACGCCCCAGCGCGCCAGCTCGGCGCAGACGCGGCGGGCGATGTCGCGATCGGGCGTGATGAGCGCCGCCGTGCGGCCCGGCGTTTCCAGCGCCTCGCGCATGGAAAGGGCGAGGGCCAGCGCCTCCTCGCGCTCGTCCGCCGCCTCGACGAAGGAGACGCCGGCGAGCGCATCCCTGAAGCCCTCGGCCGCAGCGGCGCGGAACTCGCGCCAATAATCGGTGCAATCGGCGGGGCGCAGCGCCTCGGCCAGCAGCCGCACCCGCGCCTGTAGCACGGGCGGAGCGGAGCCGAGGGGGCGGACCTCCTCGCGCGTGACGCCCAGGGTGGAGAGGAGGCGCTTCAGCAAAGTCTGCGGATGGGTGAAGCTCGGCTCGTCGCGCTCATTCTCGCCATCGTCGCCGACGCGGCGCCAGGCGGCTTCGTCCAGCTCGAGATCGAGGCCGGGCAGAATCACCGCGCCGCGCTCCAGCCGGGCGATCGCCGCCAAAAGGCGCGCCGTCGCCGGATGCGCGCCGGTGGAGCCGAGCGCGATCACCGGGCCGCGCGCGCCGCCGCGCTCGAGATGCGCGATCTGCGCCTCGATCAGAGCCGTTTGCCGCGCGGCGCGGTCGATGAGGCCGCGGGCGGCGAGCATGTTCGGCCAATCCTCGAGCGCGATTTTCAGAAAATTGGCGGTGATCGCGAAGAAGCGGTCATAGGCCTCCTCCGCGAGACCGGCGAGCGCGCCGGCGCTGAGCTTCTCAATCGCGAATTCGTCGATGAGTCGCGCCAGCTCGCCGGAGAGCGCATAGGCGCTGGTCGGCGAGGGGGCGATCAGCAGCATTTCGCGCGGGTCGTGCTCGATCGCGCCGGTCGGGTCGATGGAGACGATCGCATGGCGCAGCGCGCGTGCCCATTGCAGCACAAGCTCGGCCAGAATCAGCCGACGGTCTAGCTCCTCTATCGCCGGCGCCAGCGCCAGTTCCAGAGCCGCCTCGCCGGAATCGAGATCGGCGTGGAACAGCGCCGAGGCCTCCTGCTCGTCGAGATCGCCGAGCGGCAATATGCGCGGCAGCAGCGCCGCCGGCGCCTCGATCGCGGTGGCGAATTGCGCCGCCAGCGCCCGCGCGGCGCGCTGAGTCGGCACATAGATCGTGGTGGCGGCCAGAGCCAGCGGGCCGCTCTCGCGCGAGAGGCCGGGGATGATCGCGCCATCCAGCAGCGCTCGCGTGAAGGCGCCGAGAAAGGAGGCGCCAGGAGCTATGGAAAATACGTAGCGAGGCGCCATTTTTTCTACTCGGCGGGTGAAAAGAAAGCACAAGCGGAGCAATTCACATCTGAATTCTGTGTATTGCGCGTGATTGCGGAATTGAAACCCGCTGGCAGAGGAGAATACTCCGGGGCGGCGACCGTGGCGATGGTTTGGCGGCGCGCCGGCTTTTTCGAGAGCGAATAGGTTTCGAGGGAACTCGCCGATGGACCGATCGTCGAGCGATTCGCACGCCGAGCTCCGAGAGACTTCTGCGTCGACGCGGCCTTCGCGCCGCGCCGCGGGGAGCGGGGACGATTTGCGCCATGCCGAGGCGGCGCGGCTGGAGGCCGTCCTCGCATGTCTGTCGGACGCTGTCTTGTCGATCGACCACAAGGGCGTGGTGGTCGGCGTCAATGGCGCCGCGGGCGCGCTGTTTCACTGCTCCGCCGAGGCGCTGCTCGGCCGGGAGGCCGCGCTTCTGCTGCCCCAGAGCCGTATCGTGGCGGGGGAGCGGCGGTCGGATGGTCTCGCTCGCCGCGACGACGGCTCGACCTTCCCGATCTCGCTCGCCGTCAATGAGACGCGCGGCCCCGTTCGCCAACGCATCGCCGTGATTCGCGATCTCACCGAGGAGCGCGCCGCCGAGGCGCTGCTCTGCGAGCTGCGCTCGGAGCTCGCCTATGCCGGGCGGCTCGCCGCAATGGGCGAACTGGCCGCCGCGCTTGCGCATGAGATCAACCAGCCCTTTTCCGCCATCGCCACCTATGTCCGCACCGCGCGCTGGCTGTTGCAGCGTAAACCCAAGCAGAGCGGCGAGGTCGAGGATATTCTCGACAAGGCCGGGGCGCAGGCGATGCGCGCCGGCGATATCGTGCGCCGCTTGCGCGAGTTCGTCACCCGCGGCGAATCGGTGAAGACGGTTCAGAGCCTCAGCGCTCTGGTCGAGGAGGCGAAATCGCTGGGCGTCGCCAGCGCTCGCCAGGTCGGCGCGCAGATCAGCGTCGCCGCCAAGGCCGAGAATGACGAGGTTCTCGCCGATCGCGTGCAGATCCAGCAGGTCATCGTCAATCTCATGCGCAACGCCGTCGAGGCGATGGAGGGCGCGCCGCGGCGCGAGCTGTCGCTCTCCACCTCCGCCGCCGACGGCTATGCGCGGCTCGACGTGGCCGACACTGGCCATGGTCTGAAGGACGGCGCCGGCGCGCTGTTTCAGCCCTTCCGCAGCAGCAAGGTGAGCGGAATGGGCATAGGGCTTTCGATTTCCCGCTCGATTGTCGAGGCGCATGGCGGACGCATTTGGGCCGAGCCCAATCCGCGCGGCGGCGCGATTTTCAGCTTCACACTTCCTCTCGCGGAAAGGGCCAGCCTATGAGACCAGCGCCGCTCGTGCACCTCGTGGACGATGATCCGGCGATCCGCGACGCGCTGACGCTGATGTTCCGCTCGCGAGGCTTTCGCTCGCGCGCCTATCGCGCGGCGGAGGAATGTCTCGCCGAGGCGGGGCCGAAGACAACGGGCTGCATCGTCGCCGATATGCGGCTGCCGGATATGTCCGGCGTCGAGCTGACGCGGCGCCTGCGCGCCTCCGGGGCGACGCCTCCCGTCGTCATCATCACCGCTTGCGCCGGGGCTTCTCTCGCGGTGGAGGCGATGGCGGCCGGCGCCAGCGATCTTTTGGAAAAGCCCTTCGACGACGAGGCGCTGCTCGCCTCCGTGCGGCGCGCGCTGGCGGCGCGGCGCGGCGAGGGCGACATCGACGCCGAGACTCGCGCCGCGCTCGCGCGATTCGGCGGGCTGAGCGAGGATGAGCGGCGCGTGCTGGCCGGCGTCGCCAAAGGCCGGCCGAGCCGCGACATAGCGGAAGGGCTCGGCCTCGAATTGCGCGCGGTGGAGCTGCACCGCGCCAATATCATGGCCAAGGCCAATATCGGCACGCTGGTCGAGCTGGCGCGGCTCTCGGTGATCGCCGCCAGCGTCAAGGCGAGCGAAGGGCGCGAGCCTAATCCGCCGATGCGGCGCCGCCGTTCAAATCTTCGGGGCGCGGCTGCAGCATGATGTTGTAGCCGGCGTCGACGACGTGAATCTCGCCGGTCACGCCGCCCGACAGCTCCGACAGGAAATAGAGCGCCGAGCCGCCGATCTCGTCCAGCGTGATCATGCGGCGCAAAGGCGCATGCGCCTTTTGGAAGGCGCCCATCGCGCGCGCGCCGGTGATGCCGGCGCCGGCCATGGTGCGGACAGGGCCGGGCGAGATGGCGTTCACGCGAATGCCGCGCGCGCCATAATCGGCCGCGAGATAGCGCACGGAGGAATCGAGCGCCGCCTTGGCGACGCCCATGACGTTATAATTGGGCATCACATGCGTGCCGCCGCCGAAGGAGACGGTCAGCATGGTCCCACCATTCTTCATCATCGCCGCGGCGCGTTTCGCCGCCTCGGTGAAGGAGAAGCAGGAGATGACCATGGTGCGGATGAAATTCTCGCGCGATGTGTCGGCGTAGAGGCCTTTCAGCTCGCTCTTGTCGGAATAGGCGAGCGAATGGACCAGAAAATCCAGCTCGCCCCATTCCTCCTGCAGCCGCGCGAAGACGGAATCGAGGGACGCGATATCTTCCACATCGCAGGGGATCACCAGATTGGAGCCGAGCTCCTCGGCGATCGGGCGGACGCGCTTGCCGAGCGCCTCGCCCTGATAGGTGAAGGCGAGCGAGGCGCCGTGCCGCGCCAGCGCTCGCGCTATGCCATAGGCGATGGAATGATCATTCGCGACTCCCATGACAAGGCCGCGTTTGCCCTGCATGAGGCCCGTTGAAACCGTCATCTTTGATTGGTCCTATTCTCGTCAGGCGTCGGGGTGCTTGAACACCAGCGACGCATTGGTGCCGCCGAAACCGAAGGAGTTGGAGAGCACGGCGCGCAGAGCGACATTGTCGCGCCGCTGGCGCAGGATCGGCATATCGGCGAATTCGGGATCGAGCTCCTCGATATTGGCGCTCTCGCAGATAAAGCCGTTCTGCATCATCAGCAGCGAATAGATCGCCTCCTGCACGCCGGTCGCGCCGAGCGAATGGCCGGTCAGCGATTTCGTCGCCGAGATCGGCGGGCATTTGTCGCCGCGGCCGAAGACCTCGCGGATCGCCTCGATCTCTTTCTGATCGCCGACGGGCGTCGAGGTGGCGTGCGGATTGATGTAGTCGATCGGCGTCTTCACGCCAGCGAGCGCCTGGCGCATGCAACGCATCGCGCCTTCGCCGGAAGGGGCGACCATGTCATGGCCGTCCGAGGTCGCGCCATAGCCGGCGATCTCGGCGTAGATTTTCGCGCCGCGCGCCTTGGCCCGCTCATATTCCTCCAGCACCAGCACGCCGGCGCCGCCGGCAATGACGAAGCCGTCGCGGTTCTTGTCATAGGCGCGCGAGGCCGTGGCCGGGCGGTCGTTATAGGAGGAGGACATGGCGCCCATGGCGTCGAACAGCACGGAGAGCTCCCATTCGAGCTCCTCGCAGCCGCCGGCGAACATAATGTCCTGCTTGCCCCATTGGATCATCTCATAGGCGTTGCCGACGCAATGATTCGACGTCGCGCAGGCCGAGGAGATGGAATAGTTCACGCCTTTGATCTTGAACCAGGTGGCGAGCGTCGCCGAGGCGGTGGAGGACATGGCCTTGGGCACGGCGAAGGGGCCGACCTTCTTGGGTCCCTTGGTGCGGGCGATATCGGCGGATTCGACGACCACTTTGGTCGAAGGGCCGCCCGAGCCCATGATGATGCCGGTGCGCTCATTGGAGATCTCGTCCGGCGCGAGGCCGGAGTCGAGGATCGCCTGATCCATGGCGACATGATTCCAGGCCGTGCCCATGGCGTGGAAGCGCATGGCGCGGCGGTCGAGGATCGTCGACGGGTCGAGAGTCGGCGCGCCATGCACCTGGCAGCGGAAGCCGAGCTCGGCATATTTGTCCGCCTTGACGATGCCCGACTTCGCCTCATGCAGAGAGGCGACGACTTCCTGCGTATTGTTGCCGATGGACGAAACGACGCCCATGCCGGTCACGACCACTCTTCTCATGTCCGAACTCCCTCGCGCCGGCGGGCTCTTTGTCTGTCCCGTCTGGATTTGGCGATTGTCTCGCGCGCCCTCGATCGGCGTTCCGTCAGGCCGTCACGCGGCTTCGGGCTTGGCGAGACCGACCTTCAGGTCTTTCGCTTCGTAAATACGTTCGCCGTCCACCTCCACCCAGCCGTCGGCGATGCCGAGGACGAGCTTGGATTTGAACACGCGCTTGAAATCGACGCCGTAGCGGACGAGCTTATTGTGCGGCCGCACCTGGCCGCTGAATTTCACCTCGCCGACGCCGAGCGCCATGCCGCGGCCGGGCAGATCCAGCCAGCCCAGAAAAAAGCCGGTGAGCTGCCACAGCGAATCGACTCCGAGGCACCCCGGCATCACCGGATTGCCCTTGAAATGGCAGTCGAAGAACCAGAGGCTCGGATTGATGTCGAGCTCGGCGCGCACATAGCCTTTGCCATGGGCGCCGCCCTCTTCGAAAATTTCCGTGATTCGGTCGAACATGAGCATGGGCGGCAGCGGAAGCTGGGCGTTGCCCGGGCCGAAAAGCTCTTCCCGCGCGCAGGCGAGCAGATCCTCATATCCGAAAGACGAGCGCCGTTCGCTCATGATGTTCCTTCTTGCGTCTCTGACGTGACGATTTCCGGCCGCGTCGTGGGCCGGAAGCCGCATTCGTTAACATAGGCGCCGGCCGGGTCAAAGGGGGCGCGCGGCTCCAAGAGCGCTTTCAAGAGCGCTTTCATCGGTCCACAGCGGCCCGCGGAGGAAAAGATTGTCTCTGCCGCCGAGCTTCCCTATTGTAACGAAAGAGACAAGATGCGGGGCGGGAAGCACGGGCGAATGACGGTCGAGCAATTCACGATCGAAACCTCCGAGCGGGCGCCGAGCGACGCCATGCGGCGGCTGCGCAGCCGCTTGATGGCGGCCGGCATGCGGCCGACGCGTCAGCGCGTGGCGCTGGGCGGGCTGCTGTTCGGCAAGGGCGATCGCCATGTGACGGCCGAGAAGCTCTTCGAGGAGGCGCTGGCCGCCGATCTGCCGGTCTCGCTCGCCACCGTCTACAACACGCTGCATCAATTCACCGATGTCGGCCTGCTGCGCGAGATCGCGGTGGACGGCGCGCGCGTCTATTTCGACACCAATGTGTCGGAGCATCATCATTTCCTGGTCGAGGGCGAGGGGCTCGTCGATATCCCCGGCGCCCATGTCGACGTCGCCAGCCTGCCGGCGCCGCCGCCGGGCATGAGAATCGCCCGCGTCGATGTGGTGGTCCGCCTGTGCAAGGACGAGGGCTGACGGTCGGATTCGCACATCGCGAGACGCTGCGGCCGTCATGGCCGGGCTCGTCCCGGCCATCCACGCCAATCAGCTGAGAAACCAAAGGAAAGCGGCCCGCCCTCGACGGATTTCATCCCACGTCGGGCGCCGCCGGAGCTTCGGCGTCACACCAAGCTTCTAAGACGCCTCGACGTGACGGCGTGGATGGCCGGGACAAGCCCGGCCATGACGTCGCGGTGGCGAGGAGGATGTGCGCCCCTCGTGGGGGAGGTAGAAATCGCCCATCCGAGTCGGCCTGATCGGAGCGACAAGCCTCACTCGATCTTCTCCCCCGGATAGACGCCCCAAAGGCCCTCCTGCTTCACATAAGCGTCGAAACCCTCACCAGAGACGCGGCACCAGGCTCCGTCGCAGCGGCGTAGGCTGGCGACGACGCCGGGCGAGAGTTTCGCCACCGCCGTCGCATGATCGCTGGCGTAGGCGAGGACCGGCTCTTTCTTCCAGGGTGCGACGAGGGCGGTGCGGCGGCCGGAGAGCAGCGAATGCAGCACCCAGCCCTCGGTTCCCTCCGAATCGCGAATTTTTCGCCAGGTCTCGAATTCGGCGGTGATTTCAACCGGCAGGCCGGCGCGCTCGAAGACCCAGAGCGTCGGATGCTCCTTGCTCGGTCCCTCGTGCAGATTGACGCGGTCCGATTTGAGGCTGACATAACGCGGCAAGGGAAGGCCGGACGCCGAGCCGACCTGCTGCTGCGCGTCGGCGCTCGCCGGCGCGATGGCGAGCAGCGTCAAGACGGCGAGCAGATCGACGGCGAGGCGGATCGCGGCGGCCGTGCGTCGGCTCAAAAGGGGCTTTGCGTCCATTTCTACTCTTCTCCCGGAGCGCGCCCTTCGCAGTTGCGAACGACGCCTCGTCTTGTCTTTGTCCCGCCATCTGCTAGGAAGTCCGATGGGAAAGGGGCGCGGGCGGCGAAAAGCTCTTTTCATCCATCGTCGTTAAGACCTGGTTGAAGAGACGTTGAAACCGCTCCGAAGGCTCGATCCGGCGGAACGTGCCTGCGGGCGCGCCGGAGAGCTTAGTCGCGCGAGGCGGGAGGACGAAGGGGAAGATGGCGAAAAAGAAGCCGCTCGTCGTGGTGACACGTCGGCTCCCCGAGGTGATCGAAACCCGCATGTGCGAGCTTTTCGACACGCGCCTCAATGTGAGCGACCGGCCGGCGACCCATGAGGAGCTCGTCGAGGCCGTCCGCACGGCGGATGTGCTGGTGCCGACGATCACCGACCGCATCGATTCCGGCCTCATCGGCCAGGCCGGCGACCAGTTGAAGCTCATCGCCAATTTCGGCAATGGCGTCGACCACATAGACGTCGCCTCGGCGCTGCGCCGCTCCATCACCGTCACCAATACGCCCGGCGTCCTCACCGAGGACACGGCCGATCTCACAATGGGCCTCATCCTGGCCGTGGCGCGCCGCCTCGTCGAGGGAGCCCGCACGATTCCGGACGGCTCCTGGGGCGGCTGGTCGCCCACTTGGATGCTCGGCCATCGCATCACCGGTAAGCGCCTCGGCATTGTCGGCATGGGCCGCATCGGCCAGGCGCTGGCCCGCCGCGCCAGCGCTTTCGGCCTCTCCATCCATTATCACAATCGCCGCCGCCTGCCGGTCGAGATCGAGGATCAGCTCGAGGCGACCTATTGGGAATCGCTGGACCAGATGCTGGCGCGCATCGACATTCTGTCGATCCACTGCCCGCATACGCCGGCGACCTATCATCTGCTCTCGGCCCGGCGGCTGAAGCAGCTGCGCCCGCACGCCATCATCGTGAACACCGCCCGCGGCGAGATCGTGGACGAGAATGCGCTGATCCGCATGCTGGAGGCGGAGGAGATTTCCGGCGCCGGCCTCGACGTCTTCGAGCATGAGCCGGCCGTCTCGCCCAAGCTCGTCAAGCTCGCCAAGGCCGGCAAGGTCACGCTGCTGCCGCATATGGGCTCGGCCACCAATGAGGGCCGCGTCGACATGGGCGAGAAAGTCATCATCAACATCAAGACTTTCATGGACGGGCACCGCCCGCCCGATCGCGTTCTGCCCAGCATGTTGTGAGGGCGCGTTTCCGCTTCTCGCCCGCGCGCGTCGGAGTTTTTCCGGCGCTTTTCCGTTCGGAAAAAAACCACAAGACGCGCGCCATTCTCCTGATGCGATTCGCTCGAGAGTCGCTCTCAACAAGGATCGAAGGATGAGACGATTTCTGACCGTGCTTCTGGTCGGCCTCGCCGCCTGCGGCCCCGCGCTGGCCAAGGGCAAGCCGGCGCAAAAGGAGAAGGATCAGCAGGAGGCGACCGCGCAGGAGCCGCCGCCGAACTACAAGCCGTTCCCGCATAATTATATTTTCAATCTCAAGGACATAAACGGCAAGGCGCCGCCGGCCGACATTTGGATTCGCATCGACACGACGATGCGCGGCACGGGTTTTTCGGGCTGCAAGTCATGGTCCGGCGTTTTCGTCGTCGGCGGCAATCGGCTCGGACCCAAGGCCATGCCCGCCGTCGCCGACGCCAAATGCGATCCGGCGCTGCAGGCGATCGAGCGCGATTTCTGGCAGGTGATGCTGTCCGGCCCCTTCTGGGACCTGCAGGGCTCCGACCTCATTCTCAAGGGCGCCAAGGGCGGCGTGCTGCGCTTTACGCGCTCGCTCTGACGAGCGGCTGACGTGAGGATCGCGCAATGCTCGAGATCCTCGCGGTCTCCGGCTATCGCTCGCTGAGGGATCTCACCCTTCCGCTCGCGCGGCTCAATGTCGTGACGGGCGCCAACGGTAGCGGAAAGTCCAGCCTCTACCGTGCTTTGCGCCTTCTCGCCGACACAGCCCGCGGCCGGCTGGTGAGTTCTCTGGCGCGGGAGGGCGGCATTCAGTCCACCCTCTGGGCCGGGCCGGAGCAGATCGGTCGGGCGGTGCGCGCCGGCAGCCATCCGGTGCAAGGGCTGGTGCGCAAGAGGTCGGTGCATTTGCGGCTCGGCTTCGGCGCCGCCGATCTCTCCTACGCCGTCGATCTCGGCTTCCCGCCGCCCGGCCTCAGCACATCGGCCTTTCTGCTCGATCCGGCGATCAAGCGCGAATGCGTCTGGTCCGGGCCTTTGTTCCGCCCTTCCGCCCTGCTGGTCGATCGCCATGGGCCGGGGCTGCGCGCCGTGGACGACAGCGGCGCTTGGCGCGTTATCCCGACGCCGATCGCGGATTTCGAGAGCATGATGACGGAATTTTCCGATCCGCGCGCCGCGCCGGAGATGATTTCCGTGCGCCGAAAGCTGCAGTCCTGGCGCTTCTATGATTGCCTGCGGACCGATGTTGAGGCGCCCTGCCGAAGGCCGCAGGTCGGCACGCATACGCCCATCCTCGCCGACGACGGCGCGGATATCGCCGCAGCGTTGCAGACCATTCTCGAAATCGGCGATGAGGCGGGGCTCGCGCGGGCCGTGGACGACGCTTTTCCCGGCGCCGCCATAGAAATCGAGACGCGCGACGGCTGGTTCGAGCTCTCCATGCGCCAGCATGGGCTGCTGCGGCCGTTGAAAGCGGCGGAGCTTTCCGATGGAACCTTGCGCTATCTGATGCTGGTGGCGGCGCTGCTGACGCCCCGCCCGCCCGAGTTGCTGGCGCTGGACGAGCCCGAGGCGAGCCTGCATCCCGATCTCATTCCCGCCCTGGCGCGGCTCATCGCCGCCGCGGCGCAGCGATCGCAAATCGTCGTGGTGACGCATTGCCGCGAGCTGGCCGATCTGCTCGTAAGCGAGCCGGACTCGCGCGCGATCGAGCTGACCAAGGATTTCGGCGAGACGCGCCTCGCCGGCGAGGCCTTCCGGCCGCGCTGGGAATGGCCGAAGCGTTGACGCGCGTCAGCTCACCTTCTCTTCTTCCTGCGCCTTGGCGGAGAGGCGCTTCACGCGCTGCCAGAAGGCCCAGGCGCCGAAAATGACGAAGGGCATGGCGGCGGCCGCCGCTTCCTCGCCGGTGAAGCCGAAGGGCAGGGCGCCGGCGTCCTTCATGCCCTTGAAGAAATAGAGCGAGAGGCCGGCGACATAATAACTGAGGGCCGCGATGGAGAGGCCGCCGACCAGCTTTTGCAGACGCATCTGCAAGCGCGCTCGGCGGTTCATATCGTCGAGCAGGTCGCGGTTCTGCTGCTCCATCTCGAAGGTGATGCCGGTGCGCATCAGATCGGTGGCGCGCTCCACCTGGCGGGCGAGGCGCGCCTGCCTCGTTTCAAAGGCGTTGCAGGTCTCGATCGCCGGATCGAGCCGCGCGCTGAAGAAGGCCGATATGGTCGTATATTGGCTCTCCTTCGCCTCCTGCAGGAGGTTGAGGCGGTTCTTGACGATGGCGTGATAGGCGCGGCTCGCGCCGAAGCGAAAGGCCGTGCGCGTCGACAGCGCCTCGCTCTGCGCCAGAAGATCGCTCAGGCGCTTCAGCAGCTCGCGGCTGGTGCGCATGTCCTGCGTCTGGCTCAGCGCCTGGGTGATGTCGGAGATCTCGCGCTCCATGGCGCGCAGCTCCGGCCCGGCGCTGCGCGCCTCCGGCAGGCCGAGCAGCGCCATCGTCCGATAGGTCTCGATCTCCAGCACACGCTGGATCAGCCGTCCCGTCTCCAGCGCGCCAATGGCGCTCTCCTTCACCAAAAGTCGCGTGAAGCCGAAAGGATCGACCGCGAAATCGGTCATCACATGGGCCGCGCCCTTGGCGGCGCGGATCACGCAGAGGCTCTGCGAGTTGAACAGCCCCACATAGGGCTCGTGCGAATGGCCGCTCTCGAGCGCGCAGAGATGGGTGGCGACGATCAGCCGGCCCGGCGCGCGAAAGGCGATTTCCCCGGTCCCGAGCGGATCGGGATGGGTGAAGGGCTCGCCGGAGTCCTTGTCTGTCGACCAAGTGTATGTGGTGAACTCCGTATGCTGCTCCCAGCGCAGCCGCCAATCGCCGATCGAGAGGCGCTGGAATTTGGCGTCTCCGGGGCGCGGAACCAGCATATGGGCGCGGCAGAGATCGGCGAGGGCGGCGCGGTCGGCGCGCGCCTCCTCCTCATTGGTGGCGAAGGCGAAATGATAGACGCGCTGCGGCAGCGTGATCGGCAGGAAAGGCCGCGCATGCAGCTCGGCGAGGACGGCGGCGCGGGCTTCGTGCTCGGCGAAGCGCCCGGCGACGGGCGCGTCGCTCTCCTGGTCTGACGCCATTTCTCTCTCTTTCGTTTCGTTTCGCTTTTCCTCGGCGGGCGCGGGCCTCGCCGAATCGCTTTCGAGAATAGCGAGGGAGCCTGCCGCGGGAATGCGACAAAACGAACGAAAAGGCGAGGCGTCGCCGCCTCGCCGTCAGCGGCGCCGGTCAGCGATGATGGAAGCCGCCGCCATGGAAGCCCCCGCCGAAGCCGCCATGATGGAAGCCGCCGCCGCCCCATCCGCCATGACCGAAGCCGCCATGACCAAAGCCGCCATGACCGAATCCGCCGTGGTGGAAGCCGCCATGGCCCCATCCGCCGCCCCATCCGCCGACATGATGGACGCCGCCGCCCCAGCCGCCGTAACGAGGGCGATAGCCCCAGCCGCCGCCATAGACGACCGGCCCGCCGCCCCATCCATAGCCGTAAGAGGGATAGCGATAGCCATAGCCATAGCCATAGCCGCCGTAGGGATAGGCGTAGTAGGGCGAATAGGCTCCGGCGGCGATGACGCCGGCGGCCGCCGAGGTGATCACCGCGGCCGCGGGATCATAGCCATAGCGGTAGTAGCGCAGCGCATGGTGCCGGCGAATCGGCCGACGATGATTCGCGTAGCGCACATAGTGACGATGCTGGCGGCTGCTGTAATGCGCCGCCTCGACTGCGGACGGCGGCGAGACGACCGATTTGCTCGCGACGCTGGTGACGCCGGCGAGCGCATCGTCCGGAGACAGCAGAACGAGGGAGATCGTCACGCCGATCGCGGCGAAAACGCCGGATTTCAACGGATTTTGCATTTTCTCCTCCTTACGACGACACACGAGACAGATTTTTTCGCAGCGGCCGGCTCAAGCCTCGAATTTCAGCTCCTGCGCCAGCTGCGTCAGGCGCGTGGCGACGCGGGCGCGCACGCGCGTCGCCGTGGTGGGGAACTCCTCCAATATGCGCAGGAAGAGCGCGCGGGTGATCTTGAGGATGGTCGCCGGCTCGCGCGCTATGGCCGTGACCGGGCGCGTCGTCTCGGTGATCAGCGCTGTCTCGCCGATCAGCGCGAAGGGCCGCAGCACTTTAGCGGCGGGGCGTCCGTCATCGTGCTTCTCCAGCGCGATGGAGCCATTGGTCAGAATATAGCCGCCGTCGGAAGGCTCGCCGCGGCGGAACAGCGCGTCGCCGGCGCGCAGCAATTTCGTCTCGGCGCTGAAGGTCAGAAGGCGCAGCGCCTCGACCTCGAAATCCTCGAACAGAGGAATGCGCCTCAGATTGGCGATATCGTCGTCGAGAGCCATGTCCCGGCTGCTTTCCTCGGGGCGTCTCGCCGCGCGGTCAGCGCGCGGGGGAGAAGACCAGCCGATAGCCGTTCTTTTCGGTGAGAAGAAGGCGGGCCTCGGCGGGGTCGGTTTCGATCTTGCGGCGCAGCCGGCTGACATGCGTCTCCAGCGTGCGCGTCGTCACTGTGGGATGATAGCCCCAAACCTCGCGCAGCAACATGTCTTTCGTCACTACCGCGCCGCGCGCCGCGGCGAGGCGCGTCAATATCTCGGCCTCCTTCTCGGTGAGCGGCAGGCGCCTTTGCGCGGCGTCGGTCAGCTCGAAGGCGCCGGGCCGGTAGCGGAAGTCGCCGATCGCGACAATGGGCGGCTCGCGCTCGTCCGTCGCCCGCAGCCGTGCGAGAAGATGGGCGAAACGAAACGGCCGCGCGATATAGTCGCAGGCGTCGGGGATGCTCGGCGCGCCGATGAGAAGCACCGGACCATGGAAGCGCTGGCTCGCCGCGCGGGCGAAGGCCTCGCCGATCTCTGCCTCGGCGAGCACTATGTCACAGCCGCCCTCGGCCAAGAGGCGCGTCGCCTCCTGCGCGGAAGCGGCGGGCGCGACCGCGAATTCGGGATAGCGG
This sequence comes from Methylosinus sp. sav-2, assembly GCF_004366495.1. NCBI lineage: Bacteria > Pseudomonadati > Pseudomonadota > Alphaproteobacteria > Hyphomicrobiales > Methylocystaceae > Methylosinus > Methylosinus sp. sav-2. Next base: position 1,143,527 of record NZ_SOEJ01000001.1, read on the forward strand.
GCGAGCTGCTCCGTGAGAGAAGCGCGTAATCCCGCGCCGGCGAGGAGCAATATGTTGCGCTTGCGCGGCGTCGGCGCTTCCGTCATTGGCGCTTCCGGGACTGGGTTCTCGCGCCCATGATCGGCCAAGGACGAGCGCCATTCAAGGCGCGCGCGGCGACGGAGGAGGTTCATGACGCAGGGGGCTTCCCGCCATCACGGCGGCGTGTCGATGCTGAGGGTCGCGCGGCGGATCGGCGGCCGCCCACATGAGGGTCGGCTGATCGCCGGCGATCTCGTCCTTGCCTGCGCGCTCGGCCGCTCTGGGATTACGCGCCGCAAGCGCGAGGGCGATGGCGCGACGCCGGCCGGGAGCTTCACGCTGCTCTCTATCTATCTGCGACGCGGCCGGGCGGAAAAGCCCCGCTCCGTCGCAGCGCGTTTCGTTCGCCCGGACGATCTCTGGTGCGACGATGCGCGGTCCTTTCTCTATAATCGTCCCTTGCGCGGGAAAACGCCGCTCAGTCATGAGCGGCTCTGGCGGGCGGATCGGCTCTATGACGTCGTCGGCGTGCTCGACTACAATATCCGTCCGCGCGTGCTGGGGCGCGGCAGCGCCATTTTCTTCCATATAGCGACGCAGACGCTGGGGCCGACCGCGGGCTGCGTGGCGCTGCGGGCGCGCGATATGGCGCGGCTGCTGCCGCGTCTCGCCGCCGGCGTCCGCATTGTCGTCGATTAAGGCTTCGAATAGTCGCGCTCGCCCATAATGGCCGAGCCGATGCGGACATGCGTGGCGCCCAGCTGAATGGCGAGCTCGTAATCCGAGCTCATGCCCATGGAAAGCTCTTTCAGCCCGTTGCGGGCGGCGATCTCGGCGAGCAGGGCGAAATGCGGCGAGGCCTGCTCGCCGACCGGCGGAACGCACATCAGCCCGGCGATCTCCAGCCCATGCTTCTCGCGGCACTCCGCGATGAAGGCGTCGGCCTCCTGCGGCAAGACGCCGGCCTTTTGCGGCTCGGCGCCGGTGTTGACCTGCACGAGCAGGCGCAAGCGCTTGCCCTGGCGGCGCATTTCTTCGGCGAGGGCCTCGGCGATCTTGGGGCGGTCGACGCTTTCTATGACGTCGAAGGTCTCGACCGCCTCGCGCGTCTTATTGGATTGCAGCGGGCCGATGAGATGCAGCTCGACGCCGGAAAAGCGCTGGCGCAGCTCGCCCCATTTGGCGCGCGCCTCCTGCACTTTGTTCTCCCCATAGACGCGATGCCCGGCCTCGAGCAGCGGAACCGCCGCCTCGGCCGGAAAGGTCTTGGTGACGCAGACGAGGGTGATCTCGGCCGGATCGCGGCCGCAATCGCGGGCGCGAGTGGAGATGGCGTCCTTGGCGGCGTTCAGCCGATCGACGACGGTCATGGGAGTTTCGGCCTCAGCGGACGAATTTCAAAATAGTGAAAATAGCGCCGATGAGAACCAGATTGAAGCCGAACACCCACCGGAGAATATCCGTCTTGGACTGAGAGATTTCCAGCTTTAGCCGTCCTTCCACCTCGGCGAGGTCGCGCTTCAGCAATTCCATGTCGTGCCGAACATCCCCGACGTCCGCCTTTGTGGCCACGCTCTCGGAGAAAGCCGTCTCCAACGCCTCGGCGGAGGCGCGCGCCTGCTCGGGCGAGAAGCCGCCGCGGGTGAGACGGTCGATATAGGCGAGGGGGTTGAAGAGCACTTGCGCCGACATGGCCCGGATATAGCACGCGCCCTGCTTCCCGGCGAGAGGCGCCTTTGACAAGCCCCGCCCCGCCCGGCATTACAGGCGAAACTCCACAATTCGATCAGGACCGCTCGGACCCATGAGACCAGAACGCTACGACTTCGCCGCGGCCGAGCCCAAATGGCGAAAGATTTGGGACGAGCGGCAGGTTTTCACCTCCGGGGATGCGGCGAAGCCGAAATATTACGTGCTCGAAATGTTCCCCTATCCGTCGGGGCGCATTCATGTCGGCCATGTGCGCAACTACTCCATGGGCGACGTCATCGCCCGCTATAAGCGCGCCATGGGCTTCGACGTGCTGCATCCCATGGGTTGGGACGCTTTCGGCCTGCCGGCGGAGAACGCCGCCCAGCAGAGCGGCTCGCATCCGGCGACCTGGACCTACGCCAATATCGCCTCGATGCGGACGCAGCTCAAATCCATGGGGCTGTCGCTCGACTGGTCGCGCGAGATCGCCACTTGCGATCCGGCCTATTACAAGCATCAGCAGAAGCTGTTCCTGGATTTCCTCGCCGGCGGCCTCGTCGATCGCAAGCAGTCCAAGGTGAATTGGGATCCGGTCGACCATACGGTGCTCGCCAATGAGCAGGTGGTGGAGGGCCGTGGCTGGCGCTCTGGCGCGCTGGTGGAGCAGCGCGAGCTGACGCAATGGTTCCTGCGCATCGGCAAATACGCCGACGATCTTCTCACCTCGTTGGACACGCTCGATCGCTGGCCGGAGAAGGTGCGGCTGATGCAGCGCAATTGGATCGGCCGCTCGGAAGGGCTGCTGGCGCGCTTCGCCATCGCCGGCGATCCGACAGGCGAGATCGAGGTCTTCACCACGCGGCCGGACACTTTGTTCGGCGCGAAATTCGTCGCGCTGGCGCCGGACCATCCGGTTGCCCGCGCCGCGGCTTCCAGCGACCCGGCGCTCGCCGCCTTTGCGGAAGAGTGCCGCCATATCGGCACGTCGGTGGCGGCGATCGAGACCGCCGAGAAGAAGGGCTATGACACGGGCCTGCGCGTCGTGCATCCCTTCGATCCCTCTTGGGTGCTGCCCGTCTATGTCGCCAATTTCATCCTGATGGATTACGGCACGGGCGCGATCTTCGGTTGCCCGGCGCATGACCAGCGCGATCTCGATTTCGCCAATGCTTACGGCCTCGGCGCGACGCCGGTCGTCTGCCCGGAGGGCGTCGATCCTGCGACTCTCATCGTCAGTGAGACGGCTTTCGACGGCGAGGGGCGGCTCGTCAATTCGCGCTTCCTCGACGGGCTCACCGTCGCCGAGGCGAAGGAGGAGGTCGCCAAGCGCCTCGAGACCGCGCAGCTGCACGGCCGTCCGCAGGGCGAGCGCAAGATCAATTACAAGCTGCGCGATTGGGGCATTTCGCGGCAGCGCTATTGGGGCTGTCCGATCCCCATTATCCATTGCCCGGATTGCGGCGTCGTGCCCGTGCCGGACGCCGATCTTCCCGTGAAGCTGCCGGAGGATGTGACCTTCGACAAGCCGGGCAATCCGCTCGACCATCATCCGACATGGAAGAATGTCGCCTGTCCGAAATGCGGAGCCGCCGCGCGGCGCGAAACCGACACGATGGACACTTTCGTCGATTCGTCCTGGTATTACGCGCGCTTCACCGATCCGCACAATGAGTCGGCGCCCGCCGCGCCGGAGCAGCTCTCACGCTGGCTGCCGGTGGATCAATATATCGGCGGCATTGAGCACGCGATTCTGCATCTGCTCTATTCGCGCTTCTTCTCGCGCGCCATTCGCGACACCGGCCATGGCGGCGTCGCCGAGCCCTTCGCCGGCCTCTTCACCCAGGGCATGGTGGTGCATGAGACCTATCGCGCCGCCTCCGGCAAATGGGTCGCGCCCAGCGAGCTGCGTTTCGAGACCGGCGACAAGGGCCGTCGCGCCTTCCTCATCGAGGGGGGCGAGGAGGTCGCGATCGGCGCGATCGAGAAAATGTCCAAGTCGAAGCGCAATACGGTCGACCCAGACGACATTATCGCCAGCTATGGCGCCGACACCGCGCGGCTCTTCGTGCTCTCCGATTCGCCGCCCGACCGCGATGTCGTATGGACGGAGGAGGGCGTGCAGGGCGCCTGGCGCTTCGTGCAGCGCGTTTATCGCCTCGCTGGCGAGCTGGCCAATGCCGCGGCGCCCGTCGGCGCCAGCGCGCCGGCCGAGTTCGGCGCCGCGGCGCTCGATGTGCGCAAGGCGACGCATCGCACCATCGCCGCCGTCGGCGACAATATCGAGCGTCTGCGCTTCAACACGGCGATCGCCCGCATTCGCGAATACGCCAATGAGCTGACCGCCGCGCTCGACAAGGTGGAGACGGTTCCGGTCTCCGCCGATCTCGCCTTCGCTTTCCGCGAGGCGGCGGATGTGTTCGTGCAGCTGATCGCGCCGATGACGCCGCATGTGGCGGAAGAATGCTGGAGCGATCTCGGCCATTCCGAGATCGTCTCGCTGGCGCCCTGGCCTGAGGCCGATCCTACTCTCGTCGCGCAGGACATGATAAGCTTGCCGGTGCAGGTGAACGGCAAGAAGCGCGCGGAGATTCTCGTGGCCCATGACGCCGATGAGGCGACGATCCGCGAGGAGGCGCTGACGCAGGAGGCCGTGCTGCGCGCCATGGAAGGCAAGCCGTTGAAGAAATTCATTCTCGTTCCCAAGAGGATCGTCAATGTGGTCGTTTGAACGGCGACGTGCTCTCCTGTCCGGGGCCTCGGGTGAAGAGGCGTTTCCACCTCCCCCTGGAGGGGGGAGGTCGATCGCCGCAGGCGAGCGGGAGGGGGTGACGCCCGAGTCTCGGGAGCGACCCCACCCCGGACCGCTTCGCGGTCCGACCCTCCCCCTGAAGGGGAGGGTGTGGCGCGCCCTTTCCAGCGGTGGCCCGGCTGTCTTTGCCGCTCTGGCGCTCTCGGCCTGCACGGTGCAGCCGCTCTATGGCCCCATCGGAACCGACGCCCCGCTCACGGCGGAGCTGCAGGCGGTCGCGGTCGATCCCATTCCCGACCGCGTCGGGCATTACGTCCGCAACGAGCTGATCTTCGCCTTGAACGGCACGGGCTCGGAGGTTCCGCCGCGCTATCGGCTCAAGGTCGAGCTGAAGGAGCGCGTGCAGACGCCGATCCTTGACACTGTCACCGGCCGCGCGACATCGGCGACGGTGATCGTCGACGCCGAATATAGGCTCATCAACATCGCCGACGAGACTGTGATCACCAAAGGCGTCGCTTTCGGCGTCGCCAGCTACGACCGTTTCAGCAATCGTCTCGCCAATGTGCGCGCCGCGCGCGACGGCGAGATTCGCGACGCCAAGGTCATCTCCGATATGATCCGCACGCGGGTGTCGACGGCTTTGGCGAAGTGAGAGAGAATAGCGAGTAGAGCTATTCGCTAATCGCCGTTACCCGAGCGCCCATGACCGCCATCAAGACCCGCGACGCCGAGCGCTTCGTGAAGGCGCCGCCGGCCAATATCTTCCTGTTCCTGCTCCACGGCGCCGACGCCGGCCTCGTGCGCGAGCGTGCGCTCGCCATTGTGGCGCAGCGCGTCGACGATCGGCATGATCCGTTCCAATGCGTGGAGATGAGCGGCGACGCCGTGGCCGCCGATCCGCTGTCGCTGCTCGACGAGGCCAATACGATTCCGCTGTTCGGCGGCAGGCGTGCGATCATCGTCGAGACGGGCGGCAAATCCATTCTCTCGCCGCTCGAGCAATTGCTCGCCGCGCCGCCTGTGGATTGCGCCGTTGTGCTGACTGCCGGTGCGCTGAAGCGCGATGCGCCGCTGCGCAAGCTGATCGAGCCGTCCAAAATCGCCGCCGCTGTCGAATGCAATCCAGACGATGAGCAGGATCTGCATGCGCTGATCGACAATAGCCTGCGCGAGGCGGGTTTTTCCGTCACGTCGGAGGCGCGGCTGCTGTTGCAGGCGGCGCTCGGCGAGGATCGCCGCATGAGCCGTTCCGAGCTCGCCAAGCTGATGCTCTATAAGCATGGCGCGAGCGCGATCGAGGCCGGCGATGTCGAGGATATTGTCGCGCACGCCTCCAATATCGCCTCCGATCGCTTGGTGCTGGACGCTTTCTCGGGGCAGGCCGACGCCGCTGGCGAAGCCTTCGACAGAGCGGTCGCCGGCGGCGGCGACGCCGGGCAGCTATTGAATGGCGCGCTGCGCTACGCGATGGCGCTGCATCGCGCGCGGCTCACCGTGGATCGCGAGGGGCGGCCAGATTTCGGCATCACCATTTTGATGCGCAGCGGTTTCGGCTTCTCGCAGCGGCCGCAGCTCGAGCAGCATTTGCGCATCTGGTCCGCGGCGAAAGTGGCGGCGCTGCTGCCGGCCTTGCGCGACGCCAATCATCGCGCCCGCGCCAATGCCGCTCTGGCGGAGATGGAGGCGGGACGCGCGCTGTTGCGCATAGCGAGTCAGGCCGCGCGGCGCTGAGCGCCCCCTCCCGCACCCTCCCCCGCTTTCGCGGGAGAGGGAAGGCGGCTGGCGTTGCGCGAAACGCCGATGAAGCGCGGCGCCTGCTCCCTCTCCCGCGAAGCGGGGGAGGGGGCCGTCTCAATGCGCGAGCGCCTTGACGATCTGCTCCACGGTCTTCTTGGCGTCGCCGAACAGCATCATCGTATTGGGCCGGAAGAACAGCTCATTCTCGACGCCGGCATAGCCGGAGCCCATGCCACGCTTTAAAAACAGAACCGTCTTCGCCTTCTCGACATCGAGGATCGGCATGCCATAGATCGGCGATTGCGGATCGGTCTTGGCGGAAGGATTGGTCACGTCATTGGCGCCGATGACGAAGGCGACATCCGCCTGGGCGAATTCCGAATTTATGTCCTCGAGCTCGAAGACCTCGTCGTAAGGAACATTGGCCTCGGCCAGCAGCACATTCATATGGCCGGGCATGCGGCCGGCGACGGGATGAATGGCGTATTTCACCTCGACGCCTTCCTTTTTCAAAAGGTCCGCCATCTCGCGCAGCGCATGCTGCGCCTGCGCCACCGCCATGCCATAGCCCGGCACGATGATGATCTTGCCGGCGTTCTGCATGATGTAAGCGGCGTCCTCCGCCGAGCCCTGCTTGACCGGGCGCTTCTCCACCGCGCCTGTCGCCGCCACCGTCTCGCCGCCGAAGCCGCCGAGAATGACGGAGACGAAGGAGCGGTTCATCCCCTTGCACATTATGTAGGAGAGGATGGCTCCCGAGGAGCCGACCAGCGCGCCGGTGATGATGAGCGCGAGATTGCCGAGCGTGAAGCCGATGCCCGCCGCCGCCCATCCCGAATAGGAATTGAGCATGGACACGACGACCGGCATGTCGGCGCCGCCGATGGGGATGATGAGCGTCACGCCGAGCACGAAAGCGACGAGAATGATGAGAAACAGCCAGAAGCCGCTCTCCGTCGTCGCGAACAGGACGATGAAGCCGAGCAGCGCCAGCCCGAGCAGAATATTGATCGTGTGACGCTCGGCGAGCAGGAACGGCTTGCCGCTCATCTTTTCGGCGAGCTTCATATAAGCGATGATCGAGCCGGAGAATGTGATCGCGCCGATCGCCGCGCCGAGCGACATTTCGAAGAGGCTTCCCCCTTCGATGTGGCCGGGCGCGCCTATGCCGAAAGCCTGCGGCGCATTGAACGCCGCGCCCGCCACCAGAACCGCGGCGAGGCCGACGAAGGAATGGAACAAGGCGACGAGCTGCGGCATTTCCGTCATCAGCACGGTGCGCGCCTGCCACGCCCCGATTCCGCCGCCGATGGCGACGCCCGACACCATCAATAGAAATCCGCTGAAGCTCGGCGCGCGCAGCAGCAGCGTCGTCGCCACGGCGACGCCCATGCCAATCATGCCGTAGAGATTGCCCTGTCGCGACGTCGCCGGCGAGGACAGGCCGCGCAGCGCCAGAATGAACAAAATTCCGGCGGCGAGATAGAGAAGGACCGCGAGATTGCCGCTCATGGCTCAGCCCTTCTTCTTGTACATCGACAGCATACGTTCGGTGACCATGAAGCCGCCGAAAATATTCACGCTGACGAGGCCGAGCGCGACGAAGCCGAACCATTGCGCCCACCACGCGCCGCCGCTGGCGTCGGCCTTTGGGTCGACGCCGACTGCGAGCAGCGCGCCGACCACGATGACCGAGGAGACGGCGTTGGTGACGGACATCAGCGGCGTGTGCAGCGCGGGCGTCACCGACCAGACGACATAATAGCCGACGAAAACCGCCAGCGCGAAAATCGCGAGGCGGAAGACGACCGGATCGACGCCGCCGGTGAGCCCGTGCGAGGAGGCCGCCGCCGCCACTTGCGCCAGCTGATCGGAATAGGATTGCGCCTGATCGGCGAGCTGCCGCGTCGCTTCGGCTGCGCGGCGGGCCGTTTCGAGCATTTGCTGAGTCGTGTCGGATGCCATGTGCCAACGCCCTTTCTTCGCGCGGCCCTCGCGGGGCCGGCGTGATCAAGCCGCAAATCGCGAATCGATGACGGCGCCGTCGCGGGTGAGGGCCGTCGCCTTCACCAATTCGTCGTTCCAATCGATGGCGAGAGTCTTCGTCTCTTTGGAGATGAGAGTCTCGACGAAGGCGAGCAGGTTTTTTGCGTAGAGGCTGGAGGCCGTCGCCGGCAGGCGGCCGGCGAGATTGACCGCGCCGACGATCTTCACGCCATTGTCGATGATCGTGTCGCCGGGCTTGGTCAGCTCGCAATTGCCGCCACGCTCGGCCGCGAGATCAATGATGACCGAGCCCGCGCGCATCGATCGCGCCGCCGCCGCCGAAATGAGTCTCGGAGCCGGCCGGCCGGGGATCAGCGCCGTCGTGATCACAATGTCTTGCTTGGCGATATGCGCCGCGACCAGCTCCGCCTGCGCGGCTTGGTATTCCGGCGACATTTCCTTGGCGTAGCCGCCGGAGGTCTCGGCCTGGCGGAATTCGTCATTCTCGACCGCGATGAATTTCGCGCCGAGCGATTCCACCTGCTCCTTGGTGGCGGGCCGCACATCGGTGGCCGAGACGATGCCGCCGAGCCGGCGCGCCGTTGCGATCGCCTGCAGGCCGGCGACGCCGACGCCCATGATGAAAATTTTGGCGGCCGGGACCGTGCCTGCCGCCGTCATCATCATCGGAATGGCGCGGCTATATTCCGCCGCGGCGTCGATGACGGCGCGATAGCCAGCGATATTGGCCTGGGAGGAGAGGACGTCCATGACCTGCGCGCGAGTGATGCGCGGCATGAATTCCATGGCGAAGAGCGTTGCGCCGGTTTGCGCGAGCGTGGCCAGCTCTTTCTCATGTCCGAAAGGATCGGCGATGGCGACGATTGCGGCGCCGCGCGCTATGCCGGACAGCTCGCCCGGCGCCGGTCGGCGCACGCGCAGCACCACTTCGGCATTGTCGGAGGCGGCGGCTGCGCTCGGCGCTATGGCCGCGCCGGCGGCGGCGTAATCGGCGTCGGAAAAGCCGGATATGGCTCCGGCGCCCGATTGGACCACGACTTCTGCGCCGAGGTTCTTGAACTTTTTGACGGTTTCCGGCGTCGCAGCGACGCGCGTCTCGTTCTTGTCAGTCTCGGCTTGAACAGCAATGCGCATTGACGAAACTCCATTTTGCGGAGAATCGGTTTCGCGTGGCCGGATGGCCGCGCGGTTCGCATTCGGTCAGAAACTGTAGAGGGAACCCGTGGAGCGGCGCGTCGGCGATCGACGCGCCGGGTCTTTAGCGCGCGAGGAAGAAATACATCAGCGCCAGGGTCACGACGCTGGCCGCCGTTCCCACCTTCAGCAGCGTCAGAAAGCCGTTATAGGTGGCGAGATGCTCCGCAATGTCTGACGAAGTCTCGTGATGATCGGCCATTGCTCTCCCCTCGTGCTCTTGCGCTTGCGCCTCGCCCGTCGAGGGGCGAAGCAGAATCATGCTAGACGAGCGCGCGCCTTCCTGCAATGTCGCAATCGTCGCGGTCGCGGCCTGCGCAGCGGATGGGACGGCGACCGCGTCGGCGCGAGCGGCGCGGGGAGAATTAGGGCGGGGAGCGGACGAAGAGGATCGCGCCATTGGCGCGTGCGAATTCTTCCGTGCAAATGGCGCCGGTTCGCCCTTTCAGCCGCGGGCCGCTCGCCTCGAGCGCCGCGAGGCTCGTATTCTCCTTGACGCGGACATGGCGCACGCAGACGGCGCCCTCGGGCGAGAAGCCGGCCTCGAACTCATGCGCCGGATCATTGCCCGGCGATTGCACGCCGACGCGATCGTAAATGTCGATCCGCTGGCCGTTGCGCGTCGTGCCCTTGCCGTCGCCGGAATAATCGGCGCGCACCAGACGCACGCAAGCGTCATAGAGCGCCCGGGCCGCGGGCGCGCCTTCACGCATCTTCCAGGGATGATAGCCGAAGCGCACACATTTGCCCTGTGCGCCGCCTGTGCAGGTGAGCTCGAACACGCCCGGCTCGGCCGGCGCGATCGTGCCGTCGCCGCGCGCGCGGCCGGCGAGGGGAAAGCCCTGACGGCGGCCGTCCGGGCCGGGGTCGCACAGGTTCTTCCATTCTCCTTCGGGCGTCCGATAGGAGAAAGTGTGAAGCAGAACCTCGGAGGAGGGGGCCGCTGCGCGGGCATTGTCGCCGGGGTCCGGCTCTACCGCTTCGATACGGATTTTCGTCTCGCCGCCGGCGCTGGCGATCGTCAGCGTCGCCCCGACGAGATCGGGCGAATAGAGCACACGTCCGTCGGAGAGCGTCGCCTTGAATTGCGTTCCTTCGACGTAGAGCGAGACCATTTGCGCGGATTGCGCCGCTCGGAACCTGCGCGCTCGCCACGAGTGAGACCCATGCGCAGAGCGCGAGAGAAAAGAGATTGCGGCTCGCCATGCGCGCTCCTTCCGATGCGAAAGGCGGCCGAGTCTCGGCCGCCCGCTCTTTGCTTCACTTCTGCGGAAGCTCCAGCGCGACGCCGTGCAGGCTCGCGCCGTTCGCGCCGAGGCCATTCACGCCGATGGCGTTCAGGCTGACGCCATTCAGGCTGATTCCATTGGCGGCGATCTTGGCCGAAGCCGAACCCGCCACGGCGACCAGGACAAAAATCGAAATCATGCGCAGTAACATTTTGGACCCTTTCTATAAAGTCGCATTGAAATCATGCTCGAAGCGGGATGTGTCCCGCCTCAGCGCTCGGGAAGCTCGAGCGAGGAGGCGCGCAAGCCGGCGCCGACGCCGCTCGACCGAGCGCCTTCGATCGTCGCGCTATTGATGGTGAGCGCGTTCTCGACCAGCGCGTTGTCGACGAGCGCGTTCTGGGTCAGCGCGTTCTGCGTCAGCGCGTTCAAATGCAGTCCATTGATGATGATCGCGTTCTCGCTCAACGCATTGGGGGAGAGGCCATTCAGGGAGATTCCGTTGGAGGATGTCTCGGCGGAGGCGGAGCCGGCCGCCAGGATCAGCCCGAGGGCGAAAATCGAGCGCTTGAGCATTGTCTTGAACCTTCTCTGAGTGACGGCGGCGATCCGCCGCTTTCAAGTTCCGCATTCGCTGCGGAACGTCGTCTTTGTCGCTCTTTCGCGCTCCTGGCGGCGTGCGGCGGCGCACGCTGTGTTCGGGCAATGAAAAAGGCCCCGGATTTCTCCGGGGCCTTCTTTGTCTCTTCCGAGGGTGGCGAGGATCAGAAGTCCATGCCGCCCATGCCGCCGCCGGGCGGCAGAGCCGGGCCGCTGTCCTTCTTCGGCTGCTCGGTGATCGTCGCCTCCGTGGTGACGATGAGGCCGGCGATGGAAGCAGCATCCTGCAAGGCGGTGCGGACGACCTTGGTCGGGTCGATGATGCCGAGCTTGACGAGATCGCCATATTCGCCGGTCTGGGCGTCATAGCCGAAGCTGTAGTCCGTGGACTCGAGCAGCTTGCCGACCACGACCGCGCCGTCGCCGCCGGCATTGTCGACGATCTGACGAGCCGGAGCCTGGATCGCCTTGCGGACGATCGCGATGCCGGTCTGCTGGTCGGAATTGGCGACCTTGACATCGGAGAGAGCGGCGATGGCGCGCAGCAGCGCGACGCCGCCGCCGGGCGAGATGCCTTCCTGCACCGCGGCGCGGGTGGCGTTCAGCGCGTCGTCGACGCGGTCCTTCTTCTCCTTCACCTCGACCTCGGTCGCGCCGCCGACGCGGATCACCGCGACGCCGCCCGCGAGCTTGGCGAGACGCTCCTGGAGCTTCTCGCGGTCATAGTCCGAGGTGACTTCCTCGACCTGAGCCTTGATCTGAGCGACGCGAGCCTCGATGTCCTTCTTCTCGCCGGCGCCGTCGATGATCGTCGTATTCTCTTTGTCGATGCGAATACGCTTGGCCTTGCCGAGCAGCGGAAGCGTGACGTTCTCGAGCTTGATGCCGAGATCCTCGGAGACGACCTGGCCGCCCGTGAGGATGGCGATGTCCTCGAGCTGAGCCTTGCGACGATCGCCGAAGCCCGGAGCCTTCACGGCCGCGATCTTCAGGCCGCCGCGCAGCTTGTTGACGACGAGCGTGGCCAGAGCCTCGCCCTCGACGTCCTCGGCGATGATGAGCAGCGGCTTGCCGGTCTGCACAACGGCCTCGAGGACCGGCAGCAGCGGCTGCAGGCTCGACAGCTTCTTCTCGTGGATGAGGATGTAGGGGTCCTCAAGCTCCGCGACGAGACGCTCGGCGTTGGTGATGAAGTAGGGGGAGAGATAGCCGCGGTCGAACTGCAGGCCCTCGACGATGACGGTCTCGGAGTCGAGGCTCTTGGCCTCTTCCACCGTGATCACGCCCTCATTGCCGACCTTCTGCACCGCCTTGGCGATCTCCTGGCCGATGAAGCTGTCGCCATTGGCCGAGATGGTGCCGACCTGGGCGATCTCGTCGTTGGAGGTGACCTTCTTGGAGTTCTTCTTCAGATCGGCGACGACCGCCTCGACCGCGAGGTCGATGCCGCGCTTGAGATCCTGCGGGTTGAGGCCGGCCGCGACGGCCTTGGCGCCTTCCCTGGCGATGGCGGCGGCGAGCACGGTCGCCGTCGTGGTGCCGTCGCCGGCGGTGTCGTTCTGCTTGGAGGCGACCTCACGAACGAGCTGCGCGCCGAGATTCTCGAACTTGTCGGCGAGCTCGATCTCCTTGGCGACGGTGACGCCGTCCTTGGTGATGCGGGGAGCGCCGAAGCTCTTCTCGATGACGACGTTGCGGCCCTTGGGGCCGAGAGTGACCTTCACCGCATTGGCGAGGATTTCGACGCCGCGCAGGATACGGTCGCGCGCGTCGGAGGAAAAACGAATGTCCTTGGCTGCCATTTTCGTTCGGCTCCGTTGAAGAGAATAAGGTGCGAGGGTCTAGCGGCTCAGGCGATCACGCCCAGAATGTCGCTTTCCTTCATGATGAGGAGATCTTCGCCGTCGATCTTGACCTCGGTGCCGGACCATTTGCCGAACAGCACGCGGTCGCCTTCCTTCACGTCGAGGGCGACGAGCTTGCCGCTCTCGTCGCGGGCGCCGGGGCCGACGGCGATGATCTTGCCCTCGGCGGGCTTCTCTTTCGCGGTGTCCGGAATGATGATGCCGCCTTTGGTCTTGTCTTCGCCTTCGAGGCGCTTGACCACGACGCGGTCGTGGAGGGGACGGAACGCCATGTCGTCTTCCTTCGTTGCTGCCCGGCCGGAGCGCGCGGGCGAAAGATTGAATAAAATGCCTATTAGCACTCATGAGGGGTGAGTGCCAGCAGGCTGGCGATGACATAGGAAGCAGCCCCCGGCCCTGTCAAGGGCGAGCAGCGCCGAATTCGGGCGCCGGCCGCGCAAATGCATAAAATTGCGTCTTGCCGTGCCTCTTTATTCTCGTGACGCGGCCGAAATCGGGCGGCGCATTCGCGGTTTTGGGCAGGGGCGTCGCGCCGCCGAGCGCCCTGTGGTAGGCCCATGCTTCGGCATATGAATTGCTAGCTCGCGAGGCATGACAATGGACGCCGAGCAATCGACAAAAACCGCATTCGACGTCATCGGAGGCCAGGAGGCGGTCGACCGTCTGGTCGAGACGTTCTACCGCAATATGGACGAGCTGCCGCAGGCGCGGGGCATTCGCGCCATGCATGCGATCGATCTCGGCCCCACAAAGGCGGTTCTGAAGCTCTATCTGGCCGAATGGCTGGGCGGACCGAAGAGCTATTCGGAACAGCGGGGACATCCCCGGCTGCGCATGCGTCACATGGGCTTCGCGATCGGAGCCGCCGAGCGCGACGCGTGGATGGCCTGCATGACTGGCGCGCTCGATGAGGTGGTCGATGATGTGAGACTGCGTGACTCCCTGAAGCAGAACTTCGCCAAACTGGCGGATTGGCTACGTAACGATCCGGATAATCAACATGACAAGCATCACTGAAACGGCGTTTGCGACTTTGGACGAGCAGAAGCGGCTGCTCAGCCCGGTTCACAAGGGACCGACGGAGAAGGCCGGGCGCTTCGGCTTCCGCGGCAAGCTCGCCCTGAAATTCGCCCAACAGTTCGCCGATGAGGCGCGCCCGCCGGAGCTCTGCTCCGATCAGGTCATTGCGGTGGCGGAAGCCGGCAAGCCCACCTTCGACTTCTTCGCGCAGTGGCTCCTCTCCTTCGAGCATCTCGGATACGTCGCCGAAGTGCTGAAGGGGCTGCTCGCCCCGGATGGCAAATATTTCATCTTTGCCAACAATATCGACCTGCTCAGCAAATATCAGGTCGAGATCGACGGCATTAATTTCTACGTGCTGCCGATCGACGAATCGACGGTCTATAACGAGCTGCTCGAGCTGTTCTACATCGAGAAGAACGATCTCAAGAAGCTGTCGATCGGTGGCAAGATCGACGCCGTGGCCAACGCGGGCATAGCCTTCGATCAGACTTTCGAGAAGATCACCTTCGAGAAGGGCCTGGAAGTCATGGGCCCGGTGCGCAACCGCAACGAGAATCGTCCGGTCTGACACGACCTTACGCTCGCACACGACCACGCAATCCAGGGGCCGCACCGGCTCTGGATTGCTTTTTTATGTCTGGCGAGGCGCCGGCGGGGCCGAGAGAAAGCGTGCGCGTATTCCGACATGATTGTCAGAATACGCCCTGCCTGGTTCGTTGATCGACAGTGATGATCAATTGCCTTCCAGCCGCGCTTGCGCGCAGGCGCGGACCAGCTCGTCCTCGTCATCGAGGAAAGAGGGCAGCTGTTCCGCTGAGCAGCGTTCCGCGACAGTGAAGCGAATACGCAAATCCTCGTCCTTGCTCATGGCGGCGAGGCGATCTTCCGGCAGGCGCTCGGCGACGACGAGGCGCACGAGCGGCTCCGGATCCTTCACGAGAAGATGCAGCCGCTCCAACGGAATGCGGCGCGCGACCCAGCGGCGCACCTCCGGGTCCTCGTCATGGACGGCCATGCTCAGCAAATCCGGCGCGATGCGCCGCACGACATGGATGCGGACCAGATAATCCGGGTCCGAATACATTGCGACGAGCGCGGCGCCTTCGAGCCGATTGGCGGCCACGATGCGCACGCGTGGTTCTGGATCATGCGCGAGATGGGCGATGCGCGACGCCGGCAGGCGCGATGCGACCGTGGCCCGCACCTCCGGCTCTGGATCGTCGAGCAGCGGCGGCAGACGCAGCACCGAGGCGTAGCGCGCCGCACGGGCGCGCACCTCGAAATAGGCGTGATCGAGGTAGGAATCCGCGAGATGCGGATGTCCGCGGAAGAAGAGATCGACACGCTTGGCCCGGCGATCGCGCACACAGGCGGATCCCTTGCGGCAGAGCCCCTCGAGATTGAGCGCCACATGGGAGCATTCCCTGCAGCGGATGGGGCGACCGCGCCAGTCGAGCGGATCGTCGCTTATTCTTTCCGGTTCTGCGGCCATTGTGGAGCCGTCTTCTTTCCAGGAATCAAAACTTCTTTACAGGGATATCATATTTTTGCAGCGCATAGCCGATTTGTCTGGGGGTAAGCCCGAGCAGGCGAGCCGCTTTGGCTTTCACCCATCCGGCCTGTTCCATCGCCTCGATGAGCTTGTCGCGATCGGACCGATGATCCGTCTCGATGACCGTACAGTTCTCTGCGCCTGGACACGCCGCCGCGGGTTGCGCCGCGACGACAGGCGCGGGCTCTTCGACGACCGGCGGTCGCGCCACGGGAGGCCGCGCCGGCGGCGGCGGGGGCGCCTGCGGCTTGGAGACGATCGGCAGAGGCGTGAAGCTCGGCGGGTGCAATCCGCCGATCGTCGACTCGCGCGAGCCGTTCCACAGAACGGAGGAGAGGCAGCCGTCATTGCGGCAAGAGAAGTCTTTGTCCACGATCGAGTCGTTGCGCGCCAAAGTCGCTGTCCGATAAACGCAATTCTCGAGCTCGCGAATATTGCCCGGGAAATTGCATTCGCTGAGCACTTCCATCGCCGAATCGGAGAAGCTCAGATGGACATTCTGCTCATTGTTGAAGCGCCGCAGGAATTCATTGGCGAGCGGCGCCAGATCGCCTCTTCGGTCGCGCAGCGGCGGCAGGAAGATCGGAACGACGCTGATGCGGTAATAGAGATCCGCGCGGAACTCGCCCTTCTGCACCGCTTCCTCGAGATTGCGATTGGTGGCGCAGACGAAGCGCACGTCGACCTTCATCGTGCGGGTGCCGCCGACGCGCTCGAACTCGCCCTCTTGCAGCACGCGCAGCAGCTTGGCCTGGAAGGCGGGCGTGATGTCGCCGATCTCGTCCAGGAACAGCGTGCCGCCGTCCGCGAGCTCGAAACGCCCTTTGCGCAGGGCCGCCGCGCCGGTGAAGGCGCCGCGCTCATGGCCGAACAGCTCGGACTCTAGCACGCTCTCGGGCAGGGCCGCGCAGTTCAGCTTGACGAAAGGCTTGCTCTGCCGTGGCGAAAGATTGTGGAGCGCGGCCGCGAACAGCTCCTTGCCGGTGCCCGACTCGCCGCGCAGCAGCACGGTTGATTTGGCCTTGGCGACAATGCGGATCTTGTCGACGACCGCACGCACCGCCGGACTCTCGCCGACGATCCCTTTGATGCCGTCCAGCCGCGCCTCTATATGCGCCGAATGCGCCGCCGGCCGATCGCCCTTCTCCAGCCTGGCCTTCTCCTGCATCAGCCGCTCGCGGTCTCGCGCGATCAGCTTGTGCAGCCGCAAGGTCTGGCCGACCAGATTGGCGATCATTGTCAGGAATCGCACGTCGTGGTCGAAGCGAACGGAAGACCGATCGCTATAGACGCGATCGACCGTCAATGTGCCGACCACCGCGTCCGCCTCCTTGATCGGCACGCCGATCAGCGAGAAGGGCTGTCCGTCAGTCGGACCCCATTCGGAGAGATCCGTGCCTTCGAACAGAGGCGAGGCGGCGACATTCTCGACCACCAGCGGCATCTTGGTCGCGACGATCTGGCCGACCGCCCGCTCGGGAAGATGCTCGAAAAACTTCTTGGCGTTCCCTTCGCTCCATCCCGAGCCGACGACCACTTCCGGGTCGCCATGCGTGTCGAGCAGAGCGATGAGGCCGTGCCGCATGTCGAGAAAGCTCGACAGCAGCGCCAGCACGCCCGCCAGCGTCTTCTCGAGCCGGTTGGGCGAGGCCAGTAATTTCGAAATTTCGTAGATTCCGACGAGAGCAGATTCGCTCGGGTCGAACGCGCGAGCCTGAGCCGTGTTCATGCTGCTTCCAGCTTCGTATCCCATCGACGTGCCTGACGTTCCGCGGGAATTCGATAGTTCACCCTGGAATGTTTAGCAACTAACATGCCGTCGCCGTGGCAATTCTTCGCTCCGCTCCCGGCGGCGCGCCACCCCGGCTTCACGCAACCCCTTGCGCGAGCTCGTAGATTACCGTCCAGCCGACGTGGCCCGGCGGGTCCAGCACCTGCAAAATCCCGAGGTTTTCCATCGCTTCCGCCTTGTTGCCCCGCTTCAGCTGAATGAAGCTCAAAGCCTTTAAAGTGTACAATGCGAAGCGCTCGGCCGTGCCCGGCGCCGTTTCTTTCGGCGGCCAGCTATGCGGGTCGAGCGCCCAGCCAGCTTGCCGCGTCGCCTCGGCGAGGCCCTGATTGGCCACGGTCCAGGCGACTTCCAGATTCCCCATATAAGTATGAATCTTATAAAGGCAGTAATAGGCCGGCAGCTCATGGGGAGACAGCTCTAGCGCCTCACGGAACAATTCGTCCGCGCGCGCTCGATCGTTCCGATAGGCCAGGACGCCTTTTTGCAAGAGTTCATTGACGGCGGGCGAAAGCTCGCCGAAGTCGACGAGATCGTTTTCACGGGTGAGGTCGTTCATAACGCGCCCGCAAGCAAATCTCGCGCCAATAAAAGGCCGCCGGGCGCCGCGCGCGATCGAGGGACCGAGCGCAACGCCCGAAACGAGGGCGATCAAGGCCACATGGAGAGAGCGATATTGCGCCGTTTCCCTGGGCTCGCGCGGGTTTTGCGTCGAAGTGTCGCGTTCGCGACAGCTGGTTCTGACGCTTTCCGACATGTGTCGGTATTTGGACAGGTTCCAAACAAACGACAGTTTTCTCATAATTTCAGGTCTTTAGGTCATCAAATCAGCATGGCATGCTTGTTGCGAACCTCGTGCCCGGACACCGCTTCCGCGACAGCGCCGGTGCAATGGCAGACGGATATGTCGCGACTGCGTTCCGCAAGGGTTTGAAACTCTTCAAATCGTGAGGAACCGAACATGGAATCTCTATCTACTGAAACCGTCGACATCGGCGGGGCTGAATCGATCGACGACGTGATGCAGAAGGTCGCTGAGCACAAGGGCTGCGGCACCTCGGGCGGCAGCGGCAAGGCGAGCTGCGGCACGGCGGCTGGTGAAAACGACCTGCCGCAGGAAATCTGGGACAAGGTCAAGAACCATCCTTGCTACAGCGAGGAGGCGCATCACCACTACGCCCGCATGCACGTCGCTGTCGCTCCGGCGTGCAACATCCAGTGCAACTACTGCAATCGCAAATATGATTGCGCCAATGAGTCGCGCCCTGGCGTCGTCTCCGAGAAGCTGACGCCCGAGCAGGCCTCCAAGAAGGTTCTGGCCGTCGCGTCGACGATCCCGCAGATGACCGTTCTCGGCATCGCCGGCCCGGGCGACCCGCTCGCCAATCCGGAGAAGACCTTCAAGACCTTCGAGCTGATCGCCGCGACTGCGCCGGACATCAAGCTCTGCCTGTCGACGAATGGTCTGGCTCTGCCGGAGCATGTCGATACGATCGCCAAGTACAATGTCGATCACGTCACGATCACCATCAACATGGTCGATCCGGACGTCGGCGCGCAGATCTATCCCTGGATCTACTGGCAGCATAAGCGCATCTATGGCCGCGAGGCCGCCGAGATCCTGACGCAGCACCAGATGCGCGGCCTCGAGATGCTGACCGAGCGCGGCATTCTGTGCAAGGTCAACTCGGTCATGATCCCGGGCATCAACGACAAGCATCTCGTCGAGGTGAACAAGGCCGTGAAGTCGCGCGGGGCGTTCCTGCACAACATCATGCCGCTCATCTCCTCCCCCGAGCACGGCACCGTGTTCGGCCTCAACGGCCAGCGCGGCCCGACGGCTCAAGAGCTGAAGGCGCTGCAGGACAGCTGTGAAGGCGAGATGAACATGATGCGCCATTGCCGCCAGTGCCGCGCCGACGCGGTCGGGCTGCTCGGCGAGGATCGCAGCGCTGAGTTCACGACCGACAAGATCATGGCCATGGAAGTGACCTATGATCTCGAGAGCCGCAAGGCTTATCAGACGAAGGTCGAGGAAGAGCGTCTGAAGGTCGCCGCCGCCAAGAACGCCGAGCTGGCGACGCTCGCCGGCGAGGACAATGTCGACATCAAGATCCTGATCGCCGTGGCGACCAAGGGCTCTGGCCGCGTCAACGAGCACTTTGGCCACGCCAAGGAGTTCCAGATCTACGAGCTCAGCACCCATGGCGCGAAGTTCGTCGGTCATCGTCGTGTCGACCTGTATTGCCAGGGCGGCTATGGCGAGGAGGACAGCCTCGACACGATCATCCGCGCGATCAACGATTGCACGGCCGTGTTCGTCGCGAAGATCGGCGGTTGCCCGAAGAACGATCTGGTCAAGGCCGGCATCGATCCGGTCGATGAATTCGCCTTCGAGTTCATCGAGCAGTCGGCGATCACCTACTTCAAGCGCTATCTCGACAAGGTGAAGACCGGCGAGATCGAGCACAAGGAGCGTGGTGACGCGACTCTCCGTCAGGGCGCCTTCATCACGGCCTGACACGGAAGCGATCGGCATTCGCCACTAAAGAAGCGCGAGCCGCCGAGCGGCCCGCGCTTCAGTCAAGACCGCGGATGCGCGGAGAATTAGAGCTCGAGAGAATCGGCGATTCTTCAGCTCAGTGACGGCTCGATGGAGGAGCAAGCAAATGACCTACAAGATCGTTGCTTCGCAATGCACGTCCTGCTCGGCGTGCGAGGCGGAATGCCCCAATGTGGCGATCTCCGAGAAGAACGGAACCTTCGTCATCAATCCCAAGAAGTGCACCGAGTGCATCGGCTATTTCGATGTGCCGCAGTGCGTCGCGGTGTGCCCGGTCGATGACACCTGCGTCATCGACAACTCGCTCCCGCGGTATCAGGCGGCCGGGGGCGCGGCATGAATATTCAATTCACTCCCGCCGCGGAAAAATTCATCCGCCGCCTCGTCACGTTCGACGGCGGTCCGGGCTTCGGTCTGAGCCTCCACGTCTCTCCGGGCGGCTGCTCGGGCATGAGCGCGGAATTCTCGGTTCAGCCGGCTCCGCGTGAGGGCGAGCAGGCGTTCGACTTCCCGAGCTTCAAGCTGTTTCTGCCGGCGCAGAGCCGCCTGCTGCTCGATGGCGTGACGATCGACTTCAAAGAGACGGCCACCTCCACCGGCTTCTCCTTCATCGATCCCAAAGCGAAAGCCTGTGGGTGCTCCTCGACGACGCAGACCGTCGTCGAGCTGCCGGAGCTTCCCGTGGCGTGAGTGGATAGGAACGCTTCATGTTGAACGGAGATGGCGCTCTACGCAACGAGGCCTTCGATACGGGAGACGAGATTCTTTCTTCTCCCGTCTTCGGCGCCGGATTGCCGGCGGAAGCCGAGCGTCATCTCCGCGAAGCGGCGCTTTCCTACCATCTGGGCGATGTCGCAGAACAGCATTTGTTCGAGGCGCGTCGCGCGGCCCCGACCCATGTGGCGGTGCTGATCGGACTCTACCGGTTTTACTTCTACAAGAACCGTCTCGAGGACACGCTCGAGATCGCCAAGACGTGCCTCACTAGGGCGGCGATCGATAATTCCCTGCCGCTCGACTGGCGCGAGGTCCGAAAAGGCGACGCCGACTTCGCCAATTACGAGGCGGTGCTGCCACGCTTCTTCATGTTCGTGCTCAAAGGCTATGCGTATCTGCAGATGCGCATGGGCGAGCATGAGGAGGGGCGAGAGGCGGCGCAAAAGCTGCTCGAGCTAGACCCGACCGATAAGGTCGGCGCGACCTTGCTGCTCACCGTTCTCGCGCAACGGGAGGCCGAGGATGCCGACTGACGAGATCGACGAGGCCATCGACTGGCAAGGCGTTCCCGTCGATTGCGGGGCATGCCCCCATAAAGAGCTCTTGGCCGAGGAGCGTTGCAAGCCGCTCCGGGCCTGTGTCTTCGACCGCTATGCGCGTCGGATCGACCGTTTCTTCGATTGGAATCCGGAACTGGCGCGTCATTTTCTCGCGCATCCCTATTTCGAAGTGCGCGCCTGGGCCGCCAAAGCCGCCGAGATATTCCTCCTTCCGGCGCTTTTGGACGATCCCGAAGAAACCGTTCGCTGGAGCGCCGCGCGGCGCCTTCCTGATCGCTATCTCCTCAAGCTTCGCAATGATCCGCATCGCGAGGTGAGGATCAGAGTGGCGCATCGGCTCGACCCCGTCGATCTGCTGCCGATGATCGAGGATCGCGACTATTATGTCCGCCAGGTCGTCGCGCGTCGCATCTCGCCGGATTTGCTCGTTCTGATGATCGACGACGACGAGGTCGAGGTAAGACGCGTCGTCGCGCAGCGCATCGCGCCGCAAGCGCTGAAGCGGATGACGACGGACGCGGACGCGGCCGTTCGCTTCGAGGCGGCGCAGCGACTCGACGTCGCGCAGCTGCCGGATCTCATCAGCGATCCGGACTGGCGCGTGCGCTATGAGGTGGCGCAACGCGCAGCCCTCGCAGACATTCGACTGCTTCTCTCCGACGAGGACCCGATCGTGCGCGAGACCGCTGAAGCGCGGCTCGGCAAAACGCCCGATCCGTCCGGCCGGAAAGTTTTGGAGCGCAACCACAGCCACATCGAGGAACGGATATGAGCAACATCAACCGTGACGACGGCTCCGTCGAGCTGAACGATCCGCCCGCCTTCAACTATGGCGAAAAGGTCAAGTCGAAGAAGGTGGTGCGAAACGACGGCACCTTCCCGGGGAAGGACGTCGGCGAGATTCTCGTCAAAAAAGGCGAGATCGGCTATGTCTCGAGCATCGGCACGTTTTTGCAGCAATTCTACATCTACGGCGTCGAGTTCGTGGAGACCGGCTATAAGGTCGGCATGCGTAAAAAGGAGCTCGAGCCCGTCGAGGTCGCGACCCAAGAGGCGGCTCAATGATCAAATATGACTGGGGCATGCGGGTGCGCGCCACCGTTGATCTCTTCAACGACGGCTCTCATCCGGGGCATGAGCCCGATGCGCTGCTCGTCAAGGCGGGCGACCCCGGCGAGATCGTTCAGATCGGCCAACATGTCGAGAGCGACACGCCAGTCTATATCGTCGAGTTCGGCGAGAAGACCGTGATCGGCTGCCTCGAGGAGGAGATCGAGCCCGTTTGACGCGCTGATTTTCCACACGACTCGCGGTATGAACATTGCTAAACGACAAGGGTCAACCTAACAGCGAGGCGCAGTGTGAAAGTCATGATCCGCAGAGGCTCCGACGGCATTCTTTCGGCCTATGTGCCGAAGAAGGATCTCGAAGAGCCGATCGTCGAACAGGGGAGCCCTCAATTGTGGGGCGGCACAGTGACCCTCGCCAATGGTTGGGTGCTTCAGCTGCCGGAGATGGCGCCGGAAACGTCGCTTCCGATCACGGTCGAAGCCAAGAAAATAAGTGGAGACTGAAAAATGCCGATCGCGACCGAGCAACTCGAGGCGATCGACGCGACGCTCGCGACGGCGGCCGCCGATCAGGCGGCCGTTTCCGCTCTGAGACAAGTCGCACCCGGCCTCACGGCGATGAGATGCGACAAGGCGGATATTCAGGACGAGACGCCGTTTCGCACCTATGAGAACTGCGATTTGTTCCTGATCGACGCCCGCGACCATTGCGTCAAGATCACAGCGGATCCGACCGTCGCCACAGGATTGGTGGTTGCCCCGAAAAGGTGAGCGAGCATGCAGACGTCCCTTCTGCCGATGAATGATCCGGACCTCGCCCAGAGTGATCTGGATGCGGTCGTCGAGACGATCACTTCCCCGCGACTTTCCGCGGGACCCAAAGTCGAAGAATTCGAGGCGGAGTTCGCCGCATATCTCGGCCGCAAGCATGCGATCGCCGTGTCCAGTGGGACGATCGGCCTTTTGCTGACCTTGCGCGCCTATGGCATCGGCCCTGGCGACGAGGTTGTCGCCTCCGCTCATTCTTTCCGTGAGACGACGCATGCGATCGCGCTCTCGGGCGCGCGGCCGGTGTTCGCGGACATCGACTATTGGGCCGGCACTTTGGCGCCTGAAAAGGCGGAAGCGGTCATTACCGACAAGACCAAGGCGATCGTCGCCGGCAATTCCAACGGACATCCGGCGCCTTGGGAGCCGTTTCGCCAGCTCGCCGAAGCGAAAAAGCTGATCCTCATCGAAGATTCGACCGAGGCCATCGGCTCCATATACAAGGGCAAGCTGGTCGGCTCGTTCGGCGATTGCTCGGTGTTCGACTTTTCTCAGCCCGGCGTCATCGCCTGTGGCGAGGGAGGCATGATCGTCACCGATGACGACGACCGCGCCTCGGCGATCCGTAATCTTCGCAGCCGGCGGATCGCGGAACGGTCCTCGGTGGTGCTCGGCGCCTATCCTCCGATGCAGGCGGCGATGAGCGACATCACCGCGGCGCTCGGTCTCGCGCAGTTTCGACGCCTGGAGCTGCTGCTCGCGCGCCGCACCAGGGTCGAGCGCTGGTTCTACCAATATGTGAAGTCATTCGAAGGGATCAAAGATCCCTATATCGCGCCCGACGTCGAGGAGGTTCACTGGTTCCTCTATGTCGTGCATCTCGGCACGCGTTTCTCGCGCTCCAGCCGCGATCAGATCATCGAAGATTTGCAGACGGAGAAGATCGACGCCGCGGCCTATTCGCATCCGCTGCATTTGCAACGCTACTATTTCGATCTCGGCTATCGGCGCGGCAATTTCTTCGTGACCGAGAAAGTCGCGGATCGCGCCGTCGCGCTGCCGTTCCACGCTCATCTGACCGAAAGCCAGATCGCTTTCATCGTCGGCACGATGAAGGACGCTTCGATCAATATCGGCGCAGGAGCCGCTATTTATCTGTAAAAGTCGCGCCGGCCTCGAGCCGGCGCGTCCATTGCCGTGACGTCATTGTCCAGAAACGGACGAGACCTGATGCGCGAGTGGCCGAGAGTGGCCGAAACGCGCGAACGAAAACTCCCATCACACCAAAATGCTGCGCATTTTTGCCTGCGATGTGTCCTGTCGCGCGCGCAGCTGCACGAAATTTAGAGTGGTTCGAAACTTGCTGGAAAGAGGGCGTGAGGACCTTTGGCAAGGAGGAGTGAACGACATGCCGGTACTGACCATTCTGCCGTCGGGCAAAACCATCGAAGTTGAGCCGGGCAGCAGACTCCTGGACGCGATTCTCAAAGCGGAAGAGAAGATCCAAAGCAAATGCGGTGGCGAGGCCAAATGTGGCACCTGCCATCTTTTCGTCCAGGAAGGAAAGAAGAGCCTGTCGAAGACAACTCGCGCCGAAAACGAGCAGTTGGACACGATCGTCGGCGTGGGCTCGAAATCGCGTCTCGCTTGCCAAGCCAATTTCGGAACCGAGAACGTCACGGTCGAGCTGCTCGGCTTCGACTCGGGCCGCTGACAACTGGAGGGGGAATCAAGATGAGCGACGCAACTGTCATCATTCATGTCCGCTTTTTCAATGACGGCACCGTGCAAGAGATCGGTGAGCGTCCGGCGAGCCTTTCCAGCCAGGAGTGGTTCACCAAGCTGACGAACGCATACGCCATGGACTACATGGCGCTGTCGGGCGGTCGCGGCGCCTTCAAGCTGACGCCGGAAAAGCTGGACGTCGCCAAGAGCGCCACGCTTCAGTGACAGTACAGGCAATCCGGGTTCGACGAGAGGAGAAACACAAGTGCTGAGCGCAATCAAAACGGGGTTTGAGCGAGGCCTCGTGATACCCTATCTCGGACCCGGCGTGCTGACGCTGGCGACGGGCGGGAACCCTGTTCCCGCCTCCCCCGAAGAACTGGTCGTGCAGCTGACCAAGGCTGCGACCGTTCCGCACAAAATCCGCAATAATCTGACCGCTGCGGCCCAATACATCGAGAATTTCAAGCATCGCAAAACAATCTCCGCCGCGATGAAGAAAGCTTTCGAGGTGTCGCCCGATCCGAGCGTCCTGCACAATTGGATCGCCGAGCGGCCGCATCTGCCGCTGGTCGTCAATGCGTGGTACGATGATCTTCCGCAGAAGTCTCTCGCGGTGCGCAAGAGCTGGGGCGTTGTGCAAGGCGTGTCGCAAGCCGAACATTTCGGCTATTGGGTGAATTATTTCCGACCCGACTTGTCGCTCGTGCCAAATAAGGAATTCGTCCGAGACGGGTCTGGCGCAAAAGCTCCGGCGGAGGCTCCCGAAGAAACGTTGTCTTGGGAGACGCTGCTCTATCAGCCGATCGGCTCAGTCACACCGGCTGCGAATTTCGTCATCTCGGACTCCGACTATGTCGAGGTCCTGACAGAGATCGACATTCAGACGCCGATCCCGGAAGCGGTTCAATCGATCCGCAAGGGTCGCAGCTTTCTCTTCCTCGGGTGTCGCTTCGCCACGCAGCTCGAGCGCAATTTCGCTCGGCAGATCATGAAGCGTTCTTCGGATCAGCATTGGGCTGTGATCGAAGGCCCGTTGACGAAAAACGAAGCGAAGTTCCTCGCGGAGCAGAACATCACGCGCATCGAGACGCCGCTCGCCGAATTCGTCGCGAGCCTCACCGGGCAGCCGGTCGTCGTCTCGACCGCCGACGCAGCGGCTTGATCGGCGCCAGCGTCGTCGGAGATCAGTCAAATCCAGGACAGAAAAATGCTCGAAGAACTTCCGGTCGTGTTCAAATACCATGTGTTCACATGCTTTCAGCAACGTCCGCCGGGACATCCCCGCGGTAGCTGCACCACTTCCGGCGCGAAGCCGTTGTGGGATCGGCTGCAGGCCAAGCTCGGCGCTCAGCCTTTGCCCGATGTCTCGATGACGGCGACGGGATGCCTCGGCTTCTGCCGCGCCGGCCCGCTGATGGTCGTCTATCCGCAAGGCGTTTGGTATGCGCCGCGGACGGAGGCGGATATCGATGAAATCGTTCAGTCGCATTTCATCGACGGAAATCCTGTCGAGCGCTTGATTATCGTGCCGCAGCTCTAACGACGACGTAAAGAGAGTTCGAAAACGCCCGCGGTCTCCGCGGGCGCTTTTCGTTTGTGAGGCGCGCAAAATTGGAGCACCTAAAACAAAAAGGCCGGAGCAAGCGGCTCCGGCCTCGATCGCATTCGTCGAGTGTCAGAGAACAGTCAACGGAATGGCGACTCCTTGACGACGGCCCAGAAGAACGTCCACTTTCTGCCGCACGAACTCGACGGTCAGCGGCTTCACGATATAGCCGTGAGCGCCCGCGGCCTGGCTCTCTTTGCCGAAGCCGCTCTGAAGCGAGTCGACGATCACCAGCACCTTCACGCCGGATATGCGTTGCGGAATTTCCTTCAACATAGGAAGGCCCGCCGCCTTCACGACATTTTCCGCCAAAATCAAAAGATCGGGCTTCGCCGAGGCGGCCTTGTCGAAGGCGGCGTCGAGGCTTCCGACCTCATGGGTCTCGTATTCGTCGTGCAGCATGAACTGAAGCGCCGCCCGAATGATCTCGTCGTCGTCGACCACGAAAATGCGCTTGTTTTCGACCGCCCTGGACGTTTCGACGCCGATTTGCATCTCGCCTGCTCCGTAGTTTGACTGCCCGCTTTGTAAGCAATCGCTATGCCGTGCCAATGCCGACAATCCCGACGACGCTTGTCCGATTCTTACAATAGTTCCGAACGAGCCTGTCGCCTAAATGCCCTTCGTCCGATTCCGAGCATCACTGTCGGCTTTGACACACCCCCGCAGGCGCTCCGACCCGCAAAGCTAACTATTTGATTTACCGTAGTCTATTGACCTCTCCGAGGGGCTGGCACGCTGCTTGCGAGACAGGGCCCGCAAGGCGAGTGGCTGCGGATTGGGCGGCCCCGATCACAAAGGGGGCGATCAAGCAACCGGCGCCGGGCTCGGTCGGTAAAGACGACTTCGGCCTGCGCACCGTGCGCGCCGATCGCAATGAAACGGTATCTTAAGGAGACAGAAATGTCAGAACTTCGACAGATCGCGTTCTACGGCAAGGGCGGTATTGGCAAGTCCACGACCTCCCAGAACACTCTCGCGGCTCTCGCCCAGCAGGGCAAGAAAATCCTGATCGTCGGCTGCGATCCCAAGGCCGACTCGACCCGTCTGATCCTGCACGCCAAGGCTCAGGACACCATCCTCTCCCTGGCCGCCGAGGCCGGTTCGGTCGAGGATCTCGAGCTCGAAGACGTCATGAAGGTCGGCTTCGAAGACATTCGTTGCGTCGAGTCCGGTGGTCCGGAGCCGGGAGTTGGCTGCGCCGGCCGTGGCGTTATCACCTCGATCAACTTCCTCGAGGAGCAGGGCGCTTACGACGGCGTCGACTACGTTTCTTATGACGTGCTCGGCGACGTGGTCTGCGGCGGCTTTGCGATGCCGATCCGTGAGAACAAGGCTCAGGAGATCTACATCGTCATGTCCGGCGAGATGATGGCCATGTATGCTGGCAACAACATCTCCAAGGGCATTCTGAAGTATGCCAACTCCGGCGGCGTGCGCCTGGGCGGGCTGGTCTGCAACGAGCGCCAGACCGACAAGGAGTACGAGCTGGCCGAGTCCCTGGCCAAGAAGCTCGGCACTCAGCTGATCTACTTCGTGCCGCGCGACAATATCGTTCAGCACGCCGAGCTGCGCCGCATGACGGTCATCGAGTATGCGCCCGATTCCGTGCAGGCCGGTCACTATCGTTCGCTGGCCGAGAAGGTCCATGCCAACAAGGGCAATGGCATCATCCCGACCCCGATCACCATGGACGAGCTCGAAGATCTCCTCATGGAGCATGGCGTGATGAAGGCCGTCGACGAGTCGCAGGTCGGCAAGACCGCGGCTGATCTGGCCGCGATCGCGTAATTCGCCTGAAAGTCCAAGGCCCGGCCTCATACGGGGCCGGGCCGTTCTTTCAGACACGGTTAACTGGAAAGGGATGGCGTCATGAGCCTGGCTCAACCCGAATCGATCGAAGACCTCAAGGCGCGCAATAAAGCGCTGATCAAAGAGGTTCTCGAAGTTTATCCTGAAAAGACGGCCAAGCGCCGCGCGAAGCACCTCGGCACGTTCGAGGATGGCAAGCCGGATTGCGGCGTGAAGTCCAACATCAAGTCGATCCCCGGCGTGATGACGATCCGTGGCTGCGCTTACGCCGGTTCGAAGGGCGTCGTGTGGGGCCCGATCAAGGACATGATCCACATCAGCCACGGCCCGGTCGGCTGCGGTCAGTATTCCTGGGCGTCTCGTCGTAACTACTACATCGGCGTGACGGGCATCGACACCTTCGGCACGATGCAGTTCACCTCGGACTTCCAGGAAAAGGACATCGTGTTCGGCGGCGACAAGAAGCTCGCCAAGCTGATCGACGAAATCCAGGAGCTGTTCCCCCTCAACAAGGGCATCTCCGTTCAGTCCGAGTGCCCGATCGGCCTGATCGGCGACGATATCGAGGCGGTCTCCAAGGCGAAAACCAAGGAGTACAACGGCCATACGATCGTCCCGGTTCGCTGCGAAGGCTTCCGTGGCGTGTCGCAGTCGCTCGGCCATCATCTGGCCAACGATGCGATCCGCGACTGGGTGTTCGACAAGATGGAGGGCAAGCCCGCTCTCTTCGAATCGACGCCTTATGACGTTGCGATCATCGGCGACTACAACATCGGCGGCGACGCCTGGTCTTCGCGCATTCTGCTCGAGGAAATGGGCCTCCGCGTCGTTGCGCAGTGGTCGGGTGACGGCACGATCGCCGAGCTCGAGGCGACGCCTCGCGCGAAGCTCAACGTGCTGCACTGCTACCGCTCGATGAACTACATCTCCCGTCACATGGAAGAAAAGTACGGGGTTCCGTGGGTCGAGTACAACTTCTTTGGTCCGTCGAAGATCGAAGAGTCGCTGCGCAAGATCGCCAGCCACTTCGACGACAAGATCAAGGAAGGCGCTGAGCGCGTCATCGCCAAATATCGTCCGCTGATGGACGCGGTGATCGCCAAGTACCGTCCGCGCCTCGAAGGCAAGAAAGTCATGCTGTTCGTCGGCGGTCTCCGCCCGCGTCACGTGATCGGCGCCTACGAGGATCTCGGCATGGAGATCGTCGGCACTGGCTATGAGTTCGGCCACAACGACGACTATCAGCGCACGACTCACTATGTGAAGGACGGCACGCTGATCTATGACGACGTGACCGGCTACGAGTTCGAGAAGTTCGTCGAGAAGATCCAGCCCGACCTGGTCGGCTCTGGCATTAAGGAAAAGTACGTCTTCCAGAAGATGGGCGTTCCTTTCCGTCAGATGCACAGCTGGGACTACTCCGGCCCGTATCACGGCTATGACGGCTTCGCGATCTTCGCTCGCGACATGGACATGGCGATCAACTCGCCGGTCTGGAAATTCGCCAAGGCGCCCTGGGCGGCTTGATCGACTGAGTTGCAAACGCTCTCTTCGCGAACGGGGTATCCCCCCGTTCGCGTTGGAGAGACCGAGGCCGGGTCGCCGCCTCGGTCCGAGAGGGCGGGCGCTCGCGGACAACGAGGGGAATCGACATGCCACAGAATGCAGATAACGTCCTCGATCATTTCAACCTATTCCGCCAGCCGGAATACCTCGAGATGTTCGAGAAGAAGAAGAAAGAGTTCGAGAATCATCACCCCGACGCCGAAGTCGAGCGCGTCCGCGAGTGGGCCAAGACGAAAGAGTATCAGGAAAAGAACTTCGCTCGCGAAGCTCTGACCGTCAATCCGGCGAAGGCCTGCCAGCCGCTCGGCGCGGTGTTCGCCTCGCTCGGTTTCGAGCAGACGATCCCGTTCGTCCATGGTTCGCAGGGCTGCGTGGCCTATTATCGTTCGCACTTCTCGCGTCACTTCAAGGAGCCGACCTCTTGCGTCTCCTCCTCGATGACGGAAGATGCGGCGGTGTTCGGCGGCCTCAACAACATGATCGACGGCCTGGCCAACACCTACAATATGTATAAGCCGAAGATGATCTCCGTCTCCACCACCTGCATGGCGGAAGTCATCGGCGACGACCTGAACGCCTTCATCAAGACGTCGAAGGAAAAGGGCTCGGTCCCGGCCGATTACGACGTTCCGTTCGCTCACACCCCGGCCTTCGTCGGCAGCCACGTCACCGGCTACGACAATGTGATGAAGGGCATCGTCGAGCATTTCTGGAACGGCAAGGCGGGCACCGCTCCCAAGCTCGAGCGCGTTCCGAACAATTCGATCAACTTCATCGGCGGCTTTGACGGCTATGTGGTCGGCAATATCCGCGAAGTGAAGCGTATCTTCGAATCGATGGGCGTCGAATATACGATCCTCGGCGATCCGAGCGATGTGTGGGATACGCCGACCGACGGCGAGTTCCGCATGTATGACGGCGGGACGAAGCTCGAGGACGCGGCCAACGCGATCCATGCGAAGGCGACCTTCTCGATGCAGCACTTCTCGACCGAGAAGACGTTGCCGCTGATCGCCGCGAGCGGCCAGGAGACCTACTCCTTCCATCATCCGGTGGGTGTCCGCGCGACCGACGAATTCCTGATGAAGGTTTCGGAAGTCACCGGCAAGCCGATCTCGAAAGAGCTGACTCGCGAGCGTGGCCGTCTCGTCGACGCGATCGCCGACTCTTCCGCGCATCTGCACGGCAAGCGTTTCGCCATCTATGGCGATCCGGACCTCTGCTATGGCCTGGCCGCCTTCCTGATGGAGCTCGGCGCCGAGCCGATCACCGTGCTCGCCTCCAATGGCGGCAAGCTCTGGGAAGAGCAGATGAAGCAATTGTTCGCCAGCTCGCCGTTCGGCAAGAACTGCACTGCGTATGCCGGCAAGGATCTCTGGCATTTGCGTTCGCTGCTGTTCACGGAGCCGGTCGACTTCCTGATCGGCAACACCTACGGCAAGTATCTCGAGCGCGACACTGGCACGCCGCTGATCCGCATTGGCTTCCCGGTCTTCGATCGCCACCACTATCACCGCTATCCGGTGTGGGGTTATCAGGGCGGCCTGAACGTCCTGGTGTGGCTGCTCGACAAGGTGTTCGACGAGATCGACCGCAACACCAACGTCGTCGCGAAGTCGGACTACAGCTTCGACATCATTCGCTGACCTTCACGAGCTTCCGCCGGGTCGCAATCGACCCGGCGGAACAACAAGAGCCTGATCCGTCGGGTTGATCGCCGCGCCAGCGCAATGAGTGCGCCGAGTGGGAGGCGATGGCCATTGCAGGAGGCGCGGATGAGCACGCTGGCCGCAAAAGTTCAAGAAGTTTTCAACGAGCCCGGTTGCGACAAGAACAAGGGCAAATCCGAGAAAGAGCGAAAGAAAGGCTGCACGAAGCAATTGGCGCCAGGCGCCGCAGCCGGTGGATGCGCTTTCGATGGCGCCAAGATCGCTCTTCAGCCCATCACCGACGTCGCCCATCTCGTTCACGGTCCCATAGCCTGCGAAGGCAACTCCTGGGACAATCGCGGAGCCAAGACATCTGGCTCCAGCCTCTACCGCACCGGCTTCACGACGGATATCGGCGAGACCGACGTCGTCTTCGGCGGTGAGAAGCGCCTCTACAAGTCGATCAAAGAGATCATCGACAAATACGATCCGCCAGCGGTCTTCGTTTATCAGACCTGCGTTCCGGCGATGATCGGCGACGATATCGATGCGGTCTGCAAAGCTGCCGCGAAGAAATTCAACAAGCCCATTATCCCCGTGAACTCGCCCGGCTTCGTCGGGCCGAAGAATCTCGGCAACAAGCTCGCGGGCGAGGCGATTCTCGAACATGTGATCGGGACGCAGGAGCCGGAATATACGACGCCCTATGATATCAACATCATTGGCGAATATAATCTGGCGGGTGAGTTGTGGCAGGTGAAGCCTCTGCTCGACGAGCTCGGCATTCGCATCCTGTCCTGCATTTCCGGCGACGGCAAATATAACGAGGTCGCCTATTCCCATCGCGCCAAAGCGTCGATGATGGTTTGCTCGAAAGCCATGATCAACGTCGCTCGCAAGATGGAGGAACGCTACGACATCCCGTTCTTCGAGGGGTCGTTCTACGGCATCGGCGATATGAGCGATTCGCTTCGCGAGATCGCGCGGCTTCTCGTCGAGCGGGGCGCTCCGGCGGAGCTGAAGGATCGCACCGACGCAATCATCGAGCGCGAGGAAGCGCGCGCCTGGGCGCGCATCGCTCCCTATAAGGAGCGCCTCACTGGCAAGAAGGTTCTGCTCATCACGGGCGGCGTCAAATCCTGGTCCGTCGTCGCAGCGCTGCAAGAAGCCGGCATGGAGCTCGTCGGCACCAGCGTCAAGAAGTCCACCAAGGAGGACAAGGAGCGCATCAAGGAGCTGATGGGTCAGGACGCCCATATGATCGACGATATGACGCCGCGCGAAATGTATAAAATGCTCAAAGACGCGCAGGCGGATATCATGTTGTCGGGCGGCCGCTCGCAGTTCATCGCGCTCAAGGCCAAGATGCCCTGGCTCGATATCAACCAGGAGCGTCATCACGCCTATGCCGGCTATGAGGGCATGGTCGAGCTCGTTCATGAGATCGACAAGGCGCTGTTCAACCCCGTATGGGAGCAGGTTCGTCGTCCGCCGCCGTGGCAGGAAACGACCTGGGAAGAGCGAGCGAACGCCGCGATTGCCGCCGAAGCGGCCGAGCTCGCGGCTGATCCGGTCAAGGCCGAGCAGGTGCGTCGTGAGAAGCGTGTCTGCAAATGCCACAATGTGAATGTCGGCGCCCTCGAGGACGCGATCGTGGCGGGTTCGTTGACCACTGTCGATGCGCTGGCCGAGGCGACCCACGCAGGCACGGGTTGCGGCGGCTGCCGCGACACCATGGAACAGATGATCGAGGCAGCCAACGCCGGTGGCGCGGTTCCTGCATCGAAAGCGGCGTGAGGCGCTCCGATGGCTAGAGTCGAAGTTTCCAAAAAGGCCTGCGCGGTCAACCCGTTGAAGATGAGCCAGCCGATCGGCGGCGCGCTCGCCTTCATGGGCGTTCAGGGATGCATGCCGCTGCTGCATGGGTCACAGGGATGCACATCTTTTGGGCTTGTGCTGTTTGTTCGACATTTTCGTGAAGCCATTCCACTTCAGACGACCGCGATGAGCGAAGTCGCCACGGTGCTGGGTGGTTTGGAGAATGTCGAGGAGGCGGTCGTCAATATCGCGAAACGCGCCAAGCCCGAGATCATCGGGATTTGCTCGACCGGCGTGACCGAGACCAAAGGCGACGACGTAGACGGCTACATTCAGCTCATCCGCCAGCGTCATCCGGAGCTCGATCACATGGGCATCGTCTATGTGTCGACTCCCGACTTCAAGGACGCTTTCCAGGATGGTTGGGGCAAGACGGTCTCGAAGCTCATCGAGGCTTTCGTGCCGGCGAATGCAACTCCCATTCAGCGTGCGCCGCAGAGGGTGAATGTGTTGCCTGGGTGCCATCTAACGCCCGGCGATATCGACGAGCTGCGAGACATTATCGAAAGCTTTGGGCTCGAGCCGACCTTCTTGCCCGATCTCTCGGGATCGCTCGACGGGCATCTGCCCGAGGATTTCACGCCGACTACGCTCGGCGGCACGACTCGTGACGCTATGGCGCAGATGGGTTCCGCCGCTTGGACGATCGCGGTCGGAGAACAGATGCGCTTGGCGGCGACGACATTGGAGCGGCGCGCCGGGGTGCCCTTCGTTCTCTTCGATCGCCTCACCGGGCTCGCGCCCAATGATGAGCTTATCGAGTTTCTCTCACGCATCAGCGGCCGTCCTGTGCCGTTGAAGTTCAAGCGGCAGAGAGGGCAGCTCGTCGACGCCATGCTCGACGGACATTTCCATTTCGGCGCCAAGAAGGTGACCATCGGCGCCGAGCCGGATCTTCTCTTCGCGATCGGTTCATGGCTGATCGAGATGGGCGCGAATGTTACGGCCGCGGTGACGACGACCCATTCGGCCGTGCTCGAAAAGCTCGCGATCGATGAGGTTCTGATCGGCGATCTCGAAGATTTGGAAAATCGTTCGAAGGGCACCGATTTGATAATGACCCATTCGCATGGGCGTCAGGCGTCGGAACGTCTCGGCGTGCCGCTCTTCCGACTCGGCCTTCCGACTTTCGATCGTCTCGGCGCAGGTCACGAGCTGACGGTCGGCTATAGAGGGACGCGGACGCTGATCTTCAATATCGGCAATATGTTCATTTCGCAGGCGCATGAGCCCGGTCCGGACACTTGGCGCCGCGAAGATGAGAATGTCACGCATTTCGGGGGCGAGCCGGCTCCCGAGCTGGTTCAAATAACCGCGATGGCCTGACCACGAGGAGGCAGCATGAAAGTCGCATTCGCCACCCAAGACCTCGAACGCGTCGACGCCCATTTCGGTTGGGCGAAGAATATCGCGATCTACGAGCTGACGGCCGATGGATATAGCTTGGTCGAGACGATCCAGTTCCAGGGCGATCTGCAGGAAGACGGAAACGAAGACAAGCTTCAGCCGAAGCTCGAGGCGATCAAGGATTGCGCGATTCTCTACATTGCGGCGATCGGCGGCTCCGGCGCTGCGCGCGTGGTGGCGTCCGGCATTCACCCGATGAAGGTGGCGCAGCCCGAGAACATAGTCGATCTGCTGGAGAAGCTGAAGGTTGTCCTGCAGGGCGCGCCGCCGCCGTGGCTGCGCAAGGTGATTACGAAGGGCCAGGAACGTACCTTCGATTTCGAGGAAGAGGCTGCAAATGGCTGAGACGGAGACGATTACGGCGAGTGATGCGGCTGACAGCATCTTCGTCAAGGAACTCATCAAGCAGTGGCGCGCGCAGGACACGCACGGCACTTGGGAGAACAAGAAGGACCTCGATCTCATCAAGCCGTATATCGTCGACAAGGAAGCGCGTAAGGCGCTCCCGCTGATCGGCGATCCGGATCCCGAGATCCTCTGGCGCGTCGAGCTCTTCTACAATGCGGTCGCTCTGTCGATCGAGCGCGCCACTGGCGTGATGGTTCAGCCGATGATCAAGATGAGCCACGAAGGCTTTGGTCGTCAGGTTCTCATCGCTGGACGCCTCATCGTCGTCAATAAGCAGCTGCGCGACGTTCATCGTTTCGGCTTCGACAATCTCGACAAGCTGTCTGAGGAAGGCACCAAGCTCGTCAACTCCGGCGTCGAGATGGTCGAGAAGTTTCCGGAAGTCGCGCGTTACTGATTTCGAAGGAGAGTGGAAAATGAGCTCCGTCGACGAGCTGAAGGCCGAGATCAAGAAGCTCTCTGCCAAAGCGACAAATATGAAGATGAATCTGCACGACCTCTCGGAAGAGCTGCCGATCAATTGGGGCACGATTCTCACCGTCGCGCAGGAGGCCTATGAGGCGTATTCGGCTCTCGAGGCCGCGCGCCAGAAGCTCAAGGAATTGGAGACGGCGTGATGGGAGCGTTCAAAACGAGAGGCGGCGCCGATTGGACGCCGTCCTATCTGACAGATATCAACCCCGCGACCTGTATCGGCTGCGGACGTTGCTTCAAGGTCTGCCCGCAGGACGTGATGGCGCTTTATGGCGTCGATGCGGAGGGAACCATCCTCGGAATCGTCACTGACGGTGACGATGACGATGATTTCGACGGCGAGCTCAATCGGAAAATCATGAAGGTCGAAAGGGAGCAGGATTGCATCGGCTGCTCCGCGTGTTCCAAGGTGTGTCCGAAGGACTGCCAGACGCACGTCCCCGTGGACCAGCTGGCCGGCTGATCCGATGGCTTTTCTCTCCGAGGATCGTCGCACGGAGAGCAGGCTCGGGCAGCCCGGTCTGGATTCGACTGACATTTACGTGCGTTTGCGGTCGCGTCCGAGTGATTTCGGACGCGACGACCCGTTTACGGCCCATGTGTTCTGCTGCGTGTTGGCGCTGGGTCTGAGCGAGGCGGCAGGGCGGCCCGGTGGGCTCGCCCAGTCTCTCGCGCTCGGGCGGGAAGAGATGGCCCGGCTGATAGATCGTTGGGCGCCCGAGGCACGTTTGCTGCTGGATTTAGCGGCGGAGCCCGAGGCGATCGAGCTGGATGACGAAGAAGATCAAATTCGGCAATTATTGTTGCGATTTCGCGGCGACGCGTCGGAGGAGTCGGGCTGGCTCGCCTCGATCCTCACAAAACGGTCTATGTCCCCACGGCATTTGTGGCAGGACCTCGGGCTCGCGAAGAGGGACGAGCTCGGCCGTTTGATGCAGGAGCGCTTTCCGAGCCTCGCATCGCGTAATGTCAATCATATGAAATGGAAAAAGTTTTTTTATCGCTCCTTGTGCGAGATGGAAGGCTTTGTTCTTTGCGCGGCCCCGACATGCCGGGAATGCAGCGATTTCCATGACTGCTTCGGCGACGAGAGTGGCGAGAGCGCCTTAGCCCGCCTGTCTCATGGCAAGCCCTCGAATTCCTGATCGATCTCGAGATTTGGCGCCCTTTTTCAGCGACAAATGCCGCTGAAATCGCGGAATTTCATGCATTTCGAAGGACAATCGCCATCCGTGTCGGAACTCCGACATTGTGGGAATGCGAACAGCCGCGAGCCCTGCGAATCGACTGATTCAGGATGGTAAACCCGTGTGGCATAGCGGTTGCTTCCTCTATGACGGATAGTTTTCCGGGAAGAGGTTAAGCAAATGATCGAACTCACAGACAACGCGCTGAACGCGGTGCGTTCGGCAATTTCGGGCGCCGGGCAGGAGGTCGAGGGTCTGCGCATCATGGTCGAAGCGGGCGGCTGCGCGGGTTTCCAGTATACGATGGGCCTCGTCAATGAGAGCAACCCCGCGGATCATGTCTTCGAGCGCGACGGCGTGAAGGTTTTCGTGGAGGAGGGCTCGCTCGCTTATCTCGACGGCACGCGCGTCGATTTCGTCAGCGGTCTCGAGGGTGCGGGTTTCACCTTCGACAATCCCCAGGCCAAATCCAGCTGTTCCTGCGGCAAGTCGTTCGGTTGATCGTCTTCGGGGGAGAGCGGCGATGTGGGAATATTCCGACAAGGTCCAGGAGCATTTCTTCAACCCTAAGAACGCTGGCGTTCTCGACGGCGCCAATGCGGTCGGCGAGGTCGGCGCCCTTTCCTGCGGCGATGCGCTCAAGCTGATGCTCCATATCGACCCTGTGACGGAGATCGTTCTCGAAGCCAAATTCCAGACTTATGGCTGCGGCTCTTCGATCGCTTCCTCCTCGGCTCTGACCGAGCTCGTCATCGGCAAGACGCTGGAGCAGGCGCGGGCGGTCACCAATCGCGACATTGCGGATTTCCTCGGAGGGCTTCCGCCGGAGAAAATGCATTGCGCGGTGATGGGGCATGAAGCGCTTCAAGCGGCGATCGCCAATTTTCGCGGCGAGGTCTGGCGGCCGGAGCACGAAGAGGCGGCGCTCGTCTGCAAATGTCACGGCGTCGATGCGAGGGCGATCGAGCGCGCGATCCGCGACAATGGTCTGTCGACGGTCGAGCAGGTCGGCGCCTTCACCATGGCGGGCACCGGCTGCACGACCTGCTATGAGCAGATCGAAGATATTTTGCTTCGGGTAGCGACCGAGGCTGCGGCTGCGTCTGCCGCTTCAGCGGCTCCGCAGGTGGCGGAAATCGCACGTCCAGAGACGGTGGCGGCCGCTCCGGCTCCGGCTCCTGTCGCGCCGCGGCCGGGCTCGCTCAATCTTTTCAGCGCCGCCGTGCGGGCCGCGTCGACAGCGCCGGCTCCTGCGAAGCCGATCGTGCGGCCAGCTGCGGAATCTTCGCCGCTCTCCCCGGCCTCGCCGCTTCCGCCGCCTTCGGCCGGTATGACGAATCTGAAGAAGATTCGACTGATCGAGGAAACGATCGAAGACCTCCGCGTCTATCTGCGCAAGGACGGCGGCGACTGTGAGCTGATCGACGTCGACGGCTCCAACGTGCTGGTCAGTCTCACCGGCGCATGTGTGGGCTGTCAAATGGCGAGCGTCACTGTCTCGGGAATTCAGGAGCGGCTCATGGCCAAATTGGGCGTGCCGATTCGCGTGATCCCGGTCGGTCGCAACGCTCATTGAGGAGTGCGTCATGAAGGCGATTTATCTCGACAATAACGCGACGACCCGAACCGATCCGTCGGTGGTGGATGCGATGCTCCCCTTCTTCACGGAGCATTTCGGCAACGCCTCTTCGGCTCACTCTTTCGGGGCGGAGGTCGGGACCGCGGTGAAGGCCGCGCGGCAGCAGCTTCAGCAGCTGCTCGGCGCGACGCATGACCACGAGATCATCTACACCTCGGGCGGCACGGAGAGCGACAACGCAGCCATTCTATCGGCGCTCGAGGCGCTGCCGGATCGCAATGAGATCGTGACGTCCAAGGTCGAGCATCCCGCGATTCTGTCGCTCTGCGAGCATCTCGAGAAAACCGGCCGCGCCAAGGTTCATTTCATCGGCGTCGACGGTTCCGGCCAGCTCGATATCGAAGCCTATCGCGCCGCGTTGTCCGACAAGGTCGCCGTCGTGTCTCTGATGTGGGCGAATAATGAGACCGGGACGATTTTCCCGGTCGAAGGCCTCGCCGAGCTAGCTAAGGAGCATGGCGCTCTGTTCCATACAGACGCTGTGCAAGCTGTCGGCAAGACCCCGATCTCGCTCAAGGACAGCGCGATCGACATGTTGTCGCTGTCGGGCCACAAGCTACACGGTCCGAAGGGAATCGGTGCGCTCTATGTGAAGAAGGGCGCGCGTTTCAAGCCGCTGATCCGCGGCGGTCATCAAGAGCGAGCGCGTCGCGGCGGCACGGAGAATGTGCCAGCGATCATCGGCCTCGGCAAGGCGGCGGAGCTCGCGCTCCAGCACATGGCCGAGGAGCAGGGCCGCGTGAAAGAGCTGCGCGATCGGCTGGAGAAAGCGGTTCTGCAGCGCGTTCCCAATTGCATCGTCAATGGCGATCGCCATGACCGTCTGCCCAACACGACCAATATCGCTTTCGAATATGTCGAGAGCGAAGCGATCCTGCTGCATCTCAATCGCGGGGGCGTCGCTGCTTCGTCGGGCTCGGCCTGCACCTCGGGCTCCATGGAGCCGAGCCATGTGCTTAAGGCGATGGAGATTCCCGAGGCTGCGCTGCATGGCGCGGTGCGTTTCTCCTTCTCGCGGGACAATGTGTCCGAGGATGTCGATCGCGTCGTCGAAGCCCTGCCGGGGATTGTCGAGAAGCTGCGCGAGATGTCTCCTTTCTGGGCGGATGCGGAGAAGAAGACCAACGACTCCAAGCCCGTTTTTGCGTGATAGGCGGCTCCCGTGAACGGCGATCAACCCCGCATCTTCATCAATGACACGACGCTTCGCGACGGTGAGCAGGCGCCGGGCGTCGCCTTCACCGCCGCGGAAAAGCTCGCGATCGCGCGCGCTCTTGCGGCCCTCGGCGTCGATGAGATCGAGGCGGGGACGCCGGCTATGGGCCGGGACGAAATCGAGTCGATCGCCGCGATCGCCACGGACGGTCTGCCGTGTCGGGTGATGGCCTGGTGTCGGCTGAGCGAGAGCGACGTCGACGCCGCGCTCGCAGCGAATGTCGCGCATGTGAACGTGTCGTCGCCCATGTCGCGATTGCAGATCGGCGTGAAACTGTCGACGGATGTCGATGGCGCGGCGGCGCGGGTGGAGCGTGTGGTCGCCTATGCGCGATCGAAAGGGCTGACCGTGGCTCTCGGCGGCGAGGATTCCTCGCGCGCCGACCCGCGCGACATCGGTCGCATCGCACGGGCGGCCGCGGCGGCGGGCGCGACGCGTTTTCGCTTCGCCGACACGCTCGGGACGCTCGATCCCTTCGCGACCTATGAGTCGATACGGCGCGTGCGCGAGGAGACCGATCTGCCGATCGAGTTTCACGGCCATGACGATGTCGGCCTCGCCACCGCCAACACGCTCGCAGCGGTGCGCGGCGGCGCGACGCATGCCTCCGTCACCATGCTCGGTCTCGGCGAGCGCGCCGGCAATGCGGCGCTCGAGGAGGTCGCGCTCGCGCTCGGCCATGTCGCGCATGGGCGCACCAATATCGATCTCAAGCGTCTGCAAGGCGTCGCGCGGCTCGTGGCGGCGGCGGCGCGCCGCAAGATCGGCCGCGCCAAGGCGGTGGTCGGGTCCGACATATTCACGCATGAATCCGGCATTCATGTCGCGGCGCTGATGAAGGATGTGCGCACCTATCAGGGCCTCGATCCCGCGCGGCTCGGACGGCGGCACCGCATCATCATCGCCAAGCATTCGGGCTTGAGCGCGATTCAGAAGAAATGCGCCGAGATCGGCGTCGATCTCGACCGTGAGACGGCCGCGCGCCTGCTCGATCACGTCAAGCGTCGCGCTCTGGACCAGAAGGGTCCAGTCAATCGCGGTGAGTTCATTCGCCTCGTCGATCGGGCGCAGGCGGAGGCGGCCGTAGCGGCGCGGCGTGATGTCGGAGGCGTGTCATGAGTCCCATTTCGATTGTTGACACGCCGCGCGTCGCTCCCAGCAAGGGGCTGTTCGCGCAGATTCGTGAGGATGTCGGCTGCGTCGCGCAGCGCGATCCGGCGGCGCGCAGCACGCTCGAGGTGGTTCTGCTCTATCCGGGCGTGCATGCGTTGATTTGGCATCGCATCGCCAATCGCCTGTGGCGCGGCGGACATAAGTTCGCGGCGCGCGCGCTGTCGTGGTTCGGCCGTCTGGTCACCAATATCGACATTCATCCCGGCGCGACGATCGGCGTGCGCTTCTTCATCGATCACGGCGCCGGCGTCGTCATCGGCGAGACGGCGACCATCGGCGACGATGTGACCATGTATCACGGCGTCACTCTGGGCGGCACCTCCTGGTCCGTGGGCCGGCGCCATCCGACAGTCGGCGATGGCGTGCTGATCGGCGCCGGCGCCAAGATATTAGGGCCGATCAGCGTCGGCCCGCGCGCGCGCATCGGCGCCAATTCGGTCGTCATCGAGGATGTTCCGCCAGAGATGACTGTGGTCGGAATTCCCGGCCGCGTGGTGCGCGAGCAGCGGCGCCGCTCGGGGGTCGATGGCCGCATCGATCTCGAGCATCACCTCATTCCCGATCCGGTCGGCGACGCGATCTCCGTGCTCATCGACCGCATCGATTTTCTCGAAGCGCGGCTCGCACATCTACAAGTGCGCGTCAGCGAAGGCTCCCATCGGCAAGTCGGAGACAACAAGCCATGAGCATATTGGACGATCTGCGCAAATTGTCGGCGGCCGAGGAATTCTTCGACCTTCTCGGCGTCGAATACGACCCCAACATCGTGCGGCACTCGCGTCTGCATATTCTGCGACGCATGGGCGAGTATCTTCACAAGGCGGCGCCCGAGGGCGCGTCCGACGACGAGGTGCGCGAAGCCTGCCGTGAATTTCTCGCGAAAGCGTATCAGGACTTCACGAAATCGTCTCCGATCGAAGAACGGCTTTTCAAAGTGCACAAGGACGCTGTAAAGCCGAAAGAGGAGCCGAAGAAGCCCTTCGTGCCGCTCACAACGGTCACGACGTCGAACGGATGAAGATCGAAACACAAGTCGGGATGGCGAGAGGAAGAGACACATGAAGATACTTGTCTGCATCAAGCAAGTTCCCGACAGCGCCCAGATCCGCGTGCATCCCGTCACCAACACGATCATGCGGCAGGGCGTGCCGACGATCATCAATCCCTATGACCTCTTCTCGCTAGAGGAAGCGCTGAAGCTGCGCGACAAATTCGGCGGCGAGGTCACGACCTTGACCATGGGTCCGCCCATGGCCGCCGATGCGTTGCG
The DNA here is from genome assembly GCF_004366495.1 of Methylosinus sp. sav-2. NCBI lineage: Bacteria > Pseudomonadati > Pseudomonadota > Alphaproteobacteria > Hyphomicrobiales > Methylocystaceae > Methylosinus > Methylosinus sp. sav-2. The sequence goes on from NZ_SOEJ01000001.1 coordinate 1,185,679, forward strand.
CAAGACGATGGCGATCGGCGCCGATCGCGCGATTCTGCTCACCGATCGTTTCTTCGCCGGCGCGGACACTCTGGCGACGACCTATGCGCTCGCTCAGGCGATCAACAAGATTCAGAAGACCTGGGGCGCTCTCGATCTCGTCTTCACCGGCAAGCAGACGATCGACGGCGACACGGCGCAGGTCGGTCCGGGTGTGGCGAAGCGTCTCGGCCTTCTGCAGTTGACTTATGTCTCCAAGATCGTCGAAGCCGATGAGGAGAAGCGCGAGGTCGTGATCGAGCGTCGCGCGGAAGGCGGCACGCAGGTTCTGAAGACGAAAATGCCTTGCCTCATCGCCATGCTCGAGGGGACGAACGAGGTGCGTCGCGGCTCCATTTCGGATTCGCTGCGCGCGGCGCGCGCCGATATCATCACCTGGAGCGCGAAAGACGCGGAGATCGAAGACCTCACGAAATGCGGGCTGAAAGGCTCGCCGACGATCGTGAAGAAAGTCTTCGCTCCGCCGGTGCGGACCGATCGCGCGGCCTTCGTGGAGCCGGGAAAGAACGCGGGCGATTCCGCCGACGTGCTGATCGAGGCGATCTTCAAGCGCCATCCTGCGCTCGAGGACGACATGACGAAACTGGCCAGTGGGTTCTAAAGGAGAAGCGAAAATGTCCGACAAGCCCGCCCCCGCCGCGCCGCAGCAGAGCCGCGCCAGCGCGAAAAAGGAGCTCCCGGAGCATTTCCGCGGCTACAAGCACGTCTGGGTGTTCGTCGAGCTGGAGCGCGGCGAGGTGCATCCGGTGTCCTGGGAGCTGCTCGGCGCCGGCCGCAAGCTCGCGGATCAGCTGAACGTCGATCTCGCCGCCGTCGTGCTCGGCTCGCCGGGAGACGCCACGCGCAAGGCCGTCAACGAGTCCTTCTTCTACGGGGCCGATCTCGCCTATCTCGTCGAGGATTCGATCCTCGGCGATTATCGCAACGAGCCTTACTCGAAGGCCGTCACGCAGCTCGTCAACACGCATAAGCCCGAGATCCTGCTGCTGGGCGCGACGACGCTCGGCCGCGATCTCGCCGGCTCGGTGGCGACGACCTTGCTCACCGGCCTCACCGCCGATTGCACCGAGCTCGCGGTCGACGCCGATGGTTCGCTGGCGGCGACGCGGCCGACCTTCGGCGGCTCGCTGCTCTGCACGATCTATACGTTGAACTATCGGCCGCAGATGGCGACCGTGCGTCCGCGTCAGCTGCCGACTCCTGTGCGCGACGAGACGCGCACAGGTCGTGTGATCGAGTTCAAAGCCGATCTCGACGAAGACACGATCATCACCAAGCTGCTGAAGTTCATTCCGGACCGCGAGTCGGCGAAGAGCAATCTCGCTTTTGCCGATGTCGTCGTCGCCGGCGGGCTCGGCCTGCAGAGCGCGGAGAATTATCAGCTCGTGCGCAATCTCGCGACCGTGCTCGGCGCCGAGTTCGGCGGCTCGCGTCCTCTGGTGCAGAAGGGCTGGATCAGCTCCGATCGCCAGATCGGCCAGACGGGCAAGTCGATCCGTCCTAAGCTCTATATCGCCGCCGGCATCTCCGGCGCGATCCAGCATCGCGTCGGCGTCGAAGGCGCCGATTGCATCGTCGCGATCAATACCGACAAGAATGCGCCCATCTTCGACTTCGCGCATATCGGCATAGTGACCGACGCCATTCGCCTGCTGCCGGCGCTGACCGAAGCATTCCGCAAACGTCTCTCGCCCGAGAACGCTGACCGGCTCGCCGGCTAACCCGAGGAGATCATCATGATCGAAGAGAAATTCGACGCGATCGTCATCGGGGCCGGCATGGCCGGCAACGCTGCGGCCTATACGATGGCCTCGCGCGGTCTGAACGTCCTGCAGCTGGAGCGCGGCGAATACGCCGGCTCCAAAAATGTGCAGGGCGGCATTCTCTATGCCGACATGCTGGAGAAGATCATTCCGGATTTCCGCGAGGAGGCGCCGCTCGAGCGGCATCTCATCGAGCAGCGGTTCTGGATGATGACCGACCGCTCGCACACGGGCATGCAATATCGTTCGGATGACTTCAACGAAGAGAAGCCGAACCGCTACACGATCATCCGCTCCCAGTTCGATCGCTGGTTCAACAAGCAGGTGCAGGGCGCGGGCGCGATCGTCATCAGCGAGACGACCGTCACCGAGCTGGTCAGCGACGCTTATGGCAAGGTGATCGGCGTGCGCACGGATCGCGCCGGCGGCACGGTCTTCGCCGATGTCGTCGTGCTGGCGGAAGGCGTCAACGGCCTGCTCGGCGCGCGCGCTGGTCTGCGGCCGACGCCGCGGCCCGAGCATGTCGCGCTCGCCGTGAAAGAAATGCATTTTCTCCCGCGCGAGACGCTCGAAGCCCGCTTCAATCTGCATGGCGACGAAGGCGTCGTGATCGAGGCGGCCGGCACCATCTCCAAGGGGATGACCGGCATGGGCTTCGTCTATACGAACAAAGAGAGCATTTCTGTCGGGTTTGGCTGCCTGGTGTCGGATTTCGCCGAAAACCAGGAGACGCCCTACGGCATGCTGGAGAATTTCAAAAAGCATCCGTCGATCGCGCCGCTGCTCGAGGGCTCGGAAGTGAAGGAATATGCCGCGCATCTCATTCCCGAGGGCGGCTTCAACACGATTCCGGAGCTGTTCGGCGATGGTTGGGTTGTCGTCGGCGACGCCGCGCAGCTCAACAATGCGATCCATAGAGAAGGCTCGAATCTTGCTATGACGTCCGGCAGGCTCGCGGGCGAGGCGATTTTCCAGGTGAAGTCCCGCCGCGATCCAATGACGAAGCAGAATCTGGCGCTCTACAAAAAATTCCTCGATGACAGCTTCGTCATGAAGGATCTGAAGAAATACAAGGACATGCCGGCGTTGCTGCATACGCAGGCGCAGAATTTCTTCCTCACCTATCCGACACTCGTGTCGAAGGCGATGGAGAATTTCCTACGCGTCGACGGCACGCCGAAGATCGAGAAGGAAAAGGCGTCAGTCCGTGCTTTCCGTGAGAAGCGCTCGCTGACGGGATTGTTCGGAGATGCATGGCGTCTGGCGCGCGCCTGGCGCTGAGAGGAGGAATCGCGATGTCGACGCAAGCTGCGCGAGTCGAGGAGAAGCTGTTCCAGAACCGCTATCTCGTCGATCAAGGAAAACCCCATATTGTCGTGCAACCGCACACGACGCCGTCCAAGAATCTCGTGGCGATGACCAAGATCTGCCCGGCTGGCTGCTATGAGCAGAACGCCTCGGGCCAGGTCGAGATCACGCCGGACGGTTGTCTGGAATGCGGCACTTGTCGTGTTCTCTGCGAGCCGCAGGGCGATATCGTGTGGAACTATCCGCGCGGCGGCTATGGCGTGCTGTTCAAATTCGGCTGAGCGCGACCGACGCGCCGCGCGTCGGCGCGTCGGCGAAGTGTGCATTTCCGGACGAGGCAGACGCCGGTTCGGCGTTCGATGCGCCTCGAAGCATGAGCCTAGAGTCTTGTTCCCGTTCCGCTGAGACGTGGAAAGACTCTAGACGCGAGGATGTTCGATGACGGTCGCGCAATTGATCGAAGTGCTGAAGGACATGCCGAGCGAAGCCGTGGTGATCCTCGAGGGAGACGGCGCCTTGGCGCGTCTCGTCGGGGTGAATTTGGAAAAAAGCGTGATGGTGGGATTGCCCGACGAGGTCGTCCTGTCCACCGACTGCGAAGAATAAGGCCGCCCCGCTCGGGGCGCGACCGTCCGACGCAGGATCTCGTCGCCGACGAGGCTTGACGAGCGCGCGTTTCGATCTCATCTTTTGAAGTGTCTCGACGATCTTCGCGGGAGAGGCCGGCGTTCGCGCCGGAGCCGAAGGCGCAACCGCCCCGGAAACGCTCAGGCAAAAGGACCGCGAGGAAAGAGACACTCTGGAAAGCGGCGCGGCCCATCCGCGCCCACCGAAGGGCGTAACCTGCGCTGCAGGGAAATCTCTCAGGTCTCCAGACAGAGGGGGCGCGAGCCGGGCGGAGCAATCCGCCCAATGCCGTACGCCGACTGTCGGAGCGCCCTTTGAGCGAAAGCCACGCCCCACCCACGTCCACGATGCCGGAGAAGACGCCGCTCGATGCGCTGCATCGCGCTCTCGGCGCGCGAATGACGCCTTTTGCCGGCTATGAGCTGCCGCTGCATTATCCGGCCGGCGTCGTCGCCGAGCATTCCCACACGCGCGAGAAGGCGAGCCTCTTCGATGTCTCCCATATGGGCCAGTCGATCCTCGGCGGCCGCGGAGCGGCGGAGCGGATCGAATCTCTGGTCCCCGCCGCCATCGCGGACCTTCACACCGAGCGCACGCGCTATAGCCAGCTGCTCGCGGAGGATGGCGGGGTTCTCGACGATCTGATGATCACCCGCCTGCCGGGGCGCGACGAGCGGTTGCTGCTCATCGTCAACGCCGCGGCCAAGCAGCAAGATTTCGCGCTTTTGCGCCAACAGTTGCCGCAGCTCGGCCTGTCGGTTCTCTCCGGTCGCGCGCTGATCGCGCTGCAGGGACCGCGCGCCGCCGCCGCGCTCGCGACGGTCCTGCAAGAGCTCGACCTCGAGAGCATGCCCTTCATGGGCTGGCGCGCCGCCGAGTTTCGCGGCGCCGGGCTTTTCGTGTCGCGTTCCGGCTACACGGGCGAGGACGGCTTCGAGATTTCTGTTCCCAATCATCTCGCCGAGCCGCTGGCGGAGGCTCTGCTGGCGCATCCGGATGTCGCGCCCGCCGGCCTCGCCGCCCGCGATTCGCTGCGGCTCGAGGCCGGCCTTTGCCTCTATGGCCACGATCTCGACGCGACGACCGATCCGGTCGAGGCGGGTCTCGCCTGGTCGATCGGCAAGCGCCGCCGCGAGCAGGGCGGCTTCCCCGGCTATGAGCGCATCCGCGCCGCTCTGGAGCATGGCCCTGCGCGTCTGCGCGTCGGCCTGCTGCCGGCAGGCCGCGCGCCATTGCGCGAGGGCGCGGCGCTGGCGGCGCCGGATGGCCGAATCATCGGCCGAATCACGTCCGGCGGCTATTCGCCGACGCTCTCGCGTCCCATCGCCATGGGCTATGTCGAATCCGGCTTCGCCACGCCCGGCGTCACGCTGGAGAGCCGCCTTCGCGACAAGCCTGTCGCGGTCGAGGTCACATCCCTGCCTTTCGTTCCCCATCGCTTTTTCCGCGGCCCAGCCGGAAAGGACAGATCATGAGCGGCGAGCGTTACACCAAGGATCATGATTTCGTGCGCGTCGAGGATGATGTCGCGATCGTCGGAATCACCGATTTCGCGCAGTCGCAGCTCGGCGATATCGTTTTTGTCGAGCTGCCGTCGCCGGGCCGGCGCGTCGCCAAGGGCGAGCAGCTGGCGACGATCGAAAGCGTCAAGGCGGCGAGCGAAATCTATGCGCCGATTTCCGGCGAGGTGGTCGCGATCAATGACCGCCTCGAATCGTCGCCCGATCTCGTCAATAAGGAGCCGCTCGGCGAAGGCTGGCTGCTGACCTTGCGCGTCGACGACGCCTCCGAGCTCGAAGATCTGATGGACGAGGACGCCTATCGCGCCTTTCTGGAAAGCGAGGGATGAGCCATGCGCTATCTGCCCTTGACGGATGTCGATCGCACGCAAATGCGCGAGGCGATCGGCGTCGCCGATTTCGCGGCGCTCTATGCCGATGTGCCGTCTGAGCTGCTGCTCGAAGCGCCGCTCGATCTCCCGCGCGCAAAATCGGAGATAGAGGTGGAGCGTCTGCTCTCCGCCATGGCGAAGCGCAATCTCTCGGCCGCGAGCGCGCCTTTCTTCATCGGCGCCGGCGCTTATCGCCATCATATTCCCGCGAGCGTCGATCATCTGATCCAGCGCTCGGAATTTCTGACCAGCTACACGCCCTATCAGCCGGAGATATCGCAAGGGACGTTGCAATATCTCTTCGAGTTTCAGACGCAGGTCGCCATGCTCACCGGCATGGAGATCGCCAATGCGTCGATGTATGACGGCTCCACCGCCTGCGCCGAGGCGGCGCTGATGGCGCATCGAATCACCAAGCGGCGCAAGGCGATTCTCTCCGGCGGATTGCATCCGCATTATGCGGATGTGCTGCGCACGATCTCGCATTTCGCCGGCGATGAGATTGTCGCGCTGGCGCCGGATGTGCGGGCGCGGGAAGACATTGCATCGGCGATCGACGACAGCGTCTCCTGCGTCATCCTGCAGACGCCGGATGTATTCGGCAATCTGCGCGATCTCGCGCCCATCGCCGAGGCCTGCCATCGGCATGGCGCGCTGCTCGTCGCCGTCTTCACCGAGGCGGTCTCGCTCGGCCTGCTGAAGTCGCCCGGCGAGATGGGCGCCGATATCACCGTCGGCGAAGGCCAGTCGCTCGGCAATCCGCTCTCCTTCGGCGGCCCTTATCTCGGCCTGTTCGCGACGCGGCAGTCCCATCTGCGGCAGACGCCCGGCCGTCTCATCGGCGAGACCGTCGACGCCGACGGACGCCGCGGCTATGTCGTGACGCTCTCGGCGCGCGAGCAGCACATTCGTCGCGACAAGGCGACGTCCAACATCTGCACCAACTCCAATCTCTGCGCGCTCGCCTTCAGCATTCATTTGAGCCTGCTCGGCGAAGCGGGCCTGCGTCGTCTGGCGCGCGCAAATCATGCGAGCGCCGTCGATCTCGTCGACCGGCTCGCGAGCGTTGCCGGAGTCGAGACGCTCAATGAGAGCTTCTTCAACGAATTCACGCTGCGCGTTCCGGGCGACGCCGCGCGTCTCGTCGAAGCCATGGCGGAACAGGGCGTGCTTGCGGGCGTTCCGGTCTCGCGCCTGCTTCCAGATGCGGGGCTCGATGATCTCCTCATCGTCGCCAGCACAGAGGTCGATACGGTGGAAGATCGTGAGGCTTTCGTCGCCGCAATGAGAGGAGCGCTCTGATGCTCGATCATCCGAAGGATTTTTCGTTCGAGACCTTCTCGGGAAATCGCGGGCTCGATCAGGAGGAGCCGCCGATCTTCGAGATCGGCCGCACCGATACGAGCGGCGTCGATATAGAAGAGCCGGCGCATTTGGAGCCGCGTCTCGGCGCGCTCGAGCGCAAAGGGCCGATCGGCCTGCCCGGCCTCTCGGAGCCGGAGGCGATGCGCCATTATGTGCGTCTGTCGCGCAAGAATTATTCGATCGACGCGGGCCTCTATCCGCTCGGCTCCTGCACGATGAAGCATAATCCGCGTCTCAATGAGAAGATCGCGCGGCTCGCGGGCTTCGCCGATCTGCATCCGCTGCAGCCGCAATCGACGGCGCAGGGCGCGCTGGCGCTGATGGAGGAGCTGTCGCGCTGGCTGCTGACGCTCACCGGAATGAGCGCCATAGCGCTCTCGCCGAAAGCCGGCGCGCATGGCGAGCTCTGCGGCCTCATGGCCATAGAGTCGGCGCTCGCGGCGCGCGGCGAGGCGCAGACGCGCAAGGTGGTTCTCATTCCGCAATCGGCGCATGGGACAAATCCAGCGAGCGCCGCTCTGCTCGGCTTTCAGCCGCGCGTGATCGAGGCCGGCGCCGATGGCGTGGTGAGCGAGGAGGCGGTCGCCAAAGCGCTCGGCCCCGATGTCGCGGCCATCATGCTCACCAATCCGAATACGTGCGGATTGTTCGAGCGCAATATCGTCGCCATTGCGCGGCGCGTGCATGAGGCGGGCGGTTATTTCTATTGTGACGGCGCCAATTTCAACGCTATCGCCGGCGTCGCGCGGCCCGGCGATATGGGCGTCGACGCCATGCATCTCAATCTGCACAAGACCTTCTCGACGCCGCATGGCGGCGGTGGGCCGGGCTCTGGTCCTGTCGTCTTTTCCGAACGCCTCGCGCCTTTCGCGCCGGTTCCGTTCCTGCTGCGCGAAGGCGAGACATTGCGTCTCGTCGAGCATGGCGATGGGGCGCAGAGCTTCGGCCGGCTCACTGCATTTCATGGTCAGTTCGGAACTTTCGTGCGCGCGCTCGCCTATATTTTGTCGCATGGCGCGGACGGGCTCGCGCAGGCGTCGCGCGACGCCGTGCTCTCGGCCAATTATCTGCGCGTGGCGCTGCGCGATGTGATGACGCAGCCTTTCGGCGATCGCCTCTGCATGCATGAGGTCTTGTTCGACGATAGCTTCCTCGAGGGGACGGGCGTCTCGACGCTCGATTTCGCCAAGGCGATGATCGACGAGGGCTATCATCCGATGACGATTTATTTCCCGCTCGTCGTGCATGGCGCCATGCTGATCGAGCCGACGGAATCGGAATCGAAACGCTCGCTCGATTTGTTCGTCGCGACGATGCGTGATCTCATCGCTAGCGCGAAACGCGGCGAGACGCGTCGCTTTACCGAGGCGCCGCGCCACGCTCCGCGCCGCCGCCTCGACGAGACCGCCGCGGCGCGCAAGCCTGTGCTGCGCTGGAGCGCCTCGTAATTCATCGCGCCATCCGAAGCTTCCCTCATCCTGAGGAGCCCGCATCGATCTCGGGCTTGCCCGAGATCGACAATTCAAAGAGCCGAAGTCGGGCAAGCCCGACTTTGGCGCGGGCGTCTCGAAGGACGAGGGAAGCGTCATGCGTGCTCGCCCTCATCCCAAAGAATTTTCTCCGCCGATGGATCGAATCCCCCCGCCGGCGGTTACGCTGAAGGGGCGCCGGAGGCGACATATGAACACGGCCAATCTTCAGCTCGAGGGCGTCTACGCCATACTGGCGGCGCTGTTCGGCGCATTGCGCGACAAGGGCGCGCTCGGACAGGAGGAGATCGACGCTCTGCTCGTCGATGTCGAGCTTTCGCTCGCCAATGATCCGCTGCGGCCGCGCGACATGCGCGACTCCAATGTGGAGGCGATCTGCTTTCCCGCGCGGCTGCTGCGTCTCGCTCTGCGCGAATCGGCCGCTGGAGAAAGCTTCTCCTTTGCGCAGCTCGCCGGGCGCGTCGGCCAGGAGACGCCTTGACGAGAGACGCCGTGACAAGAGACGCCGCCGCAGTGAGGCGTCAAATGGAATAGCTGAACGAATCGTACGACAGGCCGTTCAGAAACTGATCCATGTCGCGCGCCGGCTCGGCGCAGCCGGCCGTTCCCACCACTTTGGCCGGAACGCCCGCCACAGTGGCGTTGCGCGGCACGGGATGCAGAACGACAGAGCCGGCCGCGACGCGCGAGCAGGCGCCGATTTCTATATTGCCGAGAATCTTCGCGCCGGCGGCGATCATCACGCCGCGCCGCACCTTGGGATGGCGGTCGCCACTCTCCTTGCCGGTGCCGCCCAGCGTCACGCTCTGCAGAATGGAGACATCGTCCTCCACCACCGCCGTCGCGCCGACGACGAGTCCCGTCGCGTGATCGAGGAATATGCCGCGGCCGAAACGCGCCGCGGGGTGAATGTCGGTCTGGAACGCGTCCGACGAGCGGCTCTGCAGATAGAGCGCCAGATCGGTCTGGCCATTGGTCCACAGCCAATGCGCCAGCCGATGCGTCTGAATGGCGTGAAAGCCTTTGAAGAAGAGCAGCGGCTCGATCAGCCTTCCGCAGGCGGCGTCGCGCTCGACGACGGCCTTTATGTCGGCGCGAAAAGCTTCGCCGATCGCCGGATCGGCGTCCAGCGCGCGGGCGAAGGCGTCGAAGAGCAGATCTTCCGTCACCGCGCCGCCGAGACGCGCCGCGCAGCGCCGCGCCACCGCATCCTCGAAGGAGCGGCGATTGAGAACGAAGGTCAGCGCCAGGCTCGCCATCGCCGGCTCGCGCGCCAGCATGTCGTCGGCCTCGCGGAGGATATGCTCCCAGAGCGCGTCGCGACCCGTGGCGTCGGCGACGATCGCGCGGCTATTTTCCTGCGTCGCTCCCATCGGGCGTCTCCTCATTCGAAGGTCCTCAATGTGGCTCGAGCGGCCGTCTTCGTCCAGATCGGCCGAACGATCAGCAGGGTAGCGCGCTTTCGGCGATGCTGGCGCCGGCCGCGCGGCGTAGGCGCGCGATGACGCGCTCCGCCTCGCCGGCGTCGAGGCTGCCGAAGCCGAGCCGCAGCCCGCGCCCGCGCTGCGGCGGCGCCGCGAAGCAGCTGGAGGGCAGGAAGCGCAGGCCATTGGCGGGGGCGTCGCGCTCCAGCGCGTCGAGCGTCGCCTCGTCGCGGAACGTCGTCCAGAAGGCGAGCCCGCCCGCCGGGATGCGAAAGCGGATGGCGTCGCCAAAGGCGCGGGCGAGCGACGCGCCGAAAGCGTCGCGCCTCTGCGCATAGATCTGGCGCGCCTTGCGCACATGGCGGCGCAGCTCGCCGGAATCGACGAGAGCGGCCACGGCGAGCTCGGTCAGCGCATTGCCTTGGCGATCCACGCCGGCGGCGGCGTTGGCCATGGATTTCACCACCGGCGGCGGCGCGACGACATAGCCGATGCGCAATCCCGGCAGCAGCAGCTTGGACATGGAGCCGACATAGATCACCCGTCCGGGCGCATAGCTCGCCATGGGCAGCAGCGGCTGGCGCTCGAAATGATATTCGTGATCGTAATCGTCCTCGATGATCGCGAACTCATATTTGGCGGAAAGGTCCAGCAGGCGCAGCCGCCGCTCCGGGGTCAGCGGAACAGTGGTCGGAAACTGATGGTGCGGCGTCACATAGATCGCGCGCACCGGCCGCCCGCGGCACAGGCGCTCGACATCCTCCACATCGACGCCGTCCTCGTCCAGGCGGACGCCGATCACCTCGGCGCCCGCGGCGGCGAAGGCCGCGCGCGCCGCCGAATAGCCGAGGCCTTCCACCAGCACGACGTCGCCCGGCGCGACGAGAATGCGCGCGGCGAGGAAAATGCCCATCTGGCTGCCGCGCGTGACGCACACATCCTCCGCGTCCACGATGAGCCCGCGATGCGAGGCCAGCATCGCCGCTATGGCGCGGCGCAGCTCGCCGGTTCCGCGCGGATCGCCATAGCCGAGCCCGCCGCAGCGCGCGGCGCGCCGTCCGGCGTCGCGATAGGCGCCGAGCAGAGTGTCGATCGAGAAGAGCCGCGCATCGGGAAGCCCGTCGTCTATGGCCAGTCCCTCGCCGGCCGGAACAAAGGCGGGGTCGGGCGTCGCGCGGAAGGGAAAGCCGGGCGTGCGCGGATCGGTGGAGGCTTTGCGCGGCGCCGGCAGCGTCTCGGGCAGCTCGGCGGAGACGAAAGTGCCGCGCGTGCCATGGGTGGCGAACCAGCCCTGGGCGACCAGCTCGTCATAGGCGAGCACGATGGTCTTGCGATTGACGCCGAGCGATTCGGCGAGCTCGCGGCTGCTGGGCAGCGCCGCCCCCGGCGCGAGCCGTCCGCTCCTCACATCGTGAATGAGCGCGTGGACGATCTGCAGATAGAGCGGCGCGCCGCGGCGCGGATCGATCTCGCGCGACAGGCTATAGGCGAAGGGTCGCGACATTGGACCCCTCCACTCGGCATTATTGCTCTTTTCTCAGGGCCGCCGGCAGCTTCCTCCTGGCGCGCCGGCTCTGTCAAGTCACGGGGCCGCCTCGCGTCTTTGGACCCGTCGGCGCGCGAATCTTGGCGGTTTAACGCCGTTTTCGCTCCGCTAGCCTCGCTTTTGTCGCAACCGAACAAGGAGCTTGAGCCATGCAGACGAGCAGCGCGGGCGTCGTGAAAGCTTTGATGGGAATTGGCGGGGTGCTCGCCTTCTTCCTCATTGTGATGCACCAATTGTCGCAATTGTTCCGTTGACCGCCGGGCGCCGGGAAGAGTCCGGCGGCCGCGCGTCGGCGGGCGATCGGCGCGCCGACGCGCCTCTCAGCGCAGCAGCGCCAAAAACGCCTGCGCCGCATGGGTGATGTGGCGGCCCTCACGGCGCAGGGCGAGAAAGCGCCGCTTCGGCAGAGCGATGTCGATCGCCGCCAGCGCCCCGGCCGAGGCCCCGGCGACGAGGCTCGGCAGCATGGCGACGCCGGCGCCCGCCGCCACGGCCGCGGCGACCGCCTCATGCGTCGGCAGCTCCAGCGCGATGCGCAGCTCGCCGGGGTCGACGCCCTTCTCGCGTAGAACCGCCTCGAAAATCGCGCGCGTGCCGGAGCCTTTTTCGCGCAGCACCCAGCTCGCGGATCGATAATCTTCGACGCGCTTCGGCGCCGCAGCGGTCCAGGGATGGCCGGGGAAGGCGACGAGCTTCAGCTCGTCCCAGGCGACCGGCTCCACTGCGAGGGATTTGTCGTCGATTTCGCCTTCGACGATGGCGAAATCCACAATGCCCTCGCGCGCCATATCGGCGGCGGTCAGCGTGTTGCAGATTTTCAGCTCTATCGCGATCTTCGGATAGAGCGCGCGATAGCGATGCAGGATCGGCGGCAGCCAATAATTGCCGACCGTCTGGCTCGCGGCGAGGCTCAGCGCCCCGCATTCGAGCCCGGCGAGATCGAAGAGAACCGCCTCCGCCGCCGCGGCGCGCGCCAGCACGGCCTTGGCCTCGACGAGAAACAGACGCCCCGCCTCGGTGAGCGCGATGCGACGGCCGACGCGATCGAACAGCTTGGCGGCGTAGCGCGCCTCGAGCGCGGCGATGGCCGCGCTCGTCGCCGATTGGGTGAGGTTGAGCTCGCGCGCGCCGCGAGTCACATGCTCGCGCTCGGCGACGGCGACGAAAATGCGCAATTGCTCGAGCGTCATGACGCCTCAGCGAAAGAACGCCTCGATGAGCGCGAGGCTGAAGCCGGAGACGAAGACCGAGGCCGCCAGGCCCAGCGCCAGAGGGCGGAGCCCCTTGGCGCGCAGCGCAGTGATATCGGTCTCGAGCCCCATGGCGGCGAGCGCCATCGACAGCAAGACGGTGGTCGCCGTCGCGATGGCGGCCTTCGCGTCCGGCGGAATGGCGACGATGCTGGAGACGCCGACGAGAGCGAGAAAGCCTATCACGAACCAGGGGAAGGGCGGCGAAAACTTTTCCTCGCCGCGCGCGCCGCGCCCCGCCATGAAAGCCAGCGTCAGCAGCGTCGGCGCCAGCAGCATCACGCGCGACAATTTGGCGACGGCGCCGAAATCGCCGGCTTCGCGGCCGTGCTGAAAGCTCGCGGCGATCACTTGCGCGACCTCATGGATCGAGGCGCCGGCCCATAGGCCATAGGCGCGCGGGCCGAGCCGCGCGAGATCGGCGAGCGCCGGATAGGAGACCATAGCGAGCGTGCCGAAGACAGTGACGCAGGCGATGGCGTAGGCGACATCCTCGTCGCGGGCGCGGGTGATGGCGTTGGCCGCCACCACAGCCGAGGCGCCGCAGATCGACGTGCCGGCGGCGATCAATTGGGCGAGCTCGGCGTCGACGCCCAGCCAGCGGCCGAGGCGTGTGGTGAAGCAGAAAGTGGCGACGAGCGTCGCGGCGATGATTGCGAGGCCGGAGAAGCCGACATCGATGATCTGCGCCGCCGATAATTGCAGGCCGAGCAGCGCTATGGCGAAGCGCAAGATCTTGCGCAGCGAGAAGACGATTCCGGAGGCCGCCCAGGCGGGGACGCCGAAGAGATTGCGCAGGCCGACGCCGAGCAGAATGGCGAGGATCATCGGGCTGAGCGCGCCGACCGCGGGGAGCAGACGCGGCGCATAGGCCGCCGCCGCTATGGCCGCGGCGAGGGCGACGCCGGGGAGGATGGCGAGAAACGCCGGGGCGCGGAAGACGGGCGCCGCTTTCGGGAAAGCGGGCGCCGGAGACGAAATGGCTTCCATCGGACCGAACTCCTTTTTGAGGGCTCGGTTCAGATCGCAGCCGCAGACCGTTCGGTCCAACGCATTATATTTGTCGAATCATTCGATTTTTTCGATCGATCACCAGCCGGCGATGCGGCGGCAGGAGCCGCCAGCGGCGCCGAAGGCGTAGCGCGATCCGCAGGCATAGGCGGTCGGCGGCTCGCCGGTCTGCTCGAAGAGGTCGTAGCCCTCTTTCAAATTCTGCCAGAAGCCGCTCCATTGCTGGTGCTCCGGCGGCGCTGACCAGAGATTGGTCCAGTCGCCCTGCGTCTCCTTGGCCAGGGCCACATCGGTCATGCGGAATGGGAAGATGTGGACCGGCACCTCGTGCTGCCCGCCGCGCAGCGCGGCTTCCACCAGGCCGTAGATTTCCTCGATCACTCTGTCGGTCATGGCGAAGCAGCCGACGGATTTGCAGGCGCCATGGACCATCAGCGCGCCGCCGGTGCGGCCATTCTGCTTGTCATAGGCGTTGGGAAAGCCGACGTCGAAGGCGCGGTGATAATGGGAGTTCGGATTGAGCTGGCGCGCCGAGACGCTGTAGAAGCCCTCGGGCGATTGATAATCGCCGGATTTCAGCTTGGGTCCGAGATGGCCGGACCATTTGCAGATCGGATAGGTCCGGTAGAGCGTGAAATGGCCGCTCTGCCGGCGCCAGAGCTCGAGCTCGCCTTCCTTTTTGAAGATGCGGACATAGACCGCAGAGCCCATGCGGAAGTTGCCGTCGTCGCGGCTCATCAGCGGCGGCGGCTCATTGGCCGGCGGCGCGGCGGCGAGGGCGAGCGCCTGTGTCGGCGGCGAGACGGCGACCGGCGGCAGCGGGATCGTCCCCGCTTGCGTCTCGGCTGCGGTCACGGGCTCGACGGCGGCGAGATTGCGCGGCCGCGCCGGCGGAAGTGGCGCATCGACGGGCGGCAGGGCGAGGACCGGCTCCGGCTCCGACGGCCGCAAGGGAGGCAGCGCCGCGAGGAAGGAGGGCGGCCGCGCATCCGGCGCCGCTGGCGCAGCGGCGATCGCCGGCGGCGGCTCCTCGATCGGGGCCGGCTCCTCCAGCCGCGCGGTCTCGATGATGGCGCCGCGCAGATTTTGCACCAGCGCGCCGAAGGGATTGGCGTGTCTTTCGGCGACGACGCGCGCCTCTGCTGGCCGCGCCGGGCCACGCGAGGCGAAGGCGACGAAAACGCCGATTTCGACGAGGCTCAGAGCCAGCGCCGTGGCGAGGAGAAAGGGACGCGACGGTTTCGACGGCATGGGGTCGTTACGGAATCGGTGAAAAACACATTACGAAACGCGATATTGGCGAAGGAACGGCCGGGGCGCGGCCAAAAGCGCGCCCGGCCATGTAAATCAATGCCCTTCGAAGGTGACGAGCCGACGCACCGGCACGCCGAGCGATTCGATCTTCTTGGCGCCGCCGAGCTCGGGCAGATCGATGACGAAGCAGGCGGCGATGACCTCGGCGCCGATCTTCTGCAGCAGCTTCACCGCGCCTTCCGCCGTGCCGCCGGTGGCGATGAGATCGTCGACGAGAATGACGCGCTCGCCCTTCACCACCGCATCCTCGTGCACCTCCATCTCGTCCACGCCATATTCCAGCGAATAGGCGATGGAGACGGTGGTGTGCGGCAGCTTGCCCTTTTTGCGCACGGGCACGAAGCCGGCCGACAATTGATGCGCCACCGCGCCGCCCAGAATGAAGCCGCGCGCCTCCATGCCCGCCACCTTGTCGATCTTCGTGCCGGCCCAGGGCTGCACCAATTCGTCCACCGCGCGACGAAACGCCCTGGCGTCGCCGAGCAGAGTGGTGATGTCGCGGAACATGATGCCGGGCTTGGGATAATCGGGAATCGTGCGAATCGAGGAGGCGAGGGTCATGTTCGGGATCTCGTCGGAAATGGGTTCGGCTCTTCGGTTCTTAGCTCATTCTCGGCCGAAACGCATCTTGCTCGGCGCGAGGCGCATCTCGGCCGCCCCGCCTCATTGTGGCCGCGGGATCGCCGAGACGATACCCATTTTCGCTGCAACGATCGCCGGGTTCAAGTTTTCGAGAGGATTTCTTCACATGGCGGATTGGAAACGCAGAACTTTCTTCGTCGTCGTGGCGGTCGCCGTCGCGGCGCTTCTCGGCCTCGCCGGCTATGAGGCGGTCTCTGTCGCGCTCGCCCGCGTCGCGACGCCGGAGATTTTCGCACGCTATGAGGCGGCGACCGACAATGGCGCCACATTGCCCGCCGGGCTCTCGAGCGAGCGGGTGGAAACGCTGCTCGCCGTGCAGGATCCGAGCTTCTGGACCCATGGCGGCGTCGATTGGAGCGCGCCGCTCACCGCGACGACGGTAACGCAATCCGTCGTCAAGCGGCTCTATTTCGAGAACTTCCAAAAGGGCTTCTCGAAAATCCGCCAGACGCTGATCGCGCAATTCGCGGTCGGGCCGCTGACCTCCAAGAATGCGCAGCTCGCCGCTTTCATCGATGTGAACGGATTGGAGCCCGCCGCACAAAAATGGTTCGGCAAGAAGCTGGCGGAATTGGACGACGACGAGTTTCTCTCGCTCGTCGCCACCAACAATAATCCGAAGGATTATGCGCCCGGCACGCAAGCCAACGCCGAGCGTGTGCGCCGCATCGAGAAATATCTCGCCGGCCTCTGCGAGCGGCGCGGCTTTTCCGATGTGTGGCTGGAGAGCTGCGGGGGGTGATCCTCCGCTCGTCCCGCCGCATTCGCGTCGGCGGCGGCCGCGAGATGGCCACGGCCATGTCGCGCCGCCGCCCTTTTTCCTCGCAAAGCTCCTCGTCAGGAGAGGCGCGGCGGGGAGTTGCGGCGGGAGTTTGTTCTGATGCGGGAAGCGAAATTACGGGCGCGCTCATTCGCGGCGGCGACGGCCGGCTCGGCGCTGGCCGCCTTCGCCGGGGCGGCTTTCGCGGCCGTCGTCGGCTATGAGGCCGTCTCCGTCGCGCTCGCCCGTGTCGCCACGCCGGCGCTGTTCGCGCGCTATGAGGCGGAGACGAATCACGGCGCGAAATTGCCGCCCGGCTTCTCGCGCGAGCGCATAGAGACGCTGCTCGCGGTGCAGGACCCCGGCTTCTGGACGCATGGCGGCGTCGATTGGAGCGCGCCGCACGCCAACACGCTCGCGCAATCGGTGACGAAGAAGCTCTATTTCGCCGATTTCAAGCCGGGCTTCGGCAAGATTCGGCAGACGCTGATCGCGCAATTCGCCGTCGGCCCGCTGACCTCCAAGAGCGCGCAGATCGCCGCCTTCATCGATGTGAGCGGATTCGATTCCGCATCGCGGCAATGGTTCGGCAAGCCGCTCGCGGAATTGGACGACGATGAGTTTCTCGCCCTCGTCGCCGCCGGCAATGAGCCGAAGGATTACGCGCCGGGCACGCCCGCCAACGCCGAGCGTGTGCGCCGCATCGAGAAATATCTCGCCGGCCTCTGCGCGCGGCGCGGCTTCGCCGATGTGTGGCTGGAGAGCTGCGCGGATTGAGCCGCCTCGATCAGCGCTCGACCAGCTCGACGCGGCGATTTTTGGCGCGGCCGGCTTCGTCGTCATTGGCGGCGATCGGCGACGCCATGCCGGCGCCGAAGGGCGTGAGGCGCTGCGCCGCGACGCCATAGCGCTGCGCGAGATCGGCGACCACCGCAGCGGCGCGCCGCTTCGACAAATCCACATTGTAATCGAACTGGCCCTTGCCGTCGGTGTGGCCGGCCACGACGACGGAAATGGACGGATTCGCCTTCAGAAATTTGGCGATCTCGTCGAGCGTCGCGCGTGATTCCGGCTTGATCTGCGCATCGTCGAAATCGAATTGAATTCCGTAGAGCGCGACGCGTCCATTGCTCGCTATCGCGCGCGCCATGGCGTCGGCGTCGATGAAGGCGATCTGGCCGCTCTGCATCGGCTTCATATCGACGGCGATCACGCGCACCAGCGGTCCGCTCTTGCTGTCGCCGATGATGATCGCCGCATAGACGTCGCCGGTGGGACGCGTCGCCTTGGCGAGCAGATAGCGCACGCCGTCGCCATAGCGGTAGTTGATGGCGCTGTCGCCGCCGACGAAATTGAAGCGGTAGGCGCTCGTCTGGCCTTTGAAGCAGCTGGCGTCGGCGCAGCTGTAGACGATTTCGAAACCTTTGGATTTCAAGGATTCTTCGTAATTGGCGATGATCTCGAGCGACGAGCGCTCCTTGGGCGCGTCGTACCAGATGCGCGCGACTTTGCCTCTGACGGCGAAACTATTCGCTTCGGTGAAGGCTTCGCCGTCGGTCTTGATGTCGAGCGGCGCCCGCACGAAGCGCTGCTCGTCGAACTCCGCCGAGACATATCTCGTGATCTCCGCGCCCGCGTAGCGGCCGACCAATGGATGATCCTTGCCGCCCGCTGCATCCTTGCCGAGAGCGGGGCTCGTCAGCAGGCAGGCGACGAGGGAAAAGGCGATCTTGTTCGACGATATGGACACGAAAGCTCGCTCCTGGTTCGGCGTCGCGCCACCGCACGGATGGCGGGACTCCGCCTTTCAAAAAAAGGCGCGAACAAAGCTTGGATCGTCGATCGCTTCGCGTCTGTGCGGCCGCGCACGTCCTCACCCCGCCGCGCCGCTCGCCCGCGCGACGATGACGCCGAGCTTCTCCATCAGCGCCGGATCGCGCGCCTCGGGCGCCGTCAGAATGGCGGTGTCGAGCGCGCGGTCGGAGCCGATGGGGCAGGGCTCGTGCTCTTGCGGGAAATCCGTGAGCAGACGAGCGAGCAGACGGCTCGCCTTGTCGGCGTTGTCGCGCACCACTGCGATAACCGCAGCGACATCGACATTGTCGTGCTCTGGATGCCAGCAATCGAAATCCGTGACCATTGCGATGGTCGCGTAAGACAGCTCCGCCTCGCGCGCCAGCTTGGCCTCCGGCATTGCGGTCATGCCGATGACGTCATAGCCCGCGGCCTTATAGGTCAGCGATTCCGCATAAGACGAGAATTGCGGACCTTCCATGCAGACATAGGTTCCGCCGACGGAGTGCTCTATGCCTTCCGCTTTCGCCGCGGCGGCGATGCGCTTCGCCAGCAAGGGCGCCACCGGATGCGCCATCGACACATGCGCGACGCAGCCATTGCCGAAGAAGGAGGATTGCCGGCCGAAGGTGCGATCGACGAATTGATCCGGCAGCACGAAGAGCCCTGGATAGAATTCCGATTTGAACGAGCCGCAGGCCGAGACGGACACGAGATCGGTAACGCCCGCCTGCTTCAGCGCGAAAATATTGGCGCGATAATTTATGCCCGAGGGCGAGAACACATGACCGCGACCATGCCGCGGCAGGAAAACGACCTGCGTCTCGCCGATGCGGCCGAAATGCAGCGCGTCGGACGGATCGCCCCAAGGCGTCGTCACGCGCTCCTCGCGCAGATCCTGAAGGCCGGGCAGATGATAGACGCCCGATCCTCCGATGATGCCCACCACCGCTCGCGTCATCTTTCGTCTCCGACTGTGGATAGGATTTCGCAGTGCCATGGCCTTGCGTGCGGCGCAAGCGGCGACAGCGCGGCGGCCTGCGCCGAAAATTCGCGAAGCGCTAAAAAATTCAACGCCATCAAAGGCCAAGCCGAGGGTTCGCGCGTGACGAAGCGAGGGTGGCGCTTTTTTGTGCGATCGTCGAAACTGCCCTCTCCGCAGCCGTCGCAGGGTTGCGCCGCAAAATATGCTGTGTTAGGGGACGATCGCCTTGGAGCTGGGGCGTCGCCCTTGGCTCCTTCCCCCGACAATACGTTGTTCGAGGCCATTGCGGATTTCGTCGCACGCAGACCTGCGTTGCGCGCGAGGCGCCTCGAGTAACGGCGATCCGAGAGCGATACGCAAGTGGCTTCAGGCGGAGACGATCTATCCGGAGTAGCGGGGCGATACGCCTCGGCCCTTTATGATCTCGCGGTGGAGAAAGGCTCCACGGACGAGATCGCGACGGCGCTGCGCGGCTTTGCCGCGCTGATCCAAGAGAGCGCGGATCTCGAGCGCCTGATCGAGAGCCCGATCTATTCTGCCGAAACGCAGATCAAGGCTCTCTCTCCCATTCTCGACGCCGCTGGCGTCACGGGCGTCGCGGCCAATTTCGTGAAGCTCGTCGCGACAAAACGTCGCCTCTTCGTTCTCCCCGCCATCATCGAGGCCTATGGCAAGCTGCATGACGCCGCCAAGGGCATTGTGCGCGCCGACGTCACGGTGGCCGCGCCGCTCGCCTCTCATCACGAGAGCGCGCTGCGCGATGCGCTCGCTGGCGTCACCAGCGGCAAGACGATCGACCTCGAGGTGAAGGTCGATCCGGCGATCATCGGGGGGCTCGTCGTCAAAATCGGCTCGCGCATGCTCGATGCGTCGCTGAAGACCAAGCTCAATTCCATTCGAACACGCATGAAAGAGGTCGGCTGATGGCTATCCGCGCCGCAGAGATTTCCGCGATCCTCAAGAATGAGATCGCCAATTTCGGCAATGAGGCCGAAGTCGCAGAGGTCGGTCAGGTTCTGTCCGTCGGCGACGGCATCGCCCGCGTTTATGGTCTGGACAATGTCCAGGCCGGCGAGACGGTGCTGTTCGAGAACGGCATCACCGGCATGGCGCTCAATCTCGAGAGCGACAATGTCGGCGTCGTGATCTTCGGCTCCGACCGCGACATCAAGGAAGGCCAGACCGTCAAGCGCACCGGCACCATCGTCGACGTTCCGGTCGGCAAGGGCCTGCTCGGCCGCGTCGTCGACGCCCTCGGCAATCCGATCGACGGCAAAGGCCCGATCTTCTACGAGAGCCGCTCGCGCGTCGACGTGAAGGCTCCCGGCATCATTCCGCGCAAGTCGGTGCATGAGCCGATGGCGACCGGCCTCAAGGCCATCGACGCGCTGATCCCGATCGGCCGCGGCCAGCGCGAGCTGATCATCGGCGACCGCCAGACCGGCAAGACCGCCGTGGCGCTCGACACCATCCTGAACCAGAAGTCGCTGAACGACGGCGACGACGAGAAGGCCAAGCTCTACTGCGTCTATGTCGCGGTGGGCCAGAAGCGCTCCACCGTCGCGCAATTCGTGAAGGTGCTGGAGGAGCGCGGCGCGCTCGACTATTCGATCGTCGTGGCGGCCACCGCCTCCGATCCGGCGCCGATGCAGTTCCTGGCTCCCTTCGCCGGCTGCGCCATGGGCGAGTATTTCCGCGACAACGGCCTGCACGCCGTGATCGTTTATGACGACCTTTCCAAGCAGGCCGTCGCCTATCGCCAGATGTCGCTGCTGCTGCGCCGTCCTCCGGGACGCGAGGCCTATCCGGGCGACGTGTTCTATCTCCACTCCCGTCTGCTCGAGCGCGCCGCCAAGCTCAATGACGAGCGCGGCTCCGGCTCGCTGACCGCTCTGCCGATCATCGAGACGCAGGCCAATGACGTGTCGGCCTATATTCCGACGAACGTCATCTCCATCACCGACGGTCAGATCTTCCTGGAGACGGACCTCTTCTACCAGGGCGTCCGCCCGGCGGTGAACGTCGGCCTCTCGGTGTCGCGCGTCGGCTCCTCGGCGCAGACGAAAGCGACGAAGAAGGTCGCCGGCAAGATCAAGGGCGAGCTCGCTCAGTATCGCGAGATGGCGGCCTTCGCTCAGTTCGGCTCCGATCTGGACGCGGTGACGCAGCGTCTGCTCAATCGCGGCGCGCGCCTGACCGAGCTGCTGAAGCAGCCGCAGTTCTCGCCGCTGCAGATGGAAGAGCAGACGGTGGTGATCTACGCCGGCGTCAACGGCTATCTCGATCCGCTGCCGGTCGGCCGCGTGCGCGCTTTCGAGGACGGACTGCTGGCGCTGCTGCGCACGCAGCATCCGAACATCCTCGAGACGATCCGCACGACCAAGGATCTGCCGGATGCGACGGCCGCCGAGCTGAAGAGCGTCCTCGGCGCCTTCTCGAAATCCTTCGCCTGACGCGCGCAACCTCGAGGACTAGAGACAATGCCTCCGTCATTGCGAGCGAAGCGAAGCAATCCAGGGGCCGCATCGCGGCTCTGGCTCGCTTCGTCGCTTCGCTCCTCGCGATGACGGCGGCGTGGTCCTGGTCAGAATGAGACGGGTTCCCTCATGCCTTCGTTGAAGGATCTTCGAAACCGCATATCTTCCGTCAAGGCGACGCAGAAGATCACCAAGGCCATGCAAATGGTCGCGGCGGCCAAGCTGCGCCGCGCCCAGGCGGCGGCCGAGGCGGCGCGGCCCTATGCCGAGCGCATCGAGAAAGTGCTCGCCAATCTCGCCGGGGGCGTCTCCTCCGGCGCGCCGGTGCTGCTCGCCGGCAATGGCCGCGACGAGACGCATCTTCTCGTCGTGGCGACCGCCGAGCGCGGCCTCTGCGGCGCATTCAACTCCTCGATCGTCCGCCTCGCCCGCGAGCACATCCAGCGCCTGCAGGGCCAGGGCAAGACGGTCAAGATTCTCTGCGTCGGCAAGAAGGGCTACGACCAGCTCCGCCGCAATTATGAGAAGAACATCATCGAGCTCATCGAGCTGCGCGGCGTGCGCCAGCTCGGCTTCGAGCAGGGCGACGCGATCGGCCGCAAGGTCATCGATCTGTTCGAGAGCGGCGAGTTCGATGTGGCGACGCTGTTCTTCTCGCGCTTCAAATCTGTGATTCAGCAGTTTCCGACAGCGCTGCAGCTCATTCCGGCGCAGATTTCCGCCAATGAGAACGAGGCGGCCGTGGCCGGCCCTCAGGCCAATTATGAATATGAGCCCGGCCAGGACGAAATTCTGGCGACGCTGCTGCCCCGCAACATATCGGTGCAGATTTTCCGCGCATTGCTCGAGAACGCCGCTTCCGAGCAGGGCGCGCGCATGAGCGCGATGGATAACGCCACGCGCAACGCCGGCGACATGATCAAGAAGCAGACGACGCTCTACAATCGTTCCCGCCAGGCGATCATCACCAAGGAACTCATCGAGATCATCTCGGGCGCCGAGGCGCTCTGATCGGAACAACAGTCGAGAGGACGAGACAATGGCTACCCCCACGACCACGGGTCACATCACGCAGGTGATCGGCGCTGTCGTCGACGTGAAGTTCGACGATCACCTGCCGGAAATCCTGAACGCGCTGGAGACCACCAATCAGGGCGCGCGCCTCGTCCTCGAAGTGGCGCAGCATCTCGGCGAGAACTCCGTGCGCACCATCGCCATGGACTCGACGGAAGGCCTCGTGCGCGGCACGCCGGTGAGCGACACGGGCGCCCCGATCTCCGTGCCGGTCGGCGACGAGATGCTCGGCCGCATCATCAATGTCATCGGCGAGCCGGTCGACGAGGCCGGCCCGATCGTGACGGCGACCAAGCGCGCCATCCACCAGCCGGCTCCGTCCTACGCCGAGCAGGCGACCGAGGCGCAGATCCTCGAGACGGGCATCAAGGTCGTCGACCTGCTCGCGCCCTACGCCAAGGGCGGCAAGGTCGGACTGTTCGGCGGCGCGGGCGTCGGCAAGACCGTCATCATCATGGAGCTCATCAACAATATCGCCAAGGCGCACGGCGGCTATTCCGTCTTCGCCGGCGTCGGCGAGCGCACCCGCGAGGGCAACGACCTCTATCACGAGATGATCGAGGGCGGCGTCAACAAGAAGCCCGAGAACGGCTCCGCCGTCGGCTCCAAGGCCGCGCTGGTCTATGGCCAGATGAACGAGCCTCCGGGAGCCCGCGCCCGCGTCGCTCTGACCGGCCTCACCGTCGCCGAGGACTTCCGCGACAAGGGCCAGGACGTGCTCTTCTTCGTCGACAACATCTTCCGCTTCACCCAGGCGGGCTCGGAAGTGTCGGCTCTGCTCGGCCGCATTCCCTCGGCGGTGGGCTATCAGCCGACGCTCGCCACCGACATGGGCGCGCTGCAGGAGCGCATCACCACGACGACCAAGGGCTCGATCACCTCGGTGCAGGCCATTTACGTGCCGGCCGACGATCTGACCGACCCGGCGCCGGCCACCTCCTTCGCCCATCTCGACGCGACGACCGTGCTCAACCGCTCGATCGCGGAAAAGGGCATTTATCCGGCCGTCGACCCGCTCGACTCGACCTCGCGCATGCTCTCCGCGGCCATCGTCGGCGAGGAGCATTACGAAGTCGCCCGCAAGGTGCAGTCGACGCTGCAGCGCTATAAGTCGCTGCAGGACATCATCGCCATTCTGGGCATGGACGAGCTCTCGGAAGAGGACAAGCTGACCGTGGCGCGCGCCCGCAAGATCGAGCGCTTCCTGTCGCAGCCTTTCCATGTCGCCGAAGCGTTCACCGGCGCGCCGGGCAAGCTCGTCGCGCTCGCCGACACGATCAAGGGCTTCAAGGGCCTCGTCGAAGGCCAATACGATCACCTCCCGGAGGCCGCCTTCTACATGGTCGGCACGATCGAGGAAGCGGTCGAGAAGGCCGCCAAGCTCGCCAAGGAAGCGGCTTGATCCGTTAATCGCTGAGCGGACGCGCGTCGGCCCGCCGACGCCTGTCCGCCCAGAGCTTTTTGGTTTTGCAGGATTTTCTTGGAAAGCCGGTTCCCGCTTTTCCGAAATCCGGCATAGACGACGGAGCCCTTCATGGCCACGTTCCACTTCGAACTCGTCTCTCCCGAGAAGCTTCTGTTCTCGGGAGAGGTGGACGCCGTCGTCGCCCCCGGCGCCGAGGGCGTGTTCACGGTTCTCAAAGACCATGCGCCGGTGATGACGGTGCTGAAGCCCGGCGTCGTCGAGATCGACGGGGCCGGCAAGAAAGAGAAGCTGTTCGTGCGCGGCGGCTTCGCCGACGTCGGGCTCGGCGGCTTCACCATTCTGGCCGAATATGCCATTCCGGTGGCTGACCTCGACGCCGCTAAGATCGACGCCGACATCAAGGACGCCAGCGAGGATGTGGCCGACGCCAAATCCGACGAGGCGCGTCGCCTCGCCTCGGAAAAGCTCGGTCAGCTCCAAGAGCTGAAGGCCGCTCTCGGCCTCTGACGCAATCGGCGCCTGGAGCAAGTCTCCGGGCGCCGGCCGCGGCTCTCCGATCGTAATGCGAGCCTGTAGGCTCACGGTCCAGCATTTGCCTTGGACCGTGAGCCTACAGGCTCGTTTCTTTTTGTCGGAAGCCTCGGCCCGAAGCAGGGGCTCTCATGAAAATGCGCGACGGCGTGGCGCTTTATTTCAAGAACTGCGCGCCATCCAGCTCATGCCGCAGCTCGAAGCTGCGGAATTGCGTGAAGATCGGCGCGATCCAGGCTTTGAGCGCGGCGCGAATGACGATCGACATTTCCGGCGGCGGCGAGACCAGCAGCCGGCTCAGCGATAGATCCGGCTCATCCAGAGTCTTCGCCACCGCGCCGTCCAACGCGCCGATGAGGAATCTGCGCGTCGAAGGATAATGTCCGAGCGTCTCATGGGCATAGGCGCCGAGCGGCGCGGCGCCCTCGTTCTGCACGATCACCATGGGGACATCGCGCCACGCCGCCGAAAGCGATTTCGCGCTGGCGAGAGCGGAGTCGGTCTGGTCGACATGGAAGAGCACGATCGGCTCGACGCCGCGCGCCCGCGCCTCCTCGACGAAGCCGATCTCCTTCACCGTCTTGAAGAAGCGGTCATAGGCGCGCTGCCAGACATCGACGATCTTGGGAACTCCGTCATCGACCAGCAGCCGATCGAACAAGGAGATCTGCCCACGTATGTCGGCCGTGTCGATGACGCGCGTGCGGTCCGGGAACCATTCGTGATAGCGCGGCGCATGCGGATCGGTGTCGAAGCCTTCGACCTCGGTGAGACGCGAGAGATAGAAATCCGTCAGCAGCCGCGCGGTCGTCGAAACGCCCGAACGCGGATGCGGGGAACAGGCGACGAACACCAAAGTGCGTCGACTCATCTTTCACTCTCTCGGCGCCGCCCGAGGCTCTCTGTGTTGCCGCTCAACCACGTTCGGCGCTATGCGCCCTCCCTGCCGGCGATCCGATCCAGCAGATGGATGCGGTCGAACTCGTCGGCGATCCTGTTCTGCCAGGTGCGGACATAGCCGCGAAGGACGAAGGAATGGTCCGCCGGCTCCCCTTCCGCCGTCCGATTGGCGACGAAGGTGGAAAAAGGCGC
Organism: Methylosinus sp. sav-2; assembly: GCF_004366495.1. NCBI lineage: Bacteria > Pseudomonadati > Pseudomonadota > Alphaproteobacteria > Hyphomicrobiales > Methylocystaceae > Methylosinus > Methylosinus sp. sav-2. The sequence goes on from NZ_SOEJ01000001.1 coordinate 1,211,488, forward strand.
GCCGGCGATCTCCACCTGTTCATAGGACAATTCGTTGAGCTTGGGGATGGTGATCTCGCCCGCGGTCTCCACTTTCTCGAAATATTTGCGGTGCGTCACCGGGTCCCATTCGAAAAAGGTGGTGTCGTTGACATGGTTCTTGACGAGGAAATAGTCCGCGTCCTCGACATAGGGCGCGACTTCTGCGATCTCGTCGAGCGAGGCGATGGACGATCCGAGCACATGGAACAGAATGAAGCCGACCTCTCCTTCCGCCACCGCATCCAGAAAGCCCGTGTCCTGCAGCGCCTGCAGGGCCGGCTCCAGCCCGCCGGCGCGAACATCGACGACGCTGACCTTGATCTCAGCCGTGGCGAGAGTATCGATGATCTTCATCTGGTCCGAGGTCGAGGTGAGATCGACGACGCTGGTCTGGTCGGGATGAAACCGATAGAGCGTGCCGCGCGGCGTCTCCGTGTCGAAGGCCCGGGTCAAGACATTATTGGCGGCGAGATAGTCGAGCAGCACGCGCGCGATCGTCGTCTTGCCCACGCCGCCCTTGTCGGCTCCGACCAGAATGAGCGTCGGCCGGCCTCTCTGAGGGGCGAGCGGAGGAACCTTCTCCCGCACGACCGGCGGCCGCTCCTCACGGGCCGAACTCTGCTTGGTTTCTTTGGTCGGTCTTTGAGCCATGGCCTAGCACCTATATCGCTCGCGCCCGCTTTCGGGCGGCAGGAACATAAAACTCTTACCATTTATGAGTTGCGCGCGCCGAGCCTTTTCTCGCCGCCACTGGCGCGATCGAGGCCTTTTCGGTTGATACCACGCGTAGCGTTTGTAGTTTTTCGAGGCGCGAGGCTACCTTATAGTGAATTGACATTCACGCGACCTCGAATAAGTAGGTCTCACATTTTCGAAGGATTGCGGTTCGTGCCGAGGTCTCCGCGCTTTGCGGCGATCGGCGCGCCCGCTTTGCTCGGCGCGAGGGGGTCGCGCAGGGCCGACAGCCGAAGGAAGGGCGCCTCGGCGGCGACCGCGCCTGTTCGGAGAAAAGGATGAGCGTGATCCGTGTCGAGGACGCAGACGGCGTCACCCACGAGCTGGAGCCTGTGGAAGGCTGGCGGTTGATGGAGATTTTGCGGGATTATGGGATGGGCATGGAGGGCACATGCGGCGGCGCGGTCGCCTGCGCCTCCTGCCACATCGTGCTCGATCCCGAATGGGCCGACAAGGTCGCGCCGCCGCGCGAGGACGAGATCGACAAGCTCGACGAGCTGCCCTTTCTGCACGAGACCTCGCGGCTCTCCTGCCAGATCATCTGGTCGGACGAGCTCGACGGGCTGAAGCTCACTCTGGTCAAGGAGCCGACATGACGCGGCCCGCCAATCCGAAATTCTCGCCCAAGATTCTGCTCGCCTCCGATCTCGCCGAGGGCGACGTCGTGTTTTGGGGGCAGGACGGCTGGGAGCGCGATCTCCTGCGCGCGAAAATTGCTTATGACGAGGCCGAGGCGGCGACGCTGGACGCGGCGGGCAAGGCGGCGGTCGCCGCCAATCGCGTCGTCGACGCCTATCTGGTCGATGTCACGGTGGATGCGGCCGGCGCGCCGGCTCCGTCGCATTTTCGCGAGAAGTTCCGCGCCGCCGGCCCGAGCGTGCGGCGCGATCTCGGCAAGCAGGCGTGGCTGCAAGGAGCGGGGAATCGATGACTGCGCATGATCCGGCCCTGCCGCCGCGCCCCAATTCCGCGCCGACGATCTACGCCTATGACGAATATGACCGCGCCTTCGTGCGCGAGCGCGTGGCGGAATTCCGTGGGCAGGTGGAGCGTCGCCTCGCCGGCGCGTTGACGGAGGAGGAATTCCGTCCGTTCCGCCTGATGAACGGGCTCTATCTGCAGCTGCACGCCTATATGCTGCGCGTCGCCATTCCCTATGGCTCGCTCACCTCGCGGCAGATGCGCCAGCTCGCCTATATCGCCGACAAATGGGACAAGGGCTACGGCCATTTCACCACGCGGCAGAACCTGCAATATAATTGGCCGAAGCTCGTCGATGTGCCGGATATTCTCGAGGCGCTCGCCGACGTCGACATGCACGCGATCCAGACTTCCGGCAATTGCATTCGCAATGTGACCGCCGATCATTTCGCCGGCGTCGCCGCCGATGAGCTGGAGGACCCACGGCCGACGGCGGAGTTTCTGCGCCAGTGGTCGAGCGCCCATGCCGAATTCAGCTTCCTGCCGCGCAAGTTCAAGATCGCGGTGAGCGGCGCCGAGCATGACCGCGCCGCGATCAAGATTCACGATATCGGCCTGCGCATCGTGAAGAATGCGCAAGGCGCGATCGGCTATGAGGTGATCGTCGGCGGCGGTCTCGGCCGCACGCCTTTCGTCGGCAAGCTGCTGCGGGAGTTCCTGCCGCGCGCCGATCTGCTCGCTTTTCTCGAGGCGATTCTGCGCGTCTATAATCGCTTCGGCCGCCGCGACAACAAATATAAGGCGCGCATCAAAATATTGGTGCACGAGACCGGGCTCGACGAAATTCGCACGCAGGTGGAGGCGGAGTTCGCCGCCATGGACCGCGCGCCTTTCGCCTATGACGCGCAGGAGCTGGAGCGCGTCGTCGCAGCCTTCGCGCCGCCGGCTTACGAGAGCTTGCCCGCACGCTCGGACGCGCTCGAAAAGGCCAAGGCGGAGAACACCGAATTCGCCGCTTTCGCCGCGGTGAATGTCGCGCCGCATAAGGTTCCCGGCTACGCCATCGTCACTGTCTCGCTGAAGCCGATCGGCGGCATTCCGGGCGACGCCACCGCCGCGCAGATGCGCGCGCTGGCCGATGCGGCCGACACCTATGGTTTCGGCGAATTGCGCGTCAGCCATGAGCAGAACATCATTCTTCCGCATGTGAAGCAGGATGATCTTTTCGCTCTGTGGCGCGATCTTTCGGCGGCTGGCCTCGCGACCGCCAACGCCGGGCTCATCAGCGATATCATCTCCTGCCCGGGGCTCGACTATTGCGCGCTGGCGACGGCGCGCTCCATCCCGATCGCTCAGGCGATCTCGGAGCGTTTCGCCGATCTCGAGCGCCAGCGTCTCATCGGCAAGCTGGGGATCAAGATTTCCGGCTGCATCAACGCCTGCGGCCATCATCATATCGGCGCGATCGGCATTCTCGGCCTCGAGAAGAAGGGCGTCGAATCCTATCAGATCACGCTCGGCGGCGATCCGACGCTCTCGGCCTCGATCGGCGAATTGCTCGGTCCCGGCGTGTCGGCGGAAGAGGTTCCCGACGTGATCGAGAGCCTGGTGCAATTCTATCTCGCCGAGCGGCGCGAAGGCGAGGCTTTCATCGACACATGGCGGCGCTTGGGCCATAAGCGTTTCAAGGAATCTGCGCGCCGGGAGGGCGAGGATGGCTCTGGTATCTGACGGCGCTTTCATCGCGGACGAGTGGCGCCGTCTCGCCGATGAGGAATCCCTGCCCGGCTCCGGCAAGGTGATCGTCTCGCTCGGGCGGCTGCCCGCCGCGCGGGAAGATGCGCGGCTGACGGCGCTCGGCGTCTATGTCGCCAATACGACGGATCCCAAGGCGCTGGCGCCTTATTTCGCGCGTCTCGCGCTCATCGACATCGCCTTTCCGGCCTTCACCGATGGGCGCGGCTTCTCGCTCGCGCGGCTGCTGCGCCGCGAGGGTTTCGTGGGCGAGTTGCGGGCGAGCGGCCGGCTGACGCCGGACCAATATTTGCACGCGGTCGGCGGCGGCTTCGACACGATCGAGATTCCCGATGAGCTCGCGGCGCATCACGGCGAGGCCAATTGGGCAAAGGCGCGTCAGGCGCGCAGCCTCTCCTATCAGCGCGGCGTCGCGGGCGGCGCATCTATACTCGAACGCCGGCGAAAGGGCGTGGCATGAAGACGTCGATCGTCGAAACGCTCGCGCCGCGCCTCGCGCCGCTCGATCTCGATCATCGCTTGAAGCTCACGCGCGAGGTCATCCCCGGCCGCATCGTCTTCACGACGAGCTTCGGCATAGAGGATCAGCTCGTCACCCATTCCATCTTCACCCAGGGCCTCGAGATCGATGTGGTGACGATCGACACGGGGCGTCTCTTCGAGGAGACGATCGCCCTTTGGGAGAAGACCGAGGCGCGTTATGCGCGGCGCATTCACGCCGCCTATCCGCAGGCGCTGCCGCTCGCCGATTATGTCGCCGAGCATGGCGTCAACGGCTTCTATCGCTCGGTCGAGAATCGCAAGGGCTGCTGCCATATTCGCAAGGTGGAGCCGCTGTCGCGCCTGCTCGCCGGCGCCTCCGCCTGGGTGACGGGCCTGCGCGCCGATCAATCGCAGGCGCGCGAGGGCGTGCATCTCATCGAGAGCGACGCCGAGCGTCGGCTGGTCAAGCTCAATCCGCTCGCCGATTACACGCGCGAGGCCATCGTCGCCGCGACAGAGGAATTCAGCGTGCCGGTGAACGAGCTGCACGAGAAAGGCTTTCTCTCCATCGGCTGCGCGCCCTGCACGCGCGCGCTGGAGCCCGGCGAGAGCGAGCGCGCCGGCCGCTGGTGGTGGGAAGAGGACGAGAAGAAAGAATGCGGCCTGCATGTCGGGCCGGACGGAAGGCTGACGCGCGGCGCGGCGCCGGAGGGCTCGCAATGAACGCGCTGGCGGCAAAGCCCCTCGGCCATTTGGATCGGCTGGAGGCGGAGAGCATCCACATCATGCGCGAGGTGGTCGCCGAATGCGAGCGGCCGGTGATGCTCTACTCCATCGGCAAGGATTCGGCAGTGATGCTGCATCTCGCCATGAAGGCCTTCTATCCGTCGAAGCCGCCTTTCCCGCTGCTGCATGTCGACACGACATGGAAGTTCAAGGAAATGATCGCCTTTCGCGACCGCCGCGCGGCCGAGACGGGCCTCGAGCTGCTCGTCCACACCAATCCGGAAGGGGTCGCGATGAATATCGATCCCACCGTGCACGGGTCGCAGCTCCATACGCAGATCATGAAGACCGACGCGCTGAAGCAGGCGCTCGACAAATGGAAATTCGACGCGGCTTTCGGCGGCGCGCGGCGCGATGAGGAGAAATCCCGCGCCAAGGAGCGCGTGCTCTCCTTCCGCAACGCGCAGCATCGCTGGGATCCGAAGGCGCAGCGGCCGGAGTTCTGGCGCCTCTACAACGCCCGCAAGGGACCGGGCGAGAGCCTGCGCGTCTTCCCTCTGTCCAATTGGACCGAGGCCGATGTGTGGGATTACATCGCGCGCGAGGGCATAGACGTCGTGCCGCTCTATTACGCCAAGGAGCGGCCGGTGATCGATCGCGGCGGCATGCTCATCATGGTGGACGACGATCGCCTGAAGCTGCAGCAAGGCGAGACCGTGCAGCAGAGGCTGGTGCGCTTCCGCACGCTCGGCTGCTATCCGCTGACCGGCGCGATCGAGAGCTCCGCGGCGACGCTGGAGGAGATCATCGCCGAAATGCGCGCGAGCCGCTCCTCCGAGCGTCAGGGCCGCCTCATCGATCACGACGGCTCCTCCTCCATGGAGCAGAAGAAGCAGGAGGGTTATTTTTGATGCACGGCGGCCTCGCCACGCCCGCGCCGCTGCGCGCTCCCGCCGGGCCGGCGCCCGCCGACAAGCCTTTGCTGCGCTTCATCACCTGCGGCTCGGTGGACGACGGCAAGTCGACGCTCATCGGCCGTCTGCTCTATGACGCCGATCTCGCGGCCGACGATCTCATCGCCGCGCTCGAGCAGGATTCGAAGAAGCACGGCACGCAGGGCGACGATCTCGATTTCGCGCTGCTCGTCGACGGCCTCGCGGCGGAGCGCGAGCAGGGCATCACCATCGATGTCGCCTATCGCTATTTCGCGACGGAGAAGCGCAAGTTCATCGTCGCCGACACGCCCGGCCATGTGCAATACACGCGCAATATGGCGACCGGCGCCTCGACGGCGGAGCTCGCCGTTCTGCTCGTCGATGCGCGCAGAGGCCTGCTGGATCAGACGCGCCGGCACAGCGTCATCGTCTCCATGCTCGGCGTTCGGCATGTCGTCGTCGCCGTCAACAAGATGGACCTCGTCTCCTATTCGCAGGAGATTTTCGCCGACATAGAGCGCGACTTCCGCGCCTTCGCCGAGCATTTGCGCTTTCTCACCATTCAGGTGATTCCGCTGGTCGCCAAGGACGGCGACAATCTCGTTCATGCGAGCAAGAAAATGGACTGGTATTCCGGTCCGCCGCTGCTCGCCTATCTCGAGAGCGTCGCCTCGGACGACAACGCCCGCGTGCTGCCCTTCCGTTTCCCCGTGCAATGGGTGAACCGGCCGTCCCATGATTTCCGCGGCTTCTCTGGCTTCATCGCCGGCGGCAACGTAAAGCCGGGCGACATCGTCCGCATTTTGCCGTCCGGCCGCGACACGACGATCGCGCGCATCGTCACCTATGACGGCGATCTCGCCCATGCGGTGGCCGGCCAATCGGTGACGCTGACCCTCACCGAAGAGATCGACATTTCCCGCGGCGACATGCTCGTCTCGCCGGTGTCGCCGGCCAAGATCGGCGATCGCCTGTCGGCCCGGCTGCTATGGCTGGTGCGCGAGCCGCTCACGCTGGACAAGAGCTATCTTTTAAAGCTCGGCGCGCGCATGACGCCCGCCTTTGTGAAGCAGGTCGCCTCGCACATACAGATCGAGACCGGCCTCGCCGAGCCGCTCGCCGATTCGTCGCAGACGCTCGCCTTCAACGAGATCGGCGAGGCGGAGCTGTGGCTCGACACGGCCATCGCCTGCGATCTCTATGAGGACAATCGCGAGACCGGCGGCTTCATTCTCATCGATCGCGTGACCAATGAGACGGTCGCCGTCGGCATGGTGAAGCAATCGGCCTGGACCGAGCGCAGCGCGCGCAATGGCGTGGAGGCGAGCTACGCCTCCATGGAAGGCGTGCCGCCGCCCGATCATCTGCTGCATCCGACGCCTTTGCGCAGCCTGGTGAAGTCGCTGTCCTGGCGCGTGCCCGGCAGCGTCATCACTTTCGGCGCGGCCTTCCTGTTCACGCAGGACACGGGCATATCGGCCGCGATCACCGGCACGGAGATCGTCTCCAAAATCGTGCTCTATTATCTGCACGAGCGCCTGTGGACGCGCTTCGCCGTCGGCCTCACCAAGAACGAACCGCCGCACGACGATACGGGGCTGTAAGGGCGCTCTCGCGACGAGACGCTGAAGCGCCCCCGACATTCATAGGGCGGTTTCCACCCTCCCCTTCAGGGGGAGGGTCGGATGGCGAAGCCATCCGGGGTGGGGTTCAGCAAAGTACGGGTGATAGCGGCCGGCGTCTCGTCTGCGCCAGACGCGCGGACCTCTCGCGGTGGGCCGCCGACGATCGCAGCAACCGCGTGGCTATTCGTGAGTTTTCGGCTAATTTGCATTTGTTGCTTGGTTCGCGGAATTACGACATGCGAATTGATCCTGCGCGTATCCAGAAATTCTCCTTCGCCGCCCTCGCCCTTTTTTCCATGACCGGCGGAGCGATCGCTCAGGAGGCCGCCGCGCGTGGACGCGCTTACTTCGCCGGCGCGACGATCCGTGGCTACGATCCGTTTCACGGAACGCAGGTCGAATATCATGTGCCGAATGGAAACTGCTATCTCTGGTATCCCGGCAACACCGTGATTCTGCATGGATACTGGCAATTCAACGGTGACGATCTCTGCTACCGCTATCCCGTGTCCGGCATCAATCCATCGACCGGAGAGCCGGGCGAGAAGTGGTCCTGCCGAAATGTCGACAGTCGGATGCGGCGCATTCGCGAACGCGCGCCCGGCGATATTCTCGGCCTGTCGCGCGCCTCGCGTCCGCGTTTCATCCTGCCGAAGGATGAAACCACGCTCGCGGACCTCTTACGCGAGGTCCGGTCCCGTCGCTGATCCGAACGTAAGGGCCTCTCTCTGGGCAGGTGCGCGGTTTCGAGAGACGCGCGGCGGCTACCCTCGTTCACGCGCTCGACGCCGCTCCGCCGGCGCGGCTTCTCCTTCGCGCGGAGGCATTTGGGAACAAATGCAAAAGCCGGCCGAATATCCCAGGCGCGCGCGGGAATAGCCGATGGCGGCCGCGGCGTCGCGAGCGACCTTGCATCACCTGCGCAACGCGGCGGGACGCTTTTGCGCGCCCTGGATTCGCCCTGTGGCCGTCATGGCCGGGCTTGTCCCGGCCATCCACGCCGCGCAGCCGAGGAACCGAAGGAAAGCGTCCGCTATCGACGGATGCGTCCCACGGCGTGTCGCTGGAGCTTCGGCGTCACGCCAAATGTCTTAAGACGCTTCGGCGTCCTGGCGTGGATGGCCGGGACAAGCCCGGCCATGACGTCGGGGGGCGACGAGGATGCGCGCATTCGATAGCCCGCTTCGCTGGCGCGACCGCAGCGTCGTTCCCCATCAATGCGCCTCGTCCCAATTCTGCGCGGCGCGGGCTTCCACTTCCAGCGGCACGGAGAGCGCCACCGCCGGATGCGGCGCCTCTTCCATCACGCGCTTGACGATGCGGATCGTCGCCTCGGCCTCTTCCTTCGGCGCCTCGAACACTAGCTCGTCATGCACTTGGAGCAGCATGCGCGCGCTGAGCTTCTCATGCGCGAGCGCCTCGTCCATGCGCGCCATGGCGCGGCGGATGATGTCGGCGGCCGCGCCTTGGATCGGCGCATTGATCGCCGCGCGCTCGAAGAAAGCGCGCTCCGAGGCGTTGGAGGAGCCGATGCGCGGGAAATGGCATTTGCGGCCGAAGATGGTGGTGACGAGGCCGTTCTCCCGCACGGCTTTGCGGGTCTTGTCCATATAGGCGCGAATGCCGGGGAATCGCTCGAAGTAGCGCTTGATATAGGCGGCCGCCTCCTCGCGCGGAATGGAGAGCTGATTGGCGAGGCCGAAGGCGGAAATGCCATAGATGATGCCGAAATTGATCGCCTTGGCGCGGCGGCGCACCTCCGACGGCATGCCCTGCACCGGCACGCCGAACATCTCGCTCGCCGTCATCGCGTGAATGTCGATTCCATCCGCGAAGGCCTGCCGCAATTGCGGAATATCGGCGATATGCGCGAGCAGCCGCAATTCGATCTGCGAATAATCCGCCGAGATGAGCACATTGCCGCGTTCGGCGACGAAGGCCGTGCGAATCTTGCGCCCAGCCTCGTTGCGCACAGGGATGTTCTGCAGATTGGGGTCCGACGAGGAGAGCCGTCCCGTCGTCGTCGCGGCGAGCGCGTAAGATGTGTGGACGCGATGCGTCGTCGGATTGACGAAAGTGGGCAGCGCATCAGTGTAAGTGGATTTGAGCTTGGAGAGCTGTCGCCAATCCAATATGCGCGCGGCGAATGTATTGCCGCTCTCGGCCAATTCGTCGAGCACGCTGGCCGAGGTGGACCAGGCGCCGGTCGCGGTCTTCTTGGCGCCGGGCAGGCCCATCTTGCCGAAGAGAATATCGCCCAATTGCTTGGGCGAGCCGAGGTTGAAGCTATCGCCGGCGAGCTCGTGGATCTCGGCTTCGAGCCGCGCCATATCCTGCGCGAATTCGCCGGAGAGGCGCGAGAGAATATTGCGATCGATCGCGATTCCGCGCCGCTCCATCTTGGCGAGCACGCTCACCATGGGGCGCTCCAGCGTCTCATAGACGCAGGTCATATGCTCGGCGGCAAGGCGCGGCCTCAGCGCGCGCCACAGACGCAGCGCGACATCGGAATCTTCCGCCGCATATTCGGTCGCTCTGTCGAGCGGCACGCGCGCGAAGCCGATGAAGCTGCGGCCGGAGCCGGCGACGGCGGAGAAGGGAATGCATTCGTGGCCGAGATGCTTCTTCGAAAGCTCGTCGAGGCCGTGATTATTGCGGCCGGCGTCGAGCACGTAAGAGATCAGCATCGTGTCCTCGATCGGCGCGACATCAATGCCGCAGCAGGCCAGAACGAGGAGATCATATTTCATATTATGCGCGATCTTCAGCACGCCGCGCGCTTCCAGCAGCGGCTTCAGATGCGCGAGCGCTTCCGCAAAAGGAATTTGCACGGGCGGCGGATCGCCGCCGAGCAGATCGGCGCCGGTGGGCGCGACATGCTGCAGCGGAATATAGCAGGCGCGTCCAGGCGCCGTCGCCAGCGAGACGCCGACGAGATCGCAGGACATTGGATCGAGCGAGGTCGTCTCCGTATCCATCGCGACGACGCCAATGGAGAAAGCTTCCGCGATCCAGGCGTCGAGCCGCTCGATCGTCGTCACCGTCTCATAGAGCGAGCGATCGATCTTGGTCGCGACGCCTTGCTCGCGCCGCGCCTCGGCGAGCGCGGCCGGGCCGAGCGCGCCCTTCTCTCCCGTGGGAGATGCTGGCGCGGCGATGTCCGGCGCGGGCAGAGCGGGCGCCTCGGCGACCTCGCCATTGCGGCCGCGCCATCCCGCCGGGCCGACAAAGGCCGGGTCCGGCTCTATCTCATTCGCCTCGACGCCATAGGTCTCCGCGGCGCGGCGCGTCAGCTGCGTGAACTCCATCGCCTGCAGAAAGCCGACCAGCGTTTTGCCGTCCGGCTGATGCAGGCCGAGATCGTCGAGCGGAATCTCCAGCGGCGCGTCGTCGACGAGCTTCACCAGTCTCTCCGACGTGCGGATCAGCGCGACGCTCGCAGGATCGGTCAGCGTCTCGCGGCGCTTTGGCTGCTTGATCTCGCCGGCGCGCGCCAGCAGCGTGTCGAGATCGCCGTACTCATTGATGAGCTGCGCTGCCGTCTTGACGCCAATGCCCTTGGCGCCCGGCACATTGTCGGTGGAATCGCCGGCGAGCGCTTGCACATCGACGACCTTCTCGGGCGGCACGCCGAAATAATCGACCACCTCGGCGACGCCGATGCGCCGCTCCTCGCGCGCGCCGGAAGCGGGATCATACATCGACACTTTATCGTCGATGAGTTGCATCAGATCCTTGTCGGCGGAGACGATCAGCACATCGGCGCCGCGCGCCCGCGCTTGCTTAGCGTAAGTGGCGATGAGATCGTCCGCCTCATAGACGTCCTGCTCGATCGGCAGCAGGCCGAAGGCGCGCACGGCGGCGCGCATCAGCGGAAATTGCGGAATGAGATCGTCGGGCGGGTCCTGACGATGCGCCTTGTAGTCCGGGTAGATTTCCTTGCGGAAGGAGTTCTCCGATTTGTCGAAGATGATGGCGAGATGCGTCGGCGTGAGATCGGCCGCGCCCTCGCGGATGAACTGAAACAGCTTGGCGCAGAACAGCCGCACCGCGCCGGTCGGTAGGCGGTCCGTGCGATAATTATATTTCGCGTCCTGCCGTATCGACTGGAAATAGGCGCGAAAGACGAAGGACGAGCCGTCGACGAGAAAGACGCGGCTGTCGGGACCGACGGGCTTATGTGTGAGAGTCATCGCGCGAGGAGCATGAACGCTAGGCCCTCATAGAGAGGGCGGAAAGGGCGCGCGCAAGATAGCCCCGATCCCTCGGCATGGATACCCCCGGCTCGTCTCCCGGCGCGGCGCCGCGCAGGCAAAAAGGCCTCGCGCGGCCGAAGCCGGCGAGGCAGTGGGGATCGTCACACTTACGGCGTCGACGGTAACGTCTCCGCCGCGCCGTTGAACCGCCAATCGGCGAGCGGCGACGGGTCCAGCGTCGCGCGCAAAAAAAATCGCCCCGCTCGGGCGCGCGGGGCGAAGCGAAACGAGACGAATTCAGATGAATTGCGGCTCGCCGCGCGTTCCTCAATTGATCATGCGCGTGGTGGCGCCGGTGTCGCCGGTCACGCTCGCGCTCTTGGGGGAGATCCATTCTGGAACCTTCGTCAGCGCGACGGCGACGAAGGCGACGAGGCCGACCGCCCATATGACGATCTTGCCGTAATTCGTGCCGCCATGAACGTTCAACGCCATTGTTCCCTCCGTTGGTTTTTCTTCATTGGTCGCACGGCCGAATGGCTCGGCCATGCTGACGATGGCGAGACGTCGGCGGCTTTGACACCGCCAATTCGCGAAAGCGGAGGGGTCCAGCGCGCGTCAGAGCAGCGATTCGGTCCAACGAATACGGCCGTGGACGCAGAGGCGCTCGGCGTCGGCGCGCTCCAGCCTCTCGGGCTCGTAGCAGGCGCGATTGTCGGAGATCAGAGTGATCGCGCCATCCACATTGCGGCGCACGCGACGGATCAACGGGCCATCGTCGAGCGAGACGAGATAGACGGCGTCGCCGATGATGTCGCGCTGCGAGCGGTCGATCAGCACGATCGCGCCATCCTCTATCGTCGGCCGCATGGAATCGCCGCGCGCGCGCAAAAATTCCAGCGCGTCGATCTCGGTTCCGAGGCGTCGCAGCAGAGCGCGCGGAAAGGCGATCCGCTCGCCGGCGATTTCGCGTTCCGCCGCCTCGCCGATCCGCAGCGGCGGGATTTGCGCCATATCCGGGCCGAGCGGAATCGCCGGCGGCGCGCCGGCCTCGAATATGGGAGCGCCGCGATCCAGCACCAGCCAGTCGAGCGAGACGCCCGTCACCTCGGCGATGCGGCCGAGCTTCTCGGCGGAGGCTTCGGTCTCACCGTTGAGATAGCGGCTATAAGTGGAGGAGGTGACGCCCGCGTCCCGCAAGATTCTGGCCGGACCGCCCGCCGCATCGACCGCCTGGCCCAATCTCTGCGCGAGGCCTGCTCTGTCGAATACGGGATTTACCTTCGTTTCCGGCACGCACTCTCTCATATTTGCTTGACAGAGACGCGCGAATGCGGGACCTTCGGCGCGGAGTTGGTTTCCATTTACGGTTAACACGCCGGATGTGGCGTGTCACCGTGCGGCTTGTTGCGCCCATGATTTGCAGTTGGAGAGATTTCGTCCGACGCGACGCGGATTGGTTTGGGCGTCGGGACCGTCGCCGTCCCACGGAAACGGGCGTCGCGCCGCTGTGCAATGACAATCAGGCGAGGGAACTCCCGGGCGCGGCGCGGATGGGCGACGCCGGCGATCGCCAATTCGCCCTGGTTCTCTCGCTCGCGCGCATGTTGTTGGCGACGCGCGGGCAATTCGCGCTCGCTCTGCGTGATCTCTCCTCGGCGCGATCGGGATGCGAGTCGCCGAATGGTTTCACGCTGCGGATAATCGAGCAAAAGACGGATGAGGCGATCTACGCCTTGGCGCGGGGCGGATCGGCGGTGCTCGAGGAGACGTTGCGGCGCGCGATCGACGACATTGCGAAGGAGATCGCAATGGAAAGGAGCGGCGCGCCTCGCCTCGCCGATTAGGCGGCTGTCTCTGCGAGGGCCGCGCGGCGATCCGAGCCGCCGTCCTTCGGGACGACGGCAGGACTCGGGATGAGGTTCAGCCGAGGCGCTTGGCCGCGGCTGTCAGTTTCTCGATGCGCTCGCGCGTCTCCTCGAGGCGTTCGCGATTTTCCTCCACCACCTCTTCCGGCGCGCGGGCGACGAAATCGGCGTTGCCGAGCTTGGCCTCGATCTTTTTCGCCTCGCCTTCGAGCTTGGCGGTCTCCTTGGCGAGACGCACCTTCTCCGCCGCGAAATCGATGACGCCTTCCAGCGGTATGGCGGCGAGAACGCCGCGCACGATCAATTGCGCGCTGCTCTTGGGCGCGGCGTCGACGAAGCCGATCTGCGAGAGGCGCGCGAGCTTGCGCAAAGTCTCGTCCCAGCGCGTCACGCGCGACTGCACATCAGCGTCGGCGCCGACGAGGACGAGAGGAACTTCCGCGCCGGCGGGCAAATTCATCTCCGAGCGCACGGAGCGCACTTCGGAGACGAGATCGACGATCCAGCCGATCTCCGCTTCCGCGGCGGCGTCCTCGAGGCCGGAAAGATCGGGCCATTGCGCCAGCGCCAGCGGCGTCTCGCGCGCGGGGCCTTCGAAACCTTTGACGCCCCACAGCTCCTCGGTGATGAAGGGCATGAAGGGATGCAGCAGCGCGTAAGTCTGATCGAGCAGGAACGCCGTGGTGGCGCGCGTCTCATCCTTGGCGGCGCCGTCCTCGCCTTGCAGCAGGGGCTTGGCCAGCTCGAGATACCAATCGCAGAGCTGGTTCCAGACGAAGCGGTAGGCCGCGTTGGCGGCGTCGTTGAAGCGATAGGCCTCGATCGCCGTGGCGATCTCGGCGGAGGCGCGCGCCGCCTCGCTGACGATCCAGCGATTGAGCGTGATCTGATTATTCTTGGGGTCGAATCCGGCCACGCGCGCGCAGCCGTTGATCTCGGCGAAGCGCGAGGCGTTCCACAGCTTGGTCGCGAAATTGCGGTAGCCCACGACGCGCTGCGTCGAGAGCTTTATGTCGCGCCCCTGCGCCGCCATGGCGGCGAGGGTGAAGCGCAGCGCATCGGCGCCATATTCGTTGATGAGGTGAACCGGATCGATGACATTGCCCTTCGACTTCGACATCTTGGCGCCCTTCTCGTCACGGACGAGCGCGTGAATGTAGACGTCGTGGAAGGGGACCTCCTTTTTGAAATAGAGGCCCATCATCATCATGCGGGCGACCCAGAAGAAGATGATGTCGAAGCCCGTCACCAGAACATTGGTGGGATAATAGCGATCGAGCTCCTTCGTCTCGTCGGGCCAGCCCAGCGTCGAGAAGGGCCAGAGCGCGGAAGAGAACCAAGTGTCGAGCACATCCTCGTCGCGCGTCAGCGCCACGTCGCGTCCGTGCTTCGCGCGTGCGGCGGCGAGGGCGGCCTCCTCGCTGTCCTCGACGAAGACATTGCCGTCCTCGTCATACCAGGCCGGTATGCGATGGCCCCACCACAGCTGGCGCGACACGCACCAGGGCTGGATGTTCTCGAGCCAATCGAAATAGGTCTTCTCCCAATTCTTCGGCACGAAATTGGTGCGGCCTTCGCGCACGGCGGCGAGCGCCGGCTGCGCCAGAGTCTTGGCGTCCACATACCATTGGTCGGTGAGGCGCGGCTCCAGCACGGCGCCGGAGCGGTCGCCATGCGGCACCATATGCTTATGGTCCGACACTTCGGCGAGCAGCTCATGCTCCTCCATCATCGCCACCACGCGCGCGCGGGCGGCGTTGCGATCGAGGCCGTGTAGAGCGGCGACCGTCAGGTCGAGCTCGGGCGAGGGCGCGACATGCTCGAAGAAATCCGCATTGTCCTTCAGCGTCACGGCGCCTTCGGCGTCGAGCACATTGATGAGGCGCAGACCGTGCCGGCGGCCGACCTCGAAATCGTTGAAGTCATGCGCGGGGGTGATCTTCACCGCGCCCGTGCCCTTCTCGGGATCGGAATATTCGTCCGCCACTATAGGGATGAGGCGACCGACCAGAGGCAGGCGCACATTCTTGCCGACGAGCTTGGTGTAGCGCTCATCCTCTGGATGCACGGCCACCGCCGTGTCGCCGAGCATGGTCTCGGGGCGCGTCGTCGCCACGGTGATGAACTCGCCGGTCGGCTGGCCGTCGTGATAGACCACCGGATATTTGAAGTGCCACAAATGGCCCTTCACCTCGATCTGCTGCACCTCGAGATCGGAGATGGCGGTCAGCAGCTTCGGGTCCCAATTGACGAGGCGCTTGTCCTTGTAGATCAGCCCATCGCGATAGAGCTGCACGAAGACTTTCACCACGGCGCGGGAAAGCCCCTCGTCCAGCGTGAAGCGCTCGCGTGACCAGTCGCAGGAGGCGCCGAGCCGCTTCAGCTGCTCGACGATGACGCCGCCCGACTCCGCCTTCCAGGCCCACACCTCTTCCAGAAATTTGGCGCGGCCCAATTCGCGGCGATGCTGCTGGCGCTCCATCAGCTTGCGCTCGACCACCATCTGCGTCGCTATGCCTGCATGGTCGGTGCCCGGCTGCCACAGCACATCGTCGCCGCGCATGCGATGATAGCGCGCGAGAATATCCTGCAGCGTATTGTTGAGCGCATGGCCCATATGCAGCGAGCCGGTGACGTTCGGCGGCGGAATGACGATGGAAAAGGGCTTCGCGCCGGCGCGCTCCGGCCGGCCGGCGCGAAAGGCGCCCGCCTCTTCCCAGAGCTCGCGCATCCGCGCTTCGATGGTCGAGGGGTCGAAGGTCTTTTCCATGGGCATGGGGGAGAGCCGAATATCCGTATCGAAGGCCCCCTCCCCAGCCCTCCCCCGCTTTGCGGGAGAGGGAGCAGATTCGGGCCCTCATCCAAAGTTCGCGCAACGTCGCGGAATTCCCTCTCCCGCGTGAGCGGGGGAGGGTGAGGGAGGGGGCTTTATACCAGCGCCTTCAGCGCGCTGCGGCCGGCGTAGATCGCCGCCGATCCCAGCTCCTCCTCGATGCGGATGAGCTGATTATACTTCGCCACTCTGTCCGAGCGCGCCAGCGAGCCGGTCTTGATCTGCCCGCTATTGGTGGCGACGGCGATGTCGGCGATGGTCGAATCTTCCGTCTCGCCGGAGCGATGCGAGATCACCGTCGTATAGGCGGCGCGATGCGCCATCTCCACGGCGGCCAGCGTCTCGGTCAGCGTGCCGATCTGATTGACCTTCACCAGCAGCGAATTGGCGACGTCCTCGTCTATGCCGCGCGCCAAGCGCTCGACATTGGTGACGAAGACATCGTCGCCGACGAGCTGGATCTTGTCGCCGAGCGTGTCGGTGAGAAGGCGCCAGCCTTCCCAATCATCCTCGGCCATGCCGTCCTCGATCGTGACGATCGGATAGGCCTCGGCGAGCTTGGCGAGATAGGCGACCTGCTCCTCTATGGTGCGCGTGACCTTCTCGCCCTCATAGACATATTTGCCGTTCTTGAAGAACTCGGTCGAGGCGACGTCGGCGCCGAGATAGATGTCCTCGCCCGGCACGAAGCCGGCGGTCACGATCGCCTCGACGATGATGTCGAGCGCCGCCTCGGCGGAGGGGAGATTGGGGGCAAAGCCCCCTTCGTCGCCCACGGAGGTGGAGAGGCCGGCCTTCTTCAGCGCCGCCTTCAACGTGTGGAAAACTTCCGCGCCCCAGCGGATCGCCTCGCGCACGGTGGGCGCGCCGACCGGCAGGATCATGAATTCCTGAAAGTCGATCGGATTGTCGGCGTGGGCGCCGCCATTGATAATGTTCATCATCGGCACCGGCAGCACGCGCGCCTGCACGCCGCCGATATAGCGATAGAGCGGCAGCGAGGAGGCGTCGGCGGCCGCCTTGGCGACGGCCAGCGAGACGCCCAGAATGGCGTTGGCGCCGAGCCGCGACTTGTTCGGCGTGTCGTCGAGCTCGATCAGCGCCTCGTCGACCGCCACTTGATCCTCGGCCTCGAAGCCGACGAGCTCGCCCGCTATGTCCTCATTGACGCTCTGCACGGCGTCCAGCACGCCCTTGCCGAGATAGCGGGTCTTGTCGCCGTCGCGCTTCTCCACCGCCTCATGGGCGCCGGTGGAGGCGCCCGACGGCACGGCGGCGCGGCCGAAGGAGCCGTCCTCCAGCACGACCTCGACCTCGACCGTGGGATTGCCGCGCGAATCGAGTATCTCGCGAGCGTGAATATCGATGATTTCGGTCATATCGGGGCCTCTTTGGAGCGTCTGGCTGCGCAGTTGCGCGCGTTGTAGACCGAACCGCGCCGAGGCGAAAGCCTCCAAAGACGGCGAAAGGCCGGTTCCCTGTTGCGTTTCCGGCGCTATTTCGGCGGCGCGCCGGCGAAACGCTCGAGATCGAAGGCCTCGACGTCGCGCAGCAGCTCGACGAAGGCGGTCGCCCAATAATCGGCCGCGGCCTCGCCCTTGGCGGCGCTGGCCGCCGCGGCGTCGCCGATCGCGCCTTCTTTCGAGAGGTCTTGCGTCTTCCAGCCGAAGCCGATCGGCCGGTCGGCGCGCAACCAGGTGAAATCGCGCTCGAAATCGGCGCTGGCGGAGCGAAAATGCCGCGCCCGCGCCATATCGACGAAATCCGGCGCGAGCGCGAGCATCAGCGAGGTCTCGATCTCCCCGCCATGGATGCCGAGGCGGATCTCCTCCTCGCCGAACAGACCGTCGGGATAGCCGAAGCGATGCCAGGAGCAGGCGACGGCGAGCAGCTCGTGGCGAATGCGCAGCTCGAGCGCCGCCTGGGAGATCAGCGCCGAGTTGCCCCCATGCGAATTGAGGAGTACGAGCTTGCGGCAGCCGGCGCGGGCGACGCCTTCGCCGATCTCGCAGAGAAGGCGCAGCGCCGTCTCATGCGAGAGGCTGAGCGTGCCGGGAAAATCGCCATGCTCGATGGAGACGCCGATTGCCTGCAATGGCAGGAACAGCGCGTCGAGATCGTCCGGCAGGCGGTCCACCACGCGCTCGATCATGCCGCGCATGATCTGCGAATCGACGCCGACCGGCAGATGCGGCCCATGCTGCTCGACGGCCGCGATGGGCAGCACGGCGATGACGCGCTCCATCTCGAGGTCGCGGAAGTCGATTGTGGCGAGGTCGATCCAATAGCGGGACGGGAGCATGGCGGAGAGGGTAGACCTTTCAGACGGGGATCGCCATAGCGGGGGCGAATCCTTCTGCGGCGATCGGGTGGAGGAATAATGACCTGCAACCCTCGTCCTGAGGAGCCCGCGAAGCGGGCGTCTCGAAGGACGGCAGCGGGCCGTATCCTTTGATTTCAGCTCGCGGCCGTCCTTCGAGACGCCGCCTACGGCGGCTCCTCAGGACGAGGGTTGGGGATATACTTCTTCACCGCCCTTCTCCCACAGAGTGGGAGAAGGGAGAACCCGAAGATCGTTGGAAAAATCGAGGTGAGGCAATCGATGACGAAACGCTTCGCAGCACAGATCGCGGCTTTGGCTTTCTTCCTCTCCGCCCTTCCGGCCCTCGCGCTGGACAAGGTCTCCTTCGCCACCAATTGGCGAGCGCAGGCCGAGCATGGCGGCTTTTATCAGGCCCTCGTCGACGGCACTTACGCCAAATACGGCCTGGACGTCACAATATTGCAGGGCGGTCCGCAATCCAACGCGCGGCTGCTGCTCGCCGCCGGCCGCGTCGATTTCTGCATGGGCGCCAATCTCATCCAGACCTTCTCCGCCGTGCAGCAGAAGGCGCCCATCGTCGCCGTCGCCAGCATGTTCCAGAAGGACCCGATCATCTTCATGTCGCATCCGGGCGAGGGGCTAGATCGCTTCGAGGATCTGCCCAAGGCGACGGCCTTCATCGGCAATGACAATCTCGTCTCGGTCTATCAATGGCTGAAGCAGGCCTATGGCTTCAAGGAAGAGAAGATCAAGCCCTACACTTTCAACTCGGCGCCCTTCCTCGCCGACAAGAAATCGATTCAGCAGGGCTATCTGACCTCCGAGCCTTTCGAGATCGCGCGCCAGGGCGGCTTCACGCCCAATGTGTTTCTGCTCGCCGATTACGGCTATGACAGCTATTCGACGACGATTGAGACGCGCAAGGAGACGATCGAGACCAAGGCCGATCTCGTGCAGCGTTTCGTCGACGCGTCGATCATCGGCTGGTATCATTACATCTATGGCGACAATAGCGCCGCCAACGCCGCCATCCGCAAGGACAATCCCGAAATGTCCGAGGGCCAGCTCGCTTATTCCGTCGAGAAGCTGAAAGAGCGCGGCATCGTCGACTCCGGCGATTCGCTCAGCCTCGGCATTGGCGCGATGACCGACGCGCGCCTGCGCAGCTTCTTCGACAAAATGGCCAAGGCCGGCGTCTTCCCCGCCGATCTTCCCATCGCCCAGGGCTATACGACGCGCTTCGTGAACAAGAAGGTCGGGCTGGAGCTGCGGCCGTCGCATGCGGCGGGGGCGCAGTGACGATGGGCGTCGCGGAGCCTCTGGTCTCGCTGCGCGGGATCGGCAAAAGCTTCGCCAATGGCGTCGCGGCGCTCGAGAATTTCCATCTCGACCTTCGCGACGGCGAGTTTCTGACATTGCTCGGCCCGTCGGGCTGCGGCAAATCGACGGCGCTGCGGCTCATCGCCGGCCTCGCGACGCCCAGCGCCGGCGCCATCGATTGGCGCGACTCGGCCGCGGCGCATAACATCGGCTTTGTGTTTCAGGAGGCGACGCTGCTGCCCTGGGCCGATGTCTTCGCCAATGTCTATCTGCCGCTACGCCTCGCCGGCAAGACGCGCGAGGCCGCCGCGCCGCTGGTGCGCGAGACGCTCGCTCTCGTCGGCCTCGCCGATTTCGAGACGGCGCTGCCGCGCCAGCTCTCCGGCGGCATGAAGATGCGCGTCGCCATAGCGCGCGGCCTGGTGACGCGGCCGAAATTGCTGCTGATGGACGAGCCCTTCGCCGCGCTCGACGAGGTGACGCGCTTTCGTCTCGGCGACGATCTTCTCGCGATGAAGCAGAGATTGGAGACGACGATCGTCTTCGTCACGCATTCCATTTACGAGAGCGTTTATCTCTCGACGCGCATTCTCGCGCTCGCCGCGCGCGGCGGCGCGATCATCGATACGATCGACATAGATGCGGCCATCGCGCGCGACGAAGAATTCCGCACGAGTCCCGAGTTCGCGCAATATTGCCGGCGCGCCTCCGCCGCTCTGCGCAGCGCCTATGGGGAGGAGCTGCGATGAAGCAAACGAGTCCGCTTCGCGAGGCGTTGTTGCCGCTGGCCGTGCTGGCGGCGGCGCTCGCCGCTTGGGAGGCGGCGGTGCGCTTCTGGGCCATTCCGGCCTATGTGCTGCCGGCGCCGAGCCTCATCGCCGAGACTCTGGTGAAGGACAGGGACATTCTCTTCGCCTCGCTCCTCGTCACGCTGACGACGGCGCTGGAGGCGCTGGCGCTGGCGACGATCGGCGGCGTGGCCCTCGCGCTGCTCATCTCGCGCTCGCGCTGGATGGAGCGCGCGCTGATGCCCTTCGCCATCGTGCTGCAGGTGACGCCCATCATCGCCATAGCGCCGCTGCTGCTGGTCTATCTCGCCCCCGCCGAGGCGGTGCTGGTCTGCGCCTTTCTCGTCGCCTTCTTCCCCATTCTCGCCAATACGTCGCTCGGCCTCGCCTCGGTCGATCGCTCATTGGTCGAGCTTTTCGATCTCTATCGCGCCTCGCCCTGGCGCAAGCTCGTCTATCTGCGTGCGCCGGCGGCGCTGCCGCAATTTTTCGCCGGGCTGCGCATCGGCGGCGGGCTCGCGCTCATCGGCGCCATAGCGGCGGAGCTGGCGGCCGGCGCCGCGGGGCAGGGGGCGGGCCTCGCCTTCCGCATCTCGGAGGCGGGCTACAGGCTCGACATTCCGCGCATGTTCGCGGCGTTGGCGCTGGTCTCGCTGGCGGGAATCGTCATTTATGCGGGGCTGACGGCGCTGTCGCGCCTCGCCCTGTCACGCTGGCACGAGAGCGCGCGCGGATTGGACGATTAGCGCCCGGCGCCCACCTGCGCGCAGCGCGCATCAGCGGTCTTGAAATAAGGCGGATCGCAGGGCGCGAAGTCCTGCGGGCACATTTTCTCGCAATATTGCACGGGGAGGACAACGACGGTCTCCGCCGTCCGCGGCGGAGGGGAGCGCCGCTCTGCGGCTGCCGCACAGAGAGCGCCTGAGAAGGCCAGGGCGAAAACGATCGAAGCGCCGCGCATCGTTCCTCCGAAGGGACGAGCGAATCAGCGATCTCCGCGCGCTTCGCCCACCGCGTCCACCCCATATATATCGTTGCGGAAGTGAACGGTTCCATTCGCGGAAGCCCATCCGGTCATATACACCCATACGACCGGCACGGGCTTGGGCAGGGTCACGTCCTGGCGCTCGTCGCCGATCTTGGACATGATCGCGGCCTTGTCCCATTGGCCCGGCGCGCCCTCCAGCAGCCAGGCGGCGAGGTCATAGACGCCCTCGACGCGCACGCAGCCATGCGAGAGAAAGCGGTAGTCGCTGGCGAAGAGCCGCTTGCTCGGCGTGTCATGCATATAGACCGCATGCTTGTTGGGCATTGCGATGCGGATCGAGCCGAGCGAGTTCTGCGCGCCGCTGTCCTGGCGCAGCGTGTAATTGACGGCCCGCTCGCTGGCCCAATTGATCGATTTCGGCTCGATCTCGGTCCCATGATTGTCGAAGACGCGAATGCGCGCCTTGGCGAGATAGGACGGGTCCTTCTGCATTTTGGGCATGATCTCGTTCTTGATGATCGAGACCGGGACCGTCCATGTGGGGTTGAGATTGACCGCGCCGATTTTCGCCTCGACCTCGGGCGAAGGATGCTCGACATCGCCGACGATCGCCGTATAGCGCCGCGCGACGCGGCCGTTCTCCACGGCGTCGACGGCGGCGGAGGGGATGTTGACGACGATATAGCGTGGGCCGAAGGGGAAATCATTGCCCGCGAGCCGCTGCGCCGAGGAGGCCAGCTGGCGGAAGCGCACCGAGGCCGGCACGTCCAATTCTCGTAGTGTCGCGCCGGCGACCACGCCGGTCTGCCTCAGCCCCATGCGGAATTGAAAATGCTTCACCGCTTGGGTGAGGCCCGCGTCCCAGGCCTCGCCGCCGGCCGCTTCCGCCGGCAGATCGCCCTCGGCGGCGAGGCGCTTGCGCAGCGCCGACACCGACTTGCCGCGCGCGCCGGGCTGCAATGGCGTCCCCACCTTGGGCCAGCCGCCGGCGTCGGCGATGGCCGCATAGCGCTCGGAGGCGAGCGAGGTGGCGAAGAAGGTCTCAGGCTGCAGCGCGGGGGTCGGATCGTCGGAGAGCGCCATCTCGCGCGGTGGCGCGGGCTTGGGCTTCGGCTTTGGTTTGGGCTTGGGCGCGGCGGCCGTCTGCGGGGCCGCCGTAGGCGCGGCGACGGGCTCGGCCGGGACTGCGGGCGCGGAGGCGGGAGCAGGGGCTTGGGCCGCCGGAGCGGGAGCCGGCGCGACAGGCGCGGCCGGAGCCGCCGAAGGCTCGGCGGCCGTCTGCGCCCACGCGGGAAAGAGCGGCGCTGCGAGCAATCCCGCCGCCGCGAATGTCGCGATTGCGCGACCAGCCTGCCCGATCCGTGCCTGTGACTTGTTTCGCATGTCGTTCCGCGCCAGAATCGCGCCCTTGAAATTCGCCGACGCTCTGCTTTTGTCGAAGCTTTTCCGCCTTGCGAGGCGCGCGGTCAACCCGCGCGGCGACGATGCGCCTTTCTGCGGGGCGGAATTATGGAGACGCGGCGACCCGCCGCGCCCGGCCGCGCCCCGCCGCGCCGCGCCCCTTGCCTTTTGCGCCGGTCCCGCCCATACCGCGCCGCAGCGAGATTGCGCGAGGAAACGGGACGCCATGGGCTTCAAATGTGGAATCGTCGGCCTGCCGAATGTCGGCAAGTCGACCCTCTTCAACGCGCTGACGCAGACGGCGGCCGCGCAGGCGGCCAATTACCCCTTCTGCACGATCGAGCCCAATGTCGGCGACGTCGCCGTGCCCGATCCGCGTCTCGAAAAGCTCTGCGAGATCGCCGGCTCCAAGCAGATCATCCCGACGCGCCTCACCTTCGTGGATATCGCCGGCCTCGTGCGCGGCGCCTCCAAGGGCGAGGGGCTCGGCAATCAGTTTTTGGCCAATATCCGCGAATGCGACGCCATCGCCCATGTGGTGCGCTGCTTCGAGGACGGCGACATCACCCATGTCGAGGGCGACGTCGATCCGATCCGCGACATTGAGACGATCGAGACCGAGCTGATGCTCGCCGATCTCGAGAGCCTGGAAAAGCGCGTGGTTCCGCTCGAGAAGAAGGCCAAGGGCGGCGACAAGGACGCCAAGGAGCTGCTCGATCTGATGCGCCGCTGCCTCGATCTGGTGCGCGAGGGCCGTCCCGCCCGCCTCGTCGTGATCGCGCCGGAGGAGCGCGAAGCGCTCGCCGGTCTCGGCCTGCTGTCGTCCAAGCCCGTTCTCTATGTCTGCAATGTCGAGGAGGGCGCCGCTGCGGAGGGCAATTCCTTCTCGCAGAAGGTCGCGGCGCGGGCGCGCGAGGAGGGCGCTGCGAGCGTCGTCGTCTCGGCCAAGATCGAGAGCGAGATCGCCGTGCTGCCGGCCGAGGAGCAGAAGGACTATCTCGAGGCGGTCGGGCTCGAGGAGCCGGGCCTCAACCGCGTCATCCGGGCCGGCTATACGCTGCTGCGCCTCGTCACCTATTTCACCGTGGGTCCGAAGGAGGCGCGCGCTTGGACGATCGAGCAGGGCACGCGCGCGCCGCAGGCGGCGGCGGTGATCCATACCGATTTCGAGAAGGGCTTCATCCGCGCCGAGACGATCGCCTATGAGGATTATGTCGCGCTGCGCGGCGAAGCGGGCGCGCGCGAGGCGGGGAAGTTCCGGCTCGAGGGCAAGGAATATGTCGTCGCCGACGGCGACGTGCTGCATTTCCGCTTCAACAATTGATCGGCGAAAGCGAGCCTTCGGGCTCGCTGTCTCCTATTCGGGGTCTCGCTATTTCGCCGGCGGCGTGCAGACCACCGAGCTCTCGTTCAAGACGAAGCAGATCGACATCTGTCCCGAGCGCAGATCGACGCGGAACACGCCGCCCTCGCCCGTATGGCGGGAGGCGATCAGCGCATATTCGCTGAACTGCCCCGCCTTGGCGCCCTCGCCCGGCGGATAGCACAGCGTCACGCCGACGGCTGCCCCCTCCTTCAGCCCATATTGGCAGGCCCCTACCTCGCCGCTGGCGCGGTCCAGGCGAAACACGCGGTTGAGATCGGTCTGCGGGGCGGCGAGAAACTCGTAATTGCCGGCGAGCGCCGCGGGCGCCGCCAGGGCGGCCCCGAGAGAGAGGAGACGAATGGCTGCGCGCAAGGTTACACTCCTTCGACGAATCACAGGGCGCAGTCTACACGCCGATGCGGCAATCGCGAGACGGCGCCGAATAGGGTAGGGGCAGCGAATGGTCGGCGCGCCGACTCTGGTCTTCGATCTCGACGGCACGCTGGCCGACACCGCCGGCGATCTCATCGCGACCTTGGGCGTGCTGCTGGAGCGCGACGGCCGCATGCCCGTGCCTCTCTCCGCCGTGCGCACGCTGGCCGGGGCCGGCGCGCGGGCGATGATCGAGCGTGGTTTCGCGGCCACGGGCGCGCCGCTCCCGCCGGAGCGGGTCGAGGCGCTGTTTCCCGAGTTTATCGCCCATTATCGCGAGCGAATCGCCGTCGAGACGCGGCTCTTCCCCGGAGCGGAAGCGGCGCTGGAGCGATTCGCCGAGGCCGGCTTCGCGCTCGCCGTCTGCACCAATAAATCCGAGGAGCTGGCCGTTCTGCTGCTGGAGCGCCTGGGCGTCGCCGGGCGATTCGCGGCCATTTGCGGCCGCGACACTTTTCCCGCGCACAAGCCCGACGCGAGCGCGCTGACGCTGACGATCGAAAGAGCCGGCGGCCATGCGGCGCGCGCGGTGATGGTCGGCGATTCGCAGACCGACATAGCGACGGCCAAAAACGCCGGCGTGCCTGTGGTCGCGGTGGATTTCGGCTATACGGAGACCCCGGTCTCGTCCTTCGGCCCCGACCGGGTGATCTCGCATTTCGACGAATTATGGGAGGCCGTGGCCTCGCTCGGCGTGCTGGAAGCCTCCGCATGCACTTGACGGGAGACGCCGTCGTCTCTTACAGAACTGTTCGGCCTCGGTGAGGCCCTCGGGCGGCTAGCTCAGCGGGAGAGCACTCCCTTCACACGGGAGGGGTCACAGGTTCAATCCCTGTGCCGCCCACCATTTGCTCCACTTTTCCCCTTTCGACGATTTTCCTCCTTCCGCTCGGCGGATAGGCGCGGCGAATGTCTTGCGCAGTCGCGATCACTGTGGCACAAGGCCGCCCGACGCTGCAGTAGCTCAGTGGTAGAGCACTCCCTTGGTAAGGGAGAGGTCGAGAGTTCAATCCTCTCTTGCAGCACCATCACACCCCGCACGACTTTCCCGCCCTCGAGCCTCGCCTCGCGTCATTTGCCGTTGGTTGACACCGGCCTGCGTCGCGGGCAGACAGGCCGTGGCGACGCTCTGCGGAAAGGTCATGAAGGCCGATAGGCGGGCCGAATGATCGGCGGCGCCGTTCACCCGCCCTCTCGCCGCCGCCCTCGCCGATGCGCGCAGGGCTGCTCGCCGCGCCCTATTCCCAAAGGACCCGACATGCGCGCCGTATTCCGTTTTCACGCTCTGCCCGTCCTCGCCGCATTGGCGCTCGTCGCCGCGCCGCTCCCGGTGATCGCGCAGAGCCCTGCGACGACCACCACCGCCACCGGAATCAAGATCACCGACACAAAGGTCGGGACCGGCGCCGGCGCGGAGCCGGGGCAGATGCTGAAGATGCATTACACCGGCTGGGTCGCGCAGAACGGCGCCAAGGGCAAGAAGTTCGACAGCTCGCTGGACCGCGGCCAGCCCTTCGAGTTCCGCCTTTCGGCCGGACAAGTGATTCCCGGCTGGGACAAGGGCATTCTCGGCATGAAGGTCGGCGGCAAGCGCACGCTCGTCATTCCGCCTGAGATGGGCTATGGCGCGCGCGGCGCCGGTGGCGTGATTCCGCCCAACGCCACGCTCATCTTCGATGTCGAGCTCTTGGAAATCAAAGGCCAGATCTGACCGGCGCGCGCCGTCGTCACTGCGAGCGGAGCGAAGCAACCCAGAGACGAGGGGCGCTCTGGATTGCTTCGCGGCTCACGCTTCTCGCAAAGACCGAGAAGCGAACTCGCATCACATTCTCACCAGATGATCGAAGGCCGACAGCGCCGCCGTCGCGCCTTCGCCCATGGCGATGACGATCTGCTTATAGGGAACGGTCGTCGCGTCGCCGGCCGCGAACACGCCCGGCGCGGAAGTGTGGCAGCGGCGGTCGATCTCGATCTCCTTATATTGCGAGAGCGTCACCGCGCCATTCAGCCATTCCGTGTTGGGCAGCAGTCCGATCTGCACGAACACTCCTTCCAATTCGACAGTGCGCGTCGCCTCGCTCTCGCGGTCGCGATAGACGAGACCCGTCACCTTGGCGCCGTCGCCGAGAATCTCCGTTGTCTGGGCCGAGACGAGAATCGTCACATTGGGCAGCGAGCGCAGCTTCTCCTGCAATATTCCGTCGGCGCGCAGCTTCGCGTCGAATTCGAGCAGCGTCACATGCGAGGCGAGGCCGGCGAGATCGATCGCGGCTTCCACGCCGGAATTGCCGCCGCCGATCACGGCGACGCGCTTGCCCTTGAACAAAGGCCCGTCGCAATGCGGGCAATAGGCGACGCCCTTGGTCATATATTCCGTCTCGCCCGGCACATTTATGCGCCGCCAGCGCGCGCCCGGCGCCAGAATGATCGTCTTCGATTTGAGCGTCGCGCCATTGGCGAGCTTCAGCTCCGCGAGACCGCCGGCCTCGGCTGCGGGAACCAGCGCCGAGGCGATCTGGCCGTTCATCACATCGACGGAATATTCCGCGACGTGACGCTCCAGCGCCGCCGCCATTTGCGGGCCTTCCGTGTGCGGAACCGAGATGAAATTCTCTATGCCCGCCGTGTCCTGCACCTGGCCGCCGAAACGCTCGGCGACAATGCCGGTACGCACGCCCTTGCGCGCGGCGTAGATCGCCGCCGCGGCGCCCGCCGGGCCACCGCCAACCACCAGCACGTCGAAAGGCTCCTTGGCGGAAATGGACGCGGCCTTCTTCTCGCCGGAGCCGGCGTCGAGCTTGTCGAGAATCTGCTCCAGCGTCGCGCGGCCATGCTGGAAGGGCTCGCCGTTCAGATAGACGGCGGGCACGGCCATTATGCCGCGCTCCTCCACCTCCTTGGGGAAGAGGCCGCCGTCGATCGCCACATGGCGCACGCGCGGATTGAGCGCCGCCATGGTGTCGAGCGCCTGCACCACCTCGGGGCAGTTCTGGCAGGTGAGCGAGAAATAGGTCTCGAAGCGATACTCGCCGTCGAGCGCCTTTATGCGCGCAAGGGTTTCCTCGTCCTCCTTCGGCGGATGGCCGCCGACATGCAGCAGCGCCAGCACGAAGGAGTTGAACTCGTGACCGCCCGGAATGGCGGCGAAGCGCAGGCCGACATCGGCGCCCTGGCGCTCGATTGCGAAAGAGGGGCGGCGCGAATCATCGTCGCTGCGCACATAGGAGATATTGTCCGAGACGCTCGCGACCTCCTGCAGCAGCTCGGCGAGCTCTGTGGATTTCTCGCTGTCGTCGAGCGAGGCGCGGAGCGTGATGGGCGTGACGATGCGCGCGAAATAGGCCTGCAACTGGGTTTTCAGAGCGGCGTCCAGCATCTTCGACTCCCGATTTTCGAGAACAATCCCCTCACCCTGAGGAGCCTGCGCAGCAGGCGTCTCGAAGGGTGCGCCGCAGCGCGTTCTGGAGCATCCTTCGAGGCTTTTTGCGTTCCGCAAAAAGCGCCTCAGGATGAGGGACGGAAGCTGCGGGCGAGGGGCAGGTAGAGCGCCCCCGGCCGGCGAACCGGCCGGAGGCGTGAAGCGAAATCAGATCTTGCCGACGAGGTCGAGCGAGGGAGCGAGCGTCTTCTGACCCTCTTCCCACTTGGCCGGGCAAACCTCGCCCGGATGCGCCGCGACATACTGCGCAGCCTTGATCTTGCGCAGCAGCTCGAGCGCATTGCGGCCGACGCCGCCCGCGTTGATCTCGACGATCTGAATCTTGCCGTCCGGATCGATGACGAAAGTGCCGCGGTCGGCGAGGCCGGCCTCTTCGATCAGCACGTCGAAATTGCGGCTCAGCGTCAGCGTCGGATCGCCGACCAGCGGATACTCGATCTTGCCGATCGCCGGCGAGGTGTCGTGCCAAGCCTTATGCGCGAAATGCGTGTCGGTGGAGACGCCGTAGATCTCGACGCCGACCGCCTTGAAGGCGGCGTAGTTGGTGGCGAGGTCCTCGAGCTCGGTCGGGCAGACGAAGGTGAAGTCGGCCGGATAGAAGAAGAACACCGACCACTTGCCCTTGAGCGTGGCTTCGGTGACGTCGACGAACTTGCCGGCGTGGAAGGCGGTCGCCTTGAACGGCTTGATCTCGGAGCCGATGAGAGACATTCGATTTTCTCCTCGAGTGGTGAAGGCGCGCGAGAGGCGGATGAGTCCGCGGGCCTTCGGGGAAGACGCCCGGGAACCTAGAGGGGTTTCACAATCGATAAAAGCGAAAAAAACAGGCTTCAATAATCGAATTTAACGATTATGCTGTGCGGATGGCGGTTTTGCCCACCCTCAGGCAGCTGCGTTTTCTGGTCGCCGTCGTGGACGAGCGGCATTTCGGCCGCGCGGCCGAGGTCTGCCTCGTCGGCCAATCGACGCTCAGCGCCGGAATATTGGAGCTCGAGCAATTGCTCGGCGTGCGCCTCTTCGAGCGCACCAAGCGCAAGGTCTCGCCGACGCCGGTGGGCCGCGAATTGGCCGAGCGCGCGCGCACGCTGCTGCGCGAGGCGCAGGACATCGTCGAGCTGGCGCGCGCCGCCCAGGCGCCCATGTCCGGGCCTTTGCGGCTCGGCGTCATTCCGACGATCGGGCCGTTTTTGTTTCCGCGCGTGCTGCCGCGGCTGCGCTCCGCCTTTCCCGAGCTGAAGCTCTATCTGCGCGAGGAGCAGACCGAGCCTCTGCTCGCGCGTCTCGACGCTGGCGAGTTGGACGCGGCCGTGCTGGCGCTGCCCTATCCCTCGCGCGGCATGGAGACCATCGACATAGGCGTCGATCCTTTTGTCGTCGTTTGCCCGCCGGGGCATAGGCTGAGCCGAATGGCGGCGGTCGGGCATGACGATATGGCGGCCGAGGATCTTCTGCTGCTGGAGGAGGGCCATTGCCTGCGCGATCATGCGCTCGCCGCCTGCGCGCTCGAGGGCGCGCGGCGCAATGTGGCCTTTCAGGGCACCAGCCTGCACACGCTGGCGCAAATGGTGGCCAATGGGCTGGGCGTGACGTTGCTGCCGCAAATGGCGCTGGACGCCGGAATATTGCGCGGGCTCGATCTCGTGGTGCGGCCGCTCTCGGGCGAGGCGCCTTTTCGCCGCATCGGCCTCGTCTTTCGCGCCTCCTCGGCGCGCAAGGAAACTTTCCGCAGCCTCGCCCGCGCGCTCGAGGGGTTTTTGGCGGAGTCCGCGCCGGCGGTGAAAGCGAAAGCGTCTACAGCGCCCGCGCGCGGCGTGAGGAAGAGCGCGGCTGGCCCACGTCGCAAGTGATGTGCGGCAACGGCCCTCCTCCGCTGCGCGGGAGAGGGGGCAGATTGCGCGTTTCATAAAGGTTTCGCGTAGCGTTTGCCGCTTCCCTCTCCCGCGAAAGCGGGGGAGGGTGAGGGAGGGGGCGCTTCAGCTCGAACGATCGAGAATTGCCGCAAAGTCCTTGCGATCGACATTGCCGCCGGAAGCGATGACGACCACCGTCTTTCCCGCGAAGCGCTCGCGCTCCTCGAGCGCGCAGGCGAGCGCCGCGGCGCCGCCCGGCTCCAGCACGATGCGGAAATGCTCGGCGGCGATGCGCATCGCAGCTTCGACTTGCGCATCTGTCGCCGCGAGTCCTCGCGCGCCACAGGCGAGCAGAATCGGCAGAGTGTGACGGCCGGGGGTCGGCGCGAGCAGAGCGTCGCAGATCGAGCCGGTGAGCGCTGGATTCACTTGCGCGGCGCCGCTCTCCAATGAGCGGCGCATGTCGTCGAAGCCCGCGGGCTCCGCTGTGAACATCAGCGGCGCGCGCTCGAAGAGTTGCAACGTCAGCGCAATGCCGGAGGCGAGCCCGCCGCCGCTGCAGGAGGCGATGATCGCATCCGGCGCAATGTCCTTCGCGCGCGTCTGCGCGAATATCTCGAGGCCGATGGTTCCTTGTCCGGCGATGGTGCGTGGATCGTCGTAAGGGTGAATGAAGCGCAGCCCGTCCTGCTCGGCGAGGCGGCGCGTCATCGCATCGCGATCATTGCTCAGACGATCATAGAATTCGACGCGCGCGCCCAGCGCCTTCGTGCGCTCGAGCTTCACGCGGGGCGCGTCGCGCGGCATCACGATCGTCGCCGCGACGCCCATCGCGCGCGCGGCGAAGGCGACCGCCTGCGCATGATTGCCGGAGGAGACGGCGATGATTCCACGGCGCCGCTCGTCTTCCGTCAATTGCAATATTTGATTGAAGGCGCCGCGCAGCTTGAAGGCGCCGATCGGCTGCAGATTTTCCGCCTTCACCAAAAGGCGAAAGCCGATCTCCTCGTCGAGCAGCGGCGCCGTGAGCAATGGCGTCGCCTCGATATAAGGAGCGATGCGTTTTGCTGAGGCTTCCACATCGGCGATCGTGAGCGGCGCGCTCATGTCATTTCCCCAGCTCATTTCCCATTGAATTTCGGCTCGCGCTTCTCGAGAAACGCCGTGCGGCCTTCTGCATAATCGGCGCTGTCGAAACAGGCTGCGGTGAGCTTCTCGCAGTCTTCCGCCGAGAGCGCATGCGGCAATCCTGCCGCGCGTCTTATCGCCGCCTTCGCCGCGCGGAGAGTGAGCGGCGCATTGGCGGCGATCCCGCGCGCGATCGTCATGATCGTCGCGTCGAATCCGTCTTTCGGCAGCACGCGCGAGACGAAGCGCGCGGCGCGCGCTTCCTCGGCGTTTATGCGCCGCGCGGTGAAGAAGAGATCCATGGCGTTCTGCGGGCCGACGGCGGCGACGACATAGCTCATCGCTTCCGGCGGATAGCCGACGCCGAGCCGTCCCGCCGGAATGCCGAACACGCAAGCCTCCGCCGCTATGCGCAGATCGCAGGCCGCCGCGAGCCCCATGCCGCCGCCCATGCAATAGCCGGCGATCGCCGCGATCACCGGCTTGCCCAGCCGCGACAGCGCGTCGAAAGCCTCGACATTGGCCTGCTCATAGGCTCGGCCGCCTTCCGCCGTCGCGCGCACGGTGGAGAATTCCGAAATATCGGCGCCGGAGCAAAAGGGCAGGGAGGGCGCGCCGGTCAGCACCACGACGCGCACCGTCTCGTCCGCGTCGAGCGCGGCCAGCAGCGGCGGCAATGCGCGCCACATCGAGAAATCGAAAGCGTTGCGTCGCTCGCCATTGTCGATGAGGACGCGCGCGACGCCCTCTGCGATGACGGCGTGCAGCTTCGGTGTCGAATCGCTCATCGGCCTTTGTCGCTCCCTTGCGTTTCGTTTTTCGCCTTGGCGCGCCAGGCGAGGAATTCGGCGTGATCGCATGTGTTGCGCGCCGCGTAGAGCATGGCGAAGGACGCCATCGCGTCGTCGAAGGCGGCGCTCTTGCCCATATAGCCGCAGATGATCGCAGGGTCGGCGGAGCGCGCATGCGCGCGCGCCAGCACGCTGCCGCAGAGCGCGGCGTAATCGTCGAGCGCATGCTCCTCGAAGAGCTCCGCGACCGAGCCGAGGCGACGGTTCTTCAAATGGCGCACATAGAAATGCCGGCCGGTGGATTCGTCCTTGGTCCAGCCGAGGAAGAGATCGGTCGAGGCCTGCATCACGCGCTGGCCATGCACGACGCGCTTGCCCTCGGCGTCCTTCCATTGCGCCGCGGCTTCCGGCGCGAGCCGCGCCAGCACGGAGGGGCGCGCTTCCTTCAATTGCAGGAACAATGGCTCGTCGTCGGCGGTGGCGAAGAGGCCGATGGCGCAGAATGTGCCGACGCTGCCGATGCCCACGACCTTGAACGCAGTGTCGGTCAGCGCATAGCGGCGCAGCAGCGCGACGACCTCCGGATTGAGCGTCGCGCCGCAGCTCGTGAAAGTCGCGGGTATGTCGAAACGCGTGGCGTCGCAGCCGCCATTGCCGATGTGATAGATGAGCGGCGGCCGCTCCTCTATGCGCAGGCCCATGGGCGTCGATTCGAGATGCGGGAAATTATCGTCCTCGCGATCGGGCCGCGTCGCGGCGACGAGACCGCGCAATTTGCGCGCGAGCCGCTCGTGGAGCCCATCCGCGACATGGACGAGATCGATGCGGTCGCGCCACGCCTTCAGCGGCGACAGACGCGAGAGGCCGCGCATATGTCGGCGATAGCCCCGCGCGGCGAGCTCGGCCGCATGGCGCGCGCGCTTTTCCGAGCGGCCGGCGTCCAGAGCGGCGACGGCGAAGCTCGCGCAGAGGCGCCGCAGATCGACGGTGAAGTCGATATTGGGCAGCGTCTCGTCGAAATCATTGATGTCGAAGAGCACATTGCCTTCAGACGACAGAAGCGCGCCGAAATTCATCAAATGGCAGTCGCCGCAAGATTGCGTCGAAAGGCCCGGCGTCGGCAGAGCGGAGAGATCCTGCGCCATGATCGAGGCGGCGCCGCGCAGAAACGAAAACGGCGAATGCGCCATGCGCTCATAGCGAATGGGCAGCAGCGAGGCGACGCGGCCTTCGTCCGTGGCGGCGAGAATAGCAGTGGGGTCGCGCTCGACGGGCGAGAAATCCGCGAGGCTCTCGCGCGGCACGAAGCGCCGCCGCTCCTTGCCGGCGGCATAGCGCTCCACCAAGACCAGACGATGCGAAGGCGCGGCTCCATATTCCTGCATCGCAATTCTCCATGCAATCGAGCAAAAGCGCGTCGCTGGGAGGTCCCTCCCTCACCTCCCCCGAGAGGGGATGGCGAATGCTGCGCGAAATCTCGTTGAAGCGCCGAATCTGGGCCGGGGAGGGGCGCGAGCCGCTTCCCCTCATCGACGTCAATCGATCGCCGCCTCTATGACGCGCGCCAGCGCGCCGAGCCTCTGCTCGATGAGCGCGGGCGTCTCGCAGACATAGGAGAGCGCATGGCGCCGCTCGTCGAAGACGCGCAAATCCCATTGCAGCGCCTCGCTGGCGTCCTTGAGCTTTTGCGCGTCCTGCGTCGGCTTGTCCTGCTCGGCGCGCATGGCCTGCGTCTCCTCGCGCAGCCTCTCGGCGAGCAGCTTCTGCTTGGCGCCATAGCGGTCGAGCCCGGAGAGCACTTCGCGGCGCTCGGCCTCGAGCGTGTCATAGACGCCGGCAAATAGCGCCGTCAGCCGCTCCTTGCGCTTGTCTCCCGTCGCCGCGGCGAAATCCGCGACGAGCTTTTGCGCGGTCTCGATCGGCGTGCGCCGCGCGCTGACGCGGGCCACGAGATCGCCGAGCGCGGAATCCTCGCGCCAGCTCTTGGCGCCGTCGAGCGAGGGGCCGGTCCAGACGCCGGCGACGGCGACGCTCTGCACCTTCACCTGACGGCAGGGCCAATCACTCTGACCCGCCGCCTGCGGCTGCGCATGCGCAGCAAAGGCGCAAGAAAGAGCGAGAGCCAGAGCGGCGGAAAGGTAAGTCTTCATGGGGGAACGATCTGCGGCTGTGAGCGACGGGCCTCGTTTACGCCTTTTCGCCGCGCGCCGCAAAGGCGCGCCGATGCGCCCGGCGCCTCGCGGCGGCGGGGGAGGAAGGGCGGTTCGGGACGCTCCGGCCCCTTTCGGCCGCAGCGCGAAGAGATATTCGTCGGTTCCGGAGCGTCCCGAAACGTGGCTTCGCCTTCTCGTCGACGTCCCGAGGCGTTTTCGGACCCGCGAATCCTGGGTTTTCACATTCAGGACCCGATCGCTTCCGAATGCCTGGGCTCACGGAACGGCTCTCGCTCTCCCTATGGACGGGAGAGAAACGCCGGTCCGGCGACGCGCCGCCTGTCCAGGGACGGGGGTCGCCGTCCCGGATGGAGCCGGCCCCCGCCCGCGTTCCCTGACCCGAGAAACGCGCCCTTGCGTCGGCGGGAGCGAGGGCAGAGATAGGAATATTTTCAGCATGTGTCAAGGGGCGGGCTGTAGGGAGGTTCGGCTTTGACCCTTTCCGGGCGTTCACGATCGAATTTTGCTGCTTGAAAGCGGACCGTCTACAACGCCAGCTCTGCGTGGAGTTCGAGAGATAGGGGAAATTGGCTAAGCCGCGTGTTTACAAAGATATCCGAGCAACGAAACCAGCAGCAGACCATAAGTTCATGATTGATACGCCAGAAAATCTCTCGGATTTAGCGCACAGAGTTTGTGAGCTGGGCTGGTTGCCTATGCGTGCCTCGTTGTCGCACGACCGCTTCGGCGATGAAATCTTAAGCCTCGCTCGTACTCTCGGTGAACCATGCGTGGGTCGCAATGGCCGTCTTTTAGAAAGGCTTGCGCCAAGAGAGTCGAGCAAGGCGAACACGAACTCTCTGAGCGCTACACATGGGGTCTCGGCGTTCCCTCTGCATATCGACGGCGCTCATAAACCCGGGCCACCGCGCTTTGTCATTCTGGCTTGCGAGCGCCCTGGTTCTTTACCCGTGCCGACAATCCTTGCGCGCTTCGACGCGCTTGATCTAACGTCAGCCGAGCGCCACCAGTGCGAAACGGCTCCATTCCTTATTCGCAACGGACGTCGATCGTTCTATTCAACGATTCTAGATACGTCCCGGCCATTCCTCCGCTTCGACCAGGGATGCATGACAGCTCTGAGTGAGGCAGCTTCAGATGTCTTTCGGACCATTGCCGCTCGCCTGGTCAAGCTCGGCCCAACCGTGATTGAATGGGCGGCCGGGGACATTCTTATCGTCGACAATTGGCGCGTCCTCCACGGTCGGGGGCTGCCAAGCTCCACTGCCTCGACTGACCGTCGCCTCATACGTGTGAGCGTCCAATGACAACAAGAAACTTCGCGCTGGCCTTTTCTCCGGACGCACTCATGGGAAAGTCGCGCGCATATATCGTCCGCGCCCTTGCGGCCAAGTCCCGGGGGTCACTGGGCGAGTACCAACTATGGGCCTCACTCGCCCTGGAGTTGCTCGGGAAGTCTGCACTGGCGGGCATTCACCCTTGCTTGATCGCTGATCCACAGAGCTCCGAATCCCTGTTTGCAGCGGCGGGAATGACAGTTGGCACCGACTTGAAAACCATCACTGCCAAAACCGTCTTTGAGCGGCTGACCCATATATCGACTCGCTTCGATAAAAAAACACAGGTCTACTGCCAGAATATGAGTTTGAAGCGGAACGCCGAGCTGCACTCGGGCGAAGCGCCCTTTGAAGCTGCAACTCTCAGTTCATGGGAGGGCCGCTACTGGCACACCGCCGAGATCATCCTGGAGACAAAGAAGCTAACAATCGAGACGTGGCTCGGAGCAGACCAAGCCAAAGCCCCCAAGGAGTTGCTGGCGGAGTACACGCACGCGATTGTCGAGGCGGCGAAGGTCCGTATCGAGACAGCGCGCGAAGCGTTCAGTCAGTTATCCAAGAAAGCGCGGGACGCCGCCTTCTCCAAAGCGGATGCGCTAAGACCTTGGGAATTCTCTCGTAGCTTTCACCTGCTCGCGGACAGCATCTGGGAAACGAAGTGCCCGGCCTGCGGATCGCGGGCATTTCTGGCCGGGGTGAAGTATGCGGAGGAAGTGTCCGAAGACCTCGACGATGAGCATTCTGACGAGGAGACGGTAGACGTCTTTTTCGCCGCCGAGGAATTCCAATGCCCCTCTTGCGGTCTGCATCTCGATAGCCGCGACGAAATCGAAGCGGCGGGCCTCGATATAGAGCACACTGAGATCGAGACGCGACAGCGCGAGTATGAACCTGACTATGGGAATGACTGAATGTCTGGTTCCTGGAACGAAGCAACTTCCGTTTTTGGCGCCTCTCGGAATTTCAAATCGCGGCGCCGCCGTCGCGCGGGCGTGGGTTATCCCTTATAAGGCGCGCCTATGCGGATCATTCCGGTCATCGATCTGAAGGGCGGCCATGTCGTGCGCGCCTTTCGCGGCGAGCGCGCCGCCTATGCGCCGATAGATACGCCGCTCGCCGCCGGCAGCGCGCCGGGGGCGATCGTCGCGGGCTTTTTACGGCTCTTCGATTTCGATACGATCTATATCGCCGATCTCGACGCGATAGAGCGTTGTGGCGATCACGCCGAGGCGATCGACGCGCTGGCGCGGAGCTTTCCGCAAATCTCGTTCTGGGTCGATGATGGCGCCGCATGCGAGCCTGAAGGCTCGCGGTCCGATGCGGCGCCTGGACCGCGAGCCTTCAGGCTCGCTCATGCCGAGCGCAATATCGATCATGTTGTCGGCAGCGAGAGTCTCGCGCAGCATGCCGCTCCCGATCTCTCGCATGACGCGCGCGCGATTCTCTCGCTCGATTTTCGCGGCGACGCTTTTCTCGGGCCGCGCGCGCTTCTCGACGATCCACGGCTCTGGCCGCCGCGAATCATCGCCATGACTCTGGCGCGCGTCGGCGCCTTTGCGGGGCCGGATGTCGCGCTTTTATCCTCGCTGGCGCGCCGCGCGCCGGGCCGGGAAATCTACGCCGCCGGCGGGCTGCGCGATGCGCGCGATCTCGAGGCCTTGGCGCGTATCGGCGTCGCCGGCGTGCTCGTCGCCTCGGCGCTGCATGACGGGCGGCTGTCGCCAGACGATTTGCGTAGAGCATAAAAAGAAAGAGGAGCCGCGGTCGGCGGCTCCTCTTTAGTCGATTGCAAGCCTGCGCTGCGCCTCAGTCGGCGGCGGCGAAGGGGTGCTTGGCGGTCACGCGCTCGGAGAGCACCTTGGTGGCGCTCGGATCGCCCTTCAGCGCGCGGGCGATGGCTTCCTTGGTGGCGCGATAGTTGAAGTCCTGGATCTTCTGGTCGTCATTGGCTTCCCAATGAATGAACACGCCGACCGAGATGAAGAGGTCGTCGGCCTGCTCGATCGGGATGATCCCCTCGGCGACGCTGTCGGCGACGGCCTTGGCGACGCCATATTGCGCCGGGCCGAACATCTGAACCGCCTGCTTGGCGTTCTTGATCGTCACTTTGTTGAAGAGGATCGTGTAGGGCTTGACCAGGAGGTTCGGCGCGACGACGGCGAGAAGCGTCGTGAAGCCGTCCTTATTGTTGACGAGCGCATTGGCGAAAGCCGTTTCGGCGGAGCTGCCGCGCGGTCCGATCAGCAGATCGATATGTGCGACCTCATTGCCCTCGCCGACGAGCGATTCGCCGACCAGCAGCTTGGGGGTCGAGGAGCTGGCGCCGGCCTTCGGAAAGAGGGCGCCCAGAATCTTATCCAGTATCGAAGCCATATTCGATTTCCTTTCGGTCTGTTCGTCACGCCTTGGCGGCGTTGTTCTCGGCCTGCGCGAGGCCCCCCAATCTCGCTGCAACTTCCGTCAGGAAGCCGACTGGTGACGCGCCGACCGCGGATCGATTCGCTTCAATTCGAGTCGACGAAGAGGAGCCGCGGACGGCTCCTCGAAAATCCGGCGACGAGGCGCCGCATCGCAGCGAGGCGACGACGCGCGCGAGGCGCGCCGACGCTCGCCGGCCGAACGAGCGTGAGCTCAGTTCGCGCCGAAAGGATGCTTGACGTCGTTGCGCTTGGCGACGACCTCGGCGGCCTTCGGCTCGCCCTTGACGGCGCGCGCGATGGCTTCCTTCGTGGCCTGATAGTTGTACTCCTGGATCTTCTTGTCGTCGTTGGCTTCCCAATGGATGAACACGCCGACCGAGATGAACAGGTCATCGGCCTCGGCGAGCGGGATCACGCCTTCGGCGACGGAGTCGGCGACGGCCTTGGCGACGCCGGCCTGCGCCGGTCCGAACATCTGAACGGCCTGCTTGGCGTTCTTGATGGTGACCTTGTTGAAGAGGATCGTGTTGGGCTTGGCCAGCAGATTCGGCGCAACGACGGCGAGCAGCGTGGTGAAGCCGTCCTTGTTGTTGACGAGCGCATTGGCGAAGGCGGTCTCGGCCGCGCTGCCGCGCGGTCCGATCAGGAGGTCGATGTGAGCGACTTCATTGCCTTCGCCGACGAGCGACTCGCCGACCAGGAGCTTGTTGATCAGGGCCATGTTTCTTCCTTTCGATAAACTCGACTTATCGCCCACGCGGCTGCCGGCGCGGGCGCCTCCCTCTCCTCGCCGGCGTCAGGCCGAAATGCGGCCGAGCCGGACGAGCCGGTCGCGAGACCATCTCGCGCGGCGCGAACTCAACCATTTTTGTGGACGTTCGGCAAGATGGCGAGGAGATAATCGACAAAAAGCGCGGCGACCGTCAGGTCCGCGCAGGCGCCCGGATTATAGCCGCTTTTTTTGAGAGAATGATCCAATTCCAGAGCGATCCGGAACATGGACTCTCTATCGCGCGCGGCGTCTAGAAGAGAAGCCGCTTCTTGGAAGCGCGTCAAGGTCTCTAGAGCGACTTTTTCGCCGAATTTCCGCTGGATATGCGTGTCGGCAAAATGTCGTGCGTAAGTCATGAAGAGAAGCAGCGTCACCGTCTCGCGATCGCGTCCGCGCGCCCGCGCGTCGCGGATCGCCTCCTGGCCCAGCCCGAAAATGTCAGCGAATCCATTCGCATATTGCCGGGCGACGAGGTCGCGGTCGGCGGCGAGCGCCATGGCGTCGCTCAGCGAAATTTGCGCTGGCGCGGCGACGTCGTGCTGTGGCGCCGAGCCGAGTCCGGCGGGCGAGGCGCGCAGTATGGCGCGGAAAGCGAGATCGGCGTCCGACGAATCGAGCGATTCCAGCGTCGCTGCGAGCTTCTCCGTGAGTCCGCCCTCGCCCTCTCGCAGCGCGGCGTGAGCGAGCGGCGCGCATAAGAGAATAATGCCGAGATTTGTGTTGCAGCCGACGCGCGCCCAGGTCGCGTCCACCGCGCCGAAGATGCGCTCGCCGACGCTCGCGTCCGTCGCGGCGAGATGCGGAGCCGCGGCGGCGGCGCTGGCGATGAAGTCCTGCGCCTCCATGCCATGGCCGGGCGCATATATATGGACATTGCCGGGCTTGGGCGCGGCGAGCTCGTCCTCGCAGGCGGCGATAAAGGCGCGCGCGATCTGCTCCGAAAGGGACTCAGCCATTGGCGCGGCGCGCGGCGGCGCCGATCGCCGCCATTATGTCGCCGGCGATGCGCTCGGCGATCTGATAGGGGGTCACGCTCTGCAGCCCGCTCCATCCCGGCATGCTGTTGACCTCGAGCACCATGGGCAGGCCGTCGGCGCCGCTGATGATATCGACGCCGGCGAAATCCGCGCCCAGCGCGGCGGCGGCGCGCAGCGCCAATTCGCGCTCGCGCGCGCTCGGCTCGCAGGGCGTCGGCTTTGCGCCCTGGCGGATATTGGTGATCCAGCGCCGCGACCGGCGCCGCATCGCGCCGATGATCTCGCCATGGGAGACGAGAATGCGCATATCCTCGTACCAGACGTCCCGCGGCGGGACGAAGCGCTGCAGATAGAAGACGCCGCGCGCCTCCTCCGTCGTCGGCAGATCCTCCTCGCGGCGGATGAGCTTCAAGCCCCAGCCCTGCGCGCCGAACAGCGGCTTCAGCACCAGTGGCGCGAGCCCGCATTCGCTGCGGATGATGCGCAGCGCCTCGCTGCGCGAGCCGGTCACGAAGGTGGCGGGAGTCGGAATGCGCGCGGCGGCGAGCAGAAAGCTCGCGGCCGATTTGTCGGTGCACCGCTCGATCGCGCGCGCACTATTGACCAGCGGAACGCCGAGCGCGCCGAGCGCGTGCAGCACGCCGAGCCGCAGCGTGATCGTCTCCAGCGAGCCGTCGCCGATGGCGCGTACGACGGCGGCGTCCGGCACGCCGCCGTGAAAGCCCGGAATGGCGAGCGCCTGCGGCCGCGTCGTGTCGATCTTGCAGGCGCCGAGCCGCACGGGAATGGCCCGCGCGCCGTGACGCGCGAAGCCCTTGATGAGGCGCTCGACATGCCAGTCGAGCTCGTCGGTGAAGATCGCGATGCGCGGCGCCCCCTCACGGGGGCGCGCGGGCTCAGCCGAAAGAGGCTTCGAGCAGTTTTTCGTCGATGGCTCCGCCACGGAAAGTCTCGCCTGTCTCCACTGCCGTCACGATCGCCTCGGCGGGCGAGAACAGGCTGGGGTCGATCTTGTAGAAGTCGCCCTTATACGCTTTGAAAATTTCCGCGAAAGGCCGTCCGTAGTCGCGTGAGGTCGAGCTCGGCAGTTTCTCGGCCAGCTCCTTGGCCGCCGCCGCCGATCCGCGCACGAAGAGATGGGCGCGGCCGGAATAGATGATCGCGTCATTGGTGCGGCCCATGGCCGTGACGAAATCCGGGTGAGGCGGCGAGAGCGGCGCGGCAGCGATGCCGTCCACAATATGCTCGAGCGGGAATTTCAGCTCATGCGCCTTGTGCAGCGCCACCTCGAGCACGCGGCCGACGACCTGCACGCTGCCGGCGAGGCTCTGCGTCGGCGCATAGACGAAGGCGAGCTTGTCGGGCGAGACACCGCAATCATTGGCGACCTTGGCCACGACGGCCTCCGGCGGCGGCGCGCCGGCCTCGAGCACGATGGTCGAGCGATCGGCAGAA
Source organism: Methylosinus sp. sav-2 (assembly GCF_004366495.1). Classification (NCBI taxonomy): domain Bacteria; kingdom Pseudomonadati; phylum Pseudomonadota; class Alphaproteobacteria; order Hyphomicrobiales; family Methylocystaceae; genus Methylosinus; species Methylosinus sp. sav-2. The sequence goes on from NZ_SOEJ01000001.1 coordinate 1,252,547, forward strand.
TCCTTATAGGGAAGCTCCTGGAATAGCGCCTCCTTGCGCGCCAGCGAGCGGCCGGGGCCGGAGCCGAGCGCGAAGAATTTCTCATGGGAGAGGCTCCAGCCGGCATATTGGCTGGCGAGGCAGGCGACGACCGGATCATTGCTGGAGACGGTGAGCCAGAAGGGCCAGTTCTTCTGGCCCGGAGCCGGCGAGAGCGTGACCTTGCCGAGGCCGCCGAGGCAGATTTCCGTCAGCAGAAGGCCTGCGTCTATGCCGCCCGCCACCTTGGCGCCGGCGTCGATCAGCAGCTCTCCGAGGCTTCCGCGCGAAACGGCGAGGCGATAGCGCTCCGCGCCCGCGACGAGCCTGTCGACGATCTCGCCCGCCAGCGCATTGACGCTCGCCGTGGCGCGCCCGCTCGTATCCAATGTCCCTGTCACGTCTTTTGTCCTCGATTGGGGACCGGCTCCTCGGGCCGGCCGAAATTGCGGCGCGACTTTACTAAGCTTTCGTCCCGGGCGAAAGCCGCGCCGGGCGAAAGGCCTGTCACTCCCCCGTCAAGAGACTCACACGAGAGCATTACACGCGCCTGCTAGGAGAGGAGCCGTGATGCGGCGTCCGAGGGCTTACTCTTCTCGAGGAGAAGCGCAAATGGCCGACAATATCGCGGAAAAGTCCGGCGAGGCCGGCAAGAAGGACAATAACACTGGCAAGCTGATCGTCGGCGGCATAGCCGCGGTCATCGGCGGGGTGGTGGGCTATGGCCTGTTGGGCGGCCCGGCCATCCTCGCCAGCGCAGTGGTTTTCGGTCTCATCGGAGCAGCGCTGGGCTCCGTGTTCGACTGAACGCGTCAGTCGTGTGTGGCGTCGCGAGTCGCCGCCCTTCGGGCGGTTGTGCGGAATTCTAGGACGTAGTCATTTCCCCTTCAGGTCGCGGCCCCACGTTGTTCCGTGGGGCCGTTTTTTTGCTTCAGGCGGCCGCCAGCGCGGCGATGTCGCGGCGGGCCGAGGCCAGCGCCTCCTCCTTCTGCGCCGGGCCGAGGCCGACGCCCTCGGCGCGGACGAAGGCGAAATCGGTGACGCCGAGATTGCCGAAGGTCGTGCGCAGATAGGCCTCCTGATGATCCTGCGCCGAAAGCGTCGCATTGCCCGCATAGAGGCTGCCGCGCGTCGAGACGACGATGACGCGCTTGCCGGTCACGAGGCCTTTGAGCCCGTCGGCCGTATAGGCGAAGGTCTTGCCCGGCACGACGAGATGGTCGATCCAGCCGCGCAATTGCGTGGGAATGGAGAAATTATACATTGGCGCGCCGATCACGACGATATCGGCGGCGAGAAATTCCTCCAGAATCGTGCGGGCGGTGGAAAGCTCGGCCCGCAGCGCCGCATCCTCCGGCTCCGAGCCGGCTCCGCGAGCGAAAAAAAGCGCGCTGGAGAGCATTGGCGGCGCCGCGGCGGCGACGTCGCGATAGACGACCTCGAGACCGGGACGATCGCCGCGCAGCTTCTCCACCAGCTCGGCGGTGAGCCGGCGGCTCAGCGATTTCTCTCCCATAATGCTCGAATCGATCTGCAAAAGGCGGGTCATCCGGCTCGCTCCTGGTATCAAAGGGTAACTTAGGCTAGGTTGCCCCCTGTCGCTGCGGCGCGCAAGGAGGCACATTTTTGGAACGGGGTCACATTCATGTTCCTGCCCAATGCGGGCGCATTGCGGCCATTCTGTCACGCATCGGCGACAAATGGACTGTGCTGGTCGTCGAATCGCTCGGGAACGGGCCTTTGCGGTTCAACGAGCTGCGGCGTCGCATCGGCGGCATTTCGCAGCGCATGCTGACGCTGACGCTGCGCGCGGCCGAGCGCGACGGCTTCGTGACGCGCACCGTCTATCCCATAATTCCGCCCCGCGTCGATTATGAGCTGACGCCGCTCGGCCGCTCCTTGCGCGAGCCGCTGCATAGGCTGGGCGATTGGGCGCTCGAGAATGTCGAGACCATCGAGGAATCGCGGCGCCGTTTCGATGGCGAGGCGGAAAAGCAGGCCGCGGCGCCACGGCCGCAGCGCGCCGTCGGCGCGTGAAGGCGAAAGCAATGCCGGATGCGCGGTTCCACCTCCCCCTCGAGGGGGGAGGTCGAGCGCGAATGCGCTCGGGAGGGGGTGACGCCCGAGTCTCGGGGGCTCCCCACCCCGTCCGGCTCACGCCGGCCGACCCTCCCCCTGAAGGGGAGGGTGGGGGTGCGGCCTTCTCCTTTGCGCTTTTGAAAAAATCATGCGCAATGCAGCGCGAATGAGATTCGTCGGAGTGAGCCCAGAGTGACCGAGCGTCCGCAGACCAATGTTTCCTATGGCGCCGCTGCGCTCGTCTTTCTGGCGGCGGCGGTGGTGCTCGCTTTTCCGTGGCTGTCCGGCCGCGTCACCGTCCCATGGGACGCCAAGGCGCATTTCCAGCCGCAATTCGCCTTTCTTGCCCATGCGCTGCATTCTGGACAATCGCCCTTCTGGACGCCCAATGTCTTCGCCGGCTCGCCGCAGCTGGCCGATCCGCAATCGCTGATCTTCTCGCCCTTTTTCCTCCTCGCGGCCTGGCTCGTTCCCGAGCCCAGTTTCGCGCTCGAGGACGGCATCGTCTTCTCGATGCTGGCGATGGGCGGGCTCGCCTTCATCGCCTATTTCCGCGACCGCAAATTCTCGGCGGAAGGCGCGCTGCTCTGCGCGCTGGCTTTCGCCTTCGGCGGCTCGGCCGCCTGGCGCATTCAGCATACGGGGCAGGTGATGAGCCTCGCCTGGTTCCCGGTGACGCTCTTTCTGCTCGCGCGCGCGCTCGATCGCCGCTCGGCGCAATGGGGCGCCTATGCCGGCGTGGCGGCGGCCTTTCTCGTGCTCGGCCGCGATCAGGTCGCCTTTCTCGAAGTGCTCATCCTCTCGGCCTACGCCGTCTTCCGCGTCTTTTCCGACGACGCGAAGATTTCCACCGCCGTCGCGCCGCTCGCGGCCGGCGCGGCCTGCGGCGTCGCCATCATCATCGTTCCGCTGTTGCTGACGATGGAGCTGGCGTCGCAATCCAATCGGCCGGCCATCGATCTCGAAGGCGCCTTGCGCGGCTCGCTGCATCCGGCGGCGCTGCTCACTTTCGTCTCGGCCAATCTCTTCGGCACGGATGGTCCGCTCGCGAATTTCTGGGGTCCGCCGGCGCTCGTCTTCGGCTCGCCGGATCTCTTTCTCGCGCGCAACATGTGCGACGTCTACATTGGCGCGCTGCCGCTGCTCTCGCTCATCGCTCTGACGCGTCACGGCCTGCCGTCCAATCGCGAGATCAGCTTCTTTTCCGCCGCGGCGCTGGCGCTGCTGCTCTATGCGCTCGGCCGCTTCACGCCGGCCTTTGCGCTGATGTTCCATATACCGGGCGTCGATCTCTTCCGCCGCCCGGCGGACGCGACCTTCCCGCTCTGCGCAGTGCTCGCCATTCTCGCCGGCTTCGGCCTCAATGTCGTCGCCAATGCGCCGAGCAGACCGCCCTTGCGCTATCTCGCGGCGGCGCTGGGCGTGCTGTTCGCGCTCGCCATTGCGCTCGCCTGGAGCAAGGATCATCTCGCGGCGGCGCTCCTGCCGCTCGCCGAGAGCGCCGGCTTCGTGGCGCTGGCCTTTCTCGTCATCGCCTTCGCGCCGTGGCTCGCCGCGCGCCGCTATGCGCTGCTCGCCGCCGTCGGCGCGACGATGACGCTCGATCTCGCCGTCAACAATGGCCCCAATGAATCGACCGCGCTGCCGCCGCAGAATTTCGACGTGCTGCGCGCCGACACGCAGAACGATACGATCGCTCTGCTGCGGGCGCGTCTCGCGGCGACGGCGGCGCCGGATCGGCGCGACCGCGCCGAGCTCGCGGGCATTGATTTCCACTGGCCCAACGCCTCGCTCGTGCATGGCTTCGATCAGGAGTTCGGCTACAACCCGGTGCGCCTGCGCCTGCTCGAGGAGGCGACCGGCGTCGGCGATCATCTCGCGCTTCCCGATCAGCGCGTCTTCTCCAAGCTCTATCCCTCCTATCGCTCGACGCTCGCCGATCTCATCGGGCTGCGCTTCATCGCGACCGGCGTGCCGATCGAGGAGATCGACAAAAATTTGAAGCCCGGCGATCTCGAATTCATCGGGCGCACCAAGGACGCCTATGTCTATGAGAATAAGCGCGCGCTGCCGCGCGTGCTGCTCGCGACCTGCGCCACGCGCGTCGATTTCGCGCAGATGATCGAGGATGGCGTCTGGCCCGATCTCGACTATCGCGCCAGCGTTCTGCTGCAGGAGCCGCCCGTCTGCCGTCATTCTCGGCCGGAGGAGGGCGAGGCGAGCGGCGCGCGCATCCGCTCTTACGCCAATACGGAGGTGGTCATCGACGCCGACGTTCCGCGCGGCGGCGGCTATGTGGTGCTGAACGATATTTTCCATCCGTCCTGGACTGCGGAAATCGACGGCGAGCCGGCGGAAATTCTCCGCGCCAATGTGATGTTCCGCGCCGTCGCCGTGTCGCAGGGCAAGCATGAGGTGCGTTTCGTCTATCGGCCCTTCGACGAGCTGTGGCGGCGGCTGACGGGGCGAACGCAGTGATTTTATTCCATTCATTTCAACGAGGCCATAGATGCGGAACAGGTCTCTTCTGCGCGCGTCCGCTCGTCTGCTCGCGCCCTATAAAAGGCAGGCATTCGCCGCGGCGCTGACGGGAGGCGCAGCGAGCCTCGCGACAGTCGGTGTTCTCGCCATGATCGAGCGCGCCCTCGGCAATGGCCTCGCCGCCGCCGAGATCGCGATTTTCGCCGGGCTCTGCGCGACGATTCTCGCAGGCGAAATCGTCGCGAACCGCTCGAACAGCGAGGTCGTCCAGGGCGCTGTCGCCGATCTTCGCAAGGAGCTGGTCGACAAGATTCTCTGCGCGCCGGTGGCGGCGCTCGAGCGCTTGCAGCGGCATCGCATCGTCACCGCGCTCAATCACGACGTCGATGAAATCTGCGAGTTCGTGCGCGGACTTCCCTTTCTATTCGTGTCCGTGCTCACCGCGCTCGGCTGCGCGGCCTATCTCGTTTTTCTGTCCTGGCGCCTCGCGCTGGTCGCCGTCGCCTTCGCCTGCCTGCCGATCTATCTCATGCGGCGCGCCCTTTCGAGCGGCTTCGAGCTATTCGACGCCGAAAGACGCGCGCGCGACGAGCTGCAGAAGGATTACGACGCGCTGATCGAGGGCGCGAAGGAGCTGCGCCTCAATCGCGTGCGGCGCGCGGCGTTCCGCAATGATCGGCTGTTTGCGCGGATCGAACGCATACGCGATTTGACGACGCGCAATTTCGTGATTTTCTCCACCGTCGAGGCGATCGACACGACGTCTATCTTCATCGTCATCGGCGCGCTGACCGCCGCGCAATCGGCGCTGGGGGAAGCGCCCGCCACGACAGGGACGTTCATCGTCGCGCTTCTCTATATGCGCGCGCCCGTCACTGCGATGATCGCCACTGTCCCGATGTTCGGCCGCGCCGCGACGTCGTTTCGCCGTGTCGTCGATCTCTCCGAGAGCTTCACGACGGCGGAGCCGCGGCTCGTCGAAAGCGCAGCGCAGCCGGCTTCGCCGTTCTTCGGCTCGGTGGAATTGCGCGGCGTGACCTTCCAATATTCGCAGAAGGAGAATGTCGCCGGTTTCACGCTCGGGCCGGCGGATTTTCACATTCGCCCCGGCGAGATCGTGTTCATCATCGGCGAGAATGGCGGCGGCAAGACAACGCTGCTCAAGCTCATTCTCGGCGTCTATCCGCCGACGAGCGGCGAAATCCTCGTCGATGGCCGGCCGGTCTCCGACGCCGAGCGCGACGATTATCGCCAGCTGTTCTCCGCCGTTTTCTTCGATTATTTCCTTTTCGACGATGTGAGCGTCTCGCAGGAGTCGGCCGCCGCGGCGCAGGATTATCTCGCGCTCATGGAGATTTCGGAAAAGACTGCGATCGAGAATGGCGTCTATACCACCACCGCGCTCTCCGCCGGACAGCGCAAGCGTCTCGCGCTCGTATCCGCCTTCGCCGAGGGGCGGCCGGTGATGGTCTTCGACGAATGGGCGGCGGAGCAGGACCCGGCGTTTCGCCGCGCTTTCTATCGCGAGATTCTTCCCGATCTGAAGCGGCGCGGCAAGACGCTCGTCGTGATCTCGCATGACGATCGCTATTTCGACGCCGCCGACCGCATCGTCACGATCAGCGGCGGAAAGATTTCGGCAGAAGCTTGACGCCGCTCACGAGTCCAGCCAGCCGGCGAGCTCTCGTCGCGCGATCGTCTCTAGCGCGCGCAATCCATCCTCGCTGTCGTTGAGGCAATCGAGCCGCGCGAATTTTTCGCCGCCGGCCGCGAGGAAGGCGTGGCGCAGCTCGACGCCGATCTCCTCGAGCGTCTCCAGACAATCGGAGACGAAACCCGGCGTCAGCACGGCGACGCGCTTCACGCCGCTCTGCGCCAGCTCCCGCAGCACATTCACCGTATAGGGGCCGGTCCATTGCGTGCGGCCGAAGCGCGATTGAAAGGCGAGGCGCAAATGCTGCGTCGACATGCCGAGCGCGGCGCGCAGACGATCGTATGTCGCCTCGCAATGGCGGCGATAGGGATCGCCGCGGTCGATCTGCGCTTGCGGCAATCCGTGAAAAGAGGCGACCAGAACATCCGGCGTAAAATCCAGCGCGGCGAGTTGCGCGCGCGTCGAGGCGGCGAGCGCTTTTATATAGGCGGGATCGTCATAGAAGGGCGGGACGATGCGCAATGTCGGCTGCTCGCGCAATAGCGCCAGCGCGCGCGCCGCATCGTCGAAGACGGAGGCCGTCGTCGAGGCCGCATATTGCGGATAGAGCGGAAACAGAAGAATGCGCTCGCAGCCCTTTGCGCGCAGCGCGTCGATCTTCTCGCCGATGGAAGGCCCGGCGTAGCGCATGGCGAAATCGACGATGACGCCCGTATCCGTGAAGCGCGCGCCGAGCTTTTCCGCCTGTGCGCGCGTGATCGTCTTCAGCGGGCCTTCGTCACGTTCATTGTTCCAGACGGAGCGATAGGCGCGCGCGGAGCGGCGCGGCCGAAAGGTGAGCACGAAGCTCTCGAGAATGGGACGCCACAGCACGGGCGGCAGATCGACGACGCGGCGATCCGACAGAAACTCGCGCAAATAGCGGCGCACCGACCAATAATCGGCGCCCTTCGGCGTGCCGAGATTGACGAGCAGAAGGCCTATTCGAGACGCGCTCATGCGATGATCTTTTCCAAGGCCGCGAGTTCCGCCGCCTCCATTGAGAAACCATTTTCCTCGGCCGGAAAGCGCCCCTCGCGCACATCGCGCGCGTAAGAGGCGACCGCCGCGCGTAGCGCGGCGCCCAGCTCCGCATAGCGGCGATTATGCTTGAAGTCGCGGGTTCCCAGCGCGGCGAGATCATGCACGACCAGCACTTGCGCGTCGCAATCGGCGCCGGCGCCGATTCCGATCGTCGGCGCGCGCAGACGCTCTGTGATCTTCGCCGCGAGCTCGCGCGGGATGAGCTCGAGAACGAGAAAATCGGCGCCCGCAGCATCTAGCGCCAGCGCGTCGGCGAGGAGCTTGGCCGCGGCTTCGGCGGTTTTGCCCTGGCGGCGCTTGCCCTCTTGATGCTGCGACTCGAGCCCGATGTGGCAGCACACCTCATATCCCTCGCGCTTCAGCGCGCGCACGATTTCCGGCCGCGCGCCTTCGAATTTCACGCAATCGGCGCCGGCCTGCGCGAGCCGCGCAGCGCTGGCGAGAGCCTGCGCCTCGCTGTCATAGGTGGCGTAGGGGAGGTCGCCGATGAGATAGACGCCCGGCGCGCCGCGGCGCACGGCGGCGATGTGATGCGCCATATCGTCCAGCGTCACCTCGCGCTCGCTGGCGTAGCCCAGCACATTGGTGCCGACGCTGTCGCCCACCATGACGATATCGACGCCCGCCTCCACCTCGAGTCGGGCGGTCGGCGCGTCATAGGCGGTCAGCACGACGAATTTCTCGCCGCGCTTCTTCATCTCGACGAAATGGCCAGCCGCCATCTGCGCTCACCTTTCCCGATCCGCGTCAGGGCGCTCTATAGAGCAAAGGCGGCCGCAGAAAAAGCGTTCAGCGCGCGCAGGCCTGCGGCGGCAGCGGCAGGCGTATGTCCTGCAGCTCGTGGGTGCATTTGTCGCAACCCGCGAGCAGCGCATAGGCGACGATGAGACCCGCCAGAATGCAGAGCTTGCGCATGATCCTCTTCCTCGAAACTCCGCCGCCGTGAATAGGGCTGCGCGGTTGATAGCTCGAGAAGGGCGCCCCTGTCATTTCAGCACGACCACGCGGGTTCCGACCTTCACCCGATCATAGAGATCGGCGACGTCGCGATTGGTCATGCGGATGCAGCCGGAGGAGACGGCCTCGCCGATCGTCTCGCCCTCATTGGAGCCGTGGATGCGATAATCGCTGGAGCCGAGATAGAGCGCTCTCGCGCCGAGCGGATTGTCCTGGCCGCCCGCCATATAGCGGGGCAGGTCCGGCCGGCGCTTCAGCATGGCGGCGGGCGGGCGCCAATCGGGCCATTCCTTCTTGGCGGTGATCGTCTTCACGCCGGACCAGGTGAAGCCCTCGCGGCCGACGCCGACGCCATATTCGATCGCCCGCGTGGGGCCGAGCACATAATAGAGCCGCCGCTCCTTGGTGGAGACGACGATCGTGCCCTTCTTATATTGCGGATGGCTCCAGGCCACCTCCTGGCTCGGGATCGACTGCAGGCGGAAATTATTGACGAAATCCGCGACTGGGCCGCGATCGAGAAAATTGGCCGCCTGCGCGCTCCCCGAAAGGACGAGGCCGAATGCGATAGCGCCCGCGCAGCGCGCCCAGCTCGAGATCATGCCCATTGCTCTCCGTTCCGTTTACGTCCGCGTCGTTTCTCGGGAGCAAATGCGGCCGAAATGGGATGACGACGCCGACGGCGCATTTTCGGCGACGGATGCGATTTGGAAAATATTGCGGTCTATAGATCACTTGCGCCGCTCGGCGCGCCGACGGCTTATCTACCCCCGAAACCGAAAAGGCTCCCTCATGCCGATCACTCTTCGTGTGCTGATCCTAATCTCGGCGCTGCTCTTCGGCGCGGCCGCGCAGGCGGCGCCCGCCTCGCGAAATGCGCCGGTCGAAGTCTCTTCCGGCGTGAAATACGAGCTCGTGGCGCGCTGGGACGCACATCGGCTGAACCAGATAATGGAGACCGACACGCCGAAATTCGCGGGCGTCAAAGTGGACTACACGCCGGCGCGCAATGGCGTGAGGCTCTATAGAATCACTTATTCCTCCGTCATACCGGAGAAGGGCAACGCCCCGACCGTCGCCTCCGGCCTGCTCGCCGTGCCGGACACGAAGGAGACCTCGTTTCCCATGGTCTCCTACCAGCATGGCACGGTCTATGGGCGCCACGAGGTGCCCTCCTTCGCCGAGGAATCTCCCGAGACGCAGCTGATGATCGCGCAATTCGCCGGGCAGGGCTATGCCGTGATCGGCGCCGATTATTTCGGCCTCGGCGTCTCGCGGGAGCCCGAGGGCTATATGGTGAAGGCCAGCCATCAGCAGGCCTGCTACGATCTGCTGGTCGCCAGCCATGCCGTGCTCGACCATTTGAAGCTGAAGAGCGACAAGCTTTTCCTCTCGGGCTGGTCGCAAGGCGGCTTCGTCACCATGGCCTTTCTGGAGAAGCTCGAGAGCGCGGGCGTCGCCGTGCGCGGGGCGGCCACCGCCAGCGCGCCGCTGGATCTCTACGCCGCCATGGAGGGCTTTCTCGACTTTCCGCGGCCGAACGACGCCGTCTGGCTGAACAGCATCTTCATCCTGTCGGCCTTTTCCTACGAGAACTACTATGGCGTTCCGGGCCTCGCCCGCTCGCTCTTCGCCGAGGAGCACTACGACATCGCCAAAAAGGCCTATGATCGCCAGCCGATCGATGCGGCCGCCGTGCCGACCGATCTGCGCAAGCTCATCAAGCCGGATTATTTCGATCCGCATTATTTCGCCAATTCGGCCTTCGGCCGGCTCATTGCGGCGACGCAGGCCTATCGCTGGGTGATAAAATCGCCGGTTCGCAACTATTACGGCGAGGCGGACGAGGCGATCACCCAGGGCGTTGGCCGCATGGCGATGACCTATGCGCAGGCTTTCGGCTCCGGCAATAAGGTCGTCGAGGCCGTCTCCACCGGGCCGACGACGCATCGCGGCACTTTCGCGACCGCGGTCCCGCAATGGAAGGCCTGGTTCGACGGCCGCTGAGCGCGGCCCTTGCATCCTGCGCCCACGCCGCTATAAAGCGCGCTTCGCGACGCTTCCGGCCGGGGGCTGAACGGAAGGCCTTTGGCTCCGCCACAGGCAGGGTTCGCCCGTCTTCCAGTGTCTCCGCCTTCGAACTTCCCGATCGAGCCTTTCCTTTGAAGGCTCGAAGGGCTCTGCGCCGAGAGCGGGCTCGCGACGATGAGGAAAGGCAAGAGAATGGCTCTCTACGAGCATATCTATCTTGCGCGCCAGGACGTTTCGCCCCAGCAGGTGGAAGCGCTGACGACGCAGTTCAAGGGCATCATCGCCTCGCTCGGCGGCAAGGTGACGAAGACCGAATATTGGGGCGTCAAGTCCCTCGCCTATCGGATCAAGAAGAACCGCAAGGCGCATTTCACCCTTCTCAACATCGACGCCCCGCCGGCGGCCCTCGCCGAGGTCGAGCGTCAGCAGGGCCTGAGCGAGGACGTTCTGCGCTTTCTCACTCTGCGCGTCGATGCGCTGGAGGAGGGCCCCTCCGCCCAGCTGCGCAAGCGTGACGACGACGACCGTGGCGACCGCCGCGGCCCCGGCGGTCCGCGCCCCGACCGTGGCGATAGAGGCGACCGTGGCGACCGCCGCCCGCGCCGTGACGAACCCCGCGCCGAAGGAGAGACTTTCTGATGAGCGCCGCAGCCCGCCGCCCCTTCTTCCGCCGCCGCAAGTCCTGCCCCTTCTCCGGCGCCAACGCCCCGAAGATCGACTATAAGGACACGCGCCTGCTCTCGCGCTACATCTCCGAGCGCGGCAAGATCGTGCCCTCGCGCATCACGGCCGTCTCGGCCAAGAAGCAGCGCGAATTGGCCCAGGCCATCAAGCGCGCCCGCTTCCTCGGCCTTCTGCCCTACGTGATCCGCTGAGGCTTCGGGCCTTTCGGCCCGTCCGCTGGAATTTCACGGCCGCGCGATGAGCGCGGCCGTTTTTTTGTCTCGGTGATACGCGTCCAGCTTCATGGAAAAGCCATTTTATCTGCCGAAATTCCTAGTCGCATATTTTCATGTTCTATCTTTCGAAGGTTCGTCATGTGCGAGATCGACAAGCGCTATCCGGTATTCGGGCTGCATTTTCGGCGTTACGCGCCTTTCGCCAAATTCGGCCGGGCCAATCCCCTGACGATGGGCTTCGGCTACTTCGCCGGAGACGACCGGGGCGTCTCCACCTCATTGAAGGACACTTCTCGGACCTATGCGGCCGTGATGTTCAACAAGTCTGGCGTCGTGCATCAATTTGCCGGCTCCAGCGGCACTGAGTTCCATCCCGCCATAGGCTCCGTCATCAAAGGCATGGCCGTTGTGAAGAGCAACCTCGTGCGGACAAAGCTGGAAGGGCCGAGTTTGTTCGAATTTCGCGCGAGCACAGCGGGAGGCAATCCGCTCGTTCCCGGCGCTCCAGACATAGACACCTTCATCGACGCACGGATCGATTTCGGCATGGCGAAGCGGCTGCGCGTCAGCGGCCACGTCTATGGCGACGATTTTCCCAATCTCGAAGTGTTCCTCATTTGCTATCGCACCGGCCGAACCGCTCTGCTGGTCGATGGTCAGACCGAGGGCGGGCGCAACACCGGCCCTATGGGACATCTGTTGGGCGATGGCGCGGATAATCTGCTCGCCGTTTTTCGCGGCGATTTGCCGCTCGACGACGAAGGGCGGCTGGCGCGCTCATCCACTGTGGAGCCGAAGACAATCTGAGAGTTTCTAACAATTGAATCGAACTATCATAGAATTCGACGAAAGCTGCATTTCCTCGAAAGCAATGAGGTCTCAATTTCTTCTTTACCTCGGCGGCGCCACGGGCCAATATCCCTCTCGGGAGACTGCATCCGGCGAGACGAGAGCTCGACAATGCGCGCGGAGAAACCGCAGCGCGGCCGGAGGCGACCAGAGGAGGGTGAATGTCGGAGGCCGCGACGGCCGACGATTGGCGTCGCCTCGTGTTCGACGAGACAGTCGCGGGCCTCGTGCTCGTCGACCAACGCGGCGCGATCATCGGCGCCAATCCCTGCGCGCGGCGCATGTTCGGCTTCGGCGCGGAGGCGGAGATCATCGGCCTGCCGCTCGCCCGCCTTCTGCCGCAGGCGTCGCCAGTGGTCGTAGGCTCTGGCCTCGGCCTGCAGGGCGTCCGCCGCGACGGCGCGCGTTTTCCGGTCGGTGCGCGCTTCTCCGCCATTGCGCGCGACGGCGAACCCCTCGTTCTGGCGACGATCGTCGATCTGTACGAGACGAACGCCGAGGAGGCCGCGCTCGTCGCTCATGCGGAGGAGCTGGAGCGCCTCAATGAGCGTCTGGCGCGTTTCGCCTTCGTCGCCTCGCAGGATCTTCAGGAGCCGCTGCGCAAGATCGCCGTCTTCGGCGATCTGATGGAGGAGGCGATCCGGCGCGGCGATACTGACGAGATCGCCCGCGCCAATGAGGTGATGCGTTTTTCGGCGCTGCGCGCGCGCGCGCTGGTGCAGGATCTTCTGTCCTTCTCGCGCATCGTGAACGACGAGCTGGAGCTCGCCTCGCTCGATCTGCGCGACGCCATCGCGCTTTCGCTGGCGGCCTTGTCGCCGACGATCGCCGAGACCGAGGCGCGGGTGGAGATCGATCTGCCTGAAGTCTCCATCACGGCCGACGCCACGCAATTTCAGCGGCTGGTGCAGAATATTCTCGCCAACGCCATCAAATATAGAAAGCCCGGCCGACCGGCGGCGGTCGATATAAAGGGCTTTTGCGACGAGAGCTCGCTCCGCCTCGCCATCGCCGACGACGGCATCGGCTTCGAGGCGCAATATGCGCAGAAGATATTCGAGCCGCTGAAGCAATTGCACAGCAAGGTCGATTATCCGGGCTCGGGCGTCGGCCTCGCCATCTGCAAGGCGATCGCCGATCGCCATGGCTGGCGCCTCAGCGTCGAGGCGGAGCCCGGCGTCGGCGCGACCTTCTTCATCGTGCTGCCGATCCGCGACGCGCAGGCGCGCTGATCAGCCGTCGAGCCGCTTGCCCAGCCGCCCGGCGAGGTCCTGCACATATTGCCACGCCACGCGGCCGGAGCGTGCGCCGCGCGTGATCGACCATTCGAGCGCCTCACGCTCGATCGTCTCCTGCGGCGCGTCGAGCCCGTGATGGCGCGCATAGCCGAAAACCATGGCGAGATATTCCGCCTGGCTGCAATTGTGGAAGCCGAGCCAGAGGCCGAAACGGTCGGAGAGCGAGACCTTCTCCTCCACCGCCTCGCCGGGATTGATGGCGGAGGAGCGCTCATTCTCCATCATGTCGCGCGGCAGCAGATGGCGGCGGTTGGAGGTGGCGTAGAACAGCGCATTGCGCGGCCGCCCCTCGACGCCGCCCTCGAGCGCGGACTTCAAGGATTTGTAGCTCGTCTCCGCCGCATCGAAGGAGAGATCGTCACAAAACAGCAGAAAGCCGAACGGCTTTTCGCGCAAGGTGGAGAGCAGCATGGGCAGGCTCTCTATGTCCTCGCGATGAATCTCGATGAGCTTCAGCGGCCGCACGCATTCCTTTTCGCGCGCGATCGTCGCATGCGCCGCCTTGACGAGCGAGGATTTGCCCATGCCGCGCGCGCCCCACAGCAGCGCATTATTGGCCGGCAGCCCGCGCGCGAAGCGGCGCGTGTTGTCGATGAGCTGATCGCGTTGCCGCTCGACGCCCTCGAGCAGCGCGAGATCGACGCGATTGATCGCTACGACGGGCGAGAATTCGCTGCGCGCCGCCCGCCAGACGAAGGCCTCGGCGCAGGAAAAATCCACCGCGCGCGGCGGCGGCGGGGCGAGCCGCTCGAGCGCTGTGGCGATGCGCTCGAGCAGAGCGAGCTTGGTTTCTTCCGACATGAGGGCTCCTCGCTGCGGCGCGAATGGCGCGGGCGAGGCGGCTTATAGCAGAGGATGCGGATGCGCGCTCGTCGTCACGCTATCCGCGCGGGCATGCGGCGGCGCGTCATCGCTCGGCCTCCGGCAAGCGTCCCGAGTTCGAGCGGCGCCGCGCCCGGCCGCGGCTTTGCGAAGAGCTGCTGCGCGAAGATATGCTCCAACGCGGTGTTGAAGGCCTGTGAGTCCGACGATGACGAGGAGGACATCATCAGCAGCCCTGCCCAGCTATCCAGCCACTGGCTTTGTGCGGCGCGCGGCCGGGCAGGGCGCGCGCTCAGAACTCCGCGCGCAGCGAGCCGAGGATAGTCCGCGGCGCGCCATAGAGGCGGTAGCCTAATCCCATTCCCGAGGCGGTCGGGTCGAGAGCCGTTTCCGCATAATAAGTCGTGTCCAGGAGATTGGAGACATTCACCTGCGCCGTGAGCTTCAGTCCGGAAAACGTGAAGCTATAGGCCGCCATCAGATTGATCGTGGCGTAAGCGGGATTGGACATCTGCAAGCCGAGGCCCGACAAATCATAAATCGGCTGCCGGTCGCGATAGATGGCTCCGCCGCCGATCTTCAGCCCTTTCAGCATTTCGGTCTGGAACTCATAGGTCGACCAGAGGCTCGCCATATTTCTCGGATCGCGTCCGAACCGTTGGCCGATCTGGGCCCGATTTTCGTCCTTGGTGGTGCGCACCTCTTGATTGGTGTAGGTCGCGATCATGCTCCAGCCCGGCAAAATTTCGCCCTGAATGTCGACTTCCACTCCCTTGCTGCGCACCTCGCCGGTCAAGACCACGAAGCCGAGACCCGGATGCGCATAATCGGTCGAGGGGACATTGGTCTTGGCGAGATTGAAGTAATCGGCGGTCGCCCGCAGCCTCCCGTCGAACCATTCGAGCTTGACGCCGGCCTCGAATTCCTGCGCTTTGCTCGGGGCCGCCGGCGTTCCGGGGAAGATCCGGCCGGCGCCCGCGCCGAAGCCGTCGGCGTAATGGCCATAGACGCTGACCCATTGTTCCGGCCGCCACAACAGACCGAAGCGCGGCGTCACGGCTTCGGCCGTCGTCACCTTGTCGCTCGGCGTCAATGCGTCGGCGGTCAGGCCGGACGCGCTCTTTTGCTGGATATATTGATATCTCGCGCCCGCCAGGATCGAGAAATCATACGGCAGCTTGATTTGATCCTGAAGATAAAAGCCCGCCGTGTCCTGCAGATTGGAGACCGCGCCGGAAGGGACCGGGGCGGCGAGAAACGGCGTGCCGGGATGGACTGGATTGAAGAGGTCGATTTCCGAGAACGACGTGAAGTTGATGAAGTTCTGGCTTCCGGTGCTGGACCTGTAGAAGTCGCCGCCGAGTAGCAAAGTGTGCTTCGCTCCGAAAGTGTC
This sequence comes from Methylosinus sp. sav-2, assembly GCF_004366495.1. Taxonomy (NCBI): domain Bacteria; kingdom Pseudomonadati; phylum Pseudomonadota; class Alphaproteobacteria; order Hyphomicrobiales; family Methylocystaceae; genus Methylosinus; species Methylosinus sp. sav-2. Next base: position 1,268,111 of record NZ_SOEJ01000001.1, read on the forward strand.
GAAATGTCCGACGACATCGACATTGGTCGAAAAAGCGGTTTGCTGTCTGGCGGATTCTCCGCTGTATCGCTCGACGAGATATCTGGTTCCGGTATCTTGGACGAAGGCGGGCAGTCGGAAGGAGCTAGCGTCTTCCGCGCGCTTAAAGGCGATCTGCTGCTTGATCGACCAGTCGTTGTCGAATTGGTGTGACCAGGTGAGCGCCGAAAAGAAGGTTTTCAGCGTGTCTGGAGAATGCTCGCTATAATTTCGATTGCGCGGCAACGACAAGAACTGCCCGTTGAATGCAGGAGTGGAGCCGAAAGTGATCGCGCTGCGATTTTCATCATATTGGACTTCGAGCTTCACAGACGTCGCCGCATCGATGTTCCATTTGAGCGTCGGCGCGATGAAAATATCCTGGCCGTGAATGAGCTCGATCGGTGAGCCGAATGGCGCGCCATTGTTCTGGTAGGACATGTTCAGCCGATAGAGCCAGTCCCCGTCTTTGGTGACGGGTCCGGTTGCATCGATGGTGGTGCGGTAATTGGCGAAAGAGCCGATCTGCTGGTCGATTGAATAATAGGGCGCGTTCAGCGGCTCTTTGGTGACGATATTGACGACGCCGCCGGGCTCGAGCAGCCCGTAGAGCGTGGCTCCGGGACCCTTGAGCACCTCTATGCTCGAGATATTGGCGAGCTGGATGGTGGAGATGCCGTCGATTCCGCTGCCGTTGGGACCCATGCGGAACCCGTTGCGGAAATAAACGTCACTGGCGAAACCACGCAAATTGATGTCGCCGTAGGGCGTGCCGCCGCCGAAAGCGCCGCCGCCGCCGACCGCCACGCCGCTGACATTCTGCAGCGCTTGCTCGATAGTGATCGCCTGCTGATCTCGCAGCACCTGCTGGGTCACCGATTGAATGTTCAGCGGCGTCTCCATCACCGGCGTGTCGGTCTTGGTGCCCGTCGAGGCGTTCGGCAGCACATAGCTTTTGTTGTAGGGGTCCTGTCCGGCGCCGGCGCCGCCATAGTCGCGACCCCGTCGCTCCGCCGGCGTCCTCGCCTCCGCCCCCACGTCGATCGGCGGCAGCGCCTCCGCGCCGACAGCGTCGCTGCGCACGCCATCGTTCTGCGCCAGCACGATCAGCACGGATTTTCCGTCCGCCGCCACGTCGTAATTCAGCCCCGAGCCCGACAGCAGCTCTTCCAGCGCCGCATTCAGCGTATGCGTTCCCTCGAGCCCGCGCGTCGTCAGCGTCCGCGTCAGCGTCGTGTCGTAGACGATCAGCACGCCGCTCGTATCGGCGAGCCGCGTCAGCGCCGTCGACATGCGGCCAGCGGGGATGGAATAGGCGCGAACGATCTCGACGATTTCTTTGTCGGGAATTTGCGCATGCGCGCGGGCGTCGTCGGCGCCGCCGATCGCCAATGCGCCCAACACTGTGGCCAGCGCCGTCGCGCTCATGAGCACACTCCCGGCGTCGCCGCCGCTCCGCCTCGAAACCCGTCTCGCCATCGGCGCCCCCTCGCATTTTTTCGGGGGCTCGAACGTCCCCTCACCGAGTTGGACGCGGCTCGGCGTACGGGGAGGAGGTCGCTCGATGAAGTTTTTTGCGCGGCTCCTCTCAGCCTCCGATCAGCGTGACGAAGCCAAGGGAGACGGCGCGAAGTCCGAGCGATTTTTGAATCGCGCGTAGCGCCGCCTCGGGATCGCGGGTCTCGAAGACGCCGGTCACGCGCCGCCCGCGCAGGCTAGGGTCGACGAGCGCCACATATCCGCGGCGGTAGCGCGAGAGAGTCGCCAGCACCTCGGCGAGCGGCTTGTCGTCGAAGATGAGCTTGCCGCGCCGCCATGCCGTCACCTGATCCGTATCGACCGGATAGGGCGAAACCGCCGCCACGCCCGGCGCGAAGGCGCTCTGCGCGCCTTGCTCGACGATGACGCTCGGGCCGGCGCCCGACAGCCGCACGCGATGCTCGGTCACCGTGACTTCGGTGCGTGCGCCCTGGATCGAGACGTCGAAGGCGGTGCCGAGCGCGGTCGCCGTTCCCGCCGGAGTGGCGACCGAAAAGGGCCGGGCGGAGTCGGGCGCCACGGCGAACCAGGCCTCGCCCCGGAGCAGCGTCACGCGCCGCTCGCCGCCGGCGAAATTCGTCTCCAAAGCGGAATCGGGGCCGAGCTCCACGCGCGAGCCGTCCTCGAGGACGAGGCTGCGCAGCTCGCCGGTTCCGGTGAGATGGCCGGCGCGCCAGCGGATCGCCAATTCGTCATAGGAGAACGCGAGGGCCAGAGCGAGGCCGGCCAGCGCTGCGCCGATGCGCAACCGCGTGAGACGGGGCGGGCCGGACGCGTGGGCCGCCGGCTGGAGGCGCGGGCGCACGACCTCGAGATTGCCCCACAGGCGGCAGATATCGTCGAAGGCGGCCTTGTTGGCGGCCTCCGCGGTCAGCCAGGCGGCGAAGGCCTCGCGCTCCGCCGGCGTCGAGGCGCCCGAGTCGAGCCGCATCCACCAGGCGATGGCGGCGCGCCGTCGCTCCAATTCCGCTTCGCTGGGGGCGTGGTCCGCGCTCATGGTCTCCGCAGAGGGCTCGAGAACAAGGCTCTCATAGGGTAGGACGCGCCCGACATGCAAAAGGGGAGGTCGGCGCCCAATCAATCGAGCGCCGCCCGGCAGCGCTCCATGGCGAGCCGCAGATGCTTTTCCACCATATTGCGGGAGACGCCCATGCGCGCCGCGATCTCCTCATGGGTGAGGTCCTCGAAGCGGCGCATGACGAAGGCCTGCCGGCATTTGGGCGGCAGCGCCTCTATCGCCTCCAGAAGGCGACGGGCCAGCTCCTCCGTCTCATAGAGCGCATCCGGCGCGACGGCGGGCTCTATGACCTCCTCGGGCGCGTCGCCGGGGACGAAATATTTGGCCTCGCTGTCGCGGCGGCGGGCGAAATCGCGCGAGAGATTGATGGCGATCTGCTTCAGAAATGCCGGCGGATCGGCGACGTTCTCGAACCCGTCGCGGCGAATCGCGCGCACGAAGGTCTCCTGCAGCAGGTCCGGGGCGTGGTCCGGCCCCACGCGGCGCTTGAAATAGTCGAGCAGCGCGCGCTTGTTGCGGCGAAACAGCTCGCGAAAACGTTCGGATTTTTGATCGGGCATGATCGCCTTTCGGCGGCGGAGCGGCTCCGCTCGGCGCGGAGGACTCGGCGCGGCTCGCTATGCGCTTGTCGAAGGTCGGCGGCTGCGGGCCGGGAGAGCTCTGGCCGCCTGCTGACGCTCAGACGAGCGCCGGGGGCGCGCGCGAAAATTGCCGGAAGCCGGTCGCTCCCGCCACCGGCCGCGCATCGATCTCCACCGCGCGGCCCGTCGCCGCTGCGTCGCGCGGGAGGAGCAGGAGGAGCGTCGCCGCCACCAGCGTCGGGAGCCCGGCGCCGCCATGGGCGCAGGAGAGCGGGCAGTAGAGGCAATGGCCGGGCTGGTCGGGCGCGGTCGGCGCATGGCCGCCTTCGGGCGTGACGCTGCAGAGGCGGGCGGCTGAAGCTAGTCCCGGCTCCATTGGCGCGGGACGAGTCTCGGAAAAGGCGAGGGCGACGATCTGAATCAGCAGCAGCGCCGCCATCCCCCTGGTGAGGAGGGCGCGCGCGAACCGCCACAGGCCGGGCCGAAACTTCACCATGGCGGCAGGGTCGGCAATGGCGGAAGGAGCGTCAAGAGGCAAAACGCCCCGCGGCTGGCGCGGGGCGTCGAATTTCCGGTCGCTGTCGCCGTGGCGACACAGCGGCGCTTCCGTCGTCAGTTGCAGAGGAGGGGGACGACCGATATCCCGTCTCGGCCGGGCGCGCTGGTCTCATAGAGGCCGCGCTGCGGCCGCAGGCATTTCCGCGAAACGAAAATGGCCGCGTCCAGCGTGGACGCGGCCATTATGATCTAAGTTTCTCTCTATTTCGCGGTTCTATCGCGCCTTTTTCAAAGCGCGGAGACTTTCGGCTTGCCGGCGGCGGGCTTCGTCTCCGGCTTGGCGGGGGCCTTGGCGTTCTCCCAGCCGCCGGGGGGCGGCGGGACGTCATTGGCCGCATTGTCCGGCTGCTTGGGACGGAAGCCGTCGACGAGCGCCTTGGCGGCCGCCATGTCCTTGGTGTCGAGACGGGCGCGGACCTCGTCGCGCTTCTTGCCGGCGTCCTCGTCGCCCTGAGTGGCGGCGGCCGAGAACCACAGATAGGACTGCGTCAGACTCTGCGGAACGCCGAGCCCGCGGGCGTAGAGAATGGCCAGATTGAACTGGCTGTCGCGCACGCCATATTCGGCCGCCTTGCGGAACCATAGCGCCGCCTGGTCGTAATCCGGCTTGCCGTCGCCGCCGCCGGCGTGCAGCACGGCGAGATTATGCATCGCGCGGGCGTTGCCGGCGTCGGCGGCGCGCTTGTACCAGGAGAGCGCCTTGGCGTAGTCGCGCTCGACGCCCATGCCCTTCTCATAGATGGAGCCGAGCCGGTATTGCGCCGGAGCGAGGCCCTTGTCGGCCGCCTTCTCGAACCATTGGAAGGCGATTTTGGGATCGCGCGGGGCGCCGCCGCGACCCTCGGAGTAGCGCAGGCCGAGCTCATATTGGGCGCTGGCGTCGCCGGCTGCGGCGATCTCCTTGATGACGCTGAAAACGTCCTGCCGCGGCGCGGCGGGCGCATTGGCCGCCGGCGTTCCGATCGCGCCGACCGGCATGGGATCGATCGTCTGCGAGCCGAAACGTCCGGGCGTCGGAGCCTGCGGGCCGGGAGCGAAGGAGCCGACGCCGGAGCCGCCGGGCGCGAGCGCCGGAAGGCCGATTGGCCTCGGCGCGGCGGCGGGCGCCTTGGCGGGCTCGGCCGCCGAGACCGTCGCGGCGGCGGGAGCGTTCGGAGCCGCGGCGGCGTCCTTGGGGGCCGCGTCCTTGGGCTCGGCGGCCGCGTCCTTGGCGGCAGGCTCGGTGGAGGCGGTCGCCTCGTTCGGCTCCGCCTGAATGGCGGAGGCCTGCGGAGCCGGATTGTCGAGCGTGACGCGGGCGATTTGATAGGCGCCATAGAGCAGCACCAGCACGCCGACGCCGAGCAGCAGCGGCCGGCGGCGGGATTGCAGCGCCGCGCCGACGCCGCCCGTCGCGGCGACGCGCTCGGGCTCCTGCTTCTGCTCGGCGGCGATCTTCTTGGCCGCCTTGCCTTGGGCGGCCTTGCCCTGCGCCGCTGCGGCCTGGGCGTCGACCGCGGCCTGCTGGGCGGCGCGGCGCGCGGCCGCGATGAAATCCTGCTGCACCGAGCCGGAGCGATCGTCGTCGCGGGAGACCATCGGCTCGCGGCGCGGGCGGCCGCCCGGCTCCAGCAGAATGTCCTCCACATCGCCGACCGGCGCCGCGGATTTCACGCGCGCGGCGCGGCGGGGATCGGTCCCGTCCTTGGCGCGCTGCGGCTCCGCCGCTGCGCCCGGCTTGGCCTTGCGCAGATCGGTCAGCTCGTCCTCGAACATGGAGAGGCGCTCGACGACGCGCTGCAGCGTCTCATGGACGGCGGCGAGCGTCTGATTGGTGCGATGGCCGGCCTCGTCCTGGAAATGACGCAGCTCGACCAGCTCCTTCTCCAGCGCGTCCTGCAAGCCGCCGTGAACCGTCGCGTCGCGCAGGACATCCTGAGCCGCCTCGCGCGCGGCGATCTCGGCGACGCGCATTGTGGAGCTGCGCGTCTCCTCGACCTTGGTCGACAGCGCGCCCAGCGCCCGCTCTATGGCGGCGAAGGAATCGGCGTTCATGTCGGAGTGGTCGAGCCGTTCCGCGAGCCGGCCGATCTGCTGCTCGAGCGCGCCGAAGGCGCTGCGATCGGCCTCCGGATCGAGCGCCGCGTCCATCTTCTGCGCCAGCTGCCCGACCAGCTCCGCCAAATGCAGATTGGCGTCGTCGCCGCGTCGGCGCGCGGTCGAATCGATGCGCGCGGCGAGCTCTGCGTGGACATGGTCGATGCGCTCGGCCAGCTCGCGCAATTGCTCGGAGCCGGCGGATTTCTGCGCGCTGGCGGCGACGGGCTGGAGCCGCTGCTCGAGCTTCTCGATCTTGCGGCCGAGCTCGTCGAAGCCCGGATGAACGATCCGGGCCTCGCTCGCCGCGTCGATCTTCTTGGAGAGGGAGCTGAACAGCCGCTCGAACTGATTGGGATCGACGCTGGCGCCGCCATTGCCCTTGCGCTCGACCTCGGAGCGCAGCGCGTTCATCGCCGCGGCGATCTCGCGCAGCTGCTCGGAATCAGCGGATGTCTGCGCCGCCGTGGCGGGCTGGAGCCTCTGCTCGAGCTTCTCGATCTTGCGGCCGAGCTCGCCCACCGGATCGACGATCTTCGATTGCGCGGCCGCGTCGATCTTCTTGGCGAAGGAGGCGAAGAGCTGCTCGACCTTGCTCGCATCGACGCCCGAGCCGCTGCGCTCTATGCGCGCGGCGAGCGATTTATGGACCTGCTCGATGCGCTCGTTGATCTCGTCGAAGCGCTTGCCGCCGCCCGATTTCGTCGAGATGTTGTCGAGCTTGGCTGCGAAATATTCGAGCCGGCGCTCGAGCGCGGCGAAGGAGCCGCCGATCTCGGTCGAGACGATGGAGCGAATGCTCTGCACGAGCTCGCTCACATCCTTGGCCGTGGCGACATTGGCGCCGGCGGCGCTCAGCTCGTCGACCTGCGTGGTCAGCGCGGCGATGCCGGCCTCGAGCTTCTCGATCGGCAGAGGACGGCGGGAAACCGCCTTCAGCAGCTCGTGAATCTCGCGCGTCTCGCCGGCGATCGCGTCTATGGCGGCGCGATCGGCGCCGCCGGCGGCGTGATGCTCGGCGAGCTTGTCGTTCAGCGTTCGCACTTCCTCATAGAGGACGGCGACGATGCGGCTCGGATCGAGCTCGCGCAGGATGGAGGCGAGATCGGCGGTGAGGCGCTCGACCGGCGCCAGCACCATCTCCTCGACGCCATAGAGACGCTGCGCCTCGACGCGCTCGGTCAACTCGCGCAGCGCCGATTCGACGGCGGCGACGGAGGCCCGCGGCGCGAGATCGACGAGCGCGCGGGAGAGGCCTTCGAGATCGCAGCGCAACAGGTCGATCTGGGCGACGACGGCCGCCTGCTGCTCGCCCTGAATGCTCTGCTCGGCGCGGGCCGACATCAGCTGGCGCGACAGCGACTCGATCGATTCGGCGAGACCGTCGAAGATCGCCGGCCGCGCCTCGATTGCCGCTCTGGCGACGAAATCGCCGCCCGCCTGGTCCTCGAGCGCGCGCTGGCGCTCGGTGATTTCGGCGACGGCCTCCGACAGCGGACGCCGCGCGGCGGCGCGACGCTCGCGCTCCTGCCGGCTGTCGCGCTCCAGTCTCTCGCGTTCCTGCTGCTGCTCGCGCTCCGAATTCTCGCGCTCTTGCTTTTCTCGTTCTTGACGCCGGCGTAGCTCGACGGCGCGGCGCTCCTCGGCTTCCTCGTCCAGCCGCGCCGCAATTTCGGCGAGCCGCTGATCGAGCGAGCCGAGCGCATTCTCGAACTCATAGGCGCGATCGTCGTTGGAGAGGCTGTCGATGCGCGCCTCGAGCCGCGCCAGCGCGTTGCGGATCGGCCGCACGCTCTCGTCGGGGCGGGTGGCGATGCGCTCCTCTATGTGGCCGAGCCGATCCATCACCGCGCCGATATCGTCGCCGAGGCGAGCGCGGCTCGTATGATTGCGGTCGATCAGCTTGGCGAGGCCGGAGAGGGCGTTGGCCGTCTTGCGCTCGCTCTCGGCGGAGCGCCGCTCGAAGAGCGCGACGGCGTCGTCGACGATGGCTTTGGCGTCGACCTCGGCGCGGCCGCGCGGCGCGAGCGAGCGGAAATCGTCTTCCGGCTCCTCGTCGCGGATGTCGCGTCTCGGCGCGGCGTCGCGGCGCATGCGGCCGCGATCATTGCGTCCGTAGAGACGCGAGCGCAGCGCGCGTCGGCGCGCCGGAGCGTTCGGCTCCTCGTCATCGACGCCGGATGAGCGGTCGTCGAAATTGGCTTTTTCTTGGATCACATCATCGAGCCAAGCGGAAAGGCTCTTGCCCGATCGTCGTGCGGCGGCGCGCGCGACATCGCGGGTTTCGTGATCTATGCCCTTGAAGCTCCAGGGAAATGCCTCTGTCATCGGATATCCGGCGGGCTCGACCCGTGTTGGCTGGGGAAAACTGGACGAGCGACGACTCGAGAGGCGCGAATCGCGCCGGAACGCTGTGAGGGCGGGGTACGCCGTCGCCGGGGACTTTCCTTCGAAGAAGGTAAATAAATGGTTAACGCTTGCGCGGAGCCGACCGTGTGGCTCCCCTATTGCGCAGGAGGGGCCGGCTCTCTACCTATTGCTGCGCAGGACGCACCTAACGAACCCCTGATTCGCACGCATTATGAACGACTTGTCTTTCGGCGTCCAAACGCGTTCGACGTTGCGTTTTCGTAACCGAGACAGGCGCATGATCGTCGATGAGCCGGCCGAGCGCCGGGAAAACGCCTATATCGAGATATCACCTAAGCGATCCGCGCAGGGAGGGCTCTCATGCCGATCTACAAGGCCCCGGTGGACGACACTCTCTTCCTCTTGAACGACGTCCTGCATTTCGAGCGCTATGGCAATCTGCCCGGATTCGCCGACGCCACGCCCGACGTTCTGGCGCAGATCATCGGCGAGGCGGGCAAAATCTGCGAGGAGCGGCTGCAGCCACTGAACCGCAGCGGCGATGCGGAAGGATGCCGGCTGGACGCCGAGGGCGATGTCACGACTCCCGCCGGCTTCAAGGAGGCCTATCGCGAGTTCGTCGCCGGCGGCTGGGTGGGGCTGGCGGTTCCGCCCGAATATGACGGACAAGGCCTGCCTTATACGTTGGCCGTGGTGATGAACGAGTTCGCCTCGGCGGCCAACATGTCCTTCGCAATGTATCCGGGCCTGACGCAAGGCGCGCTCGCCGCGCTGCTGCGCCATGGCGGCGAGGAGCAGAAGCGCCTCTTCGCGCCGCCCATGGCGGCGGGCCGCTGGACCGGCACGATGAATCTCACTGAGCCGCAATGCGGCACCGATCTCGGCCTGCTCACCACCAAGGCGAGCCCGCGCGAGGATGGCTCCTACGCCATCAGCGGGCAGAAGATTTTCATCTCCGCCGGCGAGCATGATCTTTCCGAGAATATCATTCATCTCGTGCTCGCGCGTATCGACGGCGCGCCGGCCGGGGTGAAGGGCATTTCCCTTTTCATCGTGCCGAAATACGAGGTGAATCCCGATGGGACTCTCGGCGCGCGCAATGCGGTGCGCTGCGGCGCGCTCGAGCATAAGATGGGCATTCACGGCAACGCCACATGCGTGATGAATTATGACGGCGCCAGGGGCTTTCTGGTCGGCGAGCCCAATCGGGGCCTCAATGCGATGTTCGTGATGATGAACGAGGCGCGGCTCGGCGTCGCCGTGCAAGGTCTCGCGCAATCGGAGGTCGCCTATCAGAATGCGGCGGCCTACGCCAAGGAGCGCCTGCAAGGACGCGCGCTCACCGGCGCGAAGAACGCCGGCGGCGGCGCCGATCCGATCATCGTGCATCCGGATATTCGGCGCGGCCTCATGGAGATGAAGGCCTTCAACGAGGCGGCGCGCGGCCTCGCTCTCGCCACCGCGCTGGACAGCGATATCGCGCATCGGTCCGAGGACGCCAAGGCGCGTCAGATCGCGGAGGATCGTCTCGGGCTGCTGACGCCGGTGCTGAAAGGCGTGCTCACCGATCTCGGCTTCGAGAGCGCGGTGAAGGCGCAGCAGATATGGGGCGGGCACGGCTATATAGACGAGAATGGCGTCGAGCAATTCGTGCGCGACGCGCGCATCACCATGATTTATGAGGGCGCCAATGGCATTCAGGCGCTCGATCTCGTCGGCCGCAAATTGCCCAAGGACAATGGCCGCGCCGCAATGGCCTATTTCGCCGAAATGAGCGAGTTTATCGCTCATGAGAGTTCCGACGAGATGAAGCCCTTCGTGGAGCCGCTGAAGGCCGCGCTCGGCGATTTGCAAAAGGCCACGATCTGGCTGATGCAGAATGGGCTCGCCAAGCCCGACAATGGCGCCGGCGCATCTTATGATTACATGCATCTCTTCGGCCGCGTGGCGCTCGGCTACACATGGGCGCGCATCGCCCGTGCGGCTCTCGCCAAGAAAAAGGAGGCGCAAGGCGACGGCGCATGGCTCGACGCCAAGCTGACGACGGGCAAATTCTATATGGAGAAGATGCTGCCCGAGACGGGCTTTCGTCTGGCGCGCATCACGGCAGGGGTCGATACGCTGATGAGTCTGCCGGCGGAGATGTTTTGATGAAGCGAATAGCGAATAGGGAGTAGCGAATAGAGAGAGGCGAGCTACTCGCTACTCCCTATTCGCTATTCGCCCAGCAACGGAGTTGCTTCATGCCCGAAGCCTATATCTACGACGCCGTGCGCACGCCGCGCGGGCGCGGCAAGCCCGACGGCTCGCTGCATGAGGTGTCGAGCCTCGGCCTCGCCGTCACCGCTCTTTCCGCGCTGAAGGAGAGGAACAATCTCGACGGCGCGCCGGTCGATGATGTGATCCTCGGCTGCGTCGATCCGGTCGGCGAGGCGGGCGGCGACATTGCGCGCGCCGCGGCGATCTCCGCCGGCTATGGCTATGGGGTTCCCGGCGTGCAGATCAATCGCTTCTGCGCTTCCGGCCTCGACTCGGTGAATTTCGCCGCTGCGCAGATCATGTCCGGCCAGCATGAGCTGACGATCGGCGGCGGCGTCGAGAGCATGAGCCGCGTCGGCATCGGCGCTTCCGGCGGCGCCTGGCCGGTCGATCCGACCATCGCCATTCCCTCTTACTTCATGCCGCAAGGCGTCTCCGCCGATCTTATCGCGACGAAATATGGTTTCTCGCGCGACGATGTCGACGCTTATGCGGTGCAGTCGCAGCAGCGCGCCGCGCGCGCCTGGGAGGAGAAGCGCTTCGCCAAATCCATCGCGCCGGTGAAGGACGTCAACGGCCTTACCATTCTCGATCGCGACGAGCATATGCGCCCCGCGACGGATATGCAGTCGCTCGCCGCGTTGAAGCCGTCATTCGCATTCTTCGCCGAGCAGGCGGGCTTCGACGCGGTGGCCATTCAGGCGCATCCTGACGTCGAGAAATTGACCCATGTGCATCATGCCGGCAATTCGTCCGGCATCGTCGACGGCGCCGCTGCGGTGCTGCTCGGCTCGCGCGAAGCGGGCGAGCGTCATGGGCTGAAGCCTCGCGCGCGCGTGCGCGCTTTCGCCAATATCGGCTCCGAGCCGGCGCTGATGCTGACCGGCCCGGTGGATGTGACGAAGAAGCTGCTCGCCAAGGCGGGCATGAGCCTTTCCGACATCGACCTCATAGAGGTCAACGAGGCTTTCGCCGCCGTGGTGCTGCGCTTCATGCAGGCTTTCGGCCTCGACGATTCCAAAGTGAATGTGAATGGCGGCGCCATCGCTCTCGGCCATCCGCTCGGCGCGACGGGCGCGATGCTGGTGGGCGCGGCGCTCGACGAATTGGAGCGCAGCGGCAAGTCCACGGCGCTGGTGACGCTCTGCATCGGCGCGGGAATGGGAACCGCGACGATCATCGAGCGCGTGTGAATGTGCAAAGCCGCGCCGTCATTGCGAGCGAAGCGAAGCAATCCAGAGCAGCGAGGCGGCTCCTGGATCGCTTCGTCGCGAGACGTGTCTAGTTTTCAGGGAGCGACCCGATGAACCTCGTCAATTTCCGTTTCGAGACCGGCGCCGACGGCGTCGCCCTGCTCACTTGGGACAGCCCCGACCGCTCGATGAATGTCATCACCTTCGAGGTGATGGACGAGCTGGAAAAAGTCATCGACGAAGTGGCGAGCAATCCGCAGATCAAGGGCTGCGTGATCGCATCGGGCAAGCCGGCTTTCTCCGGCGGCGCCGATCTCTCCATGCTGCAGAAGAGCGCGGTGGAATACGCCAAAGCCGTGCGCGAGCAGGGCGAAGAGGCTGCGATGAAGCAGTTCTTCGAGGGCGCGCGCAGACTGTCGCTGCTCTATCGCAAGCTCGAGACCAATGGCAAACCCATCGCCATCGCCATTCACGGCGCCTGTCTCGGCGGCGCTTTCGAGCTGGCGCTCGCTTGCCATTATCGCGTGCTCTCCGACTCGGACAAGACCAAGGTCGGCCTGCCGGAAATCAAGGTCGGCCTCTTCCCCGGCGCCGGCGGCACGCAGCGCGTCGCGCGGCTGATGCAGACAGGCGACGCACTGCAATTGCTGTTCAAGGGCGAGCAATTGAAGGCGTCCAAAGCCAAGGCCGCTGGACTCGTCCACGAACTCGCGCCGCAAGCCGAGATCGTCGAGCGGGCGCGTGCGTTCATCGTCGATGGCGGCAAGGGCAAGGCGCCTTGGGACGTCGAAGGCTTCAAGCCGCCGTCGGGCCGCGTGTTCTCGCCGGGCGGCATGATGGTGTGGCCGGCCGCCAACGCCATCTACCGCCGCGAGACCTTCGACAATTATCCGGCCGCCAAGGCGATTTTGCACAGCGTCTTCGAGGGGCTGCAATTGCCCTTCGATCTCGGCCTGCGCGTCGAGGCGCGCTGGTTCGCGCATATTCTGCGCTCCAAGCAAGCGGCGGCGATGATCCGCTCGCTGTTCCTTTCGAAGAATGAGCTGGAGAAGGGCGCGCATCGGCCCAAGGAGATTCCGCCGGCGAAATTCGCCAGGATCGGCGTGCTCGGCGCCGGCTTCATGGGCGCGGGCGTCGCCTATGTCAGCGCGCTCGCCGGCATAGAAGTGGTGCTGATCGATCGCGATCAGGAGAGCGCCGACAAGGGCAAGGCGGTGATCGACAAGCTCATCTCCGGCCAGGTGTCGCGCGGCCGCGCCTCCGCCGCCGATAAGGAGGCATTGCTCGCGCGCATCACCGCGACGCCCGATTATGAGAAGCTCGCCGGCGTCGATCTCATCGTCGAGGCCGTGTTCGAGGAGCGCGGCGTGAAGGCGGACGTGACGAAGAAGGCGCAAGCGATCGTCGGTCCCGATGTGATCTTCGCTTCGAACACCTCGACGCTGCCGATCACCTCGCTCGCCGAGACGTCCCTGAAGCCGGACAATTTCGTCGGCATTCATTTCTTCTCACCGGTCGAGAAAATGCTGCTCGTCGAAGTAATCCGCGGCAAGAAGACGAATGACCGCGCCGTGGCGACGGCGCTGGATTTCGTGCGCGTGTTGAAGAAGACGCCGATCGTCGTCAATGATTCACGCGGATTCTACGCCAATCGCTGCGTGCTGAATTTCGTGCGCGAGGGGCATATCATGCTCACCGAAGGCGTGCCGCCGGCGATGATCGAGACCGCCGCGCGCATGGCCGGAATGCCGGTCGGCCCGCTCTCGCTCAATGACGAGATCGCGCTCGACCTCGCCTGGAAGATTCATCTCGCGACCAAGAAGGATCTCGGCGAGGCCGCCGTCGATCCGACGCAAGAGCGCGTGCTGCGCTTCATGGTGGAGCAGGAAGGGCGCCTCGGCCGCAAGAATGGCAAGGGCTTTTATGATTATCCGGCGAGCGGAAAGAAGAGCCTTTGGCCGGGGCTCGAAGCTCTCGCCGATCAGAAGCTCGATCCAGACGCCATAGATGTGGAGGAGCTGAAGCAGCGCTTCCTCGTCGTGCAGGCGGTGGAAGCGGCGCGCGTCTTGTTCGAGGGCGTCGTCACCGATCCGCGCGAGGCGGATGTCGGCTCCATTCTCGGCTTCGGCTTCGCGCCCTTCACTGGCGGCACTTTGTCTTACATCGACGGGATCGGAACCGGGGCCTTTGTCGCGATCTGCGACGCGCTCACGCAGAAATATGGCGAGCGCTTCGCCGCGCCCGCCGAGCTGCGCGAGATGGCGAAGAAGGGCGAGAGCTTCTACGGCAAATATGGCGCGCAGGCGAAGGCGGCGTGATGCGATACAATCAGCTCGGCCGCACTGGCCTTTTCGTCTCGGAAATCTGCCTCGGCGCGATGACGTTCGGCGAGGCGGGCGGCGCTGGAATATGGGGCGCGATCGCCGATGTCGATCAGCAGGCGGCGACGCGCATCGTCGAGCGCGCTTTTGCGGCCGGCGTCAATTTCATCGATACGGCCGATGTCTATTCCTTCGGCCGCTCGGAGAAAATGGTGGGGCAGGCGCTCGCCGATCTCGGCGTGAAGCGCAAGGACGTCGTCATCGCCACCAAATTCTATGGCGAGACCGGCGCCGGTCCCAATGATCGCGGCGCCTCGCGCGGACATATAATGGACAGCATCGAGGCGAGCCTCGAGCGCCTGCAGACCGATCATATCGATCTCTATCAGATCCACGGCAATGACGCCGTGACGCCGATAGAGGAGACATTGCGCGCGCTGGACGATCTCGTCTCGCGCGGGCTGGTGCGCTACATCGGCCTCTCCAATTGGCAGGCGTGGCGCATCGCCAAGGCGCTCGGCGTCTCGGAGCGGCTGGGCTTTGCGCGCTATGAGACGGTGCAGGCCTATTATTCCATCGCCGGCCGCGATCTCGAGCGCGAGATCGTCCCGCTGCTCGCAGAAGAAAAGCTCGGCCTCATGGTGTGGTCGCCGCTCGCCGGCGGCCTGCTCTCGGGCAAATATGGGCCGGGCGCGCCGGAGGGCGCCGAGGGCCGCCGCGTCTCCTTCGATTTCCCGCCCGTCGACAAGGGTCGCGCCTGGGCCTGCGTCGCCGCCATGCGCGAGGTCGGCGCTAAGCATGACGTCAGCGTCGCCGAAGTGGCGCTCGCCTATGTTCTCGCCAAGCCTTTCGTCACCAGCGTCATCATCGGCGCCAGGCGCATCGATCAGCTCGAGCAAAATCTCGCCGCAGTGAAGCTGCAGCTCACAGCCGACGATCTCGCGCGGCTCGATGCGGTGAGCGCGCTCCCCGCGGAATATCCCGGGTGGATGCTGGAGCGTCAGGGCGCTTTTCGCCGCCCCGGTCCCTTCGAGGCGAAGTGACCGGGGGCCTTTTGCCCTTTCGGAGCCGAAATCCCGGCTGATTTTTCGCTTCGAGGCGCTTTCCGAGCGCAGCGGCGATTCCGTTTGCGCCAAAAGCGCTCTAATCTCGCCGCCATCGGATGCAACGACGAGTCGTCATGCCTATTCTCGCGCTTCCCTTTCCGATGATCGACCCGGTTCTGGTCGAGCTCGGACCGCTGCCCATACGCTGGTATGCGCTCGCCTATATCGCCGGGCTCGCGCTCGGCTGGCTCTATGCGCGCCGCCTCGTCTCGCGCGAGCATTTGTGGGGCGAGGTCGCGCATCCCTCGCGCGAGAGCCTGGACGATCTCCTCGTCTATGTCGCGCTCGGCGTCATCATCGGCGGACGGCTCGGCCATGTGCTCTTCTATGAGCGCGCTTTCTACTTCGCGCACCCGGAAGAGATCGTGAAAACCTGGAAAGGCGGCATGGCCTTTCACGGCGGCCTCATCGGCGCGATCGTGGCCATGACGCTGTTCGCATGGCGCGAGAAGATTCTCGCGCTCACTGTCGCCGATATTTGCGCGACCGTCGCGCCGATCGGCATTTTCTTCGGCCGCCTCGCCAATTTCATCAAGCC
The DNA here is from genome assembly GCF_004366495.1 of Methylosinus sp. sav-2. Lineage (NCBI taxonomy): Bacteria > Pseudomonadati > Pseudomonadota > Alphaproteobacteria > Hyphomicrobiales > Methylocystaceae > Methylosinus > Methylosinus sp. sav-2. The sequence goes on from NZ_SOEJ01000001.1 coordinate 1,283,688, forward strand.
GGAGATGTGGGGCCGCGAGAGCGACGTTCCTTGGGCCATGGTGTTTCCCGGCGCCGGCGATGCGCCGCGCCATCCGAGCCAGCTCTATGAGGCGGGGCTCGAGGGCGTCGCGCTCTATATTCTGCTCGCCATCGCCGCGCAGCGCGGCGCGCTGAAGCGGCCGGGCCTCGCCACCGGACTCTTCGGCGTCGGCTATGGCGCGGCGCGCATCGTCAGCGAATTCTTCCGCGAGCCGGATCCACTGTCGGAGGCGTTGGACAATGGCCTCACAATGGGCATGGCGCTGTCCGCGCCGATGATCGTGATCGGCGCGGGATTGATCCTCTACGCGCTGCGCCCGCAGAGAGTCGAAGCATGAGCGCTCTGCGCGAAGACATTGTGGAACTCATCGCGCAAGAGGGGCCGATCACGCTCGAGCGCTACATGACGCTCGCTCTGTCGCATCCCACCAAGGGCTATTACACGACGCGCGATCCATTCGGCGCGGGCGGTGATTTCATCACCGCGCCGGAGATCAGCCAAATGTTCGGCGAGCTTATCGGCCTCTTCGCGCAAGAGGCGTGGCGCGCCGCGCGCTCTCCTGCGCCGCTGCGGCTGGTCGAGCTCGGTCCGGGCCGCGGCACGCTGATGGCGGATGCGCTGCGCGTCGCGCGCATCGCGCCGGATTTTCTCTCCGCTCTGGATGTTCATCTCGTCGAGACGAGCCCTGTGCTCGAGGCGCGGCAGCGGCAGACGCTCGCCAATGCGCCGGCGCAAGTCTCCTGGAGCGCGGACGTCGCGCGCATTCCCGAAGGGCCGGCGATCATCATCGCCAATGAGTTTTTCGACGCGCTGCCGGTGCGCCATTTCGTGCAGACGGAGCGCGGCTGGAGCGAGCGGCTCGTCGGCATGGACGAGAATGACGCGCTCGCTTTCGGCGTCGGCGAAAGCGTCGAGGCCGATCTGACCGTCGCGGCGCCGGAGGGCTCGATCATAGAGATCGGCGCGATCGGCGCGCGCATCATGCGCGATATCGCCGCACGTCTCGTCGCGCAAGGCGGGGCGCTGCTCGTCATCGATTATGGCTATACGCAGACGGCGCTGGGCGAGACATTGCAGGCGGTGTCGCGCCACGCCTATGTCGATCCGCTGGAGGCGCCGGGCGAGGCCGATCTCACCACCCATGTCGATTTCGCCGCGCTCGCGCGCGCCGCGACGGCCGCCGGCGCGAAAGTGCAAGGGCCGGTGACGCAGGGCGCCTTTCTGCGCCAGCTCGGCGTCGTCGAGCGCGCTGAAGCGTTGAAGAAACGCGCGACCACAGAGCAGAGCGCCGAGATCGACATTGCGCTCGCGCGTCTCATCGGCGCCGGCGATCCCAAGCGCGACATGGGCGAATTGTTCAAGGTCATCGCCGTGACGCATCCCGACATGCCGCTTCTGCCAGGGTTTTTCCAATGACCGAGACGATGGAGGCGCCGGGTGCGCTCGGCGCCGGCAATCTCGCTCTGCCGGGCGTTCGCCACGCTTTCTTCACGCGCGCGGGCGGCGTGTCGGAGGGCGTCTACGCTTCGCTCAATGGCGGAGTCGGCTCCAGCGATGAGTCCGCGCGCGTCGCCGAGAATCGCGCGCGCATGGCGCAGCGGCTCGGCGCGGAGACGCATCGGCTGCTCGTGCCCTATCAGATTCATTCGCGCGACGCGCTCTACGTCGCTGAGCCCTGGACCGAGACGGAGCGGCCGCGTTGCGATGGCCTCGTCACCGATGTCGAAGGCTTGGCGCTCGGCGTCACCGGCGCCGATTGCGGCATGCTGCTCTTCGCCGATGCGCGCGCCGGCGTCATCGGCGCCTGCCATGCGGGATGGAAGGGCGCGCTCGCCGGCATGATCGAGGCGACGATCGCTCTGATGGAGACGCGCGGCGCACATCGCGCCGATATTCATGTCGCGCTCGGCCCGGCCATCGGACGCGAGAGCTACGAGGTGGGCGGCGAGTTCGTCGAGCGGTTCCTCGCCGAGGATGCGGGTTTTGCGCGCTTCTTCACGCCTTCGACGCGCGACGGGCATTCCATGTTCGATCTGCCCGCTTTCATCACGCGGCGCGTCGAGGCGGCGAATGTCGCTTCTTTCGAGAATTTGCGCATCGACACTTATGCGGACGAGGCGCGCTGCTTCAGCTATCGCCGCAGCGTGCATCGCAAGGAGCCGGATTACGGGAGGCTGTTGTCGGCGATCGCGATCGGGTGACGTGGTTCAAAAAAAGCTTGCGACGTAATCGGCTACACGTTTGGCCGTTTCTTTGGCGATCTCACCAACTATCGATGAGCCAAAAATTGCGGAGACTCGTTGAAAAGGCCTAACAATTGTTGAGAAAATTATCTCCTTGCTAGGGGATCTTTCTTTTAGCCACTGTAAACCACTGCGAAGCGTGTCCAAGATCCCTTGTCTTTCGCTTGGATGCGCAACAGCAAACCCGTTGTCTTGCTCAATAGCTTCTATTCCCTTTTCGATACTCTCGATTGTTTCCTGGTATGCCTCTTCTGTGCGATCAATAGGGAGAGGCGCCCAATCTTCGGCCTCCTCCCGTTCTTCCTGAGTTAAAAATACCGTTCCGAGTCCTGCGACTTCCTCTAGAGCGTCGTCTCCGTGCAAGTGGTAGTAAAATATGAGCGTATTTGTCCGCCGGAGGTCGTTCTCTACAGCAATTATTCCCCTCTCATTGATTGAAAACGAGTATCCTTTTTCTGCGGTCCCATGGCGGTTGACCAGTCCGCGGTATCCTCTCGTTCTTAATAGCTCTATAGAGCTACGAACGAGATTTGTTGAAACGGTATTGTTGAACATCTCTTTTATTTCGCGTGGCGTTAATTTAATATAGTCGTCGCTGTCGATGTGTTTCTCATATAGTTTGTACAGAATAACTTGTGAGAAATTTGAAATTCGATATCGTGCGTGCTTTCCATTTCCTGTTGTAGTTGATGCCTCGACGTTGGTCATTAGTGTCCCCGGCCGTCAAAAATCGATCAAGTCAGATCGCACGCTGGCGCTTTTGTATGCTTGATTCATGCGCCATTACCAAAAATCAGCTCCGCGCCTTCTCCATCATATCCACAAATCGCGCGAAGAGATAATGGCTGTCCTGCGGGCCGGGGGAGGCTTCCGGGTGGTGCTGCACAGAGAAGGCTGGGCGGTCGGCCAGCGCAATGCCGCAATTGGAGCCGTCGAACAGCGAGCGATGCGTCTCCGCGACATTGGCCGGCAGGCTGTCGCGATCCACGGCGAAGCCGTGGTTCATCGAGACGATCTCCACCTTGCCGGTGGTGAAATCCTTCACCGGATGATTGGCGCCGTGATGGCCCTGCGGCATTTTCTGCGTCTTCGCGCCGACGGCGAGCGCCATCATCTGATGGCCGAGGCAAATGCCGAAGGTGGGCACCTTCGCCGCCAATAGCTCGCGAATGGTCGGCACGGCGTATTTGCCGGTCTCGGCCGGATCGCCCGGCCCGTTGGAGAGAAACACGCCATCCGGCGAGAGGGCGAGAATATCCGTCGCGCTGGTCGTGGCCGGCACGACGATCACCTCGCAGCCGGCCTCGGCCAGCAGCCGCAGAATATTGCGCTTCACGCCATAATCCACGGCGACGACGCGGAGCTTCTTCCCGTCGCGCTTGCCATAGCCGGAGGCCTGCCGCCACACGGTCTCGTCCCACTCATAGCGCGCGGGCGCGGTGACGGAGGGCACGAGATCCATGCCGTCTATGCCCGGCCAAGCGGCGGCCTCGGCGCGCAGCGCCGCGAGATCGAAGACGCCGTCCGGCGCATAGGCGATGACGGCGTTGGGCATGCCCTTCTCGCGGATCAGCGTCGTCAGCGCGCGCGTGTCCATGCCGCAGAGGCCGATGATCCCGCGCGCGGCGAGCCATTCGCCGAGCGGCCGCAGCGCCCGATAATTGGACGGATCGCCCGAGGGCGCCGCCACGATGACGCCGCGCGCGCCGGCCCGGTTGTCGAGATCGACGGTTTCGACATCCTCGTCATTGACGCCGACATTGCCGATATGGGGAAAGGTGAAGGTGACGATCTGCCCGGCGTAGGAAGCATCGGTGAGGATTTCCTGATAGCCGGTCATGGCGGTGTTGAAGCAGACCTCGCCGACGGCCGAGCCCACGGCGCCGAAGCCGAAGCCGAAAATCGCCTCGCCGCTGGCGAGAACCAGAACCCCCGTGTGGACCGGAACCGTCCAACCCGTCGCTGCGTCTTGATCCGGGCTCATCCGCGCTCTATGCCTCACCCTCATCCGCCGGCGCGCCGCCATCGGGCGCCCGCCATCCCTCGAAAAATCTAGATTGCCGCGATCCTTTCAGATCGCAAGCACGTCTAGAACATTTCACTGCGAAGTGGAAATACAATGCGCGAACGTTTCACGGCCGACCTCAAGGCGGCGATGAAGAGCGGCGAAAAGCAGAAGGTCGAGACGATCCGCATGATCACAGCGGGGCTCAAGGATCGCGACATTGAGGCGCGCGCCACGGGCAAGACGCTCGGCGACGACGATATTCTCGCTCTGCTGCAGAAAATGGTGAAGAGCCGCCAGGAATCGGTGGAAATCTACGAGAAGGGCGGCCGCCCCGAGCTCGCCGAGAAGGAGCGCGCCGAGATCGCGGTGATCACGGAATATCTGCCCCAGCAGCTCGGCGAGGCCGAGGTCGCCGAGGCGATAAAGGCCGCCATAGCCGAGACCGGCGCCGCCTCGATCAAGGATATGGGCAAGGTCGTCGCCGCGCTCAAGGCGAAATATACGGGCCGCATCGATTTCGGCAAGGCGAGCGCCGCGGTCAAGGCGGCGCTCGGCGGGTAGGGCAATCGAGTGAACGAGAGGCGTTGCCACCTCACCCTAGAGGGGGGAGGTCGAGCGCCGAAGGCGATCGGGAGGGGGTGACGCCCCGAGTCTTTGCAGTGAACCCCACCCCGGACCGCTTTGCGGTCCGACCCTCCCCCTGAAGGGGAGGGTGGGCACTCCTCACTCCGCCGGCTCGGCGACGCGCGTCTCGTAATTGAGTACCGGCGCGAGCCAGCGCTCGATCTCGGTGGCGGAGACGCCCTTGCGCGCGGCGTAATCCTCGACCTGATCGCGCTCCACTTTGGCGACGCCGAAATAATGCGCCTGCGGATGCGCGAAATAGAGCCCGCTGACCGATGAGGCCGGCGTCATGGCGAAGCTCTCCGTCAGCGTGACGCCGGTGCGCTTCGTCGCCTCCAGCAGATCGAAGAGCGTCGCCTTCTCCGTATGGTCGGGCTGCGCCGGATAGCCCGGCGCCGGGCGAATGCCGCAATAATCCTCGCCGACCAGCTGCTCCGGCGTCAGCGTCTCATCCGCAGCATAGGCCCAGAACTCGCGGCGCACGCGCTGATGCATGCGCTCGGCGAAAGCTTCGGCGAGGCGATCGGCCAGCGCCTTCACCATGATCGCTCCGTAATCGTCATTGGCGCGGGCGAAGCGCTCGGAAATTTTCGCCTCCTGCGCGCCGGCGGTGACGACGAAGGCGCCGAGGTAATCGGCCTTGCCGGAGCCCTCCGGCGCGACGAAATCGCTCAGCGCGACATTGGGCTTGCCGTCGCGCCGCGTGAGCTGCTGGCGCAGCGTATGCAGCGTCGCCAGCCGCTCGACGCGGCCCTCGCCCGTATAGAGCGCGATATCGTCGCCCACGGCGTTGGCGGGCCAGAAGCCGATGACCGCCTTGGGATTGAACCAGCGCTCTTCCACGATGCGCGTCAGCATCGCCTGCGCATCCTCGAACAATTGCCGCGCCGCCGGCCCGCGCTCGGGATCGTCGAGCAGAGCGGGATAGCGGCCCTTGAATTCCCATGTCTGGAAGAAGGGCGTCCAATCGATATAGGGAACCAGCTCCGCGACATCATAGGAAGCGAAGACGCGCGCGCCGAGGAATGTCGGCTTGGGCGGCGCATAGGCGGCCCAATCGATTTTCAGCGCATTGGCGCGCGCGGAAGCGAGGGAGACGCGCTGCTTGTCGGCTTGCGCGCGCGCATGAGCGTCGGCGACCTTCTCATATTCCTCGCGCGTCTTGGCGACATAATCGGCGCGCGACGATTGCGACATCAGCGCCTGGGCGACGCCCACCGCGCGCGAGGCGTCGGTCACATAGACGGCCTGACCCTTGGTGTAATTGGGGCTGATCTTCACCGCCGTATGCACGCGGCTCGTCGTGGCGCCGCCGATGAGCAGCGGCGCGTCGAAACCTTCGCGCTCCAGCTCCGAGGCGACGAAACACATTTCGTCGAGCGAGGGCGTGATGAGGCCGGAGAGGCCGATGATATCGACCTTTTCGGCTTTCGCCGTCTCGAGAATTTTGGCGGTCGGCACCATCACGCCGAGATCGATGATCTCGAAATTATTGCAGCCGAGCACGACGCCGACGATGTTCTTGCCGATGTCGTGGACGTCGCCCTTCACCGTCGCGAGAAGAATCTTGCCGGCGGTGGAGCGCGTCTCCTTGTTCTCTTCCATGAAGGGCAGGAGATGCGCCACCGCCTGCTTCATCACGCGCGCGGATTTCACCACTTGCGGCAGGAACATTTTGCCCTGGCCGAAGAGATCGCCGACGACATTCATGCCAGCCATCAGCGGACCTTCGATCACATCGAGCGGACGTGTGCTCGAGAGACGCGCCTCTTCCACATCCTGCTCGATATAATCGGCGACGCCATTGACCAGCGCATATTCCAAACGCTTTTCGACGCTGGCCTCGCGCCACGCCGCATCCTTCTCCGCCGTCTTCGCGCCCGCGCCTTTGAAGCGCTCGGCCATCTCGACGAGGCGCTCTGTCGCGTCGGGACGGCGATTCCGCACCACATCCTCGCAGGCTTCGCGCAGCTCGGGGTCGATCTTCTCATAGACGGCGAGCTGGCCGGCGTTGACGATGCCCATGTCCATCCCCGCCGCAATGGCGTGATAGAGGAAGACGGAGTGCATCGCCTCGCGCACCGGCTCATTGCCGCGGAAGGAGAAGGAGAGATTGGACACGCCGCCGGAGACATGCGCATGCGGCAGCGTTGTCTTGATCGCGCGCGCGGCGTCGATGAAGTCGACGCCGTAATTGCAATGTTCTTCTATGCCCGTCGCGACCGCGAAAATATTTGGATCGAAGATGATGTCCTGCGGCGGAAAGCCCACTTGCTCCACGAGGATCTTATAGGCGCGGCCGGAGATCTCCACCTTGCGCGCGAAAGTGTCGGCCTGGCCCGCCTCGTCGAAGGCCATGACGACGACGGCGGCGCCATAGCGGCGCACCTTGGTCGCGGCCTCGATGAATTTCTCCTCGCCTTCCTTCAGCGAGATGGAGTTGACGACGCCCTTGCCCTGCAGACATTGCAGGCCGGCTTCGATCACCTCGAATTTCGACGAATCGACCATCACCGGCACGCGCGCGATATCGGGCTCGGCGGCGAGCAGATTGAGGAACTCGACCATCGCCTTTTTCGAATCGAGCAGGCCCTCGTCCATATTGATGTCGATGACCTGCGCGCCATTGGCCACTTGATCGCGCGCCACATCCAGCGCCGCGGCGTAATCGCCGGCGGTGATGAGCTTGCGGAATTTCGCCGAGCCGGTGACATTGGTGCGTTCGCCGACATTGACGAAAGGAATGTCCTTCGTCAGCGTGAAAGGCTCGAGGCCGGCGAGGCGCAGCAGCGGCGCTATGGTCGGAATCGCGCGCGGCGCGACGCCTTTCACGGCGCCGGCGATGGCGGCGATATGCGGCGGCGTCGTGCCGCAGCAGCCGCCGACCACATTGACGAGACCGGATTTCGCAAATTCGCCGACCAGCTCGGCCATATATTCCGGGCTCTCGTCATAGAGGCCGAATTCATTGGGCAGGCCGGCGTTGGGGAAGGCGCAGATGCGCGTGTCGGCGATGCGCGCGACCTCGGCGATGTGCTGGCGCATTTCGCGCGCGCCGAGCGCGCAATTGAAGCCGATGGAGAAGGGCTTCGCGTGTTGAATCGAGTTCCAGAAGGCGGCCGCCGTCTGGCCGGAGAGCGTGCGGCCGGAAAGATCGGTGATGGTGCCGGAGATCATCACCGGAAAGCGCGTGCCGACCTTCTCGAATGCGTCCTCCACGGCATAGATCGCCGCTTTGGCGTTCAGCGTGTCGAAAATGGTTTCGATCAAGAGAATATCGGCGCCGCCTTCCAACAGGCCGAGCGCCTCCTCGAGATAGGCGGCGCGCAGATCGTCGAAGGTGACGGCGCGAAAGCCGGGATTGGAGACATCCGGCGAGATGGAGGCGGTGCGATTGGTCGGCCCCATGGAGCCGGCGACGAAGCGCGGCACGCCCGTCTCGCGCGCGACTTCATCGGCCGCTGCGCGAGCGAGGCGCGCGCCTTCGTAATTGAGCTCATAGACGATGTGCTCGAGCCCGTAATCGGCCTGCGCGATAGAGGTGCAGGAGAAAGTGTTGGTCTCGATAATGTCGGCGCCGGCTTCGAGATAGGCGCGATGAATCGCCTTGATCGCCGCCGGCTGCGTCAGCGTCAGCAGATCATTGTCGCCGCGCAAATCCTTCGCATGATCCTTGAAGCGCTCGCCGCGAAAATCGGCCTCGGTGAATTTGTGGCGCTGGATCATCGTGCCCATGGCGCCGTCGAGCACGAGAATGCGCTCGCTCGCCGCCTTCTCCAGCGCTGCGAGAATCTTCGGTCCGTGGTTCTTGTCGAAACTCATGCTGCGACTTTCTCGGTGACGGGGCGCACGCCCAGAAGATGGCAGATCGCGAAGACGAGATCGGCGCGATTGTTTGTGTAGAAATGGAATTCCTTCACGCCGCCTTCGGCGAGGCCGAGCACCTGCTCGGCGGCGACAGAGGCGGCGATGAGCCGGCGCGTGACGGGATCATCGTCCAATCCCTCGAAGCGATGCGCGAGCCAATCAGGCACGCTCGCGCCCGCCTTGCGCGCGAAATTCGCCGTCTGCTTGAAGTTCTGCACCGGCATGATGCCGGGCACGATGGGAATTTTGATTCCCCGCGCGCGCGCCTTGTCGAGAAAGCGGAAATAGACGTCGTTCTCGAAGAAGAATTGCGTGATGGCGCGCGTCGCGCCGGCGTCGATCTTCGCCTCGAGCGCGTCGAGATCGTCCTCGATCGTGCGGCTCTCGGGATGGCCTTCTGGATAGGTGGAGACGGAAATCTCGAAATCGCGGATGGCGCGAATGCCGCGCACCAGCTCGGTGGAGCTGCGATAGCCTTGCGGATGCGGCTCGAAACGCGTGCCGACGCCGGTCGGCGGATCGCCGCGCAACGCCACGATATGGCGGACGCCGACGTTCCAATAGCCGCGCACGATTTCGTCGATCTCGGCGCGCGCGGCGGAGACGCAGGTGAGATGCGCGGCGGGCAGAATATCGGTCTCGGCGGCGAGGCGCGCGACGATATTATGCGTGCGCTCGCGCGTGGAGCCGCCGGCGCCGTAAGTGACGGAGACGAATTTGGGCTTCAAAGGCGCGAGCCGCGCGATCGAATCCCAGAGCTGCGCCTCCATTTCCGGCGTCTTCGGCGGGAAGAATTCGTAAGAAATATCGAAATGGCCCGGAGGCCACAGGCTGCGATTGTCGGACATCATGCGGTCTCGAAGCTGGCTTTGGGCAAGGGATCGGCGATGACGCGAGGATCTTGCGCCAGCCACAGGGAAACGGTGAGCTTCGCGCCGTCGTCGGCGGAAGGCGCGAGATCGCGATGGCGCAGAATCTCGAGCCCGGCCTGCTCCAGCAGAGTCGTGACCTCCTGCTGCGAGAAGCCGAGGCGGCGATGCGCATGCTCGTCGCGCAAGGTCTCCTCGCGATGCGGCGCGAAATCGACGACAAGCAGCCTGCCGCCGGGCGCGAGCGTGCGCGCCGCCTCGCGCAAGGCGCGGCCGGGATCGTCGAGATAATGCAGAACCTGATGCACGATGACGAGATCGCAGCTGCCCCGTTCTATCGGCAGCGCATACATGTCGCCTTGGCGCAGCTGCACATTGCGCGCGCCGGCTTTTTCCAGCCGTCCGCGCGCGACGCCGAGCATTGCGGAAGAGAGATCGACGCCCACGGCCTGCTCCGCCTGCGGCGCGAACAGCTCCAGCATGCGGCCGGCGCCGGCGCCGAGATCGAGCAGGCGGCGCAGCGGCTTCTCGCCCACCGCCTCGCGCATGGCGGCCTCCACTTGCGCCTCCGGCACATGCAGCGAGCGGATCGCGTCCCATTCGGGCGCATGCTCGGCGAAATAGCGGGCCGCGGCGTCGGCGCGGGCCTGCCGCACCTCGGCGAGACGGGCGCGGTCGCCGGCGATGCGCGGGTCCAGCGGATCGAGCCAGGAGACGACGCTGCGGGCGATCTCGCCGGGCGCGTCGGCGGAGGCGAGGCGGAAGAAGGCCCAGGCGCCCTCGCGGCGGCGCTCCACCAGGCCCGCCTCGACGAGCAGCTTCAAATGGCGGGACACGCGCGGCTGCGACTGGCCGAGAATGGCCACGGCCTCGCTCACCGTCAGCTCCGTCTCGGCCAGCAGGCCGAGCAGGCGCAGACGCGTCTCCTCGCCCGCCGCATTGAGGGCGGCGAGCGCGGGTTCGAGAAGAAGAGGTCGCCTCATATCGGTCATTTCGCGTCGGCCATGGGCTTCGCTGATTAGATATAAAGATATCTATATGCGTCGTCTCGCGGGAAATCAAGACGCGGCCCGTCCAGTGCGCCGAGCTGGAAATGCGAGCCGGCGGCCATAGATGAGACTGCGTTGGGGTGAGCATGTGGCGTCGGCTAGGACATACGTCTCGAAATTCGGCGCCGCTTCCCGACGCCGCTTATGTCGAGCTGGTCGACATGGTCGCCCGGCCGGTCATGCCGGTGGCGTTCATGGGCATGGCGCTCGCCTGCGTCGGTCTGCTGCTCGCCTCGCGCAAGCAGGATGCATTGCTCCTCGCTCTGACGCTGGCCGGAATCGCCGTCGACATAACGAGCGTTTTCTTGGTTCTCGCCTATCGGAGGCGCGTGGCGCAGGCGACGATTCTCGCCGATGAGGCGCGGGTCTGGGAGCGCCGCTATGCCATCGGCCTCTTCTCTTTCGCCGCTCTGCTCGGCGCGATCAACGCGCGCGGCCTGATGATAGCGCATCCGCCCGACTCGTCGCTGGTGCCGATGCTGACATCCGGGCTCGCCTTCGTCTTCGCCGGCGGGGTCGTGTCCAATGTCGCCTTCCGCCCGCTTCTCTGCGCGATCGGCCTCGCCTTGTCGGCGACGCCGACGGTCATCGGCCTCGTCGATCGCGCGATGGAGGCGAGCGACATCCACGTTCTCTTGGGCTTCGTCCTGCAGGCGGTGCTTCTTTCCGCTTTCGCCGTCGTCGGTCTCTTTTGGGCGGCCGACACGCATGCGGCGACGCGCCGGCAAATCATCTCCAAGCTCGATTTCGCGAAAATGGCGCGTCATGACGATTTGACCGGCCTCGCCAATCGCGTCGAGCTGCGCGACCGTTTCGACGAGGCTTCGGCGCGCCTCGGACCGAATGAATATTTGGCGATTCACTGCCTCGACCTCGACCGTTTCAAGGCCGTCAACGACGCCTATGGCCATTTGACCGGCGATCTCCTGCTCTGCGCCGCCACCTCGCGTCTGCTGACCATGGTGCGGCGGGAGGATACGGCGGCGCGGCTCGGCGGCGACGAGTTCGTCATCGTCCAGACCGGCGTCCGCCACCCGGACGAGGCGCTGCTGCTCGCCCGCCGCATCATCCGCGTTCTCGGCGCCCCCTATGAGATCGAGGGCCGCAGCATTCAGATCGGCGTGAGCATCGGCGTCGCGCTCGCGCCCCGCGACGGCGCCGCTCTCGAGCAGCTCATCGCCAGCGCCGATGCGGCGCTCTACCAGATGAAGCGCGGCGGCCGCGGCGGCGTCGTCTTCGCGGACGCGCCGCTCCCGCCCTCCGCCGCCAATGATTCGTGACGGGGAGAGCGGGCGCCGAAAGCCGCGGCGCCCGCCGCCCCGGCAGAATGCGTCATGCGGCAATTTCCGGCAAAGAGCCGAGCTTTTCGGCGCGCGCGATTGACACGCCGCCGAGCGCGTAAGCTAATCGCCTGTCGCCGCTTTCCCGGCGTCGTTATGAGGAGGCGAAGCAGCTCCCGTGTCGATCAAGGTCGCGCTCCACCATCTCACCCATTACAAATATGATCGGCCGGTCGCGCTCGGGCCGCAGGTGATCCGGCTGCGGCCCGCTCCGCATTGCCGCACCCGCGTGCCGAGCTATTCGCTCAAGATCGCGCCGGCCAATCATTTCATCAACTGGCAGCAGGACCCGCACGGCAATTGGCTGGCGCGCCTCGTCTTTCCGGAGAAGGCGGAGGAGTTCCGCATCGAGGTGGACCTCCATGCCGAGATCGCCGTCTACAATCCCTTCGACTTTTTCGTCGAGCCCTATGCGGAGACCTTCCCCTTCGCCTATCCGGAGGAGCTGCGGACCGAGCTCGCCTCCTGCCTCGAGGTGGAGCCGCTCGGGCCGTTGACCAAGGCGTTCGTGGACAGCGTGCGTCCGTCGCAGGCGATGGCGATCGTTCCCTTTCTCGTCGATCTCAACGCCAGGCTGCAGCGCGACATTCGCTATGTCATCCGCATGGAGCCCGGCGTGCAGACGCCGGACGAGACGCTCGCCGCCGGCACGGGCTCCTGCCGCGATTCGGCCTGGCTGCTCGTGCAGATATTCCGCAGCCTCGGCCTCGCGGCGCGTTTCGTCTCCGGCTATCTCATCCAATTGAAAGCGGATGTCGATCCGATCGAGGGGCCGAAGGGAACCGACCACGATTTCACCGATCTGCACGCCTGGGCCGAGGTCTATATCCCCGGCGCCGGCTGGATCGGCCTCGACGCCACCTCGGGCCTCTTCTGCGGCGAAGGTCATCTGCCGCTGTGCAGCGCGCCGCATTATCGCTCGGCGGCGCCGCTCTCCGGCCTCGTCGAGCCGGCGGAGGTCCAGTTCGGCTTCGAGATGTGGGTGCAGCGCATTCGCGAGGCGCCGCGCATCACCGCGCCTTTCTCGGACGAAGCCTGGGCGCGTCTCGACGCGCTCGGCGAGAAGGTCGACGAGGATTTGCGGGCGCAAGACGTGCGCCTCACCATGGGCGGTGAGCCGACCTTCGTCTCCATCGACGATTTTCAGGCGCCGGAATGGACGATCGCCGCCGTCGGCCCCACCAAGAAGGCGCGCGCCGACGATCTCGTGCGCCGCCTGCAGCAACGCTTCGCCAAGGGCGGCTTCCTTCATTACGGGCAGGGCAAATGGTATCCGGGGGAGAGCCTGCCGCGCTGGGCCTTCGCCATCTATTGGCGCAAGGACGGGCTGCCCGTCTGGCGCGATCCCGAGCTCGCCGCCCGCATCGGCGCGTCCTCGGCGCCGACGGCGCAGCAGAGCGAGGCGTTCACCGTCGATCTCGCCGAGCGGCTCGGTCTCGAGCGGGGCTATGTGATCCCCGCCTATGAGGACCCCTCGCACTGGCTGCTGAAGGAGGGCGCGCTGCCCATCAATGTCGATCCGTTCGATTCGAAGATCGACGACGCCGAGGAACGCGTCCGCATGTTGCGCGCCTTCGAGCGCGGCCTGGCCAATCCGGTGGGCTATGTTCTGCCGGTGCAGCGCTGGAACGCGCGCGCCGACCGGCGTCGTTGGGTCTCGGAGCGCTGGCCTTTGCGGCGCGGACGGCTCTTTCTGGCGCCGGGCGATTCGCCGATCGGCCTGCGCCTGCCGATCAGCTCGCTGCCCTGGGTGCCGCCGAGCGCCTATCCTTATTCCTATCCGCAGGACCCGACCGAGTCGCGCGATCCGCTGCCGGACCCCGCCTATTTCCGGCAGATCTACGAGAGCCGGGCGCTGCAGAATGGCCAGGAGCTCCAGAAACGTCAGGAGCTCCAGAACCGTCAGCAGCCGAGCGAGCAGCTCATCGTCGAGGGCGCGGTGCGCACGGCGCTCGCCATCGAGCCGCGCGACGGCGCGCTCTGCGTCTTCATGCCGCCGGTCGAAACGCTCGAGGGCTATCTCGAGCTGTTGACGGCGGTGGAGACGACGGCGAAAGCGATGGACCTTCCGATCCATATCGAGGGCTATCCGCCGCCCGTCGATCCGCGCCTCGAGGTCATCAAGGTCACGCCGGACCCCGGCGTGATCGAGGTGAACATCCATCCGGGCGACACATGGCGCGACGCCGTGGCGACGACGACCGGCCTCTATGAGGATGCGCGGCAGTCGCGGCTCACCGCCGACAAATTCCTCATCGACGGGCGCCAGACCGGCTCGGGCGGCGGCAATCATGTCGTGCTCGGCGGCCGGACGCCCTTCGATTCGCCCTTCCTGCGCCGTCCGGACATATTGAAGAGCCTCGTGCTCTATTGGCAGCGCCATCCCGCGCTCTCCTATTTCTTCTCGGGCCTCTTCATCGGCCCGACCAGCCAGGCCCCGCGCGTGGACGAGGCGCGGCACGACGCGCTCTACGAGCTGGAGATCGCCATCTCCAATGTGCCGCCGGCGGGCGAAACGAATTTCCCGCCCTGGCTCGTCGATCGGCTGTTCCGCAATCTGCTCGTGGACGTCACCGGCAACACGCATCGCGCCGAAATCTGCATCGACAAGCTCTATTCGCCGGATGGGCCGACCGGCCGGCTCGGCCTCGTCGAGTTCCGCAGCTTCGAGATGCCGCCCGACGCGCGCATGAGCCTCGCGCAGCAATTGCTGCTGCGCGCGCTCGTCGCCTGGTTCTGGCGCGAGCCGCAGAGCGGCGGCTTCGTGCGCTGGGGCACGGCGCTGCACGACCGCTTCATGCTGCCGCATTTCGTTTGGCGCGATTTCCTCGACGTGCTCGGTGATCTGCAGGGGGCGGGCTACGCTTTCGAGCCGGAATGGTTCGAGGCGCAGAAGGAGTTCCGCTGCCCGCTCGCCGGACGCGTCGAGCATGGCGGAGTGGAGCTGGAAATCCGGCAGGCGCTGGAGCCCTGGAATGTGCTGGGTGAGGAAGGCGTCGCCGGCGGCACCGCGCGTTTCGTCGATTCCTCGGTGGAGCGCGTCGAGGTGAAGGCCAAGGGCTTCGTCCCCGGCCGGCATGTCATCGCCTGCAACGGCCGCCGTGTGCCGATGGCCAGCGCCGGCGCCTCGGGCGAGGCGGTCGCGGGCGTGCGCTTCAAGGCATGGCAGCCGCCCTCCGGCATGCACCCGACCATCCCCGATCACGCGCCTCTGACCTTCGATGTCATCGACAGCTGGAGCGAGCGCTCGTTAGGGGGCTGCGTCTATCACACGGCGCATCCGGGCGGTCGCAGCTACGACACTTTTCCGGTAAACTCGCATGAGGCGGAGGCTCGCAGGCTGTCGCGGTTCCAGGATCACGGCCATACGCCCGGCAGGGTGCGGCCGCCGCGCGAGGAGCCGGCGGGCGAGTTCCCGCTGACTTTGGACCTGCGGAGGAGTTGTGCCGGCTGAGCGGTTTATCGATGCGAGCACGGGAGAAGCGTCGCGTCGCGTCGCCTCCTGGATCGCCCGCTATGCGCCGCTGGACGGCGTGCCGGACGAGCTCGTCGGGCCGGACGGGCGCGTGCGCGCCCATTGGGCGAGCCTGCTCGACACGCTCGGGGGCCTCAGCCGCGAGGATATAGACGATCGCTTCGCCGCCGCCGGGCGGCGCATCCGCGACATGGGCGTCTCCTATCGCGTGCTCGGCGAGACCAAGGAGCGCACCTGGCCGTTGAGCCGGTTGCCGCTGCTGCTGCCGCAGGCCGAATGGCGGGAGATCGCCGCCGGCGTCGCCCAGCGCGCCGAGCTGCTCGACATGGTGTTGCGCGACGTCTATGGCGAGCAGCGCCTCGTCGAGGAAGGCGCGCTGCCGGCGGCGGTCGTCGCCGGCTCGCCCGATTATGTCCGCGCCATGAGCGGCGCGACTCCGCCCGGCGGCCGCTGGCTGCGCTTCTACGCCGCCGAGATCGGCCGGGGTCCGGACGGGCGCTGGTGGGTGCTGGGCGATCGCGCCCAGGCGCCCTCGGGCGCCGGCTATGCGCTGGAGAATCGGCTGGTGATGGCGCGCACCTTCCCGCGCCTCTACCGCGACATGAAGGTCGAGCGGCTCGCGCCTTTCTTCCGCGATTTCCGCGCCGCCCTCGCCAAGGCCGCGCAGCAGAAGGACCCGCGCATCTGCCTGCTGACGCCCGGCCCGTTCAGCGAATCCTATTCCGAGCAGGTGAGCCTCGCGCGCTATCTCGGCCTACTGCTGGTCGAGGGCGCCGATCTCGTCACCAGCGAGCGCAAGCTGCATGTGCGCACCATCGCCGGGCTGAAGCGCGTCGATGTGGTGTGGCGCAGGGTCGACGCCGATTGGTGCGATCCGCTGGAGCTGAACGCCGCCTCGCAGCTCGGCGTGCCGGGCCTGCTCGACACGATTCGTGAGGGCAATGTCACCATCGCCAACATGCCGGGCGCCGGCCTCATCGAATCGCGCGCTCTGCTCTCTTTCCTGCCGGCCATCGCGCGCCGGCTGCTCGGCGAGGATCTGCGCCTCGCCAATATCGCCACTTGGTGGTGCGGGCAGGACGAGGCCCGCGACGCCGTGCTCGGCTCGCTCGAGGACCGCGCCGTCGCCCCCGCCTTCGGCGAGCATCTCGCCGGCTTTCCCGGCCGCCGCGTGGCGCTAGGGGCCGAGTTCGACGCCGCCGAGCGGGCGCGTCTCACCGAGGCGATGCGCGCCCGCGGCATGGATTATGTCGGCCAGGAGGTCGTGCAGCTCTCGACGACGCCGGTCTGGAAGGATGGCGCGCTGGTTCCGCGCCCCTTTGCGCTGCGTGTCTTCGCCGCCGCCACGGCGGATGGCTGGCGGGTGATGCCGGGCGGCTTTTGCCGCGTGTCGGATCGTCTCGATGTGCGCGCCATCTCCATGGGGGCGGGCGCGCAATCGGCCGATGTCTGGGTGCTCGGCGATCGGCCGACCGGCAACTCCACTCTCCTGCCGACGAGCGACGACATAGAGATCGTCCGCATGGTCGGCGATCTGCCGAGCCGCGCCGCCGATAATCTCTTCTGGATGGGCCGCTATTTCGAGCGGGCCGAGGCGACGCTGCGGCTGGTGCGCTCGCTCTGCAATCGCCTGACCGAGGCGGACGCTCCCAATTACAGCGGCCGCCAGCCGATCGAGCGGCTGGAGCGCGTGCTGCTCGCCTGGGGCGCTGCGCCGACGCGCGACCCGCGCCTCTCGGCGGCCGAGCTCGCCCTCGCCGCCGCCAGCGGCGCCGAGACGGCAGGCTCCGCCCTCTCCATCGCCCGCGCGGCCAAGCACGCCGCCTCGATCGTGCGCGAGCGCCTGTCGCAGGATATTTGGCATCTCGTCCGCCTGCTGGAGGCGCGGCTCGACGATTTCTCTCACGGCCCGGCCTCGGAGCCGGAAGTGCTCGAGGGCGTCGAGCAATCGCTGCATATATTGGCGGCGCTCTCCGGCCTCATCGACGAGAATTTCAACCGCGTCGCCGGCTGGTGCTTCCTCGATCTCGGCAAGCGGGTCGAGCGGGCGATCAACGCCTGCCGTTTCTCCCGCCAATTCGCCGACGAGGGCGCGACCATCGACAGTCTCGACACTCTGCTCGAGCTGATCGATTCGCAGATCACCTATCGCTCCCGCTATCTCGCCGGCGCCGCTCTCGCGCCCGTGCTCGATATGGCTGTGCTCGATCCCTATAATCCGCGCTCGGTCGGCTTTCAGGTGGCCAAGATAGAGGAGCATCTCTCCTCTCTGCCGACGCTGCGTCACGACGGCCTGCTGGAGGCGCCGCGCCGTCTCGCCGTGAAATTGCGCGCCGAGATAGAGGTGGCGAACGCCGCCGAGCTGGACGCCGCCAAAATCTTCACCCTGGAGCAGCGCTTGATGAGCCTTGCGGATGCGCTCGCCGCCCGCTACTTCCTCCAGGGCTCCAATGCGGCCCATTTCGAAGAGCCGATCCGGTTAGCGTGATCTACGACATCACCCATGTGACGACCTATAGCTACGAGGCGCCCGTCGCCGCGGCGCGCTGCGCTTTGCGCTTATTGCCGCGCGATGACGCCGGCCAGCGCGTCGTCTTCGGCCGCATCGACATCACGCCTGCGCCGCACGACTGGCGCGAGCGCGTCGATTTCTACGGCAATCG
Source organism: Methylosinus sp. sav-2 (assembly GCF_004366495.1). NCBI lineage: Bacteria > Pseudomonadati > Pseudomonadota > Alphaproteobacteria > Hyphomicrobiales > Methylocystaceae > Methylosinus > Methylosinus sp. sav-2. Next base: position 1,301,847 of record NZ_SOEJ01000001.1, read on the forward strand.
CGTCGCCGAGGCGCAGCTCGACGCCCCCCATGTGAAGCTCGGCATAGCGATGAGCGCGCGCGTGCGCGTCGAGCGCGCCGCCCCGCCCGCCGAGGCGCTGACGCCGCCTTGGGAGGTCGTCCGCCGCCAAGCGCTGGAGACGCCCTCGCTCGGCCCCGACGCGCCGGCGCATTTCATTTTTCCGAGCCGGCTCGCGCCGCTCTACGAGCCAGCGACGGCCTATGCGCGCGAGAGCTTTCCGCCCGGCCGGCCGATGCTGGCCGGCGCGGTCGAGCTGATGCGGCGCATCCATCGCGATTTTCTCTACGATCCGAACGCCACCCATGTCGCAATGCCGCTGGCCCGCGCCTTCGACAAGCGCAGCGGCGTCTGCCAGGATTTCACCCACATCATGATCGCCGCGCTGCGCGGGCTCGGCCTGCCGGCGGCCTATGTCAGCGGCTATATCCGCACCATTCCGGCGCCGGGGGCGGTGAAGCTCGAGGGGGCCGACGCCTCGCACGCCTGGATTTCCGTCTGGTGCGGGCGCGAGTTCGGCTGGCTCGGCGTCGATCCGACCAACGCCATTCTGGCTATGAACGATCATGTCGTCATCGCGCGAGGCCGCGATTACGCCGATGTCTCGCCGATCGACGGCGTCATTTTCGCCGCCGGCAAGCAGAAGCTCGATGTGCGCGTCAGCGTCACGCCGATAGAAGAGGTCGCCTGAGCAGGCGGTCGATCTTCGTCAGCTCGCAATGATGCAGCAGCAGCACCTCATTGGAGGCGGCGAGCTGCACTGCGCTCGCCGTATAGCCCTTGGTGGCGACGACTATGCCGCGCTCGGCCTCCTCAAGGGCGATGGCGGCGACGATCTCCTGCACGGCCCTGTTGCCGACCGGCTTCGAATATTTCTTGCACTGGACGACGATCCTGCGGCCGCGCTTCTCCGCGACGATATCGACGCCCTGATCGCCGCTGAGCCGCGTGACCCGCGCGCTCCATCTCGCCTCGCGCAGCAGCGCCGCGCAGAAATGCTCGTAATCCTCCGGGCTCATCGCCTCGCTATATTGCGGAAAGGCGATCTCCTCATAGGCGAGCACGGCGAGATGCAGCACGCCCACAAAAGCGAGCGCCATCGCCGCGGCGCCGGCGACATGCGGCCAGAGCCAGCCCGCGGCGGCGGTGAAGACGATGATAAAGGCGAGGCATCGTCTCTTTCTGCTGCGCGTCATCGCTTTCGAGATCGCCTTTCGCCCGGCCGAAAGGGGCGGCGCCGTGATGCAAGGGGAGAAAGGTTAATTTGCCGCGAAGAAGAGGCTCTTGCGGTTCCGAGACGATCGGGTGAAGACGCCCTCATCCTGAGGAGCCCGCGAAGCGGGCGTCTCGAAGGACGTGGGCGGCTTCATTGCGCTGTCTACTGGAGCCTCCCCCTCCCGCTTCGAGACGGCTCCTGCGGAGCCTCCTCAGCATGAGGGGGAGGGTTGCGCAGCGGTCTCGAACGCCCTGCGACCCTCTCGCTCTGGACATGACGCGTCATCCGAACCAAAGTGAGCCGGCTCCTGCACCGCACAAAGCCTTGGACGCCGCCTTGCCTTCCGCGCATCCTTTCATCGTCGCCCGCGACCCGCTCGCCCCGCCGCCGGGGCTCGAGGGGGCCGTCGTCGCCATCGGCAATTTCGACGGGCTGCACCGCGGCCATCGGGGCGTCATCGCTCATGCGCAGGCTCTGGCGCAAAAGGTCGGCAAGCCCTGCGCGCTGCTCACTTTCGAGCCGCATCCGGCCGATTGCTTCGCCGGCAAATCGATCATCTTCCGGCTGACGCCGCCGGACGCCAAGGCTGCGCTGCTCGCCCGCCTCGGCCTCGACGGCATGGTGATCCTCACCTTCGACAAGGACTTCGCCGCGCGTCCGCCGCAGGAGTTCACGCAGGAGATTCTCCGCAAGCGGCTCGGCGTCTCGGCGGCGGTGGCGGGCTATGATTTCTGCTTCGGCGCCAAGCGCGCCGGCAATCCCGAGTTTTTGCGCTCCGAGGGCGAGCGGCTGGGCTTCATCGTCGAGATCGTGCCGCGAATCACGCAGGACGAGGCCGGCAGCCTCGAGGCCGTCTCCTCCACCGCGACGCGCGAGGCGCTCGCCGCCGGCGACGTCGCGCTGGCGACGAAACTGCTCGGCCATCCCTATTTCGTCGAGGGCGTCGTGACCCGAGGCCGCCAGCTCGGCCGCACGCTGGGCTTTCCGACCGCCAATATCGCGCTCGACCCCTCTAACAAGCTGCGCCACGGCATTTACGCGGTGACGCTGGAGGCGGACGGCGTGGTGCGCGAGGGCGTCGCCAATTTCGGCCGCCGGCCCACGGTGGAGGCGGAGGGCGCGCCGCTGCTCGAGGTTTTCGTCTTCGATTTCGACGGGGATCTCTACGGCAAGACGGTGGAGGTCGCCTTCATCGGCTTCATTCGCGGCGAGGCGAAGTTCCCCTCGCTCGACGCGCTCACCGCGCAAATGCGGGACGACGCGGCGAAGGCGCGCGAGATTCTGGCCGCGAGACATACAGCCCCCTCATCCTGAGGCGCTTTTTGCGCAGCAAAAAGCCTCGAAGGATGATCCAGAAGGCGGGGCGTCCGACCCTTCGAGACGCCGGCTTCGCCGGCTCCTCAGGGTGAGGGGCTGGTCCTTATCGCCCTAGCAGAGCGGCGAGAATCGCTTCGAATTCTTGCCCGAGCGGGCCGGTCGCGGACGGCTTGCCAGCGCGCGCATACCAATAGGCGGCGTTGCCGAGATCGCCTTCCGCCCGATGCAGAAACGCATGCACCCACATGGCGTCCGTCTCGCTCGACGTATCGACGCATTTATGCGCGCCGTCCCAATCGCCTTTGGCGTTTTTCCACAGCGCGAGCAGCGGCGGCGAGAGGGCAGGGGGCGTCGTAGCGGCGAGGGAGGCGTGGAATTGGGCGGGAGTCATGGGGCCGACGCGGGCTCGGGGCGCCGCTCCTGCGCAAGAGTGGAAGCCGGCTTCGGAAAGGCGGCGAACGCCACGATACATGCGGCGATTCCGCAAGCGGCGATAGCGGCGATCATCGGCAGAGCTGCGCCATTGGCCGTTGCGCCGACGATGAAGGACGCGAATGTTCCGGCGCCGAATTGAAGCGCTCCGAGCAGCGCCGAGGCCGTGCCGGAAATCGCGCCATAGGATTCGAGCGCCATGACGCTGCAAATGGGCATGACGACAGCCCTGGCGGCGATGATGACAAAGAGCGACACGGCGAGCATGGCGAGACTCGCGCCGCCGGCCATATCGACCGCCGCCAGCAGGACAGCCGTCGCCGCATAGATCACGACAGAGGCGCGCACGATCGTTTGCGGCTGGAAACGGCCCATCAGCCACGGCGCGGTCTGCGCGGCCGCCATCAGGCCGATGGAGTTGACGGCGAAGACAGCGCTATAGGCGGCGGGTGTCAGGCCATGCAGCGAAATGAAGACGAAGGACGAGCCGGCGAGATAGGCGAAAAATCCAGCCTGCGAGAATGCCGTCACCGCCACATAGGGGAGAAAGCGGCGGCTGGCGAGAAGATGCGCGTAGTTTCGGGCGGCGTCGAGCGGGCGGCTGGCGGCGCGAAGCTCTTCCATGCGCGTCTCCGGCAATGCGATCCACACGAGGACGAGATCGGCGACGCCGAACAGCGCCAGCGCGCCGAACAGAGCCTGCCATGGCGCGACGGCGATGATCGCCGAGCCCAATAGAGGCGCGAGAATCGGCGCGACGCCGAAGACGAGCATCATCATCGCGATGAGCTTGGCGGCCATCTGCCCCGTGTACAGGTCGCGCACGATGGCGAGGCCCATCACCATGCCGGCCGAGCCGCCGAGCCCATGGATGAAGCGCCAGGCGGCGAGCTGCTCGGCCGTTGCGGCGGTGATGCTGCCGATGGAGCCGATGATGAACAGCAGGAGCCCGGCATAGATGACCGGCTTGCGGCCGATGGAGTCGGAGATCGGGCCGTAGAAGAGCTGGCCGATCATGAGGCCGGCGAAGAAGGACATGAGGCTGAATTGCACCTGTCCTTCGCCGACATTCAGACTCGCCGCGATCTGCGGCATGGCCGGCAGATACATATCGATCGACAGCGGCCCAAGAGCGCCGAGCGCTCCGAGAATGGGCGCGATGCGCCTGGAAGATGTGTCTTGCATGAGTGGAGTTTCACCTGTTCGTTCGGCGCTCGTTTTGCGTTCGCGCCGGGTTCGAAGGCTCGAGGATTGGATCGAGCCGAAGTTTGAAGATGAAGGATCGTTCATATTTTGATCGATCTAAGATATATCTTTGTGTCGGCGGCGGTCAAGCCCTTCATTCGACCCCCTACCGCGGCGCCCCGAACGCCTGCTATCTCTCCGACATGACACTCATCTACAAGCTCCTCCCCGCTTCCCTCTGGCGTGAGGCCGAGGCGGCGGGCGTTTTCGCCGGCGCCGGGATCGATCTTGCCGACGGCTACATTCATTTCTCGACCAGCGCGCAGGTCGAGGAGACGGCGGCGCGTTACTTCAACGGCGTCGCCGATCTTCTGCTCGTCGCCGTGGAGGCCGAGCCTCTCGGCGACGCGCTGAAATTGGAGCCCTCGCGCGGCGGCGATCTCTTCCCGCACCTCTATGGAACTTTGCCCGTCGAGCGCGTCGCCAGAGTGGCGGCCCTGCCGATGCGCGAGGATGGCGGCCATGATTTCGCGGGGCTCCTCGAATGATCGAGGTTTTCTTCGGCGATCTCGCCACCGCGCTGTTCCGCCGCCTGCCGCCGGAGACGGCGCATCAGGCGACGATCGCGGCCTTGCAGCTGATGCCGGCGCCGAAGCCCCCGCGCGACGATCCGCGCCTCGCTGCGCGCGCCTTCGGCCTCGATTTTCCCAATCCGATCGGCCTCGCCGCCGGCTTCGACAAAAATGCCGAGGTTCCCGACGCCATGCTGGCCATGGGCTTCGGCTCTGCGGAGGTCGGCACGCTGACGCCGAAGCCGCAGGCCGGCAACGCCCGCCCGCGCGTGTTTCGGCTGGCCGAGGATCGCGGAATCGTCAATCGCTACGGCTTCAACAATGTCGGCCATACGCTCGCCTATGAGCGGCTGCTCGCCCGACGTTCGCGTGGCGGAATCGTCGGCGTCAACATCGGCGCCAATAAGGACGCCGCCGACCGCATCGCCGATTATGAGCGCGGCATTGCGGCCTTCTCCGAGCTGGCGAGCTATTTCACCATCAATGTCTCCTCGCCCAACACGCCAGGCCTGCGCGATCTGCAGGAGAAGACGGCGCTCTCCGAGCTGTTGGCGCGGGTGCTCTCGGCGCGCGAGCGGGCCAGGCGCCGGCGCCCCGTATTGTTGAAGATCGCGCCGGATCTTTCGCTCGAGCAGCTCGACGATGTGGTGAGCGTCGCGCGCGCGCGAGAGATCGACGGAATGATCGTCTCCAACACCACTCTGGCGCGGCCGGAGAGTTTGGCCTCGCCTTTCGCGAGAGAGGCGGGCGGGCTCTCGGGCGCGCCGCTCTTCGATCTCTCGACGAAAATGCTCGCCGAGACCTTTTTGCGCGTCGAGGGGCAGTTTCCGCTCATCGGCGTCGGGGGCGTCGATTCGGCGGCGGCGGCGCTCGCCAAAATCGAGGCGGGGGCGAGCCTGGTGCAGCTCTATAGCGCGCTGGTCTATGAGGGGCCGGGGCTGGTCGGGCGCATCAAGAGCGGGATTTTGGAGACGCTGGAGCGCGAGGGCGTAGCGCTGGCGGCGCTCGTCGGGCGGCGGGCGCGCGCGAAATAGCGGGAGAGCGGGCCTTCCCGCGCCGACGGAGGCGAAGCATGTCGGACGACGATCCCTTCGATCTACGCCGTTTCATCGAGGCGCAGGCTCCCGTCATCGAGGCGGCGATGGCGGAGCTCGCCGCCGGGCGCAAGCGAACGCATTGGATGTGGTTCGTCTTTCCGCAGATCGAGGGGCTGGGCTCCAGCCCTATGGCGATGCGCTATGCGATCCGCTCGGCGGCGGAGGCGCGCGCGTTTCTCGCGCATGAGATTTTGGGCGAGAGGCTGCGCGCCTGCACGCGTCTGGTTCTCGCCGCAAAGCGTCCGCTCGCCGGGGTTTTCGGCGCGCCGGACGATCTCAAATTCAAATCCTCCATGACGCTCTTCGCCGAAGCGGCGCCGCAGGAAACGCTGTTCGCGGAAGCGATCGCGCGCTGCTGCGGCGGCGCGCGGGACGCGGCGACCTCGAGCCGCCTCGCTCAGTAAGCGGCGCGGCCTGCCACGGGGCGCGCGGGCGCACGGAGGGCGCCGTCCGCGCCGATCTCGATGATCGGGCAGGAATAGGGATGCGAGGGCTCGAAGGCGGGCTCGTCCTCGCCGGCGCGATGGACGGCGACGCAGGCGAGCAGCGCGCCGCTCGTCAGCAGGCCGGCCGCATCGAGATCAGCCATCGCCGCGCGCGGCGCGACGAGGCGCAGCGGGCCGAGCGCGTCGAGCGTCGCGAGGAAATCGGCGCCGTCGAAAGGCGCGAGGAAATGCAGCGCTGCGCCGGAGAGCAGCGCGGCGAGCGGCCCGGCGACGAGGCCGCCGATCGAGCCCGGGGAGACCAGCGACAGCAGAGGCGCCGAGCCATTGACATGCGCCTTGGCGATGAGGCCGAGGCCGCTGGAGACGAGTCCCGCCTGCTCGTGGAAATGTGGCGCGCCATATTGGTCCAGCGCGGCGATCAGCACTTTTTTGCCCGGCGCGGCGCGCGTCGAGGCGGACGAATCATTCTCGCTGCGCGAGCGCGGACCGAAATCGACTGCGCCGTCTATGGTTCCGTCGAGCGAGCCGATGAGCCTTATCGAAGGCGCTTGCGAGGCGACGCCGAAGACCAGCTCCTCGAGGCTCTCGCCGCCGATCGAGGCCGGCGCGATGAGCGCCGCTGCCGCGACGGCGCGCGCGCCCGCCGCCAGCGCGCCGACCGAGAGGCCGAGCGGCGCCGCCACGGGCTCGAGGCCGGCGGAGATGATTCCGATGAGCGCGATCAGAGTCGCGCTGGTCGGCGCGGCGAAGAGCATGATGCGCTCGCCGGGCTGAAAATCGAAGCTGCGCAGATCGGCGCGAAAGGCGGCGACGCGGCGGTCGAGCTCGGCGTGGTCGATCGCCGCGCCGGTCGAGGCGTCGGCGGCGGCGAGGCGCATGGGGCGCAGCCGCGCCGCGCCGGCGATCAGCGCGTCGAGGCCGAACATGGTCAGCGGATGCGCGCGGGAGAGCGCGCGGCCGGAACTATCGGCGAGCGTCACGGCTCCGTCCTCCACCAAGTTTCGAGCGTGGCGCCAAACAAGGGAGAGTAGCGGGGCAATTTCGACGGCCTCGCGATTTTCGTCGAGTGAGCGATCCATTGCGTCGAGGAGTGATAGAGCGGCACGATGTAAAAACCGGAGAGTAGCGCGCGGTCGTAGGCGCGCACGGCGGCGACGAAATCCTCGCGCCCGCGCGCAGACAGCAGCGCTGCGATGAGCGCGTCTATCGCCGGAGAGGAGGCTCCCGCGAGATTATAGGAGCCTTCTTGCGTGGCGCTTGCGGAGCCCCAGCGCATGCGCTGCTCATTGCCGGGCGAGGCGGAGGCGGTCCAGGTTCCGAACATCACGTCGAATTCGAACTTTTGCCGGCGACGCTGATATTGCACCTCGTCGACGAGGCGCACGCTCGCCGTCACGCCGATGCGCTGCAGCGAGGAGACGAAGAACAGAGCCAGACGCTCCTGATCGCGATTGGCGACCATGATCTCGAAGGAGAGGGGATCGCCGTTCTTCACCAGCCGATTGTCGACGAGCTTGTAGCCGGCCTCGCCGAGCAGCTCCAGCGCGCGGCGGGCGGGCTCGCGGTCGCGGCCGGTGCCGTCATGGACGGGCGGGCGCCAGCGCCCTTCCAGAATGTCCTCGCGCACGGCGCCGGGGAAGGGGGCGAGCAGCGCGCGCTCCGCCTCGCTCGCCGGGCGGCCGGTGGAGGCGAGCTCCGATTCGTCGAAGAAGCTCTTGGTGCGCGTGTAGAGGCCGGAATAGAGATTGGCGTTGATCCATTCGAAATCGAACATCAGGCCCAGCGCCTCGCGCAGCCGCGCGTCCTGGAACATCGGCCGCCGCGTGTTGAAGACGAAGCCTTCCATGCCTTTGGGGCCGGGGCTCGGCAGAGTCTCCACGGCGACGCGCCCGTCGCGCACGGCGGGGAAATCATAGCCGCTGGCCCAGCGCGTGGTGTTCGCCTCCTCGCGATAATCGACGACGCCGGCCTTGAAAGCCTCGAACAGAGAATTGGCGTCGCGGAAATAATTCACGTCGATCTGATCGAAATTATAGAGCCCGCGCTGCATGGGCAGGTCCTTGCCCCAATAGGCGGGATCGCGCTTCAGCACGAGCCGCGCGCCGGGCTCCACCTCCTCGACCACATAGGGGCCGGAGCCGATCGGCGGCTTCAGCGTGGCGTCGGTGAAATGCTCGACATCGGTCGCGTGCTTCGGCAGCACCGGCAAAAAGCCGAGGATCAGCGGCAGCTCGCGATCATTGGCGCCGGTGAGATCGAAGCTGATCGTCTGCGCGTCCGGCGTCTCGACGCGCTTCACCAGCCCATAGGCGCTGCGCTGCTGCGGGCGGCCCTTGGCCTTCAGCAGATCGAAGGAGAAGCGCACATCCGCCGAGGTCAGCGGCGCGCCATCGGAGAAGCGGGCGCGCGGGTCGAGACGAAAGGTCACATGCTCGCGCGAATCATCGACCTCGATCGAGCGCGCCAGCACGCCATAGACGGTGAAGGGCTCGTCCAGCGAGCGCGCCATCAGCCGCTGAATGACATTGCCCTCGAGCCCTTGCGCGGTGGAGCCGGCCTTGAGGTTGAAGGGATTGAGGCTGTCGAAGGCGCCCTGCAGGCCGATTCGCAGCCGTCCGCCCGGCTTGGCCTGCGGATCGGCATAGGGGAGATGATCGAAATCGGCCGGCAGAGCCGGCTCGCCATGCATGGCGAGGCCGTGGCTCTCGGCGGCGATGACGCTCGCGCCTTGCGCCCCTGCGAAGAACAAGGGGAAAAGCGTGGCGAGAATTGCGGCGCGAATCGCTCGAATCGTCATGGGTGGACCATATTCCAGGGCGGGTGGACCGGGACAAGACGTCTCCGACGGACTCGGGGTATTCACATATGTTCTTGGAAATACGAGGGCTGCATAGGCTTGGGCGTCTCGTCTCCCGGCGCGGGGCGGTCTCGCTCGAGGCTCGCGCAGGCCGCTGGAATTCGGCGCGTCGATTTTGTATGAGGCTAGCCGTCTACCTTTCGCCCCGTCCCAGGGCGAAGACCGAGGACGGGGAGGTAAGAGGCTCTTTCCTCGCGCGAATGACGCCCCGTGCGCCCACTCGATCGTGCACTACTCGAAAGGACGACTTATGCCAATTCAATTTCCGCGGATCGTCGCTGCGGTTCTGACGGGGGCTCTCCTCGTTTCGGCGGGCGTGGCGCAGGCTCAGCAGAAGCCGGCCCCAAGGCCCGCGGCTCCAGCCCCTGCCCCCACCGCTCCGGCGCAGCCGGGCGCGCCCGCGCAGCAGCAGGCTCCGCAAGGGCCGATCAAGGCCGATCTCGTCCCCGTGCAGCCGGAGTGGACCAAGGTCTGCGGCGCGGATCAGCAGTCGAAGAAGGAAATCTGCTACACGACGCGCGATTTCGGCGCTCAGGCCGATCAGCCTCTGCTGGCGCTCGCCGTCTATGACCCCAAGGGCGACGACAGCAAGATCATCCGTCTGCTGCTGCCGCCGGGCTTGCTGCTGAAGCCGGGCTTCCGCTTCGCCGTCGGCGCCGGCGCGCTGGACGCCGGCGAGTTCGAGATCTGCTTCCCCAATGGCTGCTTCGCGCAGGCCAAGGTCAAGACGGCGCTCATCGACCAGATGAAGAAAGCCGACAAGATGACCATAGTGGTCAAGAATCAGGTCAACAATGAAGTGACCTTCCTTCTGCCGCTGACGGGTTTCGGCAAGTCCTATGACGGCCCGCCCGTCGACCCCAAGGTGCTCGAGGAGCAGCAGAAGAAGCTGCAGGAAGAGCTGCAGAAGAAGGCCGACGAAGAGCGCAAGAAGCTCGAGAGCCAGCAGAAGCCGGCCGCGCCCGCCGGGAAGTGACATTCGCAGGCGCCGGCGTTTCGATCTCCCGATGGGGGCGAGCGCCGGGGCTCGTCCCCTCGGCCGTCATTGCGAGGAGCGCAGCGACGAAGCAATCCAGGGGCCGCCCAGCGGCTCTGGATTGCTTCGCTTCGCTCGCAATGACGGAAGTGGGTTCGAAATCGCGATGACGCCGTCACGCCCGGCAGGCCGCAGGCCCGACCGGGAATCCAGAGCAACGACGCCTCTCTAGCGGCCGTCTCTCAGTGCCGCTTGGCCGACTTCACGCGATAATAGCCGTCGGAGGAGCGCTCGAAGGTCTCCTCGACCTGCGGATGGCGCACCGGATCGCCGGAATTGTCGGGCAGGAGATTCTGCTCCGAGACATAGGCGACGTATTCCGTCTCCGAATTCTCGGCGAATAAATGGTAGAAGGGCTGATCCTTGCGCGGCCGGACTTCCTCCGGAATGGACAGCCACCATTCTTCCGTATTGGCGAATTCGGGATCGACGTCGTAGATCACGCCGCGAAACGGATAGCGACGGTGCTTTACGACCTGCCCGATCGTGAATTTGGCGCTACATTCTCTCGTCATATCGATCGACGCCATCTGTTACGCTTCATACCGATAGAAACGGTAGCGCAGCGCCGCCATTGGCGTCAACGCTGTAAAGCGCGGGCGGCCGGCCGCCCGCGCGCAGGGCTCAGAAACCGTAGATCGCCGCATAATCAGGATCATTGGCGGCGACCTGACGGGCGAGATCGACAACGACCTTGCACTGCTTCCAGGTGGCGTCGTCCTGCATGCGGCCGTCGATCATCACCGCGCCGGTTCCGTCCGGCATCGCCTCCAGCACGCGGCGAGCGAAGGCCACTTCCGCCGGATCGGGCGAGAAGACGCGCTTGGCGATGGCGATCTGCGTCGGATGCAGCGACCAGGCGCCCGCGCAGCCGAGCAGGAAGGCGTTGCGGAACTGCGATTCACAGGCCGGCGAATCGGAGAAATCGCCGAACGGGCCATAAAACGCCTTGATGCCCGCCGAGGCGCAGGCGTCGACCATCTTGGCGATGGTGTAGTGCCACAAATCCTGCTGATAGGACGGGCGCAGGCCCTGGCCCGGATCGGCGTCCGCGAGCACGCGATAATCGGGATGGCCGCCGCCGACGCGCGTCGTCTTCATCGCGCGCGAGGCGGCGAGATCGGCCGGGCCGAGGCTGATGCCATGCATGCGCGGGCTCGCTGCGGCGATGGCGTCCACATTCTTCACGCCCTCGGCCGTCTCGAGGATGGCGTGAATGAGAATGGGCTTGGTCACGCCATTGCGGGCTTCGAGCTGCGCGAGCAGCTGATCGAGATAGTGAATGTCCCACGGCCCTTCGACCTTGGGCAACATCACCACATCGAGCTTATTGCCGACGGCGGCGACGATCTCGATCAGATCGTCGAGAATCCAAGGCGAGTTCAGTGAATTGATGCGCGTCCACAGGCCGGTGGAGCCGAACTCCGTCGACTTCGCCATCTCGATGAAGCCTTTGCGGGCGGCTTCCTTGGCGTCGGCGGGAATGGCGTCCTCGAGATTGCCGAGCACAACGTCCACTTGGCGGACGAGCTCGGGCACCTTGGCGCGCAGCTTCTCCAAATGGGGCGGGACGAAATGGATCATCCGCTCGACCTTCACCGGAAGCTCGCGCAAGGGCGCCGGCGCGCCAATGGCGAGCGGGCGATAGAATTGGTTGGGGAGTTTCATCGTGCGGCTCTTTCTCGTAAGGGAGTGGCCGCAGCGATAGCCGGTCTTTTCCGCGGAGGGAATAGGGCGCGCCTGCGCTCGCGTTCTCTCTAAGGCGCGGCTTTCGCCTCGATTTCCGCGAACCACTAATTTTCTTCTACATGACACAATCTGCGCTTGACGCGGCGGTAACGCGCCATTAGGTTCCGCCCACTTTCGACAGGCAGTAAGTTCACGTCGTTGCAAGCGCCGCGCTCGCAACCCTTCGAACTTAAACGCTGTCGGCCTCACCTGAGACTGCCAAGCAGTTGGTAATCATGGGGCGCGCGAGCGTCCTCCAGGAAGGCACGACCCCGGAAACGGGGTCCTCTGCATGAGGAGCGCCTTGGGCCGGAGGGCCGAGGGCGCTCAGCTCGCTTGCGTTCTAGCGAATGCGAGCGGGGTATCTATTATTCGCCAATTCGCCGGGCGCGCGAGGACGAGCGCTCAGGATCTGGAGCGAAGGAACTGGAATGCCGACGATCAGCCAGTTGATCCGCAAGCCGCGGCAACCGAAGACCTACCGCGAGAAGTCCCGCCATCTCGGGGCCTGCCCCCAGAAGCGCGGCGTCTGCACGCGCGTCTATACGACGACGCCGAAGAAGCCGAACTCGGCTCTCCGTAAGGTCGCCAAGGTGCGCCTGACCAATGGCTTCGAGGTCATCGGCTACATCCCCGGCGAGGGCCATAACCTCCAGGAGCACTCGGTGGTCATGATCCGCGGCGGCCGCGTGAAGGACCTTCCGGGCGTCCGCTATCACATTCTGCGCGGCGTGCTCGACACGCAGGGCGTCAAGGATCGTAAGCAACGCCGTTCGAAATACGGCGCGAAGCGTCCGAAGTAAGGAGCGAGAGACATGTCGCGTCGCCATCGCGCCGAGAAGCGGGAAATCATCGAGGACGCCAAGTTCGGCGATTCCGTCGTCACCAAGTTCATGAACTCGATCATGTACGACGGCAAGAAGTCGGTCGCCGAGGCGATCGTCTACGGAGCCTTCGACATCATCGAGGCCAAGGCCAAGAGCGATCCTCTGCAGGTGTTCAAATCGGCGCTCGAGAATGTCGCGCCGGCCATCGAGGTTCGCTCGCGGCGCGTCGGCGGCGCCACCTATCAGGTGCCGGTCGAGGTTCGCAACGAGCGCCGTCAGGCGCTGGCGATCCGCTGGATCATCACGGCGGCGCGCGCCCGCAACGACAAGACGATGGTCGATCGTCTTTCGGCGGAGCTGCTCGACGCCTCCAACAACCGCGGCAATGCGGTGAAGAAGCGCGAGGACACGCACCGCATGGCGGAAGCGAACCGCGCCTTCTCGCACTATCGCTGGTAACCCTTTTCGTCGCCCTCTGATCGAGGACATCTCAAATGCCCCGTAGCCATCCCATCGAAGACTATCGCAACTTCGGCATCATGGCCCACATCGACGCGGGCAAGACGACGACGACGGAGCGTATTCTCTATTACTCCGGCAAGAGCCATAAGATCGGCGAGGTGCATGAGGGCGCCGCGACGATGGATTGGATGGAGCAGGAGCAAGAGCGCGGCATCACGATCACCTCCGCCGCGACGACGACCTTCTGGAACGGCAAGCGCCTGAACATCATCGACACGCCCGGCCACGTCGACTTCACCATCGAGGTGGAGCGTTCGCTGCGCGTGCTCGACGGCGCCGTCTGCGTTCTCGACGGCAATCAGGGCGTCGAGCCGCAGACCGAGACCGTGTGGCGTCAGGCCGACAAATATGCGGTTCCGCGCGTCGTCTTCGTCAATAAGATGGACAAGATCGGCGCCGATTTCTATCGCTGCGTCGACGATATTGTCACCAAGGTCGGCGGCAAGCCGGTCTGCCTGCAGCTGCCGATCGGCTCTGAGAATCTGTTCAAGGGCATTGTCGATCTGGTCCGCATGAAGGCGGTGGTCTGGGACGACGAGGGTCTCGGCGCGAAATATCACGACGAAGAGATCCCGGCCGATCTCGTCGAAAAGGCGAAAGAGTATCGCACCACGCTGATCGAGGCGGCGGTCGAGCTCGACGACGACGCCATGGCCGCCTATCTCGACGGCCAGGAGCCGAGCGAAGAGACGCTGAAGCGCCTCGTCCGCAAGGCTGTGCGTTATACCGCCTTCCATCCGGTGTTCTGCGGCTCGGCCTTCAAGAACAAGGGCGTGCAGCCTTTGCTCGACGCCGTTGTCGACTATCTGCCGTCGCCCGTCGATCGCGAGGCGATCAAGGGCGTCGATATGAACACGGGCGACGAGCTGGTGCGCAATCCGTCCGATAGCGAGCCTTTCTCCATGCTCGCCTTCAAGATCATGGACGACCCCTTCGTCGGCACCATCACCTTCTGCCGCGTCTATTCCGGCAAGATCGACTCGGGCACGACTGTGCTCAACTCGACCAAAGACAAGAAAGAGCGCGTCGGCCGCATGCTGCTGATGCACGCCAATAACCGCGAGGACATCAAGGAAGCCTATGCGGGCGACATCGTCGCTCTCGCTGGCCTCAAGGAGACCCGCACCGGCGACACGCTCTGCGACATGCTGAAGCCGGCGATTCTGGAGCGCATGGAGTTCCCGGAGCCGGTCATCGAGATCGCTATCGAGCCGAAGTCGAAGGCCGATCAGGAGAAGCTCGGCATCGCGCTCCAGAAGCTCGCCGCCGAGGACCCGTCCTTCCGCGTCTCGACCGATCAGGAGAGCGGCCAGACCATTCTGAAGGGAATGGGCGAGCTGCATCTCGACATCAAGGTCGATATTCTGAAGCGCACCTACAAGGTCGACGCCAATATCGGCGCGCCGCAGGTCGCTTATCGCGAGCGGCTGACGAAGCGCGTCGAGATCGACTACACGCATAAGAAGCAGACCGGCGGCACGGGCCAGTTCGCCCGCGTCATCATTATTTTCGAGCCGAACGAAGCCGGCGCCGGCAATGTCTTCGAGTCGAAGATCGTCGGCGGCTCGGTGCCGAAGGAATATATCCCCGGCGTCGAGAAGGGCATCAACAGCGTGATGGGATCCGGCATTCTCGCGGGCTTCCCGGTCGTCGATGTCAAGGCGACGCTGATCGACGGCGGCTTCCACGACGTCGACTCGTCGGTGCTCGCCTTCGAAATCGCTTCGCGCGCCGCCTTCCGCGACGCGCTGCAGAAGGGCGGCTCGGTGCTGCTCGAGCCGATCATGAAGGTCGAGGTGGTGACGCCCGAGGAATATACGGGCTCGGTCATCGGCGACATCAACTCGCGGCGCGGGCAGATCCAGGGTCAGGACATGCGCGGCAATGCGGTCGTCGTCGATGCGATGGTGCCGCTCGCCAATATGTTCGGCTATGTCAATCAGCTGCGTTCCTTCACCCAGGGACGCGCGAACTACACGATGCAATTCGACCACTACGACCAGGTCCCCGAGGCGGAGTCGAAGAAGGTTCAGGCGAAATACGCCTGATCGTCTCAACGTCGCGGAATCAGTCTCTAAAGGAGTGTGGCCATGGCCAAGGAAAAATTCTCACGCACGAAGCCGCATTGCAACATCGGCACGATCGGTCACGTGGACCATGGCAAGACGTCGCTGACGGCGGCGATCACCAAGGTTCTGGCCGAGACGGGCGGCGCGACCTTCACGGCCTATGACCAGATCGACAAGGCCCCGGAAGAGCGCGCCCGCGGCATCACCATCTCGACGGCGCACGTCGAGTATGAGACCGCCAATCGCCATTACGCTCACGTCGACTGCCCCGGCCACGCCGATTATGTGAAGAACATGATCACCGGCGCCGCGCAGATGGACGGCGCCATCCTCGTCGTCTCCGCCGCCGACGGCCCGATGCCGCAGACCCGCGAGCACATCCTGCTCGCCCGCCAGGTCGGCGTGCCGGCGCTCGTCGTGTTCCTGAACAAGGTCGACATGGTCGACGATCCGGAACTGCTCGAGCTCGTCGAGCTCGAGGTTCGCGAGCTGCTGTCGAAATACGAGTTCCCCGGCGACGATATTCCGATCACCAAGGGCTCGGCCCTGGCGGCGCTCGAGAACAAGACGCCCGAGATCGGCCATGACGCGATCCTGAAGCTGATGCAGACGGTCGACGAATATATCCCGCAGCCGGAGCGTCCGAAGGATCAGCCCTTCCTGATGCCGGTCGAGGACGTGTTCTCGATCTCGGGCCGCGGCACGGTGGTGACGGGCCGCGTCGAGCGCGGCATTGTCAAGGTCGGCGAGGAAGTCGAGGTCGTCGGCATCCGCCCGACGATCAAGACGACGGTGACGGGCGTCGAAATGTTCCGCAAGCTGCTCGATCAGGGCGAGGCGGGCGACAATATCGGCGCGCTGCTGCGCGGCACCAAGCGCGAGGACGTGGAGCGCGGCCA